>DASXCT010000018.1:0-68486 GCA_036491055.1 Allosphingosinicella sp.
TCGCCTACCAGACCACCTCGGGCCCGATCTCGGTCACCGATCCGGACGGACGCACCTCGACCAGCGATTATTGCGACCCCAATGAGCTCACCGTCCCGCCGCCCACCGGCGGCTGCCTCGCCACCTTGGTGCAGAAGTTCATCGATCCGGAAGGAATCGAGACCGACCTCACCTATGACAGCAACCGCAACATCGCGCAGATGGTGCGCCATTCCAAGCCCGGCTCGGGCACGGCGGATGTGACGACCTCGGCGGTCTACGACACGCCCCATCCCAAATCGGCGAACAAGCCGGTGGTCTCGATCGACGCCAACGGCAACGAGACCGACTTCCAGTACAGCACCGATAATGGCGACGTCGTCTGGGAGAGGGATCCGGCGCCGGCGGCGGGCGGCATCCGGCCCGAGAAGCGCTATACCTATGCCCAGCGTTATGCCTGGATCTCGAACGGGACCGGCGGCTACGTCCACGCGGCGAGCCCGGTCTGGGTGCTCACGCAAATGGCGCTCTGCAAGGCCGGGGCGACCAACAGCACCGACACCGGCTGCGTCAACGGCGCATCCGACGAGGTCATCACCACCTACGATTACGGCCCAGATGCCGGGCCCAATAACCTGATCCTGCGCGGCACGGTGGTGGATTCAGGCGGGCTCAGCTTGCGCACCTGCGAGACCTACGACACGCTCGGCAACAAGATCAGCGAGACCAAGCCCCGCGCCGGGCTGGCGAGCTGCCCATGAGACAGAGGCACCGCTCCACCGGAACAGCAGCGCCAACAGGGAACAGGATCATGGGCCTTCGCAAATCTCTCTTTCTCCTTGCCGCCATCGTATTCGGCGCAGGCCTCGCCGCCCAGGCGCAGGCGCAGAGCAGCCCCTCCGCTTTCACCACCGGCTATCGCTATGATCTCGACCGGCGGCTCGTCGGCACGATCGAGCCGGACCCCGACAGTTCGGGGACGCTCCATTATATGGCGACCCGCAACAGCTATGACGATGCGGGCCGGCTGACCAAAGTCGAGAAGGGCGAGCTTGCAACCTGGCAGAGCGAGGCGACCGCGCCCGCCGCCTGGGCCGGATTCACAATATTGCAAGAGGTGGACACAACCTACGACGCGCTCGACCGACCGATCGTTGTGAGTGAGAAACAGAATGCCACCAGCGTGATTAACACGGTCGCCCAGACCAGCTACGACCTTGGCGGCCGGGTTGATTGCGCCGCGGAACGGATGAATCCCACGACTTGGGCGTCCCTTCCCGCCTCCGCCTGCACGCTTCAGACCACCGGGAGCAATGGCCCCGACCGGGTCACCCACAACGTCTACGATGCGGCCGGGCAGGTGCTGAAGGTGCAGAAGGCTTATAACGTCACCACGGCCAACGGTTTTCCGGCGACGCTTCAGCAGGATTACGAGACCTACACCTATAACGGCAATGGCAAGCAGACGAGCGTTACCGATGCCGACGGCAACCTCGCGACCATGGCCTATGACGGCCAGGACCGGGAGATCCAATGGACGTTCCCGTCGCCGACGACGCATGGGTCAACCAACTCTGCCGACTTCGAGGCCTATGGCTATGACCCAGACGGCAACCGCACGAGCCTGAGGAAGCGCGATGGAACCACGATCACCTATCAGTACGACCTCCTCAATCGTCTGACTGTGAAGACGGTGCCCGTCTCGGCGACCGGCGTCGCGGGTTACACGGTCTACCAGGGCTATGATAATCGTGGCCTGCTGCTCTACGCGCGGTTCAGCTCGACCAGTGGTCTCGGGATCACCAACGTCTATGACAATGCTGGCCGCCTGACTTCGTTCGCGAGCAATATGGACGGCACCAGCCGGACGTTCGCCGCCACCTATGATGCGGATGGCAATCGGCTGACGCTGAGCGGCACCAGTTATTGGGCCGGGTTCGATTATGACGGCCTCGATCGGATGAGCGCCGTTCATGATACGAGCCTGACAACCCCGGCCATCGCCACGATTGCCTATGATCAGATCGGCCGGCGTTTGTCGCTCGGCCAAGGCCCGGGCGCGGCCAACTCGTCGACCAGCTATGCCTATGACGGCGCGTCGCGTCTGCTGACGATGACTCACGATCTCGCCGGCACGGTCAACGACCAAGTGCTCGGGTTCGGCTACAATCCCGCTTCGCAAATCGTGAGCCGCGCGCGTAGCAACAGCGGCTGGGAATATACCGAGCAGGTGTTGGGGACGAAAAGCTACGCGATCAACGGGCTCAATCAATATACTAGCGCTGCCGGCACGACGTTCGCCTATGACGCGAACGGCAACCTCAGCTCGGACGGCACCAGCACCTACAAGTACGATGCCGAGAACCGATTGGTGTCGGTCACGGGCGGGACGAGCGTCACCCTTTCCTACGATCCGATGGGCCGGCTCTGGCAATACGCCGCGCCGAGCGGAACGGGAACGGTTCGGTTCCTCTACGATGGCGATCAGCTGGTGCAGGAGCTCAGCACGGCCGGCACGGTGCAGCGCAATTACATTCACGGGACGGAAGAAGACGATCCCTTGGTGTGGTACGAATATGCCGGCGGCACGGTGCGCCGCTTCCTCCACGCCGATCATCAGGGCTCGATCGTCGCCGTGGCCGACGACTCCGGCAATGCGCTCGCGATCAACAAATATGACGAATGGGGCGTGCCGGCATCGGGCAACCTGGGCCGGTTCCAATACACCGGACAGGTGTTGCTTCCTGACCTCGGATTCTATTATTACAAGGCCCGCATCTACTCGAGCCGGCTCGGAAGGTTCCTGCAGACGGACCCAATCGGGTATAAGGATCAGGTCAATCTGTATGAATATGTAGGGGATGATCCTGTTGATCATACTGATCCGACCGGCGAGAACTGTGCTCAAATCGAAGGATCATGTACACCGGAACAGCAGAAGAAACTCACCCAAGACAATCTGAAAACTATGAAGGAGCACCCAACCGCAACAAAGATTGTGGGTGGACTCGCAATCCTAGGTATGACGGCTGGGACCGCGGCGGCCGTACTTCCCGAAGTGGCAGCAGGTACGGCGGTCTTTGCCGCCGGAGATTCTACTACGAGCGTCATCGCCGAGCATGCTGGGGAGCACACCGTATATCAAGAGGTCGTAAATGGAACGACAAGGTACGTCGGGCGAACTGGCCGCGCGCTGGAAGCTCGTGCTGCAGAGCACCTGCGTTCAGTTGGTCGAGTCATCCAGCCTGTGGTAAGCGGACTCAGCAGACGAGCTGCACGCGCGACCGAACAGGCCTTGATAGAAGCACATGGACTTGCGAGAGCGGGAGGGACGCTGGCGAACAAAATTAACTCAATTGCCCGAAGCAGTTCCACGTATCAGGACGTCAAGGCAATAGGCACAGCTATACTAAATGAACTGGAGATGTTCTAGAATGAGAAATCCGCGACTTGGCTCTGTATATATTACACCGGAACTCGATAGAAATATCGTGCTTCAGTTTATAGGCAGGAACAAGATTATAGGAAGCATTGCTAGAGTTGCACGTGTTCTTGGAGGCTATGAAAGCATTTGCGATGGAATGTGTACGCTCTTTGTGATCGGATTTCCTTTCAGGGCAGCCATAGCAGATAAATATCTCGAATTCTCTGGCGAATGTCCGATTCAAGATGAAATGCGTGACCTTAAATTCAGATTTCCAAATTATAGAATTGGAAGTACAGAAATAGTAAGCTGGTCAATTATAGAAAACGACAAGCAAGTAATTAAATCTTCATTAAATCATGATGAGTATAACTATCCATTGGCTTATACGATAAATATTAAAAAACTAGAAGAACTTGTGATATCTAATTGGGATGGGAAGACGCCTATCCCATAGCATTATGGCGACACGCGCAATACCCCTAATTGACCGATGTGTGTAGGCGCGATACTCCGTCGACGTGTCCCGCCTGCCGCGCCTGGTTCTCCCCGGCATTCCCCATCATGTGACGCAGCGAGGGAACCGGCGTGAGCTAATTTAATTAAATTACATGGGGTAATCGCGGGAGCGAGTCGCCCTTTGGCTTATATTTTGGTGAGTTGAGGCGTGCAAAGGTGCGCGCAGGTGGTTGTTCCCCGATAGGATGGAGAAACGGGCTCACGACGTGGCGCCGGTGAACCGCCCCGGGTTTTCCGGAGGCAGTTTCATTTTATTCCGAGGGCGGATCGGCGATCATCGCCGTGAAATTGGCCTCGGCAGCGAGCTGGGCGTCGATCCGCACCCGGCCCGCGAACTTGCAGACCTTGCCGCGGTCCTGGACGAGGTCGACCTCGATGCGCAGCAGCACGCCCGGTTCGACCGGTTTCCGGAACTTCGCCCCGTCGATCGCCATGAAATAGACGAGCTTGCCCGAGCCGGCGAGGCCGAGCGATTCGACGGCGAGCACGCCCGAGGCCTGCGCCATCGCTTCGACCAGCAGAACGCCCGGCATGATCGGGCGCCCGGGGAAATGGCCCTGGAAGAAGGGCTCGTTGATCGTCACCGCCTTGATGCAGACGATCCGCTTGCGCGGAATCAGCTCCTCGACGCGGTCGACGAGCAGCATCGGATAGCGGTGCGGCAGCGCCGCCATCACCCGCCTGATGTCCAGGGGGCCGATGGCGGCGCCTTCGTCTTCGGAGCTCACCGGCCCTGCGGCTGCGTTCCCGGCGGCGGCGCGGGCAGCGGCGTCACGCTGACGCTCGGCACGGCGGCGTTGAGCGCGGTCAGCACCTCGTTGGTGACGTCGAGCGCGGGCGCATGGGCGAGCGTCGCGCCGACATCGACCAGCAGGTTCGCGCCATGGGCGTTCATCACCTGCGTGTAGATCGGGCCCAGTCTCTCGTTGAGCTGGCGCGCGACATTGGCGCGGACCGACTGGATGTTCTGGTCCAGCTGGTTGAGCTCCTGGTTCGCCGCGGTCTGACGGGCCTGAAGCGTCTGGACGCGCTGGTTGATCGCATTCTCGGTCGCGGTGCGCGCCGCGCCCGCCGGCTGGTTGCGGGCCGCGGTGGCGGCGGCCTCGATCGACTGGGCCTCCGTGCGGATCGGCTGGCTGAGCTGCTGCGCGCGCTGCTGCCCCTGGCTGATCATTCCCTGGAGCTGGGAAGTCGCGGTGCGGCAGGCGATGCATTCGCCGAACAGGCGCTCGGTGTCGACGACGACGATCGTCGCCCCCTGCGTGCGCTGCGCCGATGCGGCGCCGGGCATGGCGAGGAGAAGCGCGGCGGTGGCCGCGCCAAGAGTATATTTGATCATCAGAATGCTGTCCCTACGTTGAATGTGACGAGTTTCTTATCATCCCCTGGCGCCGCGATCAGCGCCTTCGCGATATCGATCCTGAACGGACCGAAAGGTGAGTTCCAGTTTACCCCGAAGCCGATCGACACGCGCGGACGCGGCGTGTCGCCATAAAATGTCTCGCTGAACGGCGTGACCGCGGAGACGATCGACGTGCCGGTGGGGCAGCTGCCGTCACTGGCTGTGTTGCTGGTATGGCCGCCCGTGTCGACGCAATGATTGATGGCGAGGATATTGTTGGGGTTGATCGTCTGGGTGGCCGGATGGCGGACGCCGAACACGGCGCCGACGTCGACGAAGACCGACGGCCTCAGACCAAGCTCGCGGAACTGGTTGCCCAGCGGGATCTCGACCTCGGCCCGGCCGAGATAATAAGCCCGGCCGCCGAGCGCATCGTCGACGACGTCCTGCCGCTTCGTATCCAGGATGAAATTGCCCGCGGAATCGGTGGCGAAGGTGCCGTCGGCATTCTTCTTGTAGAAGGCGCGGATGACGCGCGGGCCGACGCCGCGAATGTCGAAGCCGCGAATGTCGGGCTCGCCCAGGAACCAGCGGTCGGTGAGCCGGACCGGATCCTCGTCCGCCGCCTGCGCCGGTTCGAAGCTGTGGATATAGCCGGCCTCGCCGGTGAGCGAGAAGATGAAGTTGTGGGGAAGCCTCCAGAATTTGGCGCCGGTCACCCTGGTCTTGATGTAACGGACGCTGCCGCCGAGCCCGGCGAGGTCCTGGTTGAAGATCAGGCGCTGGCCCCGGGTCGGCCGCAAATGGTTGTCGGTGGTGTCGAAGAGGAGCGAATAGCCGGTCGCGGACGTCGTCCTTTTGCCCAGAGCCTCGCAGAGATAGCGGCCGGCGAGCAGAGGATCGCAAACCGGCGGCAGCGGGCCGGGTCCATCGGGATCGGTGAAGAAGGTCGCCTGGTCGAGCGAGACCTTGTCGACGCTCAACGTATAGCGCAGGGCCAGCGACCAATATTCGGTCAGCGCGAGGCCGAAGCGGATCTGGGCGCCGGTCGAGACCTGGTCGTAGGTCGTGTTGCGGTTGGTGCCGATGAAGTCGAAGCTGTTGTAATCGCGGCGGAACAGGTCGAAGCTCATCGCGATGTTGCGGTCGAAAATATAAGGCTGGGTGAAGCCGAGATCGACCGACTTGGTATAGGCCGAATATTCGACCGAGGCACTTACCGTATCGCCCTTGCCCATGAAGTTGCGCTGGGTGATGGCGACGTTGACGAGCCAGCTTTCCAAGCTCGAATAGCCGGCCGAGATTTCGAGCTGGCCGGTCGGCTTCTCCTCGAGGTTGGTGGTGAGGATGACCCGGTCCGGGGTCGAGCCCTGGGTCTGCTCGATCTCGAGATTGTCCTGGAAATAGCCCAATGACTGGATGCGGTCGCGCGAGCGCTTGACCATCGCGCTGTTGAACGGATCGCCCTCGGCGATGCGGAACTCGCGCCGGACGACCTTGTCCCGGGTCAATGTGTTGCCGTTGATGTTGATCCGTTCGACATAGACGCGCGGCGTTTCGTTGACCCGGAAGGTCACCGCCATGGTGCGCGTGTCCTTGTCGTGCTTGAAGTCGGGCTCGGCGTCGGCGAAGGCATAGCCGAACAGGCCGGCGCTCTCGTTCAAAGCGGTGACCGTGTCCTCGACCTGCTTGGCATTGTACCATTCGCCCTTCTTCATCGGCAGCAGATGGGCGAGCGATTCGGACTTCAAGTCGCGGATCCCGCTCTCGACCTTGACGTCGCCGAACTTGTAGCGCGGCCCTTCCTCGACGACATAGGTGATGACGAAGTCGCGCCTGTCGGGCGTCAGCTCGGCGACCGCGGAGACGACGCGGAAATCGGCATAGCCCTGGGTCAAATAGAATTGCCGCAATTTCTGCTGGTCGTAGGCGAGCCGGTCCGGATCGTAGACGTCGCCCGAGCCGAGGAAGCTCAACGGCCCGGTGCGCTTCGTCGCCATTTGCGAGCGCAGGGTACCGGCACCGAAATGCTCGTTGCCGATGATGTTGATCGCGCGGACCTTGGAGCGCGGCCCCTCGTTGATCTCGAAGACGAGGTCGACGCGATTCTGCTCGAGCTGGACGATCTTGGGGTCGACGCTGGCGGCGAAGCGGCCCTGGCGGCGATAGAGCTCGATGATGCGGGCGACGTCCGCGCGCGCCTTGGATCGGGTGAAGATCTGCCGGGGCGCCAGCTTGATCTCCGGCATGATCTTGTCTTCCTTGATCCGCTTGTTCCCTTCCAGGATGATCCGGTTGATCACCGGATTTTCGCGGACGCGGATGACGATGTTGCCGGTGTCGGCGCCGGCGATCTGGACGTCGGCGAACAATTCGGTCGCGTAGAGGTCCTTGATCGCCTGGTCGAGCTTCTCGCGGTCGTAAGGCTGGCCGACCCGAAGCGTCGTGTAGGAAAGGACGGTCTCCGGCTCGAGCCGCTGGTTGCCGCTGACGGCGATCGAAGCGATCGTGCCGGTGCCGGGGAGCGGCGTCGGGGCGGGCGTCGCCGCCGGCGTCGGCGCCGGCGTCTCTGGCGCCTGGGCCGCGGCGGCCGGGGCGGGCGCCGGAACGGAGGCCGGTGGCGAAGCCGGCGGGGGCGCGGCCGGCTCTGGAGCCGGCGCGGGAGCATTTTGGGGCGCCGGCTGGTTCCGGGCGTCGGCCGGCACGGCGAGGCCGCCGAGCATGGTTCCGACCATGAGGGCCGCACTCAGCCGCCGGCCGCTGGAAAATGAACTGTTCGCTGTCACGCGTCCCCGCCCTGATTCTGTGCCGGCATCCTGGCCGGAGGGTGTCCCTGTCCGTACATGCCCTGCCTCATCCTATTCAACCGATCAAGCCGCCAAGCTTCGACCATAGTCCAAAAGACGCCAAGTCGTTGAGAGTGACGAAGATCATCAGGGCGAGAAGAGCGGCAAGGCCGGTCCTGAACGCCCATTCCTGCGCCTGGGGCTGAAGCGGCCGGCGCCGCACGGCTTCGATCGCGTAGAAGAGCAGATGGCCTCCGTCCAGCATTGGAATTGGAAGCAGGTTGATGAATCCGAGATTAATCGAGACGACCATGAGGAACCAGAGATAGGAAAGCGGGCCGAGGCTGGTCTGCTCGCCCGCGAAGCGCGCGGTCTTGAGCGGCCCGCCCAGATCCTTGACCGACCTCTCGCCGACGACGATCTGCTTCATGCCTTCGGCGGTCACGCTGACGATGCGCCAGGTTTGCTGGAGACCGGTTCCGATCGCCTCGAACGGGGAAACCGGGACGATTTGGGTCTTGACCGGCCAAACGCCGAGCAGGCTTCGGGTCGTCTCGTTGCGGAACTGGTCGTGCTCGACGTCCGTCGTCAGCTTGGCGATCACGCTCATCTTCCGGCCGCCGCGGACGAAGTCCACGCGAACCGGCACCGGCCGTTTCAGCATCAGATCCGTCTGGAGATCCTCGAAATCGGCGATGGGATGGCCGTCGATGACCGTGATCCGGTCCATCGGCTGCAGCCCGGCTTTCGCCGCGGCCGACCCGGCTTGAACCTTGTCGACGACGGGAGGAGTGACCGGCTTGCCGAGCGCCATGACGACGGCGGCGATGATGACGATCGCGATGAGGAAATTGGTGAGCGGTCCGGCCGCAACGATCAGGAAGCGCTGCCAGACGGGCTTGGCCTGGAATGTCTTCGCCCTTTCCTCCGCCGGCAGCATCAGCCATTCGCGCGACGGTTGGCCGGCGGCGTTCATGTCGCCGGCGAACTTCACATAGCCGCCGAGCGGCAGCAGGCTGACCTTCCAGCGCGTGCCCTTGCCGTCGGTCCAGCCGAACAATTCGCGGCCGAAGCCGATCGAGAACACGTCCGCCTTCACGCCGCAGGCGCGGCCGACCAGATAATGGCCGAGCTCGTGGACGAAGATCAAAGGCCCGATCACCAGCACGAAGCTGAGGATCGTCCACAGGAAGCCGGGCTGGGCGCTGGTCAACGCAAATACCTTCTCTTCGCCTCGCCGGCGCGCGCCCGCGCTTCGGCGTCGATGGCGAGGACGTCGGCGATCGCGCCGGGTGCCTCGGGCGCGTAGCATTGCAGGGTCTCGGCCGCGATGGAAGCGATATCGAGAAAGCCGATCTCGCCGGCGAGGAAGGCGGCGACCGCGACCTCGTTGGCGGCGTTGAGCACGGCCGGCGCGCCGCCGCCGGCGCGAAGCGAGTCCCGGGCGAGGCCGAGGGCCGGGAAGCGCGCGAGGTCCGGCGCCTCGAACCGCAGGGTTCCGAAGCGGACCAGGTCGAGCCGCTCGCAGGGCGTCGCCATCCGTTCCGGCCAGGCCAGGGTGTAGGCGATCGGCACCCGCATGTCGGGGGCGCCCAATTGGGCTAGAACCGAGCCGTCGACATATTCGACGAGGCTGTGGACCACCGATTCCGGATGGATCACCACCTCGAACCGTTCGGCGTCGAGCGGGAAGAGGTGGAAAGCCTCGATCAGCTCCAGCCCCTTGTTCATCAGGGTCGCGCTGTCGACCGAGATCTTGGCGCCCATCGACCAATTGGGGTGGGCGACCGCTTCGGCCGGGGTGACGCCGTGCATCTCCTCGACGCTGCTCGTGCGGAACGGGCCGCCGCTGGCGGTGAGGATGATCCGGCTGACCGTGCCCGGCCGCTCCGCGTCGAAGCATTGGAAGATCGCATTATGCTCCGAATCGACCGGCAGCAGGGTCGTGCCGCCGCGCCGCGCGGCCTCGGTCATCAGGGTCCCGGCCGAGACCAGGGCCTCCTTGTTGGCGAGCGCGACCGTGCCGCCGCCGGCGAGCGCCGCCATGGTCGGCGCCAGGCCCGCCGAGCCGACGATCGCGGCCATCGTCCAATCGGCGCCGCCGCCCGCGGCCTCGAGCACCGCCTCGCGGCCCGCCGCCGTTTCGATCCCGCTGCCCCCGAGCGCCGCTTCGAGCGGGGCGCGGCAGGCCTCGTCGGCGATGATCGCGCGGCGGGCGCCGACGCGCCGCGCCGCCTCGGCGAGGCCGGCGACGTCGCGATTGGCGGTCAGGGCCGTCACCTCGAAGCGGTCGGGATTGCGCGCGATCAGGTCGAGCGTCGAACGCCCGACCGAACCCGTGGCACCGAGAATCGCGACCGTGCGGCGGCTCACTTAAGCCCCACCAGGGCGACCATGACGAGCAGGGTCGCGACGATCACGGGCAGCAGGCCGTCGAGCCGGTCGAGGACGCCGCCATGGCCCGGAATGAGGTTCGAGCTGTCCTTGACGCCGCACCGCCGCTTGACCCAGCTCTCGTAAAGGTCGCCGAGCTGGGCGAGGATCGCCATCAATGCACCGAGATAGAGGAAGGGCATTTCGAGGTCGCAGGCCCAGGCGAACAGGCCGCCGACGATCAGGGCGCCGGCCATGCCGCCGATCAGGCCCGCCCAGGTCTTGTTCGGGCTGATGCTCGGCGCGAGCTTCGGGCCGCCGATCCGCCGCCCGGCGAAATAGGCGCAGATGTCGGTCGCCCAGGTGACGAGCATCAGCCAGTAGACGATGTCGTAGCGCGCCCATTCGACGACGATCAGGGCGAAGGTCGGGATGCCGATGTAGATGAAGCCCGTCGCCATGGCGAGGCGGCGGCTGACCGCGCCAAGCAGCACGCCGATGCCGACGATGATGCCAAAGCCGATCCAGACCGGCTGCAGCGATTCGGGGATGATCGCCTCGCCGATCCCTTCGACATAATCGACCGTGTCGGGCGGGAAGAGCTGCGCCGAGAGGACGAGCAGGGCCGCGGCGAGCAGGACGATGCCGGCGATCCACCAGATCCGGCCGACCTTATGGAGGCTCGCCCATTCGTAGAGCATCAGGCCGGCGACGATCGCGGTGAGCAGCCGGAACAGGCCGCCGCCGATATAGACGGCCGAAACCGCGATCGCGACCAGCACGATCGCGGTCGCGAAGCGGGTGGTGAGGTCCGAAGGCCCCTTCGGATCCGGGCGCGCTTCCTCGCTCATCGGCCGCCGAACCGCCGCTCGCGCCCGGCATAATCGGCAAGCGCCGCGCGCAGCGCCGCGCCGTCGAAATCGGGCCAGAGCGTGTCCACGAACAGCAATTCGGCATAGGCCGCCTGCCAGAGCAGGAAATTGGAGAGGCGCCGCTCGCCCGAAGTGCGGATGAGGAGGTCGAGGGGCGGCAGGCCGGCGGTATCGAGCGCGGCGTCCACCGCCGCCTCGTCGATCGCCTCCGGCGCGATCTCGCCCGAAGCGGCCTTCGCAGCCAATTGCCGCACCGCGCCGGCAATCTCGGCGCGGGCGCCGTAATTGAGCGCGATCGCAAGCGTCATCCGCGTGTTGGCCGCCGTCTTCGCGATCGCCTGGTCGATCATGCGGGCGACGTCGGGCTGGAAGGCCTGGTGATCGCCGATCACCGTGATGCGCACGCCCTCGCGGTGGAGATTGTTGAGCTCCGCGCCGATATAGAAGCGCAAGAGGCCCATCAAATCGTTGATCTCTTCTTCCGGCCGCCGCCAATTTTCGGAGGAGAAAGCGTAAAGGGTGAGGCATTCGACGCCCGCCTCGCCCGCCGCCCGAAGCACCGCGCGCGCCGCCTCGGCGCCCTGGCGATGGCCGGCGACCCGCGGCAAGCCGCGCGCCTTCGCCCACCGGCCATTGCCGTCCATGATTATGGCCACGTGTCGAGGCATGGGGTGGCTCGACACGCGGCCATCGACGTGACGGGGGACATTGGCGCCGGCCTTCGCTTCGGGCCGCGGTGCGCCTTTGGCGGAGCCGAAGATCACTGCTGGAGGATTTCCTTCTCCTTGGCCTGGGTGGCCGCGTCGATCTCCCTGATCGTCTCGTCGGTCATCTTCTGGACCTCGGTCCCCAGCCTCTTATGCTCGTCCTCGCTGATCTCGTGCTTCTTCTCGTCGGTCTTGAGCGCTTCCATGCCGTCGCGGCGGACGTTGCGGGCGGCGATCCGCGCCTTTTCGGCATATTGGTGGGCGAGCTTGGCAAGCTCCTTGCGGCGCTCCTCGGTCAGGTCCGGGATCGGCAGCCGGATATTCTGGCCGTCTGTGATCGGGTTGAGGCCGAGCCCGGCGGAGCGGATCGCCTTTTCGACCGCGCCGACATTGGAGCGGTCCCACACCTGGACCGAGAGCATGCGCGGCTCGGGCACGGAGACCGTTCCGATCTGGTTGATCGGCATGTGCGCGCCATAGACCTCGACCGTCACCGGATCGAGCAGGCCGATCGAGGCGCGGCCGGTGCGCAGGCCTCCAAGATCGTGCTTCAGCGCTTCGACGGCGCCGTGCATGCGCCGCTGCAGATCGTCCTTGTTGTAGGCGGGCATCGTCTCACTCCTCGTTGCTGACGATCGTCGCGACGCCGTCCCCGTTCAGCACCCGCGCGAGATTGCCCTGCTCGCGGATGTTGAAGACGACGATCGGGATATTATTGTCGCGGCAGAGCGCAACCGCGCTCGCATCCATCACCTTCAGATCGTCGGCCAGCACGCGGTGGAAGGGAAGGCTGTCGTAGCGTTTCGCCCCCTTCACCTTCTTCGGGTCGGCATCGTACACGCCGTCGACGCTGGTCCCCTTGAACAAGGCGTCGCAGTCCATCTCGGCGGCGCGCAGCGCGGCGGCGGTGTCGGTGGTGAAATAGGGATTGCCGGTGCCGGCGGCGAAGATCACCACCCGCCCCTTCTCGATATGGCGGAGCGCCCGCCGGCGGATATAGGGCTCGGACACCGTCGCCATCGGGATCGCCGAGAGGACTCGGGTGTCGATGCCGATCTTCTCGAGCGCATTCTGCATGGCGAGCGCGTTCATCACCGTCGCAAGCATGCCCATATAATCGGCCTGGGCGCGGTCGAAGCCCTTGGCCGCCGCCGCGAAGCCGCGGAAGATGTTGCCGCCGCCGACGACGAGGCAGAGCGCGTGCCCCGCTTCCTTGGCCTCGCGGATTTCGTGCGCCATGCGCGAGGTGGTCTCGGGATCGATGCCGAACTGGCCCTCGCCCATCAGGGCTTCGCCGGAAAGCTTCAGGAGGATGCGGTTGAAGCGCGGGCGCGGCATAAGATCGTCGGGTCCGTTCGGCGTCTGCGTGGAAGGTGGCGCACCTTAAAGGCGGCGGGGCTTATATAAAAGCCCCTCCCCTTCAGGGGAGGGGTTGGGGTGGGGGAGTCGGGCGGGATTAGCCGCGGAGGCCGTGCCCTTCACTGACTCTGCCCCACCCCAACCCCTCCCCTGAAGGGGAGGGGCTGAGTAGAGCGTTAAGCGGCCTTGTTCACGCCCGAGGCGGCGGCGACTTCGGCGGCGAAGTCGCTTTCCTTCTTCTCGATGCCCTCGCCGAGCTGGAAGCGGACGAAGCCGGCGACGGCGATCGGCGCACCGGCCTTCTTCGCCTCGACGGCGACGACGTCCTCGACCCTGGTCTTGTTGTCGATGACGAAGAGCTGGGAGAGGAAGGCCATTTCCTTGCGGAACTTGGCGATCGCGCCCTCGACCATCTTCTCGACGATATTGTCGGGCTTGCCCGATTCCTTCGCTTTCTCGGACGCGATCGCGCGCTCGCGCTCGATCAGGGTCGGATCGAGATCCTCGCTGCGCAGCGCCAGCGGGTTGGCCGCGGCGATGTGCATGGCGAGCTGCTTGCCCAGCGTCTCGAGCGCGGCCTTGTCGCCGCCCGATTCGAGCCCGACCAGCACCCCGATCTTGCCGAGGCCCGGCGCCGCCGCATTGTGGACGTAGGAGACGATGACGCCGTCGCCCACTTCGAGCAAGGCGGCGCGGCGCAGCGACTGGTTCTCGCCGATCGTCGCGACGTTGTTGGCGAGCTTTTCCTCGACCGTGCCGCCGGCCGGCCAGGCGGCCGCCTTCAGCGTCCCGACGTCGCTTCCGGTCTGCAGCGCGATCCCGGCGACGGTGCGGACGAAATCCTGGAACTGGTCGTTCTTCGCGACGAAGTCGGTCTCGCTATTGACCTCGACGACCGCGCCCTTCGTGCCCGAAACGGCGACTCCGACCAGGCCCTCGGCGGCGGTGCGGCCGGCCTTCTTGGCGGCGGCGGCAAGGCCCTTGGTGCGCAGCCAGTCGATCGCGGCTTCCATGTCGCCGCCGGTCTCGCCGAGCGCCTTCTTGCAGTCCATCATGCCGGCACCGGTGCGGTCGCGCAGCTCCTTCACGATTGCGGCTGTAATCTCCGCCATGTCTCTATCCTCTTGCGAATGTTGCACCCCTCCCGCTCGCGGGAGGGGCTGGGGGAGGGAATGGGACTATGACAGCCCCTCCCCGGTTCGGCTCAGCGCAGCCTGTCCCGGGGGACAGGCTGACGCCGAACCCCCCTCCCGCAAGCGGGAGGGGAGAGCAGGTTCAGGCTTCCGCCAAAGCCGCTTCGGCCGGCGGCTCGGCCATCGCGCCGACATCCTCGCCGCGCGAGGCCGCGCCGCCCGAGCGGCCGGCGAGCACCGCGTCGGCGACCGCGTCGCAATAGAGGCGGATGGCGCGGCTGGCATCGTCATTGCCCGGGACCGGGAAGGCGATGCCCTGCGGGCTGACGTTCGAATCGAGGATCGCGACGACCGGGATGCCGAGCACGTTGGCTTCCTTGATCGCCAGCTCTTCCTTGTTGGCGTCGATCACGAATATGATGTCGGGAAGGCCGCCCATGTCGCGAATGCCGCCGAGCGAAAGCTCGAGCTTGTCGCGCTCGCGCGTGAGCTGGAGCACCTCCTTCTTGGTGAGGCCGGCCGTGTCGCCGGAGAGCTGCTCTTCGAGGCTCTTGAAGCGCTTGATCGATCCGGAAATCGTCTTCCAGTTGGTCAGCATGCCGCCGAGCCAGCGATGGTTGACATAATGCTGGCCGCAGCGGCGCGCGGCCTCGGCGATCGGATCCTGCGCCTGGCGCTTGGTGCCGACGAACAGCAATTTGCCGCCGGCGGCGACGGTCTGGCGGACGAAGTCGAGCGCGCGCGCGAAGAGCGGCACGGTCTGCGACAGGTCGATGATGTGGACGCCGTTCCGATCGCCGAAAATATACGGCTTCATCTTCGGATTCCAGCGGTGGGTCTGGTGGCCGAAATGCGCTCCGGCCTCGAGCAATTGCTGCATGGTGACGTCGGGTGACGCCATGGTCTTTCTCCTCCGGTTAAACCTCTGCGGGGCCGAGAGACTGGTTGCCCAGCCACCGGTATGATGGCCCCGCATGTGGGATGGCGCGCATCTAGGGGCGGCGGCCGGCGAAATCAAGCCGGCCGGTGGAGCGGCTTGGCTGCAAAAGAATTGGTTCGCGCAGAGACGCAGAGACGCAGAGAGTCCGCGCCTCATGACGGGTTGAGGCGACAGTCCGGCGAAGCCCTAATTTTGAGCGGCTTCGCCGGAATTGATGAGAAACTCGGCGTCCCTGCGTCTCTGCGTCTCTGCGCGAACCCTTACGGCGCCCGTCTAACGCCGCAACTTTGCCGGCTCACTGGACACCGACCGCAGTGCTCCGGCTCACCACCGGCAGCAGCACCGCGCTCGCGTCCGCGCCTTCATGCTCGACCGTCATCGTCGCCGGCCGATAATCGTCGGGCTTGGCGAAGAAGATATTGGGCACATAGGTCTGCGGATTGCGGTCGTAGAGCGGGAACAGGGTCGACTGGATCTGCACCATCAGCCGGTGGCCCGGCTTCAGCACATAATTCACCGTCGGCAGCCGGAATCTGTATTCCTGCACCTTGCCCGCCGGGATCGGCTCCGGATGCTCGAACGAGCGGCGGTAGCGGCCGCGGAAGATGTCGAGGCTGATCGGGAGCTGGTAGCCGCCCATTTCGGGCTGCTCGGCATAAGAAGGCGGATAGACGTCGATAATCTTGACGACGAAATCGGCATCGGTGCCCGTCGTCTTGACGAACAGGTCCGCGATCGGCGCGCCTTCCAGCCGGATGTCGTGGTCGAGCACCGGCGTCTCGTAGACGAGCACGTCGGGCCGCGTGGCGACGAAGCGCTGGTCCTGGACCAGCCACGTCGTCCAGGCCGCGCGGTCGCCCATGAGGCCCGGCTTCGGCTCGAACGGCACCGGCTTGGCGGGATCCGACACATAGGAATCCCCGCCTCCGGACGGATGCTCGGTCGACAGCCCGCCTTCACGCTGGAGATAGAAGGGCGTGAGCGCGTCCGCCGCGACGCCCGGCCAGTCGGCGAACCGGTCCCAATGATTTTCGGACGGATTGTAGATCAGGACCGGCGGCGTCGGCTCGGCGGGCGTGCGGTCCCTCAGATAGCGGTCGAAGAACGGCACCAGCACGTCGCCGCGGAAATCGGCGGCGGTATCGCCCCGCCATTTGAGCGGCCCGAGAGTCTCGGCGGCGCGGTTGACCTGGCTGTGATACCAGGGGCCCATCACCAGATGGTTGTTCGCGCCGAGGCCCTTGGCCCGCAACGCCTCCCAACTATGGATCGCGCCGTACATGTCCTCCTGGTCCCACAGGCCCTGGAGCCATAGGGTCGGCACGGTGGACGGCTTCGCCGTAACGAGCTTGTCGAGCGCCTGGTCCTGCCAGAAGGAATCGTAGGCGGGATGTTCCGAGAGGCGGTTCCACCAGGGGAGCTGCCGGAAGCCGTGCGCCAAGGCGTAGGCTCCCGCCGATCCGGCATCGAGGAAAGTCTGGTAATCGTCGGCGCCGGGCCGGGGCACCGGCTCGCCCTTCCCTCGCTTGCTCGTCTGGCCGGTGAAATAGTCGAGATTGACCTGGCGGAAGGCGCCGTAATGGAACCAGTCGTCGCCCATCCACCCGTCGACCATCGGGCTTTCGGGCGCCGCGACCTTCAGCGCCGGATGCGGCCCGAGCAAGGCCATGACCACCGTCCAGCCGTCATAGGAGGAGCCGATCATGCCGACGCGCCCGTTCGATCCCGGCACGTTCTTCACCAGCCAGTCGATCGTGTCATAAGCGTCGGTCGTGTCGTCGGTCCTGCTGGCGTTGAGCGGTCCGATCGGCGGCCGCGTCATGATATACGGGCCTTCCGAACCGTATTTCCCTCTTATGTCCTGATAGACGAGGATATAGAAGTCGTCGGCGAACTCGCGGTTCGCTGGCCGCACGGCGTCGCGCAGATGCGGCTTGTCCTGGTCGACGAAGCTGTCGGCGTCATAGGGCGTCCGCTCGAGGAGCATGGGCAGGCCATGGGCGTTCCTCGGCGTCACGATGACCGTGTGCAGCCGGACGCCGTCGCGCATCGGGATCATGATTTCGCGCTGGTCGTAATCGTAGCCGGCGCGCGGCTTCTCCCAGGTCGCGGGAATGTCGCTCGGGGGCGCGGCGGGTTGCGCTCCCGCCGTTCCGGAGAGGCTGAAGAAAAGAGTGAGCGTTGCCAGCAAGAAGCCTGGTTTCATCATGATGCCCTCGTCCCTGACCGTTCTTCGCCAATTCCCTCTTGGCGACTCGTCCCGCTTTTCACGCCGTTCGCCGCTTGACAATAGAACAAAACATGAACAATATCGGGATTACGACCTCCGACAGGATCAAAGCCGCGGCCGAACCGTTCCGGAGCTGTGGATAATCAAGGGGATAGACTGTGTTTCACCTGGCAGCCTCGCTCTTTTTCATCCTCGTCCTGCTCGCGGCGGCGGTGACCATCCACATGAATGTCCGGACCTGCTGGGCCGAAATCCTGCTCGCCTTGAAGGGGGAGTGGAACGGGTCCGGCGCGATCAGGCCGTCGGCGGCGCGGGCTCAGGCAGTGAGGGCCCGGGCTTTGGCCGGGCGGACTTTGGCTGATCGGATAGGGCCCGCTGCCTTCTGACCCTGGCGTAGCTCGACGCACTGAACGGAATCGACACCGCATAGAGCAGGATCACGACGCTCAAAGTCTCCCACGGCGCGACCAGCAGGGCGCCCCCCACGATCGCGACCGCGACCAATACCCAGAGCCGGACATGGCTCCTGAGGCGGAAGGAGGTCCAGGAGAAGGTGGCGACGGTCGAGACCATCAGGAAGGCGACGAGCGCCGCCCAGGGCGCGGCCACGACCCGGTCGCGCAGCCAGGCCCATTGGCCGCCGCTCGCCAGCCACAGGAAGATGGGGAGGAGCAGCATCCCCGCCCCCGCCGGCGCCGGAACGCCGGTCAGGAAGCCCGCCGACTTGTGCGGCTGTTCGGCCGTATCGAGGCTCGCGTTGAAGCGCGCGAGGCGAAGCGCCGTGCACACGGCATAAGCGAGCGCGAACAGCCAGCCGAAGCGCGGCCAGTATCTGAGCGCCCAGAGATGGAGGACGATCGCCGGCGAGACTCCGAAGGCGACCACGTCCGAAAGCGAATCGAGCTCGGCGCCGAAGCGGCTCGCCCCGTTCAGCATCCGCGCGATGCGGCCGTCCATGCCGTCGAGCACGGCGGCGACCATGATCGCGGCCAGCGCCTCGCCCCATTGGCCGGCAATGGCGAAGCGGATCGCGGTGAGGCCCGAGCAGAGCGCCAGGGCCGTGACCGCATTGGGAACCACGGCGCGCAGGGGAATGCCGCGGCGGTCCCGGCGCGGCGGTCTCACCGGCAAGGCCTCATCGGGCCCACTTATTGGGCAACCCCCTCGAGCGCGTCCGATTCGCCGATCTTCGCGATCAGCGTCTCGCCTGCGATGGTGCGCTGGCCGAGCAGGACGCGCGACGAGGTGCCGGCGGGAAGATAGACGTCGACCCGACTGCCGAAACGGATCAGCCCGACCCTCTGGCCGGCGGTGACATGGTCCCCGGCCTTCACCCAGGGAACGATCCGCCGCGCGACCAGCCCGGCAATCTGGGTGAAGCCGAGCCGGATTCCGCCCGGGCTCTCGACCAGGAAATGCTGCCGCTCATTGTCCTCGCTCGCCTTGTCGAGATCGGCGTTGAGGAACTTGCCGGCGATATAGACGACCTTCTTGATCTCGCCGGCGATCGGGGCGCGGTTGATATGGACATCGAACACCGACATGAAGATCGAGACGCGGGTGAGCGGCTCGTGGCCGAGAGCGTCTTCGCCCGCCAGGTCCACGGGCGGCGGGACCGAGGCGATCATCGTCACCAGGCCGTCGGCGGGGGCGATGACAAGCCCCTCCCCCTTCGGCGTGGTCCGGATCGGGTCGCGGAAGAAGGCGGCGGTCCAGATGGTGAGACCGATGAGAATCCAGCCGAGCCAGCTCCAATGAAGCACGAACAGGACGAGCAGCGCCAGGGCGGCGGCGGCGACGACGAACTTGCGTCCTTCGGGGTGGACGCTCGGCATGCGGTAGCCCACGTTCGTGGTGACGAGGTCCGGCTTGTCGAGCGAAGTCATTCCAGGCCTCTAGCTGTGTTGCACAGGTAACTCAATCGCCGGAGCCGCCGATGGTTCAAGGGACGGAGGGAAAAAGATGCGCGGCGGATTCCGGCCGGCGCCGCCCAGGATTGATCCACGAAGCGCCACCTTCTAGAGCCCGCGCCACATCCCAACGAACGAGCAGGAAAGCCGAGCCCCCATGGCCAAGATCAAGGTGAAGAACCCCGTCGTCGAGCTGGACGGGGACGAGATGACGCGCATCATCTGGCAGTGGATCCGGGAGCGGCTGATCCTGCCCTATCTCGACGTCGACCTGCTCTATTACGATCTCGGCATCGAGAAGCGCGACGAGACCGAGGACCGCATCACCGTCGAGGCGGCCGAGGCGATCCGGAAATATGGCGTCGGCGTCAAATGCGCGACGATCACGCCGGACGAGGCCCGGGTCGCCGAGTTCGGCCTCAAGAAGATGTGGAAATCGCCCAACGGCACGATCCGCAACATATTGGGCGGCACCATCTTCCGCGAGCCGATCGTGATCGACAACGTCCCGCGCCTTATCCCTGGCTGGACCGACCCGATCGTCGTCGGCCGCCACGCCTACGGCGACCAGTATCGCGCCACCGACTTCCGGGTTCCGGGCGCCGGCAAGCTGACGATCAAATGGGAAGGAACGGACGGCCAGGTGATCGAGCATGACGTGTTCGACTTCCCCGCCGGCGGCGTCGCCATGGGCATGTACAATCTCGACGAATCGATCCGCGACTTCGCCCGCGCCTCGCTGAATTACGGCCTCAATCGCCGCTGGCCGGTCTATCTCTCGACCAAGAACACGATCCTCAAAGCCTATGACGGGCGCTTCAAGGACATCTTCCAGGAAATATTCGACAGCGAATTCAAGGATAAGTTCGACGATATTGGGATCGAATATCAGCACCGGCTGATCGACGACATGGTCGCCAGCGCGCTCAAATGGAGCGGCAAGTTCGTCTGGGCCTGCAAGAATTATGACGGCGACGTCCAGTCGGACCAGGTCGCGCAGGGCTTCGGCTCGCTTGGCCTCATGACGTCGATCCTGATGAGCCCGGACGGCAAGACGGTCGAGGCCGAGGCGGCGCACGGCACCGTCACCCGCCATTACCGCATGCACCAGCAGGGCAAGGCGACCTCGACCAATCCGATCGCCTCGATCTTCGCCTGGACCGGCGGCCTCAAGTTCCGCGGCCAGTTCGACGACACGCCCGAGGTCACCAAGTTCGCGGAGACTCTTGAGAAGGTCTGCGTCCGCACGGTCGAGCAGGGCCAGATGACCAAGGACCTCGCCATCCTCATCGGCCCCGACCAGGGCTGGATGACGACGGAACAATTCTTCGAGGCGATAAGAACGAACCTGGAGAAGGAAATGGCGGCTTAAAATCCTCCCCGGAACGGGGAGGGGGACCGCACGAAGTGCGGTGGAGGGGGGCCTGACGCGGTACGGCGCCACTTACTCAGGCAGTGCCGCCTCCGCCCCCCCTCCACCATGCTCCGCATGGTCCCCCTCCCCGTTCCGGGGAGGATAAGCGGGCGACCGCACATGCTCGGCCTTCAGGCCGAAGCCGATAAAGGCGGCGGGGATTCGGCGCAGCAAAGGATAACGGTCGAGCATGCGCAGCGGCCAGGGCGGCTTCACCGGCCCCCGAGCCTGGAGCAATTTGCTGACCACCCTCTTCTGCGCTGTATTCTGGGCGGCCTGGGTGGCGCGCACGGCAAGGCGGCGGCGCTTCTCCACCTTCGCCAGCAAGGGATCGACATTGCGGCCGGCGGCGAGCGGCCCCGCGAGGATGTTCGCCGCCGCCACCGCATCCTGGATGGCGACGTTGACGCCGACTCCGCCGATCGGCGACATGGCGTGGGCGGCGTCGCCGATCAGGAGCAGGCCCGGCGCGTCCCAGCAATCGAGCCGGTCGAGGGCCACGGTCAGCAATTTGACGTCTTCCCAGCCCGCGACCGCGCCGACGTCGAGGCCGGCGAAATCGGCGGTCTTCGCGACGTCGGCGCGGAAGGCCTCGAGGCCGCGGGCGCGGATCGCCTCCGCCTCGCCCTTGGCGAAGACATAGGCGCATTGCCAATAATCGCCGCGGTCGATCAGGACCATGATCCGCCCGCCGGTGAAGATTCCGGTCGTCTCGTTCCCGGCCTTGCGCGCCTTGGGGATCCGGAACCAGAAGACGTCCATCGGCGCGCCGATCTCGCTCAGCGGCAGATGTGATGCGTCGCGAAGGACGGAATGGCGCCCGTCGGCGGCGATGACGAGCCGGCCCGACAGCTGCTTTTCCGCGCCTTGCTGGCGGTAGGCGATTCCGGTGACGCGGCCGCCGGCGCGGGTAAGGCCGGTCGCCTCCGCCTTCATCAGCAATTCGAAATTGGGATATTTGCGCGCTTCCTCGGCGACGAAATCCAGGAAATCCCATTGCGGCATCAAAGCGATGAAGTTCCAGCGCGGGTCGAAATGGCTGAAATCCCCTACTTCGAGCCGCCGCCCGCCGACCCAGGCGGAAATGTCCGGCACCTTGTCATGATGCCGCTGGAGCAGCCGTTCACGCAGACCCAGTTCGTCGAAGATGCGCAAGGTCGAGGGATGGACGGTGTCGCCGCGGAAATCGCGGAAGAAATCCTCATGCTTTTCGAGCAAGGCGACGCGGCAGCCGGCGCGGGCGAAGAGCAGGCCCGCGACCATCCCGGCCGGCCCGCCGCCGACGATGACGAGATCCCGTTCCGTCCCCTTGGCCATGGGCTCGGCATGACGGGGGATCATCCGCGTGACAATCCCTTCGCCTGTTCATCCTGCCCATTTGCGGCATAAGGAGCGCATGGCGACCCCGTTCCAGAGCAGTGCGCTGAGCGACGCCTTGGTGATCCTCGGCGCGGCGGGGATCGTCATCCCCGCCTTCGCGCGGGTGCGGGTGAGCCCGGTGATCGGCTTCATCCTGGTCGGGATGCTGGCGGGGCCGGCGGGCCTCGGGGCGCTGGCCGCGCATTATCCCTGGCTCGGCTATGTCACCATCTCCAACCCGGTGGCGATCCAGCCTTTCGCCGAGTTCGGAATCATCCTCCTGCTGTTCGCGATCGGGCTGGAGCTTTCCTTCCGCCGCCTCTGGGCGATGCGCCGCGCGGTCTTCGGCCTCGGCGCCGCGGAATTGCTCCTCTGCGCCGCGATCCTCGGCGGCGGGCTCTTCCTGACCGGCCTCGGCCTCGCCGGCGCGGTCGCGGTCGGTCTTGCTCTGGGCCTGTCCTCGACCGCGCTCGTCCTTCCTTTGGTCGGGGCAACCAGCCCGGTCGGCCGATCGGCCTTCGCCATGCTGCTGTTCGAGGACCTGGCCCTGGTGCCGATCGTCTTCCTTCTGGGCGCGCTCGGCCCGGCGAGCGGCGCGGGGCTCGCCGGCCTCGGCCGGATCCTCCTGCTCGGAATCCTCGTCGTCGGCGCGATGCTGCTGCTCGGCCGGCTGCTCCTCCCGCGCCTTTTCGCCCAGGCGGCGCGGACCAAGAGCCCGGAGCTGTTCCTGTCGGCGAGCCTCCTCGTCGTCATCGTCGCCGCGCTCGCCACCACCGCCGTCGGCCTGTCGCCGATCGTCGGCGCGATCGTCGCCGGCATCCTCATCGCCGAGACCGATTATTCGAGCGAGGTCGAGGTGATCACCGCCCCGTTCCGCGGCCTGGCCCTCGGCGTCTTCCTGATCACGATCGGAATGAGCCTCGATCTCGGCACGATCGCCGCGAGCTGGAGCCGGATCGTGCTTGCCATTGCCGGCGTGGTGCTGGTCAAGGCGGCGGTGACCGGCGGGCTGCTCCGGCTCGGCGGCGCGCGCAAATCGGTCGCCGCCGAGACCGGCTTCCTGATGGCCTCGCCGTCCGAGACCACGCTCATCGTCCTCGCCGCCGCCTCGGCCGCCGGCCTGATCGATCCGCGGACCCAGGCATTCTGGACGATGGTGACGGCGATCGGCCTCACCATCACCCCCTTCCTCGCCCGCATCGGCCGCCACGCCGGCCGTCGGGCCGACCTGCAAAGCGAGGTGGAACTGCCGGCGGAGGAAATCGGGCGGGTGGTGATCATCGGCTTCGGCCGGGTCGGGCGGATGGTCGCCGACATGCTGACGGCCCATGAACGTCTTTATGTCGCGGTCGATTCGGACGTCGATTCGGTCGCCGGCCATCGCAGCGAGGGCCTTCCGGTCATTTTCGGCGACGTGTCGCGGCACGAATTGGTCGACAAGCTCCGGCTCGGCCATGCCGCCGCTCTGGTCCTCACCATGGACGATCCGGTGCTGACGGTGCGGCTGACCCGCAAGGTACGCGCCTGGTGCCCGGACCTGATCATCGTCGCCCGCGCCCGCGATGCCGCCCACGCCGCCGAGCTCTACCGCGCCGGCGCGACCGATGCGGTGCCGGAGACGCTCGAAGCCTCGCTCCAGCTTTCGGAAGCGGTGCTGGTCGATCTCGGCCTTGCGATGGGGCCGGTCATCGCCTCGATCCACGAAAAGCGCGCTGCTCTCCGCAAGGAGATCATGGAGCAGGGCGACCTGGCCGAAGCGCCCGCCCTGAAGCGCCGCCGCCTCCGCGACGTGAAGCCGCAATAACAGGTTGCACAACATAAAGCCCTCCCCTCGATGGGGAGGGTTGGGAGGGGTGCGCACAGGCCGCGGTGGGTCTCGGAACGCACCCCAACCTCCCCCATCGCGGGAGAGAAGCGAGTTGGCGATCACAGAAGCGGGCTCACCAGCCGGGCGAGGCTTTCGAGCATCTTTTGCGCCCGCGGCCGTGCGCGCCATTGCTCCAGCGTCAGCCGGTCGCTCTCATCGATCGCGGCGCGCTGGATCGCCTCCAGACGGCCGACCGATTCCGCATCGAACAGGATCAGGCTCGCCTCATCGTTGAGCTGGAAGGAGCGCAGGTCGACATTGCTCGATCCGAGCATGGCGAGGCGGCCGTCGATGCCGACATTCTTCGCGTGGAGCAGCAGGTCGCGGTAGCGCCAGATCGTCACGCCGGCGGCGAGCAGGCTGTCGAAATAGGAACGCTGGGCGAGGCTCACCAGCTTCTGGTCGGCGACCGTCGAGACGATCAGGTCCACCTCGACGCCGCGCGCCACCGCCGTCCGCATCGCGCCGAGCACATCCTGGTCCGGCACGAAATAGGGCGTGGTCACGATCACCCGCCGCTCCGCCCGGTGGACCTGCCAGACGAGCAAAGTCTCGAACCCCTCCAGCGGATAGTCGGCGCCGCTGGGGAGAAGCTGGAGCACGGCCTCGCCGGCCGGGGCCGGGACCGGCGCGGTCGGCAGCATCTCCTCGGTCTCCAGATACCAGTCGCCGACGATCACGGCGTCCATCTCGGCGACGATCGGCCCGGTCAGCCGCGCGACCAGCTCGCGATTGACGATTCCGGGCCGGAAGGCCTTGTCGACGATGTTCTGCGAGCCGGCATAGCCGATGCGGCCGTCGATCGTGATCAGCTTGCGGTGGTTGCGCATGTCGTTGCGGGTGCGGCGGTGGACGAGCCGGAACGGCAGCGCCTTGCGCGCGTCGACGCCGCTCTTGTTCAGCTTCCTCAGCACGCGGCGGCTCCAACGGTGCGAGCCGAAGGCGTCGATCAGCACGTGGCATCGGATCCCGCGGGCCGCCGCCCGGCGGAGGGCATCGATCACCCGGTTGCCGGTCTCGTCGTCGGCGAGGATGTAGATGAGGATCCGGACGCTCTCCCGCGCCGCGTCGATATCCTCGACCATGCGCGCGATCGTCCCGTCATAGTCGGCCAGGAATTCGATTCCGTTGCCCTGCGTCGCCGCCAGCGCGCCGAGGCGCCCGGCCAAGGCGGCGGCTTCATCCCCTTCCGCGACCGCCCCCGCCTCGCGCAATGCGGTCGCGACGCCGCCGAAAAAGGGCGCGAGCCGCTGGAAGCGCTCGGTGCGCCAATGCGGGAATCGCGGGCGCCCGATCGCCGCATAGAGGATGAGGCCCGGAATCGGCAGGAAGAAGATCAGCAGCAGCCAGGCCTGCGCGGCCTGCGGCGTGCGCCGCGTCGGCACGAAGAAGAGCATGACGATACGGATGGCCCATTCGCTGATCAGATAGGGGGTGGCGAGGCCGGAAGGGAGATAATGCTGGATCATCGCCTCCGGCTAGCATGGCGGAGGCGAGAGCGACATCTTCGGCTGGCGCGTCGCGTCCGACCCTGCTAATGTTCATTGTCTGTTCCCGCGGGAGTCCCGTCATGGCCAAACGCGCCGGAAGCGCCGATCTGCCGCTCCATGGCGGCCGCGTGCCCGCCTGGCTCGGCGATCGGATGACGAAGCTCGGCACGATCGTCTCCGAGGCGATCGTCCTTCATTATGGGCGCGACGAATTGCTGCGCCGGCTCGCTCATCCCTTCTGGTTCCAGTCGTTCGGCGCGGTGATGGGGATGGACTGGCATTCGTCCGGAATCACCACCAGCGTGATCGGGGCGTTGAAGCGCGGCCTCAACCCGCGCGCCGGAGAGCTCGGCATCCACGTCTGCGGCGGCCGCGGCCGCCACTCGCGCCGGACGCCGGCGGAGCTGATCGCCGCCGGCGACCGCGCCGGCTTCGACGGGACGGCGCTCGCCAGGGCCAGCCGGCTCGTAGCCAAGGTCGACAGCGCCGCCGTGCAGGACGGGTTCGACCTCTATCTCCACGGCTTCATCGTCACCGACGACGGCCAATGGACCGTGGTCCAGCAAGGCATGAACGACGCCCGCCGCACCGCCCGCCGCTATCACTGGCTCTCCGAAGGCCTGACCAGCTTCATCGACGCCCCCCACGCCGCGATTGAAGGCCGCCGCCAGGGCGAGATCGTCAACCTCGCCGACCGCCGCGCCAAAGCCTCCCGCACCGCCCAGCTCGAGCTGCTGACCTCCCTCGGCCCGGACAAGCTCGCCCGCGAGGCCGCGGCGCTAAGATCCTCCCCCGCTTTTGCAGGGGAGGGGGACCACGCGAAGCGTGGTGGAGGGGCCTCTTCGAAAGCTCTGATCGAACCGACCCTCCCCCACCTCATCCTCCCCGACCGCCACGAAGTGAGGGCACAGGACGTCATCCTCCGCCGTCTCCACGCCACCCTCGCCGCCGCCGCCGAAGCCGGCCCCAGGGATTTCCCCGAATTGCTGCTCGTCCCCGGCGTCGGCGCGCGGACAATGCGCTCGCTGGCGATGGTGGCGGAAATGATCCACGGCGCCCCCTGCCGCTTCGCCGACCCGGCCCGCTTCTCGCTCGCTTATGGCGGCAAGGACCGGCATCCCTATCCCGTGCCGACCAAAGTCTATGACAAGACGATCGGCATCCTGAAGGCGGCCGTCGAGAACGCGAAGCTCGGCAATGACGAGAAAATCGGCGCCATCCGCCGCCTCGACGAGCAGGCCCGCAGGCTGGAACGCCATGCGAGCGGTCCATCGTTCGATGCCTTCATGGCCGAGGAGCGCGGTCGTTCCCACGAATATGGCGGGAGAAGCGTGTTCGGCTGGGAGCCGCCGGCGGCGGAAAGCCGCAGCGCTTAATTACCGTCATTCCCGCGAAAGCGGGAATCCAGTCGGCGGTTGTGCGTGGCAATGAGTCAGCCTGGATTGACCTGACGGTCGCCTTCGGCTCCCCGCCTTCGCGGGAATGACGGAATTGGTGGATATTCCGCATCCCTGCGCATTAGCCGCGAATCCGTCCAGTGGTGACGTGCAGCAGCCGGAAATCGTCCGACGCTTCGCGCAGGCGCCATGCCTCGCCCGGCGGAATCGCGAAGGAATCGGCCGGGCCGAGCACATGTTCCCCGTCGCGATCGAGCCGCGCCGAGCCTTCGAGAACGAAGCCGAACACCAGCTCGCCGTCGTGCGGCGGCACGGCGATCCTTGCCGATAGGCCGGGCCTCAGGATGCGCGCCTCGGCGAGCCCGCCGCTGGCCTCGCCCAATTTCGTCTCCTGGGCTTCGGCGCCGCGCCACGGCGTCCATGGCGACGTCGCGGCGACGTGATGGAGGAAATGCTGCCCGCCATGGAGGCGTGACGGGTCGGGCCCGCCGTTCGGCAACGCTATCTCATGATCGGCCAGCGTCTCGTGCAGCGCCGGGCAGGTGATCTCGACCACTTCGAGGCCCGGGGAGCTTTCCAGGACGCGATGGCGGATTTCCGGCGGCTGCAGGACCATGTCGCCGGCGGCCATGACGAAGGGTGCGCCCTGATCCTCGTAGACAAGACGAACCCAGCCCCTGCGGACGCAGAGGAGCTGGACGGCGATGCGGTGGAAATGGACCCAGTCGGCGACGTGCCCGCCATGCGGGATCGTGATGTGCGAGGCGATGTAACGGCCGCCGAGCCGGCCCGGGATCAGATCGCGGTAACGCATTCCCGCGCGGCCCTCTCCCGAATCGCCGCCGGCTTGGAGCACCATGAATTCGGGCCGGAATTCGGGCAGACCGGCGGGAAGCGGAGGCGCGTCCGGGCGCGAAGTCAGGCGCACTTTCATGCCGTCACTGCTCAGGATCGCGCTATGGGGCTCGTCCGCCGGATAGATGATGTCGATGCGCAGGCCGAGGCGACGCAGGAGATCGAGCGCGGCGTCGAAGTCCGCGCAGATCAGATCCAGCTCCTTCGGTGCCTCGGCCATGGCGTTCCCTTTAGCGTCCGGCCGGCAAGCGTGCACGAGGTTGCATGCGCGGCCGTCTGCGCTCAGGATGACCGCGCACCATGCTCATCGCGCTCCTCACCCTTATCGGCATCGCGGTCTTCGCCTACGGATTGGCCCTGGCCCTTGCGGCCATCAGGAAGCGCGCCCTGCCCTCGGCCGAGGCGCTGGCCCTCGGCGCCGTCGTCAACTTCCTCGATACGCTCGGCATCGGCTCCTTCGCCCCCACCACGGCCTGGTTCAAGTTCCGTCGCATGGTGCCGGACCGGCTGATCCCGCAGACGATGCTGTGCGGCCTGACGCCGCCGGCCATGACGGAAAGCATCATCTTCCTCGTAGGGCTGGGCGTGCTGGTCGATCGGACTTTGCTGGTCGGCTGCGTGATCGCCACGTTCATCGGCGGGCTGGTCGGGGTACCGCTGGTGACGCGGGCACGGGTGTGGGTCGTCCAGCTGATCGTCGCGATCGGTCTCGTCCTCGCCGCCACCGCCTATGCGATGCAGAATCTCGATCTCTTTCCCGGCGGCGGCACGGCGTCGGGCCTGCCGCTGGGGCTGATGATCGTGGCGATCCTCGCCAATTTCGCCTTCGGCATCCTCGCGAATTTCGGGGTCGGCAATTATGCGCCCAGCCTGGTGATGTTCAGCCTGATGGGCATGGACCCGAAATTCTGCTTCCCGATCATGGCCGCCGGCGCCTCGCTGATGGGGGCGGGGGCGAGCTTCCAGCATATCCGGATCGGGAAGGTGGACCTTGGAATCGTGCTCGGCCTCGCCATCGGCGGGATCCCCGCGGTTATCCTTGCTTATTATGTCGTCGTCTCGATGCCGATCGGCTATTTGCGCTGGCTGGTCTGCGCCGTCGTCCTCTATGCCGCGGCGGTGATGGTGCATGCCGCGCTCAAGGGCCGCCGCTTAGGCACGATCGAGGCGGCGGAGGCCCGGCTCGTGCTCGAGGTGGAAGAGGCGCAATCGTGATCCCTGTCGCCGCCGAGCAGGCGCTCAACCAGGATTTCAAGCGCTTCGACCAGGTGCGCAAGGCCCACACCTACCGCCTCGCCGAGCACGACAGCGACCAATTCGACGAGGATTATGAGATCGCGACGCTCGACATCGCGCCGTTCCTGCGCGGGAATGCCGGGGACAAGGCGCGCTTCGCCGAGTCGTTCGCGGCGGCGCTGCAGGAGATCGGTTTTGCCGTGCTCGTCGGCCATGGCGTGGATGCGGCGCTCTACGACGAGGTAGAGGAAAAAGTCCTCGACCTGTTCACATCGACCCCGCTCGACGAGAAGATGCGCTTTCGGGCGAAGCGCCACGGCTCGGTCGCCCAGGGCTATTTCCCGATCGAGGAGACCAGCGAGATCCATCCGGACCTGGTCGAAGGCTGGGTCTGGTGCCGGCGCGCCTTCGACATTCCGCAGGATCGGGCGGGGCCGTTTCGCGCGCAGGATTATTGGCCGCGCGCGGACCATGAGCGGCAATTCCGTCGCCTCGCCCTCGCCCACGAAGCCTTGTTCAAGCCGATCGCGCAGGCGATGCTCCAAGGGCTGGGCTGCGACCCTCATGCCTATGACCGCAAGCTCACCGACACGAATTTCGGGCTCAGGGCGAATTACTACCCGCCGATGAGCGCGGATCAGGATTGCTCCGGTGCCGGCCGGCTGCTCGGGCACGAGGATGTCGACCTGTTCACGATCCTGCCGGCGAGCCGGGTCGAGGGCCTGCAGGTCTGGAACCATCGCAGCCGCAAGTGGGTGCGCCTCGATGCGCCGCACGGCGCGATCGTCATCAACACCGGCGATTACATGCAGCTTCTCTCGAACGATCGGCTTCCCTCGACGACGCACCGCGTCGGCAAGCCGCGAGACCGGTCGCATAGGACGCAGGCGCGCGTCTCCTTCCCGATCGCGGTCTATGTCTGGGAGGATGAGATATTGGAGGTGCTGCCCGGATTGGGCCCGCCCCGCTACGAGCCGATCAAGGCGGTGGCGTTCCACACGCGCAGCACGAGCAAATTCTACGGCGACGGCTACGCGGTCGATTCCGCCTGAGATTCCCGTTCATGGCCGATATCATCGGGTGGGGATCGCGGGCGGCGAGCGCAGCGGAAAATTCTCGGGCGTCATCGCGGCTCCAGGCCCGAATCTGTAAAATGGTCAATGCGGCGTGGCGCGATCAGCAGGCCGTCCACGCCTGGAGTGTCGAGCACGAAGCGCAGGGCCGCCTCCGCCACGGTCTCGCGCCGCGCGTCGGCCGATCGCTTCAGCCGTTCGATCGCAGCGAAGCTATCCGCGTTCAGATAGGCGGCGCAGGCCTCCGGCGCCTCGGCCACGCGGCTGCCGGACGGGGGCGCCTCGCCCAACCGATATTTGCCGGTAAGCAGCCCGCCGGCCAGCGGGCTGAAGGCCGTATAGCGCAGGCCATGCCGGGCGCAGTATGGGATCAGCGCCTGCTTATCCGCGACGGCGAGCAGATTATACTCGTTCTGGACATATTCGAAGCACGAGGCGAGGCTGCCGGGGGCCAGATTCCGGATCGCCTCCACATCGGACAATGAAGCGTTGGAGACGCCGAAGCGGGCGATCTTGCCGGCTTCGACGGCATTCGTCATGGCATCGAGCGTCTCTTCGAGAGGCGTCACGCGATCGAATTCGTGAATGTAATAGAGGTCGATCCGCTCGACCCCCAGACGGCGCAGAGACATATCGAGGTACCAGGCGATCTGGGTCCGGCTGAGCGGCGTCTCGCCCGGCGGGCAGCCATGGGGATTGCCGACCTTGGTCGCGATCTGGACGGTCCGACGGAAGGAAGCGTCCTGCGAGCGAAGCCATTTGCCAAGCATTTCCTCGCTCGCTCCGCCGCCATAGGTGTTGGCGGTGTCGAAGCGTCGAAGCCCTGTTCGCCGCGCATGATCGAGCAATTGCAGCGCCTGCTCCTCGCTGTCGCCGGCGCCGCGCAAATGCGGCGAAGAGCCGATGCCGCCAAAATTGCCGCAACCGAACACGATCCGGCCGATGTCATGCTCCGTCAGCAATTTGCCGCCTCCACACTCACCGAAATTCGCAAGCCTGCGGTGCTTTGCGCATCTCAATAGAGTGCGGCACCGCTCAAGAAAGCAAGGCCCGTCTTCATCGCCCGCGCCTTCCCGTCGCGCAAGGTCGCGATGGCGGCGCGGCCTATCGTCCGCGCGTCACGGATCGACCGTTTCCTGGCTCTGCCTCGGTCCCGGTCGGGCGTTCGCGGGAGCCTTCGTGGCCCAGCGGTCCATTTTCCGATTTTGTGCCACCGATACCAATCTGCGTTATTGGACCTTGACATAGTGTTAAAGTTATATAACATCAGGTCATCGATAGCTAACTCAAAGGGGGGGACATGTCACCGCTCGAACGTCGCGCACGGTTGATGCTTTGGGGCATGTGCCCGGCTTATCTCGTATATTTCGTCCTTCAGATCGTCGCTCCGACGTGGCTCACCACCCTGCCGGCGCGCCTCGCCTGCCTTGCGGCGGCGGCCGGCGTGCACGTGACCGTCTTTGCGATCGGTTCGTTGGTATTCGGGCGAAAGGATCGTGGGCCGGGATTGACGGCGGACGAACGCGACCTCGCCATTGAAGGCCACGCCACCCGCATCGCCTATTCCGTGCTGTTGATCGGCATGGTTTTTGTCGGAATGATCATGCCCTTCAACCAGGGCGGATGGCAGATCGTCAACGGCGCCCTGCTCGTTATCGTGCTTGCCGAGACGACGCGCAATCTCCTGGTAGCGCGGGGCTATCGGGGAGGGCCGCGCCTTGCCCATTGAGGCCATGACCAACGACATACGCCTTCTCCGCTTCCTCGCGGATGACATGACGCAGGCGGAGCTCGGCCTGCGTGTGGGCCTGACGCGCCAGACGATCGCCGCTATCGAGCAGGGCCGCTACTCGCCGTCGCTGGACGTCGCCTTTCGAATCGCGCACGTCTTCGGCAAGCGGATCGATGACGTGTTCAAATGGACGCCGGCCGAAGGCGAAGGCGAGGCAGGCGCCTGATTATTTGGAGCGTCTTTCGGTCCGGTGGAGTCAGGCTTCCACCGCCTCCAGCGCGTCTCTCACCGCCTGCACGGCCTCGGCTGCCTTGCCGCCCTCCGGCCCGCCGCCCTGCGCCATGTCCGGCCGGCCGCCCCCGCCCTGCCCGCCCAGCGCGGCGACGGCACGGCGGACGAGATCGACGGCATCGCGGCTGCCGGCGAGATCGTCGGTCACGCCCACCGCCACGCCGGCGCGGCCGTCGTTGACGGCGACCAGCGCCACCACGCCCGAGCCGACACGCTTCTTGGCGTCGTCGACGAGGCCGCGCAGGCTCTTCGGGTCCATGCCGTGGATGACCTGGCCGATGAAGCCGTGGCCGCCGACCTGCTCCGGCCCCCGCGCCTCGTCGGCCGCCCCTCCGCCGCCAAGGGCCAGGGCCTTCTTCGCCTCGGCAAGCGCGCGTTCGAGCCGGCGGCGATCCTCGATCAAAGCCGCAACGCGCGCCGGCACTTCGTCGGGCGCCGCTTTCAGCGCCGCGGCAATTTCCTTCAACTTGTTCTCGCGCTCGGTCAGCCACCGGCGCGCGGCCTCGCCGGTCAGCGCCTCGATCCGGCGCACGCCCGCGGCGACCGCGCTTTCGGAGACGATCTTGAACAATTGGATGTCGCCGAGCGCGCGCACATGGGTGCCGCCGCACAGCTCCACCGAGTAACTGGCATCGTCGTTGCGGCCCATCGAGAGGACGCGGACCTCGTCGCCATATTTCTCGCCGAACAGGGCCATGGCGCCTTCGGCGATCGCCTCGTCGGGGGTCATCAGCCGCGTCGCCACCTCCTCATTCTCGCGGATATGGCGGTTCACCTCCTCCTCGACCGCGGCAATGTCCTCGCCGGTCAGCGCCTTGGGGTGCGAGAAGTCGAAGCGGAAGCGGTCGGGCGCGACGAGGCTGCCTTTCTGCGTGACATGGCCGCCGAGCCGGTGGCGGAGCGCCGCGTGGAGCAGATGGGTCGCGCTGTGATTGGCGCGGATGCGGCCGCGCCGCTCGGCGTCGACCTTGAGGTGGACGGCATCGCCCACCGCCACTTCGCCCGCGCGGATGACGGCATGATGGGCGTGGAGCCGGCCGAGCGGCTTGGTCGTATCCTCGACCTCCGCCGCCAAGCCCCCGTTTCCGGTGACGGTGCCGGTGTCGCCCATCTGGCCGCCGCTCTCGGCGTAGAAAGGCGTCTGGTTGGTGAGGATGACGACCTTGTCGCCCGCCTTCGCGCTCTCGACGCGGGCACCGTCCTTCACCAGAGCGACGACCTCGCCCTCGCCTTCATGGCCGGCATAGCCGGTGAACTCGGTCGATCCCAATTCCTCGGCAATGTCGAACCAGATCTCGTCCGAGGCTTTCTCGCCCGAGCCCTTCCAGGCGGCACGGGCGGCGGCTTTCTGCGCGGCCATGGCGGTGTCGAAGCCGGCGCGGTCGACGCCATAACCCTGCGCCCGCAGCGCATCCTCGGTAAGGTCGTAGGGGAAGCCGTAAGTGTCGTAGAGACGGAACGCGACCTCGCCGGGCAGCGTCTCGCCCGGCTTCATCGAGCCGGTCGCCTCGTCGAGCAGGCGCAGGCCGTTGTCGAGCGTCTGGCGGAAGCGGGTCTCTTCGAGCTTCAAAATCTCCTCGATCAGAGGCTGGGCGCGGACCAGCTCCGGGTAGGCGGCACCCATCTCGGCGACGAGCGCCGGCACGAGGCGGTGCATGAGCGGTTCGGCGGCGCCGAGCAGATGGGCGTGGCGCATCGCCCGGCGCATGATCCGGCGAAGGACATAGCCCCGCCCCTCATTGGCCGGAAGCACGCCGTCGGCGATCAGGAAGCCCGAAGAGCGCAGATGATCGGCGATCACCTTGTGGCTCGCGCTGCCGGAATCGGAACGGGTGAGCTCGGCCGACGCGTGGATGAGCGCACGGAAGGTGTCGATGTCGAAGATATTGTGGACGCCCTGCAAGACCGTCGAGATCCGTTCGAGCCCCATGCCGGTGTCGATCGACTTGTTGGGCAATTCCCGAACGATCTCATTGTCTTCCTGCTCATATTGCATAAAGACGAGGTTCCAGATCTCGACGAAGCGGTCGCCATCCTCGTCGGGCGATCCGGGCGGGCCTCCCGGAATGGACGGGCCGTGATCGAAGAAGATTTCCGAGCAGGGGCCGCAGGGTCCGCTGTCGCCCATCGCCCAGAAATTGTCCTTGGTGGCGATGCGGATGATGCGCTCGTCGGGCAGGCCGGCGATCCGCTTCCACAAATCCCAGGCCTGGTCGTCATTGTGATAGACGGTGACGGTGAGCCGGTCGGGCGCAAGGCCGAAATCGCGGGTGACGAGGTTCCAGGCGAGCTCGATCGCCCGCTCCTTGAAATAATCGCCGAACGAGAAATTGCCGAGCATCTCGAAGAAGGTGAGATGGCGCGCGGTGTAGCCGACATTGTCGAGATCGTTATGCTTGCCGCCGGCGCGGACGCATTTCTGCGAGGAGGCGGCGGTGGAATAAGGCCGCGTTTCCAGGCCGGTGAAGACGTTCTTGAACGGCACCATCCCCGCATTGACGAACATCAAGGTGGGGTCGTTCTGCGGGACGAGCGGCGCCGAGGGCACGATCCGGTGCCCATTGGCGCCGAAATAGTCGAGGAACGCGCGCCTGATGTCGTTGGTCGAAATCATGCCGCCGATGTAGGCAACGGGCGGGAGACGGGCAACTATTGCGTGCCGGTATCCCCGGAAGCCTGGGTGGCGACCGCGTTGGCATCGGCCGCCGCCTGGACGGGCTGCTCGACCGGATAGTGCGCGTAACGCTGGACCCGGCCCCAATCGGGCTCCGGCGGCGCTTCGACCGCGGCGGTGCGGACCGGCGCCTCCACGCGCTCCTGCGGCACCGCCGTGGCGGTGCGGGCCGGCGGTACCGCGGCGGTGCGGGGCTGGTCGTAGCGGGCGATGGCCGGATCCTCGGGCGGCACCGGCGCAACCGGCCAGGTGCAGCCGGCGCAGCTTTCGGGCTCGGCCTGCTGCGCGGCCGTACGATATTCCTCCGCCTGCACCTGCGCCCAATCGGCGGAGGAATGGCCGGGCGCCAGATCGGAGGCGAAAGGCGGGTCCTGGAAATCGGCCGGATTGATCTGATCGACCGTCGCATGGCCCAGGCCCACGCCGATCGCCGCGCCGATCGCGCAAAGCCCTGCCGCGATAACGAAAATGGGGGCCTGAGGCACGACGCTCCTCCGACAAAGCGGGCAAACCGCGCCCGCCGTCGCCCTAAACCGTCCGTGCGTCGCCATGTTCCCGCCACCCCCCTTGCGCTTCAGCTTCAAAGGGACGAAGGCTGGAGGTTCGGCGCGAACGCGCTTCTCGCGGCTCGCGCGATGCGGATCGAGAGGAGAGATTCATGCCGGAAAGATCGGTTGGCACCAGGACGATCGCGCTCGTCGGACCGGGCGGCGCGGGCAAGACCAGCCTCGCCGAAGCCCTGCTTTTCGCCGCCGGGACGATCGACCGCCAGGGCAGCGTCGATGCCGGCAGCAGCGCCGGCGATTCGAGCCCTGAAGCGCGGGCGCGCGGCGGCTCGACCGAGCTCAACCTCCTCCATTTCGATTTCATGGGCGACCGCTTCGTGATCGCCGATTCGCCGGGATCGGTCGGCTTCTGGGCCGACGGCGCGCGCGCCATGGCCGCCGCCGATCTCGCCATCGTCGTCGTCGATCCGGAGACGGACCGCGCCATCCTCGCCGAGCCGGCGCTCCGCCAGCTGGAGGCGCTCGGCGTTCCGCATCTCATCTTCGTCAACAAGATCGACCAGGCGCGCGGCAGCATCCGCGGCCTGCTCGAAGCCCTGCAGCCGATGAGCGCCTCGCCGCTCGTCGCCCGCCAGATCCCGATCCGCGAGGGCGAGAAGATCACCGGCTTCGTCGACCTCGCCCTCGAGCGCGCCTTCCATTACCGGCCCGGCAAGGCCTCGGAGCAGATCGAGATCCCCGCCAATCTGGCCGAGCGCGAGACGCAGGACCGTTTCCACATGCTGGAGCAGCTCGCCGATCATGACGATTCCCTGCTCGAGCAATTGCTGATGGACGAGCAGCCCGAGCGCGCCACCATCTTCGCCGACCTCTCCCGCGAGACCCGCGAGAATCTGGTCGTGCCGGTCCTGTTCGGCTCGGCGCTGAACGGTTTCGGCGTCCGCCGGCTGATGAAGGCTTTGCGCCACGACGCCCCCGCCCCGGCGGCGGCGGCCGAGCGGCTGGGGACGAAAAGCGGCTGCGCCTTCGTCTTCAAGATCTTCCATGGCGGCACGATGGGCCGGCTCGCGCTGGCCCGGGTGTTCGGCGGAACGCTCAGCGAAGGCGCCGAGCTCAAGGCGGCCGACGGCGGCGCGGTTCGCGTCGGCACCTTGTTCGCCGTCCAGGGCGACAAGACCGCCAAGCTCGGCAAAGCGGAGGCCGGCGACGTCGTCGCCATCGCCAAGGCCGAAGGCGTGGCGGCGGGCGAATGGCTTGGCGGCGGCGGCAAGGCGCCCGAGCTCGCCCTTCCCGCCTCCAATTATGCCCTCGCCATCACCACCCAGGACCGCAAGGACGACGTCCGCCTCTCGACCGCGCTCCAGAAGCTCTGCGAGGAGGATCCGTCGCTGAGCTGGGAACAGGACGAGGCGCTGCACGAGACGCGGCTCAAGGGGATAAGCGACGAGCATCTGAAGGCGACGCTCGCCAAGCTCAAGCGGCGCTACGGGGTGGCGGTCAACGCCAAGCCGCCGACGATCGGCTTCAAGGAATCGATCCGCAAGCCGGTGACCCAGCGCGGCCGCCACAAGAAGCAATCGGGCGGGCACGGCCAGTTCGGCGACGCGGTGATCGAGGTGAAGCCGCTCGGCCGGGGCGAAGGCTTCCAGTTCGACGAGAAGATCCACGGCGGCTCCGTGCCGAAGCAATATATACCGGCGATCGAGGCGGGCGTGCGCGACGCGATGGAGAAGGGGCCGCTCGGCTTCCCGGTGGTCGACGTCGCCGTGACCCTGATCGACGGCAGCTACCACACAGTCGACAGCTCCGAGCTCGCCTTCCGCACGGCGGGGCGGATCGGCATGAGCGAGGCCATGGCCGCCGCCTCGCCGCACCTGCTCGAGCCGGTGTTCAAGGTACGGGTGGTGACTCCGGGCTATGCGACCTCACGCTGCACGTCGGCGATCGCCAGCCGCCGCGGCCAGATGCTCGGCATGGACAGCCGCCCCGGCTGGTCGCGCTGGGAGATCGTCGAGGCCCTGGTTCCCGAAGCGGAGCTGCAGGGCCTCGACGCGGAGCTGCGCTCGGTCAGCCAGGGCCTCGCCACCTACGAGGCCGAGTTCGACCACCTGGCCGAATTGAACGGCAAGCTGGCCGAAGAGGTGGTGCAGCACGTGCTGGAGCCGGCGTAGCGACTTCGTCCTCCCTGCGCGCAAAGCGCGTGGGGAGGGGGACCATGCGAAGCATGGTGGAGGGGAAATCGCGCCGTGCAATTCCCCTCCACCGCGTTCCGCGGTCCCCCTCTGCGGCGCCAGGGAGGACTTTTCGCCCGCACTTGACCGCGCTCGCCTGATCGCCTTTGCCTGACACCGCAACAGCCGGGGGAGCCGCCGCGTGGGCAAGCGCCTGACCTATTTCATCCTTGTCGGGCTCGTGCTCGGCATCCTCGTCGGATGGGCGCTGAACGCCGCGATCGACGACGGCACGCCCGGCGCGGCGTCGCGGCTGTCGTCGATCGCGGACGATCTCAACATCCTCACCAACGTCTTCCTGCACCTGATCAAGATGATCATCGCGCCGCTCGTCTTCTCGACCCTGGTCGCCGGTATCGCCCATACGGGGGACACCAGGGCGCTGGGGCGGATCGGCCTTCGGACGCTCGGCTGGTTCATTGGGGCCAGCCTCGTCTCGCTGACGCTCGGGCTGATCCTCGTCACGTTGCTTCACCCCGGAAGCGGCCTCGGCCTGGCCATCCCGCCCGAAGCCGCCGCAAGCGGCGTCGACCGCTCCGGATTCAATCTCGCCAAGTTCTTCGGCCACATCTTTCCGGAATCGATGATCGCGGCCATGGCGGGCAACGACATCCTCCAGATCGTCATCTTCTCGGTCTTCGTCGGCGTGGCGATCACGTCGGTGGGCGAGAAGGCGCGGCCGCTCGTCCGCGCCGTCGAGGCGCTGGTCGCGGTCATGCTGAAGATCACCGATTATGTGATGCGCTTCGCCCCCGTCGCGGTGTTCGCGGCGGTCGGGGCGGCTTTGGCCGAGCGCGGGCCGGCGATCCTCGCCACCTACGGCTATTTCATCGTCAGCGTCTATGTCGGCCTCATCCTCCTCTGGACCCTGCTGATCCTCGCCTGCTTCCTGATCGTCGGCCGCCGGACGGGCGCGCTGGTGCGGCTGATCCGGGACCCCGCAGTGCTCGCTTTCTCGACCGCCTCGTCCGAAGCGGCGTTCCCGCGCACGCTCGAGGCGCTCGAGAAATGGGGCGTGCCGGGCCGGATCGCCGGCTTCGTCCTGCCGCTCGGCTATTCGTTCAACCTCGACGGCTCGATGATGTACATGACCTTCGCCAGCCTGTTCATCGCCCAGGCCTATGGCATCCATCTCGCGCTTGGGACGCAGGTCGCGATGCTGCTGACCCTGATGATCACGTCCAAGGGCGTTGCCGGCGTCCCGCGCGCCAGCCTGGTCGTGATCACCGCGACGCTTTCGCAATTCCACCTTCCCGAAGCGGGGGTTTTGCTGATCCTCGCCGTCGACCATTTCCTCGACATGGGACGATCGGCAACCAATGTCGTCGGCAATGCCGTGGCAAGCGCCGTGGTGGCGCGGTGGGAGGGGGAATTGCCGCCGGAAGCCGGAGTACGGGCTACATCAGCCTGAACACGATGTGCGATTCAATCGAACGGCTTGTCGATCGACGGCGGCGGGGTCGAGAAGAAGCGGGGGCCGGCCTCGGTCATGTGGAAGCAATCCTCCAACCGGATTCCGAACTTGCCGGGAATGTAGATGCCGGGCTCGTCGGAGAAGCACATTCCCGGCGCGAGCGGGGTCGTCTCGCCATGGACGAGATAGACCGGCTCGTGCCCGTCGAGGCCGATGCCGTGGCCGGTGCGGTGGGAGAGGCCCGGCAAGGCGTAGCGCGGGCCGTAGCCCCACGCCTCGTACTGGCGGCGGACGGCATCGTCGACGCTGCCGGCGGGCGCGCCGACCCGCGCCGCTTCGATCGCGATCTGCTGGCCGCGATGGACCTGGTCCCAGACCTTGCGCTGCTCGACATTGGGCTCGCCGAAGACGAAGGTGCGCGAGACGTCCGACTGATAGCCGTGGACGTTGCAGCCGCAGTCCATCAGCACGATCTCGCCGTCGCGCACTTCCTGCGGCTTGTGGCTCCCATGCGGATAGGCCGCAGCCTCGCCGAGCAGGATGAGCGCGAACTCGACGCTGCCGCCGAGCGCCACCGTCGCGCCGTTCATGATCGATGCGATGTCGGACGGACGCATCCCGCGTTCGACGTTTTTATAGGTATGGCGATAGGCGGCGATGGTGATGTCGGTCGCCTTCTGCATCAAGGCGAGCTCGGCGGGGGACTTGATCATCCGGCACGGGCGGACGATCGGCGCGGCGTTGCGCACCGGCGCGTGCGGCAGCGCCTTCTGCAGCCCGTCGACCGCGAAATAGCGGACCGTCTCCTCGATCCCGACCGGGCGGGCGGCGAGCTTGCGCTCGCGCAAAGCCTGGGCGACGAGCGCGAGCGGGTTCTCGTCTTCCTGCCAGGTGCGGATTTCGGCCGGAATGGCGAGGGTCTCGCGCACCGACGGCTCCTCGAAGAAGGGCGTGACGATCAACGTCTCGCTCTCCGCCGGGATGAGGGCGGCGGTCAGCCGTTCGCTGCGATGCCATTCGACGCCGGTGAAATAGACGAGCGAGGCGCCGGGCTCGATCAGGATCGCGCCATAGCCGAGCCGCTGCATCAGCCTTTGCGCCCTGGCGATGCGGGCAAGCCGCTCCGCGCGGCCGATCGGAACGACGTCGCCGGTCATCGGCCGGAGCGACGAATCGGCGGGCGCTGCGCGGAGCATCGGACCCAGCGCCAGGGCGCCGCCCGCGGCCAGGGCCCCCAGAGCGAAATCGCGGCGGCGAAGATCCATGGCCCCTCCCTTCATCAGCGTCTCGATGCGCTTCGGCGCCTTCCATAGGCGCACGTCCGCCTCTAGGAAACCGCCTCAGCCGGCCAATGGCCACCACCCCGTCAAAGCGGAATCGCGTGAACAAGATCGAGCCCTCGCCTGCCCTCCGGGATGCCGCCGCGCCGATGCGGCCGGGCTTTCACGAGTTCGTCGCCTTGATCGCCGGCCTGATGGCGATCAACTCGCTGGCGATCGACGCGATGGTGCCGGCGCTGCCGGCGATCGGCCGTTCGCTGCAAATCCTCACCGAGAATGAGCGGCAGCTCGTCGTCACCTTCTACATGCTCGGCTTCGGCGCGACCCAGATCGTCTATGGGCCGCTGTCGGACCGCTACGGACGCAAGCCGGTGCTGATGACGAGCCTCGTCCTCTACGTCGCCTTCGCCTTGCTTTGCGCGGCATCGGGAAGCTTCTTCCTGCTGCTGACGGCGCGGCTGCTCCAGGGCATGGCGGCGGCGTCGAGCCGGGTGCTCACCGTCTCGATCGTCCGCGACCGCTTCGAAGGCGCGCGAATGGCGCGGCTGATGAGCCTCGCCTTCATGGTCTTCCTGCTGATGCCGGTGCTCGCGCCGAGCTTCGGCCAGCTCATCCTGCTGGTCGCGTCGTGGCGGGCGATCTTCTTCGGCCTCGCGACCTTCGCGACGATCATGCTCGCCTGGTCGCTGCTGCGGCTGCCCGAGACGCTCCATCCCGAATATCGTCGGCCCCTCTCGCCGGGATCGATCGCCGCCGGCGCGCGCGAAACGCTCACCAACCGCCAGTCGCTCGGCTACACCTTCGCCTTCACCCTGCTGATGGGCGCCCTGATCGGCTATATCCTCTCGATCCAGCAGATCGTCTTCGACGTCTTCCACCGGCCCGCTCTGATCGCGATCACCTTCGCCGGCATTGCCGGACCGATGGCGATCACCTCCTACGCCAATTCACGGCTGGTCGAGCGGCTGGGGACGAGGCGGATCGCCCATTTCGGGCTCAGCGCCTTCACCCTCGTCGCGCTCGCCCACTTCCTGATCGCGATGCGCGGCGAGAGCCTCGGCGCCTTCATCGTGCTGCAGGCGGCGACCATGGCCTGTTTCGGCCTCTCCTCGGCCAATTTCGGCGCGCTGGCGATGCAGCCCATGGGGCACATCGCCGGCACCGCCTCCTCGGTCCAGGGGGCGATCGGCACGATCTGCGGCGCCCTGCTCGGCCTCGCCATCGGCCAGTGCTTCAACGGGACGATCCTGCCGATGGTCGGCGGGGACGTCCTGTTCGGGTGCGGCGCCCTCCTCATCTTGGTCGCGACCGAACGGGGGCAGTTGTTCGGGCGGGGGTGACGGGAAATATTCCGGTCAAACTGAGCCTGACGAAGACCGTCATCCCAGCCCTTCGACGCCGCCTGCCGCGTCGCTCAGGATGAACTTCGGCGAAGAAGGCTGGGATCCCAGGGGGTGAAAGGCGCTAATGTCTTTTCCGCACTGGGATCCCAGCCTTCGCTGGGATGACGGTCTTGGACGAACTCAGTCGAACGGATTCCGCTACCCTGCCCTTACAGATCGTCGTCCGCGCTCGGGCCGGTCATCAGCGCATCGGCGACCTCGTCGGTCTTGCCGCGGATGGCGCGCTCGATGCGCTCGGCGACCTCCGGATTCTCCTTGAGATAGAGCTTGGCGTTTTCGCGGCCCTGGCCGATCCGCACCGAATCGTGGCTGAACCAGGCGCCCGATTTCTCGACGATTCCGGCCTTGACGCCGAGGTCGAGAATCTCGCCGACCTTGGAGATGCCCTCGCCGTACATGATGTCGAACTCGACCTGCTTGAACGGCGGCGCGACCTTGTTCTTGACCACCTTCACCCGGGTCGCGTTGCCGACGATGTCGTCGCGATCCTTGATCTGGCCGGTACGGCGGATGTCGAGGCGCACCGAAGCGTAGAATTTGAGCGCGTTGCCGCCGGTCGTCGTCTCCGGATTGCCGTACATCACGCCGATCTTCATCCTGAGCTGGTTGATGAAGATGACGAGGCATTTCGACTTGGAGATCGAGCCGGTGAGCTTCCTCAGCGACTGGCTCATCAAACGGGCCTGCAGGCCGACATGGCTGTCGCCCATCTCGCCCTCGATCTCGGCGCGCGGGACGAGAGCGGCGACCGAATCGACGACGAGAACGTCGATCGCGTTCGAGCGCACCAGGGTGTCGGTGATTTCGAGCGCCTGCTCGCCGGTGTCGGGCTGCGACACGATCAGCTCGTCGATGTCGACCCCCAATTTCTTCGCATAGATCGGGTCGAGCGCGTGCTCGGCGTCGACGAAGGCGGCGCTGCCGCCGTTGCGCTGCGCCTCGGCGATGACGTGGAGAGCGAGCGTGGTCTTGCCCGAGCTTTCCGGCCCGTAGACTTCGACGACGCGGCCGCGCGGCAGGCCGCCGATGCCGAGCGCGATGTCGAGCCCGAGCGAGCCGGTGGAGATGGTCTCGATCTCGACCGTCTCGCGCGATCCAAGCTTCATCGCCGAGCCCTTGCCGAAGGCGCGGTCGATCTGCGCGAGGGCGGCCTCGAGGGCCTTCTGCTTGTCCATATTGTCGGAATTCCCGTCCGTTACGACTTTCAGAGATGCCACCATGGCCTCGCTCCTGCCTATTCGGTCCGCGCCGCCCATTCAACGCGTGAATGGCCGTGTACCTTATCTGTTCTCAAGGAACAAGATGGAAACATTCAGGGCTGGCGCGCGGCCGTCACGGCGGCCAGGGCCTCGCGCATCGCATGCCGGAACGCGGCTTTCTCGTAGATGTCGTTGTGGTCCGCCCCGGGGATGGTGTCGTCGTAGACGAGATGCGGGATCGCCCGGCGGAGCGCATCGGTGCGGGCGGGGTGGACCAAGGTGTCCGCGCCGCCGGCGATCACCGCCACCGGGAGCGTCGTGCCGTGCAGCCATGAAGCGGAGGTCATCGGGTTTCGGAACAGCCAGCGGACCGGCAGCCACCGCATCCGCTCGGCGGCGACCTTTTCGAGCGAATCGAACGGCGTGACGAGGATCAGCCCAGCCAGCGGCCGATGGCTCGCGAGCCAGGAGGCGACGCCGCTGCCGATGCTGAAGCCGATCGCGACCATCGGCCGCCCCGGAAAGCGGCGCGCCGCTTCGTCATGGATGAGGAGGCTGTCCGCGCACAAGGAGGCGGCATCGGTCTTTCCGCTGCTCGGCCGATAGCCGCGATAGTGGAAGCCGATCACGTCGGCCTCGGGATAGAGGTCGTGGACGTAGAGCGCGGCGGCGGCCCCGTTGGTCGCGTTGCCGGCGAAGCTGAGGATCAAGGGCGCGCCCGCCGCGGGCTGGGCGGCCGGGATCAGCACGCCGCGAAGATCGGCGCCGCCGGGCGCCTTTATCTCCAGAGGCCGGGTCCCGGCCGGCAGCACCGGAGTCCCGCCGGTGCCGGGAAAGATCAGCCGCGTCTGAAAGGCGAAAGCGAGCGCGACGAGGGCGGCATAGACCAGGAGGGCGACCAGGAACGCCGTCAACCAGAAACGCCTCGACCGCAGCCGCCGCAGCACCCCCTCATCCGCCATCGGCGCTCCGGCTCCGGAGCCTCCAGTCGAGGACGATCGCCGCGGCCAGAGCAAGCAGGGTGATCCAGAAGCCGATCGCCGGATCGACCTTGATCGCATGCTCGATCGAATTCGCGACGGAGGATCCGAAATCGCCGGCCGAAGCGACTTCGCCGCCGCCTTGCTGGTGGCGCACGCCCGACAGGAGCTGGTGCGGAATGTCGACCAATATCGCATAGACTGAGAGCGCCGCCGCGACGGCCGAGAGGGCCAGGCCGGCAAGCGCGCCCGCCTTGCCCGACCGGACGAAGCTGATCAGCAAGGCCAGCACGATCGCCAGAGCGGCCAGCAGCACGAACCAGTTTTGCGAGCCGGCATGCCGCTCGACCGCGCCGGTCATCGGATTGGTTATGGTCACGATCCCCGTCGCGAGCCGGGCGCCGCTGACCGAAGCGATCTGCTGACCCGCGCAGGAGACGGTCACCCAGGGCAGCAGGAAAGCGAGCAGTGCGATCGTCTTCGCCACCTGGCCGAAGCGCGTCAGCGACGATTCGTCCGAAAGGAACGCGGCCGCCGGCGCCGCGGCCGGCGCCGGATCGCCGACTGACGCCGCATCGTCGACCGGCGCGCCGGTGCTCGCGCCGCAGGCCGGGCATTGAAGGTCGGCCGCGCCGAGCGCGCCGCCGCAACTTGCGCAGGATGCCGTCGTCATCATTGGTCTCCCCCTGTTCCCCGCGGAGGAGACTAAAGGCTGGTCGGGCGCTTTGCCAGCCTTCTTGCGCCGCTCAGACGCGGCAGGCTTCGGCGAGCACCGGCTCGATCGCGTCGAGCGTATAGGGCTTGGAGAGGACGGGCGCGCCGGCATGGGCGGCGGGCGGCGGCTCGATATGGCCGCCGGTGGCAAGGACATAGGGAATGCCCTTGGCGGCGAGCCGGTCCGCCACCGGCCAGACCTGCTGGCCGTTCAGATTGACGTCGATGATCGCGACGTCGAAATCGCCCTGCTCCACCCGTCCCAGCGCATCGGCGAGATTGTCGCAGGTCGCCGACACCTTGTGGCCGAGCGAATCGAGAAAATCCTCGAGCATCATCGAGATCAGGGGCTCGTCTTCGACGATCAGGACGGAACGGCCGGCGGTCACGGCGGTTCGTTTAGGGCGCAAAGGCAGGAATCGAAAACAATTATTTGGTTTCGCGGATAGAGTGGGTTTTGGCCGCCGCCCGCCCCTGTGCTATCGGGAGGCGGCAGAAAGGGAGAAGGAATGCGTCTTTCGATCGTCTTCGCATGCGCCGCCGCGACTTTTGCCGTCACCGCCGGACCCGCCGCCGCGCGGCTGGTGAGCCCGGGCGTCGGCATCAGCTGGGGCAAGGCCGGAATCACCCTCGCCCAATATCGCGCCGATGCCATCCAGTGCGGCGTGAATGCCGCCGGGACCGACCTCGCCAACACCGATCCGGCCAAGGCCCTGGTCATCGGCTCGCGGCTGATCGACAACGATCCCAACGCGAATCCGGCGCCGGTCGTCGATCCGATGGCCGGCCCTTCGGCGGCGCCCGGCGCGCTCGACAATGCCGGCTCCACGCCCGGAATCATCCATATGATCGCTCCGGACCGCCAGATCGCCAAGGCCGGCGACATATTGGAAAGCGCGCTGGAGCAATGCCTGAAGGCGAAAGGCTATCGCAAGTTCAGGCTCACCTCGGAGCAGAAGCACAGATTGTCCAAGCTGCCCCTCGGCAGCGACGCCCGTCATGCCTATCTTTACGGCCTCGCCAGCGACCCGCGGGTGCTGACGCGGCAGGCGGCTGAATGAAGAGGAAGGAGACGAAGATGCGCAGGATCGGCTTCGCGTTCAGTCTTTGCATGCTCGCGGCGGCGATGCCCGCCCAGGCACGCTATGTCAGTCCCGGTTACGCCATGAGCTGGGGCAAGCCCGGCGTCTCGCTCGCCGACTATCGCGCCGACTCCGTCGCCTGCGGACGCCAGGCGGCCGGCCTCGATCTTGCCGGCAGCGGCCCCGCCAGATCCTTCAAGGCCGCGTCGCGCATTCTCGAAAACGGCTCCGACTACGACACCTGGATCGCGGCGCTGCAGATCGCCGCCCCCGAGCGCAATATGGAGAAAGCGGGCGATCTGATGCAGGCGACGCTCGATCGCTGCCTGCAGGAGCACGGCTACCACAAGTTCAAATTGACGTCGGAGCAGCGGCACCGGCTCTCCAGGCTGAAGATCGGCACCGACCAGCGCCATGCCTATCTGCACAGCCTCGCCGCCGATCCGGACATCCTCAGCCGCCAGGCGGCCGACTGACCGCTCCAAGCGCGTCGCGCGCCGCCTCGGCCAGCTTCTGGACCGAGAATGGCTTGGCGAGGAAATGGACGTGGTCGAGGTCGATCGACTGGCGGAGCTGCTCCTCGGCATAGCCTGAGATGAACAGGATCGGCAGGTCCGGGTGCGTCTTGCGCGCCGCGCGGGCGGTGGTGGGCCCGTCCATCGTCGGCATCACCACGTCGGAGATCATCAGGTCGATGCCCGGCTCGCGGGCAAGGATCTCCAGCGCCGCCTCGCCATTCTCCGCGGTCAGGACCGTATAGCCGTGGCGCGTGAGAGCGCGTTCGGCGACGGCGCGGACGGTGCTTTCATCCTCGACCAGCAGGACAATGCCCGAGCCCCAGAGCTCGCCGGCTTTCTCCTTCGCCTGGCGCGGCGCGGCCGTCTCGGCGCGGTGGACGGGAAGGTAGATGACGAAGCTCGTCCCTTCCTCCTCCTTCGATTCGGCGAAGATGAAGCCGCCCGACTGCTTGACGATGCCGTAGACGGTGGAGAGGCCGAGGCCGGTCCCCTTCCCCACCTCCTTGGTGGTGAAGAAGGGCTCGAAGATCTTCGCCAGCAGATGCGGCGGAATGCCGGTGCCGGTATCGGTGACGCGCAAGGCCGTATAATCGGCGATCGGCAATATCTCGCTGCCCATCCGGCGGACGTCGTCGGCCGCGACCGAATAGGTCTGGAGGATGAGCGTTCCGCCCGCGACCGGATCCTTGGCGAGCATGGCGTCGCGGGCGTTGACGGCGAGGTTGACGATCACCTGCTCGAGCTGGCCGGGATCGGCCCGCACCGCGCCAAGGTTGCGGCCGTGCTTGACCTGCAGCTTCACCGTCTCGCCGAGCAGCCGCTTCAACAGGGTCGAGACCTCGGCGATGACGTCGGGAAGCTGGAGCACCTGCGGCCGCAGCGTCTGCTGGCGCGAGAAAGCGAGCAATTGGCGGGTCAGGCTGGCGGCGCGGTTCGAGTTGGAGCGGATCTGCTGGATGTCGTCATAATCGCTGTCGCCCGGCGTGTGGCGCATCAGCATGAGGTCGCAATAGCCGAGGATCGCGGTCAGGATGTTGTTGAAATCGTGGGCGACGCCGCCGGCGAGCTGGCCGACCGCCTGCATCTTCGTCGCCTGGGCGATTTGGCGCTTGAGCCGATCCTCCTCGCTATTGTCCTTGAGCGAGAGCAGCACGGCGGCATCGCCGAGGCCGCGCGCGCCGGCGACGGTGAGCGCAACCGGCTCGTCGGGCCGCGCCTTCAGCCGCACCGCGATGTCGCCCGACATGGACGGGCCGCGGGCGAAGCGGCGGACCGAATCGGCGACCGGCGCCTTGTCCTCGTCGACGACGAGGTCGCTCGGCCAGGCGGGCTCCGCTTTCTGCGAGAGGCCGGCGGCGCGGCGGAAGGCCGTGTTCAGATAGACGAAGCGGCCGTCGCGGTCGGCGAGCGCGAGGCCCAAAGGCAGGATTTCGAGCAGCCCGTTGAGGCTGGTGCCGCCCGTGCCCGCCGCGCCAAGCTCGTCGAGCAGCAGGAACAGGATCGGCGCGCCCTCGTCGCCGACCGGCACCTGGAGGATGCGCAGCCCGCCGCTCTCCGTGCCTTCGCGCAGGAAGTGGAAGCGGCCGTCCTCGGCGACTCCGATCAGCTCGGCCAGCGCGGTGCCGGCCCCGACGCCCGCGCCGTCGCCCATGCCGCCGCCCGCGCCGCCAAGCGCCCGCACCTGGAAGGCGCCGTTGGCGGCGACCAGCCGGCCCTCCGCGTCGGTCAGCGCCGCCATGATCCCGGCCTGGCCGATCCGGGTTCCCGCCGCCCCCGCGACCAGCCTCTTCACCTCCGCGTCGAGGCCGTCCTCGCCGCGCCTGGAGAAGCGCCACAGGCAATAGGCGCCGGCCGCTTCGATCGTCGCCTCCGTATCCGCGGCCTGGAAAGCGGCCGACCCGTCCCGCGCCGCCGCGCGGAGCGCCGCCAATGCCTCGTCGCCGAGCCCGGTCGGAGCGACGGCGCCGAACCATATTTCATAAGCGCGGTTGGCGACGATCAGGGCGCCGTCGGCATCGGTGATCGCGGCGGCATCGGCCAGAACGTCCAGCGCGGCGCGGATCAGGAAGCGGTCGAGCGGCGCCGGAACAGGCTCGGCGGCCGCGATCGCCGCGCCGCGCCGTCCGGCGAGCGCGAGCGGCACACCGATCGCGAGCACGCCGGCGAAGAAGGCGGCGGCGACGCGCGGATCGGGCAAGGCCCAGAAGAGCAGCCCCGCCGACGCCGCCGCGGCAATCGCCACGGCGGCGAGGGCAAGGCCGAGCGGCGGCCGGGCCGGGAGGACGGAGGCCGCGCTCGCCATCTTACCAGATACGAACCCTCTGCTCCGGCGTCAGATAGAGCTTCTGGCCCGGCTGCACATGGTAGGCCGCATACCAGGGATCGAGGTTGCGGATCGTGTCGACGCGCTGCTCCGACGGCGAATGCGGATCGGTCATCAGCCGCTGCCGCAGGTTCGCCTCGCGGTAATTCTGCCGCCACACCTGCGCCCAGCCGAGATAGAAACGCTGGTCGCCGGTAAAGCCGTCGATCACCGGCGCCTTCCTGCCGCCGAGCGAGGCATGATAAGCGTCATAAGCGACGGTGAGGCCGGCAAGGTCGGCGACGTTCTCGCCCATGGTCAGCCGGCCCTGGACGTGCATGCCGGGCAAAGGCTCATAGGCATTATACTGCGCCTCGAGCTTGTCGAGCCGCGCGTTGAACGCCTTGACGTCCTGCGGCGTCCACCAGTCGACCAGACGGCCCTCGCGATTGTACTTGGCGCCCTGGTCGTCGAAATGGTGGCTCATCTCGTGGCCGATGACGGCGCCGATGCCGCCATAATTGATCGCCGGATCGGCCTTGGGATCGAAGAAGGGCGGTTGCAGGATCGCCGCCGGGAAGACGATCTCGACCATGCCGAAATTGGCATAGGCGTTGATCGTCATCGGAGTCATGCCCCATTCCCAGCGGTAGATGGGCTTGCCGAGCTTGTTGACGTTATATTCGTGCTCGAAGCGGGACGCGCGCAAAGCGTTGCCGAACGCGTCGTCGCGGCGGATGACGAGCCCGGAGAAATCGCGCCAGTGGCTCGGATAGCCGATCTTCGGCGTGAACGAGGCGAGCTTGGCATGGGCCTTGATCTTGGTCTCCGGGCTCATCCAGGTCAGCTGGTCGATCCGCCGGTCCATCGCGGCGATGATGTTGTGGACGAGCCGGTCGGCCGCGGCCTTGGTCGCCGGCGGGAAATAGCGGGCGACGTAGATCTTGCTGACCTCGTCGGAGAGGGTCCGGGTGGTGAAGCTCACCGCCCGTTTCCAGCGCTCCTCCTGCTGCGGCGTACCGGAGAGGACGGTGCCGTAGAAAGCGAAATTCTCCTCGTCGATCGGCTTGGGCAGGACCGAGGCGTAGCGGTCGAGCGAGCGGACGACCAGCTGGTCCTTCAGCACCTGGAGCGGCGCCGCGGCGACCGCGGCGGCGATGCCCTTGATCGCGCTCGGCTGGGCGACGATCACATCCTGCACCGGCGCGCCGATATCGCGGAAATAGGTGGTGAAGTCGAAGCCCGGCGCGTCCGAGGCGAGCTTGGCGACGCTCATCTTGTTGTAGGTCTTGGTCGCGTCGCGGCTTTCGACCCGGGTCCAATGCGCCCGCGCCAGCTCGGTCTCGTAGGCAAGGATGGCGGCGGCGCGTTCGGCGGCATCGTGCTCGCCCGCCAGCGTCAGCATGTGTTCGAGATGGTGCTGATAGGCGGCGCGGGTCTGCGCGATCTTGGCATCGTCCTTCAGATAATAATCGCGGTCGGGCATGCCGAGGCCGGCCTGGCCGACGTTCAGCGCATAGACGTCCGGCTCCTTGTCGTCCTGGTTGACGAAGGCGCCGACCGGCCCGCCAATGCCGTTGCGCGCCGCCTCGGCGACCAGCGCCGGATAGCCGGCCTTGGATTGGAGGCCCTGGATCTGGTTCAGCCAGGGCTGGATCGGCGACAGGCCCCGCGATTCGATCGTCGCCGTGTCGAGGAAGCTCGCATAGGCGTTGCCGATCTTGCTGGCGGGATTGGACTTCGCCTGGTCGAGGATTTCGCGGGTGCGGGTGCGCGAGAGATCGTCGAGCACGCTGAACATGCCATAGGTCGCCTTGTCGGGCGGGATCGGCGTGTTCTTCAGCCAGGTGCCGTTGGCATATTCGAAGAAATTGTCGCCGGGCAGGGTCGCGCGGTCCATCCCCGCCTCGTCGAAGCCGAAAACGCCGTAGGTCGGGTTACCGGCCGTCGCATGCGCGTGGGGCGCGGCGGCGTGGTGCGCCGGCGCCGCGGCATAAGCGGCGGCAAGGGCGGTGGTGGCGGCGAGGCTGAAGAGGAGGAGCTTGCGCATTGCGTTTCATCCCGTTGCTGAAGAAGGCTGCGCGGCTGATAGACCGTGCGGCGGCCCGTTTCAAATCCGCGTCAGCTTGCGCTCCTCACGCCGGCGGCGCCACTTGCTGCGCACCCACAAACGCCAGCCGATCGCGCTGACGACATAGCCGACGAGCGCCGCCGAGGCCGAGATGGTGAGGATGCCGAGCGCGATCGGCCCCGAGGCATGGTGGACCCAGAAAAGCAGCCGGCCGAGCGCGCCGGAGGCCTGCCGCGCGGTCTGCGGATCGACCAGCGCGTCATGGTGCAGCTCCCACCGCCCGATCCTGTAGGCCGCCCAATACATGGGCGGAATGGTGAGCGGGTTGATGACCAGGGTGCAGGCGGCCGCCAGCGCCACGTTCGCCCGCGTCGGAATCGCGACCAGGGCCGCGACGAAGGTGTGCATGAACGGGATGATCACGCCGACGCCGAGCCCGACCGCGACCCCGCGCGGCACCGAGCGGTGGTTCAGATGCCAGAGATTGGGCTGGCGGAGCTGCCGGGCGAAGGGCCGCAGCAGCCGGTAGGAATCGATGGTCTCGCGGGTCGGGATGTGGTGGCGGATCCAGCCCATCAACCCGCCCGATCGGCCTGGCTCAGCCATGCTGGCGCAGCAGGCGGCCCTGCTCCTTCTTCCAGTCCTTCTCCTTTTCGTGCTCGCGCTTGTCGTGCGCCTTGCGGCCGCGGGCGATGGCGAGCTCCACCTTCGCCCGCCCGCGCGAGTTGAAATAGATGGAGAGCGGGACCAGCGTCATGCCCTGCCGCATCACCGCGCCGAACATCTTGTTCACCTCGCTGGCGTGGAGCAGCAATTTGCGCGGCCGCTTGGGCTCATGGTTGAAGCGGTTGCCATGGCTGAATTCGGGGATGTTGGCATTGATCAGCCACACCTCGCCGTTCTTCACCTCGGCATAGCTTTCCGCGATCGAGCCTTCGCCGAAGCGCAGCGACTTCACCTCGGTGCCGGTCAGCGCGATCCCGGCCTCATATTTGTCCTCGAGCGCATAATCGTAGCGCGCCCGCCGATTCTCGGCGGCGACCTTCTTCTTGTCGAACGTGGCAGGCTTGGGACGGGTCATCCTAAAATCCTCCCCTCGATTTCGAGGGGAGGGGGACCGCGCGCAGCGCGGCGGAGGGGAAGGCTCGGCGCAAGGGGCCCCTCCACCATGCTTCGCATGGTCCCCCTCCCCCGGAAATCCGGGAGAGGACCTTGGGCGCGACACCCCTCACAGCAATCCCGCATGCGCCAGAGCGGCGTCGACGGCGCGGCGGCTCGCCTCCGACGGTGGCGTCATCGGCAGGCGCAAAGCGGCGGAAAATTCCGGCCGGAGCTTGTTGACGGCATATTTGACCGGCCCCGGCGAGGCGTCGCTGAACAAGGCGGCGTGGAGCGGGTAGAGCCTGTCCTGCAGTCTCAGCGCCTCCTCCCAATGGCCTGAAAGGCATGCAATTTCGAACTCGGCGCAGAGGCGCGGCGCGACGTTGGCGGTGACCGAGACGCAGCCCTTGCCGCCCATGGCGAGGACGCCCAATGCCATATCGTCGTTGCCCGAAAGCTGGACGAATTCCTCCCCGCAGGCGAGGCGCTGGGCGGAGATGCGGGCGAGATTGCCGGTCGCATCCTTCACCGCGACGACATTGGCGAGCTTCGCCAGCCGCGCCATCGTCTCGACCCCGATGTCGGTGATCGTCCGGGACGGCACGTTGTAGAGGATTATCGGAATGTCCACGGCCTCGGCGATCGCGGCGAGATGGGCGTAGATCCCCTCCTGACCCGGCCGGTTGTAATAAGGCGGCACGTGGAGGGCGGCGTCCGCGCCCACTTCCTTCACCATGCGGGTGAGCGCGATGGCATGGGCCGTATCGTTCGAACCGCAGCCGGCGATCACCGGAATCCGGCCCGCCGAAGCCTCGACGCAGATTTCGACGATTCGGCGATGCTCGGCGGGAGTCAGCGTCGCCGATTCGCCGGTCGTCCCGGCGGGGACAAGGCCATGACTTCCTTCCTCAATCTGCCACTGGACGAAGGCCCGATAAGCGCCTTCGTCCAACGCTTCGTCGCGAAACAGGGTCACCAGAGCCGGTAAAGACCCGCGAAACATCATTTCTCTCCTTCACCCGGAGCGACGATCGGGACATGATCGATGTCGGGAGGCCGTTCAGTGCCTGATAAGGAGGGGGGTGTCATTCTGTCCAGCATGCAGAAAAAAGCGTTGTTGCTGAGCTTGTTGGGCATATCGGCGGGCGCGATGGCGGCGGTCGCCGCCAATATCGTGCCGGCCCGGGTCGCAACCCTGCTTCCGGCCGCCGTCCAGGGTGCCTTCAACCCGACCCAGCCTACCTATGCGCCGCCTCCGCCGCCGGCTTATGCGGTCGATCCGGCCATCGCTTCGGCGATCGCCGAATGGAACAGCCTGCGCCAGTCGGATTCCTATCCTTTCACCTCTTATGCTTCCTTCCTGCTGCGCCATCCCGGCTGGCCGGGCGAGGCGGCGATGCGCAAGGCGGCGGAGCGGGCGATCAACCCCGACATTTCGCCGGCGAGCGAGGTCATTTCCTTCTTTCGAACCTTCCCGCCGCTCACCAATGTCGGCGAGGCGCGGCTGGCTTATGCCCTGTTCGCGACCGGCCGCCCCGACGAGGCGCGCGAGGCGGCGCGCCGGGCCTGGATCGGCGGCCCGCTGCCGACGTCGGACGAAAGCCGCATCCTCACCGCCTTCTCCGCCGGGCTGAAGCCGGAGGACCATGATGCACGGATCGCCGCCTTGCTCGCCGCCGGCAAGCCGCAGGACGCGCTGCGCAACCTGCCGCTCGCCTCGCCGGCGCGGCGGCCGGTCTTCGAGGCCGAGATCGCCTTCCAGACCAATGCGGCGGACGCGGGCGCGCGGATGGCGGCGGTTCCGGCCGGTGCCCAGAGCGATGCCGGCTATCTGCGCGACGAAGCCAATTGGCTGCGGCGTGGCAGCCAGGCCATGGCCGCGCGCCAATTGCTCGCCAATCGTGGGGCGCTCACGGTGCGGCCGGCCGATCCCGAACCCTGGTTCGAGACCTTGGCCCTGCTCGCCCGCGACGCCGACCACGACGGTCAATATGCGACCGCCTACGGCATCGCCGCCCGGATGGACGACGCCTATCCCGCCGGCACCGACGTCAGCGACCGGCCCTATGGCGAACGCGATGCCTATACGAGCCTCGCCTGGGTCGGCGGATCGGCGGCGATGAAGCTCGGCCGCGCCGCCGACGCGATCCGCCTGTTCGACTTTTACGCCCATGGCGCCCGCTCGCCGCAGACCCGGTCCAAGGGCTTCTACTGGGCGGGGCGCGCCGCCGCTTCGGCCGGGCGGAGCGAGGAGAGCCTCTCCTATTTCGAGCAGGCGGCGACGGCGCCCGACCAGTTTTACGGCCAGCTCGCGCTCGAGAAGCTCGGCCGCCCGATCCCCGCCCCGCCCCTCGCCGCCGGGATTCCGACCGACGCCGAGCGCGCGGCCTTCGCCCAGCGCGACCTCGTCCGCGCGGTCAAGGCGCTTGGGACGATGGGCCGGTGGGACGACCAGAGCCTGTTCGTCCGCGCCATCGCCCAGCAGGCGAAGAGCGACGGCGAACGCCAGCTCGCGGTCGAATTGGGCCGGCAGATCGGCCGGCTCGACCTCGGCGTCTGGGTCGCCCGCGAGGCGCGCAGCCAGGGCGACAATTTCTACGCCCGCGGCAGCTTCCCCGACGTACCGATCGCCCCCGGCTTCGCCCGTTACTGGGCGCTCGCCGAGGCGATCACGCGGCAGGAAAGCTCGTTCGACCGGATGGCGGTCAGCAATGCCGGCGCGCGCGGCATGATGCAGCTCATGCCCGGAACGGCGCGGCAGCAGGCGGGCGCGCTTAGCCTCCCCTACGATTTCGGGCGGCTGACCTCCGATCCCTCCTACAACATGATGCTTGGGACCGGCTATTTCTCGACCCTGCTCGACCAATGGGGCGGCAATGCCGCGCTTGCGGTGGCAAGCTACAATGCCGGCGTCGGCAATGTCCGGCGCTGGGTCGCCCAGAATGGCGATCCGCGCATGCCGGGCACGGACGTCGTCCGCTGGATCGAGGATATTCCCTATTCGGAGACGCGCAATTACGTGCAGCGCGTGCTCGAAAACGCCGTGGTCTACGACACGCTCGCCCCCGGCGGCGGCCAGCAGCCCGATCGGCTCTCTTTCTATCTCGGCAAGGCGGGATAGGAACCTTCGCCGCGACCGGGCTACAAAAGCAGGATGAGCGAGCGGTCCAATTACATCACGCCCGACGGCTATCGCCGCCTGCGCGAGGAATATGAGGCCTTGTTCGGAGTCGAGCGGCCGAAGCTGGTCGAGACGATCGCCTGGGCGGCGGCGAATGGCGACCGCTCCGAGAATGGCGATTATATTTACGGGCGCCGCAAGCTCCGCGAGATCGACCGCCGCCTCGGCTTCCTGTCGCGGCGGATGAAGGAGGCGAAATTGGTCGATCCGGCCGCCCAGCCGGAGCGCGGCCGGATTTATTTCGGCGCCACCGTCACTTTGGTCGACGAGGACGATAACGAGCGGATCGTGACGCTCGTCGGCGAGGACGAAACCGACGCCGCCGCCGGCCGGATCAGCTGGAGCTCGCCGATCGGCCGCGCCATCCGGGGCGCGGCGGCCGGCGATGTAAGGCGGGTCTCGCTTCCGGCAGGGGAGCGGGAGCTGGAGATCGTGTCGATTTCCTATCCGTCCTGATCGTCATTGCGAGGAGCGCGGCGACGCGGCAATCCCGTCGGCGGCTCCGACAGGCTCAGCTCCGGATTGCTTCGCCGGGCTCGCAATGGCGAAGCTGAGGTCAGGCTCGCCGTTGACCGTCTTTTCCGAACGCCCGGTGCGCGAGATCCTCGATGTCGGGATCGATCGGCGGCGGCTCCATCGAGACCGCCGATTCCATCGCCTCGGCCACAGCGATCAGCGCGGCGATCCGAGCCGCCTTCTTGTTGTTGCCGTCGATCGCCGTCCAGGGCGCCCAGCGCGTGTCGGTGCGGGCGAACATCTCCTCCGCGGCGGCAAGAGCGTCGGCGCGGCGGAGGCGGTTGCGGAAATCCTCCTTCGTCACCTTCCAGCGTTTCCAGGGATGGCCGAGCCGCGCCTTCAGCCGTTCGTCCTGCACCTCCTGCGTCACGTGGAAGAAGAGCTTCACGATCGCGGTGCCGTCGAAACATTGCTGGGCTTCGAACTCGTTGATCTCGTCATAGGCGCGCCGCCATTCGGCCTCGCTGGCAAGGCCCTCGACACGCTCGACGAGGACGCGGCCGTACCAGCTCCGGTCGAAGACCGCGACCTCGCCCGCGCCCGGCAATTTGGCCCAGAAGCGCCAGAGGAAGTGGCGGGATTTCTCTTCCTCGGTCGGCGCCTCGACCGGCCAGACCTCGAAGGCGCGCGGATCCCAGCCCGCGGTCAGCCGCTGGATCGCTCCGCCCTTCCCCGCGGCGTCCCAGCCTTCGGCGACGACGATCGCGCGCTTCCGGTGGACGATATAGGCGACGAGGATGCGGTCGAGGCGCTTCTGGAGCTTCGCCAGATCGGCATCGTAATCGCCGGGATAAGGGGCACCGGTTTCACAGTCGGAGAGATTGATGGGCATGGACACCTTTCCTCCCCTCCCGCTTGGGAGGGGAGTGGCTGCCGGACCGTCCCCCGGACGGTCCCTGGCGCAGCCACCAGGGGAGGGCATACCGGCCGAGTGCAAGGGGCTCAAGACAGGCCCTCCCCCAACCCCTCCCGGAAGCGGGAGGGGAGAAATTACTCCGGCGCCACCAGGTCGTCGGGATTCTTCGGCTTGGTCCCCGCCGGCGGCACCACGCGGATGTGGAGCTCGCGCAGCTGCTTCGCCGTCACTTCCGACGGCGCGCCCATCATCAGATCCTCGGCCTTCTGGTTCATCGGGAAGAGGACGATTTCGCGGATATTGGGTTCGCCGGCGAGCAGCATGACGATGCGGTCGATGCCCGGCGCCGAGCCGCCGTGCGGCGGAGCGCCATATTTGAAGGCGTTGATCATGCCCGAGAAGTTGCGGTCGACCTCGTCGCGGCTGTAGCCGGCGATCCCGAACGCCTTATACATGATGTCCGGCCGGTGGTTGCGGATCGCGCCCGAGGACAATTCCACCCCGTTGCAGACGATGTCATATTGGTAAGCGAGGATGTCGAGCGGGTCCTTGCTCTCGAGTGCCTCCAGCGCGCCTTGCGGCATCGAGAAGGGATTGTGCGAGAAATCGATCTTCTTCGCCTCCTCGTCATATTCGTACATCGGGAAATCGACGATCCAGCAGAATTCGAAGCGATTCCCGTCGATGAGGCCGAGCTGCTCGCCGACCCGCATGCGCGCCGCGCCGGCGAGCTTCGCCGCCTGCATTTCCTTGCCGGCGGCGAAGAAGATGCCGTCGTCCGGCCCGAGGCCGAGCTCCGCGACCAGCCTGCGGGTCGCCTCCTCGCCGTGATTCCTGGCGATCGGGCCGCCGAGCTCACCGCCCTTTTGGGTGATATAGCCAAGGCCGGCATGGCCTTCGGAGCGGGCCCAGTCGTTCATGTCGTCGAAGAATTTGCGGCTGAGGCCGGCCGTGCCCGGCGCCGGGACGGCGCGGACCACGCCGCCGCCCTCGACGATGCGCGCGAACAGGCCGAATCCCGAGCCGCGGAAATGCTCCGAGACGTCGCTGATGAGAATCGGATTCCTGAGGTCCGGCTTGTCGGAGCCGTAGCGAAGCATCGCTTCCCGGAACGGGATGCGCGGGAATTGGCCCGCGGGGGTCACGCTCCGGCCGTCGGCGAATTCCTCGAACACGCCGGCGAGGACCGGCTCGATCGCCTCGAACACGTCCTCCTGCGTCACATAGCTCATCTCGAAATCGAGCTGGTAGAATTCGCCGGGGCTGCGGTCGGCGCGCGCATCCTCGTCGCGAAAGCAGGGCGCGATCTGGAAATAGCGGTCGAAGCCGGCGACCATGATCAATTGCTTGAACATCTGCGGCGCCTGCGGGAGCGCGTAGAATTTTCCGGGATGGACGCGGCTCGGCACCAGATAGTCGCGCGCGCCTTCGGGGCTGGAGGCGGTGAGGATCGGTGTCTGGAACTCGGTGAAGCCCGCCTCGACCATGCGGCTGCGGATCGAGGCGATCACCCGGCTGCGAAGCACGATGTTCGCGTGCAGCCGCTCGCGGCGCAGGTCGAGGAAGCGGTAGCGGAGGCGAATATCCTCGGGATAATCGGCCTCGCCGGCGACCGGCAAAGGCAGCTCCTCGGCGGCGGACTGGACGACGACCGTGTCGGCCGAGACCTCGATCGCGCCGGTCGGCAGGTTCGGGTTCGTGGCCTCGGGCCCGCGCGAGACCACCTCCCCGGTCACCGTCACCACCGATTCGACGCGCAGATGCTCCAGCACCCGCAACGGCTCGCTATTCGCCCTGGCGACGATCTGGGCGATCCCCTGATGGTCGCGCAGGTCGACGAAGAGCACGCCGCCATGGTCGCGCTTGCGATGGATCCAGCCCGACAGCCGCACCGTCTCGCCGACATTGGCGGCGCGGAGCTCTCCGCATCTATGGGTGCGATAGGCGTGCATCATCGCGTCCTTGGACCGCAGGAAACAGGGTTGAGAAGTGGGGCGGCGCTTCGCGGCGCAGCCCTGCTTTGTCAAGCCGTGAGGGCGCGCTATAGGCAGCCGCGATGCAGATCCACCCGCTGATTACCGAGTCCGATTCGCTTAAGTCCTTGTGCGAGCGGCTTTCCCGGTCCGATTTCGTCGCCGTCGACACCGAATTCATGCGTGAAAACAGCTTTTGGCCGGAATTATGCCTGATTCAGATCGGCAATTCCGAGGAAGCCGCGGCCATCGATCCCAAGACCGACGACATGAATCTCCAGCCTCTGCTCGACCTGCTCGTCGACAATGAGGAGGTGCTCAAGGTCTTCCACGCCGGCGGCCAGGATATCGAGATCATCTACAATCTGACCGGGAGGACGCCCCATCCTTTGTTCGACACCCAGATCGCGGCGATGGCGCTCGGGCTCGGCGAGCAGGTCGGCTATTCGAACCTGGTCGAGAGCCTGGTCGGCAAGACGCTCGACAAGGGCGCGCGCTTCACCGACTGGGCGCGCCGCCCGCTCGACAAGCGCCAGATCGACTATGCGATCGGCGATGTCACCCATCTCGCCACTCTGTTCCCGAAGATGCTGGAGCGGCTGCGGCGGACCGGCCGCGGCGCGTGGCTCGACGAGGAGATGGAGCGGCTCGCCGACCCTTCCCATTACGAGAACGACCCGAACGAGGCCTGGAAGCGCGTGCGGATCTCCGGCCGCAAGCCCGAGGTTCTCGGCCGGCTGAAGGCGATCGCAGGGTGGCGGGAGCTGGAAGCGCGCGCGAAGAATCTGCCGCGCGGCCGGATCATGAAGGACGAGACGCTCGCCGACGTCGCCGCCCATCCGCCCTCGGGGCAGGAAGGGCTGGCGCGGGTGCGCGGCCTCTCCCCGGCCTGGGCCTCAAACGATATCGGCGGGCGGCTGATGAGCGCCCTGGCATCGGCGAAGCCGCTCGGCGCCGACGAGATGCCGGCGCGCGAGGACCGGCCGGGGCTCGGCAAGGAAGGCGCGCTCGTCGCCGATCTCTTGAAATTGCTGCTCAAGATCCGCTCGCGCGAGACCAATGTCGCGGCGCGGCTGATCGCCCGCTCGGAGGAATTGGAGCTGCTCGCCGCCGGAAGGCGCGAGGGCCTGGCGATCCTCGAAGGCTGGCGCTTCGAGCAGTTCGGCCGCGACGCGCTCGACCTGGTCGAAGGCCGCCTCGCCTTCGCCGTCCGCGGCGGCAAGCTGGCGATGACCCGAACGGAGGTGCCCGAATGAAGATTTCAGGACTTCTCGCCGCGGCGCTGGCGCTCGGCGCGGCGGCGCCGCCCAATGCCTATCCGGTCCGTGGCGATACCGGCCATCGTTGCGATGCCGGCAAGGCGAAAATGCTGGCCGGCCGCATGCGCAGTCCTGCGGTGGAGCGGGAAGCCCTGCGCCTCAGCGGCGCGGGGATCGTGCGCTGGATTGCGAAGGGCGCGATGGTGACGATGGACTATCGGCCGGATCGCCTCGACCTCCGCCTCGACGGCAAGGGCCGGATCGTCAAGGTCGATTGCGGCTGATTGCGTCGTCATGCCGGACTTGATCCGGCATCCATGAACACGGATTGGGCCTGATATGCGATCGCTTCCGTTCATGGTCCCCGGATCGGGTCCGGGGTGGCGTCAGGGGATTGGCTTCAGCGCACCTTCAGCTCGGCCTTGCCGCCCAGCGCGCCGGCGAGCCGGTCCAGGCGGCGGGCCACCGTCTCGCCGTAAAGCGCTTCCTCTTCCTTCTTGAGGGTGAGGCGGATCACGCCCTCGTGGCGTGAGAGGCGGCTGCGCTCCAGGCTGACCGCGAGGCCGCCGCTGAGCCGCTGCCCAAGGCGCATGGCGAGGCCCCAGAGATAGGCGCGCTCGAGCAGGACCGGCGGGCAGAGCGCCGCCACTCTCGGCTCGGGAAAGGCGCGGCCGCCGCCGAAATTGGCGAAGAGCGCCTGGGCCATGGCGACCCGCTCGGCCGCCTCGACGCCGACCCAGTAACCGTGCAGCGCCATCTCGACGCCGCGCTCGGCCCGGAAATCGGGATGGGCCTGCCAGGCGACGTCGGCGAGCAGGCAGGCGGCGAGGCGAATCCGCGCCTCCGCGGGTTCATCGTCGAAGATCGGCGCGATCCAGCTGTCGAGCAGGTCGCCATGCTCGCCGAAGCGGCTGAGGCCCCTCCCCGCCTCGCGCGCGGCCTCGATCAACGGGTCGAGCCGGCGCACGTCACGGCTCAATTCGTCGTAGAGCAGGCCTTCGCGGATGCCGAAGCTGGAGACGATCAGCTCGCTCGGCCCCAGCGCGTCGACCAGGGCGGAGAGGATCAATGTGGCGTTGGGCAGGGTTGGGATACGCGAGGCGGTGAGCATGCGCATCGCCTGGGGATCGGCCTTGTCGATCGAACGGATCAGCTTGCGCAATTCCTCGGGCCGCGACGGCGGCATCCGATAATCATGGGTGATCGGAAGCGGATAGTCGCGCGAGATGATGTCGAGCCGCGCGAGCGCGCGCCAGGAGCCGCCGACCATGTAGAAAGGCCGGCCGCGGCCTTTTTCGGCCAAGCCTGCCTTGGCCAGCCCCCGCCGCAGCGCCTTTCTCAGCCCTTTCTCGGTTTCCGGCGTCGGCGGCCCGATCCGAAGCACGCCGATCGGCAGCGAGACGCCGTCGCGCACCCTGCCGCCGGAAACGTCGGCCAGCTCGAGGCTGCCGCCGCCCAGATCGCCGATCATGCCGTCGGCATCGGTCATGCCGGAAAGGACGCCCTCGGCCGCGAGCATTGCTTCCTGCTCGCCGCTGATCACCCGCGGCCTGAAGCCGATCGCGCGCACCGCCTTCAGGAAATCGGCGCCGTTCGAGGCGTCGCGCACCGCCGCGGTGGCAAGGATGCGCAGCGAGCGCACCTCCATCTGGTCGATGAGCAGGCGGAAGCGCCGGAGCGCGGCGAGCGCCCGCTCCTGCGCCTCTTCGGAGAGCCGGCCGGTCTCGCCGAGCCCTTGGCCGAGCCCGGCCAGCACCTTTTCGTTGAAGACGATCGAGGGGATTCGCGGCGCGCCGGAAAAGACGACCAGGCGAATCGAATTCGAGCCGATGTCGACGATCGCGACCGGCTCGCGATTCAGCACCTAAGAGAGCCTTAGTGGCGGCCGCGCCGGAACCGCAGCTTGGGCACGGCGCGGCTGCTGCGCAGGGCCGCGCCCCGGCCCGAGAGCGACGGATTGGTCATGAAATAATGGTGCAGGTTGAACGCCTCACCCTCCTCGGCGTGAATCCGCTGATAGCGTCCGTCCGGCTCTAGCTCCCAGCTCTGCTCGTTGTCGAGCAGGTTCGCGACCATCACCTGGTCCAGGATCTGGGCGTGGACGGTCGGATTCTCGATCGACGCCATATATTCGACGCGCCGGTCGAAGTTGCGCGGCATCCAGTCGGCCGAGCTGATATAGACGCGCGCCTGGGGGCTCGGCAGCTCCTCGCCATTGCCGAAGCACCAGATGCGGGCATGCTCCAGGAAGCGGCCGACGATCGACTTCACCCTGATATTTTCGGAAAGGCCCGGAACGCAGGGGCGCAGGCAGCACATGCCGCGGACGACCAGTTCGACATGGACGCCGGCGCCGCTCGCTTCGTACAATTTGTCGATCAGGATCGTGTCGACCAGCGAATTGAGCTTGGCCCAGACCACCGCCGGCCTGTCCTCGCGCGCGAAGGCGATCTCGCGGTCGATCAGGCGCAGCAGCTCGTCGCGCAGCCCCTTCGGCGAGATGGTGAGCAGCTCCAGCCCGCGCGGCTCGACATAGCCGGTAATGTAGTTGAACACCTGGGCGACGTCGCGGCCGACGCGCGGATCGGCGGTGAAGACGCTCAAATCGGTATAGATGCGCGCCGTCACCGGATGATAATTGCCGGTGCCGAGATGGCAGTAGGTGCGGTAGCCCTCCGCCTCGCGCCGCACCACCATCGACATCTTGGCGTGGGTCTTCCATTCGATGAAGCCGTAGACGACCTGGACTCCGGCCCGTTCCAGCGCCGAGGCCCAGAGCAGATTCTGCTCCTCGTCGAAGCGGGCCTTGAGCTCGACCACCGCGGTCACCGACTTGCCCGCCTCGGCGGCGTCGATCAAGGCGCGGATCACCGCCGATTGCTTGCCGGCGCGGTAGAGGGTCTGCTTGATCGCGACCACGTCCGGATCGGCGGCGGCCTGCTTCAAAAATTCGACCACCACCTCGAAGCTCTCATAGGGGTGGTGGACGAGGATGTCCTTGGACTGGATCGCCGCGAAGCAATCGCCGCCATGCTCGCGGATCCGCTCCGGGAAGCGCGGCGTGAAGGGCGCGAACTTCAGGTCCGGCCGGTCCTCCTCGTAAAGGGCGTCGAGATCGACGGTGCCGAGGAATCCGGTCGAATCGGTGACGATCGCCTCGGCCGCGGCCAGGCCCTCCTTGAGCAAGGCGACGAGCCCGTCCGGCATGCCATGCTCGAACTTGACGCGGATGACGCGGCCGCGGCGGCGCCTTTTGATCGCGCTTCGAAAATAGCGGACCAGGTCCTCCGCTTCCTCCTCGACCTCGATGTCGCTGTCGCGGATGACCCGGAAGGCGCCGCCGCCGAGCTGCTCGGCATCGGGAAAGAGGGTGCCGATATTGCGCCGGATCAGGGTCTCGATCGCGATGTAGCGCGCCGTCTCGCCCGGAATGCGGATGAAGCGCGGCAGGGTCGGCGGCACCATCAGCAATTCGCGGATCGGCTCGCCCGACGGACGCTGCTTCAGGTCGAAGATCAGGGAGAAGCCGCGATTGGGGATGAAGGGGAACGGATGGGCGGGATCGATCGCCTGCGGCGTCAGCACGGGGAAGATCTGCTCGCGAAACTGCCTGCCGAGCCATTCCTCCACGGCCGGGTCGAGCGGCTCCTCGCCGACGACGACGATTCCCGCCTCCGCCAGCGCCTCCCTCAGCTCCGCCCAGACCTGCTGCTGGCTTCGCGTCAATTTGTCCGATGCCTCGCCGATCGCGGCGAGCTGCTGGGCGGGAGTCAGGCCGTCGTCGGAAATCTCCTCGACTCCGAGCAGGCGGTGCGCGGTGAGGCCGGCGACGCGCACCATGAAGAATTCGTCGAGATTGTTGCCCGAGATGGAGAGGAAGCGCAGCCGCTCGAGCAGGGGATGGGCGGGGTTCGATGCCTCTTCGAGGACGCGCCGGTTGAACGCGAGCCAGCTCAGCTCGCGGTTGAAATAGAGGTCCTGCGGCGCAAATCTCTTCCCGCCCCCGCCCCCGCCCTTCCCGTCGGGCGGGGCTTTCGCTGCGGCGCTGCCGTCCATCAATCCTGCTTTTTCATCCTCTTCATCGCCCCGCTCTCCTCGAGCGCGCGTTTCGCCATAGCAACGCTCATGCGACGATGATGTGACAATGCCGCCCGATCGAGCGCTTCGACCACCTGCTGGACCGCAACATAGCTGCGTTCGATCCGGGGAACGAGGAAGGACGGCAATTCGGGCGGGATGGCGATGCCGCGGTCGCCGAGCAATTTGGCGATGAGGTCGCCGATCAGCCGGTCGTCGGGCGACCCGATCTCGATCCGCGGCGTGGCGGCAAGGCGCGAGCGCAGGTCGGGCAGCGCGATCCCCCAGAAAGGCGGCGGCGCGTCGGCGATCAGCAGCAGTGGCTTGCGCGTCTCCTGCGCCTGGTTCCAGGCGTGGAACAATTCCTCCTCGTCATGCGCCTCGACATTGTCGAACAGCCGGCCGCCGGTCTTGCGCGCGAAGATGCGGCCGAGCAGGCTCCGCCCGGATTTGCGCGGGCCGGTCAGCAGCGTCGCCATGACCGGCCACACCGCCCACCGCTTCAGATGCTCGAAGGCGGCGGCATTGGCGTCGGAGATGAGGAAGTCCTCGTCGGCATCGGCCACCGGCCAGGCGAGCGGCAGCGCGATCTGGGCCAATTCAGTCGCCTCCGGCCCGCGCGACGCGAAGGGTCGTGCCCGCGCCGCGGACCTGCCAGCCCTGTGCCTTCAGCGCCGCCTGGAAGGCCGCCGAATCGCCCATGAAGGTGACCCGCATCACCGACATGCCGCCGAGCGCGAGGCTGGTGGTGAGCGCCGAGGTGACGCCGCGGACGCGGCTGATCGCGACCTCGTTGCGGCTGACCGCGGCGGCGTCGGGCGTCTCGACCTGGACGGCGAACGTCGTCATCTGCCCGATCGGGATCGGCGCGGTCTGCAGCGCCGGCGCCTCGGTCGTCGGCTCTTCCGGCACGGCCTGGACCGGCGGCGGAGGCGGCGGCGCCAGGCTCGCATCGGGCCTCAACCGGCCGACGTCGAGCGCGCTGGCATAGATCTGGTCGAGCCGGCGCACGCCTTCGTCGAGCATCCTGGGGATGGCGGCGCTGTTCTCGACGCGCAGGGTGACGCTGCCGAGCACCTCATTGTCCGGGCCCTTGCGGGCGGTGAAGGTGGCGATGGCGGGGCCGCCCGGCCAGAGGCGGCGGAGTTGGACCTCGGGGACCACGACGTCCGAGGCGCCATATTGGTCGAGGATCATCCGCCACCAGGCACGGCCGGGGCGATGGGTCTGCGCTTCGTTGAGCAGCAGGGGATCGATGCCGTTGCCGACCGGCCGGACATAGTCGACCGGGCTGCTGCCGGTACGGAAGCGCGCCCAGGCGGCCTGCCACGGATTGCGATATTCGAAGCTGGTGAAGGTCGAGCCGGTCAGCATGACCGGGATGACCAGCATCGGCGCCGAGCGGTGGATGATGCCGCCGACCCCGAGCACGTCGCTGGTCCGCGCGCGGTCGAACAGCACGCCGAGCGTCGCGATATAGCGTTTGGGCCCGATCTGCTCCTGCTCGACGACGATTCCCGAGACCATGTTGTCGAGCTGCGAATCGCCGAGCGCCGGCGCCTCGTTCAACGGCCGGCCGTTGGTCTTGGCCCAGAGCGCGCGCCAGCCTTTCTCCTGCGCCTCGCGATAGCCTTCCTCGCGCGCCTTCTGGCCGTCGGCGGCGATGACGTCGACGTCGATCCCGGTCACCTCGAACGAGCTGGCGCTGTCGACCGGCGCGATGCCGCGGTCGGCGCCTTCGAGCTGCGCATCGCCGGCGCTGCCGATCGCGAACAGGCCGAGGGCGGCGACGAGGAGGGAAACACGGGCGGCAGGCTTCACGCCCGCCTTTTGGCGAGTTGAGCGTGGAAATCCAAGCGCGATGTGGTTAGTCGCGGCGCATGTCGGAAAGCGAAAGCTACACTTACGCCAAGGCCGGCGTCTCGATTGCCGCCGGCAATGCGCTGGTGAAAGCGATCGCCCCGCTCGCCAGGTCCACCGCGCGGCCCGGCGCCGATGCGGCGCTCGGCGGGTTCGGCGGCTTCTTCGATCCGAAGGCGGCCGGCTATCGCGATCCGCTGCTGGTCGCCGCCAATGACGGCGTCGGCACCAAATTGAAGCTCGCCATCGACAGCGGCCGGCACGACGGCGTCGGCGTGGATCTCGTCGCCATGTGCGTCAACGACCTCATCGTCCAGGGCGCCGAGCCGCTCTTCTTCCTCGATTATTTCGCGACCGGGCGGCTGGAGGCGGGCATCGCCGAGCGGGTGATCGCCTCGATCGCCGCGGGCTGCCGGGAAGCGGGCTGCGCCCTGATCGGCGGCGAGACCGCCGAGATGCCCGGCATGTACGAAGAAGGCGATTACGACCTTGCCGGCTTCTGCGTCGGCGCGGTCGAGCGCGGCGAGGTGCTGACCGGCGCCCGCGTCGCCGAGGGTGACGTCATCCTCGGCCTCGCCTCGTCGGGCGTCCATTCCAACGGTTTCTCCCTGGTGCGGCGGCTCGCGGCCGACAAGGGCTGGAAGCTCGACCGCCCGGCCTTGTTCGACCAGGAGAGGCTGCTGATCGAGGCCCTGCTCGCGCCGACCCGCATCTATGTGAAAAGCCTGCTGCCCCTCGTGCGGAGCGGCCGCATCCGTGCCCTCGCCCATATCACCGGCGGCGGCCTCCTCGAGAACATCCCCCGCGTGCTGCCCGAGGGCCTCCACGCCCGGATCCTCGCCGATGCCTGGCCGCAGCCGCGGCTGATGGCCTTCCTCCAGGCCCAGGGCAATATCGAGCCCAAGGAGATGGCGCGGACCTTCAATTGCGGCATCGGCATGGCCGTGATCGTCGCTCCGGGCGATGTGAAGGACGTTTCCGACCGGCTTGAGAAAGAAGGCGAAACCGTCCTCCGCATCGGCATGATCGAGGCCGGCGCGAAAGGCTGCACAGTCGCCGGCACAAGCGGCATCTGGTGCGCTCGAAACGACTGGTCCGCCACCCACCATGGCTGAAAGGATCCGGGTCGGAATCCTGCTTTCGGGCCGCGGCAGCAACATGATCGCCCTCTCCGAATATAAGAGGCGGGAGGAACGCGCCTACGATATCGTCCTCGCCGTCTCGAACGTGCCCGAGGCGCGCGGCCTGGTGGCGGCGAAAAGGCTCGGCATCCCGATCTGGACACAGAGCCACAAGGGCATGGAGCGGGCGGCGTTCGACCGGCTGGTGGATGCCGCGCTCAGGCGGCACGGCGTCGAGCTGGTGGCGCTCGCCGGCTATATGCGCCTGCTCTCGTCCGAGTTCATCCGCGCCTGGGAGGGGCGGATCCTCAACATCCACCCGAGCCTGCTTCCGGCCTATAAGGGGGTGGACACGCACCGCCGGGCGCTGGAGGCGGGCGAGGCGCATGCCGGCTGCTCGGTCCATCTCGTGACCGAGGCGCTCGACGAAGGGCCGGTGCTGGCGCAGGCCGAGGTGCGGGTGCGGGTGCGCGACACGGCCGAGACATTGGCCGAGCGCGTGCTCCGGGAGGAGCACAGGCTCTATCCGGAGGCGCTCGACCGATTCGCGGCGTCGTTTGGGGCCGCGCGCGATCGGGTTTGATCGTTCGCGGCCCCAGGTCTTTATCATGCCGTTCTTTTCGGCCGTCAGGTGTTCCACCTGACTGAAAACCACTCTGGATGTGGGGAGGAAGGATGAACGAAAGCAGGGAAACGGCCGAGGAACGGCGCGAGGCGGCGGCGATCCGCCGGCGCTGGATCACGCTCGGCGAAGTGCTGGCGGTGATCGGCGTCCTGATCTCGGCGCTGGCGCTCTGGAACTCCTATGCCGAGCGGCGCGGCAACGAGGCCGAACGCAATGCCGAGCAAGCCGAGCAGACCCGGAAAGGCGCCGTCTCGCACATTCTGTTGCTCAAGGCGTCGGGCGGCGGCAGGAGCCTCGCTCTGGCGCCGCGCGATCCGGAGCAGAATATCCGCAGCCAGACGATCCTCTTCCCCTCCCCGCTCGATACCAGGATCGATGCCCTGGTCGAGCCGCGCATCGAATCCGACTGGGTGAAGAATGCGGTCAGGAAGGCACACGATCTCGGCCGCAAGGAGGCGAAAGGGCCGGGCGACGCCCGCATGCCGGTCGCGATCACGACAAGCTTCGACAGCGGCGCCGGCACCGTCGCCGACACCGCGATCTACGATATCGGCTATAAGGAAAGCGGCGGCGGCCTGTTCGGCGGCACCAATGTCGCGCTGACCGGCCTGTCATTAGTCGAGCGGGTCGGACCCGCCAGGGCGCAGGCGCGACTCGATGCGATCTGGGCCGCCCGGGGGCGCTGAGCTCTGCGCTTCGGGGGCTTTTCGGATTACGGTGCCAGTTTACTGAAGGCCGTCGGCACAAGCCCATCTCGTTCGTTCTCGGGAACAAGCGCTTGAGACGCGACCCGGCGAGAGGGCCGCAATAGCCTTTAAAGGAGATATTGATGGCGTTAACATCCATGCTGTCGGAAGCGAAAATCTTGATGTCCGGCCTCATGTTCGGCGAGTCGCCGCGTTGGCGGGACGGTAGATTCTGGGTTTCCGACTGGGCGGCCCACGAGATCATAGCCATCGACCCCGATGGCCAGTCCGAGGTCGTGGTCCGCGAGCCGTCCTTTCCCCTGTGCATGGACTTCCTGCCGGATGGACGCATGGTCCTCATGAGCGGCCGGCGCGTCCTGCGGCGGGAGCCCGGTGGCACACTCGTGCTCCATGCCGATCTCAGCAAACTTTCGGAATTTGGCTGGAACGAGATCGTGGTGGATGGCCGGCACAATATCTACGTCAATAACCCGGGATTCGATTTGATGGCCGGGGCCGCTTTCGCGCCTGGCACCATCGCCCTGGTCGCACCCGACGGATCCGCCCGC
>DASXCT010000019.1:0-238738 GCA_036491055.1 Allosphingosinicella sp.
CCATCATACGCGCCAACCTGCACCGTTCCGCAGTCTACGCGGGGCACATCGCGGGGGCAGGTCCGCGCTACTGTCCGTCGATCGAAGACAAGATCGTGCGGTTTGCGTCGCGCGATCGACACAACATATTCCTTGAGCCCGAAGGATTGGATGACGAGACGGTCTATCCCAACGGAATCTCGACGAGCCTGCCGGAAGACGTCCAGGGTGCTTTGCTAGCGACGATTCCCGGGCTCGAGCACGCGCGCATGCTCCGTCCGGGTTATGCGGTCGAATACGACTACGTGGACCCGCGCTCACTTGCGGCGTCGCTCGGGGTAAAGCGACTGCCTGGGCTGTTCCTGGCGGGACAGATCAACGGCACGACCGGCTATGAGGAAGCGGCGGCGCAGGGGCTGGTCGCCGGGCTCAACGCCGCCGCCTGGGCCGCCGGCGCCACGCCGGTCCGCTTCGACCGCGACGATTCCTATATCGGCGTGATGGTCGACGACTTGACCCTCCAGGGCGTGACCGAACCCTATCGGATGCTGACCGCGCGCGCCGAATATCGGCTGCGCCTCCGTGCCGACAATGCCGAAAGCCGGCTGACGCCGAAGGCGATCGCTTCCAATTGTGTTTCGGCCGGGCGTCGCGCCCACTTCCAGAGGAAGCAGGCGGAGCGTGAAGCGCTGGAGGCGAAGCTCGCCGCGATCCACGCGCCGGCCGACCTGGTGGCGGGCGGAATCGCGGTGCGGGACGACGGCGTGAAGCGCAGCCTGGCCGAATGGCTTCGCTTCCCGGAAATGGACGCGGCTTCCCTGTTGCGCGTCGAGCCCGGCCTCGCGGTCCATGCCCCCCCGGTGCTCGACGAGGCGATCGAGGATCATCGCTACGCGCCTTATGTGGCGCGCCAGCAGGCCGAGATTGTCCGCCTTCGCGCCGACGAGGCCGTCCGCATCCCGGCCGGTTTCGACTATGGCGCGATCCCCGGGCTATCGATCGAGATGGTGGAGCGTCTTTCCACCGCGCGGCCGGCGAGCCTGGGGGCGGCCGGACGGGTTCGCGGCGTCACGCCCGCCGCTCTCGCCGCCATCCTGGTCCATGCGCGCCGCAAGGCCGCCTGATGGACGAGGCCGAAGCGCGGGCGCGGCTCGATGTTCCACGTGAAACATTGGAGCGGCTCGAAGCCTTCGTGGACCTGCTGGGGCAGGAGAATGAGCGGCAGAACCTCGTCTCCAGGGCCTCCCTCGACAAGGTCTGGAGCCGGCACATCCTCGATTCGGCCCAGCTCCTCCGCTTCGCTCCGCGCGAGGCGGGAACATGGCTCGATCTCGGCGCCGGCGCTGGCTTCCCCGGGCTGGTGATCGCCGCCATCGCGCCGCTGAAAGCGACATTGGTCGAGGCGCGGAAGCTGCGGGCGGATTTCCTTCGCCGCGCCGCCGAGCAGATGGGAATTACCGACAGGGTCGAAATCCTCCGCGCCAAGGCCGAGGCCATCGCGCCACGGCCGTTCGACGCGATCAGTGCCCGCGCCTTCGCGCCGCTGGAGCGGCTGCTCGCGATCGGCGGCCGCTTTTCCACAAATAAGACAATCTGGATCCTGCCGAAGGGCCGCAACGCGAAGACGGAACTGGAAGCGGCCAGGCGTTCGTGGCAGGGTGATTTCCGTCTCGAGCCGAGCCTCACCGACGCCGACGCGCGAATCGTCGTCGCGACGGGAGTCCGGCCCAGCAAGAGAGGAAAAGGCGCCCGATGATCCGCATCGCCGTCGCGAACCAGAAAGGCGGGGTCGGCAAGACGACGACGGCGATCAACCTCGCCACCGCCCTCGCCGCGACCGGCTGGCGCGTCCTCCTCGTCGATCTCGATCCCCAAGGCAACGCCTCGACCGGGCTCGGCATCGGCCAGGCGCTGCGCCAGCGCTCGAGCTACGATTTGCTGACCGGCGATTGCGTCGTCGAGGAGGCGGTCGTGCCGACCCGGGTGCCGCGGCTGGACCTGGTGCCGGCGACCGTCGATCTTTCCGGCGCCGAGATCGAGCTGGTCGACATCGCCGAGCGCACCCACCGCCTCGACAAGGCGCTCGCCGCCGTTCCGCCGGGTCGCTGGGACGTCTGCCTGATCGACTGCCCGCCCTCGCTCGGCCTGCTGACGATCAATGCGCTCGTCGCCGCGCAATCGATCCTCGTGCCGCTCCAGGCGGAATTCTTCGCGCTTGAGGGGCTGAGCCAACTCCTTCAAACCATTGAGAGAATCCGCGCCCGCTTCAATCCGGAGCTGTCGATCCTGGGGGTTGCGCTGACCATGTACGACCGCCGCAACAATCTCTCCGCGCAGGTCGCCGACGACGTCCGCGCCTGTCTCGGCAAGGTGGTGTTCGAGACGATGATCCCCCGCAACGTGCGCCTGTCCGAAGCACCGAGCCACGGCATACCGGCGCTCATCTACGACCATCGCTGCTCCGGATCCGAAGCCTATATCGCGCTCGCCCGCGAGCTGATCGCCCGCCTGCCCGTGCGCGCGGCCGCGGCATGAGCGACGAAAGCCCCGCCCGCCGCCGCCCGTCCGGCCTCGGCCGCGGCCTCTCCGCTCTGCTCGGCGACGTCGCGCAGGAGGCGCCGGTCGCCGGCGGCGCGCCGGCCCGTGGCGGGGTTCAGATGATGCCGGTCTCCTCGATCGAGCCGCATCTCGACCAGCCGCGCCGCCATTTCGACGAAGCGGCGCTCGACGAGCTCGCCGCCTCGATCGAGGCGCGCGGCCTGATCCAGCCGATCGTCGTCCGCCCCCACGGCCATCGCTACCAGATCGTCGCCGGCGAGCGGCGCTGGCGCGCGGCGCAGAAGGCGCGGCTGCACGAAGTGCCGGTGATCGTCCGCGATTTCAACGATTCCGAGACGCTCGAAGTCGCCCTGCTCGAAAATATCCAGCGCCAGGACCTCAACGCGATCGAGGAGGCCGAAGCCTATCGGCGCTTGATCGGCGAATACGGCCACACCCAGGAGGCGCTTGCCAAGATCGTCAGCAAGTCGCGCAGCCATGTCGCCAACCTTCTGAGATTGCTCGATCTTCCCGAAGGCGTCCGCAAGCTCGTGATTTCGGGCGACCTCAGCATGGGCCATGCCCGCGCTCTGGTCACCGCGATCGATCCGGAGGGGCTGGCCCAGGAGGTCGTCGCCAGGGGCCTGTCGGTGCGCGACACCGAGAAACGCGCCAAGTTCGGCAAGCCCGGCCGCGAGCGGCAGGGCCGGCTCGGCTACAAGAATGCGAGCGCCGACATCGACGCGCTGGAGCGGCAGCTCGGCGACCTGCTCGGCCTTGCCGTTCGGATCACCCACCGGCCCGACGGCGGCTCGGTCGCGCTTCATTATTCGAGCCTCGATCAGCTCGACATGATCTGCCAGCGGCTCAGCGGGGAGCGGATCTGATCCAGCCCCTTCAGGGAGGGGGTTGGGCGGGGCAAGTGGGTGGAAAGCCCCTCGGCCGCACAAGCGAAAGCGACATTCCCCACCCCAACCCCTCCCCTGAAGGGGAGGGACTTTTCGGTCTCACCGCAACCGCGCCGCCTGCCGGCAGATCGCAAACAGCTCCTCGTCGACCGCCGCCGCGCCGGCGGCGCCCGGGGCCTTCATCTGCCGCTCCGCCTCGAGCAAGCGGCCGATGCTGCGCGCGATCAGGTCCGACCGCCAGCGGCCGAGCTGCTGCGAGACCGGCACCTTATCCTTCCAGAACAAGGATTTGCCCTGTGACGCCATGACGGCGTCGACATTGCTGCCGCTTTCCACCTGGGCGCGGAGGCGGGCGAGCAGGCTCATCCGCCGAAGCACCGCCCGGAGGACCGGAATGCCCTCGACGCCTTCGCTTTCCAGGCGCAGCAATTCCTCCTGCAGCATTTTTACGTTGCCGCTGCCGACGCTCTCGACCAGCCGGCTGAGATCGGCCTCGCCGGCATCGGCGCCGACCGCGTCCAATGCCTCATGCTCGAGCGGCTGCGGCCGCTCCGGCGCGGCGTCGAGGTAGAGGGCGAGCTTGCGAAGCTCCTGCTCCAGCACGTCGCGATTGCCGCCCGAGGCTTCGGCGAGGCGGCGGGCGATTTCGGGCCGGACGATCAGGCCGGCGCCGCGCCCAAGATCGGTCGCCAGCCGGTCGGCCTCCTGCCCTTCGGGCGGATAGGAAGCGACGGCCAGAGCCGAATCATGAGCGAGCGCAAGCTTCAGCAGCTTCGACGCCGGCTTCAGCGCGCCGGCGATCAGGACGACCGGATTGGTCGCGGCGGGGGTTTCGAGCAGGGCCTCGACCGCGGCGAGGCATTCATCCCCCGCCGGCTGAACAAGGATGTAGCGCGCGCCGCCGAACAGCGAGATCGACGCCGCCTCGTCGGCCAGCCGCGCGGGATCGGTGCGAAGCTCGGCGCCGCTGAGCTCGATCCGCTCCGCTTCGGCGCCCATGGCGGAAGCGAGGCGCCGCGCGAGCGCGCGCGAGCCGGATTCGTCGGGGCCGTGGAGGAGGAAGAAAGCATGGCCGGCGGGCGCGGCAAGGGCGCGTTCGGCCTGCCCGCGATTCGCCTTCACCGCGCGCCGGAAGCCGGCGCGGGTGACGCCGAAGGCCCTGTCCTGAGCGAAGTCGAAGGGCCGCCGCGCCGCACGTAGAGCGCGAGGCGGTTGACGATCTGATTGGCCACCTCTTGCGACAGCCGCTCGAGCGCGGTCTGCTCGGCCGCGACATTGGCGTAGTCGGAGGAGACCACGTCCATGCCGACGTCGGAGCCGGCGGTGGCGTCGAGGACGACCGTTCCCTTCTCATTCTCGACGAGCTGGTAGCGCGCGCGCAAGGTCCGCCGCTCGCGCGTCTCCGAATCGTCCTGGCGGACGCCGAAGCCGACGATGCTGTCGTCGAGCTGCACGACCAGCCGGTAGCGGCTCGCTCCGCTCTCGTCGTGGCCGAGCCGGTCCTGGAGCGCGGTCCGCACCAGCCAGCCGGCCCGTCCGTCGATCGGCGCGACCTCGACCGAATGGAGGGTCTGCACCACCGGCCCCGAGCCGCCGCCGCTGTAGAGTGGCGTCAGCCCGCAGCCGGCGAGCGCGAACGAGGCCAAAGCCGCGAGGAGGAGCGCGCGCCTCATGCGACGAGGTTCACCAGGCGGTCGGGCACGACGATGACCTTCTTCGGCGGCTTGCCGGCGAGGATCCGGACGACATTGTCGGAGGCCAGGGCGAGCGCTTCGAGATCCTCGCGGCTCGCGCCCTTGGGGGCGTTCAAGGTATCGCGCAGCTTGCCGTTGACCTGGACGGCGATCGTCACCTCGTCCTCGACCAGCAGAGCCGGATCGGCCTCCGGCCAGGCAGCGTCCGCGACCAGCCCCTCCTTGCCGAGCGCCGACCAGGCCTGCTCGGCGAGGTGCGGGGCCATCGGCGCGACCAGCCGCACCATCGCCTCGACCGCTTCGCTGCGCGCGGGCGAAGGCGGCGCCTTCTCGATCGCGGTGGCGAGCTCGTAGAGATTGGCGACCGCCTTGTTGAAGGCGAGGCTCTCGATATTGGCGCCGACCGCGGCGATCGTCCGGTGGAGCTTGCGGGTGAGCCCCGCATCGCCGCCGCTGCCGCTCTCCGCGCCGAGCCAGGAAGAGGGGCCGCGCTCGGCCTCCTCCGAGGCCAGCCGCCAGACGCGCTGGACGAAGCGCCAGCTCCCCTGGATTCCGGCCTCGCTCCATTCGAGGTCGCGGTCGGGCGGGCTGTCCGAGAGCATGAACCAGCGCACCGCGTCGGCGCCGTACTGGTCGACGATCGGCTCCGGATCGACCGTGTTGCGCTTCGACTTGGACATCTTCTCGGTGCGGCCGGTCTCGACCGGCTCGCCCGATTCGACGGTCACCAGCCTGCCGCCCCGCCGCTCGACCTCGTCCGGCGAGAGCCAGCCTCCGTCGGGCCCGCAATAGGTTTCGTGGGTGACCATGCCCTGGGTGAACAGACCCTTGAACGGCTCCTCGATGTCGAGCCGGCCGATCCGGCGCAGCGCCCGCGTCCAGAAGCGGGCGTAGAGCAGGTGCAGGATCGCATGCTCGACGCCGCCGATATATTGGTCGACCGGCAGCCAGCGTTCGGCCTCGGCGCGATCGAACGGCCTGTCCTTCGGCTGGCTGGCGAAGCGGATGAAATACCAGGAGGAATCGACGAACGTGTCGAGCGTGTCGGTCTCCCGCCGCCCCGGCCCGCCGCAGCCCGGGCAGTCGACGTCGGTCCAGGTCGGGTGGCGGTCGAGCGGATTGCCCGGCATTTCGAAGCTGACATCCTCGGGCAGCACGACCGGAAGCCGGTCGCGCGGCACCGGCACCGCCCCGCAGGCCTCGCAATGGACGATCGGGATCGGCGTCCCCCAGTAACGCTGGCGCGAGACGCCCCAGTCGCGCAGCCGCCAGACGATGGTGCCCTGGCCCCAGCTCTCGGCCTCGGCGCGGGCGATGACGGCACGAATCGCTTCCTCGGCGGTGAGGCCGTCGAGGAAGTCGCTGTTCACCAGCCGTCCGGGGCCGGTATAAGCCTCGTCGCCGATCGGCTCCGCCGCTTCCTCGGGCGAGGGAGCGACGACGCGGGTCGCGGTCAGGCCGTATTTGCGCGCGAAATCGAGGTCGCGCTGGTCGTGGCCGGGCACGCCCATGATCGCGCCGGTGCCGTAATCCATCAGCACGAAATTGGCGACGTAGAGCGGCAAGGTCGCGCCTGCGTCGAGCGGATGGCGGACCTTGAGGCCGGTATCGAAGCCCTTCTTCTCCGCGGTCTCCAGCTCGGCGGCATTGGTGCCGCCCTGCTTGCACTCGGCGATGAAGGCGGCAAGCGCCGGATCATGCTCGGCCAAGGCGAGCGCGATCGGATGATCGGGCGAGAGCGCGGCGAAGCTGGCGCCGAAGATGGTGTCGGGCCGGGTCGTGAACACCTCGAAGCCCGCGAAGCCGAGGATCGGCGATTCGAGGTCGAAGCGAAAGCGCAGGCCCCGGCTCCTGCCGATCCAATTCTCCTGCATCAGCCGGACCTTGTCGGGCCATTGGTCGAGCGCGGCGAGACCGTCGAGCAACTCCTCGGCGAAATCGGTGATCTTGAGGAACCATTGGCTGAGCTTGCGCCGCTCGACCAAGGCGCCCGAGCGCCAGCCGCGGCCGTCGATCACCTGCTCGTTGGCGAGCACGGTCATGTCGACCGGGTCCCAATTGACCTCGCTCGCCTTGCGATAGACCAGGCCCGCCTCGAAAAGGTCGAGGAACAGGGCCTGCTCGTGCCCATAATAAGACGGGTCGCAGGTCGCGAGCTCGCGGCTCCAGTCGAGCGCGAAGCCGAGCCTTTTGAGCTGCGCCCGCATCGTATCGATGTTGGACCAGGTCCAGTCGCCGGGATGGACCTTCTTCTCCATCGCCGCATTCTCGGCCGGCATTCCGAAGGCGTCCCAGCCCATCGGGTGCAGGACTTCGAAGCCCTTCATCCGCCGGGTGCGGGCGAGCACGTCCCCCATCGTATAATTGCGGACATGGCCCATGTGGATGCGCCCCGACGGGTAAGGGAACATCTCCAGGACATAGGAAAACGGGCGGCCGCTGCCGTCGGAAGCGTGGAAGGTCCCCCGTTCCTCCCAGACTTTCTGCCAGTGCGCGTCCGCCTCGAGCGGATTGAAGCGCTCTGCCACGGTGAAAGCTCCTAAAAGCGTTGCGCGAAAAAGTGGATACCGGTTTTTCGCAATAAGCAACGCGACAACAAAGAGTGCTGAAGCGGGTTGCGATCCGGTCTCATCGCAACCCGATTCAGCGCGCGACAGCGGTTCGGCGCAGATCGCGGGCGCGGGTGAGGATGATGTCCTCGAGCCGCTGCACCGTCGCCGCGGCGACCGGCGCGTCGATCCAGATGCCGTTGGTCAGCACCTGGCGCGAGGCGGCGACGCGAAGCGCGTCGGCGCGCAGGTCGCGGTCGAGAATGGTGGCGGTGACCTTCACCCGTTCGTTGGGCGAATTGGGATTGATGTACCAATCGGTCACGATGACGCCGCCGTTCGAATCCACCTGCGCCATCGGCGCGAAGGAGAGGGTGTCGAGCGAAGCGCGCCACAGATAGGCGTTGACGCCGATCGTGGTCACCTGGGAGGCGGCGATGTCGGCGCGCCGCTCGCGCGCCGCCGCATCACGGCCGAGGCTGTGATGGAAGACGCTGCAGGCCGAAAGGGAAACGCCGCCGGCAATCACGAGGCCGATCGAAACAGCGCGAAGCATAGAGACTCTGTCCTTGGAAACGAAACGGGGGCACCGCCGTTATAGAGGGCGGCGCGCGGGCGGCAAGCCGTCTCTGGACGGTATGCCGCAGCGTAGGCGCGCTTCGGTTCAGGCAAGGAACGTTCATCCCCCCGACAGAAGAGCTGTGGAAAAGATGCAACATGCCGGGACGATTCGCCTTTTGTTGAAGCGGATCGCTGGTTTGGCGGGCGGTGAACGACTACATCCCACCCGTTACGGGAGTCGCATGGGGTCATGAAAATCGGGGCCGTCGCCGGAACGGGATGCGCAGCGCTCGCCGCGCTGTCGCTCGTCCTGACGCCCGCAATGGCCGCATCGACCGAGAATCGGCTGCCCAAGCCGCGCCTGAGCATCGTCATCCAGCCCGGCGGCTTCACCCCGGCCGTCACCGATCCCCGCCTCGCCGCCGAGCTCGCGCGGCGCGGGCTGCAGCCGAGCAGCTTCCGCCTGACCCCGGCGACGATCGCTTTCGGCCGCGGCAAGAAGGCCGTGCGCGTCGCCGTCCGCGCCCGCGCGACCACGACCGCCGAAGCCGTCCGTCATGCCAGCGCGCCGACCCAGCTTGCGGTCACCGCGATCACGCCAACCGTCTACAATCTCGGCGTCTCGATCGGCTGGCAGCGTTTTGCCCTGTCCGGCGACGTCGATCATGTCCGCGGCGGTACGATTCCGGGCGGCCGCGAAGCCGCGCAGCTCGGCGTCAGCTATTCGCTCAGCCGGTTCACCGCCCGGCTCGAGGCCGCGGCGAGCCGGGCCGACCCCGACACGCCCCGCCTCCTGCTCAACGACGACAACAGCTATACGCTTGGGCTCGGCGGCTCTTACCGCCTGACCCGCAACCTCGATGTGACGGGCGGCGTCCGCTATAAGATCCAGAACGACCGGCTCGAGCTGCTGACCGATCAGCGCCGCGACAGCGAAGCGGTCTATATCGGTACCGCCTTCCACTTCTAAGGCTCCGATTCTTAGCTCCAGGCGTCGATCCCCGCCCATCCATAAGCGCCGAGCGGCCTGAGGCCGCGCCAGCGGCGTTCGTCCATGCCGCCGAGCGCGATCACGGGAACATGGGCATGACGTGCGATCAGGCCGAAGCGCAGGCGGCCGAGCGTGTGGGCACCTGGGTGTGAGCGGGTCGGAAAGACGGGCGACAGGAAGACGAGCGTCGCGCCGGCGCGTTCCGCCGCCTTGAGCTCGGCCAGATCGTGCGCCGATGCCGTGCGGAGACCGCCTCGGCCGCGCCCCTGATGCACCCCCTCGGCGCCTGGAAAGCGGGTGCCGGCGCCGATCAGGAAAAGTCCCTTGCGCCGGGCGACCTTGCGAATTCGCGCGAACAGCCGCCGCCGCTCCGCTGGCGGCAGGCTGTAATGGCGAAAGACGATCCCGGCCCCGCGCGGCAGCCGGTCCAGCGCTTCCCAGAGGCCGTCCCCCTGCCGCTCGTCGGTCGTCAGCCAGAGGCGCGGCAGAGGCTGGCGGCGCTGCATGGGCCTTCCTATAGCAGCCGCCATGGACGGCGCATCACCCGTGGAAAGGCTGGCCGAAATCCGGGCCCGGATCGGCAAGGCGGCGCGCCTGGCCGCCCGGCCGCCGGAGAGCGTCACTTTGATCGCGGTCTCCAAGACCCATCAAGCCGAAGCGATCCGGCCGCTGATCGCGGCGGGGCAGCGCGTCTTCGGCGAGAATCGGGTGCAGGAGGCGCAGGCGAAATGGCCCATGCTCAAGGCGGAGCATCCGGGTCTCTCGCTCCACCTGATCGGCCGGCTCCAGTCGAACAAGGCCGAGGAAGCCGTCGCTCTGTTCGATGCCGTCCACTCCGTCGACCGGCCGTCGCTGGTCGAGGCGCTCGCCAAAGCGATGGCCGGGCTCGGCCGCCGGCCGGATTGCTTCCTCCAGGTCAATATCGGCGACGAGCCGCAGAAAGGCGGCTGCCCGATCGCGGCGCTGCCGGCCCTGATCGAGCAGGCCCGCAACGCCGAGCTGCCCGTCGCTGGATTGATGTGCATTCCCCCGGCCGACACCGAGCCGGCCCCCTATTTCGCCTTGCTCGCCAAGCTCGCGCGGCGTCATGACGTCGCCGGCCTCAGCATGGGCATGTCGGGCGATTATGAGACGGCGGTGATGACCGGCGCCACCCATGTCCGCGTCGGCACCGCCCTGTTCGGAGAGCGGTCCTGAGGTTCGACGAGAGCCTCGAACGTCCCGTCATTCGTTCGGGGAACGAATGACATTCGAGGCTCTGATCTTCGATTTCGACGGCGTGCTGCTCGAGAGCGAATATGTCGGCAACCGGCAGATCGCCTCATGGCTGACCGCGATCGGCCATCCGACCTCGGTCCAGGAGGCGATGGACAATTTCATGGGCCTCGCCGGGCCGGCTTTCCACGAGGCGATCGAGCGCTGGATCGGCGGGCCGCTGCCGGAGAGCTTCCACGCGGCGCGGACGGAGGAGGATCGGCGGGCGCTCGCCGAAGGACTGGAGGAGGTAAGGGGGGCGGTCGCCTTCATCCGCGGCCTGCCGCCCGATTTGCCGCGCGCAATCGCCTCGTCGAGCTCGTCCCACTGGATCCACCGGCATCTGCGCCATCTCGGCCTCGAAGATGCGTTCGGCGAGATGATCTTCAGCGGCCGTGAGCATGTCGCGCGCGGCAAGCCCGCGCCGGACCTCTATCTCCACGCCGCCGATGCGCTCGGGGTTGATATCGGCCGGGCCGCGATCGTCGAGGATTCGCCGATCGGCGTGCAGGGCGCCCTCGCCTCGGGCGCCACCGTCATCGGCCTGGTCGCCGGCCGCCACTGCGCGCCCGATCATGCCGAGCGGCTGCAGCGTCTCGGCGTCCGCCACATCGCCCGCAATTTCGAGGAGCTTGCCGCCCTTCTCGCTTCGCCGGTCGCTGAGGCGCGCATCGGGGATTGAATGCGCGCACCTAAAGCAGGGGCAAATGCGCCCGCTCCCAGATCTGGACCTCGATAAAATCGCGCGCAGGTCGCCCGGCATCGGTGAGATCCCAGCGGCCGACGTCGCCGGCGGCGAAGAGCGCGTCCAGCGCCGTCCGGCCGAGCAGCCGCCGGTCCGTGCGGCTTGCCACGCTCATGCTGTCGCCGAGCGTGAAGCTGACGCGGCCGAGCGAAGCCAGCTCGAAGCGGATCGCGCGAGGGCGGGAGGGATCGCTGCTGTGGCCGAAGCTGCCGAGAAAGCCGTAGAGCGGCCGGCAGGAAGGCCGCTTGCCGAACAATTCTTCGGCCTGCCGCAGCAGCCATGCCTCGGTCGCACGACGTCGAGCCAGATATTCCGGCGTGAGCTTCGGCCGCCCACTGGCGCGCATCTCGGCGAGGATGCGATGGGCTTCGTCGTCTGGGAGCTCGCACAGGTTGCGAAACGGACCGCGCCCAGCGTGATAGATATGGGTGACGAGCCTCGGCGCGGTGGCGGGCGCCATCTACAGCCGGTGTCCGGAGCGATCGCGCTTCGTCGTGAGGTACCGCACATTGTGCTTGTTGCTCGGCGTCCGCAGCGCCACCTGCTCGGCCACCCTTATCCCCGCCGCCTCCAGCCCCGCGATCTTGCGGGGATTGTTGGTGAGCAGCCGGACCTCGTCCTGGCCGAGCAGCTTCAGCATCGAAGCGGCGACGGTGAAGTCGCGTTCGTCGTCGGCGAAGCCCAGGCGGAGATTGGCGTCGACCGTGTCGAAACCCTGATCCTGCAGTGCATAAGCGCGCAATTTGTTGACGAGGCCGATGCCGCGTCCCTCCTGCCGCAGGTAGAGGAGGATGCCCCAGCCGGCGGCCGCCATCGCCGCGACCGCCGCGTCGAGCTGCGAGCCGCAATCGCATTTGAGCGAGCCGAGCACGTCGCCGGTCAGGCATTCGCTGTGGAGGCGGACGAGCGGCGGCCGGCCGTTCGGCGCGCCGACCAGCAAGGCGACATGCTCGGCGGCATCCTCCGCGGCGCGGAAGGCGACGATCTCGGCCTGCTCGGCGAAGCGCGTCGGCAGCTTCGCGCGCGAGGCGATCGCCAGGGTCAAAGCGTGATCCACGGCCTCGATCGCATCCGAGGTCAGCGACACGGCATCGTCCCCGGCCGCGCCGCCGATGAAAAGGGCAGGCAGCAGGCCGGAGCGGCGGGCGAGAATCAGCGCCGCCCGCGCCGTCGCGTCGCAGCCGAGCGCCGCGATCCGAAACGGCCCTTTCAGCGGATGAGCGAGGTCGAGCGCCGGATCGGCGACCGCGATCGCGTCGCCAAGGCCGATCCAGCTCTGGCGGGCGATGCGCACCGGCCCCGTCGGCACCGCCTCGCGCTGGTTGGCGAGCTTCAGCGTCACCGCGCGCGGGCCGGAAATGAGGAGATCGGCGGACTCGGGCGCGTCGAAGGCGGCGAGCGCCGCGTCATCCGCCGTTTCGACGGCGAGGAAGCCGATGCCGTCGACCCGGATCGGCCAGCCGCGCCGGAGCGCGTCGGCGGCGCGGGCGGCGTCGCGCCCGTTCTTCACATTGCGAACTCGGTGACGAGCGGCACATGGTCCGACGGCCGCTCCCAATTGCGGCAGGGCTCGTGGACGGCATGGCCGACGGCAAGCCCCGCCACATCCGCGGTCGCCCACATATGGTCGAGCCGCCGGCCGCGGTCGTTTCGCGTCCAGTCGGGCGAGCGGTAGCTCCACCAGGTATGGAGACGGCCCGGCGCCGGATGGAAATGGCGGCCGAGATCGACCCAGTCGTTGCTCTGCTGCAACCTCGTCAGCGCCTCCACCTCGATGGGCGTGTGGCTGACGACGTTGAGGAGCTGCTTGTGGCTCCAGACGTCGCATTCGAGCGGCGCGACGTTGAAGTCGCCGACGATGATCGTCGGCTCGCGGCAGGTTTCCGACCACAGGGTCATGCGGCCGATGAAATCGAGCTTCTGGCCGAATTTCGGGTTCAGCGTGCGATCGGGAATGTCGCCGCCCGCCGGAACATAGACGTTTTCGAGCCGGATGCCGCATTCGAGCCGCACCCCGACATGGCGCGCCTCGCCATTGGCCTGCCAATCGTGCCGGTGGTCCTCGCGGATCGGCAGGCGGCTGAGGATCGCGACGCCATGATGCATGGGCTGGCCGCAGATGATCTGGTGCGCGTAGCCCAGGCGCTGGAACGGTCCCCCCGGGAAGTCCGCGTCGATCACCTTGGTTTCCTGCAGGCAGAGGATGTCGGGCGCTTCCTCGCGCAGGAATTTCTCGACGATATGGGTCCGCGCCCGGACGGAATTGATGTTCCAGGAGGCGATCTTCAGGTTTCGGGCCATGATCGGCATGTAAGCATCGCGCCGAACAGTGGGAACCGGTTTTCGGCAACAAAAGATGCGGCGGAACACCGGCCGGGCCGCCCCTCTCCCTTGCGGGAGAGGGATATGGCGCGGAACGCGCCGAGGGTGAGGGACTGAATCGAACCTCGGGCCCTCACCCGCGCCTGCGGCGCTGCCCTCTCCCGCAAGGGGAGAGGGAAGGGGGCCGCGGTTCGCGAGCCCGCGGACATGGAAAGGCCCCCGCTCCGGGGGCGTGGAGCGGGGGCCAACCAAGCGTTTGTTACGCGAGGCGCGACTGCGGCGGACGCTCGAGCAACAGGGGGAAATCCCGAGAAACCCTCCGCAAGCGCAAGGCCATTTCTACCGCTCGCTTCCTGTCGCCCGGATGAATGAAAGCCTGCTTTTTCAGCCCTTGGGGCCGCGTCCGCGGGGGTCGTCGAAGCGGAAGGCGCCGCTTGCGACGGCGACGTTGAAGCGCTGGTTGGAGAGGCGGATGGTGGTGCGGTTGTTCTGCGCGTCGACCACCGTCCAGCCCTGGAGGAGGAGGCCCGCCGGCGCTCCGGCGCTCTTCGCGAAGCCGATCGTGATCGTTCCGAATTGCGGCTTCTTCGGATCGCGCGCCTCGACCAACAGGATTTGCGGATCGTCGCGCACCACCCGCGCGAGCCGGCCGAGATCGGGATGGTCGCCGAGCAGCACCGAATAAGGCGAATTGCCGAGCGGCAGGCGCGTGACCTGCTTCACCTCATAATCGATGAAATAGACCTGCTTGCCGTCGCCGACGAGCAGCATCCGTGGATTGCCCTGATATTCGAAACGGATCCGGCCCGGCCGCTTCATCGTCAGGGTGCCGGTCCGGACCCGGCCCTGCTGGTCGGTCTGGGTGAAATTGGCGGTCATCGTGTCGACCGCCTGCAGATGCGCCTCGACCTGGGCGAGCGGCGCCGGCGCCGCGGCGGCGGCCTGCGGCAAAGCCAGCGCGGCCATGGGCAAGAAAGCGAGCGTCTTCAAACGCGACATCGGGAGCTCCAGAATCGGGGGATATCGGCACCGGGCCTAAGGATGGTCGATTGAATGCGCACTGAACCTGCGGGTTCCGCTAGCCAAAGGCCAGTCGGCAGCGACCGTCGCGGTGCAGCTCGAGATCGCATTGGCCGAGAATGTCCATTCCAAGCAGGGCGTCGAATTGAAAACTGTTCGTGAGCTCGAAACCCATCACTTCATCGAAGACGTAAGGAAAGCTGGGAACGCTGCTGTCAGCCAGGGGTCTCAGGCCCACACGAAAGAGATATCTTTCGGCCTGGCCCTCACCTTGTGCAGAGCTCAACGGCCGCTTTCCTCTACCGACAAGACCCAGGCCGTCCGCAATGCGGGGCGTGATGCCGCTGATCGTCGAGCCTGTGTCGACCAATGCCTGCGCCGGCGCGCTCGTCAGATCGCCCGCCGGCGCGGGAGCGAGGATCAGAACCGGGATGAGGAGCCGTCGCCGGTCGCTCCGCCAGTCAATGGCCGCCGACATGCGACCAGAAGCCAAGATCGATCGGCTCGTCCGTCACTTCCTGAATCGAAAAGATTGCATCCGGGAACCGCGTGATGCCGGCTCTGTAGGCGTCGCCGGGGCGGTCGAAATAATCGACGATGCGCCCGTCCCTCATCAGCGCAAGCTGATCGCGATGGTCGGCGATGATGCCGCCGAGCAGGCGAACGAATGCATCGTAATTGTGTTCGACTTCCGCCCGCTGACGTCCTGCATCCATATCGGTCCCTATCCTGCCATGGTTCAACCGCACCACAAGCGGCGCGCGACTAAGCGAATCCCAAGCGAGCCGAAGCGAATCCGGCGCGTTCAGATCGGGCGGCCGTCCGGATCGACCAGCACCTCGCGCCGGCCGACATGGTCGGGGGCGCTGACGATGCCGTCTTTCTCCATCCGCTCGATCAGCCGGGCGGCATTGTTGTAGCCGACGCGGAGCTGGCGCTGGAGGTAGGAGGTCGACGCTTTCTGGCTCTCCGCCACCGTCTGCACCGCCTTGCGATAGAGCTGGGCCTCGGGATCGTCCTCGCCGGTCGGCTGGCCCTCGAACATATAGCCGCCATCCTCCGGCTCTTCGGTCACCGCCTGGACATATTCGGGCTTGCCCTGCGTGCGCCAATGGTCGGCGACGGCGCGCACCTCGTCGTCCGAGACGAACGGGCCGTGGACGCGGGCGATCTGCTTGCCGCCGGGCATGTAGAGCATGTCGCCCTTGCCGAGCAATTGCTCGGCGCCCTGCTCGCCGAGGATGGTGCGGGAATCGATCTTCGAGGTGACCGCGAAGGAGATACGCGTGGGCAGATTGGCCTTGATGACGCCGGTGATGACGTCGACCGACGGCCGCTGGGTCGCCATGATCAGGTGAATGCCGGCGGCGCGCGCCTTCTGCGCCACGCGCTGGATCAGGAACTCGACCTCCTTGCCTGCGGTCATCATCAGGTCGGCGAGCTCGTCCACCACCACGACGATCTGGGGGAGGACGTCATAATCCATCTCCTCCATCTCATATTTGGGCTGGCCGGTGTCGGGATCGTAGCCGGTCTGGACGCGGCGGCCCAATGACTGGCCCTTGGCCTTGGCCTCGCGCACCTTGGCGTTGAAGCTGGAGAGCTGGCGCACCCCGATCGACGCCATCATCCGGTAGCGCTCCTCCATCTGCTCGACCGTCCATTTGAGCGCGCGGATCGCCTTGGACGGCTCGGTCACGACGGGGGCGAGCAGATGCGGGATGTCGTCATAGATGCTGAGCTCCAGCATCTTCGGGTCGATCAGGATCATTTTGCACTGCTCGGGCGTCAGCCGGTAGAGCAAAGACAGGATCATGCAGTTGAGGCCGACCGACTTGCCCGAGCCGGTGGTGCCGGCGACGAGCAAATGCGGCATCGGCGCGAGATCGGCGACGACCGGGTCGCCGGCGATATTCTTGCCGAGCACGATCGGGAGCTGGGCGACCTGGTCCTCGAAGGCGTGGCTCGCGATCAGCTCCGAAAGCACCACCATCTCGCGCTTGGCGTTGGGAAGCTCGATGCCGATCACGCTGCGGCCGGGAATGGTCGCGACGCGGGCGGAGAGCGCCGACATGTTGCGGGCGATGTCGTCGGCGAGCTGGATGACCCGGCTCGCCTTGATCCCGCTCGCCGGCTCCAGCTCGTACATGGTGACGACCGGGCCCGGCCGGACCTCGACGATCTCGCCCTTGACCGAAAAATCCTCGAGCACGGATTCGAGCAGGCGGGCGTTGCGCTCGAGGCTCGCTTTGTCGAGCGTCGCGTTGACCGCGGGCGGGGGCCGGCTGAGCAGGTCGAGCGCCGGAAGCTGGTAGGAATCGCCGAGCGCGAGCGACGCCTGACGGTCGCGCGGGCCGGTTCGTGCCCGTTCGGGCGCCCGCACCCGGTCGGCGATGAAGGTGCGCGGCGGCTCGGCCGGCGCGACGACCGCCGCCCGGGCCGCCCGCGCTGACGGCTGGGGCCGATCGTCCGCGTCCGAATCATGGCCGGCGTCGAGCGCCGTGTGTTCGCGGCGGAAGCGGCGCGAAAGCAGCCAGGCGCGCTCCTCGGCGGTGAGCGCAAGGCCGAACCAGGAGCAGGTCGCCCCGGCGGCGACGGTCAGCACGATCGCGGCAAGGCGGAACGGAGCGGCGATGCCCGGCGCGCCGATCGCATCGATGCCCCATTGCATCATCTTGCCGAGCGACAGGCCGAAGACGCCGCCCCAGCCGGCCGGAAGGCCGTTGACCGCTTCGCCCGAGATCAGGGCCGCGCCGGCGCCGACCAGGGTCATGCCCAATGCGGTCAGCAGCAGGCTCTTCAGCCAGCGGCCCGCGTCGATGCCGCGCGCGATCCGGAACCCCTGCAGCGCGACGAACGGCAGCAGCAGCACCGAAACCAGCCCCCACAGGCTGAGCAGGAAGTCCGCGGTCCAGGCGCCGGGCGCGCCGATCCAGTTGCGCACCGGGCCGGCCGCCGCGGTATTGAGCGACGGATCGGTTGGATGATAACTCGCCAGCGCGACCGCCGCGATCAAGGCGAGCCCGCCCATCGCGCCGCCGATCAGCAGCGCCCAGGTCCGCCGCACGCCTTTCTTCATGCCCGAGCGCCAGTGCGCCAGACGCTCCGGCCGTGCCTCCCGCGCCATCGTCGCCGCCATAAAGGCCCCCAAATGTTCCGCTTATTGGTTAATGCGCCGGCGGCGACTCCCCGGTCAAGCGCCTGGCGTTGCGCCGCTGCATCTACCGGCCCGGAATCGTCATCATCGTTGTCGATGACGATTCCGAGTCCTAGGAGGAGAAAATGGAGCGTTCCGATGCAATTATCCTCGGCGGTGGCCTCATCGGCCTGACGCTGGCCATCGCGCTCGACCGCCATGGGCTCTCCGCGACGATCGTCGATCCCGCCGATCCGGCGACGATCGCCGCGCCGGCCTTCGACGGCCGCGCCACTGCGATTGCCAGCGCCTCCTGGCGGATGCTGGAGGCGATCGGAATCGCCGGCCGGCTGGACGGCGAGGGCTGCCCGATCCGCTCGATCCGGGTGAGCGAGGGGCTGGCGCCGGGCGGCCTCGTCTTCGACGCATCCGAGGAAGGCCCCGGGTCGGGGCCCGGGGCAGGCGATCCGCTCGGCATCATGGTCGAGAACCGCCGGCTGCGCGCGGTTCTGCACGAAGCGGCGGGCGAGGCGAAGCGCGTGACGCTCAACATGCCCGCCCGCGCCGCCGAAATCGTCCGCGATGCCGCGGGCGTGCGGGTCGCGCTGGACGACGGAAAAGTGCTGACCGCGCCGTTGCTGGTCGGCGCCGAAGGCCGCAACTCCCCGATCCGCGAGGCGGCGGCGATTCCGGTCGCGCGCTGGCGCTACGACCATGCCGCGATCGTCGTCACCGTCGATCACGAATTGCAGCATGAAAATGCGGCTTACGAGATTTTCTATCCGACCGGGCCGTTCGCGATCCTGCCGATGCTGCCGGGCACGCGCTCGGCGATCGTCTGGTCGGTTCCCGCGCGCGACGCCGCGGCAATGATCGACCTGCCCGACCGGGCGATGGCGGCCGAGATCGAGAAGAGGATGGGCGGCTTCCTCGGCGCCGTCTCCCTCGCCGGGCGGCGCTGGACCTATAAGCTCGGCTTCCATCATGCGGCGCGGATGACGGCCGAGCGGCTGGCGCTCGCCGGCGACGCCGCCCACGGCATCCATCCGATCGCCGGCCAGGGGCTCAACCTCGGCATGCGCGACGCCGCCGCGCTGGCCCAGGTGCTGGTCGAAGGCGCCCGGCTCGGCCTGGATTTGGGCGATGCGCAATTGCTCACGCGCTACGAACGCTGGCGCAGCCTCGACACCTTCATGGTCGCGGCGGCGACCGACGGCCTCACCCGCCTCTACGGCGTGCCCGGCCGCGCCGCCTCGGCGGCCCGGCGCTTCGGCATGGGCCTCGTCCAGCGGATCGGACCCTTGAAGGACCGGCTCATGGCCGAAGCGCGGGGGGAAAGCGGCGATCTGCCGTTGCTGCTCCGGGGCCTCCAGATCTAGCGGGGAAGAAAGATGCTGAATGTCATGATGAACGGGCTCGGGCCGCGGGATTTCGTTCCGACGGAACGAATGTTCATCGATCTGACCGCCGAGCGGGACTTTCCGCCCCAGCAACGGGTCGCCATGCACGATGCGCGGCCGCTGCAGGCGGAGACGGATTCGGAAGCCGATTTCTTCGCCGACCATGGCTTCGTCCTGCTCCGCCACGCCAGCGCGGTTCGGGATTGGGAGCCCAATGTCGCCGATCCGCCGGACAGCGAGATCGGGCGCGTCTATTGCGGCGAGATCGAGGCCGTGATCCGCGAACGGCTGCTGCCCGGGCGGCGGCTGATCGTCTGGCAGCATCCGATCCTGGTGCGGCGCGGCGCGGGGATGGCGACGCCGGAATACGGCACCGGCGTCCATCAGGACCATGCGCTGATGCCCGACGATTATCAGCTCAACGTCGCCGTCTTCGCGGGCGCCGAAGCGGCGGCCGGCTGGCGCCGGCGCTATGACAGCGACGACGTCCTCGGCTTCATGGCGATCAATTTCTGGCGGACGACCAACATGGACGGGCCGCTCCTCCACATGCCGCTCGCCATCTGCGATCCGGCGAGCGTGGCGCAGGATGACGTCATCCAGTTCGCGATGAAGGGGGTCGCGCCCGAGGGCAACACCACCCACCAGATGGGGTTGCGCTACAGCCCCGACCATCTCTGGTTTTATTATCCGGGCATGACCGGCGACGAATTGCTCGCCTTCAAGATCTTCCAATGCCTGAAATCCGATCCGGCGGCGCGGCTCGCCACCTGCTTCCACTCCGCCTTCGAACATCCCGACACGCCCGAAGATGCGCCGAAGCGGCAGAGCTGCGAACATCGGGTCAGCGTCTTCCTGCTGAAGGATGACGCCTGACAGTCAGACGCGGATTTCCGCGCTCGCCCGATTCTGCGCCTCTTCCTTCGAACCGCCTTCCCGGATCATCAGGAAGGTGCCGGACCAATTGCCGGCGATCTCCCACCGGCCATGGATCTCGTCGCCGCTTTCGGCGACCGCGCCGCGATAGTCGACCGGCGCGCCGTCCGGCAGCAGATCGTCATAGGTCTTGACGAAATGGACGTCGCACCCCGCGCGCCGTCCCGCGATCATCGCGTGCATGGTGCCGTCGCGGCCGGGTTCGATCGTCTCGCCGGCGATGCGGCCGCCCTGGTCGCGGATTTCCGCCTCGAACGGTGTCGGCGGCATCGAATGCGGGTAGTTGTAGAGGCCCGACCAGCGGCCGCTGAGGTCGAGATCAGCCGCGGCCATGCGCGTCGAGCCGCCGCGCCGCGTCCGGGAGAAGCACCGGTACGCCGTCGCGAACCGGGTAAGCGAGGCCGGCCGCGTCCGAGATCAGCTCTTGCGCACCGGCATCCCAGCGCAGGGTCGTGCGCGTCAGCGGGCAGACCAGGATGGCGAGCAGAGCCTCGTTCACTGCATCGTCTCCGGCCCGTCGGCGCCCCCCGGCACCATCCGCTGGAACTGCATGAACTGGACGAGCAGGTCGCAGCGTTCCCTGACGTCCGCCGCTTCGAGCAGGGCCTGCTTCGAGCCGACGTCGAACGGCGCGATCTGGGCGATGCCGTTGACCAGCATCTCGTCGTCGAGCCGGCTGATCTCGCTCCAGTCCACCGCATAGCCGAGCGCGTCGGCATAGAGCCGCGCCTCGCGCTCCAGCTCGGCGCGATGGGCGATGCCGAGCGGCTCCGGCTCCTCGGCCGGCTCCTCCGGCTCGGCCTCGACCTGGCGGTAGAGCGTCTCGACCGCAAGCTCGCGCGCGATCCGGTAGCGGCCGATGCCTTCGAGCACGATGTTGAAGCGGCCGTCGTCCAGCTCGTCGGCGGCGGCGATCCGGCCGAGGCCGCCGACGCCGAACAGGGCCGGCGGTTCCCGCTGGTCGCGCGGCTGGACCATGCCGATCAGCCGCTCGCCGCCGAGCGCGTCGCGGACCATCGCCCGGTAGCGCGGCTCGAAAATGTGCAAGGGGAGATGGGCGCGGGGGAAGAGCAGGGCGCCCGCGAGCGGGAAGATCGGGATCGAGAGCGGCCCGCGCGCGAACATCAGGTGAAGAGGATCGCCGAAAGCCGCCGGCGCTGGGCGCCCGACCAGGGATCCTTCAGACCGACCACCTCCATGAACTGGAGCACGCGCCTGCGCGCGGCGCCTTCGTTCCATTCGCGGTCGCGGCGGATCGATTCGAGCAATTGGTCGGCCGCGCCGTCGCGGTCGCCCGCCGCCATCAGGGCGCCGGCAAGCGCGTAACGCGCCTCGTGATCGTCGGGATCGGAATCGATCCGCGCCTGCAGCGCCGCCGTCTCTTCATTGGGCTTGGCGACGTCGGCGAGATCGAGCGCGGCGCGGGCGCGGGCGATCGCCGGGTCGTTCGCCGCCGCTTCCGGCGCGCCCTCCAGCAGCGCGCACGCCTCGTCCGGCTGGCCCGCCGCGACGAGGGCGCGGGCGAGGCCGCCGATCACTTCGGCATTGTCGGGGACCATGTCGAGGATCTGGCGGAAGATGTTCGCCGCCCGCTCGGCGTCGCCGCCGGCCAGCACCTCCTCGCCCATCGCGATCAACGGCTCGATCTCGGCCTCGAGCTGCTGCTCCTCGCCCGGCACCGGGAGCTGCGCCAGGATCTGATCGAGCATCCGGGTCAGCTGGCTTTCGGTTCGCGCCTGGGTGAGGTTCGCGACGAGCTCGCCCTGGAACAAGGCATAGACCGTGGGGATGGACTGCACCCGGAATTGCGCCGCGATCAGCTTCTGCTCGTCGACGTCGATCTTGACCAATTTGACGCCGCGGCCGGCATAATCGGCGGCGACCTTCTCCAGCACCGGCGCGAGCTGCTTGCACGGCCCGCACCATTCCGCCCAGAAATCGAGGATGACGAGCGCGCTCATCGACGGCTCGATGACGTCGCGCTTGAATGCGTCGACGGCTTCCTTCTCGGCGGCGTTCAGGCCCAATGTCGCCACGTCATTCTCTCCGGCTGCTTCGGGTTTCGCCCCTATGTGGTATCCGGGCGGCCTCTGCCAAGCCCGCTCTAGGGCGGCCCATTCGGGACTTGCCGGGTCATGGACCCCATGCTAGCAGCCGCCGCCTACCTCCGCCGGAGCCCTAACGGGCCGGCGGCTTCGGCTTCAGAGCGGGCGTAGCTCAGGGGTAGAGCACAACCTTGCCAAGGTTGGGGTCGAGGGTTCGAATCCCTTCGCCCGCTCCAGTTTTTCCCACCTCATTACGTTCGAACCCTCGAGTCTTTGCGGCGCTCCGCCCAAAAGGGCTACGCGTGGTTCGAATCCCTTCGCCCGCTCCAATTTTCCGATATCCAGACCGGACACATGGGTGACAGATTGTTCCTAAGACATGGGTGACACCCTTGGGCCGAACGGGTTGTCGAGGGTTTGCAGGCTACGCTGCTCCAGGTCGATATATCCGAGGTCGTAATGGATGAAAACGTAGACTGGGGCTGTTACCCACCCTGGACTCGAAGCTGGAGGTGTTTTGTGCATCGGCTTCACCTGACTTTTCGATAGGGAACTCGTATGGGCGTCGCCGCAGGTTGAGCACATAGCCTTGCTCATGCGATTTTAGCCTCTCCTCGAACTCGGCGTCCGGCGAGGCGGCTTCAAACGCGCAGGCACCTACCGGCGTCGCTCAAAAAACGCTGCCGTTTTAGCGACACAGGTTTCCGGGAGGGCCTTCTTGCCGGTCTGCACATAGCCAGCTTCAGCCATGATTTCAGCGGTGAGCGTGCCCGCCCAGCTTGTGGTGTCGTGATGACCGTAATCGCTGCCAAGGGCGACAACGAGCAGTGGGTCTATCCCCGCCATCGCCGGGAGACCGTTATCAGCTTCTTTCTTCGCCGCTGCGCGTCCATCCTCGGAGCGGATCACCTCTTCCATCCGCTGGATGATGGGGTGCTCTCTCCGCAAGCCACCGCCTTCTCGGACGAGCAAATCGTGCTCGACAAGCAAATCAATAATCTCCCGCCCCTCGGGCGTGTCGTTCTTGCGTGCATTGTCGAATAGAGTTTCCCGCTGCTTCAGGGAGAGGGAGCGAAGCTTCTCAAGCGTCCATTTCATGCGATACCTCCAAGGTTGGTGGTCGCCGGAGAGGTGCCCTGCCAAGTTCAGCACCCCCTCGGTGGTCGATTTAGAAGCTGTAGATGGACCCTTTGCTGAAGGTGGAGGGCACCGTAATCTTCACGCCCTTTCGCACCCAGCGCCCACCAAGGTGCTCTACGATCTTGCGGATGAGCCGTCCGATAAAGCGCTTCGTGTCGTCGTCGAAGGCGTTCTCGGGGAGACGGAAAGTCAGAACGCGCTCGACGGCCACGACCGGTGGTCGAGAAGGAGCAGCGAGAATGCTCCCGAGCAAAAGATTGACGCCGGCGACGGAGGTGAGAACCTCGATGATCGTGCGGCCCTTCGGTGATCCAGCAAGCGCCGTGAAGGAGCCGACATCGGGGATGAAGGAAGAGAGGTTCGGGTCCGGCTGCATTACCACCGGATAGTAATCATAGCTGAGCATAGGCTTTCTCCTAAAGCGGATGGACCTTGGCAGTCGCCCCAGTCGAGCCTCGAAAGCCCTGTTGGGGTTAGGGGACATATATACCCCATTGCATCGTCGTTCAAGTAGTTTTCGAAAGCGCGCGAGGCGTTTGGGGGGCACTCGCAGCGAAGTCGGCCTTAGTGGGTTCCCGCCTGCCGCGCGATCTTTGCAGCGCGGCCAGATTGAACGGCGCACGGGATACGAGCCGCGACCAATGTCCCTCCGGCAACTGGTGCTGATCGAGCAGGGCGAGCCAGCGCTCTGGACGGGCGAACCGACCGTGCAGGGCTGAGCGATGACAGCGGCGGCAGAGACCGATCCATGATGCAAGATCGTAATAGTTCTCGGCATGCTCATCGTCAGCCGATGCGCTACAAATGTCGCAAGTGACCAAACGCTCGGTGCAGCCGACTTTTGCGAGCCATTTCGACAGATCGGCGGTGCGGTATCGCTCGCGGTGACTGAAGCCGTTGTAGGAGCCTATTAGGAGGAGGGCCGGTCCATCAGGGGCCACCGGACGCCTCGTCGACCTGACGACCACATCAACACCGAACGGACGGAGCGAACGGCGAGGTAAGGCCGCGAGCAGGGCGTCTGGATCAAAGCGACGGTTCATAAGGGGTGACTTCATAACTGGACGCGCGAGAGTAAGTCGAATCTAAGTGACGCATAGGGCCGGACATCGGAGGCATTGGTGTGCAGCAGGCAGGCATAAACCTCCCTCCGCGATATGCTGTGAGAGAATACATCAGAGCCCAGTCGCGCGTTATTGACGCGCTCGCGGAGGAGACGACGAAAGCAGGGAGAGAGACATGGGGCCGAGCGTATCTGGCCTCCCGCATCTCGGGCTGTGCTCTGGAAAAGTTAGTAACGGATTTTGCAACACTGATCGCCGATTGCGGCGCGTTCGCGATCACGCGCCAGCACATTGCGCCGATGAAGGCCATGCCGGGGCGGGACCGGTGGATCGTAGGCAGCTATTTCATGGAGCCTATAGGTCTGAGGCAAGGATTCCTTTCGGGCGGACCGCCATTCACCGAACAAGCCGTGCTCTTACGGACTTGCCAAGGCGAGTTCCGGCCCAAGCGAGCATCGCTGGGCATCGGAACTGGTTGTGTCGTGCTTACGCAGCATCTGCTAGAGCGAGTCTACGAACGCACTGAGGTCGATCACAGCGCGTTTCGCGGCCTCGTTCACGGCGAGATACAGGACCTCCTGACCGGTCTTGCCCTAAGCGAAGCTGCCGGTCTCTGGCTTCAGCACGACGGAGGAGAAGCGTCCCACAGATTGACAGCAGTGCCGTTTTCAAACGGACTTGTCGTCATGAACACGCGCATATTGTTTGCCAACCCCTCGGAAGGGCAGCTTGGCTTTCGAGTCGAACTGCCGTCGGGCAAGAAAAATGTTCCTTATATAAACCGTCGCCATTTGCTTGATGTTGAGGAGTTCCTACCAACACCCAACGTTCAGCCGATCCTTATCACCTGTGGTGTGACGTATTTTCATGCGACGACCCTCGATAGCGACGAACTCGATTACTATTACGGATTTCAGGCATTGAAAGAGGAAATCGGTGACGAGTTTCTGTGCCGCATGGCCTTCCTTGAATATGCCCCACGCCTTCCGCACGAACGCGAGTATCAGGCTTGCCTTTCCGGGTCGGCGGCCACGCGGGTCGAACGGCTTGGTAAGTTACTAAAGCTCGGTTGGCTCAAATCTCCGACAGCGCCGTCGCCAATCTGTTTTCTACAGCCGTCGCCCATCTGAGTGCGACTCGCACTCTTCATGCACCGGACACGGGATCAGCGGCGTCCGGAGCTAAGGATCGCGGCCAGCAGGTGTCCGAGCAGCTTCACGGCCTCCCAGCCAATGCGGAGCAGGAGCGGGATGACGACCTTCGCGGCCTCGTAGATCAGGCAGCACGAGCCGACGACCAGAGCGAGCAGTAAGCCGCGCCATCCGCCTCCGGATTCTCGAACGACGTCCCCGCCGCCGCGCGCGTGAGGGCATCTTGGAACCCAAGTGCCGCCCGTCGGTCCGACACAGCCTTTCCACTCGCCATGATCCACGTCAGATCACCGTCCTCGCTCGGCACCTTCGACTCCAAAATGTGACGCGCGTGTAACCTTCCCGCGGCGGAGTCGATCCAATGAAGCTAACGCTGAGCGATCCCGATATCGAGCCCTGCCCGCTCTGCCGGGGCGACTACCCGGACGACCTCGTGCGGAAGATGAAGTCGCCAAGCCGGGCGATTTGATGACCGCCGACGAGTTCGACGCATGGCTGCGGAAGATTTGCGACGACCTGTAAGCCGGGGCGAGATGGATCATGGGGCACATCCTACCTCGCATGGGTACCTCATCCGGGACGTCGGCTGAGACGTGATTTTCGTGCCGTAAGGGTAGGAGGACCATGTTCCGAGACGCTCGGAGCCGATCTTCTAGAGGCATTTGAGACGAGAGGGGCTCTATGTGGCGGGTTGAGCAGGAGGATGACGACGGGTGTGGGCTGGCCTGCGTCGCGATGGTCGCGGGCACCAGCTACGCCGCTGTGCGTCGGACCTATCGGGAGGTCTGCCGGAAAAAGCGAACGGACGATGTCGGGGCGACGTCGTTATCGAAGCTGAAGGAGATCATGCGGCGGCACGACATTGCCATCGAAGGGCGGATGAAGCGCTTTGCTGGTCGGAAGCCCGATGACCTCGATCTCGACTTCGATGCGCTGCTCAAGGTGAACCCTCGGCGCGACGGGGAAAAGTGGCATTGGGTGATCTGGGATCATCGCCGTCATCGCGTGCTCGATCCGAAGAGGCCGCCATATAAGCGGCCGAGGTATGTGGGATACTGGAAGCTGCGGCGGCTTTGAGAAGCCGATCCCTGCCACCATCAACAAGGAGAACAGCATGCAGAAGGTGCTCGGCTCTATGCCCGCGTGAGCAGCGATGCGCAGGATGTCGCCAGCCAGAAGGCGAAGCTGGAGAAGCTCGGCGCGGTCGTCGTCTTCAGCGATGTCGGCAACGGCTCGAAGCTCGATGGTCGCGATCAACTCGAAGCCGCTCTTCGTCTCCTCGATCCCGGCGACGAACTTCTCGCCCTTCATCCTGACCGGCTCGCCCGAGATACCGCCGACCTGCTCACCATCGGCAAGCGCGTCGTCGAGAAGGGTGCGGTCCTCAGGATCGACGATCCCTCTATCCGGTTCGACGGCACCGACATGATGGCCGAGATCATGCTGACGCTGTTCGGCATGATCGGCTCGGTCGAGAAGCACTTCATCAGGGCGAGGCAGCGCAAGGGTATCGAGGCCGCCAAGCTCAAGGGCGTCTACAAGGGCCGTCCTGCCTCGATCAGCCCCGAGGAGGTGCGCCAGCTTCGTCAGGAAGGCCTTGGAGCCACCGAGATCGCCAAGCGCCTGAAGATCGGTCGTGCGAGCGTCTACAGGGCTCTTGCAGCGTGAAGAAGCCTTCCCCGCCATGCTTGCCCTCACCGTCCCTCGACGCTCTCTATAGGCCTCTACGACGTCATGGAGACCAGCATGACCGAACGCTCAGAACCCACCGCAGCGTCGCCCCATGCTGCCGACGATGATCGTGACGAGGCTGAACCCCAGCCCTCCATCCAGACCATCCTCGCCCGCCTGCGCGCCCGTAGCGCGCCGGAGCCGACGAGCTTGACGCAGGGGGCTCGACCTGCGCCCTTCGCCCGCTCCAATTTTCCGATATCCAGACCGGACACATGGGTGACAGATCGTTCCCAAGACAGAGGTAACGCTTCGGCTGCGAGCAGGATGTGCCGGCGCGCGTCTTTCAGTCGGATCGGCCACTTATCCCAGGACCGGGGCGGGATTACCGCAACATGAGGTAGGCGGCCATCGCGCGCGCCGTCTCTTCGGCCAGTGACTCGTCATCGAGCGGGAGCATGCGACTCCACAGCAACGCGCCCTGCAGCTTGTGGACTTCGATCACCGTGGCAGCGCTGAGCAGGGCGAAGGTGATCGCCCGTTCGGGATCCGCCGCAGCGATCCGGTCGCGGAACGGCAGCAGCGCGTCGATCGCGCGTCGGAAATTGGCCTCGATCAAGCCGAGCGCGCGCTCCCGAAACTCGACATCCTCCTGGACGTCGATGAACTGGTCGAGGGCCCTCAGAATCCCCGTGCGCCCGCGATACTGGGTAACCAGCGCGCGGCCGAGCACCTGGAGCGCCTCGTCCAGGCTTCGTCCCTCGAACCGGTAAGACGGGAGGCTCGCCCGATTCGCCTCCTGCGACGCCTCCAACACTTGCAGAAAGGCCGTGCGGATCAGGGCCTCCTTGTCGGCGAACCGCCGATAAATGCTGCCCGTGGACATCCCGGCCGCGGCCGCGACCTCCGGAATGGTGATGCCGGCAAGGCCCTTCTCCTCGATCACGGCGATGGTCGCCGCGAGCAGCCGCGCCATCGTCCGCCTGCTGCGCGCCTGCTGCGGGGTTCGTGGGCCTGAATCCATTACGCGCGAGCATCTTCGGGAATCGTGCGGCCGTCCAGTGGGCGCAAACCATGGATGACAGGGATTGACCTCTATACTTCCATATGTGAATGCGGAGTTACATTCACATATGGAAGCACGTCCATGCCCGACCCTGGTCTCTTTGCCTATCTGCTCGCCGGCCTTCTCACCCTTGGAGGCGTGGCGATAAGCCCTTTCGAGCGCTGGGCCTACCGCGCCCAGGCGGGCGCATCGCGCAAGTTCCTCGGCTATGCGGTCTCGATTCTCTACTTGTGGACGTTCATGGCGGTCGCGGTCGGGATCGATGGATGGGCGCGCCTGCTGATCCGGCCCGGACCCACAGCGGCCTGGGTTCCGGCGCCCGCGCTGATCGCTCCGGTTCTGGTCGCATTGCTCGCGGCCTATTTCCTTCTCGCCTTTCTGCCGCTCGTCCAGAGCCTGCGCGGTTTGCGTTGGCGGCGGGCCTACCAGGCCGCGATCCGGCGTGAGCTGGAGCGGATTCCGGGCATGGTCCCGAACAATTCGCCCGAGCGCGCGGCCTGGATCGCCCTCAGCCTGACCGCCGGAATCTGCGAGGAGGTTCTGTTCCGGGGCTTTCTGATCCGTTTTCTGCACGAAAGCGCTTTGGCTCTGCCCATTGCCGCCGCCCTCGCGGCCTCGTGCCTGTGTTTCGGCCTGGCCCACGTCTACCTAGGTCCCAAGGGGGCCCTGACTGCCGCGATCGGCGGCTTCGGCTACGGTCTCTTGTTCCTGCTGAGCGGGAATCTGCTCCCGTGCGTCGTCCTGCACGCGCTCGTGGACCTGCAAATAATTTATGTGATGCGTCCGATCCCGGGAGAGGCCGCCACCGCGGCGATCGAAACGGCCTGATCCCTTGGCCCGCGCATCTTCAGCCAAAGCCGGCAGGCGGCGCGCTGCTCGGGTTCCGCTCCGGCGCCGGACGGCGTCCGGACGCCTTCCTGACAGGCTTTCTTTCGCGGCACCTTCGAATTAACCGTGCTGCGGTACGGCCGGAGGCGGCGATGAAGAGCATCCGCGTGTCGTTTCGCGATTATGAGAGCTGGCTCCGCCGGCAACTTGGCGGCCGCTTCATCGCGGCGGACCTCGAGCACAAGCACGAACTCGTGTCCGGCGACCTCTTCTCCTTCCTGCGTGGCACCTGCTGGCGCTGGGCGGAAACGGCGCGCTCGATCTGCCCCGGCCTCACCGGCGCACCCGATATCGACTCCGTCGGCGATGCCCATGTCGAGAATTTCGGCCTTTGGCGCGACGGCGAGGGGCGGCTGGTCTGGGGCGTCAACGATTATGACGAGGCGGCGCCGGCGCCCTGGCCTCTCGACCTCGTCCGGCTCGCGGCGAGCGCGTTGATCGCCTTTCCCCGTCGCCACGAGGCGGCCGAGATCGGCGATGCGATCCTCCACGGCTATCGCCGCGGGCTGGAGGCGCCGCGCCCCTTCGTGCTCCAGCAGAAAAGGCTCTGGCTGCGCGACCTGTTCGCCGCCAGCCGCAAGGAGCGCGAGGCCTTCTGGGCCGAGCTCCTGTCGGCGCCGCCCGAACCCGAACCCGATCCGGAATTCGCCGCCGCGCTCGTCGCGTCGCTTCCCGAAAAAGGGATCGAGGCCGGCTTCGCCCGCCGCCGCGCCGGGATCGGCAGCCTCGGCCGGCTCCGGCTCGTCGCCGCGGCCGCCCATTGGCGCGGCGGCCCGGTCGCGCGCGAGGCGAAGGCGGCGCTCCCTTCCTGCTGGGACCGCAAAGGCAGCGCCGGCGCCGGCTATGCCCTCGCCTCGGGCCGCTATCGTTCCCCCGATCCCTGGCTGCGGGTCACGGGCGGCGCCATCGTCCGGCGGCTGGCGCCGGACAGCCGCAAGCTCGCGCTCGGGCACGAGAAGGATCCCGTCCGCCGCCGATTGCTCAAGGCGATGGGCCGCGACATCGCCGCCGTCCACGCGGCCGACGCGGCGCGCATCGCCGCCGTCCGCGCCGATCTCGACCGGCACCCGCCCGGCTGGCTGGCCGACGCTGCTTTGGCCGTCGCCGAGGCGACGGAACGCGACTGGAAGGACTGGCGCTGAGCCGCCCGGCCCCCTATCGGCCGCCCGAATCGCCTTGGAGCCAAGCATGATCTGGACTCTCTTCGCCGCTCTTGCCGCGGCCGCGCCGCCCGCTCATGCGGGGCACCGGCCGATCGCGCATCTTCCTCCGGGGACGATCGTCACGCCGTCCGGCCTCCGCATCCGGACGCTGAAGCCGGGCGCCGGCCCCATGCCCGGCCCCGACGACGCCGTGCTGATCGACTATGTCGGCCGCCTCGCCACCGGCAAGATCTTCGACCAGGCGCAGCATGCCGGAATGATGGTCTCGGGCACGGTTCCCGGTTTCGGCGAGGCGCTGCAGCATATGCGCAAGGGCGGCACTTATCGCGTCTGGATCCCGCCGCAGCTCGCTTATGGGCCGAAGGGCGCGGGCGGCGGCACGATCCCGCCCAACGCCACGCTCGATTTCATGATCACCCTGATCGACATCGGCAGGCCGGCGCCGCCGCCGCAGCCCCAATAACGGCTCCGCAACGGAACGCTTCGTCGCCGCCCCCGTTCTCGGGGCCGATGAGCAACCTCCTCGACACGGTCGATTCCTCGCGGTTCGAGCCGCCGCCCGAGGCGGTCGGCTTCTACGTCGACAGCCTGAGGCTGCTCAAGGAATCGGGGATCCCCTTCCTCCTCTCCGGCACCTATGCGCTCGGCTGCTTCACCGGCATCACCCGCCCGACCAAGGATCTCGACGTCTTCTGCAAGCCGAGCGACGCGCCCCGTATCCTCTCCTTCTTCAAGGGCAAGGGCTATGAGATCGAGGTGGAGGACGAGCGCTGGATCGGGAAGGTCTGGCGCGGCGACAATTTCTTCGACGTCATCTTCAACATCTCCTCGGCCAGCATCCCGATCACCGACGCCTGGTTCCACGAGGTTTACGAGGCCGAGGTCTACGACACCAACGTCCGGGTGACGCCGCCGACCCAGTTCATCCTCTCCAAGCTCTTCCTCCAGACCCGCTACCGCTACGACGGCGCCGACATCGTCCACGTCATCCTGGTCAAGCATGACGAGATCGACTGGGAATGGCTGCTCGGCTCGATGGAGCTCTATTGGGAGGTGCTGTTGATCAACATCCTCAATTTCCGCTTCGTCTATCCGACCGAGCGGGACCTGATTCCGCGCTGGCTCTACGACGAACTGCTCGCGCGGCTGAGAGCCCAGGACGAGATGCCGCCGGCCTCGATCAGGATCTGCCGGGGCCGCCTGATCAGCCCGACCGACTATGTCGTCGACGTCACCGAATGGGGCTTCGCCGACGTCGTCGGCAAGGGCGTGGACGAGAAGCATGAACGACCCCAGCACCATTGAGGCGCTCACGCTCGCCGCCATCGGCGACCTCCACGTCACCGAGACCAGCCAGAACCGCTATCGCGACATGTTCGTGGAGATTTCGGAAAAAGCGGACGTGCTGGCCTTGTGCGGCGACCTCACCAATTTCGGCAAGATCCGTGAGGCCGAGATCCTCGCCGAGGATCTGAAGCATTGCGCGATCCCGATCGTCGGCGTGCTCGGCAACCATGATTATGAATGCGGCGCGCAGGACGAGGTCGCGAAGATATTGAGCGACGTCGGCGTTCGGATGCTCGGCGAGCAGGCCGTGATGATCGAGGGGGTCGGCTTCGCCGGGGTCAAGGGCTTCGTCGGCGGCTTCGGCCGCGGCGAGCTCGGCCCGTTCGGCGAAAATGCGATCAAGGCCTTCGTCGACGAATCCCGCGAGGAGGCGCGCAAGCTCGAAAACGCCCTGCGCTCGCTTCGCACCGAGCGGGTGGTGGCGGTGCTCCATTATGCGCCGATTCCCGAGACCGCCGAGGGCGAGCCGCTCGAAATCTACCCATTCCTCGGCTCCTCGCGCCTCGCCCATGCCGTCGACCGCTTCGACAATGTGAAGGCGGTGGTCCACGGCCACGCCCATCGCGGCCGCTACCAGGGCACCACCCCGCGCGGCATTCCCGTCTACAATTGCGCGCGCTTCGTGGTGGAGCCCGCTTTCGGCCGCCCCTACGCCTTGCTGGAGATTTGAGGGAACCATTGCCCACACCGTTCGCCCCGGACCTGATCCGGGGCTGTCGAAGCCCATCCCTTATCTTCTGCTGCAAAGGAAAGTGGAGGGCTTCGACAAGCTCAGCCCGAACGGTGGGCCCGAACGGTGGGGGCGCCTATTTCTTCGCCGGAACCGCGGCCGCGGCGTTCGAGACCTGCAGCGGCGGCTTCGGGGCCGGCGGGGGCTCGAGCAAGGCGGCGGTCTCGATCGTGTCGAGCGCCTGGTGCGCGGCGACGTAGCGGCGCGCCTGCTCGATCCAGTCCGCGGCATTGTCCCGGCCGGGGAGACGCAGCACTTCCGACAAGGCGACCGCCACGTCGCCCGCGTCGAGCGCGGTCCGGGCGCGGCGCAGCCGGTCGCTCGGCATGGTCGACTGGGTTCCCTCGCGGCGGATCGTGATGAGGCCGCCAAGCTCGGTCTTCAGCGCCTGCCACCAGCTCTGCTCCGGCCCGCCCCCGCTCAATTTGGGCGCGACGTCGTCGAAGCTGGTGCGAAGCTGCTGGAGCGTCACCGGCTGGCGGGCGGTAGTCAGCACCGTCGCCACCGCCTGCGGCTGCGAGGCGGCGAACCGGTCGCGGATCATCGGCTCGATATAGCCGAGCTGGATGCCGCGATCGAGCGCGCGGCGGGCGGCGAAGGCGACGAGCAGGGCCTCGGCCCGGCCGGCATTGCCGACCGCGGCGCGCGACTGGACGTCGACCGTCGCCAGCCTTTGCTCGACGACGGCGAGGCGGCGGATCAGCTCGGGATCGGTGAGCGGCGGCTGGGTGTCGGACGGGGCGGCCTGCGGCAGCGGCGCCGGCTCGTGCTGGACGGTGACGACCGGCGGCGGCGCCTGGCGCGGCGGCGGATTCTCGGGCACGACGCCAAGGAAGCGCGCGCCCTGATTCCAGTGGGCGAGGGTCCAGGCCATGACCGCGAGACCGAGGAGGAAAGCGACCAGAACCAGGATCAGGGCCGCGAGCAAGGGCCGTCCCGGCCTCACCATTTTTCCCGCCCGCTCATAGTCCATGCGTACCACCTGCTCCCGGCCTTCGGGCCGGTCTTTTGTGGCACAGCTTCGCCGCAAGCTCCAGCAAAGCCTCGTCGCGGGGCGCCGCCGCGACGGCGACCTCGGCCCAGCCGCTCCCCGCCGCCGCCGCGGCCGCCCGGCCGATCGCGGCGAGGGTGATGGCTCTCCTGTCCGGCGCCAAGGCCGCGAAGCGCGCGCCGGCGCGGGGCGAATGGATGAGCGCCACCGGATCGCGAAGCGCAAGCGCCGCTTCGGGCAGCGCTTCGGCGGCTTCGGCTGCGTAAACCGTCCGGCTCTCGACGCGAAGGCCCGGCCAGGCGAGCGCGACATGCTCGCGTCCGTGCAGGTGAAGGACCCGCGAGATGCCCGCCGCGGCCGCGGCCTGGACCAGAGCGGTGCCGTCGCTCGCCCCCGTCCGCACGTCGGTAAAGCCGGCCGCCCGCGCCGCCGCGGCGGTCGCCGCGCCGACGGCCCAGCAGGGAAGCGCAAGGAAATCGGACAAAGCCGGCCCGGCCTCGCGCGCCGCATTGGCGCTGGTCAGCAGGATTGCGTCGAAATCGGCGGAATCGGGCGGCTCCCAGGCCAGCGGCCGGGTCGTGAACAGCGGCGCCACCACCGGCTCCAGCCCCAGCGCCCGCGCCCGCGCCGCCGTCTCGTCCGCGCCCGGCTGGGGCCGGAGGATGAGCAGAGGTCGGCTCACCCGCCGAACAGCATCCGCAAAGCGGGGCTGGCCCGGCCGAGCAGTTCGCCGGCGAGCTCGCCCGGCCGTTCCTCCTCCTTGGCGACGGTATAGACGATCTCTCCCGCCTGGATTTCGCGGCCGTCGGGGGCGAGGATCTCGGCGCGAAGGTGGATTCGGCCGCGATCCATCTCGGCGAGCGCCGCCACCGCCGAATGGCAGGTGCCGCCGAGCCGTTGCAGCAGCCGCCGCTCGGCATCGACGCAGACATGGGTGGGGCGATGGTCGATCGCGTGCATCAGCGTGCGGGTCCGGCGGTCGTCCGCCCGCGCCTCGATCCCGATCGCGCCCTGGGCCGGAGCCGGGAGGAAGTCGTCCAGGACGATTCCTTCGGCATGGCCGAGCCGTTCGAGGCCCGCCGCGGCGAGCAGGGTCGCGTCCGCCTCGCCGAGCTGGATCTTGCGCAGCCGCGTCTCGACATTGCCCCGGAGCGGCACGATCATGAGGTCCGGCCGCCGCGCCAGCAATTGCGCCGTCCGCCGCGGCGAGGAGGTGCCGACCCGCGCGCCCGGCGGCAGGGCGTCGATGCTCTCCGCCCCGATCAGCCGGTCGCGCGCGTCGGCCCGCTTCAGCATCGCCTCGACGACCAGCGCCGCCGGCCGCACCGTCTCGACGTCCTTCATCGAATGGACGGAGATGTCGGTGAGGTCTTCGGCCAGCGCCCGGTCGAGCTCCCTGGTCCACAGCGCCTTGCCGCCGACCTCGGCGAGCGGCCGGTCGCGGACCATGTCGCCGGTGGTCGTGATCGGCACGATCTCGATCCGCTCCGGCCCCCAGCCATGGGCGTCGCGGAGCGCGGTCGCCACCTGCCGCGCCTGGGCGAGGGCGAGGGGCGAGCCGCGCGTGCCGATCCTGAGCGTCTGCATGGGGCGCTTGTGCTAGCGGCTCCCGAGGTGGCAGGGAAGCGGCGATGAGCCTGATCCTCGGCATCGAATCGTCGTGCGACGAGACCGCGGTCGCCCTGGTGACCGGCGACCGCCGCATCCTCGCGCGCCTGGTGGCGGGGCAGGAGAGCGCCCATCGCCCCTATGGCGGAGTCGTCCCCGAGATCGCCGCCCGCGCCCATGTCGAGATCTTGCCGGACCTGATCGAGCAGATTCTGCGCGAGGCGAGCGTCCGGCTGGCCGATGTCGACGCCATGGCGGCAACCGCGGGACCGGGCCTGATCGGCGGGGTGATGGTGGGGCTGGCGACCGCCAAGGGCCTCGCGCTGGCGGCGGGCAAACCCCTGGTCGCGGTCAACCATCTCGAAGGCCATGCCTTGTCGCCGATGCTGACCGAGCCGGACCTCGCTTTTCCCTATCTTCTGCTGCTGGTTTCGGGCGGCCATTGCCAGGCGCTGCTGGTCGAGGGGCTCGGCCGCTACCGCCGCCTCGCCACCACGATCGACGACGCGGCCGGCGAAGCGTTCGACAAGACCGCCAAATTGCTCGGCCTCGGCTTTCCCGGCGGCCCCGCGGTCGAGCGGGCGGCGGCGAGCGGGAACAAGAAGGCGGTGCCGCTGCCGCGGCCTTTGGTCGGCTCGGACGAACCGCATTTCTCCTTTGCCGGCCTCAAGAGCGCGGTGTTGCGCGCCCGCGAGAGCGGCCGCTATCGCGCCGAGGATATCGCCGCGTCGTTCCAGCAGGCGGTGGTCGATTGCCTCGTCGACCGCACCGCTTGCGCGATCGGCAACGCGCCCGAAGCGACCGCCCTCGTCGTCGCCGGCGGCGTGGCGGCGAACAACAGCATCAGGGCGGCGCTTTCGGGCCTCGCCGCGCGCCACGGCCTGCCCTTCGCCGCGCCGCCGCTCTGGCTCTGCACCGACAATGCGGCGATGATCGCCTGGGCGGGCGCTCTGCGCTTCGATGCCGGGCTCACCGACGGCCTCGATTCCCCCGCGCGGGCACGCTGGCCGCTCGACCCGGATGCGGAGCGGGTGCGCGGCGCCGGAGTCAAGGCATGAGGGTCGGCGTGATCGGCGGCGGCGCCTGGGGAACGGCGCTGGCGCAGGTGTCGGCCGAGGGCGGCGAGACCCTGCTCTGGGCGCGCGAGCCCGAAGTGGTCGAGGCGGTGAACGGGGGCGGCGAGAACACACTCTTCCTGCCCGGCATCCGCCTGAGCCCCGCCATCCGCGCGACCGGCGACCTGGACGCGCTCGCCGCCTGCGAGGCCCTGCTCGTCGTCACCCCCGCCCAGCATATGCGCGCGGTGCTCGCTTCGATGCCGCGCCTCCTCATTCCGCTCATCCTCTGCGCCAAGGGGATTGAGGAAAGGACGATGGAGCTGATGCACGAGGTCGCGCGCGACGCGCAGCCGCAGGCGTCGGTTGCGGTCCTCTCCGGGCCCACTTTCGCGCATGAGGTGGCCGCCGGCCTTCCCGCCGCCGTCACCCTTGCAATCGAGGATCAGGCCCTCGGCGAGCGGCTGCGCGACCGGCTCGCCCGGCCCTGGTTCCGCCCCTATCTCAGCGATGACGTCATCGGCGCGGAGATCGGCGGCGCGGTCAAGAACGTGCTCGCCATCGCCTGCGGCGTCGTCGACGGCGCCGGGCTCGGCCAGAATGCGCGCGCGGCCCTGATCTCGCGGGGCTTTGCGGAGATGGCCCGCTTCGGCCTCGCCCGCGGTGCCCGCGCCGAGACCCTGGCCGGCCTTTCGGGCCTCGGCGACCTGGTTCTCACCTGCTCCTCGACCAGCTCGCGCAATTTCAGCCTTGGCAAGGGCCTTGGCGAAGGCCGCTCGGCGGCGGCGCTGCTCGCCGACCGCCGCACGATCGCCGAGGGCGCGTTCACCGCCCCCGTCCTCGCCCGGGCCGCTGTTCAAGCCGGGGTGGACATGCCGATCGTCGACGCCGTCCGCGCCTTGCTGGCGGGCGAAGCCTCGGTGGACGACATCGTCGGCCGGCTGCTCGCCCGGCCGCTCCGCGACGAGCGCGGCTGATGCGTTGGGCGGCCCTGCTCCGCGGCGTCAACGTCGGCGGCAACCGCAAGCTGCCGATGGCCGACCTCAAGAAATTCGCCGAGGCGCTCGGCTTCGAACGGGTGCGGACCCTGCTCGCCTCGGGCAATGTCGTATTCGACGCGGCCGAGGAAGACGGCGCCACGCTCGAATCGCTGCTGGAAGGGGAGGCGAAGGCGCAATTTGGGTTCGAGACCGATTTTCTGCTCCGCAACGCCGCTCAGATGCAGGCCGCGATCGCGGCCAATCCCTTCGAGGATGTCGCCGCGACCCGCCCGGGCACTTTGCTCGTCCTCTTCGCGCGCGCGCCCTATTCGGCCGACCTGCCGGAGCGGATCGCGGCCATTTATGACGGGCCGGAGAGGCTCGCCGTCGACGGCCGCCATCTCTATATCGACTTCGTCGAAGGCCAGGGTCGCTCGAAGCTGACCCCGGCACTGGCGAAGCTGAAGCTGCCGAAGGCCGCTACGGGGCGCAACTGGAACACCGTGTTGAAGCTCGCGGCGATGCTTTAGGGTCCAAACCCGGCCCCCGCAGCGACGTGACGGAGCGCATTTTGGCCGGTGGCCAGGAGCGAGGAGAGGCGCGATGCTGGCGCATCGCGCCCGACGAGCGACGCCGCCACCGGCCAAAAGGCGCCCGCCCCCGAAGGGGTCGCCCGGAGAGGCGCGCCGGGTGCGTCGCGCGGCTTGTCCGTAGTCACGGCTACGCCCTGCGCCGCGCTCCTACCCGGCACGCCTCTCCGGGCGATCACGCTCGTTGCGGGGACCGGGTTTGGACCCTTAGACTGAGCTTCAGAAGTCCCGGCAGATCCCCTTATTCTCCCAATCGCCGTAGCGCGTCGGCTCTTGCCCCTTGGGCCCGCCCGTCTCCTTCGCTTGCTCTTCCGCCAGCGGTTCGGGCTGGGGCGCGGGTGCGCTCTTCGTCCAATGTTGGGGCGGTTTCAGATGGGGCGGGCGCTGGCCCATGGAGGCTCCGATTGAACAAGGCGCGTTCTGCCCCCACATTTCGGATGTGAAGGGCGGCGACGCAAGATGAATGGCCTGAGAACCCTGATGCTGCTGGCGGCCCTGACCGCCCTCTTCATGGCTCTGGGCTATATGCTCGGCGGGCCCGGCGGCGCCCTGATCGCCTTGCTCGTCGCGGCCGGGATGAACCTCTTCACCTATTGGAATGCGGACCGGATCGTCCTTTCGATGCACGATGCGCACGAGGTCGGGCCGAACGACTGCCCCGTCCTTACCGGCATCGTCCGGCAGCTCGCCGCCCGCGCCGGCCTGCCCAGCCCACGCGTCTACATCGTCGATTCGCCCCATCCGAACGCCTTCGCGACCGGCCGCGACCCCCGCCATGCCGCCATCGCCGCGACCACCGGCCTGCTCGGCCTGCTCGACCGCGAGGAGGTGGCCGCGGTGCTTGCCCATGAGCTCGGCCATGTCCGCAACCGCGACACGCTCATCATGACGATGACCGCGACGATCGCCGGCGCGATCGCGATGATCGCCAATTTCGGCTTCTTCTTTCGCGGCGGGAGCGGGCGCGGCAATCCGGTGGCGCTACTGGCGGCTTTGCTGGTCGCCCCCTTCGCGGCGATGATCGTCCAGCTCGCGATCGGCCGCACCCGCGAATATGGCGCCGACCGCGCCGGGGCGGAGATCAGCGGCAATCCCGGCGCCCTCGCCTCCGCCCTGCGCAAGCTCGACGCTGTCGCCTCGCGGGTCCCGAACCCGGTGGCGATGCGCAATCCGGCCGCCGCCTCGCTCTACATCGTGCCCGGCACCGGCGGCGACAGCCTGTTCTCGACCCATCCCGACACCGCCAACCGCATTGCCGTCCTCGAGCAGATCGCCGCGCGCATGGGCGCTTCCGCGCCGCGCGCCCCCCGCGCCGCGAGCGCGCTCGATCCGCTGAGGCGGCGCGACTGAACCGGGCCGAGCCTGCCGGCACCGCGGCCCGCGCCGCGGCCCTGCGCCTGCTCGACGCGGTGCTTCGCAAGGGCCTGCCGCTCGAAGCCGCGCTCGACGGCGCCGCCCGCAACCTCGACCGGGCCGACGACCGTGCCTTCGCCCATGCCATCGCCGCCGAAACGCTCCGCCGCCTGCCCGATCTCGACGCCCTGATCGACGGCGCGACGAAGAAGCGGCTGCCGGACGACGCGAAAGCGCGCTTCGCGCTTCGTATCGCTTTGGTCCAGGCGCTGGCGATGGGAACGCCGCCCCACGCAGCGATCTCGACCGCGCTGCCGCTCGTCGACGGCGGGCCAAGGCGGCTGGTCCACGGCGTCTTCGGTGCGCTGATGCGGAGCGGGGCGACCCTCCCCGACGTGCCGACTCTGCCCGAGTCGATCGCGCAACGCTGGCGTGAACATTGGGGCGATGACGTCATCGCGGCGGCCGCCCGCCTGCTGGCAATTCCGCCGCCGCTCGATCTCTGCTTCCCGCCCGAATTGCCGCCGGAGCTGGAGGGGGTGGGCCTCATGCCGGGCCATCTCCGCCTGCCGGCGCGAACCGCCGTGGCCGGGCTCACCGGCTATGCTGAGGGTCGTTGGTGGGTCCAGGACGTCGCCGCCTCGATTCCGGCGCGGCTGCTCGGCAGAGGCGACGGCCGCATTGTGCTCGACCTCTGCGCCGCGCCGGGCGGCAAGACGATGCAGCTCGCCGCCGCCGGCTTTCGAGTCGCCGCCGTCGATGCATCGGAAAGTCGTCTCGCACGACTTTCCGAAAATCTCGCCCGCACCGGACTGGGCGCCGAGCTCGTCCAGGCGGACATGCTCGCCTGGGCGCCCGCGGCACCGGTCGATGCGATCCTGCTCGATGCGCCCTGCTCGGCGACCGGCATCTTCCGCCGCCATCCCGACGTATTGCACCGTTTCCGTCCCAAAATGCTGATCGAGCTCGCCGACGTGCAATCGCGGATGCTGGCGCGGGCGGCGGATTGGCTGAAGCCCGGCGGCATCCTCGTCTATTCGGTCTGCTCGCTGGAGCCCGAGGAGGGCGAGCAGGCGGCGGACCGCTTCCTTTCGGCCCGTTCCGATTACGCGCTCGACCCCGTCCGGCCCGACGAGCTCGCCCCGCAAATCCCGATCCGGAACGGCCGCGTCCGCGTCCTTCCCGGCACGTTCGAGGCCAAGGGCGGGGCCGACGGCTTCTTCGTCGCACGTTTCCGGCGATTAAGCGGGGGATAAGTCCGCCCCTTCCTTGCCCGCCGAGTCGCGCAAGGTTAACCATCGGTTCGTGCAGCAGCCGGTCCGCATCGCCCCCTCGATCCTCTCCGCCGATTTCGCGCGGCTCGGCGAGGAAGTCCGCGCGGTCGACGCCGCCGGGGCGGACTGGATTCATGTCGACGTGATGGACGGCCATTTCGTGCCCAACATCACGATCGGCCCGGCGGTGGTGAAGGCGCTTCGCCCGCACACCGCCAGGCCGCTCGATGTTCATCTGATGATCTCGCCGGTCGATCCTTTCCTCGACGCCTTCGCCGAGGCCGGGGCCGATATCCTCACCGTCCATCCCGAGGCGGGGCCGCACCTCCACCGCACGGTCCAGCGGATCAAGTCGCTCGGCAAGCGCGCCGGCGTGTCGCTCAACCCCGCGACCCCGGCGAAGGCGCTCGACTATGTGCTGGAGGATCTCGACCTCGTTCTCGTGATGAGCGTCAATCCGGGCTTCGGCGGCCAGAGCTTCATCGACGGCCAGCTCCGCAAGATCGAGGCGATCCGCAAGCGCATCGACGCCATCGGCAAGGCGATCGACCTCGAAGTGGACGGCGGCATCGACGCCGCCACCGCTCCCCGCGCGATTGCCGCCGGCGCGGACGTGCTCGTCGCCGGCACCGCCACCTTCCGCGGCGGACCCGAACGCTATGCGGAGAATATAAAGGGGCTGCGCGGATGACCCTCCTCGAACGGATCGATCCGCGCGGGGGCGAGGACCAGATCGAGCCCGGCAAGAGGCTGATTCGGATGGGCCCGAACGGCGGCGCCTCGCTCGCCGAGCGGATTTCCTGGCGTCTCCACCGTCTCTCCTGGCGCACGCCCTTCCACAGCCTGCGCCTGCGCGGCCGTTTCCCGCTCAAGCTGCTCGCCGTGCCCAAGGACCCGGTCGCCGGCGACAAGGCGGCGGGCGAGGCGATCCTCCACGGCCGTTTCCTCCATCGCGGCGCGGCTTATGGGATCGAGGCGCTCGATTTTCGCGGCGGCGACCTGCCGCGCGACTTCCTCGATTATCTCCACAGCTTCGAATGGCTTCGCGACCTCGCCGCCGCCGCCACCCGCGAGCGCGCCTCCAAGCTCGCCGAGAAGGTGATGCACAAATGGCTCGCCGCCCATGCCGAGGCGGTGACCGAGCCGGCCTGGCGCGCCGACCTCTGGGGGCGGCGAATCCTGTTCTGGGCGGCCTATGCGCCTTACATCCTGTCGAGCCGCGACATGGTCTATCGGTCGCTGGTCCTGAACACGCTCGCCCGCGGCGCGCGCCACCTCGACAAGGCGGCGGACAAGGCGCCGCCGGGCTTCGCCCGCATCGCCGCCTGGTCCGGCGTGATCGCGGCGGCGCTCGTCGTCCAGGGCGGCCCCGTCCGTTTGAGCAAGGGCGAGACCGGGCTGATGCGCGCGCTCGCCGATTCGGTCCACGACGATGGCGGCCTCGCCAGCCGCTCGCCCGACCAGCAGCTCGCCATGGTCGCGCTGCTAAGCCAGCTCCGAGCCGTCTACATCGCCGCTCAGAACGAGGTGCCGGAGCCGGTCGCCGAGACCTTGGCGGGATCGGTCGCGGCCCTGCTTGCCGTCACTTTGGGCGACGAGGCGCTGTCGAGCTGGCAGGGCGGCAATCCCGGCGCGCGGCGCCGCCTCCACGCCGCGCTCGAAGGGTCGGGCGTCCGCGCGCGGCCGCTGCGCCAGGCGCGCGGCTGGGGCTATCAACGGCTCGAATCGAAGAGCACGATCGTCCTGTTCGACGCCGCGCCGCCGCCGCCGAGCCGCGCTTTCTCCGGCGGCTGCGCTTCCACCCTCGCCTTCGAGCTGTCGGACGGCCCGAGCCGGCTCGTCGTCAATTGCGGCGGCGCCGGGGATGCCGCCGATGCGCTTGCGCCGGACCTGGTCCAGGCGCTGCGCACCACCGCGGCCCATTCGACGCTGACGCTCGGCGACCGCAATTCGACCGCGATCCTCGACGACGGCAATCTCGGCAAGGGCGTCGGCCAGGTCGAGCTCGCGCGCGACGAGACCGCCGGCATCGCCGTCGCCGAGGCGAGCCATGACGGCTATGTCCGCCGCTACGGCCTCGTCCATCAGCGCCAGCTCACCCTCTCGGCCGACGGGCGCGAGCTGCGCGGCAACGACAATCTGATCGCCGAGGGCCGGCGGCGGAAGGGGCCGCCAGTGCCCTTCGCCGTCCGCTTCCATCTCGCGCCTTATGTCGAGGTCGCGAGCACCGCCGACGGCCAGGGCGCCTTGCTGCGCGTGCGCGGCGCGACCGTCTGGCAGTTCCGCTGCCGGGGCGGCAAGCTCTCGATCGAGGACAGCCTCTGGATCGACGGCGACGCGCACCCGCACGAAACCCAGCAGCTCGTCATCGGCGGCGAAAGCCAGGCCGAGGGCGCCGCCATCGCCTGGATGTTCCGCCGGCCGAATTAGAGTGGTTTTCAGTCAGGTGGAATCACCTGACGGCCGAAAAGAACGGTAAAAGAAGGGACTAGAGCCATGTCCGATCAGATTTGATCGGACATGGCTCTCAGGAAAGAGGAGAGACCGTGCCCGATCAGGTGAAGATTCGCCGCGCCTTGCTGTCGGTGTCGGACAAGGCCGGCCTTGCCGACCTCGCCCGTGCCCTCGCCGGGCACGGCGTGGAGCTGGTTTCGACCGGCGGCACCGCCAAGGCGATTCGCGAGGCGGGGCTGGACGTGCGCGATGTCTCCGATCTCACCGGCTTTCCCGAGATGATGGACGGACGGGTGAAGACGCTCCACCCCAAGGTCCATGGCGCCCTGCTCGCCGTTCGCGACGATCCCGAGCATGTCGCGGCGATGGAAGCGCACGGCATCGGCGCGATCGATCTCGTTATCGTCAACCTCTATCCGTTCGCCCAGACCGTCGCCCGCGGCGCCGGCCGCGACGAGATCGTCGAGAATATCGACATCGGCGGCCCGTCGATGGTCCGCTCGGCGGCGAAGAACCATGCTTACGTGGCGATCGTCACCGATCCGGCCGATTACCAGACCCTGCTCTCCACGCTGGACGAGAATGACGTCACGACGTCGCTGACTTTCCGCAAATATCTGGCGGCCAAGGCCTTTTCGGCGACGGCGGTCTACGATTCGATGATCTCGCAATATTTCGCCTTCGCCGACCAGGGCCAGTTTTTCCCGGACATGCTGCCGCTGACGATGAAGAAGGGTTCGGAGCTTCGCTATGGCGAGAATCCGCACCAGAAGGCGGCGCTCTACCTCCCGCTCGGGCCGCACGGGCGCGGCATCGCCCAGGCCGAGCAGGTCCAGGGCAAGGAATTGAGCTACAATAATTATAACGACGCCGACGCCGCGCTCGAGCTCGTTTCGGAATTTCGCGACGACGGCCCCGCCTGCGTGATCGTCAAGCACGCCAATCCCTGCGGCGTCGCGGCCGGTGCGAGCCTGGTCGAGGCCTATGAGGCGGCGTTCGCCTGCGACAGCGTCTCGGCCTTCGGCGGCATCATCGCGGTCAACCGGCCGATCGACGCCGAAGCCGCCGAGGCGATGACCCGGATCTTCACCGAAGTCGTCATCGCCCCCGATGCGGACGCGGCGGCGCGGGCGATCTTCGCGCGCAAGAAGAATCTGCGCCTGCTGCTGACCGGCGCGCTTCCCGATCCGTCACGCCCGGGCCTGAATCTGAAGACGATTACCGGCGGCACCCTCGTCCAGACGCGCGACAACGGCCGCATCACGCGCGATCAGCTCAAGGTGGTGACGAAGCGCCGGCCGACCGACCGGGAGCTGGCCGACTGCCTGTTCGCCTGGACGGTCGCCAAGCACGTCAAGTCGAACGCGATCGTCTATGCCAAGGACGGCGCCACCGCCGGCATCGGCGCGGGCCAGATGAACCGGCTCGAATCCGCCCGCATCGCCGCCTGGAAGGCCAAGGACGCCGCCGAGCGGGCCGGCTGGGATAAGCCGCGGACGATCGGCTCGGCGGTCGCCTCCGACGCCTATTTCCCCTTCGCCGACGGCCTGCTCGCCGCGGCCGAGGCCGGCGCGACGGCGGTGATCCAGCCGGGCGGCTCGATCCGTGACGAGGAGGTGATCGCGGCGGCCGACGAAGCGGGCCTGGCGATGGTGCTTACCGGGATGCGGCACTTCCGCCACTGATCGGCCCGGCGGCCATTTCCGGATCGGTGCCGATCGGCGGCGGCAGGGTCGGCTCGTCCCTTTCGCCCTTGCGGATGCGGAACAGGGCGCGGTCCTCCTGGGTGAAGCCCTTCTTCCAGACGATCGCGCCGAAGGTCGCGAGGATGGCCGGGATGCCGACGGCGAGCTGCAGCCATTCCACCTGGTTCGGAAGCCGCGTGACCAGGAAACCGACCACGGTCGCGCCCGCCGCCGCCCAGATGAGCGGCCAGCGCCATCCCTGGACCGGCGCATCCAGCAACCGGCCGAGCAAACGCGCCTTGAGGATCGAGGCGAGGCCGAGCGCCAGCATCAGCGCGAAGCCGGCGCCGGCCGCCTGATAGGCTTGCGGCCAGCGCACGGTCCGCATCGTGAGGATGATCGCGAGGGTCGCCACCGCCTGGAACAGGATCATCAGCACCGAGATGACGAGGTTGCGGTGCCGTGCGACATAGACGAGCGCCGCCTCCGACACGACGGCGGTCGCCGCCACCGCCTCGGCGGCGAGGAGGAAGGCGAGCGCGCCGGTGCCGCCGACGAATTTGGGGCCGACCAGCCCCATCACCGCCGGCCCCGGAATGCCGAGCGCAAGCGCGATCCCCGCCTGCGCGGCGATGATCCAGAAGCCGACCTGCCGCACCTGCCGCGCCACCGCCGGCCGGTCGCCTTCGGCCAATTTCTGGGTGATGACCGGACCGAGGATCGGATCGAAGCTGGTCTTCAATTTCTGCGGCAGCGAGGCGACCTGCTGGGCGACATAATAGACGCCGACATAATAAGGATCGACGAACAGGCCGAGGATGGCGATGTCGAGCCGCCGCGAGCCCCATTCGATCGCATCGGCGGCGGCGAGCGGAACGTTGCGGCGCGCGACCGCCATCAATTGCGACGGATGCGGCTTCCAGCCCGGCGGCAGGCCGTAGCTCTTGTAGAGCGGCCAAAGAGAGGCGGCGAGGCCGGCGACGACCGAGATCACATAAGCGACGATCAGCCCGTCGCGCGAGCGGCCGCCATCTTCCCACGGCCAGAAGAGCAGGCCGATTGCGGCGGCGATGCTGATCACCCAAGGCTCGACGATCGCCCTTGCCCGCACCGTCGCGCCGACATTGTGCTGATAGGCCAAGGCGGCGAGCGCGATGTCCGCGCCGGCAATGCCGAAGATGACCAGTGGCAGCAGCATGTCGGCGCCGTGGATGCCGCCATGGGGGAACATCGCCTGGGGAAAGATGATGAGGATGGCGCTTGCCGCCGCCGAGGCGATGAAGGCGGCGACGATCGCGTCGAGCACGACGCAGACATGCGGCTGGTCGGTGGTGCACAATTGCTGGGCGAGGCCGCGCTTGAGGCCCAGGGTCGCGATCTGGGCGGCGAACTCGATGACGATCACCGCATAAGCAAAGGCGCCGAGCGCCTGCGGACCATAATAACGGCCGGCGATGAACAGGAAGGGCAAACGCGCCGCCAGCCGGATCAGGAAGCCGAGGAAGTTGGTGCGCCCGCCCTTCGCCAGCGCCGCGATGTCGTCGCCCGGCATCGGCGCGCGGGGGCAGGCCTCCCTCAATGCGCGGCGCCCCAATTGGGGCCGGTGCCGATCTCGACCCCGAGCGGGACGCTGAGGTGGATGGCGGGCTCGGCGGCCGTCTCCATCACGTGCCGGATCATTTTCGAGGCGGGCGCGACCGCATCCTCGGGCACTTCGAACACCAATTCGTCATGGACCTGCATCAGCATCCTGACCGCGCCAAGGCCTTCCGCCTCCAGCGCCGGCTGCATCCGCACCATCGCCCGCTTGATGATGTCGGCGCTGGTACCCTGGATCGGCGCGTTGATCGCGGCGCGCTCCGCCCCCTGGCGCTCACCCTGATTCTTGGCGCGGATCGAGGGGAAATGGGTCTTGCGGCCGAACAGGGTGGTGGTGAAGCCGGTCTCGCGCACTCTCCCGAGCGTATCGGCGATATAATTCTGGATGCCGGGAAAGCGCTCGAAATAGCGGTCGATGATCATCTGCGCTTCCTCGGCGGTGACTCCCAGTCGGCCGGCGAGGCCCCAGCGCGAGATTCCGTAGAGGATGGCGAAGTTGATCGTCTTGGCGCTGGCGCGGGTGTCGCGGTCGACCGCGCCGAACAATTCCTGCGCGGTCATGTTGTGGATGTCGGCGCCCTCGGCGAAGGCGGCGCGGAGCTGCGGCACCTCGGCGATATGGGCGGCGAGGCGAAGCTCGATCTGGCTGTAATCGGCCGAGAGCATGACGAAGCCGGGCTCGGCGACGAAAGCATCGCGGATGCGGCGGCCGATCTCGGTCCGGATCGGGATGTTCTGCAAATTGGGCTCGGTCGAGGACAGCCGCCCGGTCTGCGCGCCCGACAGCGAGTAAGAGGTGTGGACCCGTCCGGTCTCCCTGTTGATCTGCTGTTGCAGCGCGTCGGTATAGGTGGATTTCAATTTGGTGAGCTGGCGCCATTCGAGGACCAGGCGGGCGATCGGCACGCCTTCGCGCGACAGCCGCTCCAGCTCGGTGACGTCGGTCGACCAGGTGCCGGACTTGCCCTTGCGCCCGCCCGCCAGGCCCATGCGGGTGAACAGGATTTCACCGAGTTGCTGGGGGCTGCCGATGGTGAATTTGCAGCCGGCCTCGCCGCAGACCTTCTCTTCCAGCGCGACGATCTGCTCGGAAAATTCGCGGCTCAATTTGTGGAGCTCGTCGCGGTCGACCTTCACCCCCTCCCGCTCCATCCGCGCGACGACGGGGACGAGCGGCCGGTCGACCATCTCGTAGACGCGCGCGACCCGTTCGTGCGGCATCCGCGTCCTGAACCGCATCCACAGGCGCAGGGTGACGTCCGCATCCTCGGCCGCATATTCGGTCGCGCGGTCGAGCGGCACCTGGTTGAACTTGATCTGCTTCTGCCCCGTCCCGCACACCTCCTTGTAGCTGAGGCACTCATGGTCGAGATGCTTCCTGGCGAGATCGTCCATCGCGTGGCTGTTGAGGCCGCCGGCGTCGAGGTTGAAGCTCATCACCAGGCTGTCGTCGACCGGCGCGACGTCGATCCCGCGGCGGTCGAAGACGATCCAGTCGAACTTGAAATTGTGGCCGATCTTGAGGATCGCCTTATCCTCCAGCAGCGGCTTCAGCCGGGCCAGCGCCTCGGCGGCCGGAATCTGCTCGGGCCGCTCGGAAAGCAGGTCGTGCCCGCCATGTTCGAGCGGGATGTAGCAGGCCTTGCCGCATTCGGTGGCGAGGCTGATCCCGACCAATTTGGCGGTGACGCAGTCGAAGCCGTCCGTCTCGGTATCCACCGCGACGAAGCCGTTGCGTCTCGCTTCGGCGATCCAGCGGTCGAGTGCCTCCAATGACGTCACCGTCTCATAGGACGTCCGATCGATCTTCGGCTCCGGCCGCACGTCGCGCTGGCGCGGCTGCGGCGCCGCGGAAGGTGCCTGCGCCTGCGACTGGCCGGCCAGGCGGGCGATCAGGGACTTGAAGCCCTGCTCCTCCAGGAATTCGCGCAAAGGCTCGGGCGGGATGCCCTTCATCTCCAGCGCGTCGAGCGGCTCGGGCAGCGGCGAATCGCAGACCAGCCGCACCAGTTCGCGCGACAGCCGCGCATTGTCGGCATGGTCGATCAGATTCTGGCGCAATTTCGGCTTGGCGATCTCCCCGGCATGGGCAAGCACCGCTTCGACATCGCCATATTGCTGGATGAGCTGCGCTGCCGTCTTCGGGCCGACGCCCGGCACGCCGGGAACGTTGTCGACGCTGTCGCCCATCAAGGCGAGCACGTCGCCCAAACGCTCGGGCGGCACACCGAACTTCTCGATCACATAGTCGCGGCCGATCCGCCGTTCGTTCATCGTGTCGTAGAGGTCGAGCCTGCCGTCCTCGACGAGCTGCATCAGATCCTTGTCGGAGGAGACGATCGTCACCTTCCAGCCCGAATCGAGCGCGGCCTTGGAATAGCAGGCGATGATGTCGTCCGCCTCGAGCCCGTCCTCCTCGATGCAGGGCAAGGAGAAAGCGCGGGTGGCGTCACGGATCAAAGGAAATTGGGGCACGAGGTCCGGCGGCGGCGGCGGCCGGTTGGCCTTGTAATCGGCATACATCTTCTTGCGGAACGTCTGCTCCGAAGCGTCGAAGATGACGGCGAGATGGGTCGGTCCGTCGGTCTTGTGCAGGCTCTCGGCGAGCTTCCACAGCATCGTCGTATAGCCGTAGACCGCCCCGACGTTGAGGCCGTGGCGGTTGGTCAGCGGCGGCAGCCGATGATAAGCCCGAAAGATGTAGCTCGAACCGTCGACCAGGTAGAGGTGCGGGGAGGCCATGGAGAGGATTTAGCTAAAACCCGGGGTGAAACAACCGTCTTCGCTTCGGGTTGGGTTGCTTGAAGGGGAACAGCGTGCATCCGGTCGACTTTCCCTTGCTCGGATTGCTGCTGTTCGTCGCCTGTCTGGTGGCGATGATCACCCGGCGGCTGAAGCTACCCTACAGCGCCGGTCTGGTCGCGGCCGGGCTGGCTCTGGCTTTGCTCCCGATCGGCTTTCAGGTGGTGCTGACGCCGGAGCTGATCTTCACCATCTTCCTCCCGCCGCTCATCTTCGAGGCGGCGATCCAGATTCCGTGGAAGCCCTTCCGACGCGAGCTGCCGCTTCTGCTTCTGCTGGTGACGATCGGGGTGCTGCTCGCCGCCGGCGTGGTCGCGGCCGGCATGCACTGGCTGATCGGCTGGTCGTGGCTCGGCGCCGCTTTCTTCGGAATCCTCGTCGCCGCGACCGATCCGGTCTCGGTCATCGCCTTGTTCAAGGAGGTGCCCGTGCCGCCGCGCCTCCGTCTGCTGGTCGAGGCCGAAAGCCTGCTCAACGACGGAATCGCCGCGGTCGGTTTCGCATTGCTCGCCGGGATCGCCGGCGGGGCCGGTGCGACCGTGCCGGCGATCGGGGCGAGCTTCCTGGTCGTTGCCCTGGGCGGGATCGCCGCCGGGGCGATCGTCACCTTGCCTTTGCTCGCCATCGCCCGCCGCACGACCGACCGGCTGGTCGAGATCACGCTGACGACGCTCGCCGCCTTCGGCTCCTTCCTCCTCGCCGGGCATGTCCACGTCTCGGGCGTGCTCGCCGGGCTCACCGCCGGGATGCTGGTCGGCAATGTCGGCTGGATGGGCTCGATCTCGGATGCGAGCCGGCCGAACCTTCTCTCTTTCTGGGAATATGCGGCCTTCCTCGCCAATTCGATCATCTTCATCCTGATCGGCGCCGCCGGGGCCGGGACTCCGATCCTGCCGGTGCTCGAAGCGGCGGGTGGCGCCATCCTGCTCTGCCTGCTCGGCAGGGCGGCAACCGTCTATCCGGTCGCCGCTTTGTTCGGCCGCTCGAAGCTGCGCCTCACCGGCGCCTATCAGCATGTCCTTTGGTGGGGCGGGCTGCGCGGCGCCCTCGCTTTGGCGCTGGCGCTGGCCCTCCCCGCCAACGTCGTGGAGCGCGGCCAGATCGTCGCCGTCGCCTTCGTAATCGTCGCTTTCTCGGTCTTCGTGCAGGGGCTGACGATGAAGCCGCTGGTGAAAAGGCTGGGGCTGATCGAAATAGCCGACTCATGATCCGTTCACGCCCGCCGCTCCATAAGCGGCCCGTGCGACTCGCTCTCCTTCTCGCGCTCGCGACGCCTCTGCTTGCGATGCCGATGGCGCCCGTGGCAGCGGCGCCGGCTTTCGCGCCGACCCGATTCACCGTCGAGACGGTCGGCAGCGGGCCGGACGTGATCCTGATTCCGGGTCTCACCGCCTCGAAGGACGTCTGGCGGCCGACCGTCGCGGCGGTGCCGGGCTATCGCTACCACCTGATCCAGGTGTCCGGCTTCTCCGGCGCGCCGGCGCGCGGCAATGCCAGGGGCGAGATCGTGGCGCCGCTGGCGGACGAGATCGCCCGCTATATCGAGGCCAACCATCTCGGCCGGCCGGCGATCGTCGGCCATTCGATGGGCGGAACGCTCGCCCTGATGCTTGCCGAGCGCCATCCGGACGATGTCGGCAAGGTGATGGTCGTCGACATGCTGCCCCAGCCGGCGGAGCTGCTCGGCGCCAGCGCGCGCGAGATAAGCGGCCTCGCGGACACGCTGCAGAGCTGGAGCGGCACGGCGCTCGGCAAGAGCCTGATTCAATCCGCGATCCTCGCCTTCGGCAGCGACAGCGTCGAGAATCTCAAGAGCGACCCCGACGTCGTCGCCCGCGCCACCCACGAGCTTGCGCTGACCGATCTCCGGCCGGAGCTGCCGCGGATCAAGGCGCCGATGATCGTGCTCTACGCCTCGCCCAATCCGATGCTCGATGCGACCGCCGACAGCGTCTATCGCCAGGCCTATGCCGGCGACCCTTCCGTCCGCCTCGTCCGGATCGAGGGCAGCGGCCACATGATCATGGCCGACCAGCCCCGCCGGTTCGAGGCGGAGCTCAGGAAGTTCCTGGCGGGCGGTTGAGCTGCCGGACCTCCCCCGTCATTCCCGCGACCTTTCCGTCATTCCCGCGAAAGCGGGAATCCCACTTTTGTCCGGATGTCGGTCAAGAAGAAAGGAAGCTGGATCCCCGCTTCCGCGGGGATGACGTAAGGGTCTTAATCCCCCGCGCCGGGGTCGGACGTGAAATATTTGTCGAACTTGCCGTCCTCGCCTTTATGCTCATCGGCGTCGGCGGGGCTGTCCTTCTTGCGGGTGATGTTCGGCCATTCCGCCGAATAGGTCGCGTTGACCTCGAGCCACTTTTCGAGCCCGCTCTCGGTATCGGGCAGGATCGCCTCGGCCGGGCATTCGGGCTCGCAGACGCCGCAATCGATGCATTCGTTGGGGTTGATGACGAGCATGTTGTCGCCCTCGTAGAAGCAGTCGACCGGACACACTTCGACGCAATCCATATATTTGCAGCGGATGCAGGCTTCGGTGACGACGTAGGTCATTGGCTTCTCCCCGAAGCATCGTGCGGCAAGTGAATCTGCGGATTCCTAATCGCCGCCGCCTTCGCTCGTCAATCGCCGTTCGGGAAGCTCGGAATAAGCGAGCCGTGCCTCGGCGGCCGAGCCGCGGCGCGGCGGCAGCTTTTCGACCCGGATCACCCGCACCCGGCCGCGCAGGGCAAAGCTCAGCACGTCGCCGACGCGGACCGGGGCGTGGGCGCGGTCGACGACGCGGCCGCCGATCCGGATCCGCCCCGCCTCGGCGCGCTGCTGGGCGAGGGCGCGCGTCTTCACGATCCGCGCGAACCACAGGAATTTGTCGAGGCGTAGCGTGTCAGCCACGCTTGAGGCCGGCCAAAGCGGCGAAGGCGTGCGCGGAATCGGGCCTGGGTTCGCTCCGCCGCCGGCGGGCGGGACCGCGCCACACCCAGCCGCTCTCCCCCTGCGGCGCGCGGAAGCCGAGGTCGCGCATCAGCCGCGCCACCGCCTGCGGCTGCAGCCCGAGCGAAGTCGTGAGCGCCTCGTCGACCACCTTCTGCCCGGCACCGCTGCGCGCCTCGTGTGCGTGCCGGGCCAGCCGCTCGACCAGGTCGACACGAAGCATCTGCGGGCCGAGCCCCCGATAGCCGAGCCGTTCGAGGTGCCGGCGCTCGCCATAGGGCGGCGCGGGCAACACGACCGCCGATTCCGGCGGCAGCGCCGGCATCGCCTCGCCCGCGGCGGCGGCGCGCAAAGCGGTGCGCCAGCGCCGCGCCTCGGGCTTCAGCACGTCGGGCATGAACAGGTCGAGCGCGCCGATGCGGATGCGCAGCTTCGTGATCAGCGGCCTCTGATCGCGGGCGAGGCTCGCCAGCGGCCTGGCGACCGCCTCGCGCGCGACGATGCCGCCCTCGTCGACCAGCATGGCGAGGATCGATCGCGCGGCGGCCGGCGTGCCGGGGTCGTGCGCGGCGAGGCCCGCCTGCCGCAGGGGTTCCAGCGCCTTCTCGACCTGGTGGCGCACCCACAGGATCAGCCGCTCGGTCACGGCGGCGCGCCCGCGCCCGGAAATCCGGTCGAGCCGGCGGTCGACCAGGATTCGCGGCGACAAGAGGTTCTTGCCCGGCCCGAGCCGCGCCACCTCGTGGCCGCGCCACAGCAGGGCGACCGGCGCGCCGGCCTCGCCGCGCAAGGCGAATTGCGCGTCCGGATCGGCGACCAAAGCCGCCGCCCTCTTCTCATATTCGCCGCCCAGCCGCCGCTCGGCCATCGCCAGCAGCATCTTGCGGTCGGCATGGCGGGCGGTCGGATCGACCTCGAAAGCGAAGCCGTGCATCCGGCCGATCGGGAAGGAGCCGACCGTCACCTCGCCCTGCTCGTCGACCAGGACGGGGAATTCGCCGGCGCCCTTGCCGCCGATGTCGCGGAGCAGCATTGAGGTGCGCCGGTCGACGAAACGCTGGGTGAGGCGCTCGTGGAGCGCGTCGGAGAGCTTCTCCTCCACCGCGCGCGTCCGCTCGGCCATGGTCTCGGGATCGGCAAGCCAGTCGGCGCGATGGGCTATGTAAGCCCAGGTGCGCACGCCCGCGATCCGGTCGGCGAGCGTGTCGATATCGCCCTGGACATTGTCGAGTTGCGCGACCTGCGCCGCATACCAGGATTGCGGGATGCGCCCGTCGCCCTCGGTCAGATGCAGATAGAGGCGGGCGACGAGCCGCGCATGATGGTCCGGTCCGGTCTTGCGGAAATCCGGCAGTCCGCAGGCGGCCCACAGCCGCCGCACCCGTTCGAAGCCCTTCGCCCGTTCGCGCGCATCCGGATCCTCGGCGAGCCGTTTCAATACGGCGAGGTCGACCGCCTCCGGCGCCGCGCGCAGCCCCGCCTCGGTGGGTCGCCGCTCGAGCGAGCGGACCAACGCTTCGACGCTGCGGAAATCGGGGTCGCTCTCGCGCCAGAAGAGATGGTCGAGCGGGGCGAAACGATGCTCTTCGATCGCCTCGATCTCCTCGGGCCGGAACTCGGCGGAGAGCTCGCCCTCGAGCGTCAGCACGCCGAACGTGCCGTCGCGTTGGTGGCGGCCGGCGCGGCCGGCGATCTGCGCCATCTCGGCCGGAGTCAGCCGCCGCCGGCGATGGCCGTCGAACTTGGCGAGGCCGGCGAAGGCGACATGGCTCACGTCCATGTTGAGCCCCATGCCGACCGCGTCGGTGGCGACGAGATAATCGACCTCGCCCGCCTGGTACATGGCGACCTGGGCGTTGCGGGTGCGGGGCGACAGCGCACCCATCACCACCGCCGCGCCGCCGCGCATCCGGCGCAGCATCTCGGCGACGGCATAGACCTGCTCGGCCGAGAAGGCGACGATCGCCGAACGCGGCGGCAGCCGCGAGAGCTTGGCCGGACCGGCATAAGAAAGGGTCGAGAAACGCGGGCGGCCGATAATCTCCGCCTTGGGGAGCAAGGCCCGGACCATCGGCGCAAGCGTTTCCGAGCCGAGGATCATCGTCTCCTCGCGGCCGCGGGCGTGGAGCATGCGGTCGGTGAAGACGTGGCCGCGCTCCGGATCGGCGCCGAGCTGCGCCTCGTCGATCGCGACGAAGGCGAGGTCGCGCTCCATAGGCATCGATTCCGCGGTGCAGAGGAACCAGCGCGCGTCCTTCGGCAGGATCTTCTCCTCGCCGGTGATCAGGGCGACGCGGCTCGCGCCCTTCAGCTTCACCACCCGGTCGTAGATCTCGCGCGCCAGCAGGCGGAGCGGGAAGCCGATCATCCCGCTCGAATGGCCGCACATCCGCTCGACGGCGAGGTGGGTCTTGCCCGTATTGGTCGGCCCGAGAATGGCGGTGAGGGACGACCGGGCGAAATCGCTCATGAGGGATAGATCGGATGCGCGGCGCGGCGTTGCAATGATCTGGGTTGCTTCTCGTCATCCGGGTGAAAGCGCGCCCTTTTTCGTCATTCCCGCGAAGGCGGGAATCCAGCTTTCCTGGCTCATCGTTCCTGACGCGGCCGACTGGATTGACCTGACGGTCGCCGTCGGCTCCCCGCCTTCGCGGAATGACGGCAAGCGACGCGTTGCGGGAGCGCGGCGCACCCCCTAGGCTCCCGCCATGGACGTCTACCTCCCGATCGCCGGGCTTTCGGTCAATGCGCTGGTAATCGTCGCCCTGGGCGGCGTGGTCGGGCTGCTGACCGGCATGATCGGCGTCGGCGGCGGCTTCCTGACGACGCCGATCCTGATCTTCTACGGCATCCCGCCGGCGGTTGCCGTCGCCTCGGCGACGACCCAGATCACCGGCACCAGCGTCTCGGGCATGCTCGCCCACCGCCGGCGCAAGGGCGTCGACTATCGGATGGGCGGGGTGATCATCCTTGGCGGCCTGCTCGGCGCCGCGGCCGGCGGCGCGATCTTCCGGCTGCTCCAGGATGTCGGCCAGATCGATACCGCCATCTCGCTCCTCTACGTCGTCCTGCTCGGCTCGATTGGCGTCATGATGGCAAAGGAAGCGGCGACCGCGCTCGATATCATCAAGACGAAGCCGGGGAAGAAGCCGCCCCGGCGGCACAATCCCGTCATCGCCTCGCTGCCGATGCGCTGGCGCTTCTACCAGTCCGGCCTCTACATCTCGCCGCTGGCGCCGCTCCTGCTCGGCTTCGGCGCCGGCATGCTGACCGTCCTGCTCGGCGTCGGCGGCGGCTTCGTGCTGGTGCCGGCGATGATCTACCTGCTCGGCATGTCGGCGCAGGTGGTGGTCGGCACCTCCCTGCTCCAGATCCTCGCGGTCACCGCGGCGACGACCCTGATCCACGCGACCACGACCAAGTCGGTGGACGTCGTGCTCGCCGCTTTGCTCCTGCTCGGCTCGGTGATCGGCGCCCAGGTCGGCGCGCGGCTCGCGCAGAAAGTGAAGCCGGAGCTGCTGCGCATGTTCCTCGCCATCATCATCCTCGGCGTCGCGTTCCGGATGGCGCTCGGCCTCGGCTGGCGGCCGGAGGAAATCTATACGATGGAATTGCTGTGAAGCGCGCGGGTCCGCTCCTGCTGCTCGCGGCCGCTTTGCCTTTGTCGCTCGGGGCCTCAAAGCCGCGGCTGGTCCCCGACGTCTCCGAGAGCAAGATCGAGATCCAATATTCGTTCACCGGCGCCGAATTGCTGCTGTTCGGCGCCATCCTCTATCCCGGCGGCCATGTGCCGTCACAGCAGGCCGACATTGCAATCGTGGTCAAGGGTCCGCTCCAGCCGCTTCGCATCCGCGAGAAGCAGAAGGTCGCGGGCATCTGGATGAACGTGGACAGCGCCCGCTTCCGCTCCGCGCCCTCTTTCTACGCGGTCGCCTCGTCGCGGCCGCTTTCCAGGCTGATCGACGCGCGCACCGCCGCCATTTACGAGCTCGGCCTCCAGAACCTCCAGCTCTCGCCCGGCCCCGGCCAGAGCGCCGACGTCCAGCGCCGCTTCGAGGCCGGCTTCGTCGACCTGATGCAGCGCCATGCGCTTTATGTGGAGGATCCGCAGGGCGTGCAGATCACCGACGGCGTCCTTTACCGCGCCCGCGTCTTCATCCCGGCGCGCGTGCCCGTCGGCAATTATACGGCCGAGACCTTCCTCATCAAGGACGGGCGGGTGATGGCGGGCGCGGTGCGCGACATCCGCATCGAGAAAAGGGGGTTCGAGCGCTTCGTCGCCCGGGCCGCCCAGCGCTGGTCGCTCGCTTACGGCCTCGTCGCCGTCGCCCTCGCCTTGCTCTTCGGCTGGGCCGCCGCCGCCCTGTTCCGCCGGACCTGACGCCAACCACTTGTCGCAAATCAGTTGTTTACCGGTCGCCCTTATAGCGGCTTACCCGGATCAACAGGGACTGCGCCGCAGCATGACCGATATGATGAACTTCCAGGGCCTGCCCAAGGCTGCGGAAGACGAGGAATTCGCGCCGACCATCCGTCCGGTCCTGCGCCAGGCCCCGAAACGGGAGCCGATCGGCCACGTCGTGCAGGTCGGCGGCGGCTCGGGCCGGGTCGAGCTCGACATCGCGCGGCTCACCGAAGTCGCGCGCGATCCCGATCCCAGCATCGCCTTGTCCGGCCAGGTCGGCGGCAACATCAAGATCGAGGCGGGCGCGCGCTGGCTGCTCGCCAATGTCCGCAGCCTGAGGCTCCATGAAGGCGAAGGCGGCCTCATCGTCGCCGAGATCGATTTCCTCGGCGAGGGCGAGGAGCAGGAGCAGACCGGCCGCCTGATCAACTTCCGGCGCGGCATCACCGGCTATCCGGCGCCGGGCGCGCGCGTCTATCCGGTCTCCGCCGACGACATGAAGCAGATGTTCGCCGCCGACGAGCGCGCCCATATCGAGATCGGCACCGTCTATCCGACCACGGACGTTCGCGGCGCCCTCTATGTCGATGCCCTGCTCGGCAAGCATTTCGCCCTGGTCGGCTCGACCGGTACCGGCAAATCCACGTCCGCGGCGCTCATCATGCACCGCATCTGCGAGCTGGCGCCCGAAGGCCATGTCGTCATGGTCGATCCGCACGGCGAATATTCGGCGGCCTTCAAGGGCGTCGGCGAGCTGTTCAACGTCGAAAATCTCGCAATGCCCTATTGGCTGATGAACTTCGAGGAGCATTGCGAGGTCTTCGTCACATCGAGCGGGGCCGAGCGCCAGCGCGACCAGGACATCCTCGCCAAATGCCTGCTCCAGGCCCGCGCCAAGAACCGCGCCGCCGACGGCATGACCAAGCTGACCGTCGATTCGCCGATCCCCTATGCCTTGTCGGACCTGACCGGCGCGATCGCCCACGAAATGGGCCTGCTCAACAAGGCGACCGACACCGCGCCGTTCATGCGCCTCAAGACCAAGATCGACGAATTGAAGGCCGATCCCCGCTATCATTTCATGTTCTCGGGAATGCTCGTCGCCGACAGCATGACCCAGTTCGTGTCGAAGATCTTCCGCCTGCCGGCCAGGGGCAAGCCGATCTCGATCGTCGACGTGTCGGGCGTGCCGTCGGACATCGTCTCGGTGGTGGTCGCGGTGCTGTCGCGGCTGGTGTTCGATTATGCGATCTGGTCGCGCAACGAAGTGCCGCGGCCGGTCCTCCTCGTCTGCGAGGAGGCGCATCGCTATATCCCGTCCGACAAGACCTCGACCGGCCAGGCCGTCCGCAAGATCCTCGAGCGGATCGCCAAGGAAGGCCGTAAATACGGCGTGTCGCTGGGCCTGATCACGCAGCGCCCGTCGGACCTCGCCGAGGGCGTGCTCTCGCAATGCGGCACGATCATCGCGATGCGCCTCAACAACGAGCGCGACCAGCATTTCGTCAAATCGGCCATGCCCGAAGGCGCGCGCGGCTTCCTCGACGTCATCCCGGCCTTGCGCAACCGCGAATGCATCGTCTGCGGCGAGGGCGTGTCGATCCCGATCCGGGTCGCCTTCGACGATCTCGAGCGCGACCGCCGGCCGGCCTCGTCCGACCCGCTCTTCTCCGAGCTCTGGCGCCAGTCGGGCGAGGAGGAAGCGATGGTCGCCCGCGTCGTCCGCCGCTGGCGCAGCCAGGGACGCTGACCACCACGCCTTCGATGTGACATCGGCGCCGGCCTTGCTCTATGAGACCGGGCGATGATCCAGCTGCGAAATCCCGTCTGATGCGCTGCTTCTGGGATGCGCGCCAGCGCCTCCATGCGCCGGCGCAGGAGCTGCACAATGGCGGCTTCGTACCCTACGCCGAGCATATCGGCCGGCCGAATTCGATCCTCGCGGCCCTCGGCCCGACCGAGGCCCCGCGCGACCAAAGCGAGGCGCCGCTGCTGCGCGTCCATTCGGGCGACTATCTCGACTTCCTCAAAGGCGCCTACGCGGAATGGCGCGCGGCGGAGCGGCCCGGGGACGCGGCAGGCTATGTCTGGCCGGTGGTCCGGCGGCGGCCGTTGAAACTCGACCGGATCGACGCGCGGCTCGGCCTCTATTCGATCGACGCTTCAACCCCGATCGCCGAGGGAACCTGGGACTCGGCCTACTGGTCGTGCCAGACGGCGCTTGGCGCGCTCGCCGCGGTGCTTGCGGGGGAGCGGACCGCCTTCGGCCTCTGCCGCCCGCCGGGGCACCATGCCGGCGCCGATTATATGGGCGGCTATTGCTATCTGAACGCCGCCGCCGTGGCCGCCGAGGCGGCGATCGCAGCCGGCCGCCGCCGCGTCGCCATCCTCGATATCGACTATCATCACGGCAACGGCACCCAGGACATTTTCTACGCGCGCGGGGACGTGCTGTTCGTCTCGATTCACGCCGATCCGGCGAGCGACTATCCCTTCTATTGGGGCCATGAAGACGAGGCGGGCGAAGGCGCCGGGGAAGGTGCGACTTTGAACCTGCCGCTGCCGCGCGGCGCCGACATGGCGGCTTATGCCCCGGCGCTGGACAAGGCGCTGGCGCGGATCGCCGGTTTCGCGCCGGACCTCCTTCTCTGCTCGTTCGGCGCGGACACGTTCGCCGGCGACCCGATCAGCTTCTTCCGGATCGAGACCGACGATTATGCGGCGATCGCCCGCCGTATCGCCGCGCTTGGGCTGCCGACCCTGGTGCTGATGGAGGGCGGCTATGCGGTCGAGGCGCTGGGAACCAACGTCGCCGCTTTCCTCTCTGGATTCTGATGGATGCGGCGCACCGCGGGATCGGCTAGAGCGTATCCGATCAAATTTGATCGGATACGCTCTAGGCCCTTGTTTTACCGTTCTTTTCGGCCGCCAGGTGATTCCACCTGACTGAAAACCACTCTAGAATACACCACCAGTTGGAAGAGTATATCATGAACAAGCTTTTCCTCGCCTGCTGCCTGTTCGCCGCCGCCTGCTCGTCCCGCGCGCCCGCGGCGGGCACCATCGCCTTCGACCGGCCCGAGACCAGGATCGACCAATTGCTGATCGTGACCAGCCCGGCCTTCGGCCATGATGGGCCGATCCCGCTCCGCTACACCGCTTATGGCGCGAACGAGATACCGGGCCTGTCCTGGTCGGCCTTGCCGTCGGGCGCGAAGAGCCTTGCCCTGATCGTCGAGGACCCCGACGCGGGCTCGCCCCAGCCCTTCGTCCACTGGACGGTCTGGAACCTGCCGCCCGGGCCGGGCGCGATCCCGCAGGCGCTTTCCGGCGCGACCCAGGGCGCGAACGGGAGCGGCAAGACCGGCTGGCACGGCCCGCATCCGCCCGACGCCAAGCCGCACCATTATCATTTCGAATTGTTCGCGCTCGACACCAATCTCAGCCTCCCCGCCGATGCCGATCGCGACAAATTGGTGAGCGCGATGCGCGGCCACGTCCTCGCCAAGGGCCAGCTCATCGGCGTCTTCACCAAGCCCAAGGGGCACTGAGCCCGATGCGGAAGCTGGGGTACGTCGCCGCGCTGCTTGCGGCGGCGCCAGGATTGGCGAGCCCGGCCTGGAGTACTGCATCCGACCTGTCGGGACGCTGGGCGGTCCATGCGGGCGGACGCACCCTCATGCTCATCGACGTCGCGCCGGACAAGGCCGCGCCCGGAACCTGGGACGTCGACCTCGCCCGCCCCTCCGGCCTCTCCCTGACGTCGTCGCACATGGCCTCCGGCATGAATCCGGGTGTCGAGCATCGCGAGATGCGCTCCGTTGCCGTCTCGGGCGGCGCGATCACGCTCAAATATGTCCATCCGAAGCCCGACGAAGCGAGCGACGCCTTCATCCTGACGCCCGTCGCCGGCGGCTTCGCGACCTTGGGCTTCAAGGACGCGCCGTTCGAGCCGATCCTGCTCGTCCGCGCCCGGCCGGACGACGCGGTCGCGGGCGGCTGGGACAAGGCGCGGGACTATCCGCTCGACGAGCCCTGGCCGAGCGATGCGGAGATGACTCGGCTGTACGACGAAGACCAGGCCGCACGGCAAAGCGATCATATCGACTGGAAGATCGTCGGGCCGCAGGACGCGGCGCGGCGGGTGCGGACCAAGGCCCTGCTCGACGCCGGCGCGCTCCACAGCGCCGACGATTATCTGCACGCCGCCTTCCTCTTCCAGCATGGCGACAAGCCGCAGGATTATCTGCTCGCCCACGGCCTCGCGATCATCGCCGCCGCCAAGGGCCGCCGCGATGCGCCCTGGATCGCCGCCGCCTCGCTCGACCGCTACCTCCAGTCGATCGGCCGGGAGCAGGTTTATGGGACGCAATATCTGACGCGGCCCGGGCAGAAGGCGACGCAGGAGCCTTATGACCGCAGCGTCATTTCCGACGCGATGCGGACGGCGACCGGCGTTCCGACCCAGGCCGCCCAGGAGCAGCAAAGGGCGCAATTCGATGCGCCCGCGCCGGCTGCTCCGCCGAAGCCTTAGCTGACATCCTCCTCCCCCATCCAAGGGGGAGGGTTGCTGGTCACAGCTTTTCGGTCAGCTCCGGGACGATCTTGAACAGGTCGCCGACCAGGCCGAGGTCGGCGATCTGGAAGATCGGCGCTTCCTCGTCCTTGTTGATGGCGACGATCAGCTTTGAATCCTTCATCCCCGCGAGGTGCTGGATCGCGCCGGAAATGCCGATCGCGATATAGCAGGAGGGGGCGACGATCTTGCCGGTCTGGCCGACCTGGTAATCGTTGGGGACATAGCCCGCGTCGACCGCGGCGCGGCTGGCGCCGACCGCGGCGCCGAGCTTGTCGGCGAGCGGCTCGATCACCTGGTGGAAGGCCTCGGCCGAGCCGAGCGCCCGCCCGCCCGAGACGATGATCTTGGCGCTGGTCAGCTCGGGCCGCTCGGATTCGGCGATCTCGGCGCCGACGAAGCTGGAGAGGCCGGATTCCTCCCCACCCGAAACAGGGTCGATCGTGCCCGAGCCGCCTTCCCGCGCCGCCTTCTCGAAGGCGGTGGTGCGCACGGTCATCACCTTCTTCGCGTCGGAGGATTTGACCGTCGCGATGGCGTTGCCGGCGTAGATCGGCCGGGTGAAGGTGTCCGGCGCCTCGATGCCCAGCACGTCCGAAACCTGCATGACGTCGAGCAGGGCGGCGACGCGCGGCGCGATATTCTTGCCGGTCGTGGTCGCCGCGGCGACGAAATAGTCGCAATGGTCCTTGACGATGCCGACGGCCACCGGCGCGACATTCTCGGCCAGCTGGTGGCTCCAGGCGTCGCCGTCGGCGACGTGGACGCGGGCGACGCCGGCGATCTTCGCGGCTGCCTCGCCGACGCCGCCGACGCCCTTGCCGGCGACGAGCAGATGGACCTCGCCCAGCTTCGCGCCCGCGGTGACGGCGGACAAGGTGGCGTCCTTGATCTCGCCGCCCTCATGCTCGACCAGAACCAGCGCAATCATCCGACCACTCCTGCCGTGCGAAGCCGGTCGATCAGCTCGTCGACCGTCTTCACCTTGATCCCTGCCTCGCGCTTCTTCGGCTCGGCGACCTTCAGCACCTGCAGCCGCGGCGCGGTGTCGACGCCGTAATCGCCGGGCGTCTTCTGCGCGAGCGGCTTCGACTTGGCCTTCATGATGTTGGGCAGGCTCGCATAACGCGGCTCGTTGAGGCGAAGGTCGGTGGTGACGATCGCCGGCAGCTTGAGCTTCACCGTCTCGAGCCCGCCGTCGACCTCGCGGGTGACGCTGACGTCCTCGCCCGTCACTTCGACCTTCGAGGCGAAGGTGCCCTGGCCCCAGCCGAGCAGGGCTGCCAGCATCTGGCCGGTCTGGTTCGAATCGTCGTCGATCGCCTGCTTGCCGAGGATCACCATTCCCGGCGCCTCCTCCTTCGCGATCGCGGCGAGGATCTTCGCCACCGCCAGCGGCTCGACCATATCGTCGGTCTGGACCAGGATCGCGCGGTCGGCGCCCATGGCGAGCGCGGTGCGCAGGGTCTCCTGCGCCTTGGCCGGGCCGATCGAGACGGCGACGATTTCGGTGGCTTGGCCCTTTTCCTTGAGCCTGATCGCCTCCTCGACGGCAATCTCGTCGAAGGGGTTCATGCTCATCTTGACGTTGGCGAGATCGACGCCCGTTCCGTCCGCTTTCACCCGCGGCTTCACGTTGAAATCGATCACCCGCTTCACGGGCACGAGAAGCTTCATCAATTCACCCTCTCTATCCTGCTCCGTCATGCCAGCGCAGGCTGGCATCCCAGTGCAAATTCGCTCTGGGGCCCCAGCCTCCGCTGGGGCGACGGCTTCTATCAGGCCGCGTCTTTAACGGCGGCGACGATCTTCCGTGCCGCGTCGCCGAGATCGTTGGCGGGAACGATGGCGAGGCCGCTGTCGGCGAGGATGCGCTTCCCCTCCTCGACATTGGTCCCTTCCAGCCGCACCACCAACGGTACCTTCAGGTCCACCTCGTGCGCCGCCGCGATGATGCCGTCTGCGATGATGTCGCAGCGCATGATGCCGCCGAAGATGTTGACGAGGATGCCCTTCACCGCCGGGTCGGAGAGGATGATCTTGAACGCCGCCGTCACCTTCTCCTTCGAGGCGCCGCCGCCGACGTCGAGGAAATTGGCCGGCTCGGCGCCGTTGAGCTTGATGATGTCCATCGTCGCCATGGCGAGGCCGGCGCCGTTGACCATGCAGCCGATATTGCCGTCGAGCTTGACGTAGGCGAGGTCGTGCCTGGAGGCCTCGACCTCCATCGGATCCTCCTCGCTGACGTCGCGCAATTGCTCGAGGTCGGGATGGCGGAAGGCGGCATTGGCATCGAAGCTCATCTTGGCGTCGAGCACGACCAGCTTGCCGTCCTCGGTCGCGACCAGAGGGTTGATCTCCAGCATCGAGCAATCGAGGCCGACAAAGGCATCGTAAAGCTGCTTCGCTACCGCCTGCGCCTGCTTGTTGAGATCGCCCTCCAGCTTCAGCGCGAAGGCGAGCGCGCGGCCGTGATGCGGCATGAAGCCCTGGGCCGGATCGATGAGGATCGTCGCGATCCGCTCGGGCGTCTCGTGGGCGACGGCCTCGATATCCATGCCCCCCTCGGTCGAGGCGACCATCGCGATCCGGCCGGAGCCGCGGTCGACGAGCAGGGCCAGATAATATTCCTTGGCGATGTCGACGCCGTCGGTGACGTAGAGGCGGTTGACCTGCTTGCCGTGGGGGCCGGTCTGGACCGTGACCAGAATATTGCCGAGCATCTCGGCGGCATTGGCGCGGACCTCGTCGAGGCTTTTGGCCAGGCGGACGCCGCCCTTGGCGTCGGGGCCCAATTCCTTGAACCGGCCCTTGCCGCGGCCGCCGGCGTGGATCTGCGCCTTGACGACGTAGAGCGGCCCGGGGAGCTTCTTCGCCGCCGCGACCGCCTCGTCGGCGCTCATCGCCGGAAAGCCGGCCGGAACGGGGATGCCGCTTTTCGCGAGCAGATCCTTCGCCTGATATTCGTGGATGTTCATGGCGGCGGCCTTAGGCCCTGTCCTCGGTTCCCGCAACGAGCGTGATCGCCCGGACAGGCGCGCCGGGCAGGAGCGCGGCGCGGGCCGTAGCCATTCTACGGACAAGCCGCGCGACGCACTCCGGCGCGCCTGTCCGGGCGACCCCCTTCGGGGGCGGGCGCCTTTTGGCCGGTGGCGGCGTCGCTCGTCGGGCGCGATGAATAACATCGCGCCTCTCCTCGCTCCTGGCCACCGGCCAAAATGCGCTCCGTCACGCCGCTGCGGGAGCCGAGGACAGAGCCTCAGCACAGCCGCCCGCCGAATCCAAGGCCGACTCAGCCTTCCGCCGCCGTCATCACCTTGCGCCGGTCGAACAGGCCGAGCTGATCCGCCTCGAACCGCTCGATCAGGGCCGAATCGAGGTCGTAGAGGCCGGCGAGCGGCGCGCAGCCGCGGCCGTCGCGCAGCACATGGCGGTTGAAGCCGCGGTAGAATTCGCGCTTCTTCCAGAGCGACGCCGCCTCGGCTTCGAATACATCGTGCAGCGCCGGTCCGCTATAATCGCGCTGCCGGGTCAGCAGCATGGCGGTGCGGATCGCGTCGGGCAGCGGCGATCCGGTCGACGGATGGAAGAAGCCGCCGCGCGCGCCGAGCTTGGCGACTCGCGCGCCGCCGATCCGCCAATAAGCCGCGAAATCCCCGCCGAGCGCGACCGGGACGACCCCTTTTTCCTCGCGCCGCGCAATGCCGCCCTTCCAGCCGCGGGCGGCGACATAATCGGCGATCGCCTTGCCTTCGGCGGCTGCGTCGATTTCGGTCGAGGGGCCGTATTCGACCCGCTCGACCAGCAATTTCTCCGGCCCGAAGGGCATCAGCGCGAAATAGCTGCACGCCTTGCCGCCGCCGAGCGTCGCGTCGACCAGCACCGGCCGGTCGACCCGGTGCGGCGCGCCGAACCGGTACAGCCGGCCAAACGAGCGCCGCCAGCCGAGCTCGAGCGTCGTCTGGTGCTGCCAGAGCCGGGCGTCGAGCGCGCCATGGCCGACGATGGTCTCGCCGCCCTGGAGCAGGAGGCTGGTGTCGCGCACCGCGACGATCTTGTCCTCGACCCGGATCTGCGCCGGCCGCAGCGTCTCGCGCACCGCTTGCTCGATCCGCTCGGGCGTGATGGCGTGGCAGGCGAGCCTCAGCTTGCGGCTCCTGCCGGGGAAGGCGGTGTAGGCCGAATCCCAGGTCTCCGCGATCAACGGCGCGACCAGCTCGCGCTCCTCGTCCGAAAGGCCCTCGTCTAACAGCAACAGGGTCCGGGTCCCGCCCAGCCCCTCCGCTTCCGGCACGAGCAGCATCGGCACTTCCGGCCGCAGCCGCGCCATGGCGAGCGCGGCAAGGCTGGCGGACGCGCCCCCGCCCGCGATCAGCAGTCCGTGATTGCGGCCCTTTACCATGACGGCAAGCCTCTACCCTGCCGGAAGCGCGGAGGCCATCGCCGGAAATGCGCGTTTCCGTTGGGCATCATTTTGGCACTGTTTCCCAACCATTTCGTAACGCGCGCGGAACCCTTTCGGCGTGCCGGGGCTTGTGCAGCAAAACCCAATCAGGGGAGAAAGCCCGTGGCATCGTTTCGCCTTTCGGGGGCGGCTGCTTGCGTCTTGCTTTGTCTCGCCGCAGCACCCGCCGCCGCCCAGCAATCGTCCGACGACCAATCCTATCTGGACCGCCCCAACAATCTCACCGTCGGCGTCGGCGCCGCCTACCTTCCGACCTATGAGGGGTCGGACAATTACCAGGTGACTCCGGCCGCGCTCGCCGTCGGCAAGGTCGACGGTTTCTCCTTCATCCTGCGCGGTACCAGCTTTTCGATGAACCTGATTCGGGATCGTCAGAAGGGGCCCGTCTCCTTCGATCTCGGCCCGGTCGCCTATTTGCGGCTCGATCGCGACACCGGGACTCGCGATCCGGTGGTGCAGTCGCTCGGCAAGGTGAAGAAGGCGGTGGAGCTGGGCGGCTATGCAGGAATCAGCTTCAACCATCTTCTCGACCCCTATGATTCGCTGACGATCCGTTTCGTCGCCCGGCATGACGTCACCGGCGTCCACGACGGCACCTTGTTCAAGCCCGCCATCGATTATCTCACCCCCGTCAGCACCCGGACCGTCGTCTATCTGGGCGTCGAGGCCGAGCATGCCGGCGACCGCTTCGCCCGCACCTATTTCGGAATCACGCCGGACCAGTCCATCCACAGCGGCCTTCCGGTCTACAATGCCCGCGGCGGCTGGAAGGACTGGCGGGCCTCACTGCTGGTCGGGCAGACCTTGATCGGCGACCTGCGCCGACCCCGCCTCTCGGCCTTCGTCGGCGTCAGCTATGCGCGCGAGCTCGGCAATTTCGCGCGCGCCCCGATCGTTGCGATCCGCGGCGACAAGAACCAGTATCTGGCCGCGGCGGGGCTCGCCTACAGCTTCTGACCCTTTCCCGCGGCCGCGCGGGAGCGTAAGAACGAGGCGTGAACGACGCGCCCCAACGCAAGATCATCCATGTCGACATGGATGCCTTCTTCGCCTCGGTCGAGCAGCGCGACAATGCGGAGCTGAGGGGCAAGCCGGTCGCGGTCGGCGGCGCGAGCGCGCGGGGCGTCGTCGCGGCGGCGAGCTACGAGGCGCGCAAATACGGCGTCCGCTCGGCCATGCCTTCGGTGACGGCGCGGCGGCGCTGCCCGGACCTGATCTTCGTCCGCCCCCGTTTCGACGCCTATCGCGAGGTCTCGCACCAGATCCGCGCCATCTTCCACGATTACACGCCCCACGTGGAGCCTTTGTCGCTCGACGAAGCCTATCTCGACGTCACCGAGGATCTGAAGGGGATCGGCATCGCCACCCGCATCGCCGAGGAGATACGCGCCCGCATCCGCGCCGAGACCGGCCTCACCGCCTCGGCCGGAATTTCCTACAACAAATTCCTCGCCAAGCTCGCCTCGGACCAGAACAAGCCGGACGGCCTCTGCGTCATCCCGCCGGGCAAGGGCGAGGCGTTCGTCGCCCCTTTGCCGGTGCGCCGCTTCCACGGCGTCGGGCCGAAGACGGCGGAGAAGATGGCGCGGCTCGGCATCGAGACGGGCGCCGATCTGCGCGCCCAGACCCTTGTCTTTCTCCAGCACCATTTCGGCAGCAGCGGTTCCTATTATCACGATCTCGCCCGCGGCATCTGCCACCGCCAGGTGAAGGCGGACCGGCCCTATAAATCGGTCAGCGCCGAGGACACCTTCCTGACCGACCTCGCCGAGGCCGAGCCGTTGCTGGCCGAGCTTGAGCGGATCGGCCGCACCGTCTGGCGCCGCATCGCGGAGAAGGGCCTCGCCGGCCGCACGGTGGTGCTCAAGGTCAAATATCGGGACTTCCGCATCGCCACCCGCTCCAAATCGCTCGAGCGGCACGTCGCGGACGAGGCCGAGTTCCTCGACATCGGCGCCCGCCTGCTGCGTAATGTGCTGCCGCCGCGCACCGGCATCCGCCTGCTCGGCCTCGGCCTCTCCAATCTCGACGAGGGCAAGGAAGAGGAGGCGCCGCACCCTCTCCTCCTGCCCCTCGACGCGGCTTGAACCTCGGGCCCCTGCCGCGTAGTTAGCGCTAACATAAACAGGGAGGATCGGATGCGGGCTCTTCGCATGCTGGCGGCGCTTGGCGCCTTGGCCTTGTTCGGCGCGGCGCCCGCGTCCGCAGCCCCGACCGTTTCGGCGCCGGCCGCGCATGCGCCGGCCTATCGCAACTTCCGCGCCGCCATCTACGTCACCGTCTTCGACACCAAAAGGCTCGCCGACCGCGCCACCTTCGATCGGCAATTCGCCCGCGTCTCCGCGCAGCTCCGTTTCGACAAGGTCTATATCGAGGCCTATCGCGACCATCTCTTCGCCACCGACGAGGAATTGGACCGGGTCAAATCATATTTCCGCGAGAAGGGCATCGAGACTTCCGGCGGGATCACGCTCGCGGCGGGCGGCGCTGGCGGCCAGTTCGGCACTTTCGACTATGAAAATCCCGCCGACCGCGCCGAATGCGAGCGTGCGGTGCGGCTGATCGCGCGCCATTTCGACCAGATCATCCTCGACGATTTCTTCTTCTACAACACGAAGAGCGACGCCGACATCGCCGCCAAGGGCATGCGGAGCTGGACGCAATATCGGCTCGAACGGATGCGGCAGATCGCCCGCGAATTGGTCCTCGCGCCCGCCAGGGCGACCAACCCGCGCGTGCGGGTGATCATCAAATATCCGAACTGGTACGAGCATTTTCAGGGGCTCGGCTTCGACCTCGACCAGGAAGCGCACATGTTCGACGCCATCTATACCGGCACCGAGACTCGCGACCCGGAGGTGACCGACCAGTTGCTCCAGCAATATGAGAGCTATGAGATCTTCCGCTATTTCAGCAACATCCGGCCGGGCGCCAATCTCGGCGGCTGGGTCGATACGTTCAGCACCCGCGCGATCGACCGCTATGCCGAGCAGCTCTGGGACACGATCTTCGCGCACGCGCCGGAGATCGTCCTGTTCAACTGGTCGCCCATGGCCGAGATGCGGCCGGCGGAGGCCGGCGACCGCTCCGGCTGGGCAAGCCGCCGCACCAGCTTCGACTGGGACACGATCCAGCGGCAATGGCGCGGCTCGGGCGCGAACGATCCGGGGCCAGGCTGGGCGCGCGCCGCCGGTGCTTCGCTGGAGATTGCCGATGCCGTGGCGGACCAGCTCGGCCATCCCGTCGGCCTCGCCGCCTACAAGCCCTATCAATCGTCGGGCGAGGACTTCCTCCACAATTATCTCGGCAATCTCGGCATCCCGATCGAACTCACCCCCACCTTCCCGATGGACGCGCCGACAATCCTGCTCACCGAAGCCGCCGCGGCCGATCCGGCGATCATGGCGAAGATCAAGGCCAAGCTTCGGGCCGGCGGCCGCATCGTCATCACCTCGGGCTTTTTGAAGGCGATGCAGGACAAGGGGATCGAGGACGTCGTCGAATGGCGGGCGACCGGCAACATCGTCACCGTCGGCGACTATATCGACGGCTTCGGCGCCGGCAGCGGCTCCAGCCTCAACGCCGCCGGCGCGCCGGGCCGACCGATCCTGTTCCCGGAGATCCACTTCTTCACCAACGATTCTTGGCCGATCATCCGCGGCGTCGCGGCGGCCAAGGGCTTCCCGATGGTGCTGATGAACCGTTATTCGAACGGCATCATATACCTCTGGACGATGCCGGAGAATCTCGGCGATCTCTATTATCTGCCCCAGAAGATGGTGACGCGGATCAAGGATTATCTGATCCCCGACGCCCCCGTCCGCATCGACGCGCCCGACCATGTCGCCCTCTTCACCTACGACAATGGCGCTTTCGTCGTGGAGAATTACCGCGGCGACGAGACGGCGGTGACGATCTCCGTCGCCGGCACGCCCGCTTCGCTCAGGGAAACCACGACCGGCGCCACCCTCCAGCCTCAGCCCGACACGCCGCCCTCCGCCTTCCGCCGCGGCCCGCCGCCCCCGGTGCGCAAGAACTTCCGCACGATGGTGCCGCCGCACTCCTTCCGGGTCTTCCGCATCGGTGGCTAGGATTGTTTCCCGGCGAATGCCGGGATCCAGACGACGAGACTTATGAATCTGGACCCCGGCTTTCGCCGGGGAGCATCGATCCTGTATGTAGCGGTCTCGGATGGCATCCGCGGGCGCGGGCCTGCTAAAGCGGCGCCATGTGCAACGATTATCCCCAGAAAAGGGAGCTGGAGGCGCTCGAAAAGCTCGCGGCGGCGCTCGCCATGCGCCTGGTCTATCCGGAAGGGCGGCCGAATCTGGAGCCGCGCGACGACATCAGGATCACCGACCGCGCGCCGATCCTCCGCGCCGCCGCGGACGGCGGAAACGGCGTCGAGCTGGTCCAGCGCCGCTGGAGCTGGCCGGGGCCGGGGGGCAAGCCGGTCTATAATTTCCGTTCGGACGGACGCGAGTTTCCGAGCGGACGCTGCCTGATCCTCGCCGACGGCTTTTACGAATTCACCGCCCACAGCGACCCCAAGAGCAAGCGCAAGCACAAATGGCTGTTCACGCTGAAGGATGCGCCGATCGTCGCCATTGCCGGCCTGTGGCGGAAGGATGCGCAGGTGGGCGAAGCCTTCACCATGCTCACGACCGAGCCGGGGCCGGACATCAGGCCCTATCATCAGCGCCAGATCGTGGTGCTTGCGCCCTCCGACTGGTCGCGCTGGCTTGACGTCACGATCCCCGCCCGCGAGTTGCTGAAGCCGCTGCCGGGCGGCAGCCTCGATGTGACGCAGATCTGCTGATCCCGGCGCGCTTAGCCGGCCTTTAACCCTTCGGCGGTAAATTCCGTCCCGCATTACCGGGGCAAGAGCATGAGCTTCTCCTTTTCCGATTTCTCGGCCGCTCTGAAGGCGGGCGCGCCGGTCACCGCCGACGACGTGCTGGCGCTGCGGCGCTGGGTCTGGCCCGACGGCGTGGTTTCCGATGCCGAGGCCGAATCGCTGTTCGCGCTCAATCGGCTGGCGGGCGAGGCGGCGCCCGAATGGGACCAATTCTTCGTCGAGGCGATTTCGGAGCATGTCCTCAACGCTTCCGAGCCGCATTTCTATGTCGACGAGCCGACCGCTTCCTTGCTGATCGGCCAGTTCGCGCAGGACGGCGCGCCGGTGAAGCCCGCCGAGCTCGAAACAATCGTGACGATCCTCGAAAAGGCGCTGAACGCGCCCGCCTCGCTCAAGAAATGGGCGCTCCGGCAGATCGAGACGGCGGTGCTGACCGGCGAGGGCCCGACCCGTCAGGGCGGCTCGTTCCAGCCCGGCCGGGTCGACGAGGCCGAGGTCAAATTGCTGCGCCGCCTGGTCTTCGCGGCGGGCGGCGACGGCGCGCTGACCGTCGGCGGCGACGAGGCGGAGATGCTGTGGCGGATCAAGGACGCCACGCTCAAGGCCGACAATCCGCCGGAATGGATGCAATTGTTCGTCCAGGCCCTCGCCAATCATCTCATGGCCTGGACCAATTACCGTCCGCTGGAGCGGGCGCAGGCTGCCGAGCTCGAAAATTTCATGAACGATCGCCATTCGAGCGTGCTCGGCTTCCTCGGTCGGGTCGCCCGCCGGATGGACCATCCCGATTTCGCCGACGCCGAGCGGACCTTCGCGCGGGGCGAGCCGTCGGCCGCGATGCATGAAGCGTCGGTCGAAGCGGCGGCGGCGGTGACGCCCGCCGAGCAAGGCTGGCTCCGGGCGCATATCGACGCCGACAAGGCGCGCGACCCCTATGAGGAAGGCCTGCTCGCCTTCATCGCCGCGGACGAGCGCCGGCCCGCCTGACCCAGAGAGTCAGTGGAGCGTCTCGCCGCGCGCGCACAGGGCGACGAACCTGGCGATCCGCGCCGCCCGCGTCTCCGGCTTCTTCGCATCGCCGATCCGGTAGAGGATGGCGTAAAGATTGGCGCCCTTGAGCGTCGCGAAGAAGGCCGCCGCTTTGGGATCGGCATCGAGCGCTGCCTGCAGGTCGAGCGGGACTTCGATGCTGCTTTGCGGCGCGTAAGCCGCATCCCAGCGGCCGTCGGCCTTCGCTGCCTCCACTTCCATTTGTCCCCGCGGCCGCATCCGGCCCTCTTCGATCAGCTGCAGCGCCCGCACCTTGTTGCGCTCCGACCATTTGCCGCGCGGCCGGCGCGGCGTCATTCGCATCAGCCAGCTCCTATCGTCATATCTGTCGAGCTGGCCGTCGATCCAGCCGAAGCAGAGCGCGGCGTCGATCGCCTCCGCCTTGGAGACGCTGGCGATCCTGGATTCCTTCTTCGCCAGAAGCAGCCAGATGCCCGAACTGCGCGAGCCTTCGCTCTCCAGCCAGGCCTCCAGCGCTCCCCGGTCGGGAAAGCCCAGGATCGGCAGCCCGTTCTTGGTCTCAGGCTTCGGCATGCTCGGGCAATGCCCAGTGGATCGGCTTCAGCCCCCGGCTGAGCAGGAATTCGTTGGCCTGCGAGAAATGGCGGCAGCCGAAAAAGCCGTTATGCGCGGAGAGCGGCGAGGGATGGGGCGCCTTCAGCACCAGATGCCGGCCGCCCCGCTCGACGCTCTCGACGAAGGCCGCCTTCTTCTGGGCGTAGCTGCCCCAGAGCATGAAGACGACCGGCTCCTCCTTCGCGTTGACGAGGCGGATGATTGCGTCGGTGAAGCGCTCCCAGCCGCGCTCGCGGTGCGAGGCGGCGGCGCCCATCCGCACGGTCAGCACGCTGTTGAGCAGCAGCACGCCCTGCTTCGCCCAATGTTCGAGCATGCCGTGCCGCGCCGGCGCGATGCCGAGGTCGCTCTTCAGCTCCTTGTAGATGTTGACCAAAGAAGGTGGGATCGAGACGCCCGGCTGCACCGAGAAGCAGAGGCCGTGCGCCTGGCCCGGCCCATGATAGGGATCCTGGCCGAGGATGACGACCCTGACGTCATCGAGCGGGGTCAGGTCGAGCGCTCGAAACCACTCGCCGCCTTTGGGGAAGATGCGCTTCCCCGCCGCCTTCTCGGCGACGAGGAAGGCGCGAAGCGATTCCATGTATGGGCTGTCGAATTCGCCCCTCAGCGGCTCCAGCCAGCTCGGATGCAGCCGGACCTCGCCCCCCATCTGGGCTCAGCCGTGCGGGTGCTGGGCCTTCCAGGCTTTCACCGCCGCCATCGTGTTCGCGACATGGTTTTTGAAATCCATGTCGGAATAGGCGTAGATGATCTTGCCGTCGGGCGCGATCACATAGGAGGTGCGGCTGGCATAAGGCAGCCCCTCCTTGAGCTTGACGTCATAGGCCTGGATCGTCGCCGGAGTCGCCGTCGCGACCGGGAAGGCGCTCCGGCATTCCTGGGTCGAGAAGCGGGAAAGGGTCGGCAAATCGTCCGCCGACATGCCGATCACCTGCACCCCCAATTTCTTGAAATCGGGCGCGGCCTCCGAAAAGGCATGGGCTTCGAGGGTGCAGCCCTGGGTGAAGCTCTTGGGGAAGAAATAGAGGACGAGCGGCCCGTGGCGGAGCTGGTCCGTGAGGTGGAGGTGGAATTCCTTGCCGCCGAAGGCGCCGGTGGTCGTGAAGTCGGGCGCTTTCGCCCCTTCCTTCAGGGCGCCGAGCGCGACGGCGGGTGCGGCGGCGAGGGCGAAGGCAATGACCGTTTTGAGCAAGCGCATGAGTCCGACTCCATTCTGATCCGGTCTCGCCATAGGCGCGCGTGCGCCGCTGCTCAACCGGGGGCGCCCGTGCCTTTCAGCAAGGCGAGCGTGGCGGCGTCGCGGACGCCGCCGAAGAAGGAGTCGAGCGCCCGCCCGAAGGTTCCCGCGCCGCCGGCCGCCGCCTCGAACAGGGTCATGGACGATCGGAACTTCATCGCATCGATCGAACCGAAGATCGCTTCGGCATCGCGGCCGGAATGAGCGAGCGTCGCCCCGGTGCATAAGGCGAGTCGCGGCCCGAGCAGCGGATGCGCCAGATAGAAACCCGCCTCGTCGAGCGAGCCGATCGCATAGAAACGCGCCGTCCCGCTTCGGCCGAGCCCGGCAAGCTGCGGAAAGACGAACCACATCCAGTGGCTCTCCTTGCGGCCGGCGCGCAGCTCCGCCAGCGCCCGCTCGTAAACCGGCGCCTGGGCATCGACGAAGCGGGCAAGATCGAATGGGTCCATTTGCCAAATCCTTGATCCGGCGCGGCGGCCATGTTTAGCTCAGCCGGAAAGCACATCCAGGGGAGACAGGGAATGAAGGGAAGATTCATCGCTTTCTGCGCGGCCGTCGCCGCCATGGGGCTGCCGCACGCGCTGCGGGCTCAGGATAATAATGATCTGCTGAGCAAGATCATCAACCGGCCGCCGGTCACCGCCTGGCAGGTCAACGGGCTGTCGGGCAAGCCCAACGTCCGCAGCGATCCGGCCGTGCAATATGGCAAGGCGCTCAGGGTCGACATTCCCGGCAAGGGCGCCAATCCCTGGGCGATCGCCGCGTCGGACGCGATCGACAAGCCGGTCAAGGCGGGCGACAATCTCATCCTCGCTTTCTGGGTCCGTCTCGAGAAAGGCGAAAATGGCGCGACGACGGCGACCCTGCCCTATAATGCGATCCAGATGTCGAGCGACCCCTATACGGCAGTCATTTCCCAGCCGGTGACGATCGGGCCGGAGTGGAAGATGGTCGAGATCAAGGGCAAGGCCGACCATGCCTATGCCGCCGGCCAGCTCGCCGTGACCGTCCATCTCGCCACCGCGAAGCAGATTATCGACCTCGGCCCGGTCTTCGTCCTCGATATGGGGCCGTGATGCAGTGATCGAGCAGACGCCCGCCATCTCGGCGATCGCGCACCTCATCCAGCTCGCCATCGCGCCGGTCTTCCTGCTCGCGGGGATCGGCTCGATCCTCAACGTGCTCGCCCAGCGCCTCGCCCGCGTCGTCGATCGGGCGCGGCGGCTCGCGGCCGAATATGACGCGCTCGACGAACAGGAGCGGGAGATTGCGAATGCGGAGCTGGGGCTGCTCGACCGGCGCATGACGGTCGCCAATCTCGCGATCAGCTTCTGCACCGCGAGCGCCTTGTTCGTCTGCATGGTGGTGGCGATCATGTTCGTCGCCGACCTTGCCGAATTCCATTTCGGGCGGATGGTCGCCTATTTCTTCATCGTGACGATGGCGCTGCTGATCGGCGGTCTGTTGCTCTTCCTCTACGAGGTGCGGCTGGCGATGCGCGCGATCCGGTTGCGGCGCGACCAGCTTCCCCACCTTCGCCGGGCGGAGGCGGGTTGAGACCGGCTCAGCGAAGGGGCTTGGGCAGGGACGCAGGGCGCGGCGGCGCGGCGAGGAAGGCCTGCAGCCGCAGCATCCACTGGCGGTAAAGGTCGGTCGCCATCGCGATCAGCGCTCCGGCGCGATCCAGGCGGTGACGAGATAGAGAAGGATGCTGATCGGGCCGAGGAAGAACAGGCTCACCACCGCGCCGACGCGCAGCAGGGTGACGTCGATTCCGGTCGAGTCGGCGGCGCCGGCGCAGACGCCCATGATCTGGCCCTGGCCGCGGTCGATGGCGAATGGCTGCTTCATTTGTCTTCGTCCTTAAAGAAGGTGGGGGCCGGTCAGATGAGCTGACCCACCGAGCCGATCGCGGCGGAGATGAACAGGCTGGCGGCGATGAGCGCGCCGAAAAGCGAAATCGTGGTGCTCTGCAGGCTGGTGAGGTTGGTGGTCATTTGAGGTCTCCTTGACTTGGCCGCCGGACCGTCCGGCGCGACGCCAGGGGAAGTGCAGGGACCGTGCCAAATGCCTTCCGACGCGGATTTCCGCCATTTTTGGAATATGGATTTTGGGAAAGTCGGAAAATCACGCCAATTTCAGCGGCGAAATCCGCCAATATTTGGTGAATTCCTACCTGCTCCCAAAGCGCCGTCCGGACTGCTAAAAGCATTGTCATGCATCCGCTCTTCACGATCGGCTATGAAGGCAAGACTCCCGACGAATTCCTGGGCCAGCTCGACGCGGCCCGGGTCGCGCTGCTGATCGACGTCCGCGCCATCGCCGCCTCGCGCCGGCCCGGCTTCTCCAAGAACGCGCTGGCCGCGTCCGTTCGCGAACACGGCATCGACTATGTCCATTTCCGGGCACTCGGCACGCCCGCCAGAGGCCGCGAGGCAGCACGCAAGGGCCGCATCGAAGAGATGCGGCTTGTCTATGCCGGCCAGCTCGAGACGCCGGAAGCCGAGCTCGCCTTCGCGCAGGCGCTCGCCGCCGCTTCCGAAAAGCGCGCGGCCTTGCTTTGCTACGAAGCCGATGCCGCCGGCTGCCACCGCCGGATGCTTGCCGAACGGATGGTCGCGCGCGCGTCGTTCGAGGTGGTGGATCTATAAGGAATGGCCTTCCTGTCCGCGGAGCGGGTGGGGAGGGATGGGAAGGGATGGGAAGGCCCCTCCCCCCGCAAGCCCTTTTTCGAAGAATGGCGAAGGGCGCGCACGGTGCCGATGCCCCTCCACCGCGCTGCGCGCGGTCCCCCTCCCCATCCGCTCCGCGGATAGGGAGGATTGATGCTAACGCGGCCGCCGCTCCAGATGCAGGTAGGTCGGATTGAACTCCGCGATATGCTGGAGCCGGTCCCAATCGTGGATCGTCACCTCGCCGCCGCGGAAGGTGAGGATCTCCTCGTTGCGGAGCCTGCGCAGCATGCGGTTGACGTGGACCGAGGTGAGGCCGGTGGCGTCGGCGAGGTCGGCCTGCTTGAGCGGCAGCCTGTAGCCGCCTTCCTCCGCCAGGCCGACCAGCCTCAGCCGGACGTACAGCTCGCAGAGCAGATGGGCGATGCGGGCGACGGCGTTGCGGCGGCCGATCGACAGGATCTTCTCGCGATGGATGGCCGCGTCGATCAGGGTCGAGAACCAGAGCAGGCGGGTGAGGTGCGGATAATGCTCGCTGATCTCCCGGAGCGCGTCGTGCGGCACTTGGGCGAAGCGGGCTGACGTCATGGCGCCGACATTGTGATCGATGCGCTTCAGCAGGAAGCCGTGCAGGTCGAGAAAGTCGCCCGGGATATGGATTTCCATGATCTGCCGCTGGCCGTCGGCGAGATCCTTGTAGCGGCAGACGAAACCGTCGAAGAGCAGGGTCGATTCGCTGAGCGCGGCGCCGGCGTGGACGATCGCCTGGCCGGGCGCCGCCTCACCCACGCTCGAAACGGCCTTGCGCAGGATCCTTTCTTCCTCTTCGCTGATCAGGTCGCGCGCCCGCAGCTTGAGCAGCAGCGGGCGCAGGGCCGAATCCACTTGGGGACCCGAGACATCAGCATCCATCGGCTGCACCCGCCCGAAGACCGCGCGGCCGCGATGAAAAGAGGCTGTGAAAAGGGCCCGGCCCGACGGGGTCGCCGGGACCGTCTTCGTCAGCATATGCTTCCAGACCGATCGTCCGCGCCATCCGGCCTTTTTCCATTTGCGATAGATTCTAGAGCGAGATTTTCCGTCTTTGCACGATTTCGGTTCTGTGTGCAGAATTTGAAGTGCCCGGTTCACTGGATCGCGCTCGGGGCGAACTTCAAATTCAAAAAGCACACGAGAATCATTGATTATTATGTGGCTGGAGATTCGGAAATTCGTTCCGAATTCTCCGTCCGATCCGGCGGGTCTCCGAATCGCCGCATCAACTGCCGACGATCGTGCCGCCATTCGGGTGCAGGACCTGTCCGGACATGTAGCGCGAATCCTCGCAGGCGAGGAACAGGAAGGAGGGCGCGACCTCGTTCGGCTGGCCCGGCCGTCCCATCGGCACGTTCTTGCCGAAATCCTTCAACTTGTCCTTCGAGGCGCCGCCGGACGGGTTGAGCGGGGTCCAGATCGGCCCCGGCGCCACCCCGTTCACGCGAATGCCCTTGCCGATCATGTTTTCGGAGAGCGAGCGGGTGAAGGCGGTGATCGCCCCCTTGGTCGCCGAATAATCGAGCAGCTCCTTCGAGCCCTGGTACATGGTGACCGAGGTGCAATTGACGATCGCCGCGCCCTGCTTGAGGTGCGGCTCGGCCGCCTGGACCATGAAGAACATGCCGAAGATGTTGGTCTGGAAGGTGCGCTTCAATTGTTCTTCGGTGATGTCGGCAATGTCCTTGTCGGCATGCTGCTCGCCGGCATTGTTGACGAGGATGTCGAGGCCGCCGAGCCGCCGCACCGTCTCGCCGATCGCGCGCTCGCAAAACTCCTTGTCGCCGATGTCGCCGGCGATCGCGACCGCCCGCCGCCCTTCCTTCTCGACGATGCCGCGCGTCATGGCGGCGTCGTCATGTTCGCACAGATAGACGATCGCGACGTCCGCGCCCTCGCGCGCGAACAAGGCGGCGACCGCGCGTCCGATGCCGCTATCGGCGCCGGTGACCAAAGCGACCTTGCCCTGGAGCCGCCCGGAGCCCGGATAAAAAGGCTCCCAGTCCGGCTTCGGCTCGAGCGTGCTTTCGTGGCCGGGAAGCTGGTCCTCATGAATCCTGTCGATGGTTTCGGTATCGTCCGCCATGGTCTCGCTCCAGCTGTTCGTCACGGTCAACGACACCATTGCAACCGGGTTCCGGACCCTAGCTTGCAATCGGCGCTTGGGCTGGGCGCGCCTGCCCGCTATGCGGGCGCCCCATGTCCGTTTCCGACCGTTCCCGTTCCCGCTCCGCCGCGCGCCTCGCCGCGGTCCAGGCGCTCTACCAGCATGAGATGGAGCCGGTGCCGATCCCGGCCCTGCTCCACGAATTCCATCATCACCGGCTCGGCGCGACGATCGAGGGCGTCGAATATGCCGAGGCCGAGGTCGATTTCTTCGACGATCTGGTGCGCGGCGCCCAGGCCCGCGCCGAGGAGATCGATGCGCTCATCGCCGCCCGGCTGATGCCGGACTGGCCGCTCCACCGGCTCGACCGGCCGATGCGCCAGATCCTGCGCGCCGGCACCTACGAGCTGGTCGCGCGCATCGACGTGCCGACGGCGAGCGTGATCTCGGAATATGTCGATGTCGCCAAGGCCTTTTACGGCCAGCGCGAGGCGGGCTTCGTCAACGGCATCCTCGACGCGGTGGCGAAGGACGTGCGGAAATAGAACGGGGCCCTCGAAGCCCTCCCCCTCGATGGGGGAGGGTTGGGTGGGCGTGCCGTTCGTCGTAAAGCCTGACGGATGAGAATAGCCGCAGTCACGGCGTGGCCGGCAAGCACGATGATGAAACGCATCTTGCGCCGGACACTGCCCGAGCCTCACCCCCACCCAACCCTCCCCCATCGAGGGGGAGGGGGATCATGAACGAGAGCGACTTCATCGCCGCATTGCGCGGCCTCGCCACCCACCCCGCGGCGCGCGGGCTGCTCGACGACGCGGCCGTGCTGGCGCTGGACGGCATCACCCTGATCCTCACCCACGACATCCTGGCCGAGGGCGTCCACTTCCTCCCCGACGATCCGCCCGGCGACGTCGCCTGGAAGCTGGTGGCGGTGAACCTCTCCGATCTTGCCGCCAAGGGCGCGGCGCCGATCGGCGTGCTGCTCGGCTACAGCCTCGGCGACGCGGAATGGGACCGCGCCTTCGCCGACGGCCTGGCGACGACGCTCCGGGCCTTTGCTATCCCGTTGCTCGGCGGCGATACGGTGACGGCGCCGCGCGTGCTCGGCCTGACGGCGATCGGGACCGCCACGGGCCCGGTGCCGTCGCGGAGCGGCGCGCGGCCGGGCGATCATTTCTGGGTGAGCGGCACGATCGGCGATGCCGGCGCAGGGCTGCGGATGGTGAAGGGAGAGCTCGCGCGCGACGATTTCCTGGTCGAACGCTATCGCAATCCCCGGCCGCGGCTGGAGGCGGGACAAGCTCTGACCGCGTTGGTCAGCGCGATGATGGACGTGTCCGACGGCCTGCTGATCGACGCGGCGCGGATGGCCGCGGCGAGCGGGGTCGCCGTCGAGGTCGACCTCGCCCTCGTGCCGATGTCCGACGCCTGCCGCCGCGCGACCGGCGACGACCGCGCCGCGCGGCTCGCCGCGGCGACGGCGGGGGACGATTACGAATTGCTGTTCACGGCCGCGCCCGAGCGTTCCGCCGAGATTCTTGCGCTTGCCGACGAGATCGGGCTTCCGCTCAGCCGGATCGGCGAAGTCCATGCGGGGAACGGGCTCCGCCTCGTCGACGGCGGCGAGGGCGTGGCGCTGCCGTCGAGCCTCGGCTGGGAGCATGGTTGAAACCTTGGCATCGGCCCGGAGGGTCTGAGCCCAATCTCCGCAACGAGCGACCCCTTCGCGGGCTCCGTCACGCCATTGCGGGGATTGGGTTTAGACCCTAAGACGCGGCGCACATTTTCCGGGCGCGTTCGCCGAAGGGGGCTTCGCCCCGCCCGGGCCCAACAGGGGAAGGAAAGACATGAACGTCGTTTTCATTGCCATCGTCTGCGGCCTGCTCGCCGTGCTCTATGGCATCGTCACCATCGGCCTGGTGCTGAAGGCGCCCGCCGGCAGCGAGCGGATGCAGGATATCGCCGCCGCCATCCAGGAAGGTGCGCGGGCTTATCTCGCCCGCCAATATATGACGATCGCCATCGTCGGCATCGTCGTGGCCGCCGTCGTTTTCTATTTCCTCGGTCGCGTTTCCTGCGCCGGCTTCGTGCTCGGTGCCCTCCTGTCGGGCCTCACCGGTTTCGTCGGCATGAACGTGTCGGTGAAGGCCAATGTCCGCACCGCCGAGGCGGCGCGCACCAGCCTGCAGGGCGGCCTGACCATGGCCTTCCGCTCGGGCGCGATCACCGGCCTGCTCGTCGCCGGCCTCGGCCTGCTCGCGATTTCCGGCTTCTTCTGGTATTTGACCGGCCCCGGCCACCATGTCCCCGGCGACACGGCCGACCGCACCATCGTCAACGGCCTCGTCGCTCTGTCGTTCGGTGCCTCGCTCATCTCGATCTTCGCCCGTCTCGGCGGCGGCATCTTTACCAAGGCCGCCGACGTCGGCGCCGATCTGGTCGGCAAGGTCGAGGCCGGAATCCCCGAGGACGATCCCCGCAACCCCGCCACCATCGCCGACAATGTCGGCGACAATGTCGGCGACTGCGCCGGCATGGCCGCCGATCTGTTCGAGACCTATGTCGTGACGCTCGGCGTGACGATGGTCTCGATCGCGCTTACCGTGACCGGCATCGACACCGTCCTGCTGACCAAGCTGATGGCGCTGCCGCTGCTGATCGGCGGCGTCTGCATCGTCACCTCGATCCTCGGCACCTTCATGGTCCGGCTCGGCAAGGGCGCCTCGATCATGGGTGCGCTCTACAAGGGCTTCTGGACCGCCGCGATCCTCGGCGCCGTCGCCGTCTATTTCGCCACCCGCTATGTGCTCGGCGACATGAACGCGACGCTGGCGACGATCAATGGTGTCGGCGGCGCGACGATCGCGCTGACCGGCATGAAATTGTTCTACTGCGCCCTGATCGGCCTGGCGCTGACCGGCGCCCTCGTCTGGATCACCGAATATTATACCGGCACCAACTTCCGGCCGGTGAAGAGCATCGCCCGCGCCTCGCAGACCGGCCATGGCACCAACGTCATCCAAGGCCTCGCAATCAGCCTCGAATCGACGGCGCTGCCGACGCTCGTCATCGTCGTCGCGGTGATCGCCGCCTATCAGATCGCCGGCGTGATCGGAGTCGCCTTCGGCGCCACCGCGATGCTGGCGCTGGCCGGCATGGTGGTCGCGCTCGACGCCTACGGCCCGGTCACCGACAATGCCGGCGGCATCGCCGAGATGGCGGGCCTGCCCGACGAGGTGCGCGCGCGCACCGACGCGCTCGACGCGGTCGGCAACACCACCAAGGCGGTGACCAAGGGCTATGCGATCGGCTCGGCCGCGCTCGCCGCGCTCGTATTGTTCGGCGCCTACACGACCGACCTGCACGAATATTTCGGCGGGCTGACCGTCGATTTCTCGCTCAGCAACCCCTACGTCATCGTCGGCCTGCTGCTCGGCGCCCTGCTGCCCTACAGCTTCGGCGCGTTCGGCATGACCGCGGTCGGCCGCGCCGCCGGCGCGGTGGTGGAGGACGTCCGCGCCCAGTTCCGCGACAATCCGGGGATCATGGAAGGCACCGCGCGCCCCAATTACGGCCGCACCGTCGACCTCGTCACCCGGGCGGCGATCAAGGAGATGATCATCCCGTCGCTGCTGCCGGTGCTGGCGCCGATAATCGTCTATTTCGTCATCACCCTCGTCGCCGGCCAGGCTTCGGGCTTCGCCGCGCTCGGCGCGCTGCTGCTCGGCGTCATCGTCTCGGGCCTGTTCGTCGCCATCTCGATGACCTCGGGCGGCGGCGCCTGGGACAATGCCAAGAAATATATCGAGGACGGCAATTATGGCGGCAAGGGCTCCGAGGCGCACAAGGCCGCGGTGACCGGCGACACGGTCGGCGATCCCTATAAGGATACGGCGGGGCCGGCGGTGAACCCGATGATCAAGATCACCAACATCGTCGCCCTGCTCCTTCTCGCCGCCCTCGCCGCGCACGGGGCGGGCTGACCCCTTCCGGGCGGCCGCCGCAACGTCCGCGGCGGCCGCTGCTACCCTCCGGTTGCGCCCCCGCCCGATCCAGGCTAGTATCTTCTTTTCAAAGACTTTTCGGGTGGGGGTTTGAAATGAGGCTGATTCTGGCCGCCTTGCTGGCGGGTGCTGCTTCGCAGGTAATGGTGCCGTCGGCGGCCGCGGCGGCAACGCCCGCCGCCGTCAAGCGCGCGCCCGATTCGATCATTCCGATCAGCTTCTTCGCCCAGCGTCCGTTCATGGCGGCGCCGCGAATCTCGCCGGACGGGACCAAGATCGTCGTGCGGATGTCGCACGACAAGATAGGCTATCTCGGTGTCCTCGATCTCACCAAGCCGGGCTCGCCGCCGGATTTCTTCATCAAGACCACCGAGTTTCGCGAGGTCGGCGACCGCACCGTCACCGCCTATCGCTGGGTCGGCAACGACAATGTCGTCGTCACCATGGAATCGCGCGAGAACATCTTCGGTCAGATGGCGGACATCAGCCGGCTGGCGGCTTACAATATCAAGACCAAGAAGCTGACTCCGCTCGCCTGGGACCATGCGACCGGCCGCGCCTCGACGATTCTCCATATCGACCACGATCATGGCAAGATCCTTCTCCAGCGCGACAGCAATGCCTACGGCAGCGAATTGCAGCAGACCCCCGAGGTCGTGTCGGTCGACGTCGCCACCGGCCAATATGATATCGTGCAGCGGCCCAACCCGGTCGTCGGCCAGTGGATCGCCGACGGCAAGGGCGTGATCCGCGCCGCGGCGGGGATGGATTCGCGCAACGGCAAGCAGAGGCTGATGTATCGCTCCGGGCCGGACGAGCAGCTCCATACGGTCGAGAACAGCGCCGATGCGACCTTCACCGATGCCAATATCGTGCCGGTGATGTTCCTCGACGAGCCCGACATGGCGATCGCGTCGAGCAACAAGGACAATTACCGCCGGCTCTACAAGGTCAACATGAAGACGTTGACCCTGGGCCCGGTCGTGTTCGAAAAGCCCGGCTACGACGTCGAGGGCGGCATCTTCACCAATTGGGCCGACAACAAGCTGATCGGCGTCCAGGTCGCCGAGACCGGCGACCGCGATTACTGGTTCGATGCCGACTGGAAGATCATCCAGCAGAATATGGACGAGCAGTTCGGGGCCGGCAACGCGCATATCGTCTCGCGCGACCGCAAGGACGAGAAGCTGATCTTCTTCGTCGGCAAGCCGAGCCAGCCGGGCGGCTATTATCTCTACGATACGTCGAGCGGGAATCTGGCGCTGATCGGCTGGGTCTATCCCGACCTTGGCGATTCCGAGCTTAACCCGATGTCGACAATCGTGTACACCGCCCGCGACGGGCTCAAGATCCCGGCCGTGGTGACCATGCCGCGCCACCGGATCGGCGAGAAGAATCTCCCGGTCGTGGTCCTCGTCCATGGCGGGCCGTTCGGGATCCGCCAGGAGGAGGAATTCGGCGCCTTTCCGTGGCAGCAGGCGCTCGCCGAGCAGGGCTATGTCGTGATCGAGCCCAATTATCGTGGCTCGGGCGGCTACGGGAAGGATTTCGTCCTCAAGGGCCGCGCTCCGGACGGCTACGGCGTCAAGATGCAGGACGATTTGAACGACGCCGTCGCCTGGTTCGCCCAGCAGGGGATCGTCGATCCGAAGCGCGCCTGCATCATGGGCTGGTCCTATGGCGGCTATGCGGCGGCGCGCGGCGCCCAGCGCGACCCCAATTTGTGGCGCTGCGCGATCTCCGGGGCCGGCATCTATGATTTCCCGACCTTCCGGGCCAGCGACCAGGACCGTCTCGGCGACTTCAATGCGCGGTTCCAGGCGACTTCGAACGATCTCGAGGGCATCTCGCCGGCACGCCATGTCGACGCCAAATGGTCGCCGATCCTGATCGTCTACGGCCTTCGCGACCAGCGCATCCCGATCGAGCAGCCGCACACCCTCGTTTCGCGCCTCAAGGGCGCGGGCAAGCATGAGGATGTCGACTTCCGCTACATCGAGCAGAAGGAAGGCACGCACAACCTCCCTTATGAGGATGTGGCCGCCCAATGGCTCGACGAGTCGAACAAGTGGCTGACGCGCTGGAACCCCGCTTACATTCCCAGCGACCGCGACCATGCGCCCGCGGTCGCGCAGGTGGCCGGCGGAAGCTGATCCTCGGAAGCGGGGGCTGAAGTGACGGGGCCTTTCAGGACGATCGCGGCGGCCCTCGCCCTGGCGCTGGGCTCGGCGGCCGCCGCGGCCGTTGTTGCGGCTCCGCCGCCGAAAATCCCGGCCGAAGCCTTTGGCGAGCTCCCGTTCATCGAGGGGCCGAAAATCTCGTCGGACGGCCATTATGTCGTCGCCGTCTCGGTGATCGACAAGAAAAAGGCGCTCGTCCTCGCCGACCTTTCGGCCCCGGATTACGGCCTGCGCACCATCCCCGTTCCGGACAAGATCGACATCGTCTCGGTGCGATGGGCCGGAAGCCGCCGGATCCTGATGAGCCTGATCGTGCCGCAGCGCGTTGACGGCGACGATTTCCGCGTCGAGCGCCTGTTCATGTTCGACATGGACACGAAGGCGGTGACGCAGCTCGGCGGCGACCGCGTCGGCGGGTTTTTCGGAGGCGATATCGTCTTCGTCGATCCGGCCGGCGCCTATATTCTCCTTGCCGCCCAGCCGACCGTCTTCGATCCGCCGGCCGTGCTTCGCGTCGACCTGGCGACCGGCGAGGTAAAGGGTGTCGTCAACTCGCGGACGGGCGTTTGGGACTGGTTTGCCGATGCGGCAGGCGTGGTGCGGGCCGGTCTCGGCCATCAGAACGGCAGCACCTTTGTCTTTTATCGCGACAAGCCCGACGTCGATTTTCGCAAGATCGCCAGGATACGCGACCCAAAGGAGACGAGCGCCATAGATGTGGAATTGCTCTTCCCCTCGGCGACCAGCGACAAAGGCTATGCGATCGCGAACAAGGCCACTGGCCGCTACGGCCTCTACCGCTACGACTTCGCGACCGATTCGATCGGCAATCCAATCTACGAAAATCCGAATGTCGATATCGAGCAGGACGGAGTGACCGTTTCGCCGCGCACCGACGAGATCGACTCGGTCGCCTATGTCGACGACCGGGAGCGGGTCTTCTGGCTCGATCCGACGATGAAGGCGGTTCAGGCGCGGCTCGACAAGGCCATGCCGACCATGGTCAATCGGATCCTGTCCCGAGACGCTTCCGACCATTTCATGGTCGTCTCGTCCGCCAGCGGATCGGATCCCGGCGGCTATTACATTTTCGATCGGATAAAGGGGGAGTTGCGCCAGTTCGCCCGGCCCTATGCCCAGCTCGACGGCGCGACCTTGGCGCCGGTCACGCCGGTCCATTACGCGGCGCGCGACGGGCTCTCGATCCCCGCTTATCTCACTCTGCCGGTCGGCCGCGACTCGAAGAACCTGCCGCTAATCGTGATGCCGCACGGCGGGCCCTTCGCGCGGGACAATGGCGATTACGATGCCTGGGCTCAATTCCTGGCCAATCGCGGCTATGTCGTGCTTCAGCCGAATTACCGCGGCTCGACGGGCTACGGGAAAGCCTATGTCGACGCGGCGACCGGCGAATGGGGCCGCAAGATGCAGGACGATCTCGACGACGGCGTCCACTGGCTCGTCGCGCAGGGAGTGGTCGATCCGAAGCGCGTCTGCATCATGGGCGGCTCGTACGGCGGATATGCGGCGATGTGGGCGGCGGCGCGGAATCCCGACATTTATCGATGCGCGATCAGCATTGCGGGCATTTCCGACATGGGAGCGATGCTTCGCTACGACGCCTCGTGGATGACCGCCAAGCGCTACTATCACGATTGGCGCGATCGTATCCGCGGCGCGCAGAATCAAGACCTGGACGGGATTTCAGCGCTCAAGCATGTGGACGAGATCAGGATTCCGCTGCTGATCGCTCATGGGAAGGACGATGGCCGGGTTCCCGACTCGCAGTCGATCCGGCTGCATGAAGCGCTGGAGAAGGCGGGCAAGCCGCACGAATTCGTCCTCTATCCCGGCGAAGGCCACGGCTTCAGCAAGGAGGCGGATTCCGTCGACTTCCTGAAGCGCATGGATGCCTTCCTCGCCCGCTACAATCCCGCGGGCTGAGGGGCGGCGCGCGCTTCCCTTTTCCGGACTCAGCGGCTATGGCGGCGCCGTTTTTGCGGCTGACACAGAGGATAAATGGCCAAGGAAGAGCTTCTCGAAATGCGCGGGCAGGTGGTCGAGCTGCTGCCCAACGCCATGTTCCGCGTCCGCCTCGAGAACGATCATGAGATCCTCGGCCATACGGCAGGCAAGATGCGCAAGAACCGCATCCGCGTTCTCGTCGGCGACGAGGTGCTCGTCGAGCTGACCCCCTACGACCTTACCAAAGGTCGGATCACCTACCGGTTCAAATAGCAGGACGGCCCGATGCGGCTCGTCCTCGCCTCCGCTTCGCCCCGCCGGCTCGAATTGCTGGCGCGCCTCGGCGTGACTCCGGACGACGTGCGCCCCGCCGAGATCGACGAGACCCCGCGCCGGGGCGAGCTGCCCGCTGTTTATGCCGCCCGCATGGCCGCGGAGAAAGCGGCGGCGGTCGCCGTGCCCGGCAGCCTGGTCCTCGCCGCCGACACGGTGGTCGCGGCGGGGCGGCGGATTCTTCCCAAGACCGAGGACGAGGGGGAAGCGCGGGCCACGCTCGCTCTGCTGTCCGGCCGCCGCCACAAGGTGCTCTCGGCCGTGACCCTGATCAATGCGGAAAGCCGCGCGCGTCACCGGCTCTCGACCAGCATCCTAGCCTTCAAGCGGCTCTCGGACGAGGAGCTTGCCGCCTATCTCGCCGCCGGCGAATGGCGGGGAAAGGCGGGCGGCTATGCGATCCAGGGGAGAGCCGAGGCCCTGGTCCGCTTCCTCTCCGGCAGCCATTCGGGCGTGATGGGCCTGCCGCTCTACGAAACGCGCGCCTTGCTCCGCGCGGCCGGCTACCCCCTTGGCTGAATGGCTCTATGAGGAGGGGATCGGCGAGAATCGTGCCATTCTCGTCGAAGACGGCAATATTCTCGAAGCCGAGATCGAATTGCCCGGCGCGCTTCGCGTCGGCGCGATCGTTGCGGGCCGGCTTATCGCGATCCCCATTCCCGGCCGGCGCGGCATCGCCCTGATCGACTCCGGCGACGAAATCCTCGTCGAGCCGCTTCCCCCGTCACTCAGCCAGGGTCGCGCCGTCGCGGTGGAAATCCTGCGCGAGCCGATTCCGGAACCGGGCCGGCCGAAAATGGCGAAAGGCCGCATCGGCGAAGCACCGGCGCGGAAAGGGCCGGCGCTGGCCGAGCGCATCGCACCATTCACACGATTGCGCGCTCACGATTGCGACCGGTTCGAGGAGGCCGGCTGGTCGGAGCTGCTCGAGGAGGCACATTCCGGCGAGATCGCCTTCCCGGGCGGTGCGCTACGGATGAGCCTCACCCCGGCCATGATCCTGTTCGACGTCGACGGCAGCCTTCCGCCCGAACAGCTCGCGATCGCGGGCGCGGAGGCGGCGGCGCGGGCGATCCGGCGCTTCGGCATCGGCGGCTCGATCGGCATCGACCTGCCGACCCTCGCCGGCCGCGCGGAGCGCCAGCGTGCCGCCGCCACCTTCGACGCCGTGCTTCCCCAGCCCTTCGAGCGGACGGCGGTGAACGGCTTCGGCTTCCTGCAGATCGTCCGTCCCCGCCGTCGCGCCTCGCTTCCGGAGCGCGTCCAGGGCGATCCGGCCGGCGCGGCGGCGCGGGCGCTGCTGCGGCGCGCGGAGCGGCACAAGGGCGTCGGCGAACGAGTGCTCGTCGCCGCGCCTGCCGTGATCGCCCGGCTCGAAGCCGAGCCGGACTGGACCGCCGAGCTGGCGCGCCGCACCGGCACGCCGATCCGGTTGCATGTGGAGCCCGCTTTCACCACATTCGCCTTCGATGTCCGAAGCACTGTCTCCCGCTAAGGCTCGCCGCCACGCCTGCCCGCTTTGCGGCCGGCCGGCGAGCGCCGATCACGCGCCTTTCTGCGGCCAGGGCTGTCGCGACCGCGACCTGTTGAACTGGCTCGGCGACGCCTATCGGGTGCCCGGCCTGCCGGCGGACGAGGGGCTGGACAGCGAAGGCGAGGCGCCTCTATAGGGCCGCTTCCGCGCGCCCGCCGGAATGCCCAGGTAGCTCAGTTGGTAGAGCACGTGACTGAAAATCACGGTGTCGGTGGTTCGATTCCGCCCCTGGGCACCATTATCATCGTGCATGAGCCGGAGACGCGGTGGCCGCGGCGCGTCGCGCCCTCCTTGCGCCGGCGATCGAGGACGTTCTTGACGAGGCGAAACGGCTGCAGCTCGGGACCGGTGCGGCCCGAGGTCATGTTGCCCCCGTGGCGCCGCACCAGCAGGGTCGTCTTCTCCAGCCGCCGGATCCGCAATCCCGCTTCATGGGCGCGAATGAACCAGTCGCTATCCTCCGCGAACCTGAGCGCTTCATCGAACGGACCGGCTTTGTCGAACGCCGCCGGACGGAACAAGGCGGCCGAAATGTAGTGCGGGAAATTGCCCCGGGCGTCGTCGACGAAGACCCATTCGGCGCTTGTCGGCTCGTAGGTGGTCAGTTGGCCGTAGCCGGTCACCACATCGAGGGCGGAGTCGGATGCGAGTGCGGCAAGGCCGGCATTTAGACGCCGGTCGGGCCAAAGGTCGTCGACGTCCAGGAATGCGATGACGTCTCCGCGCGCATTTGCGATTCCCGTGTTCCGGGCCGCGGACGGGCCCCGATTGGCCTGTCTCAGCAACCGCACCTCCACGGGGAGCGCCGCGACCGCATTCTCGACGTCGTCGCTGGAGCCATCGTCGACGACGATGATCTCCAGTGCCGGATGGCCCTGCCGAATCACCGAGCCGACGGCATCGGCGATAAAGCACGCCCCGTTGAAGGTCGGGATGATGACGGTCACCAGCGGCTGCCGGGACAAGGCCGCCGGGACGGAGCCGTTCGGGGCGGATTCGGGCGCGGCGATGAAACGCGCGAGCGCGGCGGGCACCGTGCCGATGTCGGTGCCGAGCCGGAGCAGGCCGCACGGCACGCGATCGAGCAGGCGTTCCACGAAATCGATCGTGCGAGGACCGGCATGAGGCAGTTGGGCGATCGTGGTGAAGCTCGCCGCGTCGAGCACGCGTTCCTTGCCGCAAGCCTCCACCTCGGTCGCGGTCGATTCGCCGAACTCGGGGGTGAGGATTGCGATGAGAGGAATGCTTCGCGCAAGCCGGGACCCGCCCGGGCGGATCGCGACGACGATCTTGTCGCCATGGTCGAATCCGGTTCGCCGGAGCCCGCGCTCTCCGACATGATCGAGAGTCTCGCGATGGACCTTGGCGGTGCGATAGACGCTGTGGGCCGTCGGCGGATCGAGCGTGACCGCGACATAATCGTCGCCGGCATAGAGGAACCCGCTCTGGAGGCAGGCGAGGGCGGTCGTCGACTTGCCCTTGCCCCCCGCTCCGGCGATCAGGATTCCGCCCTTTTCGGTGCCGACGGCGGCGCCATGAACCAATTGGGCTCCGGCCTCTTCCAGCCACCAGTGGAGCAGGGCGAGAAAGGGCGCGGCCCGGACCCATGACGGGATCGTCTCGATCGATCGCACCCAGAAAACGGCGCGGGAACGGTCGAGGTCGAACAGGCTCAGCACCCCCTCGGCCAGGCGAAAGCAGCTCCGGATGCGGCGGCTCGCCAGCGTCCAGATATCGCCGCGATCGGTGAAGCAGGTGGGCGCGCAGGGCGCGGCGACGACCGGCACGCCGCTCGAATGGCTGTCCCAGACGTGAAAGACCACATCCACGACGTCGCGTCGATCGATCCGCAGATGCGCGATCGCCGGCAGCAACGCGTCGCGCAGATCCGGGCCGGCGAAGGACAGGCGGATCGCCGTGCCCGCAAGCCCGATATCGACCTCGAACACGCCGATCGCCCGCTCCGCCGCGGCGGCCCTGGCAAGGACCCGGTCGAAGAAGCCTCGCTGCGCCGCCTCCGAGCATGCCGGCAGATCCATGCCGCGGGGAAAATCCTGCTCACCTGCCATGGTGCCGCCCTATCCGAAAACGCGCGCAAAGTAGCGCATGTTGCGGCTCCGCCAGCCGCATGCGAGGGGAGTCGGCGCATGGTTTCGATCTCCATCGCGATGACGACCTGTAATGGCGCGCTTTTCCTTCGCGGGCAGCTGGAAAGCCTTGCCGCCCAGACGCGCCTGCCGCTCGAGCTGCAGGTCGGCGACGATTGCTCTTCCGACCGGACGCTCGAGATATTGGAGGATTTCAGGCGGAAGGCGCCGTTCCCGGTCGTCGTGCATCGCAATTTTCCGAAGCTCGGCATCACCGAAAATTTCCTGGCGACGGCGGGCCGCTGCGCCGGCGACTGGATCGCCTTTTGCGACCAGGACGATGTGTGGCTGCCGCAAAAGCTGGCCCGCTGCGCGAGAGGAATCGAACGCGGTCCGTCCGATCTCAAACTGGTCGCCCACAATGCGACCATCGTCTTCGAGGGCGAATCGAGGCGCTATCTGAAGACGTTCTGGCGCGGGGCCGACTACAGGCCGCGACTGGGCCTGCCGCCGCACTGGAGCTGCGCGGGTTTCACGCAGGTCTTCCGCCGCGACCTTCTGACGATCCTTCCCGATCCGGCGGCGCGCGCGCTCCGGCAAGAAGGCGTGCGCGACGGCCACGATTACTGGATTCCCACGCTTGCGGCCGCAACGGGCTCGATCCTGCTTCTCGGCGCGCCACTGGCGCTCTACCGCAGGCACGGGAACAATGTGACGCCCGCTGTCGAGCAGGAGCCGCGCAGCCGGTCGAGGAAGATCTGGCGCGCCTTGCGGGCCAACGGACAGGCTTATTCGGACGAAGCGGACGTCGCGTCTCGCATCGCCGCTTTGCTCGACGAGGCTTCGGCCGTCGCCGATAAAGAATCGCGGGCGCTGCTGGCGGATGCCGCCACGCGCCTCCGGTCCTTTTCGGGGGCAAATCTCAAGCGGTCTCTGATCTACGCGGACAGGTACAGGCACCGGCGCATCGGCATGCTGAAGGACCTTCTGCTGGAGGGCGCCTATCGGAGGAGCCCCGCGCCGAGCTTCGGCCCGCGAGCCTTCCTCAAGGACCTCGCCTACGCGCTATTCCTTCCCGTCGGGCGCGGACCGCCGCCGAGCGGATAGCCGGTCGCGGCTGTGCCGCGCGCATGCATCTCCCGCACCAGCGCCAGCAAGAGCGTCCCGCGATGGGCATCCCATTTGAGCAGGCGGAGAAGCTGGGCGGTTCGCCGCATCTGGCGCCAGGCGGGCGAGCGGAGCTCGCGCCGCATCGCTGCCAGCTCGAACCGTTCGAGCAGGCTCGATTTCGTTCCGAGCCGCGCGACCGCCGCCTCCGGGACGGGGAGGCCAAATCCGCGCAAATAGCTGAGGCCGATCTGCAATCGCCCGGTGAGGCCCTGTGCCTCCGCCAAGGCCTGAAGCGCCGGCCAATCGATATCGTCTTTCGAGCGCAGGATCATCGCTGCGTCCGCCACCCATCGGAGCGGGGGCGAAGGGTTGGACCTCAGGCCGTGAACGATGACCTGGAAAAGGAGATCGCCGGCGGCGGGCCGGAGCGTACGCACGCCTTCGACCTCGATCGGCACTGCCCGCGACCAGAAATGGCGGTCGGCGGTTTCGTTGGGGCAATCGTACAGGACGTGCCAGTGGAGGTCGATCTGGGCGCCGTCCGCGCGCAGGTGCATCAGCGCATGATGAAGCCTGCGCTCGACGGCCCAGCTTCGGCGCCTGGCCGCAAAGCCGCTGCTCTCGAGCAGCGCGCTCGCTCGCGGCGCGTCGTCGAACGGCACGACGATGTCGGCGTCGTTCATCGGGCGCAACGCCGGTGCGGGATAATAAGCGAGCGCGAGCGGCAGGCCTTTGCCGATCATCGTTCTGATGCCGTTCGTCTCCAGCACGGCCACGGCGGCGGCGGCGTCCCGGATGCACCGCGTCGCTTTCACCCAGTGGCTGCGGAACACCCCCTTGAGGCGCGGCAGGAGAGGATGGGGGTCGGAGGCTTGCGAAAGGCGCTTCCAGACGAGCGGCAGCAGGCGAAGCGACCCTTCGTCATGCGGCCCGTCAAATGGCGCCGCAGCAAGCCATCGTTCGAACAGCGCGCGTGCCGTCTCGTCCTCACGTGCAAGCGCGACCCCGAGGAGAATCTCCTGCGGGAGCGAGGGAAGCAGCGCGTCACGCCGGTTGGGCATCGCGGTGGCGATCCGCTCTTTTGTGACGGAGCGCCATGCGGAGCGCGCGCAGATATTCGGTTTCGAGCGTCCGCACGTCATGCACCGAATTCGTCGCGTGCACGCGACGCCGCAGCACGACATCCTGGATCGCGGCGGCCGCCATTCCGGCGGCCTGCGCCCGGCTGACCCACTCCATCATATGGCCCATGCGCAATGCCGGCGCGAAGGAGCCGACCCGCTCGAAGGCGGCACGCCGGAACAGGCTCGCGCCGGCCACCCGGGCGGTGAGCGTCGGAAGCCGCGCGGGCAGCCGGGATTTCTGCTCGGGAAGAAGATCGGGGCTGATGAACTGCTCGACCGTCCCGTACACATAAGCAAGCGCATCGCGTCCGGAGAGCGCCGCGAGCCGCAGCGCGACGCTGTCCGGGGGAAGCAGGTCGTCATGGTCCAGGAACCCGATATAGGCGCCGCTGGAGACGCTTATGCCGAGATTCTGCGCCGCCACCAGGCCGCGCGGTTCCTGACGCACATAGTCTATGCCGCCGAAGCCGCGCGCGATCGCTTCCGTCGTGTCGGTCGAGCCGTCGTCGACCACGATGATCTCGTCGGGCCGGCACGTCTGCGCGACCGCCGAGGCGAGCGCTTCGCCAAGATAGTTCGCGCCGTTCCGGACCGCCAGAATGAGAGAGAGATTTGGCTGTCCGCCCTGCCTCACCCGCGAACCTCAGGCCCGGGCCCGCTGCGGAGCGATCGGCCAACCGGCATCGTCCACGTCGTGGATCGGATCGAGCAGGAGCAGATCCTGCAGGTCGGTGAAGATTTCGAGCCGAGGCTCCGCATACAGGCCGCCGGGAACCGGGATCTCCGACAGATCGGCCTCTTGCCCCGGCTGACCGGCCGGCCGCACGAGCTTATGGCTCAGCAGGTCATCGAGCAGGGCGCCTGTCGTCTCCCGGGCCTGGGACGGATCGATTCCGAAACGGGCGGCGAGAGCATCCGCGATCGAACCCGCCGGCATCCGCCGTTCGATACCGCCCCAGATGAGTGCCCCACTTCCTTCCAGGCTGTAATAATAGCCCCGTCCGAGATGCATGATGATCGCTTCGCCATCGACGATCTCGCCCACGACATCGGGCGCGTTGATCTCGAAGGCCGGTTCCATGCCGTCTCGCATGGATATGAGGCGCTAGCAGCGGACTGGAATCCGTGCAAGCAAGCCGCCTCCGGGAGGTTGATTTCGCGCCGCTCGCGACATCGCCTCCGCAAGAGCGAGCGAGACCGCGACGATGGTCGAGACCAGTGTCATCATCGCGGTCCGCAACGGCGGACGCTTCCTTGGCGAAGCGATCCGCTCGGTCCTCGCGCAGATCTCGGCGGTCGACGAGCTGATCGTCGTCGACGACGGCTCGACCGACGATTCCGCGCGGATCGCCGCCGCTTTCGCCGATGCGCGCGTGCGATCGATCCGCCTGGACGCAAGCGGCGCTTCCGCCGCCCGCAATCGCGGCGTGTCGGCGGCGAGGGGGCGATTCTTCGCCTTCCTGGACCATGACGACCTCTGGCCTCCGGAACGGCACAAGAGGTTGATCGAAGCGCTTGGCCGAAACCGGGACGCCGGCGCTTCCTATGGACGGATCCGTGTCGTCGAAGAAGAGGATGTGCCGATACGGGGTGGGTGGGCCCATCTCGACGCCCGGCATCTGGTGACGAACATGTCCTCGGCGCTCTACCGGGCCGAGCCTGTCCGATCGAGCGGCGGCTTTTGTGAATCCATGATCTTCGGCGAAGACGCCGACCTGCAATTGCGCCTGCTCGAAAATGGGCTCGATCCGGTTCGGTGCGATTGCGACAGCCTCATTTACCGGCGGCATGGGCGTAATGCGACAAACGACACGGCCGGCGTCAGGCGCGCGCTGATCATGGTCGCACGCCGCAAGCGCGATCGCGCCGCAAGGACCGGCAGCGCGGCCGGTGGCGCGGGTGACTGAAAATCACGGTGTCGGCGGTTGGATTCCGCCCCTGGCGCCATCGGCGGCTGGGCGACAAGCGTGGCACGACAATTCTGTCAGACTTGTTACGATCCACGGCGCTCCGGCGCTTCGAACGGCCCGGCAAGTTGGCGCACGAAGCTCGGCGCCTCCCGATCGAAGGCATCGCCAAGGCCGAAGCGCACCGCCTTCACCTCGCTCTCGCCGAGCGGGCGGTAGGTGCCGAACAAGCGGTCCCAAAAGCTGAAAACGTCCCCGTAATTGCTGTCGGTCTCGGTGCGCCGGCTGGAATGATGGACGTGGTGCATCGCCGGCGTGACGAACAGGAGCCGGAGCCACCGGTCCGCGCTCACGGGCAGGCGAACATTTGCATGTGTCCAAAGGGAGAAGCCGATCGCCGTCGCCTCATAGGCAGCGAGCGTGGCCGGATCGAGGCCGAAGGCGATCGTGAAGGCGGCCAGCCACGGCGCCACATAAGCGAGCTCGAGCGGGTGGTTCCGAAAGCCGGTCGAAAGGTCCAGCCTCACATCGGCGTGGTGAACGCGATGGACCCGCCACAGCAGCGGCGCGGCATGCGATGCCCGGTGCACCATCCAGGTCGCGAGGTTGCGGAGCAGCAGGGTGGCGGCGAGCGCAATGGCATAAGGCAGCGGCTCGCTGTTCATCAGCCCGACGCCGTGGCGGTGCGCCCATGCGGCCGGGAGCACGGTCGAGAGCGGCAATGCGAGGCCGAGACCGGCATTGACGAGCCCCAGCCCGATATTGCCCGCGATGCGCCCTGCCGGCTCGTCAACCCCGACGTGCAGCGGCCGCCACAGCTCGGCGAGCGCGAGCAAGGCGAGCAAGCCCCAGAAGGCGCCGAACGCGACCCAGCCGAGGCCGCCGTGCATCGCCGCGCTCAGCATCGGTTCAAAGCTCTGGTGGACGAAGTTGACACGGCGTTATCCCGGTGGGCATTAGCCGCAGTCCCCGCCGAATGGGAGTCGTCGATGTTCAAGCACCTACGATATGGCGCTGCCGGCGCTCTTTTCCTGACCATGGCCACCGACGCCGCATTCGCCGGTGCCCCGGCGACCCCGGGACCGATGATCGGTGCCGGAGCGCCCGCGCTGGCGCTGTTCGGCATCGGCTATTGGCTGATCCGCCGCCGCCGTCGCGACTGAGCGGCCCCCCGTCGCGAGCGTGACGCGCCTCGCCGGCATTCCCGCCCCGGCATCGTTGGCGCTGGACCGGCCGCGCCTGTTCGCCTGGCTGGTGCTGCTGGCCGCGCTCAATGCCTTCGCCGGCATCGCCGTCCGTATCGTCCCGGAGCATGGCTTCGGCTACGCCATGTTCGAGCTCTTCGGCATCAGCGCCATCCTCTGGGTCGCGCTCGCGGCCTCGGTGGCGCTGCTGCGAGGCGCGCCCGCGGAGTCTCTCCGTCGCGGTGACCGGCCGTTGGCGGCGGCGGTGGCCGTCGTCGCTTTGCTGCCAATATCCACCGCGAGCGCCTTCTCGCTCGCGGCGTTGGGGGCCTGGATGGTCGCGACGACGGCTGCGGATGCGCCGATCCGCCGCGCCGGCCTCATCGCCCTCGCCATGACCGGACCCCTTGTCTGGGGCCGCCTGCTCCTGGCCCTGTTCAGCGGACCGTTGCTCGCCGCGGACACGTGGCTGGTCGCCCAGCTCACGGGCAGTGTGCAGGCCGGCAACATGCTCGCGCTCGCCGACGGCAGCGGCCGAATCGCCGTCGCGCCAGGCTGTTCGTCCTGGGAGGGGATGTCGCTCGCTTTGCTTCTCTGGGTGACGGTGAACCAGTGGTTCGAGGTGCCGTTCGGGCGCCGGGCCCTCGCCGCCTGCCTCGCCGCCCTGGCGGCCACGGTTGCAATCAACGTGGTGAGAATTGGGGCGATGGTCCACTTCCCCGCTTATCTGGAGGAGATTCACCACGGTTGGGGGTGGCACCTGTCGATGTGGACCACGCTCCTCGCCGTTACCGCACTCTGCCTTTGGGGAGCGCGCCGTGAGGCGTTCCGCTAACGCCCTGTTTGGCGTGCTCCTTGCCGGGAGCATCGGGGTAAAAGTCGCGGCCAACGCGGCGCCGCCCGGCCCCAACGCCGCGGCCTTCGATGCCGCCGCCGTTGCGATGCTTGCAAACGCCGGCTTCACCACCTCTCGCGAGGCGCGGCCGTTCGGAACATTGGTCCATGGCACCCGCGGGACCTGCCGCGTCGTCGTCGCCGAATACGATCCGCACGGCACCTTCGACCGGCTTCTGCGCGAGCTGGCGGCGCCCGTTGGCCCGCTGCGCTTCGCCTGGCAGGGCCGCGTGTCCGACGGGGTCCCGAGGCGGCAAGCCCTTATCCGCTTCTACGTCTGGCGCGAGCTGCGGCGCGTAAGGATCGCGGTGTCGCGGGAGCCTCTGGCCGCATGGGCCGCCACGCCGGGCTGCGACTCGTCCAGCCTCGACTGGCATCGCCTCGCCAGCATTCCCACCTGACGCTTCAGAGCGGCCCGCCGGCCCGAACCGGCGCCAAATCCACGGGCGGGACTCCTGCAGCCGCCTCCATTTCCGCGCCTGGGCCACCATTTCCGGAATGCGCGCCGGGGCCCCCCCTCGCAGAACGCTTGACGGTGCGGCGTCACCGCCGTTGAACGTTTCACCCCCAATTCGACACTCACGCCGGTGCGCGAGTCTTCATGGACACATGGAACTTCTCTCGGCACTTGTTCATCTAAGCCTCGGCTTCGTAGAAGCCTTGTAGCCCGAGGAAATCGCACCTGCCGACCGCCTATATCAACGCCATCGGGACCGCCGTCCCCTCGCACGAGGTGCACGGCGCGTTCATCGATTGGGCCGAGCCGCGGATCGCGGACGGCCGCCACCGCGCCTTGTTCCGGCGCATGGCGGAGCGATCCGGAATCGAAAAACGCTGGTCGGTGCTGCCGCCGACGCCGAAGGGCGGCTCGCCGGTCGCGCCGGGCGGCTTCTATCATCCCGAGCTGCCGTCGACCGGCGCGCGCATGGACGTTTATGCCGAGGCGGCGCCGGAGCTCGCGCTCGCCGCCATCGCCGACCTCCGGGAAAAGACGCCGATCGACGGCACCACCCATCTGGTGGTCGCGAGCTGCACCGGCTTCGTCGCTCCCGGCATCGATCAGATCATCGCCGCGCGGCTGGGCCTTCCAGGCCATATCGAGCGGACCCTGGTCGGCTTCATGGGCTGCTATGCGGCGGTCTCCTCGCTCCGCCTCGCCCATCATATCGTCCGGTCGGAGCCGGAGGCGCGGGTGCTGGTGGTGACGGTCGAGCTTTCGAGCCTGCACCTGCAGGATCGGACGGAGATCGAGCCTTTGCTCGCCATGCTCCAGTTCGGCGACGGCGCGACGGCGGCCCTGGTGACGGCTGAGCCGGCCGGCTTCGGCATGTCCGATCCGTTTGCCACGACATTGGAGGATACAGCGCCGCTCATCCGCTGGACCATCGGCGACCAGGGCTTCGCCATGCACCTTTCCGGGGAAGTCCCCGGCCGGATCGCCGAGGCGCTTCGGAACGAAGATGTGCGCCAGGCCATGCTCGCCGGCCGCTCTTTCGACGAGATCGACAGCTGGGCCGTTCATGCGGGCGGACGCTCGGTCCTCGACGCGGTGGAGAGCGGGCTCGGCCTTCCCCAGGGCGCGCTGGCGGAATCGCGCGACATCCTCGCGCGCTACGGCAATATGTCCTCCTCGACCCTGCCCTTCGTTCTCGCCGAGATGCTCGACCGGCCGGAGCGCAACCGGGGCCTTGCCCTTGCCTTCGGGCCGGGCCTTGCCGCCGAAGGGTTCCACTTCGCACGAGCCGCCTGAGGATGCGGCGCCTGGCGGCGCTGATCGTCGGCGGCGGGCCCGCCGGTTCGGCAGCCGGGATCGCCCTCGCCCGCGCCGGCATCGACGCGACGATTCTCGAACGGCAGGCCGCGCCGCAGGACGTGGTTTGCGGCGGCTTCCTCGGCTGGGACGCGCTTGCCGCCCTGCGCGGCCTCGGCATCGACGCGGCGGCGATGGGCGCGCGGCCGATCGCGCGGCTCCGGCTCGTCAGCGCGGGCGACCAGGCGGAAGCGGCCTTGCCCCGCGCGGCCGCGGGCCTCTCCCGGCGCGCGCTGGACGCGGCGCTGCTGGCCGCCGCCGAGACCGCCGGCGTGCGCGTGCGGCGCGGGCAGGCGGTGCGATCGGCGGACCTCGGCCGCCGCTGCGTCCGCATCCATGGCAGCGAGGAAGTGCAAGGCGACGCCCTGCTGCTCGCGACCGGCAAGCACGAATTGCGCGGCGCCGCCCGGCCACGCGACACCAGCGCGGACCCGATCGGCCTGCGCACCGCTTTGGCGCCGTCGCCGCGGCTCGAACGGGCGCTCGACGGAATCATCGAGCTCCATCTCTTCGACGGCGGCTATGCCGGCCTGCTGCTGCAGGAGGACGGCAAGGCCAATCTCTGCCTCTCGGCGGCGCGGCGGCGGCTCAAGACAGCGGGGGGCATCGAGGGGCTGATCGCCGCATTGGCCGACGAGCTGCCGATCCTCGCCGAGCGCCTGCGCGACGCGGAGCCGGGCGGGTGGAGCGCCGTCTCGGGCGTGCCTTATGGCTGGCGCGCCGCGGCGACCGCGCCGGGCATCTACCGCCTCGGCGACCAGGCGGCGGTGATCGCCTCGCTCGCCGGGGACGGCATCGCCATCGCCCTGACCAGCGGCAAGGCGGCGGCCGAGGCGATCACCGCCGGCCGGCCGGCGGAAGGCTATCAGCGCGCTTTCAGCCGCGAGGCACGGCGACCGATCGCGGCGGCCGAGGTCCTGCGCTGGGCCGCCGAGCATCCGAGGCCCCGCGCGGTCGTGATGGGCGTGCTGAAGCGCGCGCCGCGCCTCACCGGCCTCGCCGCCCTGCTAACCCGGATCGCCCGCTGAAGGCGCCGGTGGCGTCTCGGCCGCGCCGGTGAGCAGCCGCGGCGCGGTGCGCGCGAGCAGGAGCAGCACAGTCGGCAGCACCATCGTGTTCCACATGTCGCGCAGCCCCTCGGCGAACTGGATGTCGCGGTCCGGCCACACCTCATAGGTGTAGTCGTAAACCTCGTTCGCGAACTCCACTCCGGCCACGACCAGCCAGGGCCAGGGGCTCTTCAGCGATTTGCGCAGGACGAAGGCGGCGCCGAGCTGAAGGAACACGCCCGCATAAACGTGGAGCGCGTCCATGTTGAGGCCGACCGCATGCTCGGTCCATTCCTTGATGTGATGCCAGTCCACCGCCTGCGCCTAGGCGCGGCCATCCGCCCGCTCAATAGCGCTTGCGGTACCTCAAATTCACATTGTTGGTGCTGCCCTGCGTGCTGACGTCGCTGAGCAGGCTCAACGTCTTGGACAGAGCCAGCTCGATCTGCGTCGCCGTATAGCCGCGGGCGTCGGTGATCAGCTCGATATAGATTTTGTTGCTGAGGTAGAAACCGGCGGCGAGCGCGGTGCCGCGGCCGGTCGTCTGGTCGGCGCCGAGGATGCGCAGCCGGCTGAGCCCGCTCGCCGAGCGCAATTTGCCGAGCGGGTTGAGGCCGCCGCTGCCCCCGCGCAGCGAGTTGAGCGACGAGGCGATCGAGGCCACCTGCATCACCGACAATTCGCTGATCGAGCCGCCGAACAGCACCCGCGCCATGATCTCGTCCTGCGGCAGCGACGGATCGGAGGTGAAGGCGATCTGCGGATTGCCGGCCGTGCCGGTGACGTTGATGTTGACGGTCACGTCGCCGATGTCGGCGCTCGCCTGGATGGCGAGCTCGGGGTCGGGCGACCGGGCGCCGGTGAAGTTGATCGTGCCGGTGGAAAGCTCGAAGCGCTGGCCCGAGAAGCTGAACGTGCCGCGCACCACCTCCATCCGCCCGACCAGCTGCGGCGTCGACGTGGTGCCGCGGATGCGCAGATTGGCGCTCCATTCGGATTCGAGGCCCATGCCGGCGACGAACAGCTGGTTGTCGGCATGAACGCGCAAATCGAGCTTCCAGATGCCCGGCGCCTTCTCCGTCTCCGCCTGCCGGACCTTGGTGGGGTCGGGCAAAGGCTCGCCCTTGCGGCGGACGCCCTGCAGCTCGACCACTTGCGCCGCGCCCTGGCGGACGATCTCGTAGCGCAGATTCGCGACATCGAGGTTGCCGGAGATGAGCGCGCCATTGGCGCGGCTGTTGGTGATGGCGAGGTCGCCGGTGACGGTGGCGGCGAGATTGTCGCTCCGCGCGAGCTGCGCATCCTGCATGTGCATCTTGATATCGATCGGATAGCCGGAGGCGGCGGCGAAGCCGACCGAGCCGGTGCCGCTGATCGTGCCGTGGCCGGCATGGCCGGACAATTGCTCGATCTGCAGGGTGGCGCTGGTGAAGCGGCCCTGGAGCGCGATTCCCGTGATTCGTGTGCCATATTGCTCGTCGACGAAGGTCAGATCGTTGGCACGGACGATCCCATTGAACTGCGGATTGTCGAGCCGTCCGCTGAAATCGGCGCCGACCCCGATCGGGCCCGACACTTGCTCGTCGGCGAGCCCGGCGAAGGACGAGAGCACCTCGGCCGGCCCATTGTAGCGGATGCCGCCGGAGAGCGGCGCGGCCATCAGCCGGTCCATCCAGCTGCCCCCCGAGCTATTGGCGCCGCCGACCGGCTGGAGCCGCACCTGCGCCCGGCCGACCAGCGCCCCCCCGCGGCGGATCGCCGCGTCGAGCGAGGCGCCGCTCGTCTGGAGCGTGCCGAGCAGCGACAGGTCGACCGGCGGCGAGCGGGTGGCGATTCCGGTACGGGTGAAGCCGGCGATGTTGAGCCGCGCCTCGGCGCGCGGGAAGCCGCCGCCGGCCGGCGCGGCGAAGTCGAGGCTGCCGGTCGCCTTGCCGCCGATGCCGAGGCTCGGAGAGACGACGTTGAGGATCGAGAGATCGAGCCCGTCCATGCGCGACTGGAGCTGATAGCCGGCCGGCCCATAGCGGCCGGCGAGGAGGACATTGCCCTGCGGCAGCACGATCTGCGTCGGCGCCAGCACCCAGCTTCCCGCGGCGCGCCGGATCTCGGCCGGCTGGGCGAGATGGAAGGCGATATTGTCGATATTGCCCTGCGCCGCCGCCCGGATCAGGTCCGGCGTCAGCGCCGCATTGACGCCGATGCGGAACGGCACCCCGCTCGTCCCCTCGGCGAAAAGCTGGGCGGTGCCGCTGCCGCTTTGGTAATTCGCCTTTGCCCGCGCCTGGGCGATGAAGAAGCGGCTGCTCCGCACCCCGGCGAGCTGGACGTCGCCGCTGATCTGCGGCGCGCCCGGATAGAGGATGATCGTCGCCTGGACGAGGCCGCGCTGGATCAGGATCGGGCTGGCGCCGGGGATCTGGGCCCCGTTCGCATTGGCGTCGATGTCGGCGCGCTGATATCTGCCCGCCGCCGAGAGCCGGACATTGCCGCTGAGCCCCGAGCCGGTCATGGTCAGCGTCCCGGCGAAGGGCCCGTTCTTGGTCTGGGTTACCCGGCCGGCGAAATTCATGCCGGCGAAGGTCAGCCGGCTGATGTCGAAAATCGTCGGGCCGCGGCCGGAAAGGATGGTCAAATCGGCGGCGAACGGGCCGTAATCGGATTCGCCGGTCGCGGCGATCGCATAGCCTTTCGCCGTCGATTTGAGCGTCGCGCTGACGTTGCGCAGGCCGATCCCGAGGCCGGGATTGGCGGCGCGGAGCTGGACGTTCGGCTTCGCGGCGGTGCCGGTGACGATGACGGCGAGCTGGCCGTAGGAACGCGAGACGCCGGTGCCGCGGAAGGCGATGGCGCCGGTGCGCAAAGCATAAGTGCCGGCGCCGGAGGTGACGCGGAGGCCGGGCGAGCTCAATCGCAGGTTGGCGACGTGGACGATTCCGTTCGGGTCCATGACGATGTCGGCGGTGGCGGTCGCATTGCCTTCGAGCAGGCCGCGCGCGGTCGCATTGTCGATCCGCCGCGTCCGCACCGCGACCTGGCCGCGGATTCCGAACCCCTTGCCGGCGGTGACCACATTCATGTGGGTTTTGATGTCGAGCAGGCCGATGCCCTCGATCCGGAAATTGTTGACCCGGCCCTGGATGCCGCCCTGATAGGTGCCGCTGGCGACGTCGGCGACGATCACCGCCGTTGCGTTGAGCTTATCCGAGCGGATGCGAAGGTCGTCGGACAGCGCTTTCGTGCCCGCAATGTTGATCGTCCCGTCGAGCGCGACATTGTCGAGGAGGCCGCCGAAGGTCGGGTTGAGGCCGGTGATCCGCCGGGCATGGGCGGAGAGGGGAATCGTGATCCGGTCGGCATCGACCCGCGCCCGGCCCCCTGCCTCCAGGCCTTCGACGACGGTGCCGTTGAAGCCGAGGGTCGCCGCACGAAGCCGATAGGCGATGATTGGGGTTCGGAAAGGCCCGTTCAGCACCATCGCCAGCTGCACGTCGCGGCCGCTGAGATTGGGCAGCACCGCGCCCGGCCGGCTCAGCCGCGCCGCCACCTTCAGATTTCCGAAGGTGCTTTGGCCGAGATCGACCATGCCCTGGGCGCCGACCGCCAAGGTCGGCGAGCTCAGCCGCAGCCTGGTGTCGGCACGGCGATGGTCGAGCGTCGCGACGAGATTCATCTGCACCATGGGCTCGAGCAGGCGGCGGATCGCCCCGTCGGCCATCATCAGCCCCGGCGCGAGCGGGCCGGTGAAGGTGAAGGTACCGTTGCGGCCGCCGATCGCGACGTCGGCGAACGCCTTGCCGCCGAGCGTCGCAACCCCGCGCCCATTCCAGTCCGCCCAGTCTCCCTTGCCGTCGACCGAGGCTGCAAGCGGCTGGGTGAGATGGGCGAGCTTGGCGACGAAGCCGTTGCCCGGCGCCCGGATCTGAAGGCCCATGTCGAGCTTGTTCCGATCGGGCACCGCGTCGAGCTTCAGCAGCAGCCTGTCGCCGCCGGGCAGGTTCGGCGCGGCAATGGCGCCGGCGAAGAGCGTCACCTGTGCCCGGCCGCTCGCGATCTTCGCGCTGCCGTCGAGCGTGAGGAGGTGGCGATAGCCGGTCACCGCCGGGTCGACCATGATCCGGTCGACCTTCAGCCGGCCGACGTCGATATCGATATTGGGGAGGAGCGGCTGGTTGGGAGCGGTCGTGGTCGGCTTGAATTGCGGCAGCCGGTAGAGGTGGGCGCGCGGCACGTCGAGGCTTCTTATGTCGATATGGTTGCCGAAATAAGCGAGCGGCCGCCATCCCATCTTCGCCTCGGTGGCGGTGAAGAAGGGCCCCTTCGAATCCGAGAGGCGAAGATCGTGGACGGTGAGATTGCCGAACAAAGACCCGTCGATCCGCCCGACATGGATCGACAGGCCCGAGGCCATTTGCAGCTTGTTGATCTGCCGGGCGACGAAGCCGCGGCCCATCTCGCTGTTCAGCCACAGCATGAACAGGCCGAACAAGAGGATGATCCCGGCAAGGCCGGTGCCGGTCCACTTCGCGGCGGCGGCGGCGCGGCGGCGGCCGCGCGGCATCGCAGACGGCTCGGGGGCCTCGACCTCGGCCATCAGAAGGCCTGACCGATCGAGACGTAGATTGCGACTCGCGATTCGCCCTTGCGCCGGTCGATCGGGGTCGCGACGTCGAGCCGCAACGGACCGAAATTGGTGTAGAGCCGCCCGCCGATGCCGACGCCGTAGCGCAGGCCCGAAAGCCTGGGAAATTGCGTCTCGTAGAGATTGCCGGCGTCGATGAAGGGAACCACGCCGTAATTGCCGAAGCGGTAGCGCGCCTCGAGCGAGAATTCGACGAGGCTGCGGCCGCCGATCGGATGGCCCGCCGCGTCCTTGGGCCCGAGCTCCTGATAGCCGAAGCCGCGGACCGAACCGCCGCCGCCCGCGTAGAGCCGCCGCGACGGTGCCAGATCGGCGAGGCTGGCGCCGAAGATCGAGCCCACGCGCGTCCGCGCCGCGATCGTGAAATTCTTGCCGGCCGGAAAATAGACGCTGCCTTCGAGCGTATCGCGCAGATAGGGCTTGGTGGGCTTGCGCAGCGAGGCTTCGGGATTGACCCGGGCGAGCAGGCGGAAACCCTTGGTCGGATCGAGCAGATTGTTCGACCGGTCGTAGCCGAGCTGGCCGATCAGCCCGGCGATGAAATGGGCGTTGGTGATCGAGATGGGCGGGAAATGATTCTCGTCCTCGTTCGAGGCGACGAGCTCGGCGCCGTAGGAATAGGTCCAGATTTTCTGCCAGATCGGCGTCGATTCGCGCGAGACCAGACCGTAGAGGCGCGCCAGATAGCCGTGATAAGCGGGGAGATGCTGCCGGTCCGCCTCGGCCTGGAGCAGGAAGGTGCGGTCGCGCTGGCCGGCATTGCTCCGCTTGAAGGCGATTTGCAGCCCCTGGTCCTGGGTTCCGGCGATGGCGGTGACCTCGAGCGCGCCTTCGGGCGGGAACATGTTCATCGCTTCCCAGGTGCCCTGGACCTTGAAGCCCTCGCCGGTCGCATAGCCCGCCGTGCCCGAGATCGAATGGGAGGGCCCCGCCACCTGGCGGATGCGGACGTTCACATAGTCGGTGCCGTCGGGCGCCGTTTCGCCGGTGCGGACCGGCTCGGCCGCGACGGTGCGGAACAGGCCGGTCGCGACCATCGCCTCGCGCAGATCGTCGACCTTGCGGCTGTCGTAGAGCGCGCCGCGCTTGAAGCGGGCGAGCACGCCGACATGCTTCGCGTCGAAGGCGAGCCTTCCGTCGGTGGTGAAGCCGCCGAACAGCGAGCGCGGCCCGGGATCGACCGGCAGCGTATAGTCGCCGATATGGGTGGCGGGGTCGAGCAGCACGTCGCGCATCCCGACAGTGACGAAGGGATAGCCCTGCTCGGGCAGGCGCAGGCGGATATTGGCCTCGCCCGCCTCGACGTCGGCGGCGACGATCGGATCGCCGGTCTTGAGCGGCAGCGCCTTGCGGACGAGGTCGGGCGGCGTCGTCTGGGTGCCGGTGACGACGATCGCACCGAAATCGTAGCGCGCGCCCGCAACGGCGGCGACGGTGACTCGGAGCTGCCCCGGCTGGTTGGGCAATTGCTCGACCGTCGCCACCGCGGTCGCGTCATAATAGCCTTCGGAGCGGAGCAGCCGTATCGCGAGCTGCTCGTCCTGCCTGGCGCGGGCGGAGACCTGGGCGCCGTTCGTCGCCTTGCCGTCGGCGTCGGCGAGCGCCGAAAGGCTGCGAAAGCGGCCGTCCAGCCCGATCTTGTCGAAGCCCTCGGTGACGAGCCGGTAGCGGACCGGCTCGGGCGCGCTCTCGTCCGTCTTCTGGTTCGGGGCGGCGGGGGGCGGCGTGACGTCGAAGCCGGAGAGCGGCGTCAGCGGCTGCTGCAGCTCAGGGTCGGCCGGCACGTTGCTGGGGGGAAGCTGGCCGTTCGGCAGTGGCAGCGGCAGCGGCGTCGGGGGCGGGGGCGGGGGCGCGGCGGCTGCATTCGGCCCCGCCGCGGGGCGCGCGACGGTGCCGATCGGCGGAAGCGGCTTGCCGATCTCCGAATCGAGCGGCGGCAGCTCCTTCTGGAACTGGCTGTCGGGGACGATGGCGCCTTGGTCGCCGTTCCGATCCGGTGAGGCCGGGCTTTGCGGAGAGAGGGGCTGGGCCTGGAGGGGACAGGCCCAGGCGAGGGCGCCCGCGGCGATCGCTGTCTTCAAGATCGCCGCTTTGTCCAACGCGCGATGGCTCCCCGTTCCGCTGGATGCTGAAAACGGCCTAAACCATGGAAATCCGGCTTTGTTCCGGTGGCGAAAAGGGTTGCCGGGCTTGCGGCCGGCGCCGCGAAACGGGACCTGAAAATTTGCGCGCGCGGTCCAATTCGGTCAGGAGGCGGCCATGCCCAATCCCCCTTCCGAACGGTTGATGGATGCGCTTGCGGCGCGGCTCGGCCCGCGCGGCTTCACCCGCGCCGCGGACGAGATGACGCCCTGGCTCACGGACTGGCGGGGACGGCATCGGGGCCATGCCGCCGCTTTGGTCTCGCCGGCCTCGCTCGACGAGGTGCGGACGGTGGTCGCCGCCTGCGTCGAAGAAAGCGTCGCTTTGGTGCCGCAGGGGGGCAATACGTCGATGGTGGCGGGCGCGATTCCGGACGAATCGGGCGGCGCCCTGCTCCTGTCGCTCCGGCGCATGAACCGCATCCGCACCGTCTCCGCCGACGACAATGTGCTCGTCGCCGAAGCCGGAGCGATCCTTGCTCATGTCCATGAAGCGGCGGCGCAAATCGGGCGGCGCTTCCCGCTGTCGCTCGGCGCAAAGGGATCGGCGACGATCGGTGGCCTCGTCTCGACCAATGCGGGCGGAACGCAGGTGCTGCGCTTCGGGACGATGCGCCAGCTCGTCCTCGGGCTGGAAGCGGTTTTTCCCGACGGGTCGGTGCTGGGCGGCCTGTCGGCGCTGCGCAAGGACAATCGCGGCTACGATCTCAAGCAAATGCTGATCGGCGCGGAAGGAACGCTCGGCATCGTCACCGCGGCCAGCCTGAAGCTGGTCGCCGCGATCGGTTCGCGCGGGATCGCCTGGATCGGCCTGCCCTCGCCTTCCGCCGCTCTGACCTTGCTGCGCTTCCTCGAAGACCGGCTCGGAGAGGCCGTCGAGAGCTTCGAGCTCGTCCCCGCCATCGCGCTCGATCTCCTGCTCCGCCACGTTCCGGGAACGCGCGCGCCGCTGGACCGGCCCTGGCCCTGGAACGTGCTCGTCGAAGCCGTGGCCCCAGCCGGCGCCGGCGATGCGGCCGAACGGCTGGAGCAGGCGCTCGGCGCTGCGCTCGACGCGGGGCTGGCGGGGGACGCGGTCCTCGCCGCCAGCGAGTCCCAGGCCGAGGCTTTCTGGCGCCTGCGCGAATCGATCGCCGAGGCGGAACGGGCGGAAGGGCCCGGGCTCAAGCACGATATTTCGGTGCCCGTCGCCGCCATGCCGGCCTTTCTCGAATCCGAGGCACCGGCGATCGAGGCGGCCTTTCCGGGCGTTCGGGTGATTGCCTTCGGCCATCTCGGCGACGGCAACATCCATTTCAACCTGATCGCGCCGCGCGAGGCCGGCCCCGCCTGGCTTCGGGAGGCCGGGGGGCCGATCAGCCGGAGCGTCTACGACCGGGTCACCGCTGCCGGCGGCTCGATCTCGGCCGAGCACGGCATCGGCCAGAGCAAGCGCGACGCGCTCGCGCGCACCGCCGAGCCGGCCCGGCTCGCGCTCCAGCGCCGGATCAAGGCGGCGCTCGACCCGTCGGGAATCATGAACCCGGGCAAGCTTTTGCCTTGACAGGCCGGCCCCGGCCGGGAAGCGGGAACCGGCCGCGATGCGCATCGTCAGGGACAGCGGCATTTCGGCAAGAGTGAGCGTGGATGGGCCTGCTGAACACATTGTCATTGGGATTCCTCGGCGAGGCCGTCGGCCCGCGCGGCAAAGCGGGGGCGCGCGCTTATGCGGTGGGGGACATTCACGGCCGCCTCGATCTGCTCGACGCGCTGCTGCGGCGGCTCGAGGAGGATATGGCCGGGCGGCGGCCGAAGAAGACCTATATCGTTTTCCTCGGCGACCTGATCGATCGCGGCCCCGATTCCGCGGGGGTCGTCGAGCGGCTGCGGACCTGGCGCCCGCCGCATGGGCGTCCCGTCTTCCTCGCCGGCAACCATGAGGAAGTGCTGCTCCGCATCCTCGGCGGCGACGCCGCGATCCTGCCCGACTGGCTGCGCTTCGGCGGCGCCGAATGCGCGCGCAGCTACGGCGTCGACGTCGATGCGCTGCGGCGGATGGAGGACGAGCCGGCGATCGAGGCGATCCGCGCCAAGGTGCCGCGCGCGCATCGCGACTTCCTGGCCAATTTCGCCGACACCTTTCGCTTCGGCGACTATCTCTTCGTCCATGCCGGCATCCGTCCCGGCCTTGCAGTCGACGACCAGGACCCGCACGATCTGCGCTGGATCCGCGAGCCCTTCCTCGCCGACGCCAAGGAGCATGGCTTCGTCGTCGTCCACGGCCATACGATGGTCTCCGCCGTGGAGGAGCGGCCCAACCGCATCGCCATCGATACCGGCGCCTATCATAGCGGCGTGCTGACCGCGCTCGGCGTCGAGGATGGCGCGCGATGGTTCCTTTCCACCGGTCCCGAACAGGGACGCGGCTGATGCGCGGCGACTGCCGTGTTGATCTATGTCATTGTAATGAAAGATGTTTCAACGTGGGGAAATCGGAAATGGCTCGATTCCGGCTTGACCCACGGAGCGCATCGGTTAAGCGTGAGGGCCTGAATTTTGCAAAATCTGGAATCGTCCGTGCCGTATTCTGAAAAGTCCGGCCAGGTGGGACCCGTGCCCGCTTCGCGCTTCATGTCGCCGCTTCGGCTGATTCTCTGCATGGCGGCGGTCGCCCTGCTGGCGGCTTGCGCCGACACGCGCGGCGGGTCGATCCCCTACAATCCGCAGGGTTTCGAAGCGCCCGATCCCGTCCAGGTCACGAGGCTCGAGGACGATTACAAGATCGCGCCGCTGGACACGTTGCACGTCAACGTCTTCCAGGTCGCGGACCTGACGGGCGACTATGACGTCGATCTCACCGGTACGATCTCGATGCCGCTCATCGGCAGCGTCAAGGCGGTCGATCTGACGACCAAGCAGCTCGACGACGAAATCACGCAGCGTCTCTCCGAGAAATATCTCCAGCATCCGGACGTCAGCATCGCCGTCAAATCGTCGAGCACGCGCAACGTGACCGTGACCGGTTCCGTGAAGGAGGCGGGCGTCTTCCCGGTGACGGGGCGCCTCAGCCTGATGCAGGTGGTCGCGCTCGCCCACGGTCCGGACGACAACGCCAATCCGCGCCGCGTGGCCGTGTTCAGGACGGTCAAGGGCCAGCGCATGGCGGCCGCCTTCGATCTCACCAGCATCGGCCGCGGTCAGATGCAGGATCCGCCGGTCTATGCGGGCGACATCGTCGTGGTCGACGGCTCGAAGGTGAAGAGCGCGTGGACCCACATCATCCAGTCGATCCCGATCATCGCCGTCTTCCACCCGCTCGGCATCTGACCCAGCTTGCACCGGCGTTCCCGGACCGATTGAAAGGCAGCTTCGCGACCCATGAGCAAGAACGACATCGAGCCTGCGGGCGCCCAGCCGGTTTGGCCTATCGTCCCGCACGGCGGTGGCGCGCTGGCGCTCCCGCAGGGTTGGGCTCCACAGCCGTCCGCGGGCGGTCTTCTGCCCGGCGATCTCAATCTCGCGACCTTGTGGCGGGTCGTTTCGGAGTGGCGATGGCTGATCCTGGGCGCGGTCGCCGTCGGCCTGGCCGGCGCGATCGTCATCACCTTCCTCACGACGCCGCTTTATCGCGCGCAGGTGGTGCTCGAGATCAACCCGCCGACGGTCGAACCCGTCGACGAATCGAAGATCGTCAAGCAGCAATGGATGAACGACCGCGACTATCTCGCCACCGTCGTCGGCCTGTTGCAGAGCCGCTCGCTTGCCGAGCGCGTCGCCCAGGACCTGAACCTGACCTCCAACCCGGCCTTCGCGCCGACGCAGGCCGCGCCCAACAAGCGCCTGCAGGTCACCACCGGCCAGCTGATGCACGGCTTCAAGGCCGAGCCGGTGGTCGGAAGCCGGCTGGTCAAATTGACTTTCACATCCTCGTCGCCGTCCGTCGCGTCGCAGGTCGCCAACAGTTTCGCGGATAATTTCATCAGCTCGGCAGTGGAGCGCCACTATGCGGCGAGCGCCTATGCGCGTCGCTTCCTCGAGCGCCAGATCGCCAAGCACAAGACGGATCTGGAAAATTCGGAGCGGCAGCTCGTCGACTATGCGCAGCAGCAAGGGATCATCAACACCGGCGGCGGCGGCTCGGGCGGCGGTGATTCGGGCAAAAGCGGCGGCGGCGGCAGCGACATCGATTCCCTTCAGGGGCAATCGCTCGTCGCCCTCAACGGCGCGCTCGCCGAAGCGCAGCAGCGCCGGATGATCGCCGAGCAGAATTATCGCAATGCGATGAAGGCGGTGAACACGGCCGACGTCAATTCCAGCACGCAGGCGCTCCGCCAGCAGCGCGCCCAGGCGGAGGCGGACTATCAATCCAAATTGTCGACCTTCAAGCCGGATTATCCGGACATGGTCCGGGCGCGCAAGAACATCGAGGCGCTCGACCAGCAGATCCAGAGGGAAGCCGGAACCGTCGCGAGCGGCCAGACCAACAGCTTGCTGATCCAGTATCGGGCGGCGGCGGCGACCGAGCGCGAGATCCAGGGGAAGGTCGATGCGCTGAAGGGCCAGGTCCTGAACCTGCGGGCGCGCAGCATCCAGTACAATATCCTGCAGCGCGAGGTCGAAACGGCCCGGACCCAATATGAGAATCTGCTCGAGCGCTACAAGGATGTCGAGGTCGCCGGCGGGATCGACAGCAGCGCCGTGTCGATCGTCGACCATGCGGAGCCTCCAAGCCTGCCGTTCAAGCCGAATTTGATCCTCAACCTGCTGGTCGGCCTCGGCCTCGGCCTCGTCGCCGGGATCGGCGCGGCGCTCGCGCTCGAATTCCTCAACGACACGATCAAGACTCCGGACGACGTTCGCGACAAGCTGCATTTGCCGTCGCTTGGCGTCATTCCGATGAAGCGGGGCAACGAAGCGCTTGCGGAGGAGCTGAAGGACCAGTCGTCCGCGGTTTCCGAAGCCTATTTCTCGCTGCGCACGTCGCTCCAGTTCACGACCGACACCGGCGCGCCGAAGAGCCTGCTCATCACCAGCACGCGCGCCGCCGAAGGCAAATCGAGCACCACCCTCGCGCTGGCGCAGAATTTCGCCCGGCTCGGCAACCGCGTGCTGCTGATCGACGGCGACCTTCGCAAGCCGGCCTTCGTCACCGGCCTGGAGCCCAATGAAGGGCTCTCGAAGCTGCTCACCAACCACGAGCCGCTCGACGAGCACATCCTCGACACGCAATATGAAAATCTCAGCCTGCTGCCCTGCGGTCCGCTGCCGCCGAACCCGGCCGAATTGCTCGCTTCGCCGCGGCTGAAGGCGATCCTCGCCGATGCGCTCACCAAATATGACATGGTGATCGTCGACGGTCCCCCGGTGCTCGGCCTTGCCGACGCGCCTTTGCTCGCGGGCGTCTGCCGTGCGACCCTGCTGGTCGTCGAGAGCGGCCGGACCCGCACCAAGGCCGCGCTCGAGGCCATCACGCGCCTTCGGGCCGCCGGCGGCACCATCGTCGGTGCCGCGCTCACCAAGTTCCGGGCCCGGTCGCACGGTTACGGCTATGGCTACGGCTATGGCTACGAGCCGTACCGCTATGGCGGCGTGACTAGTCGCGAGCGCGAAATCAAGCTACTCGCGCAGCGTGAGAGCTGACAGGGCACGGCGAAGGCCAAAAGCGGGAATGCTGGTTCGGGCGGCGCTTGCCGTCCTGGTGGGCCTGTATGTCGGCTGGTGGGTCGTCAGGATCGGAATCGTCGATGCCGAGGTCGACGACCGTCCCGATCTGGCGGCGACGGTGGCGCCCGATCATCCTCGCGTCCGCATCGCGCTCGCCATGGCCTATTTCGACGCGCAGGGCGGCCGCGTTCCGGACGCGTTCCGCCGCGATGCAATGGATGCGCTGGCTGAGGCCCCCCTTGCCGATCAGCCCTATCTGCTGGCCGGCGTCGATGCCCTCGTCCACGGCGACAATGCCAAGGGAGAGCGGCTGCTCGAGGAAGCGCGGCGGCGGAACCCTCGCCTTCGCATGGCGCGCCTTCTGCTGCTCGACCGCTATTTGCGCGACGGCCGCATTCCCCAGGCGGTGGCCGAGATCAAGGCGCTCGACAATCTCGTCGAAGGCGCATCGGTCGCGCTGACCGCGGCGCTCGCGCAAATGACGCAGGATCCGAGCACCGCGCCGAAGATGGTGCCGCTGCTGCGCCGGCTGCCCAAGCTGCAGGAGGCGGTGCTCGAAAGCCTCGTGGCATCGGGAGCCGATGAATCGGCGGTGCTGAACGTGGCGGGGCCGACCGTCCGGTCCGACGGTTCGGAACCGTGGAAGGCGGCTTTGCTGTCCCGCCTGGTCAAGCAGGGCGCCCTCGCTCCGGCGTGGGATTTGTGGAAGAGCTTTACCGGATATCGCGAAGGCCCCGGCGGCAAAGGCATTTACGATCCGGGCTTCGCCGGCCTGCCCGGACCGGCTCCCTTCAACTGGGACCTGACCAGCACGAGCGCCGGCACCGCCGAGCGCGGCCGCAGCCGGAACCTCCAGGTGAATTATTACGGCCGCGACAATGGCGAGCTTGCGCGCCAGCTGCTGGTGCTGCGCCCGGGCCGCTACACCTTGTCGTTCAAGGCGAGTGGCGACGCCGCCGGCGAAGGCAGCCGGCTCGTCTGGACGATCGGCTGCGCGCCGGGAGACGTGCAGCTGCTGCAGCTTCCGCTGACCGGAGTCGCCGCTGCGTCCAGGGATTTCACAGCCATTTTCACGGTGCCGGCGAGCGGCTGTGCGGGCCAGTGGCTGAAGCTCGTCGGCATCGCCGGCGACATCGGCGCCACCCAGAGCGCCGCGATCGGCGGCCTCTCGATTGTCGCGGAGACGGGCGGATGAACCATTATCTCCGCGTCGCGCTCGTGCCTTTCTATCTGGTCCTGTGCCTTGTGTTCGGCGGTGCGAGCGCGGCCGGCTATTGGGCCAATATGGGGCTCCAGCTCCTCGCCATCCCGATCATCGTCTGGGCGGTCGCCGCTTCCCCGTCGCAGCCTTTGGCCCCCCCCGCCCGGCAGCTGATCGGCCTGCTGCTGCTGGCTTTGCTGGTCGTCGCCCTGCAGTTCGTGCCGCTGCCACCGTCCTTGTGGACCGTTTTTCCCGGCCGCCAGACAATCGTCGACGGATTCCGTCTGCTCGGCCAGCCACTGCCCTGGCTTCCCGTGTCGCTCGATCCCTATTGGACGATCGCGTCGGCCCTCTGGCTCCTCCCGGCGATCGCAATTCTGCTGGGCATCGTCAGGCTTGGCGGCTTTCGCACCTCATGGCTGGCCTGGGTGATCGCCGCCTTCACGATCGTCACCGTCGCCGTCGGAGCGTTGCAGATCGCGGGCGGTCCGGAATCGCCCTGGTATCTCTATGAAATCACCAATTACGGGACGACCACCGGCTTTTTCGCCAATGCCAACCATATGGCCACCCTTATGGTTGCGGCCATTCCATTCCTGGCCGCGCTCTATCTGAGTGCCGTTGCCAAAGGCCGCTCCGTGCAGAAATCCTCCGGCCTGTTCGTCGTGCTCGCCGGGACGTTGGTGGTGATCCTCGTCGGCATCGTCATCAACACGTCGCTTGCCGGCATCGGTCTCTCGGTGCCCGTGCTCGCGGCCAGCCTGCTGATGATCCTCGGCCGGCGACGCAAGCTTCCCAAATGGACCCCCATGCTCGTCGCCTTGCTGATGCTCGGCTCGGTCGCGACCGTCTTTTCCGCGCCCTTCGCCAACAACCTCACCACCCAGGGCGAGAAGAGCAAGGAGGATTCCCGTTACAACAGCTTCACCAACAGCCTCGCCGCGACGGCGGATTTCATGCCGGTCGGCTCGGGCATCGGCACCTTCCAGCAAATCTACCGGACGCACGAGGATCCGGCGGCGGTCGACCGCTTCTACATGAACCACGTCCATGGCGACTATATCGAGCTGGCGCTCGAGACGGGCGTTCCGGGCCTGCTCGTCGTCGCCCTGTTCCTCATCTGGTGGGCAAGGCGCTGTATCCTTCTCTGGCGGGCCGAGGAGCCCGATTATTTCGCGCGGGCGGCGACGATCGCCTCGGCCGCGATCCTCGCCCATTCGATCGTCGATTATCCGCTCAGAACCGCGGCGATCAGCGGTCTCTTCGCCATGTGCTGCGGCCTGATGGCGGAGCCAAGGTCGCGGACGCGCCGGAGCGAGGCATCGGAAGGCAAGAGAGGCCGCCACCTCGCCGCGGACTGAGGCTCAGCCGCCCGCCTCCTCGATCGCCTCGAGATAGCGCGCGGCGACGATCTTCTCGTCGAATTCGCGTTCGATCCGCGCCCGTCCCGCCTGGCCCCATCGTTCGCGCCGGCTGCGCGGCGCCCGGATCATTTCCGTCATCGCCGCGGCCAGGCCCCCGGCGTCGCGGGCCGGACAGAGCAGGCCGTTGACGCCCGCCTCGACCGCATGGCGGCAGCCGGGAACGTCGGTGGCGATCAGCGGCTTGGCCATCGCCGCTGCTTCGAGCAGGGTGCGCGGCAGGCCTTCCCGATAGGAAGGCAGGACCACGCAATCGGCCGTGGCGATGAACGGCCGGACGTCCTCGGCCTCGCCGAGATAATCGACGATGCCCTCTCTCACCCAGGCTTCGACCGCGCTTCGCGGCACCGCGGTGCGGTTCTCGGCGTCGAGGAAGCCGAGCAATTGGAAGCGCGCCTCGGGGAAGACGGCGCGGACGCGCCGGGCCGCCTCGACATATTCGCCAACGCCTTTGTCCCATAGCAAGCGGGCGATCAGCAGGAAGACGAAGGCCCCTTTCCCGCGCTCTTCCGGGGCGGGCCGGAAGCGCTCGAGATCGATGCCGGAGCCTGGGAGCAGGCGCGCCTGGCGCGGCGTCACCAGCTTTTCGGCGAGGAAGAGGTCGCGATCCTCCTCGTTCTGGAAGAAGATCGTCGCCGAGCGGCGGAAGGCGATGCGGTAGAGGGTCGAGACGATGCGCGTCAGCAGCCCCTTCCGGATGAAGGCGGTGCCCAGGCCCGACACATTGTTGATGACGCGGATGCCGAGCGCCTGCGCCGCGAGCGAGCCATAGACGTTCGGTTTGGCGGTATAGCCGAGGAAGACGTCCGGCCGCAGCCGCCTCAGGATGCGCCAGTAGCGGACGAGGAGGGCGAGGTCGCCCAGGGGAGACAGCCCCTTCTTGTCCATCGTAATCGGCACATAGGGGATGCCGAGCGCCTGCAGCCGCGCGCTGTGCCGGTCCGCAGGGGCCAGCGCGATCACTTCGTGCCCCGCCTCGCGGAGCGCGCGGATCAGGCCGAGGCGGAAATTGACGATATTCCAGGCGGCGTTGATCGAGATGACGATCTTGTTCTTGTGCATGGTCGCAGCGAGGGACATCCGCCGGGCAAGATTCGCTCCCTCCGGCTGGACTGGAGCGGCATCGCCCCCTTATAGCCACGGCCAGTTTCTGTCGCCGCCTTTCTTCCGCGGCGGCGGCCGGAGGAATGAAACGCGTGCTGCCTTACTGGATCCTCTTCTCGCTGTTCGCCGTCGGAGCGGTGCAGTTCCGCCCGCTGCCCAACCGCGCCATTCAGGGCGGGCTGCTCTTCCTCGTCCTGGCAACCGCGACGATGCTGATGATCGGCCTGCGTTACCAGGTCGGTGCCGATTGGGACACGTATGAGAATATCCTGGATTATATCACTCACGCCAGCTTCTCGGAGGGCGTCTGGAACCAGGATCCGGCCTACGGGCTTTTGAACTGGCTGGCCGGCCGGGTGGGGCTGGGAATCTGGGCGGTGAACCTCGTCTGCGCCCTTCTGTTCACCTGGGGTCTCGTGCGCTTCGCCCGGCGCCAGCCGCATCCCTGGCTCGTGATCCTGATTGCCATTCCCTATCTGATCATCGTCGCGGCGATGGGCTATACGCGGCAGGCGGTCGCGATCGGCTTCGTGTTGATGGCGCTGGCCGAATTCGACACCATCTCGATACCGCGCTTTCTATTCTACATCTTCCTCGCGGCCTCTTTTCACAAGACCGCCGTCATCGTCCTGCCGATGGCCGCGCTGACGATCGCGCGAGGCAGGGTGCTCACTTCGGTCGCCCTGCTCCTATCCACAGGCCTGCTTTATTATATCTTCGTCCAGTCATCGGTGGACAAGCTCATGGTTAATTATGAGGGATACGAATACGATTCGCAGGGCGCGGGCATACGCGTCGCGATGAATGTCGTTCCGGCCTTCATATTCCTCGTTTTCTGGAAGCGCTTTGGATTCGGGGAGCGTTCGCTCCTGCTGTGGAGAAATTTCTCTTTGGCATCGTTCATCTCGGTCGCGCTTCTCGTGCTGACGTCGTCTTCGACCGCCGTCGACCGGATGGCGCTTTACCTGATCCCGCTCCAGCTTACGGTACTCGGCCGCCTGCCATGGGTCCTTTCCGCGAACGGCGCGATCAATCGCAGGATCGTCGTCGTTCTGATCTTCTATTCGGCGGCGATCCAGTTCGTCTGGCTTAATTTCGCAACCCATGCGCAATATTGGGTCCCCTATCATACGGTTCTCGCGCCGCCGCCGGCTTGACCGGGCGAGTCAGCGGCGGGCTCGCCTCGCCCGCAGCCGCCTGAAGCCCGCCGCGGGCGACAGGCGATCGATATAGAAATCGAAGGCCGCCCGGCCGCCGCCGAAATTCAGCGTATGGGGCCCGCGCAGCCCCTTGAAGCGGAGCTCGCTCACGGGCCGCTCTCGATAGGCGTCCGGCGCAAGTGTCTCCACCTCGAAGACGATGATGCCGTCGCCATAATCGCCGCTGCCGTCCTGTCCCAGGCGGAACAGGCGCGGCCCGGCTTCGACGAGGCCGCCCGCCATCCGCCCGCCCCTCGGCGAGATCAGGATGGGACTGGCGGGATGCTCGACATAAGGTCCCGCGGGCGCCTGCGCGACCCACAGACGCAGGGCCGTGTCGCCGTCGGACGCGTCGTTTCCGAACAAATAGAGATGTTTTCCTCGAACGAAGGGGGTGGGATCGATGATCCTGCGCGGGGAGCCGAAATCGAGCGGCGCGGCGAGCGCGAGGTTCGATTCTTCGAGCCGATAGACACAGGCGTCGGACCATTCGCACATTTCGGGCATGACATAGGTTTCGCCTTCCCATTGGAAGGCGGCGGGATAGCTCATATGGCAGCCGGGCCGGCTGAGCTTCGCGGCCCCATCGGTGGCCAGGCTCAGCAGCTCGCCGCCGCCGGTCCGCGCGTTCAGCGCCTCGACGATCAGGCCGTCGCCATCGGGGCGGAAGAAGGGGTCTGCGAGAAAGACATAGCCGGGCGGCGTCGGCTCGACATGCCAGTGGGAACGATCCCCGAGACGGTGCCGGTCCTCGCCTTCGAGCAGGTCGCGCGGTTCGGCCGGGCAGGTGGCGACGGCCCATTTCTTGTGGACGAACAGGCCGTAGCAAAAGCGGCGAACCGTCTTCAGGAATGCACGCGCGACGAACCGAGCCACCGCGAGGTTTCCGGGCAACCGGAAGGCCCGGCCGGTGGGCGCGATGTCCAGGAAATTCCCTTCCCTCGCGTTCCGGATCGCGGTCCCGAGGATCAAGGGCGAGTGACGATAGGCTTCGACCAGGGTGCGGCGGTAGGAATAAGCATGGACCTTGGTCTCTGCGAAGGCGACGACGGCGCCTCCGTCGAGCTTGTTCGAGAGGATCTGCACGATCTGGCCGAGCACAGGCGCGCCCCGCAGCATCTCGTAAAAGCCGGCCGGCCGGCCCCTGAAATGCCGCGGATCGCCATGATGGTAGGAGAGGATCGGCGGCGCGAGCGCGGCGCGATCGGGGACCCGAAGGAGCGAGAGCCCGAACTTCACGAGCACGTCGGGCGCGCCGCGCCGGATCTGCTCCAGCAAAGGCTCGGGCAGACGCTGCCAGGCCCCCTCATAGGCGCTTTCGAAATCATGGCGCTCGACGCGGGCGAAGCGGCCATGATCGAGCGGCACCGGCCGCGTCATCGGGTTGCGGATCGTGAACAGGTTGAGGAGATAATAGAAAGCGTAGGCGAGCCTGCGCTTCGCGGGACGGGTGTTGAGGCAATTGTAGACGACCAGCGCGACATCCTCGCCGAGGGTCTCGAGCGCGGCCGCCTGCCAGCGTGCAACTTCCATTCGGTCGACGAACAGGCCGATCTTCATTCACGATCCCTCGGCATTGGCCCTCGGCATTGGAAAGCAGGTTTGCGGCGCCATGAGATGGGTTGCCTAACGGCCGGCCCAAGGGCTAGACGTCCGGGCACCGTAAGAGCCGAAGCTCCCGTAGCGGCAAAACACTCTCGGAGTCACCATGTGAGGGGTATCATCCTGGCCGGCGGCAGCGGCAGCCGGCTGTTCCCGGCGACCCTTGCGGTTTCGAAGCAGCTGCTCCCGATCTTCGACAAGCCGATGATCTATTATCCCCTGGGCGTGCTGATGCTCGCGGGAATCCGCGAGGTCCTGATCGTCTCGACGCCCCAGGACCTGCCGCGGTTCGAGGCCCTGCTCGGCGACGGCAGCGCCTTCGGCATTCGCCTCTCTTATGCCGAGCAGGCGCAGCCCAACGGCCTCGCCGAGGCCTTCATCATCGGCCGCGATTTCGTCGGCGACGGGCCGGCGGCGCTCATTCTCGGCGACAACATCTTCTACGGCGCGGGCCTTCCCGACCTCTGCCGCGAGGCCGCCGCGCGCCCGAAGGGCGCGACCGTCTTCGCTTATGCGGTCGAGGATCCGCATCGCTACGGCGTCGTCTCCTTCGACCGGGAGAGCGGCCGCGTCCTCACCATCGAGGAAAAGCCGGCCGAGCCCAAATCGAACTGGGCGGTCACCGGCCTCTATTTCTACGACAATGACGTGCTGGACATCGCCGCCTCGATCCGGTCGTCGGCGCGCGGCGAGCTCGAGATCACCGACGTCAACCGTTTCTATCTGGAGCGCGGCGACCTCCACGTCACCCGCCTCGGCCGCGGCTATGCCTGGCTCGACACCGGAACCCATGAGAGCCTGCACGAAGCCTCGTCCTTCGTCCGCACCATCGAGCATCGCCAGGGCCTCAAGATCATGTGCCTCGAGGAGATCGCGCTCGAGCTCGGCTATCTCGGGCCCGACGCGGTGCTGAAGCGGGCGGACGCGCTGGGGAAGACCCAATATGCGACCTATCTCCGCCGCCGCGTGGCCGAGATCGCCGATGGTTGAGGTGCGTCCGCTCGGCCTCGACGGCGTGGTCGAGATCCGGCCGCCGCGCTTCGGCGACGACCGCGGTTTCTTTTCGGAGACCTACAGCGCGCCCGCTCTGGCCGGGGCGGGAATCGACATCGCCTTCGTCCAGGACAATCACAGCTTCTCGGCCGCCCGCTTTGTGCTGCGCGGCCTCCATTACCAGCTTCCGCCCTCGGCCCAGGACAAATTGGTGCGGGTGACCCGGGGCTCGGTCTATGACGCGGTCGTCGATATCAGGCGGGGCTCGCCGACCTTCGGCCGCTGGGTCGGCCTCGTCCTCTCCGCCGAGCTCTGGAACCAGATCCTCGTGCCGAAAGGTTTCGCCCACGGCTTCGTCACGCTCGAGGAAGGCTGCGAGGTCCAGTATAAGGTAAGCGCCCCCTATGACCGCGCGGCCGACCGCGCGATCCGCTTCGACGATCCGGCGATCGGGATCGACTGGCCGATCGAGCGGGACCTCCTCACCCTCTCGCCCAAGGACGAGGCCGCGCCCCGCATGGCCGACACCGAGATTCCGGATTCCTGGTCGTGAACGGCACGAAACGAACGATCATGGTGACCGGGGGCGCCGGCTTCATCGGCAGCGCCGTCTGCCGCCACCTCGTCGCGAAAGGCGGCTATCGCGTCGTCAATGTCGACAAGCTCGCTTATTCGGGCAATCTCGACTCCCTGCGCGACGTGTCCGAGCATCCGGACTATATTTTCTACCGGACCGATATTTGCGACCAAGCCGAGATGCTCGCCATCCTGCGGCGTGAGCAGGTCGATGCGGTCATGCATCTCGCCGCGGAAAGCCATGTCGACCGCTCGATCGACGGACCGGCCGTGTTCCTGGAAACCAACGTCGTCGGCACCTTCCGCCTGCTCGACGCGGCGCTTGCATATTGGCGCGCGCTGGAGGGGGAGGGACAAGCGCGCTTCCGTTTTCACCATATCTCGACCGACGAGGTCTTCGGCGACCTGCCCTTCGACGAGAGCGTGTTCACCGAGGAGACGCGCTACGCTCCGTCCTCGCCTTATTCGGCCTCGAAGGCCGCCTCGGACCATCTCGTCCGCGCCTGGCACGAGACCTATGGGCTGCCGGTCGTCCTCTCCAATTGCTCGAACAATTACGGGCCCTATCATTTTCCCGAAAAGCTGATGCCGCTCGTCATCCTGAACGGCCTCGAAGGGCGCGAGCTGCCGGTCTACGGCAAGGGTGAGAATGTCCGCGACTGGCTTCATGTCGAGGACCATGCCCGGGCGCTCGAATTGGTGCTGACCAGGGGCCGGGTCGGTGAAAGCTACAATGTCGGCGGCCGCTCCGAACGCACCAATCTCGAAGCGGTCGAGGCGATCTGCGACCTGCTCGACGCGCGCCATCCCCTCGCCGACGGCCGCCCGCGCCGGGACCTGATCCGCTTCGTCACCGATCGGCCGGGCCACGACCGCCGCTATGCGATCGACCCCACGAAGATCGAGCGCGAGCTCGGCTGGCGCGCCGAGGAGACGTTCGAGAGCGGGCTTGAAAAGACGGTCGACTGGTATCTCGCCAACGAATGGTGGTGGCGGCCGATCCGCGAGCAGAAATATTCGGGCAAAAGGCTCGGGACGGCGGCATGAAGATCCTCGTGACCGGCCGGCACGGGCAGCTCGCCCGGAGCCTCGTCGAACGCTGCGCGTCCCATCCGGGTCTCGAGATCGTCGCGCTCGGCCGGCCGGTGCTCGATCTGGAGGCGCCGAAGACGATCGCGCCGGCGATCCGCGCGGCCGCGCCCGACGTCGTGATCAACGCGGCGGCCTATACCGCCGTCGATCAGGCGGAGGACGAGCCGGATCGCGCCTTCGCGGTCAATGCCGAAGCCGCGGGCCTTGTCGCCGCGGCAACTCGCGCAGGCGGGGCGCGGCTGATCCATGTCTCGACCGACTATGTCTTCGATGGACGCGCGACGGAGCCTTATGACGAGGCGGCGGCGACAGCGCCGCTGGGGCTCTACGGACGCTCCAAGCTCGAAGGCGAGCGCCGGGTTCGGGATGCGGACCCGGCGGCGCTGATCGTCCGGACCGCCTGGGTCTACAGCCCGTTCGGGCGGAATTTCGTGAAAACGATGCTCACTCTGGCCGAGAGCCGCGATCGGGTTTCGGTGGTCGACGATCAGCGCGGCTCGCCGACGTCGGCGCTCGATCTGGCGGACGGGCTGCTCGCCGCTATCGAGGCTTGGGGGCAGGGCGTCACGACGGCGGGCGACCCCGTCTACCATTTGGCCGGAAGCGGCGCCGCATCCTGGGCCGATGTCGCCATATGCGTTTTCGAGGCGGCGAGACGAAACGGACTCCCCGCCGCAGAGGTCGAGCGGATTTCCAGCGCGACCTGGCCGACGCGGGCGCTCCGCCCGGCCAATTCGATGCTCGACAGCTCGAAATTCGAGCGTGATTTCGGATACAGGGCGCCCGACTGGCGCGAGTCGGTGGCGACGGCGGTCGCCTTGATTGCGGAGGGGGCGCCATGCCGGCCATGAGTGAGAATGTCGATCCGCGCACGGTGGAGGGGTTTGGCCAGGAATGGGCGGCCTATGACCAGACGGCGCTCAGCGACGAAGAACATCGCCTTCTGTTCGACTGCTATTTCTCGATCTTTCCGTTCGAGACGCTGCCGCCGGATGCGGAGGGCTTCGATCTCGGCTGCGGCTCCGGCCGCTGGGCTGCCCTGGCGGCCGAGAAGGTGGGACGCCTCCACTGCATCGACCCTGCGTCCCAGGCGCTCGACGTCGCGAAACGCAGGCTCGCCGCGCGCTCCAATGTCGATTTCCATCAGGCGACTTCGGATGCGATCCCGCTCGCGGACGGAAGCCAGGATTTCGGTTATTCCCTCGGGGTTCTCCACCACATACCCGACACGCGGGCGGCGCTTGGCGACTGCGTCGCGAAGCTCAAGCCCGGCGCGCCGTTTCTCGTCTATCTTTACTATGCTTTCGACAACAAGCCGGCATGGTTCCGTGGAATCTGGAAGGTGAGCGAAGGCGGCCGCTGGGCGATTTCGCGTCTCCCCTTTCCGCTGCGGAACCTGCTCTCCACAATCATCGCGGCGATCGTCTATTGGCCGCTCGCGCGCGGCGCCAGGCTGGCCGAAGCGGCCGGCGCCAACGTCTCCAACCTGCCGCTCAGCCCCTATCGCGTCCGCAGCTTCTATTCGATGCGAACCGACGCGCTCGACCGGTTCGGAACGCGCCTGGAGCAGAGGTTCACGCGCGCCCAGATCGAGCGGATGATGATCGAGGCCGGCCTCAGCGACATAAGCTTCCGCGAGGAGGCGCCCTATTGGGTCGCATGCGGACGCAAATCCGGCTGACGATGCGCATCCCTGCTCAGATCGGTTGCGGCAGCCTGACCGCGAGCGCGCCGTGAAGCCGCGCATCCTCTACATCAGCTATGACGGCATGCTGGAGCCGCTCGGCCAGTCGCAGGTCCTCGCCTATCTCGAGCGGCTGACGGGCGGATATGACATCCGCTTGATGAGCTTCGAGAAGAAGGCGGACTGGCGCGACCGCGCCCGCCGCTCGGCGCTCGAGGCACGGCTGCGGACGGCCGGCATCGCCTGGGTGCCGCTGCGCTATCATAAGGCGCCGAGCGCGCCCGCCACCGCCTGGGACATTGCGGCCGGGACTCTCGTCGCCATGTGGCAAAGCTTCCGCCACCGCGTCGCCATCGTCCATGCGCGCAGCTACGTTCCGGGGGTTATGGCGCTCGCCGCCAAGCGATTGACCGGCGCCCGCTTTCTCTTCGACATGCGCGGTTTCTGGGCCGACGAGCGGATCGACGGGGGGTTGTGGCCGCGTCAGGGCCGGCTCTACCGCGCCGCCAAGGGGATCGAGCGGCGCCTTCTCGCCGGTGCCGACCATATCGTGACCCTGACCGAGGCTTCGGTCGCCGAGATCGCCCGCTTGCCGGGCAGGAATCCGGCGACGCCGGTGACGGTCATTACCACCTGTGCGAACCTCGATCGCTTCCGGCCGGCCGAGCGTGCCACCCGCCCGTTCGTGCTCGGCTATATCGGCTCGGTCGGCACCTGGTATCTGTTCGACGAGGCGCTGACCTGCTTCGAGAAGCTCCGCGCGCGCGAGCCCGATGCGCGCCTGCTCATCGTAAACCGCAATGAACAGGCCTTCATCCGCGGACGCATCGCCGCCCACGGGATCGACCTGGCCTCCGTCGAGATTCTGTCGGCGGAGCATGGCGAAGTTCCCGCCCTGATCGGACGGATGACCGCCGGGCTCGCCATCATCAAGCCGGTCTTTTCGAAGATCGCCAGCGCGCCGACCAAGCTCGCCGAATATCTCGCCTGCGGCGTCCCTTGTCTCGGCAACAGGGGCGTCGGCGACGTGGAGACGATCCTCGAGGGCGAACGGGTTGGAGTTGCCATCAGCGATCTTTCGGACGCCGCCCTCGAAGCCGCCGTCGACCGCCTCGTCCCGCTTGCGCGCGAGGCGGCGGTGGCGGCGCGGTGCCGCGCCGCGGCCGAGCGGCATTTCTCGCTGGCGGACGGTGTTGCAGCCTATGCCGGGATCTACCGCGCGCTCGCGGAAGGGCCGAAGTGATTTCCGCCGCCGCCCGGTCACGCCGGCCGAAGATGCTGGTCCTCTGCCCCTTTCCGGTCGGCGTCGCCGCCGGCCAGCGGCTGAAATACGAGCAATATTTCGACGACTGGCGCGAGATGGGATTCGACATCAAAGTCTCCTCCTACATGGATCCGGCCATGTGGTCGGTTGTCTATCGACCGGGCCATTATGCAGGGAAGATCGTCGGCCTGCTGCGCGGCCATCTGCGCCGCATCCGCGACCTGTTCCGAATCCGTCGCTACGATCTCATCTACATCTTCATGTGGGTGACGCCGGTCGGCACCTCGATTTTCGAGCGGCTGGTCCGGCGCCTCGGCAAGCGCATCGTCTTCGACGTCGAGGACAATATCCTCGTCGGCCAGAATTTACCGGAGGGCGACAATCCCAATCGGCTGGCCAGGCTGATCAAGGGGACCGGCAAGGCGCGTTTCATGATCGCCGAGGCCGACCATGTCATCACCAGCTCGCCGTCGCTCAACGACGAGTGCCGGGAGATCAACCGGCGCCGGGCGTGCACCTACATCTCCTCGTCGGTCGATTGCGACCGGTTCGTGCCGGCGAACCGCGAAGTCGGCACCGAAGGCGTGACGATCGGCTGGACCGGCACCTACAGCACCAAGATGTTCCTCGACCTTCTCCGGGAAATCTTCCAGCGCCTCGCGCAACGAGTGGACTTCCGCCTCAAGGTGATCGGCAATTTCGACTGGTCGCTCGACGGGGTCGATCTCGAGGTCGTCCGCTGGACCGCCGATCGCGAAGTCGAGGATCTGCAGAGCTTCGATGTCGGCGTCTATCCCCTCACTTTCGACGAGTGGGTCGGCGGCAAGAGCGGCCTCAAGGCCATTCAATATATGGCCTTCGGCATTCCGACCGTCGCCACCAATGTCGGGACGACGCCGCGGATCATCCGGCATGGGGAGAACGGTCTCCTCGTCGAGACGGAGGACGAATGGGTCGACGCGCTGGAGCGGCTGATCCGTGATCCGGCGCTCCGCTGCCGTCTCGGCGAAGCCGCGCGGCGCGATGCCGTTGCAAAATATTCCACAAAGGCCATAGCCGCCGACTATCGCCGGGTGCTGGCGGACGTGATGGGATGGAATGAATGAGCGAGAGGAAGAGAATCTATATCGCCGGTTGCGGGGGCATGTTGGGGGAGGCGTTCCACCGGATTTTCTCCGAGCGCTTCGACCTCAGATGCACCGACATCGACGTCAACGATTCGTGGCTCTCCCATCTCGATTTCCGGGATCTCGACGCCTATCGCGCCGACGTGAGCGACTTCCGGCCGGACTATCTCTTCCACCTCGGCGCCCATACCAGCCTCGAATATTGCGAGGAGCATCCCGACGAGGCCTATGCGACAAACACGCTGGCGGTGGAGAATGCGGTCCACATCGCCAACGCGCTCGACATCCCGCTCCTCTACATCAGCACCGCCGGCATCTTCGACGGCGCCCAGGAGACCTATGACGATTGGGACGAGCCGAGCCCGCTCGGCCATTATGCAAGGAGCAAGTTCGCCGGCGAGAAATATGTCGCGGCCAATGCCCGGCGCCATCTGATCTGCCGCGCTGGCTGGATGATGGGCGGCGGCCCCGGCAAGGACAAGAAGTTCATCCAGAAATTGATGAAACAGCTGAAGGACGGGCACGAGGAGCTGTTCGTCGTCGACGACAAGCTCGGCACGCCAACCTACACGCGCGACTTCGCCCGCAACGTCGCCTTGCTCCTCGAACGTGAGCTCTGGGGTATCTACAACATGGTCTGCCCCGGCATGACGAGCCGCCTCGAGGTCGCGCGCTATCTGATCCAGGCGCTGGGGCTGGCCGGCCGGGTGAAGGTCACGCCGGTCTCATCCGATTTCTTCGCCGAGGAATATTTCGCGGCGCGCCCCGCGTCCGAGCGGCTGGTCACGGCCAAGCTCGACTTGCGGAACATGAACGTCATGCGCGACTGGCGAATCTGTCTCAACGAATATCTGGACGAATTTTATTCGGACTATATCGCCGGACCCGGCTGAAGTTGCTCGCGCGAAGATCGAGGATTTTCCCATGCCATCTTACAGTTTTGAACGGGTCGATCGCTGCAATATGTGCGGGGCGCCCCCGGAGGCGTTCCGCCTGCTGGGCATGCGGATGAATCGTTCGCAGGGGCTTCGTCCCAAGACGGCGGACGGAATTGCCGTCTCGGTCAAGAAGTGCCGCGTGTGCGAGCTTGTCTTCGCGGATCCGCAACCGATACCGGTTTCACTCGACGATCATTATGGAATCCCTCCCGAGGATTATTGGACCGGCGCCCGATTCGACATCGAGGACGGTTACTTCGCAACGGAGACGGCCGATGCGAAGCGCCTCCTCCAGGATCGCCCGACCCTTGCGGCCCTCGATATCGGAGCAGGGCTGGGGAAGGTGATGATTGTTCTCGGCCGCGCAGGCTTCGACGTCTCCGGAATCGAGCCGTCCTCGCAATTCAGGGATCGGGCGATCCAGGCTCATGGCATCGACCCTGGCCTCCTCCTCCTCTCGACCATCGAGGAAGCCGAGTTTCCCGCGGAGAAATTCGACTTCATCACCTTCGGTGCCGTCCTCGAACATCTTTACGATCCCGCTGCGGCCATCGAAAAATGCCTGCGATGGCTGAAGCCCGGCGGGATCATCCATGCCGAGGTGCCCTCATCGGCCCACCTGATTTCGAGGCTGATCAATCGCTATTTCAGGCTCAAGGGAACGAACTTCGTGACCAACCTGAGCCCGATGCATGTGCCCTTCCATCTTTACGAATTCGGCCTCTCCTCGTTCGAGAAGCACGGGGCCCGCGTCGGCTATGAGATCGCCGATCATCGGTTCAGCGTGTGCACGATCTACCATTTCCCGGCGATCGTCCATAAGCCGCTTCGCTGGTGGATGGAGCGTCGCCAATCGGGGATGCAGCTGACGGTCTATCTCCGTAAGTCCGTTGCCGCTTAATATTAGCGCCAGACAGGCAAGGTGATTGTGAGCGAATGAGTAGAGAGCGTCCAGGCAACTGAAGAATCTTGGCCGAAAATAAATTTTATCAGGAATGATACGACCATGCTGTTACAATTGTGCAAGAGCCGCGCCGGCAGCAACCTCATTACGTGGAGCCCTATTGCTGATCACGAGGATCGAACAGGGTTTTACTTTCGAGATAGGGAGCCAAAACGTGATTACCGAATTTGCTTAAATGATTTCTGTCGATGAATAACAAATTGTCATTTTCCTCAATTTGGCACCGCGCTGCCTGACAGAAGGCAGGCGCGAGCGAAATCACCGATGTGCCCATTCTTCGCGCCATCGCAGTCAGGCGTGCATCGGCGCCGGGACGTGCGCCGCTCACGGGTAAGGGTCGACCATAATATCGATCCATCGGCGTCACCCATGGCACATCAAAGCCGGGAACGGGCAGATCGGCGAGTACGACAATTCGCTTTCCGGCTCGTCTAAGGCGCATAAGCGTCTGCCCAACTGAAGCGAGCAGGGCGTCCGCGTCTCGACTGAGGTAGCTTTGCCAATAGGCGATCAATATCACGGTTCGGATGCTCCCGTCCTGGAGTAGCCGATCCTCAACCAGCCGATTTCGGCTATGGCACTTTTCGCGATCCGCTGGCGTTATCGTCGGGCTGGTGGGCCCATCAAGGCCCGGAGGGCAGCCGCTGGACGAAAACAGCAGCCCTACCAAACCATCCTGCCGCGCCACACTATCCACGGCACCGGCAAGCGCCGCGCTGTGCGAATCCCCCCAGACCGCGAACGAGGGTGTCTTGCCATAACCGAGCGGACAGGAGCGGAGCGTGGCCTCGTCGGCAATGCAATGTTTGACCTGTTCAGGCACATCCTCCTTCCCGCTTGCCAGCCGAAGGACATCGGGAGGAAAACGCTGCGGCAGACCTGATGCCGTCGCCAAGGCGGTACCCGTGACGACGATTGCCATCAAAGCGGCGCCGGCAAAGACAGTATGGCGGGACATGCGGCGGCGATCGCGAAAGGGTGTTTCGACAAATCTCCAGGTGAACCAGGCGAGGGCGAGTGCTGCGACAATGCCTTCCCACGCGACCAGGGGGGGTAGCGCCGTGTTGAGCAGAAGCTGGCGGCTAAAAACGAAGATCGGCCAATGCCAGAGATAGAGAGAGTAGGAGATGAGTCCGATCGAGACCGGAATCCGGCTCCCGACGATCCTGGTCGCAAGTCCCCCTCCTTGCTGTCCTGCCAGAATGACGCATGCGGCTCCAAAACAGGGCAGAGCGGCCGCGAGCCCCGGGAAGCTCGTCGTCGAGCTATATACGAATACGGGAACAAGCAGGCCGGCCAAGCCGGTCACGGTCACCGCATTCCTAAGCCATGCCGCCCGCAGGCCCGGCGCAACTCCAAGAGACAGCAACGCACCGAGCATCAACTCCCACGCTCTCGTCGGAAGCCAATAGAAGGCGGCGGACGGCGATCTCAGCACGAGAAACTCAGCCAAAGCGAGCGAACCGACGAACACCGCTGTAATAACGGGGACCAGTCTCATCCGAAAACGAGTCAGAACCCACAAGGCAACGGGAAAGAACAGGTAGAATTGCTCTTCCACAGCCAGCGACCAGGTGTGCAGCAACGGCACGAGGGCTGAGGAGTCGCGGAAGTACCCTGAGTTATTCCAGAACCAGATGTTCGATGTGAAGGTGACGGCGTTTATTGCCGACAACGAAAGGTCGTGAAGCTGGTATGGAAGAAACAGGAAAAATCCGGCCACCAGACAAGCCCCGACGACCAGCATCAGGGCTGGAATGATCCTTCTTACCCTGCGCTCATAAAAATGAACTATGGAGAACCTGTTCTGATCGAGATCGGATTTGATGATTCCCGTAATAAGATAGCCAGATATAACGTAGAAAATGTCTACGCCCACGTAGCCGCCGGAGAAGGTTGAAAACCCTGCGTGGAAGAGGACGACGGGCACGACGGCGAGCGCGCGCAACCCGTCGACTTCAGGCTGATATTTCATTGAGGTCTCAGTGCTGGCTTGCCTACGGGAGGTCAAGCTCCCATCAATGCGGTCTCCGTAAGCCCGTCGTCGCCTGACGGCGGGGGGGGCGAGAGCCCTCCAATCCCGGCACATTTGCGGCTTTAAGGTTTAGCATCCAGGAAACGGATGATCTTTGCCGGGACCCCGGCAACCATGCTGTTTGCCGGGACGTCCTTGGTGACCACGGCGTTTGCTCCGACCACGGCGCCGTCTCCGATTGAGACGCCGCGCGTGATCGTCGCCTTGGCGCCGATCCAAACGTGATCTCCGATCATAATCGGGGCGGTTCGAAATTCCACGCCTTTCCTTTGGATATCATGATCCTGATCACGGATCGTGACATATTCAGCGATGAGCACGTCCGAACCGATGACTATTTGTTCCTTCGCCGCGATTATCGTGCCTGGTCCGAAAAACGTACGTGCGCCGATGTCGATCTTGCCCGACCGCGCGAAAATAGCGACGCCCCTGCCGAGGACGGTTCCCCATCCAAATGACAGTCGTGCGCCGTCGGTGACCGAAATACGGACGCCCGCTTCGAACGTCACCGATCGGGGCCATGACATGCCGGGATATTTTGCATACGCCCAGGCGCGGCTGACCAGGGAGAGGAGCGCGCCGTGCCACGTTGAAATCCGCCTTAGAATCCTTGCGACAATACGCATCCGTTTTTTCCGCTGCCTCGCCGTTCCGGCACGTGCCCAAGCATTAACCTTCGGCACCCCATGAAACCCATTTCCTCTTAAAGCTCTCCGAGCGCCGTATGATTTCGGCCATCCGGGATGATATGAAATCGTGCTCGCGCGTGCGCGAGAGAATGGGACCAAGCGCTGCACTATTGCCTCCGCTCCGGCAACCTGTCTAGGAGCGCCTGGTGACGTCGTTGAGGGGGATCGCCAAGAGTTGCGCCTTCGCGGTGCCGCGAAGAAGCTATGTCCTGCGATGTCGCCGGCTCGGGAAGCTTCGGGCGGCAGGTGCCTTCACTATCGTTAGCTTCACCGTGTGTCGGGGGCAGGAGGTCGTGGGCGGCCCCCGTTACGACGCCGTATTTTCGAAGACCTGCTCCGCTATCGCCGGGCGAGCCGGACCTGATCGGGGATACCATATGTGGCTCGACGCGGGGATCGGCAGCAGGATCATCATCGCTGCGGAGCGGACGCCACTCAGCGGCGGCGAATCCCTCGGAGAGATCCACATCAAGGTCATGGATCTTGCCCATGAGCTCTGTTGCCGCTGTGTAGCGCGCCTCCGAGAGGGCGCGGCGCTTCCTTCCATACCGGAGGCGGCGAATGGCAAGGGACGGCTGTTTCTGGCGAAGCATTGGCCCCCGAATGCGATGCTGCGCGCCGTTAGAACCTTCCATTTCCGGCGCATCGGCCCCGTCTCATACCGTCCGTCAAATCGTCTCGTCGCGCCGGATCAGCCTTGACCGGAGCCGAGGACAGCCGGAACGTGCGCGGCTCTAAAAGTCGTCCGTGTCGGATCGCGCTCGTCCTGCCGAACCTCGGCGGCGGAGGCGCGGAAGCCGTCAATCTGACGCTGGCGCGGGAGTTTGTCGCTCGCGGATATAAGGTCGATCTGGTGCTCGCCAAAGCCACGGGGGTGCTTATCGATAGAATTCCGAAAGGGGTCCGGGTCATCGACCTTTCGGCGCGACGGCTCGTCTATGCGTTGGGCGTCCTTCGCGGCTATTTGCGGCGCGAGAAGCCGCATGCGGTACTCGCCGGCGTTTGGCCGATGAATGCTATTGCGATCGCGGCCAGGCTCGGCGCGGGCGTGGGAACACGCATGATTGTTTGCGATCACAATACATTGTCGCTCACGCCGGAATGGGCAGGCCGGCTCAAGAAGGTGGCCTTGAGGGTCATAATGGCGGTTGCCTATCGGCGAGCGGATGCCCGGGTGGCCGTCTCAAAGGGCGTGGCCCGCGATGTTGCGCATCTCTCCCTGATGCCGGTGGAGCGCTTCGACGTCATTCACAATCCGATAGCGGCTCCATCGGATGCTATGTCCGCCACCGAATCGTCGGGCCTCTGGGCCAATGCGAAGGGCGCCCGAATCCTGGCGGTGGGGAGCCTGAAACGGCAGAAAAACCATGCACTCCTCCTCCGCGCCTTCGCCCGGCTCACGGAAGAGCGCCCAGCCGTCCTCACCATTCTCGGAGAGGGATCGCTGCGTAGGGAGCTCGAGCGGCTCGTCGCGGAGCTCGATCTTGCGGACAGGGTGAGGCTGCCGGGCTTCGTCAGCGACCCTTCGGAAGCCTATCGATCTGCGGATCTCTTCGTCCTGACCTCGGACTATGAGGGCTTCGGCAACGTCATCGTGGAGGCGCTGGCATCCGGCACGCCCGTGGTGAGCACCGATTGTCCAAACGGGCCGGCGGAGATCCTCGACGGGGGCCGATACGGCGAATTGGTACCTTGCGGCGATCCCGATGCTTTGGCACTCGGCATGCAACATGCTCTCGATACGCAGCACGATTACGAAGCCCTGAGAGCAAGGGCCCGGGACTTCGCTCCGTCCGTGGCTGCGGACGCCTATCTGCGGCTGATGTTCGGGGATAGCAGCCCGCATTCGCGCAACGGCCGAAAAGTCGAACATGACAGGAAAGCTTCAGGATGATTGAAAAGGTTCGAACGGGTCTGTGGTTCCTTCGCAGGCCTTCCTTCTGGCCGCATGCCCTGGCTTTGGTGAAGCGGAAGATAAGCCTTGCCTCCCGTCACGAGCGCCATCGCCCCGCCGCGGAAAAATGGGCGGATAGTCGTTCCGTATCCGATAGCCAGGCGCTTGCAGCCTTGGGCATGGTCGAATCCGGCCATGTCCTTCCGAAACTCGGTGAGGAGGACATCGAGGAAGCGCGCCACCGCGCGGAGAAGTCGGACGTCGAGATGGGTGGCCCCGGGGGACTCGAATTGCTCTATGCCGCGACCGTTCTCAGCGGAGCGCAGCGCGTCGTGGAGACCGGCGTCGCCTATGGCTGGAGCAGCTTCGTCGTCCTCAGCGCGCTCGAAAAGCAGGGTTCCGGTCGCCTCGCGAGCGTCGACATGCCCTATCCGAAACTTGGCAACGAGCCATTCGTAGGGATCGTGGTCCCTGAAGTGCTTCGCTCTCGCTGGAGGCTGATCCGCGAGCCGGACCGGAACGGGCTTCGCAAGGCGCTCGCCGCGTTCGGTGGGGAGATCGACCTCTGCCATTACGATTCCGACAAGAGCTATGATGGCCGAATGTTCGCCTACCCGATCCTCTGGGACGCGTTGCGGCCGGGAGGCGTATTCATTTCTGACGACATCCAGGATAATTTCGCGTTCCGCGATTTCTTCACGACGAATCATGTCGAGTTTCAGATTGTCGGAAGTCGGGGCAAATTCATCGGCTTGGCAAAGAAATAGCCTTGCTCATGCCGTTGCGCTGCCGATCTGAAAAGTCGGACGCGCAATCAGGCGCGATCAACCCGTCGACCTCTTCATCCAGTTCGCGGATCAGGAAGATTTCGGCGACGTCATCCGGGGGTTGCTGGTCGTGAGCGCGATTGTCCGAGCGCGGCGCCGTAAGATCATCGGCGACGGCCGACACGGCACATTCGTGTTCTGCGAGCGACGCCGAAGCCGCAGGATGGGGCATGCGTCCTTCGCTCGATGCGCGGTGGAACCGCGATACCTTAAGAGAGTGGGCCGTGAACTTCGCTCATCCGACGCCACGAAGCATGGCTTCGGCTTATCGGGACCAGCCGCTGTCCGATCGTTGGATCGCGGATCGGCGTTCTGCTCGTATCCATGACAATCGCCCAGGCTCAAACCTCAATCAGCCAAGATCCGAAGTCCGCCAGATCGTCAAGCACGTCTTCAGGGCAGACGAGCATATTATGCGAGGAGCCTCGCGCTTTGTCGGGAGAAGCCAAATCGTCCTCCTCCATAATGGCGCGGAATCGATAGCCTAACCCATCGAGAACATTTCTCACGCTCTCCAGATGCTCCCCGTCCAGCACTTCGATGAGCATATTCGGGCGATGCTTTCTCAGCATCTTCTCCATCCCTCGAAGCGCCGCCGGCTCGTGGAGTTCGACGTCCATCTTCATCAGGTCCAGCCGCGGGAAGGCACAACGCTCGAAGATACGGTCGAGCCGCTCGACCTCGACCTCGACCTCGACCGTACCCGCGCCGAGCATGGTGGGCTCGAGCGAGGCCGAATATTGATGCTCGGTCGGCACGTCGTAGAATTTCGCGGTGCCGGCCGTGTCGGATGCCGCGACCTCGACCGCCCGGATGCCGAAGTCGTTGATCGCAATGTTCCGGCAAAGCTTCTCGAAGACGCGGTGGGACGGCTCGATCGCCACGATTTTGGCGTCCGGTCGCAGGGCTTGGGCCGCGAGGGCGAACACGCCCGTATTCGCGCCTACGTCGGCGATGAATTCGGCCCTTTTGACCAGTTCACGCCAGATCCGCAGCGACGTCCCCTCCCAACCGCGTCCATAGCCTCTCCAGAACAGGTCGTTCTCAATCTGGCTGCCGAAGCTCTGGATGCGAAAGGAGGCGTCCGGCGCGACCTCGACCGTGAACACGCCCTTGAAGTACAGATGGCGGAAAATCCGCTTGGGCGGATTCCAGACGCTCCGGATCAACTTGTAAGGGATCGGGTGAGCGGCCAGCGCCTTCTGTATGGACTTCAACATTCACCACACTCCCGCTTGATGAGCAATTCCAGGGCCGACCGCGTCGTCACTCCGTGGCCCCGGGTCCAAACGGGTCGACGTGCGGACGGCGGGCCGCGGCACGACCCGAGCGCGGCAGAATCGACGTATCGATGCCGACAAGCTTCCATGCGTCGATCCACGTCAGGACATTCCAGACGACCAGGGACAGGGTCGTCGCACAGGCCGCCCCGACATTCCCCCAACGTGGGGCCAAGGCAGCGACCGCCACGACATTGACGATCAGCCCGATCACCATCGCACGTGTCGTGCGGCGTTCGTGACCGGTCATGTCGAGCAGGGTGCTGTTGAGTCCGAAGGCGGCGCTGATCAGCTGGCCGAAGCAGAGGATATCGAGTGCGATTGCCGCCGCCCCATATTCACGGCCGAAAAAGAAAACGAGCAGAAATCGGCCCGCCAGGAAGAGCGGGAGGGCCAACGCCAACACCCCGACAGACATTGCCCATGCCGAATGGGTGTTGAGCTTCTGGAGCCGGGCCATGTCCCCCTCGGCATGGAGGCTGGCGAGAAGCGCGTTCGTCACGCTGGTCATCAAGGCAATCGGGATGGCGATCATGGTTGCCGTGGACGCGGCGATGCGAAAGAGCCCGACCTCCGACGGACTGGTCAGGATGCCCATCATCACGATCCCGAGCTGCGCCTGAAGCATCCGCATGCCGTCGGTGAGCGCCATCGGCACCGTCGCGCTCAGCCATAAGCGGCTCTGCACGTTGGGCGGATGGCCGGCCGCTGTCGGCAAGCGAGACTTCAGCCAGAAGGCGGTCAGGATTAGGGCGGCGGCAGCCGTTACCGCATTCAGCGCCATGGCGCCGCCGGGCCCGGCCACCGGAGCCAACCAGAACATGAGCGCTAGGCAAGCGGAGAAGAACAGGGGGCGGAGAAAATAGACGCCTGCCTGCCCCAGTACGACATTATGCAGCCCCTGCAGCGCCGCGCCCTTGATCTTTCCGATCGCGACGAGCGGGATGATCGGGATGCCGCAGAGCAGGGCCGCGACGAGCCCCGGCTCGAGCCTGTGCCGGAGCAGGGCGGTCCCGCAAGCGATGGCGATGGCAGCGAGCACCGAAAGGCGGAGCGACGTTCGCTTCGCCCAGCCGATCACTCCGAAGAGGGAAGGCAAATCCTCGCGGACGACCGCGGCTGCCACTTCACGCATGACCAGCTTGGGCAGGCCGAATTCGCCTGGCACGCTCGCCAGCGTCACGACGGCGATCGCCAGGCCGTATAGGCCATAGCCGGCCAGCCCGAGGCCGCGCGCGAGCTGCACGCCGACCAGGAAGCTGACGGCCATGCCGCCGATCTGCAGCGCGCCGCTTCCCGTCACCGCGCGGATCATGAACGGACCCAGGCCCTCGCCCAGCGCATAGCGGAACAATCTCGCCAAATGGCCGGGTATCGGAATGGACCTCATCTTCCCTGCTGCTTGAATCATTGTTTGACGGGCAGATCCCCGCTGCGGCTTAGCCTTGGGAGCGGGACGGGTCCACACCACCGCTTGCGATCCGCCGGTGTCCAGATTTGGGAACCGGATTACCGTTGCGGATCGTCTCGCCCAGTATCGTGAATCCGTTCAGATGCGCATTACTGACGATGACGTCGTCCCTTGAACGTGCCTCGCTTATGCGGCTGCGCAGGCGCTGTCCTGCTCGACCACCCGCATAAAAGCTACCAATCCGTGCCGCCGAGCTGGACGTTCTGAAGCGTCTTGCCGTTGAGGATCAACGTGCCAATGACATGCGTGCCGTAAAGGTCGACCTTGCCGTCTATGACGGAGGTGCCGAGATATTTGCCCTTGGGATAGCCGGTGACCGGCGCCGCCTGGGACATGCGGCAATCCTGATAGATGGCCTTCCAGCTCCAGGGGAGCAGCCCGTCATGAGTCATGTTGAACGAGCAGCGCACGAATCGCGCGTTCATGCTGCTGGACAGGTCGGCAATCGGACTGTTCTTCCGGCCGGCCAGATAAATCTGGCCGGTCGGGGAAAGCTTGGGGTCGTCCGACCACACGCAATCATAGAATATTGCCGCCCGCTCCGGGTCCTTGTCGCCATAAGCGTGAACCATTGCGCCGATGAAACGGCAGCTTTGAAAGTGGAAGTGGGGCTTGAGCGGCCAGGCCGACCAGGCCGTCGTGCCGATGAAGGCGCAGTCCGTGAAGCTCGCCGTGTCGCTGTCGCCGCTGTCGGCGAGCATGCCGACGCCGCGATTGTCCGAGAACTCGCAGGCGTGGAAGGTCAGCCGGCGGATCTTCTTGTTCTTCTCCGCCTCGATATCGATGCCGGCGCCCGGGGGGCTGAACACCGGCCCCCTGCCGATATGCCTGAACCTGCAATATTCGAACGAATAGCCGCGTCCGCCGACGAGGCTGCATCCCTGCCGCCCATTATATTCGGAGAGGACGTCCTCGATGTGCCGCGGCGCGTTCGTGTCCTCGTCGACGCCGTCGATCAGAAGCCCGTCCATCGCGTGATGGTGCGTATGGACGTTGCGGACCAGCTCGGAACCGCGATTCTCGAAAAGGGCGAGGCCGTCGGCGGGAATCTGGCGGCCGATGTCGCCGTAGCGACCGCCGAGACGCAACGAGCCGACATTCCCGTCCAGCTCCAAATCATGCACCTCGACCCGCGCCATGCACTTCTCGATCCGAATCATGCAGACGTAAGGCGACGCCAGCTCACCTCTGCCGTAAAAAGGCGTCGGATGGTCGGTCGCTTCGCCTGTAAAGGGGCTGAATGTGCCGTAGCGCAGACCGGCCTCGCACTTCAGGATGGCGCCATTCCCGCGCAGCACCAGATCGGCGCGGCAGCCAACCAGGTGAAGGATTTCCTCGGGCATGAAGGCATAGGACGTGATTTTCACGGGCCGCGACTGAGCGCCGACAATATAGGTCGTCCGGCGAAACACGATCTCGCCACCGCCCGCCTCGTTCACCCGCTTCGCCAGCGATTGGAAAGCGAGCGTGTCGTTGGTGCGTCCGTCCCCCTTTGCGCCGAACATTTCCGGCGTGAACCGCCGCCGTGCGCTGGGGGCGGCCTTGTCAGTATGAGGCGCCAGAGCGAGGGCCGAGCCGCATCCCAAAAGGAAGGATCTTCGCCGCACGGCCCTCCCTTCGAGCGCAGCTCATGAACGCGCGCTGACTCGGCCGGCCGGCCCGCATGGGTTTGGATTGGCCAGCAAGCCCGGCGCCGATATAGGAGCGCGCTCACATGCGGAATTGGGGATCTCCGCACCATCGGCCGTGCCGACCGGTAAGCTCCGTTCGGTAACTTTGAGGGAATTATGTCCGTTCGCTTCATCAATCCCTATACGTTGGCGCCGCTTCGTCGCGAGCCGGACGCATTCGTTGACGATGGCGGAAATGCCTTTCCCGTTGTGAACGGCGTCCCTCGCTTCTGCGAGCTCCAGAACTATTCCCAGAGCTTCGGCACGCAGTGGAACCTATTTGCCGGCACGCAACTGGATCGTCCCGAACACGGGCTCAGAGCGAGCGAACGGCGCTTCTTCGCCGAAACGGGCTGGGCACCGGAATCTCTGGAAGGCCTCGACGTGCTGGAGGTCGGCTCCGGCGCCGGGCGATTCAGCAAGGTCGTCCTCGAACGGACGAGGGCGCGACTTTGGTCGGTCGATTATTCGACCGCCGTCGAGGCCAATTTCGCCAACAATTGCGCCTTTGCTACCGACCGGTTCCAGCTGCTCCAGGCGAGTGTCTACGAACTGCCGTTCCCGGACGACAGCTTCGACAGGGTCTTTTGCTTAGGCGTTCTCCAGCACACGCCGGACTTTGAGGCGTCGGTCAGGGCGCTCATCTCCAAGACGAAACCTGGCGGCGAGATCGCGGTCGATTTCTACCCGATCCGCGGCTGGTGGACGAAGCTCAATGCGAAATACATGCTGCGTCCTTTCTCTAAGCGCATAGCACACGACCGACTCATGAGCCTCATCGACCGCAACGTCGACTGGATGATCGCGGTGGCGCAAGGTCTGAACCGCTTACGGCTCGGCGTCCTCACCCGCTTTTTGCCGATGGTCGACCTGCGCATCGTCCCGCCGGGCCTCACGAAGGCGGAATTTCGCGAATGGACGGTGCTCGATACGTTCGACATGTTCTCGCCCGAGCACGATCATCCGCAGCGCCTGAGGAACGTCGCTGCCATGTTCCGCCGTCATGGCGCCGACGTGACCTTCTCCGAATTTGTCGAGACGGGAAGCGGCGCGGCCGCGGTGGTGCGGGCGGTCAAGCGCGCCCACTGAGTCCGATCAGGATCGCTCCGGCGCCTCGGATCCCCGCATCGGGGCGCGGCGAAAAGCCCGGAGCAACGGCAGGAAGGTGAGTTCGAGCCCCAGCACTTTTCGGGCATATCGCCACGACAGGAAGCCGATCAATGCGGCGCTGACCATCTGTGCGGCCGCCGCGCCGGCGGCGCCATAAGAACGGATCAGGGGCACGGCAGCGAGAATGGCGGCGCCTTCCGCGACCGCATAGATTTTGGTGAGGTGCCGCTCGCCCTGGCACATGGCGAGCAGGATCGGCCCCATGCCGAAAAAGGTCCAGATGAGCTGCGCGACCGAGATCAGGAACAAAGGCAGCCAGGCATCGGCATAAGCGTGCCCGAAGACGAAGATGATGAGCGGGCGGCCGATCGTCCAGCTCGCCAGAACGGCCAGGCTGAGCACGAACACCATCGCTCCGCTCGCGGCGCTGAGCAAAGTCTGCAGCTCGTCCCGGCGGTCGAATTCGAAGAGCCGCGTTATCGTCGGCGCGAAGACGACATGGGCGATGGTCAGCGGCATGTTGACCAACGTCCCGCAGGCTACCGCGACCCGAAAGACACCGAGATCAACGTCCGAGGCCAACCAGCCCATGAGGATGACGCCATAGGCGCCATCGAGCTGCCTCAGCGCGTCGACGACCCCAAGCGGCAGGGCAGAGGAGAGCCATTGGATGCGAGCCGTTCCGGGTCCGGCGTGCCGCGCCGGCTCTGGTAGCGCCTTCCAAACCCACCACAAGCTCAGGGCGACGGCCGCGACGGCAACGGTAAGCTGGATACCGATCGCGCCGGCGGGGCCCAGCGGCACGCCCCCCAGCACGATGCCGAGCGTGAACACGAAGCTCAGGCCCGGCCGCGCGAAATTGTCGATCAGCTGACCCTTCACGATCATGGCAAGGCCGCGCAGCTCCGCCGCGAGCAGCATGGTGAGCGCCATTGCCGGCATCAAAGCGGCGCCGAGCAGCCCGGCCGCGAGCTGTTCGCCGGTCATTTGGTCGCGCCAGACGAGCATGAGTGCCGCCGCGCCGCCGGCGAGAATCAGCGAGGCCGCGGTAACGGCCACCGGGAACCGGATGGTAAGCCGCTTCAGATCGGCCCATTCTCCACGCGCATCCCTGATGCTGAGTTCCCGCACGGCGAGTTGGGGCGTGCCGAGCAGGGCCACATTCATCACCAAAGCCACGACGGTGATGACGAGGCCGTAAATGCCATATCCCGCAGGACCGAGCATACGGGCGAGTGTCACGCCGAGGGCAAAGGTGCTCACGAGCCCCGCCACACGCAGCGCAAGGCTCGAGAGGCTCGCCATGAGCAGGGCCTGCCGTTCGACTACGAAGCTCTTCAGAGAGGCAAGTGCGGACATCGTTCTCCGAGCGGCGGCAAGACCGGCAGGCTTGCGGCGAGCGCCGTCCCGCGCGTAGGGATGCGGTCACACACTGGCGAGGAACCCTCCGCAACCGTGATCGGCGTTAGGCAATTCCTGTTGCTGGTCAAGGGTCTGCTCGTTTTCAGGCGGCGCGTCCTCGTTTACGGCAATTTCACGGTCGTGATGCCCCGTAACGTGCGGGTCGGCCGCAATTGCGTGATCAATCACGATGTCTATATCCTTGGCAGGACGGGGGTCGAGATCGGCGACGACGTCGTCCTTTCGACGCGGTGCATGCTCCTTGATGCCGGCCTCGAAACCAGCTCTGTTCGCGGTCGTACGGCGGCGCATGTCGGAAGGCCCATCCGGCTCGGAGATCGCGCGTGGATCGGCGCCGGCGCGATCATCCTCTCCGGCGTCACGGTCGGCGAAGGCGGCATCGTCGGCGCCGGCAGCGTGGTGACGCGCGATGTCGCGCCGGGGATGGTCGTCGCCGGCAACCCGGCCCGTCCGCTTGGCGACGGACTCCAAGCTCCGGCCCAAGGCGGATCCGGAAGCCCTTCGTGACTTGCTTCGGCGTCCCAGGTCGGCCGCTACGACCTTGGCGGCCACGGATCCGCAATATTGAGAAGAATTCACGTTCGGCTTATTTCCCCTGTGACGATCCCGGTCCAAAAGCGGGCCGTCCTCTGCAGTCATCACGTTAGACAAATCGAAGCAAGGTCGATGGCGACGAGCCGCTGGGGAACAGCGCGGCGTCCCAACCATTTTTCGCAACAATTCCGGCTGGACCGGTCTGCCGAAGCGAGGCAATGCCCCAAAAAGGGGGAATCAGGGAAATCGATGGATGTGCGGAATCTGCGGCATATTTTCGGCAGGACGTATCGACGCGGCCGTGCTGCGGGCGATGGGCCGTGCGATTGCCCATCGCGGTCCGGATGACGAGGGCCAGTGGATCGACCGCGAAAGCGGCATCGGGCTAGGCCATCGGCGGCTCTCGATCGTCGATCTGTCGCCGCTCGGCCATCAGCCGATGGAGTCGGCGGACGGCCGCTGGATGGTGAGCTACAATGGCGAGATCTACAACCATCTGGCGCTCAGGAGCGAGCTCGAGGAAACGGGGCTGGGCGGCCCCTGGCGCGGCCATTCGGATACCGAGACCCTGGTCGCCGCGATCGCGGCCTGGGGGCTGGAAAAGGCGCTCCAGAAGAGCGTCGGCATGTTCGCCCTCGCTTTGTGGGACCGGCGCGAACGGCAGCTCCATCTCGCCCGCGACCGGTTCGGCGAGAAGCCGCTTTATTATGGCTGGGCCGGCCCGGATTTCGTCTTCGCGTCCGAGCTCAAGGCGCTGCGCAAGCATCCAAGGTTCGACAATCCGATCGACCGGCACGCTTTGAAAGAATTTGCGGCGCGCATCTACATCCCCGCGCCGCTCTCCATCTACGAGCGCATTTTCAAGCTGGAGCCGGGTACCATCCTCACCGTCACGCCCGACGGCGCCCACAGCCCGCGCAGCACGCCACCTGCCGAAGGGCGGGACGAGGGAGGCCTCCGCCTTGCCCGTTACTGGTCGTACCGGGACGTCATGCGACGCGGCTATGCGGATCCGATCACGGACGAAGCCGAAGCGCTCGAGCGGCTCGAATCCGCGCTCGCCGACTCGATCAAAGGCCAATCCGTTGCCGATGTGCCCGTCGGCGCCTTCCTGTCGGGGGGGATCGACAGTTCGAGCGTCGTCGCTTTGTACCAGAAATATTCCCCAATTCCCGTACGCACCTTCTCGATCGGGTTCGAGGAATCGGGATATGACGAGGCTCAATATGCCAAGGCTGTCGCCAGGCATCTCGGCACCATTCACCACGAGCGCTATGTGACGGTGAAAGAGGCGCAGGATGTCATTCCGCTCCTCCCGGCCATGTATGACGAGCCTTTCGCCGATTCCTCGCAGATCCCGACCCATCTCGTCAGCCGGTTCGCGCGGGAGCAGGTGACGGTTGCTCTCTCCGGCGACGGCGGCGACGAATTGTTCGCCGGCTACAACCGCCATTTCGTCGCACCGCGGCGGTGGCAGCAGCTGCAGATGCTGCCACCGCCGATGCGGACGCTTATTGGACAGGCACTCAGCAAACTTCCACCCGCTATGTGGAATGCCGTGCCGGGCCGGCGGGCGCCGAATTTCGGCGCGAAGATTCAAAAGGCGTTGCGCGTCGCAGCCTTGGCGCGCTCTTTCGATGACATCTATAGCAGCTTCCTGGACGAGTGGAGCTACGAGCTGTCGCCGGTGCTCGGCGCTCCCCCGGAGGTCGCCAGCTTTGACCTCGACGTCGCCCCCGGCGCCCCGGACGCGGTCCGGATGATGTATTGCGATGCTGTCTCGTATCTGCCCGACGATATTCTCTGCAAAGTGGATCGAGCAGCGATGGCGGTGAGCCTGGAAACCCGGGTCCCCTTTCTCGATCATCGCGTCGCCGAGGTCGCAGCGCACATCCCGCTGGAAATGAAGATTCGTGGCAAGCAGGGAAAATGTATCCTCCGCGAGCTTCTCTACCGCCAGGCGCCGCGCGCGCTGTTCGAGCGGCCGAAGGCGGGATTTGCAATTCCAGTCGGCGAATGGCTGAAAGGACCCCTGCGTGCTTGGGCGGAGGATCTGCTGGACCCGACGCGGATGGCGGAGGAAGGCTGGTTCGATCCTGCCGTTGTCCATCGCCGCTGGGATATGCACTTGAGCGGCCGCCGCGATTCAACGCCCGCGATTTGGGCAATCCTGATGTTCCAGGCATGGCTCCGAGCCGACGCCTCTGGCGCCTGAATCTGGCCGTCGTCATTCCGCATTCCTGTCCCGCGCCGCTTCGGCAAAGGCGCAGGGGGACGGGCACGGCCGCGAACCGCCCGAATGGCGTCTTCAGCGGGCGCCGAAGCCGCTCAGCACCGTGCGCACCGTCCGCGCGACGATCAGCAGGTCGAGCCAGAACGAGAAATTCTTGATGTAGTAGAAATCGTATTGGAGCTTCCAGAGCACGTCCTCGACATCGGCGACATGGCCCTGTTTCACCTGCGCCCAGCCGGTGATCCCCGGGCGGACGATATGGCGATAGCGGTAGAAAGGCAGCTCGCTCTCATACCAGTGCGACAGCGGCACCGCCTCCGGCCGCGGGCCGATCCAGCTCATCTCGCCCTTGACGATGTTGATGACCTGCGGAAGCTCGTCGATCCGGTAGCGGCGCAGGATCCTGCCGACCCGCGTCACCCGAGCGTCGTCGTCGCGGGTCATCGCCGCATCCCGGGGGTCTTCCGCCTCCGCCACGTCGCACATGGTGCGGAACTTGAACATGCGGAACATTTCGCCGCGATAGCCCATCCGCTGCTGGCGGAAGAGTATCGGTCCGGCGGAATCGAAGCGGATCATCAGCGCCACGACCAGCATCGCCGGCAACAGGAAGGGGAGGGCGAGAAACGACAAAGCAAGATCGCCGGCGCGCTTCACCTTGCCGTAGACGATCCCCGGGATGAGCGAGCCGAGATTGTTCTCCGACAGATGCTCGATCGCGACCCGGCCGGTGAGCGATTCCTCCATCTGCTTGACGTGCATGACGAGCGTCCCGGCGAGCGCCCGGTCGGCGAGGAAGCGCTCCCATTCGTCGGGTATGTCGGAGCGCAGGTCGGCGACGATGGCGTCGAAGATCGCGATCCCGTCGGTCGGATCGGACAGCCGCGCCCAGCTCACCTCCTCGATCTCGAACAGGTGTCCGACATCGCCGCAGGGGACAACGCCGATCGACAGCCGGTGCTGCCGCTGCAGCTTGAAATAGACGATATAGTACCAGAAGGCGGCGAGCAGGAAGCTGATCAGGAAGGAAAGGCGGCTATAGTCGAGCCGGGCAAAGAAGAAGACGGCCAGTACCGCGCCGTAGGAGGCGGCGAAGGACGGCAGGATATGATAGCTGGCCCGGACGCCCGGATAACGGCTCATCCGCCGAAAGGCATAATAGCCGCCGACAAGGGCGAGCAGCGTGCCGATCAGGGAGCTGTCGAGCGCCCTCAGGTCGCGGGCGGCGGCGTCGAACGGATAACGCGCGGCGTAAGGGAGGAGGACGGCGAGAAGGATGCCGATTCCGAGCTGGAAACGGACGCGATGCCAGAGCGTGCGCCGGGCGCTGGTGAATCTTGCCGGAATTATCACGCGCGAACCGCTGCGGCCCCCGAAGATCAAGCGAACAAGGCGTTAAGGCCAAAAAAGCGCGGAAGTCCACCGTTGCGCGTGGCAGCGCGGCGGCCGAATCGTCCAAAAACGGCGCTCCGCCGTTGAGTTTTGCCGCGCCTCTCGTCTAAGCGCCGCGCGACCAATCCATTCGGGACCCTTGCATGACCATCCTCGTCACCGGCGCCGCCGGCTTCATCGGCTTTCACGTCAGCGACCGGCTGCTCGCCCGCGGCGAGCGGGTGATCGGCATCGACAATGTCAACGATTATTACAACATTGCGCTGAAGCGCGATCGCCTCGCCGAGCTTGCGCGCCGCCGCGCAGGCTTCCGCTTCGTCGAGGTCGATTTCGCCGACAGGGACGCGCTGCAAAGGGCGCTGGCCGGAGCGGAATTCGACCGGATCGTCCATCTCGGCGCCCAGGCGGGGGTACGCTATTCGATCGAGAATCCCCATGCCTATGTCCACTCCAATTTGGTCGGCCATCTCAACATGATCGAGGTGGCGCGGCACCGGCGGGCGCGACATTTCGTCTACGCCTCCTCCTCCTCGGTCTACGGCGGGAACGAGACTCTGCCCTTTCGTGTCGAGGACCGGGTCGACCATCCGCTCTCGCTCTACGCGGCGACCAAGAAGGCGGACGAGCTGATCGGCGAAACCTACGCCCATCTCTACCGCCTGCCGCAGACGGGGCTGCGCTTCTTCACCGTCTACGGCCCCTGGGGCCGGCCGGACATGGCGATGTGGATCTTCACCAGGGCGATCTTCGCCGGCGAGCCGATCAACGTCTTCGGCGAAGGCAATATGCGGCGCGATTTCACCTATATCGACGACATCGTCACGGGGATCGTCGCCTGCCTCGACAATCCGCCGCCCGACGACGGCCAGGAGAAAGCGGGCGGCAGCCGGGCGCCCCACCGCCTCTACAATATCGGCAATCACCGCTCGGAGGAGCTGGCGCGGATGATCGGCCTCATCGAGCAGGCCTGCGGCCGCCCGGCCGAGAAGACGCTGATGCCGATGCAGCCCGGGGACGTTCGCGACACTTATGCCGATATCAGCGCCATCCAGCGCGACCTCGGCTTCGAGCCCAAGACTCGGATCGAGGAGGGCATTCCGCGCTTCGTCGACTGGTACCGCCGCTACCACGGCGTTTAATTGGCCTGCTCAGAGGCTCCAGCGCTCGACGCCGCCCAGGGTACGGCGCGCGTAGAGGTTCTTGAGGTCGGCGATCAGGCCGCCGCGGCCGGCAAGAGCCTCCAGGCGAGAATCAGGAAGCTCGCCATAGACGGTGTGGGGAACGGCGACGACGACGAGGTCGTAGCTTCCCTCCAGCGCGTCGTCGGCAAGGTCCAGCCCATATTCGTGCCGCGCTTCCTCGGCATCGGCATGGGGATCGTGCACCGTCACCTCATGGCCATGCTCTTCCAGCCGCCGGATCAGGTCGATAACCCGGCTGTTGCGCAGGTCCGGCACATTCTCCTTGAAGGTGAGGCCCATCACCAAGGCCGAGCCGGGGCGGCCGCCGCGCCGGGCGTGGAGCTGGTCGGCGATCCAGGCGCCCATGCGGTCGTTGATCGAGCGGCCGGAGAGGATCACGTTGGGCTCCAGCCCGAGCTGCTGCGCGCGGAAGCTCAGATAATAAGGATCGACGCCGATACAGTGGCCGCCGACCAGGCCCGGCTGGAACTTCAGGAAATTCCACTTGGTGCCGGCGGCGTCGAGCACGTCCCAGACCGAGATGTCGAGCCTTGCGAAAATCTGGGTGATCTCGTTGATGAAGGCGATGTTGATGTCGCGTTGGGCGTTCTCGATCACCTTGGCCGCCTCGGCCGTCCGGATCGAGCGGGCGCGGAACACGCCGGCCGAGGTGACCGCGCCGTAGACGGCGGCGAGCCGCTCGGTCACCGCCTCATTCTCGCCGGCGATCACCTTGACGATGCGGTCGACTGTGTGCTCGCGGTCGCCGGGATTGATCCGCTCGGGCGAGTAGCCGAGGAAGAAATCGCGGCCGCGGGTCAGCCCCGACACCTCCTCGATCAAAGGCCCGCATATCTCTTCGGTCACGCCCGGATAGACGGTGCTTTCATAGACGACGACCGGCCGGCGCTCGGGGTCGATCAAAGCCGCGACCGAGCGGGTGGCGCCGATCACCGGCCCCAGATCCGGCTTGTTCCCGGCATCGACGGGGGTCGGTACGGTGACGATATACATGTCCGCGCCCCGGCATTCGTCCGGCCGGCTGCTCAGCTTCAGGGTCGAGGCGGCAAGCGCTTCCGACGTGACCTCGTTGGTGCGGTCGACACCCCGTTTCAGCTGCTCGACCCGTCCGGCGTCGATGTCGAGCCCGGTCACGTCGAAGCTGCGCGCGAGCGCCACGGCCAGCGGCAGCCCGACATAGCCGAGGCCCACGACGACGATCCGGTCCTTGCGCGCGCTCATTCACTCTCGCTCTCGTTGCTGGATGGGGAGGCCGTCGCGGCTAAAATGGGAGGGGCGGGCGATTGTCAAGCCGGCGCTATCCGACGGGATGAAAGCGCCTTGCGCGCCACTGGTCACGTCCGGTTCGTTTCGGCCGGCAGGTTGCGGAAAGCCGTAATCGACATCGATTCGTTCGCGGTTGCGGCCGAGCGTCCCGATCATGGCCACGAAGGCATGGGGGAAGGTCGTCCCGAGCCCCTTGGAATTGCGTGATTCCGGCGGAAGTGGCGGCGGAACCGTCCAGGCGGCGATCGGGAGCGCGACGCGGTCACCGCCGACAGGCGCCCCAAACGTGCGTTCAAGGCCATCGCCTACTTTCCGAAAGCCTTTCAAACCCCTCTGAAACCAATGGCTTTTTGGACGATTCCGAACCGGAGTGTCGCCCGAATGCAACAGCCGGGCGCGATGTCGTGGGCCCGTTGAACCTTTTTGGGCGCTTCGCGTTCGGGTTCAACCTCCGTAAACCCGTCGGGCTTATGGGGCGCGCTTCGGGGATTTCGGACAGGATCATTTCGGGGTAGACAGCTAGGGAAGCCTCGACTAGGTAGGGCTCGAAATCGAGAAGATCAGACTCGGTACGAAGGGAGAAGCTGACGTGGGTTTCAAGGGACTTATCGCCGCGACCGCCTCGGTTGCTTTGATGGCGACACCGACGATTGCCGCCGCACAGCGTGGCGCGCCTGTCGGGACCACGGAGGTTGCGCCCGCCGGCGAGAATGTGAATGGCAGCGAGCTTCGCGGCGGCTTCATCATTCCGCTGATCGCGGTCGTCGCGATCATCCTCGGCATTCTTGCCGCGGCCAGCCACCACAATCATAATCTGCCGCACAGCCCGTAAGTCGGCGCTGCTGCTCGCAGTCTGAACGGTTCGGCCGGGTGAAGCTCCGCTTCATCCGGCCTTTTTCTTTGCTTTCGGTTTTCTTTGCTTTCGGCCGCCCCGCGATGCGGCTCCTCGCTCTTCCGTTCCTGTTCCTCTCCGCCGCCGCCTTTTCGCCTCCGGGGGCAGCGACGAGCGCGCCGCGGGACGTCGCTTCCACGCAGACGACGACGCTGCGCCAGGCGGATGCACGGGTCGCAGCAATCGCCTACCGGCTGGCGAGCGCGGGTCGGGCGCTCTGCCCCGATCCCTATCCGCTGACCGGCATCGTCTTTCATCATCTCGCCGAATATCTGCCCGCGGACCGGCCGCTGATGATCCGGCGTTACGGCCTCGACCGCGGGCCCGGCTTGCTCACGGTGCTCGGCGGCAGCCCCGCGGCCGAGGCGGGGCTCCAGGCGGGGGATGTGCTGCTCGCCATCAACGGCGCGCCCTTGCCCCCGCCGGCGGCGGAGATCGCGGCCGGCGGCAAATGGCGCACGCTCGCCGAAGCCGGTGAGCGCCAGCTCGAGGACGCGCTTCGCGCCGGGCCGGCGCGGCTGACGATGCTGCGGCAGGGCCGTCAATTCGAGGCGATTCTCGACTCGATCCCCGGCTGCTTCGGCCGTGTCCGCCTCGCCCGCAATCCCCAGGTCAACGCTTTCTCGAACGGCCATGACGTCATCGTGACCACCGCGCTGCTCGATTTCGTCCACAGCGACGACGAGCTTGCCTTGATCGTCGGCCACGAGCTCGGCCATTTCATCCTCGGCCATCCGCCGATGCACACGGGCGACAAATTGCTCGCCTCGATCGGCATCCGCGCCGAAACCTATTGGAAGCGCGAGGAGGCGGCCGACCGGATGGCGATCCGGCTGATGGCGGCGGCCGGCTACGATCTCGACGCCGTGATCCCCTTCTGGCGCCGCTTTCTCGGCAAATATGACAATGACCCGCAGATCTTCCGTTACCATCCGAGCCTGGAGGCGCGCGAGCGAATCGCGCGCGAGGAGATCGCCGCCATCCGCGGCGCTCCGGCGCCCACTCCGCGTTAAAGCTTGGTGCGGAGCGACCAGAGCTCCGGGAAGGCGCGCTTGCCCAAGGTCGACTGGAGGTAGGAGACGCCGGCCGTGCCGCCGGTGCCCCGTTTCGCGCCGATGATCCGCTCCACCGTCACCGCATGGCGGTGGCGCCAGGTCGCGACCGAATCGTCCAGGTCGACCAGTTTCTCGGCCAGCTGGTAGAAGGGCCACCAGCGCATCGGGTCGCGATAGACCCCGGCCCAGGCCAGCTCGACGGCCTCGCTCGGCCGGTAGGGCTCGCGCCAGTCGCGGTCGAGGATCTCGGGCGGAAGGTCGAAGCCGGCGCGGGCGAGGGCGGCATTGGCCTCGTCCCACAGGCTCGGCCTCGCCAATGCGGCCTGGAGCGCCGCCTGCTCCGGCGAACCCTCCTCCTGGAAACGGAGGTGGGCGCCGTCCTTGAGACCGAGCGCATATTCGAACTGGCGGAACTGGGCCGACTGGAAGCCGGAGCTCGTCCCCAGAACGTGGCGGAAGCTGGTATAATCGGCCGGAGTCATCGTCGCGAGCACATCCCAGCTCAAGGTCATCACCGCCTGGATGCGCGAAACGCGCGACAGGCATTTGTGGACCGGGATCAGGACGTCGCCCCGGATCATCTCCCGCGACATGTCGAGCTCGCGCAATATCTGCTTCAGCCACAGCTCCTTGGTCTGGTGGATGATGATGAACAGCAATTCGTCATGATTGTCGGAAAGCGGCCGCTGGGCCGAGAGGATCCGATCGAGCTGGAGATAATCGCCATAGGTCAGCGAAGAGGGTTTGTCGGCCACGATCCCCCCTAGAGCCGTTCGGCGCTCGACACGACCTCGGCCGCCCTGAGCGCCGCCAGGATGCGCATCAGATGATGGACGTCGTGCACCTCCACGTCGAAATTGAAGGTGTGGAAGCTGCCGTCGCGGCCGGCCTGGTCCATGCTGACGATGTTCGCGCCATGCTTGCCGAGGATGCCGGCGATGACGGCGAGCGACCCCGGCTCGTTCTTGATGACGATGCACAGCCGGGCGGTGCCGCCGTCCGATTCGTCGCCCCAGGCGAGATCGACCCAATCGGCATCCACGCCGTTGGCGAGCGCGTCGCAGCCGATCGTATGGACCTCGATCCCCTCGCCCTCACGGCGCAGGCCGACGATCCGGTCGCCGGGAATCGGGTGGCAGCAGGGCGCGAGCTGGAAGGCGACGCCGGGGGTCAGGCCCTTGATCGAGATGGCGGTGCGCTGGGGCGGCGGCTTGACGCCATCCTTGCCGGCCGAGCCGGGCACCAGGGCCTCCATCACCGCGACGTCGGAGACGCGCTTGAGGGCGATCGCCTCCATCAGCGCGGCATCGTCGTGGAAATGGAGTCGCTTCATCGCTTCGGCGATCGCCTCCCAGCCGAGCGGCTCGGGCAGGCGCTGGACGATCTCGTCGAAAATCTTGCGGCCGAGCGCGACCGTCTCCTCCCTTTCCTTCGATTTGACGAAGCGGCGGATCTTGGCCCGCGCCTTGCCGGTGACGACGAAGCTCAGCCAGGCCGGCTGCGGGTGCTGCGCCTTGGAGACGAGGATCTCGACCTGGTCGCCATTTTCGAGCGGGGTTCTGAGCGGCATCACCCGGCCGTTGATCTTGGCGCCGACCGTCTGGTCGCCGAGATCGGTGTGGACGGCGTAGGCGAAATCGACCGGGGTCGCGCCCTTGGGGAGCTGGATCAGCTCCCCCTTCGGCGTGAAGGCGAAGATCCGATCCTGGTACATCGCCATCCGCGTATGCTCGAGCAATTCCTCGGCGCTGCCGGCATGTTCGAGGATCTCGACGAGGTCGCTGATCCAGGGATGCTCGGCCGTGGCGGAGGCGACCCCTTCCTTATAGGCCCAATGGGCGGCGAGGCCGTGCTCGGCCTGCATGTGCATCTCGTTCGTGCGGATCTGGATTTCGATCCGCATCTGCTCGTCATGGATGACGGTGGTGTGGATCGAGCGATAGCCATTGCGCTTCGGCGTCGAGATGAAGTCCTTGAAGCGGCCCGGGACCGTCGGCCAGCGCTGGTGGATGAGGCCCAATGTCCGGTAGCAATCCTCGACCGTGCCGACGACGGCGCGAAAGGCCATGACGTCCGACAATTGCTCGAAGCTGACGTGGCGCTCGGCCATCTTGCGCCAGATCGAATAAGGATGCTTCTCGCGCCCCTGCACCTCGGCCTCGATCCCGTTCGCCTCGAGATGCGCCTTCAAACCGCGGGCGATGCGGTCGATCATCTTGTCGCCGCCGCCCTTGTGGAGCTGCTCGAGCCGCTTGGAGATGGAGGCATAGGCGTCCGGCTCCAGCTCGCGGAAGGCAAGCGTCTGCATCTCGGTCATGAACTCGTACATGCCGATCCGCTCGGCGAGCGGGGCGTAGATGTCCATCGTCTCGCGGGCGATGCGCCGGCGCTTCTCCTCCGATTTGATGAAATGGAGGGTGCGCATGTTGTGGAGCCGGTCGGCGAGCTTGACCAGCAGGACGCGGATGTCGCCCGACATGGCGAGCAGGAACTTCCTGAGATTCTCGGCCGCGCGCTGGCTCTCGCTCTGCGCCTCGATCTTCGACAGCTTGGTGACGCCGTCGACCAGACGGGCGACGTTGGGCCCGAACAGCCGCTCGATCTCCTCATGGGTCGCGACCGTATCCTCGATCGTGTCGTGGAGGATGGCGGTGACGATCGTCTCGTCGTCGAGATGGAGGTTGGTGAGGATTCCGGCCACCTCGATCGGATGGCTGTAATAAGGATCGCCCGAGGCGCGCTTCTGGCTGCCATGCGCCTTCATCGAGAAGACGTAGGCGCGGTTGATCATCGCCTCGTCGGCGTCGGGATCGTAGGCCCGGACCTTCTCCAGAAGCTCATATTGCCTCAACACCGCACCCAACATGGGGTGCGGTGCGGGGGCGATGCAATGCTAAAGGCGCTCAATGGGCGCGGGCATTGCACTTTTCGAGCGCGTCGGAGGCGAGCGGCCGGCCGGCGACGGCGAAGCCGCGCAGCGCGCCGACCTTGTCGGCGAGGGCGGCGCAGTCGGTCGCGGGGCGGCTGGCGGCCTGCGTCGCCGCGCAGGATATGCCGGCGCAATTCCAGACGAGGTCCCCCGCCACGAAGCGTTCGGCGGAGGCGGGCCTGGACAGCTCCGCCCGATAGGGATTGCCGGCGGCGAAGGCGGGCGCGGCGGAAAAAGCGAGCAGCAAGAACGGGAAGGCGAAGCGGCGAATCATGACGATATCCCCTATCTCAGTTTCAATATGAAACTTGATAAGGGAATCAGTTGCAGATTGCAACTGAGAATCCGCGCCCCATATCCAGCAGCCGGGAAAGGCGATAGGATCGACCCGTGGTATTGGACCTGGAACGTCATCGCGAGATGCTGCGGCAATGCTCGATCGCGGCCGCCCTCGAATCGGTCGGCGAGCGCTGGTCGTTCCTGATCCTGCGCGGCGCCTTCAACGGCCTCCAGCATTTCGAGGAGTTCCAGTCGACCCTCGGCATTGCCCGCAACATCCTCTCGAACCGGCTCGCGCGCCTGGTCGAGAACGGCGTCCTCCAGCGCGAGCCCGATCCGACCGACCGCCGCCGCGTCGCCTATCGGCTGACCGACAAGGGGCTGGACCTGCTGCCGGTCCTCCTCTCGCTGCGCCAATGGGGAGAGAAATGGATTTCGGCGATGCCGAGCAACCCGGTGCTGGTCGATCGCGCCACCCGCCGGCCGATCGCGCCGATGGCGGTCCGCGACGCCGATGGGCGGATGCTGACCCGCGCCGAGCTGGAATGGCTCGACCGTTCGGAGCTGGACGGCTGAACCGTCAGGAAGCGGGCCTCACCGCCAGCGGCAGCGAATCGAACAATTCGGGCTCGCCGGGCCGCCGCGCGCCTTCGATGGCGAGCATCCGGAACTTGGTCTTCGTGCCTCCGGGCGCGGAGAAGCCGCCGCTTCTGCCCTGCGCGGCGAGTACGCGGTGGCAGGGGACGAGAATCGGGATCGGATTGCGGCCGAGCGCAATGCCCACGGCGCGGGCGGCGCCCGGCGCATCGAGCGCCGCGGCGATCTCGCCATAGGTCCGCACTTCGCCGCGCGGAATCGCGCGGGTCGCGGCATAGACGCTTCGTTCGAATGCGTCGGCGGCGGAGAGATCGAGCGGGATCGGCGAAAGATCGACGGCCTCGCCGGCAAGCAGGCGCGCGACCCGATCGATCGCATCCACGACGACGGCAGGCGGATCGGCTTCTTCGGCATCGGGAAAGCGGCGGGCGAGCCGCGCGCGGGCCGCCGCGTCATTCTCCTCCGGCAGCGCGGCGCCGACGATTGCGCCTCCGCGCCAGACCAGCGCGCAGGTTCCGATCGCGGTCGGGAAAAGGGTGAAGCCGGCGCCGCTCATCCGCGCCACGCCTCCTTATTCGTAGTCGGCGCCCGCATTGCTGTTGCGGGGCGGGGCGGCCGCGGTGAGACGAAGCGCCTCGGCCGAAGCGGAAAGCGAGCCGACCTCGTCCGGCGCCTCGTCATCGTCGATCTGGACGCGCTGCAGGCTGCCGACCAGGCTCTCTTCGAGATGCCTCGGCTTCACCGTCTCCTCGGCGATCTCGCGGAGGGCGACGACCGGGTTCTTGTCGCGGTCGCGGTCGATGGTCAGGTCGGCGCCGCCGCTGATCTGCCGGGCCCGCTGGGCCGACAGCAGCACCAGGTCGAACCGGTTCGAAATCTTGTCGACGCAATCTTCGACGGTAACGCGTGCCATGGAGCAGCTCCGCTCTTCATTCCAGCTGATGGGAGAGCGCGGCGGCTAACAGCCGGCCCTCCGTCTGTCAATCATGTGGGAGGGCTTGCCCTTCCCCGCAAGGCCGATCATGTCGCCGTCATGCCCGATACGCCGCCGCCGCCAATGTTCTCGACGCCAATGTACTCGACGCCAATGTTTTCAACGGGCGTCGACGGCAACCGCCTCACCCTGCTCGCCGACGGGCCGGCGCGGCTCGACGCGCTCATCGCGCTGATCGACGGCGCCCGGGAGAGCCTTCGCATCCTCTATTACATCTTTCTCGACGATGCGTCGGGAACCCGGGTGCGCGACGCCCTGATCAAAGCGGCGGGACGGGGCGTTCGGGTGACGTTGCTCGTCGACGGCTTCGGCTCGACCGGCAGCGCCATTTTCTTCCGGCCGTTGCTCGACGCCGGCGCCGCCTTCTGCCGCTTCAGCCCGCATTACGGGCGCCGCTATCTGCTCCGGAACCACCAGAAGCTGGCGCTTGCCGACGGCCGCCGCGTCATCATCGGCGGCTTCAACATTTCCGACGATTATTTCGGAGGCCCCGAAACCGGTGCCTGGCGGGACGTCGGACTCGAGGTGGAGGGCGCCGGCGTCGCCTGCCTCGTCGGCTATTTCGACGATCTTTTCCGCTGGACGCAGACACCGAACGGACGCATCCGCGACCTGAGGCGGATGCTCGCCCAGTCGAGCGTCACCGAGGGCAAGCTGCACTGGCTGTTCGGCGGTCCGGCGCGGCGGCTCAGCCCCTGGGCGCGCGCGGTCCGCAAGGACATGCTCGCCGCCCGCCGTCTCGACATCGTCGCCGCTTATTTCGCGCCCAGCCCGAGCATCTTGAGGCGCATGGGCAAGGTCGCCCGCCGCGGCCGCACCCGCCTGATCACCGCCGGCAAGTCCGACAACAATGCGACGATCGCCGCCGCCCGCTCGACTTATTCCTATCTGCTGCGGCGGGGGGTCGAGGTCTACGAATATGAGCCGACCCGGCTGCACACGAAATTGTTCGTGATCGACGACGTCGTTTATATCGGTTCGGCCAATTTCGACATGCGCAGCCTCTTCCTCAACCTGGAGATGATGCTGCGGATCGAGGACGCCGGCTTCGCCGCCGCGATGCGCCATTTCTTCGAGGGCGAGCTTGCCGACAGCCTGCGGATCACGCCCGAGGCGCACAGGAAGCGGCGGACCTTCTTCAACCGCCTCAAATGGGCGATCGGCTGGTTCGTCGTCGCGGTCGCGGATTACCGGATCTCGCGGCGCCTCAATTTCGGCGCCTGAGGGAAAGCCCCGTCAGTCCTTCCAGGCCCAGAACAGGGTCGCCGGCGGGATGTTGATCAGCTCGAAGGCGCGGTCGATGCGGTCGAAATGCGGCGCGATGAACTTTCGCACCTTGGGCGAGAATTGATAGACGAGGAAGGCGCCGCCCGGCCGCAATGCCTCGAACGTCGCTTCGGCGATGCTTGGCCCGACGCCCGGCGGAAGCGTCGAGAAGGGCAGGCCCGACAGGATGAAATCGGCGTGGTCGAGGCCGAAATCGGCCATGATCTCGCGCACGTCCGCGGCCGAGCCGGTCACCGCGCGCAGGCGGGAATCGCGGATCTTGCGGCTGACATAGGCGGTGAAGTCGGGATTGGTGTCGATCGTCAGCATGATCGCGTCGGCCGGGAGCCGCCGCAGCACATGCTGGGTGAAGGTGCCGACCCCCGGGCCATATTCGACGAACAATTTGCAATTCGCCCAATCGACCGGCGCGAGCATGCGGTCGATCAGGATCTTCGAGGACGGGATGACCGATCCGACCATCACCGGATGCTTCAGGAAGCCCTTGAGGAACTGCCAGAGCGGCCCGCCGGCCGTGCCGCGCTGGAACGCGCGGGACCTTTGAGCCTGTTCGCCGGAAATCGCCATGCTTCGGTCCTGAAAACAATGGATGAGGGGGTGCGTTCGCAAATCGACGCCGCAATGGCAAGCCGAGACGGCCGCCTTGCCGCAAATTAAGGGCCTTTACTCCCGCGGCGCCCGCGGCTGGAGCATGCCGGGCGAGACGAAGCCGATGCCGCCGGCGGCGACGGCGTCCTGCTTCAGCCTGGCCTGCATCTGCTCATATTCGCGCTCGGCTTCCTCGGTGACCGACGGCCGGGTCTCGTCGAGCGCGCGCTCGAACTCGGCCATGGTCACCTCTTTCGCCTCCATCGAGCCGCGCAGGGCGAAGAGTCCCGCCCGCCGCACCAGATCCTCGAGGTCGGCGCCGGTGAAGCGCTCGGTCCGCGCCGCGATCGCGTCCAGATCGACATTGTCGCCGAGCGGCATCTTCGCCGTGTGGATGGTGAGGATATGCCGGCGCCCCGCCCGGTCCGGGACGGGGACATAGATCAATTCGTCGAAGCGGCCGGGGCGGAGCAGGGCCGGATCGACCAGGTTCGGCCGGTTGGTGGCGCCGATCACCACCACCGAGCCCAATTCCTCGAGCCCGTCCATCTCGGCGAGGATGGTGTTGACCACCCGTTCGGTCACCTGCGGCTCGCCGAGACCGCCGCCACGCATCGGCACCAGGCTGTCGAGCTCGTCGATGAAGACGATGGTCGGCGCGACCTGGCGGGCGCGGGCGAACAGGCGGGCGATCTGCTGCTCGCTCTCGCCATACCATTTGGAGAGCAGGTCGGAGGATTTGGTGGCGATGAAATTGGCCTCCGCCTCGCGCGCCGTGGCCTTGGCGAGCAGGGTCTTGCCGGTGCCGGGAGGGCCATAAAGGAGGAAGCCCTTGGCCGGGCGGATGCCGATCCGCTTGAACGCCTCGGGATGCTTGAGCGGAAGCTCGACGCCTTCGCGCAGCCGCTCGCGCGCCTCTTCGACACCGCCGATATCCTGCCAGCCGACGGTCGGCGCCTGCACCATCACCTCGCGCATCGCCGAGGGCTGGACGCGCTTCAGCGCCTCCTCGAAATCGCGGCCGTTGACCGACAGAGTCTCGATCACCTCGTGCGGGATCGTTCCTTCCTCCAAATTGATCTGCGGCATGATCCGCCGCACCGCCTCGATCGCCGCCTCGCGGACAAGGGCGCCGAGATCGGCGCCGACGAAGCCGAAGGTGCGCCGCGCCAGCTCGCCGAGATTGACGCCGCCGTCGAGCGGCATGCCGCGGGTGTGGATGGCGAGGATCTCGCGCCGCCCGCGCTCGTCGGGCACGCCGATGACGATCTCGCGGTCGAAACGGCCGGGCCGGCGCAGCGCCTCGTCGATCGCCTCGGGCCGGTTGGTGGCGGCGATGACGACCAGATTCTGCCGCGGCTCGAGGCCGTCGAGCAGGGTCAGGAGCTGGGCGACGAGGCGCTTCTCGGTCTCGCCCTGCACCTGGCCGCGCTTGGGCGCGATCGAATCGATCTCGTCGATGAAGATGATCGCGGGCGCGCTCTTGGCCGCCTCCTCGAACACCTCGCGCAGGCGCCGCTCGCTCTCGCCATAGGCCGAGCCCATGATCTCCGGCCCGGCAATGTGGAAGAAGCTGGCGTCGCTCTCATTGGCGACGGCGCGGGCGAGCAGGGTCTTGCCGGTGCCCGGCGGGCCGTAGAGCAATACCCCCTTGGGCGGATCGACGCCGAGCCGCTCGAAAATCTCGGGATAGCGCAAGGGCAGCTCGATCATCTCGCGAATCTGGTCGACCGTCGCGCCGATGCCGCCGAGATCGTCATAGGTGACGTCGGCGCGGCGGGTATCGGCCGCCTCGGTATATTCGGGGCGAAGCTCGACCTCGGTATCGGCGTCGATCTGGACGATGCCCTTGGGCGCGGTCGAGACGACGGTGAGGCGGATCTCCTGCAGGGCATAGGCCGGGGCATAGAGCATCTGCCGAAGCTCGGGCGGGATGTCGCCGCGCTGGACCTGCTGCTGGCCGGTGGTGGCGACGATGTCGCCGGCGGTGAGCGGCTTCATGGCGAAGCTGCGCTTCAGCGCCTGGGCCGAGCCGTGGAGGCGCAGATTCTTCTGCGCCGGGGCGAAGACGACGCGCTGCGCCGGCTTCGATTCGACCTTGCGGATCGTGACGAAATCGCCCGAGCCGATTTCGGCATTGGCGCGCTGCAGGCCGTCCAATCGGACGATGTCGAGCCCTTCGTCCTCGGCATAGGGAGCGACCGCGCGCGCCGGAGTGGCGCGCTTGCCGGTGATCTCGATCACGTCGCCCTCGGCGAGCGCGAGCTGCTCCATCAGCCGCCGCGGCAGCCGCGCCAGCCCGCGGCCGCTATCCTCCGGCCGCATCGTCGCCACCTGCAGGCGTGGCGGCTGTCTTTCCTCGTCGGCCATGCTTTTGCTCTCCGGTCGTTCCCGCTGCAGATAGGAAGCGACAACGGCCCGTCCAGCCGGACGGGTCCCGGCCGGGAAAAAAACGGGCCGGTCCCGAGGGGCCGGCCCGAAGTTGGTTTGGAGAGGATGCCTGAAAAGGCAGGCTCTTTTTGCACTGCAGCAGAGATTGTGCAAGTGCGAAGAACTATGCTATGGATGCATTTCCTGCATCTGCTCCGTCGAGGATAAGCGCGGACCGTTACGGTGCGGATCGGTGTGCGGCGCACAAGGAGGGACGGGAATGAGACGGCTGCCCCCGCTGACGGGGCTCGAGGCCTTCGTCCAGGTCGCCCGCCTGGGCTCGCTCAAGGCCGCGGCGGAAGCCTTGTCGCTGTCCTCGCCCGCGCTCACCCGCCGCATCCAGGCGCTGGAGCGCTATGTCGGCCATCCCTTGTTCGAGCGCCACCACCAGGGCGTTCGTCTCAATGCCGACGGCGAGCGGCTGCTCGACGAGATCGGTCCGTCGATCGACGCGCTCACCCTCGCCATGGAGCGCGCCTCGGGAAATGCCGAGATGATGCGGCTGCGGCTGGCGGTGCCGTCGCTCTTCGCCTCGCAGCGGTTGATGCCGGCGCTTCCGACCCTTCGCGCCCAATATCCGGACCTCCATATCGACATCGATACCGGCGCCAACCGGCTCGGCCGGCTCAACGAGGGGCTGGACGCGGCGATCGTGATCACCAGCGAGGTCGAACCGGCGCTCTATTCGCGGCGGATCGACAGCAACAAGGTGATCGCCATCGCCGCGCGCGCGCTTCGCGACGGCCCGCGCGCGATCCGCGGTCCGGCCGATCTTGCCCGGGCGACCATCTTCCTCCACCGCGACATGCCCGAGACGTTCAATATCTGGCGCGACGCAATCGGCCTGCCCGATCTGCAGCCGGCCGCGATCGACCATTTCGATTCGGGCCAGCTCATCCTCGACGCCGCCGCCCAGGGGCTTGGCGTCGCTTTCATGCTCGAAAGCCATTTGAAGGGATCGCCCGACGCTCGGCTCGTCCGGCTCTTCGACGCCGCGGCCCCGAGCCCGTACAATTATTGGTTCGCCTGCCGCCGCTCGGCGCTTCGCCAGCGGCCGGTCCGGATCTTCCACGACTGGCTGTTCGGGCCGGCTTTGGCTAAGCTTTGATCGCGGCGACGATGCGGCGCATCGCCGCCCGCGGCAGCAGCCGGTTCGACTGGGCGGTGACCTTGTTCATGAAGCCGGGAATGACGATGGCGCGGTTGCGGGCGAGGCCGGCCAGACCGGCGCGGGCGATGGCGGCGGGATCGGCGCCCAATTTCGCCAGCCGCCCGTCGGCCGCGCCGGCGACCTCGAAGAATTCGGTGGCGATCGGTCCGGGGCACAAAGCGGTGACGTGGACGCCAGTCCCCTTCGCCTCCTGGTGGAGCGCCTCGGTCAGCGACAGGACATAGGCTTTGGACGCATAATAGACGGCCATGTTCGGCCCCGCCTGGAAGGCGGCGGTCGAGGCGACGTTGAGAAGGAAGCCGCGCCGCCGCGCGATCATCGGCGGGAGGCACAGGCGGCAGAGCGCGGTCAGCGCGCGGACGTTGAGGTCGATCATTCCGGTCTGGCGCTCGCCCGGCTGCTCGGCGAACCGTCCCGAGAGGCCGAAACCGGCATTGTCGATCAGCGTTTCGACCGTCAGGCCGAGCGCCTCGATCTCCCGGAGGAGCCGTTCCGGGGCATCCGGCTCGGCCAGATCGAGCGCGAAGACGTGCGTTTCGCCGAGCGCCGCCGCCAGCGCCTCGAGCCGGTCGCGGCGGCGGGCGACGAGGACGAGCCGGTCGCCGCGGGCACGGCACTGGCGCGCGAATTCGGCGCCAAGCCCCGCCGAGGCGCCCGTGACCAAAGTGACCGGCGCCGACGCCATGTCAGGGCCGGAGGCTCGCCTTGACGATCTTGCCCGGAGTGCGCGGCGGTTCGCCTTTCGGAAGGGCGTCGACATGCTCCATCCCATCCGTCACCTCGCCCCAGATCGTATATTGACCGTCGAGGAAGGGGGAATCGTCGGTGCAGATGAAGAACTGGCTGTTGGCGCTGTTCGGATCGTGCGTGCGCGCCATCGAGACGGCGCCGCGATTGTGCGGCGCGTTCGAAAATTCCGCCTCGAGGTTGGATTTGTCGGAGCCGCCGCGGCCGGTGCCGGTCGGGTCGCCGCCTTGGGCCATGAAGCCGGGGATGACGCGGTGGAAGACGATTCCGTCGTAAAAGCCTTCCTCGACCAGCTCCCGGATCCGCGCGACATGGCCGGGCGCGAGATCCGGCCGCAGGCGGACGACGACGTCGCCCCCAGTGTCGAGGTTGAGGACGAGTGTGTTGAGCTCATTGGCCATGACGCGTCTCCGACTGTTCCTTTGCAGGCCGCCTTAGGCGCGCCGAAACGAGCGCGCCACCCTCGCCGCTTCCATATCGACAGCCGGATACGCCCGGCCTAGGAAAGCGCCGGTTCCGGCACGGTGGAGAGGGCGATGAGCGAAAGCGAACTCGAAGCGCCCGCCGTCCCCGTGCCCGACACGCGGCTCGACGAGGACGACCGGCTGCGGCCGGGATTCGTCCGCGCGGTGATGGAACGGGTCGAGGCCGGAGACTCGGGCGGCGCCCGCGAGATGGTCGCGCCGCTCCACCCGGCCGATATTGCCGATTTGTTCGAGCTGATCGATTCGGACGACCGCCGGGCGCTCGCCGCCTCCCTGGCCGACCTGCTCGACGGCGACGTGCTCGCCGAGATGAACGAGCATGTCCGCGAGGAATTGATCGACGCGCTCGAGCCGCACCAGGTGGCGGAGATTGCGGGCGAGCTGGAGACGGACGACGCCGTCGCCATCATCGAGGACATGGAAGAGGACGAGCAGCGCGCCGTCCTCCGCGCCCTCGACCCGGACGACCGCGCCGCGATCGAGGAGGCGCTCGCTTATCCGGAGGAATCGGCCGGCCGCCTGATGCAGCGCGACCTGATCGCGGTGCCCGGGCATTGGACGATCGGCCAGATCATCGACTATCTGCGCGCCGGCGAGGATCTGACCACCGATTTCTGGGAAATCTTCGTCGTCGACCCACAGCACCGTCCGATCGGCACCTGCATGCTGAGCTGGGTGCTTCGCGCCCGCCGCGACATGCGCGTCGCCGACGTGATGAAGCGCGAGCAGACCCTGGTCCCGGTCGACATGGACCAGGAGGAAGTGGCGCTTCGCTTCCAGAAATATGCGCTCATCTCGGCCGCCGTCGTCGATCCTTCGGGCCGGCTGGTCGGCATGATCACCGTCGACGACATCGTCCACATCATCCAGGAAGAAGCGAGCGAAGATATTCTGCGCCTGTCCGGCGCCGGCGAAGGCGACATCAACCAGCCGGTGGCGATGACGGTGAGGACGCGGCTCCTCTGGCTGCTGGTCAACCTGCCGACTGCGATGCTCGCCGCCGCCGTGGTCGGCCTGTTCGAAACCGAGATTGCGCGCTTCGCCCTGCTGGCCGCCTTGATGGGGATCGTCACCGGCATGGGCGGCAATGCCGGCACCCAGACGCTGGCGGTGATCGTGCGGGCGCTCGCGACCAACCAGCTGACCAGCTCCAACACGATGCGGATGATCGGCCGCGAATTCCGAATCGCGGCCGCCAACGGCGTTGCGCTCGGCCTGCTGATCGGCTTCGGTGCCTTCCTGCTCTACGGTCGGGCCGACCTGGCGATGGTTTTCGGCCTCGCCATCCTGATCAACAATCTGGTCGCCGGCCTCTCGGGCATCCTCGTGCCGGTGACGCTGGAGAAGATCGGCATCGATCCCGCCGTCTCGTCGGCCGTGTTCGTGACCATGATGACCGATTGTTTCGGCTTCTTCTCCTTCCTCGGCCTCGCCGCCTTGTGGGGCCTGCGCAGCTAACCGGCGCGGCCTTGATCCCGCGGGCGAACGACGCCAATTGCATGCCATGGCCAGCCTCAACATCAGCAAGGTCGCGGTCGGCTGCGCGAGCCTGGAGGCGCTGAAGCGGCGGCAGGAAAAGCGGGTGGCCGACGGCGAGGTGCCGCTCGTCACCCGCTTCCGGCCGAAGCGGGCCGACGAGCTGATCGGCGGCTCGGTCTACTGGATCGTCAAGCACCGGATCGCGGCGCGCCAGACCATCATCGGCTTCGCCGACCGCGCGCAGGACCGGCGCACGATCATCCGCCTCGCGCCCGAGCTGGTGCCGGTCCGCGTCCAGCCGAAGCGCGCCCACCAGGGCTGGCGCTATCTCGCCGCCGCCGACGCGCCGCAGGATCTCGACGGCAGCGACGACGGTCTCGCCGCTCTGCCGCCGGAGCTGGCGGCGCGCCTGGCGGGTCTGGCGCTGATCTGAACCTTCGAGATTCGGAAGCCGGTTTCCAGACCCCTCTCCCCGGTGGGGAGAGGGTCGGGGTGAGGGGGTTCGGCGTCCGAGAAGATGCTCCAACGCCGAACACCCGCACCCTGCTTTCTCCCTCCAGGGAGAGGGATGCTCAGCGGCCGCAGCGGACGCGGCCGGCGCCCTTGTTGTCGACGGTGCAGGCGGGAGAGCCGCCGATCGTCACGTCGCCCGGGCCGATGGCGGTGACATGCGCGGAGCGCGCATTGCCGATCGTCACCGTGCCGGCGGTGTCGGCGGTGAGCTGGACGTCGTCCGCGACCAGGGCGGTGCCGATCATGTCGCCGCTCCCCTTCACCGCCGCGCGCATCTGCCTGGCGTGACCGCCAAGCGCGATCCGGCCCGATCCCAGCATGTCGACGACGAGATTGTCCTCATCCATGGCATCGACGGTCAGGCGGCCGTTGCCGCCGAGCGCGAGATCGAGCCGCAGCCCGCGCGCATGATCGATGGCGAGGCTGCCCGAACCGAGCATCGTCGCCCTGGCGAGGTCCTGCGTCGCGGCCTCGATCCGGATCGGCCCCGGCGACTGGCCCGGCGTGCCGCCCCAGGCCGAGGCATTGGCGCGGATCCTGAGGGTCCGCCCCTCGACCTCGACGCTGACCCGATCGAGCGCGTCGGCCGACCCCGTCGCGCGTACCTGCGTCGACCGGCCGGTGGCGAGAACCACTTCGAACGGCCCCTCGACCCGGATCGAATCGAAGTCGGAGACGGGATAGGAGCGTTCGGCGGCGGCGGCCGGCGCGGCGAGGAGGGCGGCGGCAAGGAAGGGCGCGATCCGGTTCATCGCCGGATCATGGCCGGATCGCGCGCCCCGTCAATCGCTATCGAGTCAGGATTCTAGGAACCGCAATGGGCGTCGCCGGAGCCCATCTTGTGGACGTTGCACCTGGCCGGGCCGGAGAGGGTCACGTCGCCGGAACCCATCACCGTCACGTCGGCAGTCTGCGTCGCGCGGGCGGTGACGTCGCCCGAGCCGATCACCGACACCGTCGCATTGCCGATTTCGAAGCCGCCGGCGATGAAGTCGCCGGAGCCGGCGATGGTGACATTCGCTTGCTGCGCCTTGCCGTTCGCCTTGATGTCGCCCGAGCCGGAGATGCTGAACCGCGCCTGGGTCATCTGCAGGTTGCCGATATCCATGTCGCCCGAGCCCGCGATCGATGCGTCGAAATCGCTGCCGGAGGCCTTGTCGATCTTCATGTCGCCCGAGCCGGCGATGCTGGCGCCGGCGAGCGACGGCATCGTCACATAGACGGTGACGTGATGATGGCCTCCGCCGAAATCCCAGACGAAGCCGTCATGCCGCTTCGATCCGATGCTGAGCCCGCCATTGTCGACATGGATGTCGAGCCGGTCGATCGCGGCCTTGTCGCCCTCCGCCCGAACCGACACCGGACCGCCGACCGTCACCACCACGTTGGTGGAACCGGCGAGGTCTATCTTCTGGAAGCCGCCCGTCACCGGGAAATCGCGATGAATGGTCTCGTGGCTTCCGCTATCGCAGGCTCCGAGCAGCAGCAGCGCCGTCAACGGCAAGGCTCCGCGCATATTCCTCTCTCCTCGACTACTGTATTGTTTGTCTAATACACGGCGGCGCAAACGGGCGCAATATGGAAAAGGCGACCCCTCGCGGAGCCGCCTTTTCGTGGAACGGACGAGGGCGGTCAGCGTGAACCAATCGATCCGTCCCCCGGACGGCTCGCTTGTTTCACTTATCGGCCATCTTGTCCCGGTTGTAGATCGCGGCCGCCTTGTTGAGGATCTCGAGGATCTTCGTCAGCGCGGTCGGCTCGTCGACCTGCTCCATCGCGGCCAGCTCGCGGGCGAGGCGGCTCGACGCGGCCTCGAAAATCTGCCGCTCCGAATAGCTCTGCTCGGGCTGGTCGTCGGCGCGGAACAGGTCGCGCGTCACCTCGGCGATCGAGACGAGGTCGCCCGAATTGATCTTCGCCTCATATTCCTGGGCGCGGCGCGACCACATGGTGCGCTTCACCTTCGGCTTGCCCTTCAGAGTGGCGAGCGCCTCCTGCATCGTCTTGTCGGACGACAGCTTGCGCATGCCGACGCTCTCCGCCTTGTTGGTGGGAACGCGGAGCGTCATCTTCTCTTTCTCGAACCGGAGCACATAGAGCTCGAGCTGCATGCCCGCGATGTCGGTGCTCTGCAGTTCGATCACCCGTCCGACCCCATGCTTGGGGTACACGACGTAATCGCCAACGTCGAAGCTCAACGCTTTCGCTGCCATTTATTCGACCTTCCCATGGAAACAGCCGCTCATGCGCGCCAGACCGCGTCCACCCCACGCTTCCGAGCAACGATGTGCGGCGATTCTCTCTAGACCACCCATGCGGTATGCGATCCGCATCCGCTTCGATGGGCGACCTTATAACCCAAACAGTCCGGAAAAGCTACTCTTTTGGAACGATTTGGCCGTCCGGGATCAGGCCGGAACCAGGATCGTGTCGATTGCCTCGGGCAAAAGGCCGGGATGGTCGAGCGTGAAATGGAGGCCGCGGCTTTCCTTCCGCGCCAGCGCCGAGCGGACGATCAGCTCGGCGACGAGGACGAGGTTGCGAAGCTCGACCAGGTCGGGCGTCACCCGGAAATGGCCGTAATAATCCTCCGTCTCCTGCTTGAGCAGGTTGACGCGGTGCAGCGCGCGCTCGAGCCTCTTGGTGGTGCGGACGATGCCGACATAATCCCACATGAAGCGCCTGATCTCGCGCCAATTGTGGTGGACGACGACTTCCTCGTCCGAATCGCGCACCCGGCTCTCGTCCCACGGGCGGATCGGCGGCGGCGGCGGGAAGGATGGCCAGTCGCGGTTGATCGCCTCCGCCGCGGCGACTCCGAAAACGAGGCATTCGAGGACGGAGTTGGAGGCGAGGCGGTTGGCGCCGTGGAGTCCCGATTGGGTGACCTCGCCGGCGGCGTAGAGGCCGGGCATGTCGGTCGCCCCTTCCAGGTCCACCAGCACGCCGCCGCACGTATAATGGGCGGCGGGGACGACCGGGATCGGCTCTCTGGTGATGTCGATGCCGATGTCGGGCGCTGCGAGCCGCGCGGCGATGGTCGGGAAATGGGCCCGGATGAAGTCCGGGTCGCGATGGCTGATGTCGAGATGGACGTAGTCGAGGCCGAGCGCCTTCAATTCATGGTCGATCGCGCGGGCGACGATATCGCGCGGCGCCAGCTCCTCGCGCGGATCGAAGCGTTTCATGAACCGGCGGCCTGTGGTGGGGATCTTCAGGCGGCCGCCCTCGCCCCGCATCGCCTCGGTGATCAGGAAATTCTTGACGTCGTGATCGTGGAGGCAGGTCGGGTGGAATTGCGCGAACTCCATGTTGGAGACGCGGCAGCCCGCCCGCCAGGCCATGGCGATGCCGTCGCCGGTCGAGCCGCGCGGATTGGTCGAATAGAGCCAGGCGCGGCTGGCCCCGCCGGTCGCGAGAATGACGGCGCGGGCGGTGAGCGTTTCGACATGGCCGGTCGTGCGGTTGACGGCATAGGCGCCCCAGACGCGCTTGCCGGCGCCGCCGCTCCCGGCATGGCGATCGGTGACGAGGTCGATCGCCACCATGTCGGGGATGAGATGGATATTGGGATGGGCCGAAGCCGCCGCCTCCAGCGCCCGTTGCACCGCCCAGCCGGTCGCATCGGCGACGTGGACGATGCGGCGGTGGCTGTGGCCGCCCTCGCGGGTCAGGTGCCAGCGCGCCTCCTCCCCCCGGTCGAAGGGCACGCCGAGCGCCGCCAGCCGTTCGACCGCCGCCGGCGCCGCGCCCACGACGAACTCGACCGTCTCGCGCCGGTTGAGGCCGGCGCCGGCAGTGATCGTGTCCTCGACATGGCTTTCGAACGTGTCGCCGGGCTCCAGCACCGCCGCGATCCCGCCCTGCGCGAGCGCGGTCGAACCCGAGGACAGGTCGCCCTTGGCGAGCACCGCGACCTTCAGCTCCGGCGCCAGCGTCAGCGCCGCGCTCAGCCCCGCCGCGCCGGAGCCGATGACGAGGACGTCGAAGGAATGGGTCACTTCAGCCCCTCCCCTTCAAGGGAGGGGATCAAGGGGTGGGTGGCGAGGGAGGGGGCTCGATGCCCCCGAGCGAGCATGGAGCGAAGCGGCGGCCCTTCGACGCCGCCTGCGGCGTCGCTCAGGACAGGCGTTGAGCCGCCGCTTCGCTGACCCACCCCCAACCCCTCCCTTGAAAGGGAGGGGCTATGTCTGCCCTCATTCCGCCGCATTGGCCGCGCGTGTCAGGTTGAGGAACACGTCCTCCAGATCGGCCTCGCGGGTGGAGACGTCGACGATGCCGAGCCCTTCGCGCTGCAGCGCCGCCAGCACCTCGCCGGCATTCACCTTGTCCTTGCGGTAGGTGATCGCCAGCGTCCGCTCGCCTTTCAGCTCGATCTTCTCGAAGCAGATCGCGTCCGGCGCGCGCGTCAGGTCGCGGTCGACCACCACCTCGACCGCTTTTTCCTGCGCCATGCCGACCAGGGTGCGCGTCGTCTCGTTGGCGATGAGCCGGCCGTGATTGATGATCGCGATCCGGTCGCACAATTGCTCGGCTTCCTCCAGATAATGGGTGGTGAGGACGATGGTGACGCCGCCCTGGTTGAGCTGCCGCACATAATTCCACAGCTGCTGGCGAAGCTCGATGTCGACGCCGGCGGTCGGCTCGTCGAGGACGAGGATGGGCGGCGAATGGACCATCGCCTTGGCGACGAGCAGGCGCCTTTTCATCCCCCCGGAGAGCGTGCGCGAATAAGCATTGGCCTTGTCTTCGAGATGCATGGCGCGGAGCAATTCCGCCGTCTTCCGCCTTTCCTTCGGTACGCCGTAAAGGCCGGCCTGGATCTCCAGCGTCTCGGACGGGGTGAAGAAGGGATCGAAGACGATCTCTTGCGGGACGATGCCGATCGAAGCCTTGGCATTGCGCGGATGCTTCTCGATGTCGAAGCCCCAGATGGTGGCGCTGCCGCCGCTCTTGTTCACGAGGCCCGCGAGGATGTTGATGAGCGTCGACTTGCCGGCCCCGTTCGGCCCGAGCAGGCCGAAAATCTGGCCGCGCGGCACGTCGATGCTGACGCCGTCGAGCGCCCTCTTGCCGCCCTGATAGGTTTTCTGGAGATCGGCGATCGCGATTGCGGCTTCGGTCATGAAGCGGCCGTTTAGCCGCTGATCCGCGTCTCGCCTAGGAGCGGCTTCTCATGACCCGGGTGGGAACGGTTGTTCGAGGGAAAAGGCATTGCTAGACGCCGCCTTATGCAGACCGACCGCTTCACGCCCGAAATCGCCTTCACCGACAGCCCCCGCGTCGCCTGCGACGGCGCCGGCGAGACCTGGCCCGCGCTCGGCCACCCGCGCGTCTATCTCCAGATCGACGAGAAGGGCTATGTCGATTGCGGCTATTGCGACAAGAGGTTCGTCCTCAAGGGCGGCCCCGCCGACGCGCAGGCTGGCGCCGCCGCCTGACGCGCCTATATCGGGGAGCATGACCCTTCCCGCCGATCCACGCCGCTTCCTTTATCGCAAAGATGCGCTCTCGCCCGAGGCGGCGCTCCGCCTCACCGCCGACGCGCTCGGAAATTGCGACGATGGCGAGCTCTATCTCCAATATCGCGCCTCGGAGGCGTTCGGCTTCGACGACGGCCGGCTGAAGACGGCGGACTTCAACACCCAGGCAGGCTTCGGCCTGCGCGGCGTCTCGGGCGAGACCACCGCCTTCGCCCATGCCAACGAATTGAGCGAGGCCGCCATCCGCCGCGCCGCCGACACGATGACGGTGCTCGATCCCGCCAGGGGCGCCCGGCCCGCGCCGCCGCGCCGCACCAACGCCACCCTCTACACCGATTCCGATCCGCTGAGCCTCGTCCCCTTCGCGCGAAAGGTGGCGCTGTGCCAGCGGATCGACGCCGCCGCCCGTGCCCGCGATCCGCGCGTCGCCCAGGTCTCCGTCGCGCTCGCCGGAAGCTGGTCGGTGATCGAGATCGTCCGCCCGGACGGCTTCGTCGCCCATGACGTGCGGCCGCTCGTGCGCCTCAACGTCCAGATCGTGGTCGAGCAGAATGGGCGGCGCGAGACCGGCTTCCACGGGCTCGGCGGCCGCACCCTCTACGACCATCTGTTCGAGGAGCCGGTCTGGAACCGCGCCGTCGACATGGCGCTCGCCCAGGCTCTGGTGAATCTCGAATCCATCGCGGCGCCCGCCGGCGAGATGAAGGTCGTGCTCGGCCCCGGCTGGCCCGGCGTGCTCCTCCACGAGGCGATCGGCCACGGCCTCGAGGGCGATTTCAACCGCAAGGGCACTTCAGCTTTCTCCGGCCGGATCGGCGAGCGGGTCGCCGCGCCGGGCGTCACCGTGGTCGACGACGGCTCGCTCGGAGAGCGGCGCGGCTCGCTCTCGATCGACGACGAAGGGACGCCGACCGGCTGCACCATTCTGATCGAGGACGGCATCCTCAAAGCCTATCTGCAGGACCGGCTGAACGCCCGCCTGATGGGCGTCGAGGCGACCGGCAACGGCCGCCGCGAGAGCTTCGCCCATGCGCCGATGCCGCGCATGACCAATACCTTCATGCGCGCCGGCAGCGACGATCCCGGCGAAATCCTCGCCCGCGCCGGGAGCGGCATCTATGCGAAGAGCTTCGGCGGCGGCCAGGTCGACATCACCTCGGGCAAGTTCGTCTTCTCCTGCACCGAGGCCTACCGGATCGAGAATGGCAGGCTCGGCGCGCCGATCAAGGGCGCGACCCTGATCGGCGACGGCCCGACCGTGCTCACCAGGGTGGCCGCGATCGGCAACGACCTCGCGCTCGACGAGGGGATCGGGATTTGCGGCAAGGCCGGCCAGTCGATCCCGGCCGGCGTCGGCCAGCCGACCCTGCTCATCGAAGGCCTGACGGTCGGCGGCACCGCCGCCTGATGGCCTGGCAGGACGAGGTCGTCACCTTCTGGTTCGGCCTTGACCCGGATCAATGGTGGAAGGTCGATCCCGCGCTCGACGAGACGATCCGCGGGCGCTTCCAGGATTTGTGGGAGGAGCAGAGGGACGCTGTGCCCGAAGCCTTTCTCGGCAGCGCCCATGACGCGCTCGCGGCGATCATCCTGTTCGACCAACTCCCCCGCAACATGTTCCGCGGCCATGCCGACCAGTTCTCGACCGACCCGCTCTCCCTCGCGCTCGCGAAAGGCGCGGTGGAGCGCGGCTATGACCGGCAGGTGCCGGCCGAGCGCCGGATCTTCGTCTACATGCCGTTCGAGCATAGCGAGAGGCTGGAGGACCAGCGGCAGTGCCTGCTCCTCGTCACCGCGCTCGGCGACGAGAATTTCATCGGCTATGCGAAGAAGCATCACGATCTCATCGCCCGCTTCGGCCGCTTCCCGCACCGCAACGCGATGCTCGGCCGCTCGTCGCGGCCCGACGAAATCGCGGCGGGCGCGGCGGTGCCCTGGTAATGGCGCTCGTCGAGCTCGCGAAATTCTATAACAGCTTCGAGGCAGCCGTGGCGCAGTCGCGCCTCACGTCGGAAGAAATCCACAGCGCTCTTTTCGACACACAGATGAACTGGGGCGGCCTCGACGGTGTCGTCCCGGTGCGGCTGATGGTCGACGAGGATGATTTCGACCGCGCCCGACGGATTCTCAGCGAGCCTGCAAGTAGGGAAGGATCGGCCTGAGGTCGAAGCCGGCCTCGGCGGCGGCGCGGAGGATCGCGTCGGCAGCCTCGCCTTGCCGGGCCCGGGCCAGCGCCCACAAATAGGTCGAGCGGGTGCCGGAGCGGCAGAAAGCGAGGGCGGGGCCGGTCTCCAGCGCCTCCGCCATCGCCTCCACCTGGGCTTGCGAGAAGCCGCCGGCGACGGGGATATGGCGATAATCGAGCCCGGCCGCCTTCGCCGCCGCTTCGATCTCGGCGGAGGTCGGTTGGCCCGGTTCCTCGCCGTCGGGACGGTTGTTGACGATGGTGCGAATGCCGGCTTCGGCGGCTTTCGCCACATCCGCCGGGGCGATCTGGCCTGAAGCAAAGGTATTTTGGTCCAGTCGGATCATTGACGCGGCCTATCAGCTCCTCCCCGGAACGGGGAGGGGGACCAGCCGAAGGCTGGTGGAGGGGTCGGGCACGGCGCAGCGGCCCCTCCACCGCCGTTCCGGCGGTCCCCCTCCCCGTTCCGGGGAGGAATTTACATCGCCCCCTTATGGGCGCGGATCACCTCGACGAACGCGGCGCCATAGCGTTCGAGCTTGGCCGCGCCGACGCCGGAGATGCGGCCGAGCGCCTGCAGGCTTTCCGGCTTCAGCGCCGCCATTTCGCGCAACGTGCTGTCGTGGAAGATCACATAAGGCGGCATGCCGGCCTCTTTCGCCAGCTCGGTGCGGCATGCGCGCAGCGCCTCGAACAGGGGATCGCCGATCGGATTGACGCCGCTCTTGCGCGAGCGGCGCTGGCGCCTGGGCGGGAGGACCAATTCGACCTTTTCCGCGCCCTTGAGGATCGGCTTGGCGCCGGGTCCGAAGGAGAGGCCGCCATATTCGTCCGGCCGCAGCGCGTCGCGCGCGATCAAAGCCCGCGCCACCGGCTTGACCAGCGCCATCTCCTCCTCATCGGCGATTCCGAAAACGGAGAGATGGTGGTGGCCGAAGCCGATCACCTTGTCGGTCTCGTGTCCGGCGAGCACGTCCGACAGATGCTGGATACCGAAGCGCATGCCGGTGCGGAAGGCGGCGGAGAGCAGCTTCCGCGCCGTTTCGGTCGCCTCGACGGCTTGGGGAGGGGCAAGGCAATTGTCGCAATTGCCGCAGCGCTCCGGCGGCGTCTCGCCGAAATGGCGGAGCAGGATCGCGCGGCGGCAGGCGCCGGTCTCGACCAGGGAGGCGAGGGCGTTCAGCCGCTGGCGCTCGCCGGAGCGCCTGTCCTCCGGCACCTCGAGCTCGATCCGGCGCCTTGCACGGGCGAAATCGTCGGCGCCCCAGAACAGCCAGGTTTCGGCCGGATCGCCGTCGCGGCCGGCGCGGCCGGTCTCCTGATAATAAGCCTCGATCGACTTGGGCAGGCCGGCATGGGCGACGAAGCGCACGTCGGGCTTGTCGATGCCCATGCCGAAGGCGATGGTCGCGACCATCACCACGCCTTCGGCGCCGTCGCTGGCGACGAAGGCCTTCTGGTTCGCCGCGCGGACCCTCGGATCGAGCCCGGCATGGTAGGGCAGAGCGCGCCGCCCATTGCCGCCGAGCTGCGCCGCCAGCGTTTCCGCTTTGTCGCGGCTCTGGACGTAGACGATGCCGGGCCCCGGCTGCTCGGCGAGCAGGGCCTTCAATTGCTGGGTCACGCCGTCGCGCGGGCGGGCATGGTAGCGGATGTTCGGCCGGTCGAAGCCGGCGAGGATCAGCCCGTCCTCCGGGATGCCGAGCTGGACGAGGATGTCGGCGCGGGTCTGGCGGTCGGCGGTGGCGGTGAGGGCGAGGCGCGGCACGTCCGGAAAGGCATCGAGCAGGGGTTTCAGCAGCCTGTAATCGGGCCGGAAATCGTGCCCCCATTCGGAGACGCAATGCGCCTCGTCGATCGCGATCAGCGACAGGGGGATCGTCTCGACGAGGCTACGGAAACCGCCGGTGCTCGCCCGCTCCGGCGCGACGTAGAGCAGGTCGAGCTCGCCCCGCTTCAGCCGCGCCAGCGTCTCGCGCCGGTCCGCCTCGTCGTCGGCCGAGGTCAGCGAGGCCGCTTTTATGCCGAATCCGGCGGCCGAGCGGATCTGGTCGTGCATCAGCGCGATCAGCGGCGAGACGACGAGCGCCGTCCCCGGCCGCGCGATCGCCGGCACCTGATAGCAAAGCGACTTGCCCGCCCCCGTCGGCATCACGGCGAGCGTGTGCTGCCCCGCCATCACCCGCCCGATGACAATCTCCTGCACGCCGCGGAAGGACACGAAGCCGAAGGTTTCGCGGAGAATCGTCAGCGGATCAGCCACGGAGGTTTATCTACGCCCCTGTTCTACATCTGTTCAAGCTAAACTCCCTCTCCCCGGCGGGGAGAGGATGCCGCGCCACTTAGGACCGCTGCGGGGCAGCGGTCCAGGCGCGGCATGGTGAGGGGGTTCGGCGTCCGAGGATAATCGCCGACGCCGTACCCCCTCACCCAACTCCGCCTAAGCGGCGGAGCCGCTAAGGCTACGTATCATGAGCCGCATGGTCTCGTCCCCCGGACGAGACCTTAGTGGGGCTCATCCCCGCCGGGGCGAGGGTTTAAGGTCGCCTCAATTCGTCCAGACGTGGACGCGCTGGTCGGGCGGCAGATAGAGCTTGTCGCCGGGCTTGACGTCGAAGGCATTGTACCAGGCGTCGACGTTGCGGACGATGCCGTTCACCCGATATTCCTCCGGGCTGTGCGGATCGGCGAGCAATTGCGCCCGGAGCGCGCCCTCGCGCGCCTTGCCCTGCCAGCTCTGCGCGTAGGCGATGAAGAAGCGCTGGTCGCCGGTATAGCCGTCGATCACCGGCGGCTCGCCATGGCGGGCGACGTAGCGGCGATAGGCCGCATAGGCCGCTTCGAGGCCGCCGAGATCGCCCAGATTCTCGCCGAGCGTGAGCTGGCCCTTGATGTGGACTCCGGCGATCGGCTCATAGCTGTCATATTGCTTCACGAGCGCCTGGGCGTGCGTGGTGTAGCGGTCGGCCGATTCCTTCGTCCACCAGTCGCGAAGCCGGCCCTGGGCGTCGAACTGGCGGCCCTCGTCGTCGAAGCCATGGCCCATTTCGTGGCCGATCGTCGCGCCGGTCTCGCCATAATTGACCGCGGGATCGGCGGCGGCATCGAAGAAGGGCGGCTGGAGGATGGCGGCCGGGAAGGTCACCTGGTTCATCAGCGGATCGTAATAAGCGTTCACCTCCTGGACGTTCATGTCCCAGAGCGTCCGGTCGACCGGCTTGCCGAGGCGGGAGAGCTCGAGCTTCCACTCGAACGTTCCGGAAGCCATCGCATTGGCGAGCGGATCGGTGCGGCTCACCTTCATGCTCGAATAATCCACATATTTGACCGGGTGGCCGATACGCGGATCGAAGGCGGCGAGCTTGACCAGCGCCTCCTTGCGCGTCGGCTCGTCCATCCAGGCGGCGTGGGCGATGAGGTCGCCATAAGAGGCGCGCAGATCGCCGATCAGCTCGTTCATCTGCCGCTCGGTCTCGGGGGTCCAGTGGCGGCGGGCGTAGAGCTGGCCGACCGCCTCGCCGAGATCGCCGTTGAGCAGCCGAATGCCGCGTTTCCACCGCTCGGTCTGGGTCGGCACGTCCTGCAGCGTATGGCTGTAGAAATCGAAGCGCGCCTGATCGAACGCCTTGGGCAGGAACTGGGCATGGTCGCTGAGGAAGCGGAAGGTGAGATAATCCTTCCAGGTCGAAAGCGGCACGTCGTCGAGCCTCTTGCCGGCCGCGGTGACCGCGCTCGGCTCGTGGACGTTGACCGTCGGCATCGCCGCGAGGCCGATATGCGCCAGCGTCGTGTTCCAGTCGAATTCCGGCGCCAGCGCGGCGAGCTGGGCGCGGCTCATCGGATTGTAGGTCGCCTGCGGATCGCGGCGTTTCTCGGGCGTCCACTGGTCCTGCGAGAGCTGGGTCTCGAGCGCGATGATCCGGTCCGCCTTGGCCTCGGGATCGGCGATTCCGGCGAGCTGCTGGATGCGGACGATATAGTCGCGATAGGCCTTGCGGATCGCCTCATATTTGGCGCCGGCCAGAAGATAATAATCGCGCGTTGGAAGGCCGAGCCGCGACTGGCCGGCTTCCACGGTGTAGCGCGTCGGGTCCTTCTCGTCGGGGCCGATGCCGACCCGGACCGGCGCGGCATAGCCCGGCTCGGCCATCAATTGGACGAGCTGGTCGCGCGACTGGATGGCGGCGATCCGTTGGAGATAGGGTTTGGCCGGGCTGAGTCCGTTTTGCTCGATCCCGGCCTCGTCCATCCAGGCGCCGTAGAAATCCGCGATCTGCCCGATCAGCGGATCGGTCGGGTTCGGGCCGGCTTCCTCGATCAGCTTGCGGACCTCGACCTCGGTCTCGTCCGGAAGCTCGTAATTATAGCCGGCGCGCGCCTTGTCGGCGGGGATCTGGGCGGTGCGCAGCCAGCTGCCCTCGGCATAGCGGAAGAAATCGTCGCCCGGCTTGACGCTCTTGTCCATGTCGGCGGTGGCGACGCCCCAATTGCCGTATTTGGCGTGGCCGGTCTGCGCGGCGAGCGGCGCGGCGGCGGTGATCAGCAAGGCGGCGAGAAAGGCGGCCGAACGACGGGTCATGCGAGTCTCCGAAAGCAGTGGGCTGCGAAAGGCTAGCAGCCGCGTGGCGAAGCGGCAACGCGCGCTCGACCAACCGACAAACGGCTATCCGGCGGCTATTCGGCGGCTTCCGCCTGGGCTTCGGCCTGCTCGGCCTCGCGCCGCTGGCGCTCCCACATTTCGGCATAGAGGCCGTGCTTGCGGAGCAATGAAGCGTGGGTGCCGCGCTCGGCGATTCGGCCCTGGTCGAGGACGATGATCTGGTCGGCGTCGACGATCGTCGAGAGGCGGTGGGCGATGACGATGCTGGTGCGGCGGGCGGCGACATTGCTCAACGTCTCCTGGATCGCGGCCTCGGTACGGCTGTCGAGCGCGCTCGTCGCCTCGTCGAGGATCAGGATCGGCGGGTCCTTGAGCAGGGTGCGGGCTATGGCGACGCGCTGCTTCTCGCCGCCGGAGAGCTTGAGGCCGCGCTCGCCCACCTTCGCCTCATAGCCTTCGGGGAGGCTGACGATGAAATCGTGGATCGCCGCGCCGGCCGCCGCCGCCTCGATCTCCGCCTGCGTCGCGCCGTCCTTTCCGTAGCCGATATTGTAGCCGATCGTGTCGTTGAACAGCACCGTGTCCTGCGGAACGATGCCGATCGCGCGGCGCAGGCTCGCTTGCGTCACGCCGGATATATCCTGTCCGTCGATCGTGATCCGGCCGCCGGTCGGGTCGTAGAAGCGGAAGAGGAGGCGCGAGAGGGTCGACTTGCCGGCGCCGGACGGGCCGACGACGGCGATGGTGGCGCCGGGCGGCACGTCGAGATCGATGCCTTTCAATATCTCGCGCTCGGGCTCGTAGCCGAAGCGGATATCCTCGAAGCGGATCCGGCCCTGGGTCACGACCAGGTCGGGGGCGCCCGGCGCGTCGTTGACCTCGGTCGGCGTGTCGATCAGCGCGAACATCGCGTCCATGTCGATCAGCCCCTGGCGGATCGTGCGATAGACCATGCCGAGCATGTCGAGCGGCCGGAAGAGCTGGGCGAGCAAGGTGTTGACCACGACCACGTCGCCGGGGCGGAAGCGGCCCTGGGCCCAGCCCCAGATGGTGAAGGCCATGGCCCCGGCCATCATCAGGTTCGTGATCAGCGACTGGCCGATATTGAGCCAGGCGAGCGAGGTCTCGTTCTTGACCGCGGCGTCGGCATAGCGGCGGACGGCATGGCCGTAGCGCTCCGCCTCGCGGCCTTCCGCGTTGAAATATTTGACCGTCTCATAATTCAGGAGGCTGTCGACCGCCCGCGCCACCGCGCCGGTGTCGAGGTCGTTCATCTCGACCCTGAGGCGCGTGCGCCAATCGGTGACCAGGCGGGTGAAGCGGATGTAAGCGGCGACCATCACCGCCGTCGCGGCGACGAGGCCGAGACCGAACTTCACCCAGAACATGATCATGACGATGGCGAGCTGGAGGATCGTCGGGGCGATGTTGAAGAGGAGGAAATAGAGCATCATGTCGATGCTCTTGGTGCCGCGCTCGACGATCTTGGTGACGGCGCCGGTCCGCCGCTCGAGGTGGAAGCGTAGAGACAAAGCGTGAAGGTGGTGGAAGGTCACCTCGGCGAGCCGCCTTTGCGCGTCCTGGCCGACCCGCTCGAAAATGGCGTTGCGCAGATTGTCGAACAAAACGCCGCCGAAGCGGGCGCCGGCATAAGCGGTCACCAAAGCGATGGCGAGGGCGACGTCGCCGCGCAGCCCGGCCGTCATCTCGTTGACCGCCGCGCCGTAAGCGAGCGGCATCACCAGGGTGGTGATCAGGATGGAGGCCAGGACGAAGCCCAATGACAGGATCACCCGCGCCTTCAGCGCGGTCTCGCCCGCCGGCCACAGATAGGGAAGGAAGCGGCGGAGCGACGCCCAGCCCGGCTGCCGCTCCCCCGCCTCGGTTTCGCTGAACCACATCATATCTAGTTAGGCGTGCTTGCCCCTCTCTCCAAGCACGGAGGCGAAACGATTGGAACGCGCGACGAAGCGAGGGGTTTTAGCGACATGGGACCGGGCATCTTTCTCATCGCGATCTTCGGCTGCGGCGAAGGCCATGCAAGTTGCCAGCCGGTACGGATGCTGGAGACGCGCTACGAGAGCCGCGCCGCCTGCATGGCCGCCACCGAAAACGCGCTGCTGCGCAACAGCGACCTCGATTATCCGACCGTCGTCGCCCAGTGCGTCGCGCCGCAAAAGGCCGCGGCCTTCCAGCTCAGCGCCGACGAGGTGGCGCGGCCGAGCCCGCCGTCCCGGGCCATCCCGCCGGAGCGGATCGCCGACCGCGATTAATTCGGATGCGGCGTCTGCGCGATGAAATCGCGGATCGCGCCGGTCACCGTTTCCGGCTCCTCCCAGGTGATGAAATGGCCCGCGCTCGCCGACGTGACGATGCGCAGATCGTCGACCAGGCCGTGCAGCCCTTCGAGCTGGACCGGCAGCAGCGCCTTGTCCCTGAGGCCCCAGATGACGAGCGTCGTCGTTGCGAGATGCGGAAAGAGCCCATGCGTCCAGAGCGGCGCCTTTGCCTCCTCGCCGAGCGCCGGCACCTCGATATTGGACGCGCGATACCAGTTCAGCATCGCCGTCAGCGCGCCGTCGCGCGACCAGTCGTCCAGATAGGCCTGCCGCTCCTCCGTCTCGAGCTTCGAGGCGTCGGCATGGGCGAGCAGGCCCTTCTCCAGGAATGTCTCCAGCCCCATCGCCCGAATCCCCGCCTCCATCGCCGGGCTTCGGAAGGCGTTTATATATTGGGAGGCGGCGCGCTGGCCCTCATCCTCGATCAGGCTCTTCTGGAAGATCAGGGGATGGGGCGCGTTGACGATGATGAGGCGGTTCACCCGATCGGGATGGGTGAGCGCCGTCAGCCACGCCGCCGCCCCGCCCCAATCGTGGCCGGCAAGGGTGAAGGACGTGAGGCCGAGCGCATCCGCGAGCGCGAGCACGTCGTCGACGATCCGGTCGGTCCGGTAATGTTCGACGCCCTCGGGCTTGTCCGAGCCGGCAAAGCCGCGCTGGTCCGGCGCGACGACGAAAAACGCGCGCGACAGGTCACGAAGCTGGTGCCGCCAGGTCCGGTGCGATTCGGGAAAGCCATGGAGGAAGAGGATCGGTTCCGCATCCGGCGGGCCGCCGATGCAGACATTGAGCGTGACGCCGGTCGCAAGCGTGATGCGGCGCGTTTCGAGGCTCACGGATAGCTGACCGTCAGCGGCTTGACCTCGGGCAGTGGGATGAATTCGTCATGGTCGTCCGGCGGCAGGGTGAAGCGGCCGGCGCGCCAATCCTCCTTGGCCTGCTGGATCCGCTCGCGGCGCGACGAGACGAAATTCCACCAGACGTGGCGCGGCCCGTCGAGCGGGGCGCCGCCGCAGAGCATGACATGGGCGCCGGTCTCCGAGCGCAGGGTGGCGGCGATGCCGGGACGAAGGACGTAGAGTGTGCTCGGCTCGAGCCTCAGCCCGTCGAGCGCCGCTTCTCCTTCCGCCACATAGAGGGCGCGTTCGTCCGCCTCGGGATCGATCGGCATCGCGCCGCCCGGCGACAGATGGATGTCGGCGTAGATCGTCTCGCTATGGCAGGTGACGGGCGAGGTCCGGCCCCAGAGGCTCCCCATCACCACCCGCGCCCGTGCGCCGCCGCCCTCGGCGAGGGGCAATTCGCCGCGCGCGACATGCTCGAAGGCGGGCTCCATCTCCTCGCGCGCGGAAGGAAGGGCGAGCCAGGTCTGGATTCCGGAAAGCTCCGGTCCCTGCGGCCGCGCGTCGGCCGGCGAACGCTCCGAATGGGCGATGCCGCGCCCCGCCGTCATCAGATTGACCGCCCCCGGCTCGATCCGCGCGAAGGTGCCGAGCGAATCGCGATGCTCGATCGCGCCGGCGAACAGATAGGTGACGGTGGCGAGATTGATATGCGGATGCGGCCGCACGTCGATGCCCGTGTCGGGATCGAGATGCGCCGGCCCCATCTGATCGAAGAAGATGAACGGCCCCACCGTCGTCCGCTCGCGGTGCGGCAGGGTGCGGTGGACCTTGAACCCGCCGAGATCGTGGGTGGTGGGGAGCAGAATCTGGAGGATGAGGTCGTCGGCCATGGCGGCTCCTTACACGGCTTTGTCGCGTACATCGATGCCGATGCGGATTCGTATGTTCGCTCTTTGTTCGGTATTCTGGCGTGCGAATCATGATCTATTCCTACGCCTATCTCTTCATGCTGCTTCCGTCGCCGCGCGAGCGGGAGCGCATCGCCGCGACGACCGGGCTCGTGGGCCCGATGCGTTCGCTTATTCTCCGCCATCAGCTCCACATGAGTTTGGCCGAGATCGCCGACCTGCCCGAGCGATGCCTGGAAATGGCGGCGATCGCGCGGCGGGCCCTTGCGAACCACCGGCTGCGCGCCTGCACCTTCGCCTTGGGCCGGCTGGCGGTCGAACCCGGGATCGCCAGGCTGGAGACAATTGGACGTCGGGCCGAGCTGAACGCGCTGCGATCCGACTTGACGGACCTGTTGCTCGCGGCGGGCATGCCGCCTTCCTGGCGCAAGACATTCGCGCCGCACGTCACGCTCGGACGCGGCGTGCTTTCGAGGGACCGGAGACCGATCGACCCGATCTTCTGGCATGCCGACCGGATCGCATTGATCGAGAGCTGGCGCGGCGAAACGCGTCACGAGATTCTGGAAACATGGCCGCTCCTCCCGCCGATCCAGGGGAGGTTCGACTTCGGCCTTGCGGCATAGGTCCTCGGTTCACGCGTTCTCGGTCGCAATATCCGGATTCTTACCGACCCATGCGGGCGCGCCGCGTTCATAGGTGCCGGTGAGCAGGCCGGCGGCGAGGACGCGTCCCGCCATCGCTTCGGCCAGGCCGCCGCGGCCGGGATTGGTGCCGGGATCGCCGGCCTCTCCCGAAAGGGCGAAGAGCTGGAAGGCGTAATGGTGGCGGCCATGGCCGGTCGGCGGATCGGGCGGGAGCCAGCCTTCGACGAAATAGGAATTGCGGCCGACGTCGCTTCCGTCGGGTCCGCCGGCGCCGTCGGGGCGGATGGCGCCTTCCGCCAGCCCTCGCGCGTCGGGCGGGAGGTTCCAGACGATGGCGTGGACGAGCGGCTGCGGCGACGGGGCGTCCGGATCCTCGACGATCAGCGCAAGGCTTTCGGTGCCCCCCGGCACGCCGCTCCAGACGAGCGGCGGCGACACGCCCTCGCCGTCGGCGGTGAAGCGCGGCGGCAGCGCGCCGCCGTCCGCGAAAGCGAGGCTGGAGAGCGCGATCGTGCCGAAGCCGCCGCCCAGCTCGGGCTGCGCGATGCAGAGCCTGTCGGCGCCGGCGCGGACATTGCGCAGGGCACGGCCGAGCCAGCGGGGAACATGTTCGAGCATAGCGGGCCTCCTCTTGCCGTCCGCCCCCAACCGACCGCGGCGGCAAAGGCTCCCGCATCGCCGGCGCCTACGGGCGGCGGAATCCGTCCGCGCTCCAGCCTTCGCTGCCGACGCCGTGGTGGACGACGAACAGGCCGTCCGGATCGTAGAGGCGCTTGATGCGGTCGAGGCGCGGCCAATGCGGGCCCCAGCTCGCCCGCTGCCAGTCGGCGAGGAAAAAGTCGCATTCGGACATGTAGCTGCCGGCGCCCGGCGCGGCCGCGCGAAGCGCGCGGTCGGCGGCATGGATGCGCTCGGCGGCGGTCCGCGCGCCCGGAAGGTCCGGCCCCGGCAGGCCCGGAAAGGCGGAGGGGCCGTCGCCGGCGATGATTGCCAGCGCGAAGGCATCGAGCACCTGCGGGTTCATCGCCGTATCGCGTGAGGCGGCGAGCATTTCGGGCGTCGCACCGGCCAGCCCCTTGTTGAAGTGGAAGGTGACCGACCAATGACGCGAGGCGGCGAACCAGGCGTCGACCAGCCGGTCGCGGCCGGTGCCTGAAAGGAGGGGCGCGGGCAGCCAGACCGAGGTGTAGGCGCTCCAGAAAGCGCCGGCCTGGTCGCCGTCGCCCGCCCACCAATAGTCCGCCGTCCGCGCGCCCGGCCGGGGATCTCGAGCGATTGCGGGCGGAAGGTGCGCGGCGAGAAAATCGCTGTCCCACAAATGACGGCCCGGAATGTCGAGGACGAGGAAAGGCTGCGTCACCGCCCAATCGTTCGCGCGTGCCGCCACCCGATCGAGGAAGGGTTGCCAGACGCCTTGCGCCTGCGCCGCGCTCATTCCCTGAAAGGACATTTCGACGATCAGCCGGTTTTGCGGGTGCGCGCGCACCTGCTCGCCCCATTGCGGGTTGACGAGCTTCGTCCGGCAGAAATCGATGAATGCGCCAAGCAATTCTCGATAGGCCTGGTCGGAAGCCGCCTGCACCGTCAGCCGCACGATACCAAACATTTCCGGCAGCCTGTGGGTGCGCAGCGTCAGGCGGGTGACGATGCCGAAGGTGCCGCCGCCGCCGCCTTTCAGGGCCCAGAACAGCTCCGGCTCGCGGCAGGCGTTGACGGTCCGCACACGCCCGTCGGCGGTGACGATCTCCGCCTCGATCAGGCTCGCGGCGGCGAGGCCGAAACCCTTCGAGAAGCTGCCGAAGCCGCCGCCCTGGATAAGGCCCGCGACACCGACGGTCGTGCAACCGCCGCCCTGGACGTAGCGTCCGGCGCCGACGCAGACCGCCTGGTAGACGCGGAGCCAGATGCAGCCGGCGCCGACCGAGACGGCGGGCACCGGCTCCGAATCGCAGCCGCTCGGCACGAAGGTGTCGTGGATGCGGATTGCGTCCATGCCGCGCGTCCAGACGAGCAGCGAATCGGGTGCGTTCGACCCGCCGAGATAGGAATGGCCGCCGCCCTTGACGACGAGTCTGAGCCGGTGCGCCGCCGCGAAGCGCACCGCCGCCGCCACGTCCGCGGCGCTCTGGGCGCGCACCGCATAGACGCTCGGCCGCGAGCGCCAGGCGTCGAGCCAGCCGGAGCTCTGGGTCAGGCCCGGCTGGTCGCCGAGGAAGAATGGATTGGAGAGCAAAGCCGGCGCCTCGGCCGGATCGATCGCCGGCGGCGCGCCGGAGATCAGTCGTCCGCCGACCGCGCGGGCGAGCGAATCCCATTGCGCCTGGGTGGGCCAGCCCGGCCTGCCGGGCCGCACGCGCTCGAACGGCGCACCGGCAAGCCCCTTCGCCGGCACGGATGCCGCGAAGGCGGCGGCCGGCAGCGACGCGGCGGCGCCGAGCAGGGCGCGGCGCGAGACGGTGAATGCGGGACGATTGTGGAAACGGGCCATGGCGGATACCTCGTGGACGACAGGGACTTCATGGTCGACGGAGCGATGGGCGCGGGAGCGGCGAGGGACGAGCGGAAGGCTGGCGGGGATCAGCGGGAAGCGAGTGGGGCGGCCGGCTCCGTTCGCGGGCCGAGCGGATTTTCGCGGCGGGGTGCCGTTCGCGGCTTCCTCGTCATCGCCGCTTTCCTGGTCCTGGTCGACACGATCAACGTCTTCACCGCGCTCAACGACGCGGCGCAGCGCGGCTCCCGGCTGGCGGCGTGGGAGCCGGCCGGCTGGGAGGCGACCAGCGGCATCGCGACCCTGCTCGCCTGCGGGATCGTCTATGCAGCGCTCACCCGCGCGCCGCCGGGCCGGACGCGCTGGCCGATTCTGGCCGCAGTCCACCTCGCCGCAAGCCTCGCCTTCTCGGGGATGCACATCCTGCTGATGAACCTGATGCGGGTGACGATCTATGCCGCGCGCGGCCTCCATTATCGGTTCGGCGCGAGCGGTTTCCTGTACGAATATCGCAAGGACCTGATCGCCTATGTCGTGATCGCCGGCATCTTCTGGCTGTTCGCCGGCCCGCGCGCGCGGGCGGCGCCTTCGGCCGCCCCCTCACCGCCGCCGCGGCGGCTGTTCGACATCGCCGACGGCAATCGCGTCCTGCGGGTGCCGGTCGAGGAGATCGCCGCCTTGCATGCCGCGGGCAATTATGTCGAATTCCTGCTGGCGGACGGGCGACGCCCGCTGATGCGCGGCTCGCTTGCGGAGATCCACGAGAGAGTCGGCGCCGGCCTGTTCGTTCGCACCCATCGCTCGTGGGCGGTCAATCTCGGCCATGTCCGCGGTCTCAGGCCCGCCCGTTCGGGCGATTTCCAGATCGACCTCGACGGCGGCGCGACGGTGCCGCTCTCCCGCCGTTTCCCGGACGCGCTGGCTCGATTGCGGGAAGGGCCTGGGTCGGCTCAGTCGCCGTCCAGCTCGGGATAGTGGCGGAAGATGCCGTCCTCGTTGAACGGGATGCGGCGGTCGCTGGCGAGATAATCGGCGAGCTCGGGCAAGGCTTTCACCCGTTCGCGCAGGGCGAGAATGAGGTGGATGTCCCCGGCCAAGGCGGCCAGGCGGCGCGGGAAAGCGTAAGCGAGGCCCTCGACGAGCTGGAAGAGCGAGAGATCCGCGTAGGTCCAATTTTCGCCGAGCAGCCAAAGGCCGCGCGCCGCCAGCACGCGTTCGAAATAAGAGAGGAATTTCGGCATTCTCTTGTCGCGGAATTCTTCCGCGCGCCGCGCCGCTTCCGGCTTCTGGTCCTCATAATAGAGGCCGACGCCGACCGGGTGGTGGACGTCGTGCGCTTCGGCAACCATGTCGGCGATGGTGAGCTGGAGCTGGTGGGCGAAGAAACGCCGGCCTTGATCCTCGGGGCCGAGCCCATGCCGCTCGGCGAGGAAAAGGAGGATGTCCGCCGTCTGGGCGATGCAGAGGTCGCCGGCGACGAGATAGGGCGGCGCGAAGGGCGGCTGGTCGGACCGCCTCTTCATGTCCGCCATCAAGGCTTCGGCGCCGTCCTCGCGGGCGCGGTCGCGATAGGCGATGGCGCCGGCCTCCAGCGCCAGCCGGACGAACTCGCCGCGGCCGGGGATGGAGGGCCAGTACCAGAGGTCGTAGGTCATGCTGCCTCCTGCGTGGGGAGGCATCATTCTCCCGGCGCGCGGGCCTTTATCGCCAGAGCGTGGATTCGGTTCCGCAGCAGGTCGCCGAGCGCGGCATTGACCGCGCGCTGGCGCTCGAGCCGGCTCATGCCGGCGAAGCGGGGCGATTCCACCTCGACGGTGAAATGGCTCTCGCCGCTGCCGTCATCGCCGGCATGGCCGCGATGGCGCCCGCTGTCGTTGATCACTTTCAGATGCGTCGGAGCGAGTGCGGATTCGAGGCGTTTGGCGATTTCCGGGGCGACGGAGCCGGTGAAAGAAGCGCTCATCGCCTCTATATAGGGGCTTTGGTCCGGAAGGGCAGCCAGAGGGAGATAGCGTGGCGAGTTCGGGCAAGAGGCAGACGCGGTTTCACGGCCGGATCGAGCGGGGGGAGGCGATTTGCGCCTATCCCGGCTGCACCGAGCCGGGCGAATTCCGCGCGCCCGCCGGCGCCAGGGAATCGGGTGGGGGCCGCCGTCCCGGCTTCGACGGGCCGGGCGATTGGCGCTGGCTCTGCCTCGACCATGTCCGCGCGTTCAATTCCGCCTACAATTATTTCCAGGGAATGAGCCCCGACGAGATCAGCGAGGCGCAAAATCCCTATGGCGGCTGGGACCGCGAAACCCGCGCCTTTGCCCATGCCGGCGCCGATTCCCCGCCGCGCTGGGCCGATTTTTCGGATCCGCTCGACGCGATCGGCGCCCGCTTCGGCCGCCGGCCGGAGGACGCCGGGCCGCGCGCCGACGGGCGACCGCTCAGCGGCGAGGACCGCAAATCGCTCGGCGTGCTCGGCCTCGGCGTCGATGCCGACCGGCGGGCGCTGCGGCTTCGTTATGCCGAATTGGTTCGCCTTTACCATCCGGACCGCAACGGCGGCGATCGCAGCCACGAAAAAGCATTGCAAGCGGTGATCGACGCCTACGCGCAGCTCAAATCCCGCCCCGCCTTCGCCTGATGCGCCCAACTTCCAGCTTTACCCCAGAGGCGCGAATTGGCATGGGGGGAAGCCTTCTTCCAGGCAGGCAATCCCCGACATGACCGATCTTCGCAACGCCAACCCCGCCAGCCGCGGCGCCGTCGTGATGGACGCGCCCGACAAGATCGCGAAGGTGCGCGACCTGTTCGGCATCGACGTCGACATGGAAGTGCCGGCTTTCTCCGAAGCGGACGAACGGGTGCCGGACCTCGATCCGGCCTATGTCTTCGATCCGGATACGACATTGGCCATCTGCGCCGGCTTCGCGAAGAACCGCCGCGTGATGATCCAGGGCTATCACGGCACCGGCAAATCCACCCATATCGAGCAGGTGGCGGCGCGATTGAACTGGCCGCTGATCCGGATCAATCTCGACGCCCATATCAGCCGCATCGACCTGATCGGCCGCGACGCGATCGTGCTCAAGGACGGCCAGCAGGTGACCGAGTTCCGCGAGGGCCTGCTCCCCTGGGCGCTGCAGACGCCGACGGCGCTCGTCTTCGACGAATATGATGCCGGCCGGCCGGACGTGATGTTCGTCATCCAGCGCGTGCTGGAAACCGAGGGGAAATTGACCCTGCTCGACCAGAATCGGGTGATCCGCCCCCATCCCTATTTCCGCCTGTTCGCGACCACCAACACGGTCGGGCTCGGCGACACGACCGGCCTCTATCACGGCACCCAGCAGATCAACCAGGGCCAGATGGATCGCTGGAACATCGTCGTGACGTTGAACTACCTCCCCGCCGCGACCGAGGCGCAGATCGTCCTCGCCAAATCGGGCGAATATGACCATCAGGGCGGCCGGCAGGAGGTCGAGCGGATGATCAAGGTCGCCGACCTTACCCGCCAGGGCTTCGTCAATGGCGACATCTCGACCGTGATGAGCCCGCGCACGGTGATCAGCTGGGCGCAGAACGCTTTGATCTTCGGCGACATCGGCTTCGCTTTCCGCCTCACCTTCCTCAACAAATGCGACGAGGCGGAGCGGGCGCTGGTCGCGGAATATTATCAAAGGGTCTTCGGCAAGGATCTTCCGGAGAGCGTCGTCGGAAAGGCCTGACATGGCCGATCGTGATTTCTCAGCCTTCGCGTGTCCTCTAGCCCCTCCCCTCGATGGGGAGGGGTTGGGGAGGGGTGAGCTACGAGACCCCCTCTGCCCTATGTCGAACCTCACCCCCACCCATGAGGCGCCGCTAAGGTTCCGTCCGGGGGACGGAACCAGGCGCCTCATTCCCCCATCGAGGGGGAGGGGGTTTCCTTGATCGCGCGCCATGCCTGATCAGGACAATCCCCTCGAAGCCTTTCGCCAGGTGCTGACCGGCGCCGCGCGGGCGATCGCGCGGGAGCCGGAGATGGAGCTCGGCTTCACCGCCGAGAGCCCGTCCGCGTCGGGCAAGGCCGTGAAGGTGCCGATGCCGGGCCGGACCCTGCCCGAGCGCGAGGTGGCGGAGGCGCGCGGCTATGCCGACGCCGCGGCCCTGAAGCTGCGCCACCACAATCCCGCTTTTCACGCCCGCGGCCGGCCGGCCGACGAGATCGCCGGCGCCGTCTTCGACGCCGCCGAGCAGGCCCGGGTCGAGGCGCTCGGCGCCCGTTCGATGGCGGGGGTCCGCGCCAATCTCGCCCGCGCGATCGAGATGCGGATGCGCACCGATCCGATCACCCGCGCCCGCTCCAAGGCCGAGGTGCCGCTCGACACGGCGGTCGGGCTGATCGTCCGCGAGCGGCTGACCGGCGAAGCGCCGCCGGAGAGCGCCCGCGCGGGACTGGAGATGGTGTCGGACTGGATCGAGCGGAAAGCGGGGAGCGACCTCGACGCGCTCGGCCTCGTCCTCGACGACCAGGCTGCCTTCGCCGCTCTGGCCTCGAAATTGCTCAAGGATCTGGAGCTGATCGAGGGCGATCTCGATCCGGACGAGGATCCGAACGCCTCCGATTCGGGCGAGGGCGACGAGGACGACAGGAACGGCGAAGGCGAGGATGAGAGCGAGGAGGAGCCCGGCACCGCCGAAGGCGATGCCGACATCCGCGTCGAGCAGGGCGAATCGGACCAGGAGGATGGCGAGCAGGACAGCTACGAGGAGGATCCGAGCGAGAGCGAGGATGGGCTCGGCGAGGAAGGCGAGGAGGGCGTGCTCCCCGTCCGCCCGAACCGGCCGCTCTCGGACCTGCCGCCGCAATTCGACTATCGCATCTACACGATTCGCTATGACGAGCAGGTCGAGGCGCCGGAGCTTTGCGACGAGGAGGAATTGGGGCGGCTTCGCGCCTATCTCGACCAGCAGCTCGTTCATCTCCAGGGCGCCGTCACCAAGCTCGCCAACCGGCTCCAGCGCCGGCTGATGGCGCAGCAGTCGCGCAGCTGGGATTTCGACCAGGAGGAAGGTCTGCTCGATTCGGCGCGGCTGGCCCGGGTCGTCGTCAACCCGGCCCATTCGCTCTCCTACAAGGTCGAGCGGGACACCGAGTTCCGCGACACCGTCGTCACCCTCTTGATCGACAATTCGGGCTCGATGCGCGGCCGGCCGATCTCGATCGCCGCCATCTCCGCCGACATCCTCGCCCGCACGCTCGAACGCTGCGGGGTCAAGGCGGAGATATTGGGCTTCACCACCCGCGCCTGGAAAGGCGGCCAGTCGCGCGAGAAATGGCTTGCCGACGGGCGGCCGCCCAATCCCGGCCGGCTCAACGATCTCCGCCACATCGTCTACAAGGCCGCCGACGAGCCCTGGCGGCGCGCGCGCAGGAATCTCGGCCTGATGATGCGCGAGGGGCTGCTCAAGGAGAATATCGACGGCGAAGCCCTGCTCTGGGCCCACAATCGGCTGATCGCGCGGCCCGAGGAGCGGCGCATCCTGATGGTGATCTCGGACGGCGCGCCGGTCGACGATTCGACCCTGTCGGTCAATAGCGGCACCTATCTGGAACGGCATTTGCGGCAGGTGATCGGCTGGATCGAGGCGCGCTCGCCGGTCGAATTGGTCGCGATCGGCATCGGCCACGACGTCACCCGTTATTACAGCCGCGCCGTCACCATCATGGACGCCGAGCAGCTCGGCGGAACGATGATCGAGCAGCTCGCCGCCTTGTTCGATACGCCCTGATCATTTCAGCACGTTGATCGCGCCGCTCGGCTCCAGCACGATCAGCTTCGTCTCCTCGGGCGTGCGCAGGCCCTTGTTGCGCAAGGCCTGGTTGAGGTCCGCCTCGGAGACGGCGTGCCGCACCCGTATGTCGTCCGCGACCGCGCCGCCCGTGGCGAGGTCGACCGATCGGCCTTCGAGCAGATGCGAGACGGCGCGCCACCGCGCGGCCGCAAGCGCGAACAGCCAGTGGAGCGCGATCAGCAGGGTGCTCGCGACGAGCGTGCCGAGGAGCGGCGCGTTGCCGGTGAGCGTTCGGCTGAGGTTCGATCCGATCACGATCGAGACGATGATGTCGAGCGCCGACCATTTGCCGAAGAGGCGGCGTCCCGCAAGCCGGACGAGCAGCAGGCCGTAAGCGAAGACGAGGACGGCCCGGGCGCATTCCTGCGCCATGGTCAGGCTTTCCTTGGCGCCGAAGATTTCGGTCAGCAGCGTCACGATTGCTTCAACATTGCCGATCGCCGGCCGTTCCATGCTCGTACGATGACGAGGGATGGATAAAATAAGGGCCGGCACCCCGGAGGATGCCGGCCCCGCCCTCGTTACACCACAGGAGGGTACGCCAAGGGGGTTCAGCGGCGGCAGGAATCCCTGTCGATCGCGCGGCCGGCAAGGGCGCCGATGGCGCCGCCGAGGATCGCGCCGGTCGTGCCGCTATGATGCCGGTAATAGCCGCCGTCGCGTCCGATCGCGCCGCCGAGCAGCGCGCCGGCGACGCCGCCGACGACGGTTCCGGTCGTGCCGCTGCAGCGGCGGCCGTAATAGCCGCGATAATCGTTGCCGTAGCCGCGGCCGTAATAGCCGCGACCATAAGCGTTGTTATAGCCGTAATAGCCGTTGCTGTAGCCGTAATAGCCATAGGGACGCGCGCCGGCGGCCGTGGGAATCGCCACCAAGGAGGCCGCGGCGGCGGAGGCGAGAGCGATCTTCCTGAACATGGTCGAACTCCTGTTGGCGGCGGCAGGCATTATCTTCGCCGGCCGTTTCCGAATGACCGCCTTGTCCCACGATTCGCTTGAGCCGATCCTGAATGCGTCCGTCAGCCGCCGTTCAGGAAAAACGGCGGTTTTATGAACGGACCGGCAAGGGCGTTGGGCGTGCCGTCATCCCGGCCCTTCGACGCCGCCCGCAGCGTCGCTCAGGGTGAATTTCGGCAGAGCCGGAGGTCGGGATCTCGTCGGGATTAGCCGCGGAGGCCGAGCAGAAGCTGGATTGACCTGACGGTCGTCTTCGGCTCCCGCTTTCGCGGGAATGACGAAAAAGGCCTTCGCTGGAATGACGAAAGAAGGCGGTGCCGCGGCCCTCAGGCCTGCGCGGTCTCGGCCTGCTTCCTGGCGATCTCGCGCTTGAGGCGGCGGGCGCGGAGGCTCAATTTCTCGCTCGAGGTCTTGAGCAGCCAATTGTCGAGGCCGCCGACATGCTCGACCGAGCGCAGGCCGTTCATCGACACGCGCAGCTTGACGCCCCGGCCGAGCGCGTCGCTGATCAAGGTGACGTTCTGGAGATTCGGGAGGAAGGCCCGCTTGGTCTTGTTGTTGGCGTGGGAAACGTTGTGGCCCACCTGCCGGCCCTTGCCGGTCAGCTCGCAAATGCGCGACATGATCTCTCGTCCTGAATGAAAAAGGGACGCAACGGCCCCTCAAATCGGGGGCGCGGATAACCTCTGGCGGCGAGCGCGTCAACCTCCGGAGGGGCGATGCGGCTTCGTTGCGGAGGTGCAACCGTTTCGCCGCCGCGTCGTTGTTGGGATCGAATCAACAGGTCAAGGACAGAACATGCTCCGCGCCCTCCTCCTCCTGATCGCGATCGCGCTGATCGCGCTTCTCGTCCTCACCTATACGGGCGTCATCAGCCTTGCCCAGACCCAGCCGGCGCAGGCCCCGAAATTCGCGGTGACGGTGAAACCCGTCGAGGTCGGCACGACCACGAAGAACGTCCAGATGCCGGCGGTCGAGATGAAGAACCAGCAGGTCGAGGTGCCGACGATCCGGGTCGGCGACGCCAATCAGCAGGCCGCGCAGCAAACCGGGAAATAAGGCATTCCTCCCACTCGCGCGCGGCCGGCGGACGCGCTAACCCGCGCGTCCATGGCCGAACCCCTGTCCGAACCCCTGTCCGAACCCCTATCCGAGCCAATGCGGATCGCGCTCGAAGAGGCGCGACAATCGGCGCTCGCCGACGACGTGCCGGTCGGCGCGGTCGTCACCCACGGCGGCGAGATCGTCGCGCGGGCCCGCAACCGGATGCGCGCAAGCAACGACCCCACCGCCCATGCCGAGATGGCGGCGCTGCGGGAAGCGGGCGTTGCGCTCGGCACCTCCCGGCTCGACGCGTGCGATTTGTGGGTGACGCTGGAGCCCTGCGCGATGTGCGCGGCGGCGATCGGCCTTGCCCGGATCAGGCGCCTCCACTTCGGCGCGCCCGATCCGAAGGGCGGCGCCGTCCTTCACGGGCCGCGCCTCTACGACCAGCCGACCTGCCATCACCGCCCCGAAGTGGTCGGGCCGCTGGCCGAGGAAGAAGCGGGCGGGATGCTCCGCGCCTTCTTCCGCGCGCGACGCTGACTTGTCCTTGATCCGCCTCAGCCGCTAAAGCGTTGAGCGCGCCATGCCCACGCACCTGACGCCATTCCCCTGGATCGACGTCGTCATCCTGCTGCTGCTGGTCGGCATCAACGGCCTGTTCGCCATGGCCGAGCTGTCGATCGTCTCGTCGCGCAAGCCCCGGCTCAGCGCGATGGCCAAGAAAGGCTCGCGCGGCGCGCAGATTGCGCTCGACCTCGCCGCCGATCCGGGCCGCTTCCTCTCGACCGTGCAGGTCGGAATCACCGGCATCGGAGTCCTTGCCGGCGCCTTTTCCGGCGCAAGCCTTGGCGGCCCGGTCGGCCAGCGCCTGGCCCTGCTCGGCCTTCGGCCGGAGACCGCGGACACGCTCGGCCTCGCGCTCGTCATCCTCGTCACCACTTACGCCTCGCTCGTCATCGGCGAGCTGGTACCGAAGCGGATCGCGCTTCGCTCGCCCGAGCCGCTGGCGGCGGCGATGGCGGGGCCGATGCTGTGGATCGCGCGGATCGGCGCGCCCCTGGTCTGGCTGCTCGACACGACCAGCGGCCTCGTCTTCCGCCTGTTCCGGCTCGACCGCGACAGCGCCAGCAAGGTCACCGCCGAAGAGCTCCACCTCGTCGTCGCCGAGGCGCACAGCGCCGGCGTGCTCGAGGAATATGAAAGGGCGATCATCTCCGGCGTCGTCCGCCTCGCCGACCGGCCGAGCCGCGAAGTCATGACGCCGCGCACCGACGTCGACTGGATCCACGTCGATGCCGATACCGAGACGATCCGGGCGGCTCTGCGCGAGACCCCGCACAGCCGCTATCCGGTCGCCGATGGCTCGGTCGACAAATTGGTCGGGGTGGTCCAGGCGCGCGACATCGTCGTCGCCGCGATCGAGGGGCGGCCGCTCGACCTGCGCGCGCTGACGCGCGAGGCGCCGGTCGTTCCCGACCTTATGGACGCGATGGATGCTTTGAACGTGCTTCGCGCCGCCGAAGTGCCGATGGTCTTCGTCCATGACGAATATGGCCATTTCGAAGGGATCGTGACTCCCGCCGACCTGCTCACCGCGCTGGCCGGGGCCTTCACCTCCGACTTCGAATCGGGACGCGACCCGCCTCTGGTCGAGCGCGAGGACGGAAGCTGGTGGGTGTCGGGCTCGCTCCCCGCCGACGCGCTCGCCGACCGCCTCTGCTTCGACCTGCCCGAGGACCGGGATTATGCGACCACCGCCGGCTTCGCACTGTCGGTGCTCAAGCATATCCCCGAGGTCGGCGAGCGCTTCGCCTTCGGCGGCTGGCAGTTCGAGATCGTCGACATGGACGGTTTCAAGATCGACAAGTTGCTGGCCAGCGAAGTCAAGAGGAAGCGGCGGGGCGGCTGAAAATCCTCCCCTCGATTTCGAGGGGAGGGGGACCGCGCGAAGCGCGGTGGAGGGGCATCGGCGCCGGGCCGGCCCCTCCACCAGCCTAAGGCTGGTCCCCCTCCCCGTTCCGGGGAGGAGCTATCCCCCCAGTTTCCCGAACACGGCCTCGAAACCGTCCTTGTCGTCGCGCTCGAGATAGCAGGCCTGGTCGACCAGCCGGTCGCGGGCGATGCGGCCGCGGAAGGCGCCCATCCGTTCGTCGAGCAGCTCCACCTCGCGGTCGCCGAGGCGGGCGAGCTGGTCGTAGCGGGTGATGCCGTTGGTGTTCAATTGCGCGGCGAGCTTCGGGCCGACGCCCTTCAAAAGCTGGAGATTGTCGGGCGGGCCGGACGGGCCGTCAATCTTGCGATGCGCATCGATGCCGAGAAACTCGCCGGCCACATCCTCGGTGGCGGCCGCATATTCGTCGGCAAGGCCGTTCCCCTCCGGCCCGTCCTTGGCGGCGGCGCGGGGAAACGGCGCCGGACGCGGCGTGCTTGGGGCGGTGGTGGTCGCGGTGCTTTTCGTGTCGCCCGTGCGCCGGCGGAAGGCCCAGAAAGCGACGATCAGCCCGATGACGAGGGCAATGATCAGGATCGGAAGCGCATATTGGCCTAGCGTCGTCATGGATGGTCCTTAATCGAGGAAGGATTGCCGCTTGCGGCGGCCGAAGAGAATGGCGCCGAGGCCGAGGCCGACGGCATAAGCGAGAGTCACGAGAAGCCAGGTTTCGACCAGCATCGGCAGCCCGCCGGGGCCGCCGCGCGCGTCGGTCCAGTGGACGGCGGAGATTCCGGGGACGTTGCGGACATAGTCGGAAAGGCCCCATTCGCTGCCCATCCCCTCGCGCTGGACGTTGTCGGCCGGGCCGCTCATCAAGGCGACGCGGCGCAGCGGGTCGCGCGCCATATGCACCTGGATGTTCGGGATCTCTATCGGCGCGATCGCGGCACGGGCCTGGCTTTCCAGGGTCTCGGCGAAGGCCTCGCCCTGCCCGGCCGGGCCGTGCCAGATCCACCCCATGAGCAATGTCGCGGCGAAGCCGATCAGCAGCTTGACGGGCCATTTCATCGGCGCACCTCCTGACGATGCTCTCTACAAGTGCGGACGGAAAGCTCCACTGTCTAGCGCGCGATCTCGCGCCAGCCGATGTCGCGGCGGCAGAATCCGGTGGGAAAGCGGATGCGGTCGATCGCTTCATAAGCCTTGTCGCGCGCCTCCTCGACGCTGGCACCGCGGGCGGTGACGTTCAGCACCCGGCCGCCGTTCGCCACCAGCTTTCCATCCTCCAGGGCGGTGCCGGCTTGAAAGACCTTCGCGCCCGCCTCTTCGGCCTCGGCAATGTTCTCGATCGTGCCGCCTTTCTCGGGCGTTCCGGGATAGTTGTTCGCCGCCATCACCACGCTCAGCGCCGCATCGTTCGAGAAATATGGCGCCGCCGCCTGGGCGAGCCGGCCGCGCGCGACATTGTCCATCAGCTCGAGCAAATCGCCCTCGAACCGCATCATCAGCACCTGGCATTCGGGATCGCCGAAGCGGACATTATATTCGATCAGCTTCGGCCCCTCCCCCGTCAGCATCAGCCCGGCGTAGAGGATTCCCGAATAAGGCGTGCCGCCTTCGGCCATCGCCTCGACCGTCGGCCGGACGATCTCGTCCATCACCGTTCGCGCGATCCCGGGCGTGACGATGGAGGCGGGGCTGTAGGCGCCCATGCCGCCGGTATTGGGGCCGGTATCGCCATCGCCGACGCGCTTATGGTCCTGGGCGGTGCCGAAGGGGAGGATCGTCATGCCGTCGGTGACGGCGAAGAAGCTCGCTTCCTCGCCCTCCAGAAATTCCTCGATCACCACCGATCCGCCGGCGGTGCCGAAGCCGCCGTCGAACATCGTCGCCAGCGCCGTCTCGGCTTCCTTTTCGGTGGCGGCGATGATGACGCCCTTGCCCGCCGCCAGCCCGTCCGCCTTGATCACCACCGGCAGGCTGAAATCCGCGAGCGCCGCTTCCGCCGCGAGTCTGTCCGAGGCGCGGGCGAAGCGGGCGGTCGGGATGCCGCGTTGCGCGCACAGCTCCTTGGTGAAGCCCTTCGAGCCTTCGAGCTGGGCCGGCGCCTTGTTCGGCCCGAAGACGCAGAAGCCCATCGTCCTCAGATTGTCGGCGAGGCCGTCGACCAGGGGCGCTTCCGGCCCGATCACCACCAATTCGATCGAATGGCGCGTGCAGAAGCCGAGCACCGCGCGATGGTCGGCCGGGTCGAGCGCGACCAGCTCGGCATGTTCGGCGATCCCTGGATTTCCCGGCGCGGCGTACAATGTTGAAAGCCCGGGCGATTGCGCGAGCTTCCAGGCGAGCGCATGCTCGCGGCCGCCGGAGCCAAGCAGCAGGACATTCATGGACGATCTTCCATCTAAGACGAACGGGCCACCGGGCGAGAATGGGCTGTTAGCAACCCAAAGCCCCGGCGACAATTCGGCGCCTTTCTCCGTCTCCGAGCTGGCGATGCGGCTGAAGCGGACCGTCGAGGACGCGTTCGGCTTCGTCCGCGTGCGCGGCGAGATTTCCGGCTGGAAGCGCGCGGCCTCGGGCCATTGCTATCTCTGCCTCAAGGACGACAAAGCGGTGCTCGACGGCGTGCTGTGGAAAGCGACCGCCGCCGCTCTGCCGTTCCGGCCCGAGGACGGGATCGAGGTCGTCGCGACCGGGCGGCTGACGACCTATCCGGGCCGCTCGCGTTACCAGATCGTGATCGAGCGGCTGGAGCTTGCCGGCCAGGGCGCGCTGATGGCCCTGCTCGACAAAAGACGCCGCGCGCTCGCCGCCGAAGGCCTGTTCGACGAGGCGCGCAAGCAGCTTCTGCCCTTCCACCCCCGGGTAATCGGAATCGTCACCTCGCCGACCGGCGCGGTGATCCGCGACATCCTCCACCGGCTCGCCGACCGCTGTCCCTGCCACGTGATCGTCTGGCCGGTGCAGGTCCAGGGCGAAAGCGCGGCGGCGCAGGTCGCGGCCGCGGTGTGCGGCTTCGACGCGCTGCCGGCCGACGGGCCGATCCCGCGGCCCGATCTGCTGATCGTCGCCCGCGGCGGCGGCTCGATCGAGGATCTCTGGGCGTTCAACGAAGAGGAAGTGGTGCGCGCCGTCGCCGCCGCTTCGATCCCGATCATCTCCGCCGTCGGCCACGAGACCGACACCTCGCTCTGCGATTTCGCCGCCGACGTCCGCGCGCCGACGCCGACCGCCGCCGCCGAGATCGCCGTCCCGGTCCGCGCCGACCTGCTCGGGCAATTGCGCGAGCTCGGCTTTCGAATCGAGCGCTGCGCCCGCCGCTGTCAGGAGCGGTCGGCCGAGCAGCTCGAGAACAGCCTGCGCCGCTGGCCGGCGCCGGAGAATCTGCTCGCGCCCCAGCGCCAGCGGCTCGACGAATATGGCGAGCGGCTGCCGCGGGCGCTTCGCACCGAGCTCAGCCATGCCCGGGCCTTGTTGTCGCGCGCGGCCGGCGCGCTTCGGCCGGGGCTGCTCGACGGTGCCCGTCGCCGCGCGAAGGAACGGCTCGACGCGCTGTGGCGGGTGGCCCAGCTCGCCCATCCCAACAAGCCGCTTGAGCGCGGCTATGCCCGGGTCGAGGAACTGGCGGGCAAGACGTTGATGTCGGCGGCGGCGGCGAAGGCGGCGGGGCGGCTGCGTCTCATCTTCGGCGACGGCGACGTCGAGGCGGCGGTGGGCGCCGGCGCGCCGGTTGAGCGGCCCCGCCGCAGCGCCTATGTCCGTCGCCAGGGCGAACAACCGAAATTGTTGTAGGCCGGGTTGCTTCAGGAGATCCCGCTCATGCTGATGTCGAACAACGGGCGCGAGGCGCGGCTCCATTATATGCAGGGCACCTTCCGGGTGCTGAGCCCCGGCGACCATGTCGTCTGCGCGGTCACCGGCCGCCGCATCCCGCTCGACGCCCTGCGCTATTGGAGCGTCATGAAGCAGCAGCCTTATGCCGATGCCGAGACGGCGGTCGCGGCGGAGAAAGGCGCGTGAGGGGCGCGGCGGCGGCGATCCTCGCCGCCGCTTTTATCTTGACCGCGGCCCAGCCCGCGCCCGCCGATTTCGCGCTGCGGGGCGAGCCGATCCAGGGAAGCCTCGTCTACGGCACCGCCCCGGCCGGAACCCAGGCGCTGATGCTCGACGGCAAGCCGGTGCCGCTCGCCGCCGGCGACGCCTTCGTCATCGGCTTCGACCGCGACCGGACCGGCACCGCCTTTCTCGAGGCGCGGCTCGCCGACGGGCGGATATTGCGGCACACGCTCGACGTCGCGCCCCGCCATTGGGCGATCGAGCAGGTCGACGTCGCGCAGCGGCCGGCCGGCGTGCCCGACGCCGAGTTCCTCCGCATCCGCCAGAGCGAGCTCGCCCGCATCGGCGCGGCGCGCGGGGTCCGCTCCGCGAGCGACGGCTGGCGGCAGTCTTTCATCTGGCCGGCCCACGGGCGGATCAGCGGCGTCTTCGGGTCGCAGCGCATCTATCGCGGTCGGCCCGGCGCCTATCATGCCGGAATCGACATCGCCGCCGGCGCCGGCGCGACGGTGGTGGCGCCGGCGGACGGGGTGGTCGTGCTGGCCGGGCCGCCGACCCTCACCCTCGAAGGCAATCTCGTCATCGTCGATCATGGCAACGGCCTCAACAGCGCCTTCCTGCATCTCTCCAGCGAGGCGGTGAAGGTCGGCGATCATGTCCGCCAGGGCCAGCCGATCGGCACGGTCGGCATGACCGGGCGGGCGACAGGGCCCCACCTTCACTGGGCGATCAAATGGCAGGATGCGCGGATCGATCCGGCCACGCTCGTCCCGCCGATGACGGACCCTAGATAAGCGCGCCGGCGCTGCCGTAGCCGAAGCGCTCGACCCATGGCGCCAGCACGGGCAGGACCGGCTCCAGCGGCTCGGCATAATCGCGCCAGCGGCCGATCCCTTCGGCGTTGAGCCCGCGCGCGAGCTGCGGCGCGCTTGGCGTGAATACGCCGCGGCGGCCGACCTCCGCCGCGAAATCGCGAAGCGCGGCGGTCCAGTGGATGCCGAGCGCGGCGCAGATCCGGCGCGTCTCGCCGTCGAAATCGGCGACCAAAGCTTCGAGCGGGCACGGCAATGGCGCGAGGCCGAAGGCGCGCTCGCTCGCCTCGGCGAGGCGCATGGCGGCATCGAACAGGGAAGCCGTGCCTTCCAGCGTCAGCATCTGGTAGACCGGCGCCGACATCTGGAAGCTGTGGCGAAAGCAGCTCAGCACGGTGTCGCGCGGATCGCGGCGGGCGAAGAGCAGGATCGCGTCGGGAAACAGCCGCGCGATCAAGGGCAGCTTGAAGCTGTGGAAGGGATGTTTGTCGACGAAGACCTTTCCGGTCGCGTCGATCCCCTCGGCTTCGACCGCCTTCCAATAATCGGCGCGATAGGGGTCGAGCGCTTCGTCCGGCATCGCGCAAAAGGCCTCGAAGCGGGCGCGGTCGGCGACCAGCGAAGCGGCGCTCTCGAAACATTCCTTCTCGGCGAGGGTGGTGACGTCCGGATGCTGCTCCAGCACCTGCTCCAGCAGGGTCGTGCCGGAGCGGGGAAAGCCGACGATGAAGACATGCTTTCGCGCCGGGCCCGGTCGGGCGCGCTTCACGGACGGCGGCAGGATCATGTTTTCGAGCGCCGAAATATGATCGCGCAGCATGTCGAGCGTCGAGATTTGCCCCGCATAAAGGGCGCGATTCATCTCCTGGAAGGCGCGATTGGTCTCGGCATAAGCGGCGAAGGCGTCGGCGAATCTCTTCTGCCGGTCGAGCGAATCGCCGAGGAGGCCGAGGGCAAGCGCCCGTTCGAGCGGACGGGGCCGGGGATCGGCGATCAGGCGCCGCAGCCTCTGCTCCGCCTCCCGAGTCTCGCCTCTGGCGATTTCCGCGCCGGCGAGGGTCAGGATCGCATTGGGGAAGTCGGGGGCGAGGGCAAGGGTGCGGAGCGCCAGCTCCCGCGCCGCGTCCGAATCGCCGCGGCGCAGCGCCAAAGCGGCGAGCCCGTCGAGCACGAGCGGATTGTTCGGATCGAGCGCCAGCGCCTGCTCGAAATCGCGGCGCGCCTCGTTGAGCCGCGCGAGCGGCACCAAAGCGCTCGCGCGATTGGCGAAAGCGGGCGCGAAATCGGGCGCGAGGGCGATGGCGCCGTCGAACTCCGCGATCGCTTCGGCATAGAGCCCGCAGCCGCTGAGGCAGAGGCCGAGCGCATTCCACACGCCCGGCGCCCGCGGCGCCAGCGCCTTGGCGCGGCGCAGCAGCGGCAGCGCCTCTTCCCGACGCCCCGCTTCTTCCAGGCGGCCGGCGGCGAGGCTGAGCACCATCGGATGCTCGATTCCCTCGGCGAGCGCCTGCGCCGCGAGCGCGCCGGCGCGGGCCATGTCGCCGCCGGTCAATGCGGCATGGATGGCGCGCAATTTTTCCCGGTCCGCTTCGGTCCGCTCGGGAGGCTTGGCGTCGTTCATCGCGAAAGCAAGGCCGCTCGGTTCAGAATTGCCGCCTCGCCCGCACGCCCGGCTGGCCGTTGATCCGCATCATGTAGCTGCCGAGCGCCGCCCGCCGGATCAGCACCTTCTGCCCCGGCTTCGGCCAGAGCGAGATCGGATTGTCGTCGGTCTGGACCCAGGTGCCGCCCTCCTCGAGGCGGATCACCCAGCGGCCGTCGCCGAGCTGCGAGGCCGAGGCGACGATTCCGTCGAGCTGGCTCATCTCCTCGCTTTCGTCGCCGCCGCCGCCGAAGAAGGGCAGGCGCAGTCCCTCGATCCCGAACAGCGAGCGCCGGGTCTGGCGGACCTGGGCGCGATCGACGATGACGATGTCGCGCCGCTCCGCCGCCTGCTGCAGCGCCGCCGCCGCCTGGTCGAAGCAGCGCAGGCGCGCCGAATCCTCGGTCACCGTCCGGCATTTGATCACTTCTTGATAGGCCTGGGGGCTCGTGGCCGGCGTCGCCGGCGCCCTGGGCTTCGCCGCGGCAAGAGCGGCCACGCCGATCAGCGCCGCCGCCATCCATCCGTATCGCATCCCGTTTCTCCCGCTCGTTGCCGCCATATTAAGCGCCGCCGCGCCCCGCGCAACGGCGCAGGACTTGTGTCCGGCCTGTGACAATTATGTCACGACAGGTGAAATTGGGCTCTTTTACCTTGGGCTGCGATTGCTTCGTCTCCGTCACATCCCGTAAACAGGGAGGGCTCGCCGGCCCTCGCGCCGGCGTCAGGGACCTAAAGAATCGCGGCCAAAGCCGCAACAAGGGGACGGACATGACCAAGAAGAATATTCTGACCGATTTGCTGGCGACGACTGTCTTCTGCGGCGCGCTCGGCATTGCGGCGCCCGCTTATGCGCAGAACCAGACCCAGGATGCGCAGCCTCAGTCGGCCACTCCTCCCACCACCGCGCCGAGCGCCGACGCCCAGGCGAGCGACCAGGGCACGATCGTCATCACCGGCTCGCGCATTCCTCAGCCGAACCTGACCGCGGTCAGCCCGGTCACCGTCGTCAACAGCCAGGAAGTCACCCTTTCGGGCGCGACCCGGGCCGAGGATATCATCAACTCGCTGCCGCAGGCGGTCGCCTCGCAGTCGGGCAATATCTCGAACGGCTCGACCGGCACCGCGACGATCAACCTTCGCAACCTCGGCTCGCAGCGCACCCTGGTGCTGGTCAACGGCCGGCGGCTGGTCCCGGGCGACCCGACGTCCTCGGCGGCGGACATCAACGCGATCCCGGCGACCCTGATCCAGCGCGTCGACGTGCTGACCGGCGGCGCCTCCTCGGTCTATGGCGCGGACGCCGTCGCCGGCGTCGTCAACTTCATCATGGACACCAATTTCGAGGGCATTCGCCTCGACGGCCAGTACAGCTTCTTCGAGCATGACAACGGCACCAACAGCGGCCTGATCCCGGCGCTCAACGCCCGCGGCTTCGGCTTTCCGACGGGCCCGGTGGCGGACGGCGGCACGATCGACCTTTCGGGCCAGATCGGCGCCTCGTTCGACGACGGCCACGGCCATGTCGTCGCCTACGGCACCTATCGCAGGCTCAACGCGGTCACCCAGAACAAGCGCGACTACAGCGCCTGCACGGCCCAGGCCCAGCGCACCCTCACCGATCCGACCTTCATCTGCGGCGGCTCGGCGACCTCGGCCAACGGCACCGTCATCGCCTTCCAGGGCGGCACCTCGACCTTGTTCCAGATCGGCCCGAATCGCACGCTTCCGGGCGGCTTCACGCCGTTCAACTTCGCGCCGACCAATTATTACCAGCGGCCGGACGAGCGCTACACCCTTGGCTTCTTCGCCAATTACGAGATCAGCCCGGCCTTCCACCCCTATATGGAAGGCATGTTCATGGACGACCGCACGGTCGCCCAGATCGCGCCGTCGGGCGACTTCGGCAACACCTTCGCCGTCAATTGCGACAACCCGCTGCTCGGCGCGGCGCAGAAGGCGATCATCTGCGCGCCCGAGAATTTGCTGACGACTCCGGACCTGTTCGGCGTCTTCCCCGGCACGGTCACCAAGCCCGATGCGACGGACTGCGCCACCCGCGGCGCGGTCGCCTGCGCGACGCCGCACGTCTTCATCGATCCGACCACCGGCCTGCCCTATTTCAAGGGCTTCGCGCAGCTCCTGCGGCGCAACGTCGAAGGCGGTCCGCGCATCGACGACCGCGAGCACCAGGAGTTCCGGATCGTCGCCGGCATGAAGGGCGACATCGGCAAGACCTGGTCGTACGACGCTTATTATCTCTACGGACGGACCAATTTCTCCGACACCTATACGAACGACTTCTCGATCACCCGCCTCAGGAACGCGCTCGACGTGGTCACCAATCCGGCCAACGGACAGCCGGTCTGCCGCTCGGTCCTCGCCGGCACCGATACGGCGTGCGTGCCCTATGACGTGTGGGGCGGCACGATCAGCCAGGCCGCGATCAACTATCTCGAGACCCCGGGCTTCCAGCGCGCGGTCAACGGCGAGACGGTGGTCAGCGGCTCGATCACCGGCAAGCTCGGCGATTACGGCATCCAGTTCCCCTGGGCCGAAAATGGCGTCGGCATCGCGCTCGGCGCCGAATATCGCAAGGAATCGCTGGACCTCAGAACCGACGCGGCCTTCTCGCTGCTGCCGTCGTCGGACCTTGCCGGCCAGGGGGCGCCGACCTTGTCGACCAGCGGCGCCTTCGACGTCCGCGAGGTATTCGGCGAGCTTCGCGTCCCGATCGTCGAGAACGGCTTCCTGCAGAACCTCTCGCTCGAGGGCAGCTATCGTCACTCGAGCTACGAGATCAAGGGAACCAACAATCGCTTCTCGACCAATACCTACAAGATCGGCGCCGATCTCGCGCCGGTTCGGGACATCAGGTTCCGCGGCGCCTATAACCGAGCGGTCCGCGCGCCGAACATCCAGGAGCTGTTCGCGCCGGTCCACGTCCAGCTCGACGGCGTCACCGATCCCTGCTCGAGCAACACGCCTTCGGCCAGCCTGGCCGCCTGTCAGGCGCAGGGCGTCACCGCGGCCCAGTTCGGCCATATCGCGGGCAACCCGGCCGGCCAGTATAACGGCCAGGTCGGCGGCGTGCCGACGCTGCGGCCGGAAGTTGCCGACACCTATACGCTGGGTGCTGTCATCCAGCCGCGCTTCATCCCGCGGCTCGCAATCACGGTCGACTGGTACAATATCAAGATCAAGAACGCGATCCAGCAGATCGGCGCGGACACCATCCTCGCCACCTGCGACGACACGCTCGATCCGGGAATCTGCGGCCTGATCCATCGCGACGCCTCCGGCTCGCTGTGGCGCTCGGCGGCGGGCTTCGTGATCGACCAGCCGCGCAACATCGGCAGCTTCTCGACCCGCGGCATCGACGTCGGGGTCAGCTATGCGATGAACCTCGGCCATATGGGCGGCCTCAACTTCAACATGCAGGGTACCTGGCTCGACCAGATCGTGGTCAACACCGGCATCTCGACGCCGTTCAACTGCGCCGGCCTCTACGGCCCGATCTGCTCGGGCGGCAACGTGCTCTCCGGCCCGAACCCCAAGTGGCGGCACAAGGCGCGCCTCACCTGGAACGCGCCGGACGGCATCGGCCTGTCCTTCCAGTGGCGTTATTTCGGGGCGGTCCACGAAGAAGGCACGAGCAGCCAGCCGGGCCTCAGCGGGCCGGTTTCGATCCGCAACGCCAAGATCCCGTCGCAGAGCTATTTCGATCTGGCGCTCACCACCAAGATCGGAGACCATTATCAGTTCCGCCTCGGCGTCAACAACATCCTGGACAAGGAGCCGCCGATCTTCGGTTCGAACGGTTCCGCGCCGGGCATCAACGCCTGCCCGGGCATCTATTGCAACGGCAACACCTTCCCGGGCTTCTACGATGCGCTGGGCCGGTACATCTTCGCCGGCGTCACGCTCGATTTCTAGACCGGGCCGATCCAACCAACTTGCGGCGGGCCTTCGGGTCCGCCGTTTTCTTTTGGCCCGATCGCGCTAGACTCCCTTCGTGACCGACGGAGCGATCAATCCCGACCAGGCCTCGGCGTTCGAAACACAGGCCGACGAAGCCGCCGCGCGCGGCGACGCGGCGGCGGCGCGCCGCCTCCTCGAGCAAGCCGCCGCGCTCGCGCCGGACCGGGGCGAGGTCTGGATCAAGCTCGCCGCCATGTGCCGCCGGCTGGGCGAGGTCGAGGCCGCACTCGCCGCCGTGTCGGGCGCGCTCCGCGTCGATCCGCTCGGTTTCCTGCCCTTGCTGCTCCGGGCCAGCCTGCTCGAGCAGGCCGGCCGCGCCGACGAAGCGGGCCAGACCTACGGCTATGCCTTGGCCCAGCAGCCCCCGGAGGTTCCGCCGCAGCTCCAGGCGATGGCGGCCCATGCGCGGCAGGTCCACGACGCCTTCGTCGCGGCGCAGGCGGCGCGGCTCGACCAGGCGGCAGCGGGCGTGCCGCTCGCGCCGCGCGCGCAGGCGCGGCTCGGCCGCTTCCGCTCGAACATCGTCCGAACGACCCGGCCCTATCATAGCGAGCCGACCCATTTTCATTATCCGGGCCTCCGGGAATGCGAGTTTCACGATCGCGAGGATTTCCCCTGGCTCGCCACGCTCGAAGCCGCCACCGAGGCGATCGCCGAGGATTTCCGGCGGGTCATGGCGGCGGAGCGGGCCGAGCTCGTCCCCTATATCCAATATCCCGACGACGTGCCGCTCCGCCAATGGGCGGCGCTCAACCGCAATCGCGACTGGACCGCGATCCATCTCGTCCGCAACGGCGTCACGATCGACGCCAATGCCCGCCATTGCCCGGTGGTGATGGGCCTGCTCGGCCGGCTCGACCAGCCGGACATCGCCCGGCGCGGGCCGAATGCGATGTTCTCCTTGCTCGCCCCGGGCGCGCACATCCCGCCGCACAATGGCGTCGCCAACACCAGGCTGGTCTGCCATTTGCCGCTGATCGTGCCGGCCGGCTGCTGGTTCCGCGTCGGCGCCGAGACCCGCGCGTGGAAGACAAGCGAGGCCTGGATATTCGACGACACGATCGAGCATGAGGCGCTGAATCCGAGCGACGCGCTCCGCGTCATCCTCATCGTCGACACCTGGCATCCCGATCTGTCGGCGGCCGAACGGCAGGCGGTCGCGGCGATGATGGCGGCGACCGACCTGATGGAAGGGGACGGGCTGTGAACGCGCAGGCGGCCTGGCTGCTGCGCGCCACCGATCCAGCCGATTCCGACGCCGTCTATCGCGCGACCCTGATCGCGATGGAGCACGGGCTGGCGGAGGAGGCGCTGCCGCTCGCGCAAGCGGGGGCCGAGGCGCATCCCGGCGATGCCCGCATGTGGCAGGTCCTCGCGCTCGCCAGCCGCGATCTGGAAGATCTGGCGCCTGCGGTCGAGGCGATCGGCCGCGCCGCGGCGCTGGCGCCGCACGATCCCTTGATCGCCCATACAAGGGCGCGGGCGGCGATGGAGGCGGGCCTTCCATCGTCCCATCTGTTCGAGCCCGCCCGGCGGCTCTCGCCCGGCGACATGTCGGTCCTGCTCGGCGAGGTCGCCGCCTTGTTCGGGGAAGGCCGGCTCGACGACGCCATTGCTTTGCTGGAGGAGCAGCTTCGGACCGACCCTCTCCGGCTGGAGGCCCAGGCGACGCTCGCCCGCCTGCGCTGGATGCGCGGCGAGCGCGACAGCTTCACCTCGGGCTTCGAGGCGGCGGCCGCGGCCGCGCCGCGCGATGTCGCGATCTGGCGCGAATGGACCGACACCTTGATGCACGCCGCCCTCTACGACCAGGCGCTGGCGACGATCGATCGCGGACGCGCGGCGATGGGCGGCCATCTCGCGTTCGACGCGCTCGAGACCGTCTGCCGCGCGGAGAAAGGCGAGACCGAGGCCGCCGATCGTCTTTTCGCACGGCTCGGGTCGATCGAGCATGTCACCATGGCGACCCGCTACGTCCGGCATCTGCTCCGCGCCGGCCGGCCGAAGGAAGCGGCGGCCTTCGCCGAGGGCTGGCGCGCGCGCGATCCCGGCCACTTCATGATCCCATATTTGTCGGCGGCGTGGCGGCTGACCGGCGATCCGCGCTGGCACTGGCTCGAAGGGGATAAGAGGCTGATCGGAATCTACGATCTCGCGGACGACATTCCCTCGCTCGCGGATCTCGCCGAGCGGCTGCGCGGCCTTCACCTCTCGCTTCATCACCCGCTCGAACAGTCGCTGCGCGGCGGCACGCAGACCGACGGGCCGCTTTTCTCGCGCATCGAGCCGGAGATCCGCGCCCTGCGCGCCGCGATCGTCAAGGCGGTGGAAGCGCATATCGCCCAACTGCCGCCGCCCCAGCCCGGGCACCCGATTCTGATCGGCCGCCGCGCGCCTATTCGCTTCGCCGGCTCCTGGTCGGTGCGGCTGACCGACGCCGGCTACCACGTCAACCATGTCCATCCGCAAGGCTGGATCAGCTCGGCTTTCTACGTGTCGCTGCCGGACGATGCGATGGGCGGGCCCGAACATGCCGGCTGGCTCTCGATCGGCGAAGCGACCGAGCTCGGGCTCGACCTGGAGCCGATCCGGCTGATCGAGCCGAAACCGGGGCGTCTCGTCCTGTTCCCGTCGACCATGTGGCACGGCACCCGCCCCTTCGCCGCCGGCGAGCGGCTGACCGTCGCCTTCGACGTCGGCCGCCCGCGCCAATGAGCAAAGGGGCGACGCGCCCGCCGGAGGCCCTGGTCCCGGCGCTCGACCGGCTTCGCCGCGGCGATATCGCCGGCGCCCGAACGGCGGCGGAAGCGGCGCTCGCGGGGGAACCGGATTCGCTTCCTCTGCTCAGCTTTGCCGGGCTTCTCGCCGCCCAGAGCGGCGACCCGACGGCGGCCGCGGACCATTTCCGGCGGGTGCTCGCTCTCGAACCCAGCGACATGGCGACCCGGATCAACCTCGCCACCGCCCTGGTCGCGACCGGCGCGCTGGACGAGGCGGCGGAGGTCTGCGCCGCTTGCGACCCGGATCCGAAGTTGCTCCGGCTCGCGGGCTATGTGCACCAGCAGCAAAGCCGGTCCGCGGAGGCCGCCGACGCCTATGAAAGAGTCGTCGCGGCTTTCCCGGACGATTTCGAGAGCTGGAACAATCTCGGCAATGCCCGCGCCGCGCTCGGGCAGACGGACCAGGCGATCGCTGCGTTCGAGCGCGCCATCGCTCTGCGGCCGGACATAATCCCCATCTATCTCAACCTGTCCGAGGCGCTCGCCAGAGCCGAGCGCAACGAGGTGCGCCAGAAGCTGATGCGCGAGGCTGCGCGGCGCGATCCCAGCAATGCCGAAATCATGGTCGAGCTCGGCCTCGCCGAATCCAGCATGGCCGACCATAAGGCGGCCGAGCGCGCTTTCCGCGAGGCGATCCGGCTGAGCGACGGCTTCACCCCGGCCTATCTCGAGCTCGGTTTGCTGCTCGAAAATCTCAACCGGATCGACGATCTGCTCGCCTTGCTCGACCAGGCGCGCGCGCGCGGCGTCGCCGAAGCGGAACTCGACCTGATCCGGGCCTGGGCGCTCCGGCGGCACGGCCGGCTGGAGGAAGCGATGGCGCTTGCCGAGAGCGTGCCCGAGTCGGTCAATCCGATCCGCCGCGCCCAACTCATCGCCGAGCTTGCCGACCGGCTCGGCGATCCCGATCGCGCCTTCGAGCGGTTCGAGGAGATGAACCGTGCCTCCGCCGAAGCCCGGCCGCCTGCGCCGGGGCCCCCCTATCGCGAGACGGTATCGGCCGCCGCCGCCCTGCTGACGGCGGACAGGATCGCCGGCTGGACCAGGCTCGACCTCAGCCTTTCGCCGCCGAGCCCGATCTTCATCATCGGCTTCCCCCGCTCGGGCACCACTCTGCTCGACACCTTGCTGATGAACCTGCCGAGCCTGCATGTGCTGGAGGAGATGCCGGTCCTGCTCCAGGTGGAGCTGGCTTTGGGCAGCGAGGCACGGCTGGCGAGGCTGTCGTCCGCCGAAGCGAAAAGGCTTCGGGCGCTCTATTACCGGACGCTGGCGGGGACCGCGCCCGCGCCGGCGGGGCGGACGATCGTCGACAAGCATCCTTTGCACATGGCGCGCATGGCGCTCGTCCACCGGCTCTTTCCGGACGCAAGGATCGTCTTCGTCGAGCGCCATCCCTGCGACGCGGTGCTGAGCTGCTTCATGGCCAATTTCCAGCTCAACCATGCGATGCGCAGCTTCGTGACGCTTGAGGAGGCGGCGCGGACCTATGATGCGGTGTTCGACGCCTGGACGCGGGCCAAGAGCCTGCTGCCGCTCCAAGTCCACCGCATCCGCTACGAGCGCATGGTCGAGGATCTGGAGGGCGAGATGCGGCCCCTGCTTGGCTTCCTCGGGCTCGAATGGGACCCGAAGGTGCTCGACAACCGCGCGGCGGCGGCGAAGCGCGACCATATCCGCACCGCCAGCTATTCGCAGGTGACGGAACCGATCTACCGCCGCTCCGCCGGCCGCTGGGAACGCTATCGGCGGCAGATGGAACCAATCCTCCCCATACTCGCGCCCTGGGCCGAGCTTATGGGTTACGACATCTGATGCTTATTCGGCTGCGATCTCGACCGCCGGGATCGGCAGCGCGTCGCGGATGCGGTCGAGATAGTCTTCGAGCGCGCTCTCGAAAGGCCGCATCAAGGGTCCACGGACGCTGTCCAGGGCGGTGACGCGGGGCTCGGCCGCCGGCGCCGCCTCGATGAGCGACGGATCGAACCCCGCGCCTTCCGCGAGCCGATAGGCGAAATCGTACCAGCTGAGCCGCCCCTGGTTGGCGAGGTGCCAGACGCCCTTTTCGCCGTCGATCAGCAGGTCGAGCGTCGTGTGGCAGAGATCGGGAACATAGGTGGGCGAGATCTCCGTGTTCGGGCAGGCCCGCACCGGCTCGCCGCGCGCCACCGCGAAAAGCACGTTCCAGGCGAAGTTATAGCGGTCCCACGGTCCGAAGAAGGCGCTGGTGCGGACGATCAGAGCCTCTCCCATGATGCCGCGCACCCTGCTTTCCGCCCGCGCCTTGCTGAGCCCGTAGGTCCCCGTCGGGTTGACCGCGTCGCCCTCGCGATAGGCGCGGCCGAGCCGGCCGTCGAAGACGAGATCGGAGGAGAAGGTGACGAACGGGATTCCGGCATCCCGGCAGGCGCGAGCGAGCTTTTCCGGGCCGAGTGTATTGGCGGCCATGCAGGCTTCTCGCTCCCGCTCGGCATCGGGCACGCGGACGAAGCCGGCGGTGTTGACGATCGCCCAGGGCTTGTGGGCGGCGATGGCGGTCGCGATCGAGTCCTCATCGCATATGTCGAGCTCGGCGCGGCCGGTCAGGCAGAAGGGAAGCGCCCGTTCCTCGCAGATGCGCGCGAAGGCCCCGCCCAACGTCCCGGTGGCGCCGGTGATCAGCAGCTTGCGCCCGCCCCATTCGAGCGGCTTGCACCGGCCGTTCCATGGATAGAGGCGCGGCGGCCGCCGCCACCAGCCCGGCGAATCGAGCACCGGATGGTCGAAATCCTCACCCTTCGCCCAGGCTTTCGCCGCCCGTGCGAGCATGGTCGGTCGCGGCGCCTCGGCACGGACGTCGAACACGCCGACATCGTAAAAGCCGTGGCGGGCGGTGAGCAGGAAGCGCCAGTCGACATTGCCGAACATCGACCAGAGGGTGACGGCGCGCACGTCCACGCCCTCGCTGCGCAGGGCTCGGCAGGTGCTCCAGACCTCCGCCGCCCAGCGCAATTGCTCATCGCGATGGCTGCCATGATGGACTTCGGTGACCGCGAGCGGCAGGCGGTAGCGTTCCCAGGCCTCGCGCAGCCGCGGGGCGATCCCCGTGTCCGGCTCCAGCGTCCGCACCCGCACCGCCTCGGCATCGACATAGGTGTCGCGCCCATTCCCGCCGACCGTATGACCGGGATAGAGATGGGTGCGGTGGTCGAGGAACCGCTCGCTGGTCAGATAATGGTTGATGCCGATGAGATCGGGCGCCGCCTCGCCGCCGGCAAAGATCCCGGTCTCCTCGTCGGAGATGCCGGCGTCGCGCAGGAAGCGATACATCGCATGATCCGCGTCGACCTTGCCGCAGAGCAGATCGAGGCTCAGCCAGCGCCGCTCATTCTCGTGCTTCGCCTGGTTGCGCAGCGGCGGGGTCGAGAAGCTCTTGCCGAGATCCTCGGTCTGGAGGAGCCGGGCGCCCGGAATGACGGCGCGGATCGCCCGCATCGCCTCGAGCGTGCCGCGGCACTGGTTGACGAGCGCGCGCAGGAAGGACGGATAATCGCGGCAATGCGGATACCAATGGCCGTAGAGAGCCGAGAAGCGGGCGGTGGTCAGCGGCTCGTTGACCGGCGTCCATGTCTCGATCCAGGGATAGCGGTCGGCGACGCGGGCCGCATGTTCGGCCAGCTTTTTCGGGAAATCGGGTTCGAGCAGATTCGTATGGAGCGGCCCCGAGCCGTGATGGACGAGGCCGGCGATCACCCGAATGCCGCGCGCGCGCAGCATCGCCAGCCTCTCGTCGGTCCAGGCGAAGTCGAGATCGTCCGGCCGGCCCGGCGCGACCGCTTCCCACAGGATCGGGTAGCGGATTGTCTTGATGCCGAGACCGGCGATCAGGTCGATGTCGCCGCGGCGCTGCAAATGCCCCGTCTCCGCTACCTGGTCGCGATAGGAATCGCCGAGGCGCACGATCGTGCATTCGACACCTCCCCACAGCTCCAGAGGAGGCGTTTCCACGCTTGCTTTCGTCATCCCGGCTCGGTTCTCGGTTCTTGCGGACCAGTAACGAACACCTCGCCCCAAGCCAGGGTTCCTGGAAAAGCGCCGGCGCCCGAAGCAGCTCGGCTTTTTCGCGGGGCCGCTAGGAATTTCGAAACGCTTTCAGAGCCATGCTTCCGCTTCGCGTTTTGGAGAGGGCAGGGGCATGGGGATCCAGCAAGGCGGGACGGCTGTCGCGGCGGGCGCGGAGCGGCGCTCCGAGGACCGGCATGAAGGGCTGGTCGAGAGCGCGATCCTCTGGTTCCGCGGCGTCGGCCACCGGGTCCCGGTGCTCAACATCTCCTCGCGCGGAACGATGGTCGAGAGCGACATCCTCCCCCGGCTCGGCGAGACGGTGCTCGTTGAATTCCCCGAATGCAGCCGCATCCACGCCTTCGTCCGCTGGTCGCGCGATGGGCGGATCGGCCTCAATTTCGGCCACGAGATCCTGATCGGCGGTTGAACGACACGGGCGCGCCGGCGCCCGGCCATTGTGGAACGGGGGAGCGGGTCCTATTTCGCAACGCATCGTTGCAGGAGCCACCGATGATCGACCTCTACACCGCGCCGACCCCGAACGGCTACAAGGTCTCGATCACGCTCGAAGAGCTCGGCATCCCCTATACTTTGCACGAGATCGACATGTCGTCGGGCGAGCAGAAGAAGCCGTGGTTCACGGCGATCAATCCGAACGGCCGCATCCCGGCGATCGTCGATCGTTCCAATGGCGATTTCCCGGTTTTCGAGAGCGGCGCGATCATGCTCTATCTTGCCGAGCGCGAGGGGAAATTGATCCCCGCCGACGCGAAGGGCCGCAGCCGGGTCGTCCAGTGGCTGATGTTCCAGATGGGCGGCCTCGGCCCGATGATGGGCCAGGCCAACGTCTTCTCGCGCTATTTCCCCGAGCAGATTCCGGCGGCGATCGACCGCTATCGGCGCGAGAGCCGGCGGCTGCTCGAAGTGCTGGACGGCCATCTCGCAAGCCACGATTATCTGGCCGGCGATTATTCGATCGCCGACATCGCCAATTTCGCCTGGGCGCGCATCCATGAATGGCCGGGCGTCGCCATTGATGGCCTCGACCATCTCGCCCGCTGGCTCGCGGCGATCGCCGACCGCCCCGCCGTCCAGCGCAGCCTCCAGAAACCGCCGCGCAAGGAAGATCCGGATCGGATCGCCAAGGCGCGGTCCATCCTCGCCTGATCGAAGGAACCCGCCCGATGAACGAAGCCGGCCGCATCGCCGCCCAGCCCGATTATTCCGAAGCCGCGCGCCGGGCGCTCGCCCGCGTGCCGGCCTTGTTCATCGACGGCGAGTGGGCGCGCTCGAGCCACGACAAGACGATCCCGGTCTACGATCCGTCGACCGGCCGGGAGATCGCCTCGGTCGTCGATGCGTCGGACGCCGACGTCGACCGCGCCGTCGGCGCCGCGCGCCGGGCCTTCGACGACGGACGCTGGTCGGGCCTGCCGCCCGCCCGCCGCGAGCGGCTGATCCACCGGCTCGCCGACCTCATCGAGGAGAATAGCGCCGATCTCGCCGAGCTCGAATCGATCGACAACGGCAAGCCGCGCGCCGTCTCGCAGGGCTATGACCTGCCCAAGTCGGTCGAGACCCTGCGCTACATGGCCGGCTGGGCGACCAAGATTTCGGGTGAGCATGTCGAGCCGAACGGCTTCCCCGCCGGCGCCGTCCATGCCTATGTCCGGCGCGAGCCGATCGGCGTCGCCGCGCAGATCGTGCCCTGGAACTTCCCCCTGATGATGGCGGTGCAGAAGATCGCGCCCGCCCTCGCCGCCGGCTGCACTTTGGTCCTGAAGCCGGCCGAGCAGACACCGCTGACGGCGCTGCGCCTGGCCGATCTCGTCGCCGAGGCGGGCATCCCGGCGGGCGTCGTCAACATCGTCACCGGCATGGGCGAGACGGCTGGCGACCGGCTGGTCCGCCATCCGGGCGTCGACAAGATCGCCTTCACCGGCTCGACCGAGGTCGGCAAGATCATCAGCCGCAACGCCACCGACACGCTGAAACGGGTGACGCTGGAGCTTGGCGGCAAGTCGCCTGTCATCGTCCTTCCCGACGTCGACATCCAGCGCACCGCGCGCGGCGCCGCCACCTCGATCTTCGCCAATTCCGGCCAGGTCTGCATCGCCGGCTCGCGCCTGTTCGCGCACAAGGACATTTTCGACGATCTGATGGAGGCGGTCGCCGGCAACGCCGCCCAGTGGAAGGTCGGCCCGAGCCTCGCCCCCGACACGAAGATGGGGCCGCTCGTCTCGACCGAGCAATATGAGCGCGTCCTCTCTTATATCGAGCAGGGCCGGAAGGCCGGCGCGACCGTGCTCCACGGCGGCGACGCGCCGGGCGGAGAGGGTTATTTCGTCAACCCGACCATCCTCGTCGACGTGAAGCCCGACATGGCGGTGGTGCGAGAGGAGATATTCGGCCCGGTCCTCGCCGCCCAGCGCTACGAGGATCTGGACGAGGTCGCCAGGCAGGCGAACGACACGCCCTACGGCCTCGCCGCAAGCATCTGGACCCGCGACGTCTCGGCGATGCACAAGCTCGCCGCCAGGCTGAAGGCCGGCATGGTCTGGGGCAATTGCCCTTCGGCGGCGGACACGGCCTTGCCCTTCGGCGGCTACAAGCAATCCGGCTTCGGCCGCGAGCAGGGCCGCTACGGGATCGAAGCCTATACCGAGCTCAAGACCGTCGCGATCGCGCTTTGAAGCTCCCTCTCCCCAGCGGGGAGAGGGCTGGGGTGAGGGGGCTCGGCGTCAGAGAATGTTCGCAGATGCCCGACCCTCTTACCCAACCCTCTCCCCCAAGGGAGAGCGATTTCTTGGATCAGCGCCGACCGCCGTCCGGATCGGGGCAGCGCGTTTCGTCGGGCTCGCGGCCTTCCTTTTGCGCCTGGCGGGCTTCGCGGCCCATGCATTCGTCATGCTTGCGCAGCGCACGGCCGCGCTTTTCGTCCTCTTTCTTGTGGTCGGGGGTCACGGCGCGGACCCCGGCCGCGGTGGCGCGGACCGGCAGGGTGACGACGTCAACCGCCGTCTTCGCGATGCAGCCGCCAAGGCCGAAGGCGAGCAGCAGTGCGATCGACAAGCGCATGGGAATTCCTAGCAATATTTGGGTCATACTGAAGAATCCGTTCTAATCGAAGCATGAACGAGGCCCCGCGCCCCGCCTTGCGCGATTTCAACGACCGCTCCCGCCATGACGATGCTCGACGAACCACCGCTCGTCCGAAATGATCCATGTCATTGCGCCGTCGCGACGACTCGGTATCCTGCCGTCTTCGTCAGTCGCGTTCCAGCCGAGTCGGGAACTTCCGTATGTCGATCCAGGAGCGGATAACCTTTCACGCCGATCGCGCGTTCGAGGAGCTGGACCTGGCCCGCGCCGCATCCTGCCCCGAGGCGGCGATCGCCCATCTTGGCCTGTCGGAGCTGCATCTCGGCCGGATGAGCGAGCTCAGCCGCACGCCGCCGCCGGCGCTCTACATCGTCCATGGCTGAACGCGCTCTTCCTTTGATCTGACGAAGCTGCGGCGCTTGCCGCGGGCCGCGCTCTGCGTCAGGACCGGGGCGAAAGGAGAGACGATGCGTCCGATCATCCTCGCCGCCTTCCTGCTGACCGCGGCCGCGCCGCCGCCCGCCTGGCGCCCCTCGCCGGTCTTCAACGCGCCCGATCCGACGAAGATCGTTCAGTCGGCGCCGGCGTCGGCCTGGCGGCGGATCGATCCCGACGATCTGCTGGTCATGGAGCTGAAGGAGGGCGGCCGGGTGGTGATCGAGCTCGCCCCGGCTTTCGCGCCCGTCCATATCGCCAATATCCGCGCCTTCGCCCGCGCCGGCTGGTGGAACAACGCCTCCATCTACCGGGTGCAGGACAATTATGTCGTCCAATGGGGCAATGGCGACGCCAAGGGAGCGCTGCCGGCCGGGATCGTCAAGACTCCGCCGGCCGAATATGACCGTCCGCTCGCCGGCCTCAAAATGCGGCCGTTTCCCTATCCGGACAGTTATGCGCCGCGCGTCGGCCATTCCGGCGGCTGGCCGGTCGGCTACGATCCCAAGAAGGGGCGGGCCTGGCTCACCCATTGCTACGGCTATGTCGGCGTCGGCCGCGATCTCGCGCCGGACACCGGCACGGGCGGCGAGCTTTATGCGGTGATCGGCCAGCCGCCGCGCCATCTCGACCTCAACATCGCTTTGGTCGGCCGGGTGATCGAGGGCATGACTCTGCTCTCGGCGCGGCCGCGCGGCACCGGCGCGCTCGGTTTCTACGAGGATCCCAAGCAGAATGTGCCGATCGCCCGCATCCGCCTCGCCAGCGCCATGCCGCCCGCCGAGCGGCCGCATTACGAGGCGATGTGGACCGACAGCCCGGCCTTCGCCGCCTATCTGCTCGGCCGCGCCAACCGCGGCGGCGACTTCTTCAAGCGGCCGGCCGGGGGCGTCGACATCTGCAACGCGCCGGTGCCGGTTCGCAAGGCGCGTTGAGCCCAGCGCCAAATGCTAACGCGCCGGCCCTTCACGAGGAAGGACCGGCGCGACGGCGGCCGCCTGAGGCGCCGCCAGGGATTGGCTCCGCGTCAGGCCGCGTAGGCCTGCTCGGGGAACATCGGACGACGGATGGTACGGACGATCTGCCCGCCCGCGATCATCGGCGCATTTTCGAGCGGCAGCGCGGTCGCGCAGAAGGCACATTCGGCCATGGAGCGGCCGATATACCAATGGGTGCGGCCGCAGCCCGGGCAATAGTTCGTCTCATGCTCGCGATAGACGATATGGTAGCCGCGCGTCTCCGCCTTGGGGACGATGCAGCCGCCGCGGGCCTCCAGGATACTCGTGGCCATAACTCGTGGCTCCTTTTCACACTCGCTTGGCCGCTCAACGAGCAACGAGTCTGAAGAGTTTCATGGGTCCAGGGCCCTGGAGCCGTTTCGCCTCCGCACCGGCCCCCGGCCGTTCGCGCAAAAACCGCGGAAATCCGCCGCGACGAGCCGTTTTCAGCCGGCGGCGAATCGTTTTGAAACGGCGCGAAATATTTTTCCGCGTCCCATCGGCGGACACGGCTGCGCGGTGCCCTCTACAGGCGGATCTTTTGGGTCCGCCGGGCACCCATGCGACGATTGTGGCGCTGCTCGCGCCGGTTGTGAAAGGCGATGGCGAGCACCGGAAAAGCGAGTGCCGCGCCGACGCCGATCGTCAAGGCCAGAAGTCCGTCCACGTTTTTTCCCCAAACCGGCCGTAGCGGTCCACGGCCTCAAGGTCACCCCCGAGTCGTTAAAAAGTCGTGGATAAACCCTGGGATATCGGCTCGCGACTTCGGATCGGATTTCAGAGCCGCCGCCCGCTACGTGCATTGCGGGCCTGGGGAACAGGCCCTAGGGCGCGGGGATGAACGAGCGGACGGCGGGCGGCGGCCGGGTCCTGGCGATCCTGGTCCTGGTCTATATCTTCAACTTCGTCGACCGCGAGATCGTCGCCATCCTGGCGGTGCCGATCAAGGCGGAGCTCCACCTCAGCGACACCCGGATCGGGCTGATGATCGGCCTCGCCTTCGCGCTTTTCTATTCCGGGCTCGGCATTCCGATCGCGTGGCTCGCCGATCGCAGGAGCCGGGTGCGGATCATCGCCGCGAGCCTCGCGCTCTGGAGCCTGTTCACCGGCCTTAGCGGCGCGACGTGCAGCTTCGCCCAGCTTTTCGTCGCGCGGATGGGTGTCGGCGTCGGCGAGGCGGGCGGCGTCGCGCCCTCCTACTCGCTCATCTCGGATTATTTCCCGCCGGAGCAGCGCGGGCGGGCGCTTGCGGTCTTCGCCTTCGGCATTCCGATCGGCTCGGCGCTCGGCCTCTATCTCGGCGGCTGGATCGCCGAGGCGGTCAACTGGCGCTCGGCCTTCGCCGTCACCGGCGTTGGCGGGCTGGTGGTGCTTCCTCTGGTCCCGTGGGGGATCGAGGAGCCGGTCCGCGGCGCCCGCGACGACGCGGCCGGCATTGCCGCTCCGCCTTTGCTCGTGACGCTCGCCACCTTGCTGCGCACGCCGAGCTTCTGGCTGCTGTCGCTGGGCGCGGCGTGCAGCTCGGTCGTCGGCTACGGCCTGTTCGCCTGGCTGCCGTCCCTGTTCGTGCGCAGCTTCCACATGAGCCTCGCCGGCGCCTCGACTTATTACGGCACGATCATCCTCGTCGGCGGCCTCGCGGGTGTCTGGCTGGGCGGCTGGCTCAGCGACCGGCTCGGCCGCGGCCGCCCCGGCGCTTATGCCCTCGTCCCCGCCTGCGCCTGGCTGCTCGCCGTCCCGTTCCTCTATGCCGGACTCTATCTTCCCGAGGGTCTCTTCACCTTCGTGCTGTTCCTGGTGCCGACGGCGCTCAGCCTCGCCTGGCTCGGCCCGGTGACCGCGGCGATCCAGCATATCGTGCCGCCGTCGATGCGGTCGACCGCGTCGGCCAGCTTCCTTTTCATCAACAATCTGATCGGCTTCGGCTTCGGTGTCCCGTTCATCGGCAAATTGTCCGACTGGATGACCGCCGCCCACGGCGCCGATTCACTGCGCTATTCGATCGCCTGGGGCCTCGGCTTTTACGGCCTTGCCGCTTTGCTGCTGCTGATCGGTGCGCCGCGGCTCGTGCGGGACTGGTATCGCAACCCCGCCTAGCAGGCGTGGCGCTCCGCCCGGGAGCGGGTGCGGTCGGATTTGGCCTTCGACGCGGGAACCTCGGCGAGGCGGCGGAGCTGGGGCGCGAGGTCCTTGGGGGGGATTACCACCTCAACCAAAGCCGGGCCATCGGTGAACTCCTCGATCTCGCCGAGGGCGGTCGCAAGCTCCGTCTCGGTCGAGACTCGGAAGCCGCGGGCGCCGAACGCCTGGGCGAGGGCGAGATAATCCCAGGCGGGGAGCTCGTCATAGGGCGCGAAGCTGCCCTTGGGCGTGAAGGCGTCGAGGTTCACGAAGGCCTGCTCGATCGCATAGCCCCGGTTGCTCATCACGAAGATCGCGGCCGGGACCTTGGCCCGCACCAGGCTCGAAATCTCCTGGCAGACCATCATGAAGCCGCCGTCGCCGGCGACGACGAACGGGCGCTTGCCGGTCGCGAGGCCGATGCCGAGCGCTGAGCCGGTCTCGTGGCCGAGCGAGCCCCAGGCGGCCTGGGCGACGAAGCTATCGCGCGGCAGGCCCATCGCATTGCCGAAGACGTAGAGCGACGTGCTCTCGCCGAGCACCAATATCTTGTCCGCGACGCGCTCGTCCGCGTCGAGAAAGGCGACGAGCGCGCGGAAGAAGCGGTTGTAGGTGAGGATTCCCGGGGGCGCCGGCTCCTCGTCCGCATCCTCGGGCACCGTCGGCGGCGTGAACGCGCGGGGATAGGAAGACGATGCTTCGAACCGCTCGGCGAGGGCGTCGAGGAAGTCGCCGAGGAAGACGCCGGGATAGGCGCTCCAACCGACCCGCGCCTCCTCGTCATTGACGCTGATCATCACGCTGAACCGCGCCGCCATGATGTTCAGATAATCGTCGGTGATGATCGCCCCGAGCGCGATCGGGCAGTCGGAGCCGTCGACGATTGCGCGGGTGATCGCGAGCGAGGCCGGCCCCGCATAGGTGCCGACGAATTGCGGCTGGGCTTCGTCGAGCATTGTCTTGCCGAGGCTGGTGGTGGCGAAAGGAAAGCCGCTCGCGTCGATCAGCCGCTGCAGCCTGGCCTGGAGGCCGTAGCGCTGCACCTCGACCCCGGCCCAGAGGACGGGTTGCTCGGCGCCCTCGATCTCGGCCCAGGCGGCCTCGACCAGCCCGGCCAGCGCGGCCGGCTCGCTGACGATGATCTGGGGCGCGAGCCGTCCCTGCGGGCGGGCGCAGGGCGCGATCCAGATATCCTGCAGCACCTCGATATAGATGGGCCGGCGGTGGGTGAGCATCGCGACGATCGCCTCGTCGATCTGCTCGGGCGCCGAGGCCGCGGTCGCGATGATCTCCGAGGCGACGGTGACGGCGGCGAAGACGTCGCGGTCGGCGTCGAGGTCGCCGGTCGAATGGTGGAAGAGGATGTCCTCGCTGGCCTCGAGCACGCGGTCCTGGGTCGAGGGGCTGGCGGAGATGATCGCCACCGGCACCCGCTCGACGAACGAGCCGGCGGCGCAATTGAGCGCCGAGAAGGTGCCGACGCCATATTGCACGCAGGCGGCGCCGATGCCGGCGAGGCGGGCATAGCCGTCCGCGGCATAGCCGCTGCCGAGCTCGGCGATGGTCGGCACCCGGACGATCGCCGGCTCGGCGTCGACCGCGTCGAGGAAGCGCGAGGCATAATCGCCCGGCACCGCGAAGAGATGCCTGAGGCCGCACTGGACGAGCCGGTCGACCAGGTAGCGCGCAACCGTGTAGGGCGCGGCGTCGGGAGCGTCGGCCATCTCAGCTGATCTGCGTCGGGACGAGGCAGCTCGGCGTCAGGCCGTCCAGCTCCTTGATCAGGTCGCTCGTATCGACCGCCTTGATGCAGATGGCGTTGGGCGCATTGTCGTCTTCCGCGACGGTGTCGCATCCGCCTTCGGGGCAGGGCATCAGCGAATAGGAGCTGTCGAGCCAATTGGGCGGCTTCAGGCCGAAATGACTCTGGAGCATCTGCTCGGCGGTGGTGAGCGAGCCCTCGACCCAGCCCTGATCGTAGGAATAGGCCTCGCCGCAAATGTGGATGTCCTCGGCCGCGACCGGCTTCAGCATCTGCCACATGATCCGGTCGAGCCGGTATTCGGCCTTCCACTCGTGCCAGCCGCCGCCATAGGGATCCTCGTTCCAAGTGTGATAGACCGCCGAATAGGGCATCGGGATTTCGGGCAGAGCATGGACCTGCGCGACCTGCTTGTTCGCGTCCTCGACCATTTCCTGGGTGGCCTTATGCTCGGTGACGGGGATCGGGTTGGTGACCCCGTCGTCGATGCAGGACGGAAGATAGCCTTGATAGGGCGTACCCACCTCCAGCCCCTTCCAGAAGGGGACGGTCGAGATGTCGTTATAGGTGGCCTGGACGAGCGAGTTCAGGAAGGGCTCGCCACCGTCCTGCTCGCCTTCGGTGCCGAAATAATAGACCTGGCGGATCGGAAGATCGGTGACCGAGCGGCCGGCGACGAGGCCGAGCGCGCGCCACCACGGCTGCTCGTAGGCGAGGTAGAGCTTGAAGGCGCTCTGGATCAGCACCGAATGGCGGGCGTGGAGATAATCGGGATCGCCGTCGAGCATCGGGCATTCGACCAGCTCCAACGACCGGCGCGGCATGGAGAGGACGATGCGGTCGGCCTGGACAGTGATCGGCTCCGCGCCGGCCACGGCCTTGGTTTTGGCGTCGGTCGTCCTGGTCGGTTCGAACACCAAAGTATAGCGGCGGCCGCCGGTGCCCGGCAGGATCCGCGCAAGGCGGTGGTTGCGGAAGATGCGGCTGCCGGGATCGGTCTTGCCCTTGGCGGCGTCGAACTGGTCGGCCAAGGTCAGCGGCAGGGTCTGGTAGCCGTCGCACAGGGTCAGATATTCGGTGTCGTCGCCATATTCGGTGGCGGGGAGCTGGGTGACGGCATTGGCGTTGGCGACGTTGGCGTCGTAGCCGCCGGCATCCTTCATGAACTGATAGCCCTCGTTGGAGAGGGTGCGGAACATCAAATTCCAGAAGCCGTACTTCCACAGCGGCCGGCCGAACACCTTGATCTTCATGAGATCGCAGAGCGAGAGATTGGCCATGCCCGGGTAGATGTTGTTCATCACCTGGACCTGGAGGTTGGTCGGGCCGAGCCCGCGCTCCGACCAGGCGAGCCTATAGGGCACCTTGTCGGGGTCGGCGAGCTGGTTCAGGCGGAGATGGGTGCCGCGCAGATAGAAGAGGTTGCAATTGGCGCCGACCGGATCGGGCGCGCCCATCGGGAAGTCGCGGGTCCTGAGGCGCAGATGCTCGACGAGATCGGCGACCATGGTGTGCGAGGAGGGGATGTAGCGCATCCCGCCGAGCTCGGCCTTGATGCTCGGCACGCCGGGCACGGTCACCGAATAGAGCCGCCCGCCGATCCGGTCGCTATATTCGAACAGGCCGATCGCCTTGTCGGCGCCGAATTCCTGCTGGAGTCTCCAGGCGGTGTAGGCGCCGGCGACGCCTCCCCCGATGATCGCCACGTCGAGTTCCATGCGCCCCTCCCCATGCCCCGAGCGGCCTGGAACGGCCGCGACTCAGGACGCGGCGACTATGATCGCGTGATCGGGCCGAGGCAATGGATGCGCTTATTCTGTGCGACGACTTGCGCCGCCTCGCGCTTTTTCTGTGCGGGGCCTGCGGTTTAAGTGGCGAAGCCGGGGTCGAGCCGATACGCCTTGCGCAGCAGCGCCGGCCAGGCCAGCGCGCCGGCGGCCATCTTGAGGCCGATCTTTCCCTGCTCGGCGGTGACTTCGGGGGCGCCCTGCGGCGGGTTGTTGAGCCGGCCCTCGCCCGCCGAGAGCGCGAGGATCTGCGCCTGGCAGGCGCGTTCGAGGAAGTAGATCTTCACGAACGCCTCGCCGACCGATTCGCCGATTGCGAGCGTGCCGTGGTTGCGCAGCAGCATCGCGCTCTTGCTGCCGAGATCGGCGACGATCCGCTCGCGTTCGTCGAGATCGACGGCGACGCCCTCATAATCGTGATAGGCCACTTCGTCGCGGATCAGCATCGCGGTCTGGGTCAGCGGCAGCAGCCCCTCGGCATGGGCCGAGACCGCCTGGCCGTGCGGCGTGTGGAGGTGGATCACGGCATGGGCATCCTCGCGCGCCATGTGGATCGCCGAATGGATGGTGAAGCCGGCGGGATTGGTGATGAACGGCGTCGGTTCGACCGGCAGGCCGTTGGTGTCGACCTTGACCAGGCTGGAGGCGGTCACCTCCTCGAACATCAGATTATAGGGGTTGAGCAGGAACTGATGCTCCGGCCCGGGGATACGGGCGGAGAGATGGGTGAAGATGAGGTCGTCCCAGCCATGATGCGCGACCAGCCGGTAGGCGGCGGCGAGGTCGACGCGGATCTTCCATTCCGCGTCGCTGACCTTGCCCTCGAGCGAGGGGATCTCGATCGACTGGAGCGGCGCGATGTCCGCCATTCCCTGGTTGATCGTCTCGACTCGGCCCATTTCAGCCCTCCTTCGAAGCCGCCGCTATAGCGTCGGGATGCGCCGCCGCGAAGGCCGGCAGCTTTGAGGCCTCGGCGTCGATCCGCACCAAAGTCGGATAGGAATCGACCGGCACGCCGAAGCGCCGCGCGTTGAACATCTGCGGGACGAGGAAGATGTCGGCGGCGGTCGGCACATCGCCGCACAGGAAACGGCCGGCGCTCTCCTCCGCCATAAGCTCCAGCGCGGCGAAGCCCTCCGATACCCAATGGGCGTACCAGAGATTGCGCGCTTCCTCGTCCAGCCCGAGCGGCCCCGCCAGATATTTGAGCACGCGCAGATTGTTCAGCGGATGGATGTCGCAGGCGACGGCCAGGGCCAAGGCCAGCACGCGGGCGCGGGCGAGCGGCTCGGCCGGGATCAGGCGCGGCTCCGGATGGATCGAATCGAGATAGTCGATAATGGCAAGACTCTGGCCGATGCGGTGGCCGTCCGCCTCCAGCATCGGCACCAGCCCCTGCGGATTGCGCGCGCGATAGTCCGCCTCCTTCTGCGCTCCGTGCAGCAGGTCGACCGATATGCTCTCATAGGAGAGGCCCTTGAGGTTGAGCGCGATCCGCGCGCGGTAGGCGGCCGACGAACGATAATAATCGAAGAGGACGAGCTGGGTCATGCGCGGCAGGCTAGCCTTCGCCGTCGTGCCAAGGAAGCGCCATGAGTCGGATCGAGGGCGTTGCGGTGCTGGCCCCATAGCCGACACGCAGCCCCGGGGAACAAGCGCCTAGCCTCGCGCCCGCTCGAACAGCCAGACGCGGATGGCGCTGGCGAGATTGGCGGGATCGGCGGCTTCCACCCGCTTCGCGTCGATCCTTGCGACGAGGGCGTTGAGCGGCAGCGCCTCCGCCTCCGCCGCTTCGCGCAGCGCTTCCCAGAAGACCGGTTCGAGGCTGATCGACGTCGCGTGGCCCGCGATCATCATCGAACGCTTTACAGGCCCGTTCATCGTCATTGCGAGCGAAGCGAAGCAATCCAGGGTGACGCGGCCGCCGACACTGGATTGCCGCGTCGCTTCGCTCCTCGCAATGACGGAAACAGGGCCATCCTCAATACATGTGCTGGCCGCCGTTGATGCTGAGCGTCGAGCCGGTGACGAAGCCGGCATCGTCCGAGCAGAGGAAGAGGACGCCGCGGGCGATCTCGTCGGCGCGGCCGAGCCGGCCGACGGGGATTCGGGCGACGATCTTGGCGAGCACGTCCTCGGGCACCGCCGCCACCATCTCCGTATCGATATAGCCGGGCGCGATCGCGTTGACCGTCACGCCGCCGCGCGCGCCTTCCTGGGCGAGCGCCTTGGTGAAGCCGTGGATGCCGGACTTGGCGGCGGCATAATTGACCTGGCCGTACTGGCCCGCCTGGCCGTTGATCGAGCCGATATTGACGATGCGACCGAACTTGCGGCCCTGCATGCCCTCGAACACCGCCTTGGCCATGTTGAAGCAGCCGCCGAGATTGACGTCGATCACGTCGTCCCAGGCCTGCCGCGTCATCCTTTTCATCGTTCCGTCGCGGGTGATGCCGGCATTGTTGACGAGGATGTCGATCGGCCCGAGCTCCTCCTCCACCCTGCGACATCCAAGGATGCAGGCGTCGAAGTCGCTGACGTCCCATTGATAGGCCTTGATGCCGGTGCGCTCGGTGAACGCGCGGGCCTTCTCCTCATTGCCCGCATAATTGGCGGCGACAATGGCGCCGGCATCGCGCAATGCGACGCTGATCGCTTCGCCGATGCCGCGGGTCCCGCCGGTGACGACTGCAACGCGTGCCATGGCTTTTCCTCTCCTGCTTTTATCGTCGGGCCGCTTAGGGCCGCTCGATCCAGCCTTCAAGCTCACGGCCAATGATTCGGCGCAGCATTTCGATCCCTGCCGGGCTGTCGTTGAGGCAGGGAAGAGCGGCGAAACGCATGCCCCCCGCCGCCAGGAAGGTGGCGCGGGCGCGTATGTCGAGCTCTTCCAGCGTCTCCACGCAATCGGCGGCGAAGCCGGGGGCGAGGATTGCGACCCGGGTGATGCCGCGGCTCGGCAAGGCGGCGAGCGTGGCGTCGGTCGCCGGCTCCAGCCATCTGGCGCGGCCGAAGCGGGACTGGAAGGTGACGATCAGCTCATGTCCCGTCGCTTCGCCGAGCAGCCGCGCCGTCGCCAGGCATTGGTCGCGATAGGGATCGCCGAGCAGGACCGTCCGCTCGGGCATGCCGTGGAAGCTGGCGAGGATCGCCTGCGGCTCGAAGTCGAGCGCCGCCAGCTTTTCGTCCAGCCGCGCCTTCAGCGCCGCGATATAGGCCGGGTCGTCATGATAAGGCGGCAGCGTCCGCACCGCCGGCTGCGTCCGCATGCGGCGTAGGTGAAAGAAGACCTCGTCATTCGCCGTCGCCGTCGTCGCCGCGCTATATTGCGGGTAGAGCGGCGCGATCAGGATGCGGTCGCAGCCGGCCGCCCTCAGCGCGTCGAGCCGCTCCTTTATCGCCGGCCGGCCGTAGCGCATCGCATGGTCGACGATCACGCCCTCGCCGAATGCGCCGGCCAGCGCGCGCGCCTGGCGGGCGGTGATGACCGCCAGCGGCGAGCCTTCCATCCAGACCTGGCGATAGGCGCGCGCGGATTTCCGCGGCCGCGTCGTCAGCACGAGGCCGCGAAGGATCGGCTGCCAGACCCATTGCGGGATCTCGACGACGCGCGGATCGGAGAGGAACTCCTTGAGGTAGCGCCGTACCGCGCGCGGCTCCGGCGCATCGGGCGTGCCGAGATTGATCAGCAGCACGCCGACTTTCGGAGCGGGTTTCGGGGATGGGGCCGGCGCGGCGCTCACGCGGCCTTCGCCAGCTCCTCGCGGTAACGCTCCCGCAGCAGCTTCTTGTCGATCTTGCCGGTGCCGAGCTTCGGCAAAGGCTCGTGATGGACCCAGATATAGGCCGGAATCTTGAACTGGGCGATGCGGCCGTGGAGGAAGGCGCGCAGCCCCTCCGCGTCCAGGCCGGGATCGTCTTCGCTGTAGATCGCCGCCGCCGGCACCTCGCCCAGCCGTTCGTCCGGAACGCCGAAGACCGAGGCCTCCGAGACCGCGGGGTGGCCGTATATGGCCGCTTCCACGTCCTGGCAGCTGATATTCTCGCCGCCGCGGATGATGATGTCCTTCTTGCGGTCGACGATGAACAGATAGGAATCGTCATCCAGATAGCCGACGTCGCCGGTGCGCAGATAAAGGTCGGCCGTGAAGGCGGCTTCGGTCTCGGCCGGATCGTTCCAATAAGCATGAAAATTGGAGGCGGAGCGGATGCCGATCTCGCCCGTCTCGCCAGGCGGCAAATGGCGGTCGTCCTCGCCGAGGATCGCGATCTCGATGAACGGCCGGTGCGGACGGCCGGTCGAAGCCGGCTTGTCCGCGTAATTCTGCCAGAAATTGCCGCAGCCGGCGGCATTGGTCTCGGTAAGGCCGTAGCCGAGCGCCGGGCGGGCGCCGGTGAAGCTCTCCTGCAGGCGCTTGACATGGGCGACGGGCCGGGCCGCGCCGCCGGCGGCGATGTCGGTCAGCGAGGAGAGATCGTATTTGTCGCGGTCGGGATGCTGCATCAGCTCCAGGCTCATCGTCGGAACGCCGACGAAATAGGTGATCTTCTCGTCCTGGATCAGCCGCAGCGCCTCGCCCGCATCCCATTTGGGCATCAGCACCATCGTCCGGCCGATGACGAAGGAGTTGAGCAGCACCGGAACCTCGCCGGTGACGTGGAAAAGCGGCACGTTGACCAGGGTCTTGGGCGGATTGGTCGGCGCCCGGCCTTCGCTCTCCATGATGCCGCGCAGGACGAGCAGGCTCACCGCATAGGCATAGATTCCGGTCGTGACCGCGCGGTGGGTCGAGAGCGCGCCCTTGGCGGGACCGGTCGAGCCCGAGGTGAAGAGGATGGTCGCATCGTCCTCCGGGCCGATCTCCGGCAGCGCGGCCTCGCCGCCGCCGCGCGCGAGCAGCGGGGCCAGCGCCTCCTCGATCCCCTTCTCGACCGGCAAGGCGACATGGTCGATCGCAAGCCCGGTTTCGGCGAGGCGCTGCGCCCGCGGCGCGTCGGCGATGACCAATTTCGGAGTCGTCAGCTCGAGGCCGTGGCGAAGCTCCTCCGCCTGCCACCAGCCGTTGACCAGGGTCGCGATCGCCCCCGCCTTCAGCGCCGCCATGTAGGCGACGATCCAGGCCGGACAGTTGCGCATGGCGATGACGACGCGGTCGCCCCTGCTTATGCCGAAGCCGCCGACCAGCACGCTGGCGGCGCGGGCCGCCGCCTCGTTGAGTGCGGCGAAGGTCAGCCGCTCGCCGTCCGCGACCACGGCTTCGGTGGCGCCGTTCAGCGCGCAGAAGAAATCGAACATGGCGGTCAGGGTCGGCGGGAAATTGGCGACGATCGCGCGGCCCTCGGCGTCGCGGGCGAGCTGGACCGGGCCGCCGGGGCCCGTCACCTTCGCCAGCAATGCATCATATTCGCGGTCGAGCGCGCTCGACATCCTATCGCCCTTTCCGTTTCTTTTGGTCCACCCTAATAAGGCAACGCGCCGCAGGGGGAAGCCTTTGATCCATATCAGCCTCGCATCGTCGATCCTCGCGTCCGCCCAGCCGATCCGCTGGACCGACCTCGGCGTCGACCCGGTTCTGTTCCAGTGGAAGTTCATCGTCATCCGCTGGTATTCGCTCGCCTACCTCGCCGGCATCCTGCTCGGCTGGTGGTATCTGCTGAAGCTGGTGGCGCAGCCCGGATCGCCGATGGCGCGCCGCCATGCCGACGACATGGTCTTCTACGCGACCCTGGGAATCATCCTCGGCGGCCGGCTGGGCTATGTCCTCTTCTACAATCCGTCTTTCTATTTCCACGCGCCGATCGAGATATTGAAATTGTGGGACGGCGGCATGTCCTTCCACGGCGGCGTCATCGGCACCAGCCTCGGCATCTTCTATCTCGCCCGCAGGAACCGGCTCTCCTGGCTCAGAATCCACGATTATGTCGCCTGCTGCGTCCCCTTCGGCCTGTTCTTCGGCCGCATCGCCAATTTCATCAACGGCGAATTGTGGGGGCGGGTCACGCATCTGCCCTGGGCGGTGATCTTCCCGACCGGCGGTCCCGATCCGCGCCATCCCAGCCAGCTCTATGAGGCCTTGCTCGAAGGCGTATTTCTTTTCCTCATCCTTTGGTACGCCTTCTGGAAGACGCGGGCGCGTTACGAGCCGGGCAAACTGGTCGGCATCTTCCTGCTCGGCTACGGCCTCTGCCGGTTCCTGGTCGAGTTCATCCGCGAGCCCGACCAGCAATTGATCGCCTTCACCCAGGCGACCCACCTCCATATGGGCCAGTGGCTGTCGCTGCCGATGATCTTCGGCGGCGCCTGGCTGGTCGCGACGGCGAAGAAAAGGCAGAAGCCGGCCGAGCTTCCCGAGCTTCCCGCCGCCGGAACGGAGAGTGAAGCCTGAGGAGAGGGTCCGGACCGCCTCTCCGCCTCGTCATGGCCGTTGCCGATGATGAGTCCGGACCCTAGGCCGCTCGCCGAGCGGCTCGTCCGCCTGATCGCGGCGTCCGGCCCGATCAGCGTCGCCGATTATATGGCGGCCGCCAATGCGCATTATTACGCAACGCGCGATCCGCTCGGCGCCGGCGGCGACTTCGTCACCGCGCCCGAGATCAGCCAGATGTTCGGCGAGCTCGCCGGCCTCTGCCTTGCCGATTGCTGGCAAAGAGCGGGGCGGCCGGAGGGGGCGCTCTACGTCGAGCTGGGCCCCGGGCGCGGCACGCTGGCGGCGGACGCGCTGCGGGCGATGCGCCGCGCGGGCCTGGCGCCGGAGGTGCATTTCGTCGAGACCAGCCCAATGCTCCGTGCGGCCCAGGCCGAGCGGGTGCCGCAGGCGCGATGGCACGCGAATCTCGCGACGATTCCGGACGGGCCGCGGCTCGTCGTCGCCAACGAGTTCTTCGATGCGCTCCCCGCGCGCCAGCTCGTCGCGACGGAATGCGGCTGGCACAAGCGGCTGGTCGGCGTCGACGGCCGCCGCTTCATCCCCACCGCCGGTCCGCTTGTGCCGGATTCCGCGATCCCCGCGCATCTTCGCGCCGCGCCGCCCGGCACGGTCCTCGAAGCCTCGCCGGCCGCCTTGGCCATGATTCGCCTGCTCGCCGATCGCCTCGCCGGGGGCGGCGGCGCGGCCCTGATCGTCGACTACGGCCATGTCCGCTCCTCGGCGGGCGAGACGCTGCAGGCGGTGCGCGGCCACGCTTTTGCCGATCCGTGGCGGGAACCGGGCGAAAGCGACCTCACCGTCCATGTCGATTTCGAGGCGTTGGGAACCGCCGCTTCGAAGGCCGGTGCGCAGGTATTCGGGCCGGTGGCGCAGGGCGCGTGGCTGACCGCGCTCGGCATCGACGACCGCGCCGCCGCGCTCGCCCGCGCCGCGCCCGCGCGGGCGGAGGAGATCGAGGCCGCGCGGCTCCGGCTCGTCGCGCCCGACCATATGGGCGGCCTGTTCAAGGTCCTTGGGCTGGCGGCGCCCGGCTGGCCCGAGCCGGCGGGCTTCGCATGATCGCCTGTCGCGACGCGGCCGCCGAAGATGCGGCCCTCCTCGCCGATCTCGGCGCACGCACCTTCATCGAGACGTTCGGCCATCTCTATCGCCAGGAGGATCTCGACGCCTTCCTCGCCAGGCTCGACGAGGCGGGCTGGCGCGGCGAGCTCGAGAATCCGGATTACCAGGTCCGGCTGGCCGAAATGGACGGGATCGCGGTCGGCTTCGCCAAGCTCGGACCGCTCGATCTGCCGGTCGCGCCCGAGGGTCCGGCGCTGGAGCTGAAGCAGCTCTATCTGCTGAAGCAATGGCAGGGCCAGGGCATTGCCCGGATGCTGATGGACTGGCTGCTCGGCGAAGCGCGCCGGCGCGGGGCCGGCAGCCTTTATCTCTCCGTCTGGAGCCGGAATCGTCGCGCCCGGAATTTCTACGCCCGCTACGGCTTCGCTTTCGTCGCGCCTTATGCGTTCATGGTCGGCGAGCAGGCGGACGAGGACGAGATCTGGATGCTCGACCTGAAGGAAGCGCAATGAGCGTCGATGTCCTGCGCGCGGCGGCGCTGGCGGCCGTGCCGCACGGCTTCCTCGGCCGGCGCGGCGGCGTGTCGGCGGGCGTGTGCGCCGGCCTCAATGTCGGCCTGGGCTCGGAGGACGACCCTGCCGCCATCGCCGAGAATCGGCGCCGCGCCATCGCCGCGGCCGCGCCGGGCGCGCTTATGGTGACGGTCCACCAGATCCATTCGCCCGAGGTGGTCCATGCCGAAGCGCCCTGGCCCGACGATGCGCGTCCGCGCGCCGACGCGATGGTGACCGACCGGCCGGGCCTCGCGCTCGGCATCCTCACCGCCGATTGCGCGCCGGTCCTGCTCGCCGATGCGGTGGCCGGCGTGATCGGTGCCGCCCATGCCGGCTGGAAAGGCGCGTTCGGCGGCGTCGTCGAGGCGACGGTGGCGGCGATGGAGCGGCTGGGGGCGGACCGCGCGCGGATCGCCGCCGCGATCGGCCCCTGCATCGCCCGCAAATCCTATGAGGTGGACGAGGGCTTCTTCCGCCGCTTCGCCGAGGCCGATCCGGAGAATGAGCGCTTCTTCGCCGCCGGCGAGCGCGAGGGGCATTGCCAGTTCGATCTCGAAGGCTTCGTCCTCTCCCGCCTCGCCGCCGCCGGCCTCGGCCGGATCGAGGCGCTTGGCGAGGACACCTGCTCGCAGCCCGACCGTTTCTTCAGCTACCGCCGCGCCACCCTTCGCGGCGAGCCCGATTACGGGAGGCAGGTGTCGCTGATCGCGCTCCCTTAGGCCGTATCGACATTCGCCAGAACTCCCTCTCCCCGGCGGGGAGAGGGTTGGGGTGAGGGGGCTCGGCGTCTGAGAAACACTCCTAACGCCCGGCACCCTCACCATGAGCCGCCTGGTTTCGTTCCCCGAACGAAACCCTGGTAGCGGCGCATCCTCTCTTCAAGGGAGAGGGTTTTGTGAATTGAATGTCGATGCGCTCGTCCTCCCGCGCTGTGAGCGAACGAATACGGCCTAGCGGCTCGCCGCCGGAATCGGCTAGGGAGCGCGCGGGCAACGGACCTCACCCCTCCGGGCCGCCCGATCCGGGCGGCCGGTGAGCCTGTCTCCGCACGGCAGGCTCGGTCTCCATGAAAATTCGCAACCGCGCGAAGGAGACATCGCATGCACGAAGACGAATCCGATCTCAGCGGAACCACGCCCCGCCGCCGTCCCAAGCCCGCCGTTCTCGAAGTCGGCGGTCGCCGGCTGAAGGCCTCCACATTGATGATGGGCCATGGCTATGATGCGGCTTTGTCCGAAGGCTCGCTGAAGCCGCCCATCTTCCTCACCTCGACCTTCGTCTTCGAGAATGCCGCGGCCGGCAAGCGCCATTTCGAAGGCGTCACCGGCAAGCGTCCGGGCGGTGCCGAGGGCCTCGTTTACTCGCGCTTCAACGGCCCCAACCAGGAGATCCTCGAGGACCGGCTCTCGATCTGGGAGGATGCGGAGGAGGCCCTGACCTTTTCCTCGGGCATGTCGGCCATCGCCACCTTGCTCCTGACCTTCGTCCAGCCCGGCGACGTCATCGTCCATTCGGGCCCGCTCTACGCCGCGACCGAGACGCTGATCGCCCGCATCCTCGGCCGCTTCGGGGTCGAATGGCTCGATTTCCCGGCCGGCGTGACGCGCGAGGAGATCGACGCGGTGCTCGGCCGCGCCAAATCCAAGGGCCGGGTGCCGCTCATCTATCTCGAAAGCCCGGCCAACCCGACCAACCAGCTCGTCGACGTCGAGGCGGTCGCCGCCTCGCGCGACGCGATCTTCGGCGACCATAAGCCGCCGATCGCGATCGACAACACCTTCCTCGGCCCGCTCTGGGCGAAGCCGCTCGACCATGGCGCCGATCTTTCGATCTATTCGCTCACCAAATATGCCGGCGGCCATTCGGACCTGGTCGCGGGCGGCGTCGTCGGCGCCAAGGCCCTGATCGATCCGATCCGGATGATGCGCAACACGATCGGCACGATCACCGATCCGAACACCGCCTGGATGCTGCTGCGCAGCCTCGAGACGCTGGAGCTGCGCATGTCCCGCGCCGGCGAGAATGCGGCGAGGGTGTGCGAATTCCTGCGCGATCATCCGAAGGTGGAGAGCGTCGGCTATCTCGGCTTCCTGACCGAAGGCCGGCAGGCCGACATCTACCGCCGCCATTGCACCGGCGCCGGCTCGACCTTCTCGCTCTATCTGAAAGGCGGCGAGCGCGAGGCCTTCGCCTTCCTCGACGCGCTCAAGATCGCCCATCTGGCGGTGAGCCTCGGCGGCACCGAGACCCTGGCGAGCGCACCGGCGGCGATGACCCATTTGTCGGTCCCCGACGAACGCAAGCACGCGCTCGGCATCACGCCGAACCTCGTCCGGGTGTCGATCGGGGTCGAGGATGCGGACGATCTGATCGCCGATTTCGACCAGGCCCTGGCGTCCGTTTAGGCAGCAGGGAAGGGCCGAGCCTGCTCGAACGGGTTCGAGCCTTTCCCCTCCCTCCCATTTGTTCGCGCAAAGGCGCGAAGGCGCGAAGGGTCAGCGGTTCCCGCGTCTTCGCGGCGAAGCCGCAATCACTCTCTTTTCTTCTCTGCGTCTCTGCGTCTCTGCGCGAACAATCTGCAGCCTCGTTGCCGCCAACCATCGACGGCGGAAGGGTCTCGAAGGTCCTATTGGTGCGCGCAGAGACGCAGAGACGCAGAGAGTCCGCGGTTCCGGTGCCTTCTCCGGCCGAGCCGCTTCCTTTTTCCTCTTCGCGCCTTCGCGCGAATCAAAAAGCAGGCCCTCCGCCTCTTCAGCGTCGCCGATCCCGCCAGTCCAGCACTTCCCACCCCTCCGCTCGCGCCAGCCGGACCAGGCGGCGGTGGGCGTTGGCCGCCACCGGTTCGTCGGCCAGGCGGTGGCTCGGCGCGTCGGAAACGTGGTCGGAATAGAAGCGGATGTGGACCGCCTCGCGCGCCAGGCCTTCGCGTTGCAGCCACGCGAGGATCATGTCGCGCTTGGCGACGCCGTAGCAATTGCGGCCGTCGATCCGGGCCGTCACCCGGCCCCGCATGTCCGGCTTCGTGTCGGTGGCGATGACGTCGTCGAAGCCGAGCCGGCGGGCGATGGCGGCGGCGTAGAGGCGGTAGGAGGCGGTTGCGAGGACGAGGCGGCGGCCCGCCGCTCTGTCGGCGGCGATGGCGGCGCGGGCGCCGGGGAGGATGTTGGTCGCGACCTGCCGTTCGGCGAAGCGCTCGACCACCGGCTCGAGCCGCTCGGGCGCGACGCCCGCGCCGACGAGCAGGCGGTAATTGATCTCCTTCAATCGGGCGCGGTCGATCAGCTTCAGCGCATAGGCCAGCATCGAAAGCAGGACGGCGGGGAGAAGAAGCAGCCGCCACGGCGCCAGATCCACGGCCGCGTAGATCAGGAACGGGGTGTAGGTGGCGCGCCGGGTCACCGTCCGGTCCATGTCGTAAATGGCGAGCAGCGCCCTCATGGAACCGGATCAAGCACCGGAGCTTCTAGCTGTCCAGCTTGCCCGATGAGGTGAATTGAAGCATGTCCCGCGAATGAGCCACGTCGCGAGGTTTCGAGATGCCGTCGAAGACGGCCGGCGCGTGCTCCATTTCGAAGGGGATCTGACGCTGCCGCGACTGGGCGTGCTGCCGACGCGGCTCGACCGGCTGAAGGGCCGCGGCTTCCTCCTCGATCTTTCCGGCGTCGGCCGGATGGACACGATCGGCGCCTGGCTGGTCCACCGCACCGCGCGGCTGCGCGACGGCGAGATCGTCGGCGCGAACGACGACCAGAAGGTGCTGCTCCACCAGGTCGCGGAGGCCGACCATCCGGTCCAGGTCCATCCCGAGGAGCCGCCGCCTTATGAGCGCGTGCTCGGCCAGGTCGGAGTCGCGACGGTCACGGCCTGGCGGACGATGGTCGGCCTGCTCGGCTTCTTCGGCGCCTTGCTCATCACCTTCTGGAAGGTGGCCGGCCATCCCCGCCGCTTCCGCATCAACGCCGTCGTCGAACGGTTCGAGGTGGTCGGCGTCCAGGCGCTGGGAATCGTCGGCCTGATGAGCCTGCTCGTCGGCATCGTCATCGCCGAGCAGGGCGCGGTCGAATTGCGCCAGTTCGGCGCCGAGGTCTTCACCGTCAACCTAATCGGCCGCGCCTCGGTCAAGGAATTGGGGGTGCTGATGACGGCGATCATGGTCGCCGGCCGCTCCGGCTCCTCCTTCGCCGCGGAGCTCGGCTCGATGAAGCTCGCCGAGGAGGTCGCCGCGATGCAAACGATCGGTGTCGCCCCCATGGAGGCCTTGGTCCTGCCGCGCGTCCTTTCGACGGTCCTGCTGATGCCCTTGCTCGGCTTTTACGCCGCGATGGCCGCGATCCTCGGCGGCGGCATCTTCTGCTGGCTCAGCCTCGGAATGCCGCCGATCACCTTCGTCCAGCGCATCCGCGAAATCGTGCCGCTGACCGACGTCTGGCAGCTGCTGATCAAGGCGTTGTTCTTCGGGCTTATCATCGGCATGGCCGGCTGCTTCCAGGGCATGCAGGTCGAATCCGATGCCGAGGAGGTGGGCGTCCGCACCACCACCGCCGTCGTCCAGGCGATCTTCCTCGTCATCGTCCTCGACGCCTTCTTCGCCGTCTTCTTCACCGAGATCGGCTGGCAGTGAGCATTGCGCACGAACATCACGATCATCATCCGCATCCGGATGCGGAGATCGTCATCTCGATCCGGCATTTGAGCAATTCGTTCGGCGAGCAGATCATCCACGAGGATTTGACCCTCGACGTCCGCCGCGGCGAGATTCTCGGCGTGGTCGGCGGATCGGGCACCGGCAAGTCGGTGCTGCTTCGTTCGATCATCGGCCTCCAGACGCCCGACGAAGGCGAGATCGATGTGTTCGGCCAAAAGGTGATCGGCCGCCCCGATTCGGTGCTGCAGCCGATCCGCAAGCGCTGGGGCATCCTCTTCCAGGGCGCCGCGCTCTTTTCGACCCTCACCGTCGCGGAGAACGTCCAGGTGCCGCTGCGCGAATTCTATCCGCGCCTTTCCGAGCAGCTTCTCGACGAGATCGCTTCCTACAAGATCGTGATGGTCGGCCTGCCCGCCGATGCCGGCTCCAAATATCCTGCCGAATTGTCGGGCGGCATGAAGAAGCGCGCCGGCATCGCCCGCGCGCTGGCGCTGGATCCCGAATTATTGTTTTTGGACGAGCCCACCGCCGGCCTCGATCCGATCGGCGCCACCGCGTTCGACGAGCTGGTCTACGATTTGTCGCGCCGGCTCGGCCTCACCGTCTTCCTGATCACCCACGATCTCGATACGCTCTATTCGATCTGCGACCGGGTCGCGGTGCTCGCCGACCGCAAGGTGATCGCGGTTGGAACGATTCCGGAATTGCTGGCTTTGGACCACGAATGGATACAGGAATATTTCCGCGGGCCGCGCGGACGGGCGGCCGAGGAGGCGAACGAGGCCGCGGAGGAAGAAGCGGCCGAGCAAGCCGGCACGGGGGGCGCTGAACGCTGATGGAGACGCGATCGAACCATATCCTGGTCGGCAGCGTGGTGCTGGCCCTGCTCGCCGCGGTGATCATCTTCCTCGTCTGGATCTCGCAGGCGGGCGGCAATCGCGACAAGCATTACGACATCTTCTTCGCCGAGGCGGTGGACGGGCTCGCCAAGGGCAGCGCCGTCACCTTCTCCGGCGTCCCGGTCGGCCAGGTCGAATCGATCAGCCTGCAGCCGCAGACGCCGGAGCTGGTCCGGGTGCGGATCGCCGTCGGCCACGACACGCCGGTCATCGCCGGCACCACCGCATCGGTGAACGGCGTCGGCTTCACCGGCGTCTCGCAAATCCAGCTCGCCCCGCCCAACCGCCAGCAGCAGACGGGCCATGTCGACATCGCCTGTCCCGACGAGCCGAGCCCCAAATGCCCCTATGGCGTGCCGGTGATCCCGACCAAGGCGGGCGGGCTCGCCGCCGTGCTCAACAGCGCGCCGGAGCTGCTCAACAAGGTGACGACCCTGACCGAGCGGCTGACCGACCTGCTCTCCGACAAGAACCAGAATTCGATCGCCGCCATCCTCGCCAACGTGAAGGTGATCAGCAAGAATCTCGCCGACCGTTCGGACGAGATCGCCGCCACTCTGGCCGACGCGCGCGTCGCCATCCGCCAGGCGGGCGATGCCGCCGACCATTTCTCGAAGCTCGCCGACACCAGCAACGACATCCTCGCCCATGACGCGCGGCCGATGATCGCCGATCTGCGCAAGACCATCCAGTCGGCGCAGGCGAGCATGGCCAATCTCGACGCGACGATCGCCGAGGCGAAGCCCGGCATCCACACCTTCTCGACCCGCACCATGCCCGAGGCCGGCCAGCTCATCCACGATCTCCAGCAGACCAGCGAGGCGCTGCGCAGCGTCAGCGAGCGGCTGGACCGCGAGGGGATCAGGGGGGTCGTCGGCGGGCAGAAACTGCCCGATTACCGGCCCGGCAAGCAGAAGAGGTAACAGGGATGAACCGCGCGAAACTCCTCTTCGTCCTGTTGGCCGGCCTGCCTCTGGCCTCCTGCTTCGGCGGGGCCAAGCCGCCGCCCGAATTGCTGACCCTGACCGCCGCTCAGACCCGCGCCCCCGGCGAGGCCCGCGCCGCGCAGCAGGGCCAGGTGATCACGGTAACCCCGCCCTCGGCCCCGGACGAGATCGCGGTCAACCGCATCCCCGTCTATGTCGGCCCGACCCAGGTCCAGTATCTGACCGGCCCGGTCTGGGTCGGCAAGCCGAACGAATTGTTCCGCCAATTGCTGTCCGAAACGCTGGCGGCGCGGACCGGCTGGACCGTGCTCGATCCCGCCGTCTACACCCAGGTCCAGGGCATGGTGCTCGGCGGCGAATTGCTCCGCTTCGGCTACGATCCCGGCCGCGGCGCGGCGGTGGTGGTGTTCGAGGCCAGCCTCGCCCGCCCCGGCAAGGCCGTCACCACCAACCGCTTCGAAGCCAGTGCCCCGGTGACGACCGCGGACGCGGCATCGGTCGCGGCGGCGCTCAACCAGGCGGCCAACCAGGTGGCGGGGCAGGTCGCGGACTGGGCGGGGCATTGAGCCAAAGGAAAAGGGAGGGCCTTCGACGGCCCCCTGATCGGGTCCAGGGCCGAACGGAGCTTGCAGGTTCCACTATTCCCCAACTCCGTTCGAGCTGAGCTTGTCGAAGCCCTCCCTTTCTGTTCTGCTCAACATCGATGAACTTCTGGGCCTACATGCTGCATTGCGCCGACCGCAGCTTCTACGTCGGTCATACGGACGATCTGGACGTCAGGATCGCGCAGCACGTCTCCGGAGACTATGGCGGCCATACGTCGACGCGCCTGCCGGTGAAGCTGGTCTGGAGCGATGAGTTTCCGAGCCGCTACGAGGCTCTGTCCGCCGAACGGCAGATCAAAGGCTGGAGCCGAGCCAAGAAATTTGCGCTGATCCGAGGCGATTGGAGCCTCATCAGCGAACTCGCGCGCTGCACGGAAGAGAAGGAGAGGGCTTCGACAGGCTCAGCCCGAACGGGCGGGGGGTGATCAGGTCAGGGTGGATTCCCGACTCCGTTCGGCCGGACCTGATCCGGAATTACCGAAGCCCTTCCCTTCTCCCTTCCGAGCGTCGAGGCGGATTTCTCTGGACGCCTAGCTGATCTACCAGGGAGGGGATCGAGGGGAGGGGCTGTTTCCCTCGCCCGCTTTACCCCGACAACCCCCACCCCCAAACCCCTCCCCAGAAGGGGAGGGGCTTTTCACGTTACGCCAGGCTCTTGCTCGCCTGCTCGAACACATCCTTGGAGAGGCCGGGCGTGCCCACGATCCGCTCCAGCTCCGCCTTCATCAATGCCTGGCGTTCGCGGCCGAAGCGCTTCCAGCGGCCGAGCGCCGGGACCAGCCGCGCCGCGGTCTGCGGGTTCATCGTGTCGACCGCCAGGATCATGTCGGCGAGGAAGCGGTAGCCGCGTCCCGACGCATCGTGGAAGGCGCGCTGGTTGCCGGCGAAGGCGCCGACCAGGCTTCGCATCCGGTTCGGATTGGCGAGGGTGAAGTCGGGGTGCCTGGCCAGCGCCTCGACCGCCTCCGCCGTGTCGTCGCGCGGCGACAAGGCCTGCACCATGAACCATTTGTCGAGCACCAGGGCATCGCCCTTGTAGCGCTCGTAGAAAGCGGCGATCGCCCCCGGCCGCTCCGGCGCATCGGTGGCGGCGAGCGCCGCCAGCGCCCCCTGCCGGTCGGTCATATTGTCGGCCTCTTCGAACTGGCGCTGGGCGAGGGCCGGCGCATCCGCCGCGCCCGCCGCGAGCAGATAGTTGAGCGCCACCGTCCGCAGCCGCCGCGCGCCCTTGGCGGCCGGCGAATATTCATAGCGGTTGGCGGCATTGCGGCCATAAGCGTCGCGCCACTCCGCCTCCAGCGCCCGGCCGAGCGCGGCCCGCAGCGCTTCGCGCGCCGCATGCACGGCCTCAGGATCGACGCTCTCGAGATGGTCGCCGATGAACGCCGCGCTCGGCAGCACCACCGCCTCCGCGACGAAGGCCGGATCGAGCGCCTCGTCGGCGAGCGTGTTCCGCACCGCCTCCACCACCGCTTCATGCGCCTCCGTCCCGCCACGGATCGCCGCGAGCAGGGTGTCGAGCATCAATTGCTGCATCGCCTCGTAGCGGGCGAAGGGATCGTCGTCCCGCGCCGAGAGGAAGGCGAGGTCTGCCGCACTCCGGTTGGTCTCGACGATCACCGGGGCCGAGAAGCCGCGGTTGATCGAGAGGATCGGCCGCTCGCCGTCCACGTCGAACTTGAGCTCCCGCGCCGCCTCGTCGAGGACGATCAGTTCCTCGGCGATCTTCCTTTTGCTGTCCGCCCCGAACAAGGCGAGCGACAGCGGGATCGGCTGCGGCTTTTTGACGTCCTGACCAGAGGTGGGGGGCACGGCCTGCGCAAGCCGCAACGTCCCGTCCGCTCCCATCTCCGCTCTCACCTTCGGCGTCCCCGCCTGCCCGTACCAGAGCCGGAAGCGCTTGAGGTCCACCCCGCTCGCATCCTCCATCGCGCGGACAAAATCCTCGCAGGTCACCGCCTGCCCGTCATGCCGCTCGAAATAGAGGTCGGCGCCGGCGCGGAACTTCTCCGGGCCGAGGATGGTGCGCATCATCCGGATCAGCTCGGCGCCCTTGTTGTAGACGGTCGCCGTGTAGAAATTGGTGATCTCGATATAGGATTCGGGCCGCACCGGATGGGCGAGCGGCCCCGCATCCTCGGGGAATTGCGCGGCCCGCAGGTTGCGCACGTCCTCGATCCGCTTGACCGCCGCCGATCCCATGTCGGCCGAGAAATTCTGGTCGCGAAAGACGGTGAAGCCCTCCTTCAGCGAGAGCTGGAACCAGTCGCGGCAGGTCACCCGGTCGCCCGACCAATTGTGGAAATATTCGTGGGCCACCACGCCGGCGATGGCGTCGAAATCGCCGTCGGTCGCCGTGTCCGGATCGGCGAGGATGTAGCGCGAGTTGAAGATGTTGAGGCCCTTATTCTCCATCGCGCCGAAGTTGAAATCGGAGACGGCGACAATGTTGAACACGGAGAGATCGTATTCCCGCCCGTAAACCTCCTCGTCCCACTTCATCGCCGCCTTGAGCGACGCCATCGCATGCTCGGTCTTCGGCAGGTCCGGTTCGCGCACCCAGATGCCGAGCGCGACCGTCCGGCCGGAGGCGGTGACGAAGCTGCCGCGATTGGCGGCGAGGTCGCCCGCCACCAGGGCGAAGAGGTAGCAGGGCTTGGGGAAGGGATCGTCCCATTCCGCCCAATGCTTCCCTTCCGGAAGATCGCCGGCGCCGACCGGATCGCCGTTCGAAAGCAGGACCGGATAGCGCGCCTTGTCGGCGATCATCCGCACCCGATAGCGGCTGAGCACGTCCGGCCGGTCGGGGAAGGGGGTGATGCGGCGGAAGCCCTCGGCCTCGCACTGGGTGCAGAGGATGCCGCCCGATTCGTAGAGGCCCATGAGCTGCGTGTTGGTGGCGGGGGCGATCTCGCTGACGATCTCGACGGTGGCCGAATCGGTGGCGAGCGTGATCCACAGATCCTCGCCCTCCATCCGCCACTCCGCCTGCTCGGCCGAGGAGCCGCGCTCGCGGACGGAGACGGGCGCCCTGCCGTCGGCATTGAGCCTCAATATGTGGTCGGGCGCCGTTTCGGAGCGCTCCACCTGAAGGACCGAGCGCACGATCGTCTTCTCCGCGCCGAGCTCAAACTCCAGCTCGATCCGCGGCACCAACCAGTCGGGCGGCCGGTAATCCTCCCGGCGGATGGTGGGCGGCGGGGCGGCGGGAGCGGTGACGGCATCGAGCATGGCGGCGATCTAGGCCCGGGGAAGGGCGGGTGCAATTGAATCGGGCCGACTCCTCGGACCGAAACACGTGCCCCTTGACCTCGCATGAGCCAATTACTAGTATCTAGTAAAGGTAAGTAGGAGGTACTATGTCGACAAGGCAAAAGCCTTTCCCCCATCAGATCGCTCATTCGCCCGTCTACGGGCTTGGTTACAACGCGCATGACCCTGACCGGGAGGGGAATTCGGACGTGCATTGGCTCACGATCGGCTGGGCGCAGTGGGACGAAAATGAACCAGCGGCAAAGGTGGTGCGGCATTCTGGCCAGCGGTGGTCGCGCCAGTCCGAGGAAATTCCGGTGGCCCGTCTGGTGGACCTCACGACGCTGTTGGCCAAGGTATACGAAGGCAATGCTGACGACATCGAGTTCAAGGCCGGATTTTTCGAAAATCAGCCGAAGGATATCACCGTCAAAGCGAAATCGTCGAAGGCGCGAGCGTCCTTGGCCGCGGCGCTACATCGCGATCCGACGTTGCGTCGCCGGCTTGCAAACTTGGCGGACGTTATGATCGCGCTTCGCGCCGCACGACAGGTCTGACGCGGGGGGAAGTGGACATGAACGGATCTCCGCGCCCTTTTCCACGCCGAGCGCAAACTCCAGCTCGATCTGCGGCACGAGCCATTCGGGCGGACGATAATCTTCCCGGCGGATCGTGGGCGACGGAGATGTGCGGGCTGAGTTCGGAAGGGATGGGTGCAATTGCCCGGGGGCACCTGCAAGCCGAAATCTCCGAAGAAAAGTTCGCCAACAGCGAAAAAGTCGTTGCAGCAGGCGAACGCGCAGAGTATCGTACGCACAGCGTTTGGGTAATGGAGATGCACTAAAGGCAGGGCGGTTCGCCGCCAGTGAAGGTCGCTCGATCTTTACCACCTGACGCCACTCTCGGTTCGCCACCCTCCGGGGCGACGCACCATGAGCGGGGTCTTGGGCATGCGGAATCTTAACGGTTCCCGTGTGCAGTTTGCGCCTAGGAGCATAACCGCGACCCTTATCCGCCTCCGGATACAGTGCAGGCCATGCCGCATCCAGCGACATGGTTTCGTCTGGAGGCACTATGATGGCACATCAGCCAGAAAAGAGCCCAGGCGCCGGGTTGTGGGAGTACGGACGGCAAATCGGCCGCCAAAGCGCACGAGCGGTGCGGCGGACCCTGCGAGTAATCGCTCGGAACCGGTTTGTTATCTTGGGAATGATCAAGGTGGCGCAAGCCATCGTGAAACTGATCGTAACCGTCATGGAACTGTTCCGTCACTCCTAGGCGTCATAATGGAGGGTGAATTCATATGCTGAATGAAGCCCTTAGGCTCGTGCGCGTGTTCCATGATCTGAACAAGACGCAAACAGCGGATCGCGTTGGCCTTTCTAAGTCATATATTACTGAGCTGGAGCGAGGCGATAAAAAGGTTACACTTGAGGTTCTGCAGAAATACGCAGATGCCTTCAATGTTCCTCTCTCCTCGCTGATGTTCTTTGCTGAGCAGGCGTCGGACAAGTCCCCTGCGGAAAGGGTGCGTACCAATGTCGCCGGCAAAGTCATCAAGATGCTGGATTGGATTGCGACGGTAACAGCCGAGCAATCTGATGAAGGGGCCGCTGATGAGAGGAAGGCCGCACAAGCGCGTTAGCCTCCGCGGCAGCGCGCTCTACAAGATCACGTCGCCGGCCATGCTGGCGCGCCGTCTTTGCATCTCCCCCCACATGCTCAACTATCTCCTTGCGCACGCGGACGAGAATTACTGTGTCCGTCTGGATCGAAAGTCGGGGCGTCTCATTGAGGAGCCGAAGCACCTCCTCAAGCGAGTACACGCCCGAATCGCGTGGCTGCTCGGCCAGATCGAAACGCCGAATTATCTCCACTCGGGCGTGAAGAAGCGGTCCTATGTCACCAACGCCGCCGGCCATTCGATCAGTGGTGGCGGCATCAAACTCGACGTCAGGAAGTTCTTCCCCTCCGTTCGCGCGGCTGCCGTCTGTCACTTTTTCGCAGACGTAATGCAATATCCGATGGACGTCGCCAGTCGCATGACCAAGATGCTCACGACTGGCGGCCATTTGCCCACCGGCGGTAACGCGAGCTGCATCCTTTCGTTCTGGGCGTATAAGGACATGTTTGATGAGATTGCCGCGCTCGCAGCCGAGCGAGGATGCCACTTCACGCTTTACGTTGACGATATGACCATCACGGGCGCTTTTGCCACGCGTGCCATGCAACACGCGGCGCGTAATATCATCGGGCGATACCGCCTTCGCGCACATAAGAATAAAGTTTTCGCATCTGGCCAGCCGCGTGTGGTGACGGGTGTGGCCGTAACCTCTCGAGGGAGGGAACTGCCAAACCGGCGCGCCCGGGCGATCGTCGATATGCGGGCTGAGATAGCTGGCGCCGCGACAGATGCTCAGCGTTTAGATTTGATGCCGCAACTCATCGGAAGACTGAGCGAGGCGGCAGAAGTCGATGATCGCTGGGACCCGGGCAAGCGAGCGGCGGTGAATATGAGAAGAAGCATCAAAGCGCGGGCTCAGTGCCGGCCGCGAATGGCTCCCACACCTTAAGCAACAGCCCCCCTTGTATCTGGACAAGTGGTTGCTTGTTCGTTTTCAAGCGATGAGCGCCGGGACGGGTGGCCACCCGTCCCGGCGCGGCGGCGATGTCGCCCGTTGCCCCTCAGGCCTCAACCGTGGTGGAGCCAGGGATCATCGCC
>DASXCT010000020.1:0-3295 GCA_036491055.1 Allosphingosinicella sp.
CGGCCGAGCAGTGCCGATACTTCCGAGCCCGCCTGCGTGAAGCGGAATACGTTGTCGACGAAGAACAGCACGTCCTGCCCCTGCTGGTCGCGGAAATATTCGGCGATCGTCAGGCCCGACAGCGCGACGCGGGCGCGGGCGCCCGGCGGCTCGTTCATCTGGCCATAGACCAAAGCCACCTTCGACCCTTCCGAGATGGCGTTGCCGTCGGCGTCCTTGGCGATGACGCCCGCGTCGAGGAACTCGTGATAGAGGTCGTTGCCCTCACGGGTGCGCTCGCCGACGCCGGCGAACACCGAGGTGCCGCCATGGCCCTTGGCGATGTTGTTGATCAGCTCCTGGATGAGCACGGTCTTGCCGACGCCGGCGCCGCCGAACAGGCCGATCTTCCCGCCCTTGGCATAAGGCGCGAGCAGGTCGATGACCTTGATCCCGGTGACCAGGATCGAGGTCTCGGTCGACTGGTCGACGAAGAGCGGCGCCTCGGCATGGATCGGGGCACTCTGCTCGGCGCCGATCGGGCCGCGCTCGTCGATCGGCTCGCCGACGACGTTCATGATCCGGCCGAGCGTCTTGGGGCCGACCGGCACGCGGATCTGCGATCCGGTGTCGCGCACCTCCTGGCCGCGGGTGAGGCCGTCGGTCGAGTCCATCGCGATCGTGCGGACGATGCTCTCGCCAAGATGCTGGGCGACTTCGAGGACGAGGCGGTTGCCATTATTGTCGGTCTCGAGCGCGGAGAGGATCTCGGGCAGATCGCCCTCGAAGGCGACGTCGACGACGGCCCCGATCACCTGGCTGATGCGGCCGGCATTGTTGGTACTGCCCTGCGGGCGGTCGATGGTGGCGATGGCCATATTCTTCTTCCTTCTTTCCCGGCATTCCTGTTCCCCGGCGAAAGCCGGGGTCCAGTCGTGCCTCAATCTGCTTTCGTCATCCCGGCGAAGGCCGGGATCCCAGTGAGGGTTCGCACCGCGGTGCGTACTCCCGCTGGGGCCCCAGCCTTCGCTGGGGCGACGGGTGAACTACAGCGCCTCGGCGCCCGAAATAATCTCCACAAGCTCCGTCGTGATCGCCGCCTGGCGCGTCCGGTTATACTGGATGGTGAGGCGGTTGATCATGTCGCCGGCGTTGCGCGTCGCATTGTCCATCGCGGTCATGCGGCTGCCCTGCTCCGACGCGGCATTTTCGAGCATCGCGCGGAAGATCTGGACCGCGACGTTGCGCGGCAGGAGGGCGTTCAATATCTCCTCCTCGTCCGGCTCATATTCTACGCCCGGCGCAACGCCCGTCTCCGAAAGCTGGGGCTTGTGCTCGGTGCGCGGCACCGGGATGATCTGCCGGCCGACCGCCTCCTGCACCAGAGCCGACTGGAAGCGGGCATAGAAGAGATGGACGACGTCGATCCCGTCGGTGATGTAGCGGTCGATCAGATCGTCCGCGATCGCCTGGGCGTCGGCGAAGCCCACCTGGCGGATACCGCTCGTGTCGTGCTGGTGGAGGATCTGCTTGGGATAGAGGCGCTGGATGACGGCGCGGCCCTTGCGGCCGACCAGGTAGAAATAGACGTTCCGGCCGGAACCGATCAGCGCGTCGGCCTGGCGCCGGGCGGCGCGCACGATGTTCGAGTTGAACGCGCCGGCGAGCCCGCGGTCCGAGGTGCAGACGACGAGCAGATGCGTCTGCTCCTTGCCGGTGCCGGCGAGCAATTTCGGGCTCTGGTCGCTGATCGTCACGCGGCCGGCGAGGCTTGCCATCACCCCTTCCATCCGCTGGGCATAGGGGCGGCCGGCCTCCGCCGCCTGCTGCGCGCGGCGCAGCTTGGCGGCGGCGACCATCTTCATCGCCTTGGTGATCTTCTGCGTCGACTTGACCGACGCGATCCGGCCCTTGAGCGACTTGAGGCTGGCCATTTAATTCCTCTGTTTCCCTTCCTCGTCATCCCGGCGGAGGCCGGGATCCCAGGGAGTGAAAGGCGCGGTGCTTTTCACCCGCTGGGGCCCCAGCCTGCGCTGGGGCGACGCGTGTTACGCAAACGTCTTCGCGAAATCGCCGACGACCGACTTGAGCTTGCCGGCCGTGTCGTCATCGAGCGTCTTGGTCTCGCGGATCTTCGCAAGCACGTCCCCATGCTCGGCGCGCATATGGCTGAGCAGGCCGGCCTCGAAGCGGGTCACCGCCCCGACCGGAATGCCATCGAGGAAGCCGTTCACGCCCGCGAAGATGGAGACGACCTGCTCCTCGACCGGCATCGGGTTGAACTGCGGCTGCTTCAAGAGCTCCGTCAGCCGCGCGCCGCGGTTGAGCAGGCGCTGGGTGGCGGCGTCGAGGTCCGAGCCGAACTGGGCGAAGGCCGCCATCTCGCGATACTGGGCAAGCTCGAGCTTGATCGATCCTGCGACCTTCTTCATCGCCTTGGTCTGCGCGGCCGAGCCGACGCGGCTGACCGAGAGGCCGACGTTGATGGCCGGACGGATGCCCTGGTAGAAGAGTTCGGTCTCGAGGAAGATCTGGCCGTCGGTGATCGAGATGACGTTGGTCGGAATATAAGCCGACACGTCGCCCGCCTGGGTCTCGATGATCGGCAAAGCGGTCAGCGAGCCGCCGCCATTATCCTCGTTCATCTTGGCGGCGCGCTCGAGCAGCCGGCTGTGCAGGTAGAAGACGTCGCCCGGATAGGCTTCGCGGCCCGGCGGCCGGCGCAGCAGCAGCGACATCTGGCGATAGGCGACGGCCTGCTTGGACAAATCGTCATAGACGATGACCGCGTGCATGCCGTTGTCGCGGAAATATTCGCCCATCGTGCAGCCGGTATAAGGCGCCAGGAACTGGAGCGGCGCCGGCTCGGAGGCGGTGGCGGCGACGACGATCGAATAGTCCATCGCGCCATTCTCTTCGAGCGCGCGGACGATCTGGGCCACGGTCGAGCGCTTCTGGCCGATGGCGACGTAGATGCAATAAAGCTTCGCGCTCTCGTCGGTGCCGGCGTTGATGGACTTCTGGTTGATGATGGCGTCAATGGCGATGGCGGTCTTGCCGGTCTGACGGTCGCCGATGATGAGCTCGCGCTGGCCGCGGCCGATGGGGATCAGCGAGTCGATCGCTTTGAGACCTGTCTGCACCGGCTCATGCACCGATTTGCGCGGAATGATGCCCGGCGCTTTCACGTCCACGCGACTGCGGCCCGCGACGTCGGCGAGATCGCCTTTGCCGTCGATGGGATTGCCAAGCGCATCGACCACGCGGCCGAGCAGCCCGCGCCCAACCGGCACGTCCACAATCGCGCCGGTGCGCT
>DASXCT010000021.1:0-214189 GCA_036491055.1 Allosphingosinicella sp.
GCAAAACCTCAAGATCAAACGCTTCCTGGGGCGCAGCGAAAATGCCGTCAAAAGCCAGATCTATATCGCCCTCATCGCCTTCCTGCTGCTCCGCCTGTTCCGCCAGACACACGCCAAAAGCCATAAGCACGGCGCCAAGGCACTCATCGCCCGGCTCAGGGTCAGCCTCTTCGCAGCCTTCACCCTCAAAAACAGCACAGCGCCTCCCCCACGACATCCACGGCAACTCCCCCCAAACCCCCAGCTGGCGTTCAATCTACCGTGTTAACGAAATCCCGGACAGCAGTGCGCGCAAGCGGGAATCCAGACTGAGCACCGTGCCGAAAGGAAGAAGCTGGATTCCCGCCTTCGCGGGAATGACGAATTACCAGGTCCCGACGGCCTTGCGCACGTCCCGCATCGTCGCCTCCGCGCGCTCCGCGGCGGCCTCCGCCGAGCGGGTGAGGAAACGGATCAGGCCCGTTTCGTCGTCGCGCACCTCGTGGAAGCGGCGCTGGATCGGCTCGAGGCCGGCGATCACCGCCTCGGCGACCCCGGTCTTGAGCGCGCCATAGCCGGAGCCGTCGAAACGCTTCAGCGCCTGGTCCCACGTGCCGCCGGCGAAGGCGTGGTAGATGGTGAGGAGGTTGCGGACGCCCGGCGACAGGTCGGACGCATCGACCGCGGTGCGCGAATCGGTCTTCGCGGACTTCAGCTTCCTGAGGATCGCCTCGGGCGCGTCGAGGACGCCGATCGCGTGGTTCGGCTTCCCGGCGCTCTTCGACATCTTCGCCTCGGGATCGTCGAGCCCCATGATCCGCGCGCCGACCTCGCGCACCATGATCTCGGGCCGGGTGAAACGATAACCGAACAGGCCCTCGAACCGCTCGGCGATATCCTGCGCGATCTCGATATGCTGGCGCTGGTCCTCGCCCACCGGCACGAAATTCGTGTGGTAGAGGAGGATGTCGGCCGCCTGCAGGATTGGATAGGTGTAGAGGCCGATTCCGACCGTCTCGCGCCCTTCCGACTTGGACTTGAACTGGGTCATCCGGTTCATCCAGCCCATCGGCGTCGTGCATTCGAGGATCCAGGCGAGCTCCGAATGCTGACGCACCTGGCTCTGGACGAAGACCAGGCTCTTCTCCGGATCGATGCCGCAGGCGAGATAGAGGGCGGCGACGTCGAGCGAATTGGCGCGCAGCCGCTCCGCCTTGATCTCCTCGGGGATGGTGAGGGCGTGGAGATCGACGATGCAGAAGATATTGTCGTGCCGGTCCTGCTCCTTCACCCAGAGCGAGATCGCGCCGATCAGATTGCCGATATGGAGGTCGCCGGTCGGCTGGATGCCGGAAAAGACCGTCTTCTTTGGCATACTGTCGGCCAAGGTTCGTCGCTCCTGGAAGGGAAGGACGCGCCGTACCCGAGCGCGCGCGGCTTCGGCAAGAGGCGGTGGCGCCGGCGCCGCTTCCGCAATAGGTTGAGCGGATGATCGCTCACACCTTCCGCCGCGCCGCCGCCGCGGCCCTGCTCGCTTTCCTCTCGACGTCGGCCGCCGCCGCCGCCGATATCGTCATCCATGCCGGCCGGCTGATCGACGGTATCTCCGAGACGGAGCGGCAGCGGGTCTCGATCCTTATCCATGACGACCGCATCCAGGCGGTCGAGCCGGGCTTCGTGACGCCCGCCGGAGCGACCGTGATCGATCTTTCCGACGAGACGGTGATGCCGGGCTTCATCGACTGCCACGTCCATATCGGCGCCAGGCTTCCGGGCAAGATCAATGCGACCGAGGATTGGCTGACCCATAGCGACCTCGACCGCGCCTTCGACGACGCCCTGTTTTCGCGCCAGATGCTGCTCCAGGGCTTCACCAGCGCCCGCGACGTCGGCGGCGGCAGCGACACGGCGGCGGTGCGCGACGCGATCGAGGCCGGCAAGATCGCCGGCCCGCGCCTCTGGGTCTCGCTGGAGCCGCTCGGACCGACCGCCGGCCACGCCGATCCGCGCAACGGGCTCGATCCCGATCTCAGCCATCCCGGCTGGGATGCCGGGACCGTCGACACGCCCGAGCAGGCGCGGATTCGCGTCCGCGAGCATCGCCGGCGCGGTGCCGACCTCATCAAGATCATGCCGTCGGGCGGCATCGCCTCGAGCGGCGACGATCCGCGCCAGCAATTGATGACCGACGACGAGATGCGGGTCGCGGTCGAGACCGCCCATGCGCTCGGCATGAAGGTCGCCGCGCATATCTATCCGGCCGGCGCGATCGAGGCGGCGGTGCGGGCCGGCGCCGATTCGGTCGAGCACGGCTCCTTCGCCACCGCCCAGACTTTCGCCCTGATGAAGGCGCACGGCACCTGGCTGGTGCCGACGCTCACCGTCTACGAGATTTTCTACAAGGTCGCGCTCGAACATCCCGAATTGCTGACGCCCGGAACGCCGGCCAAGGAGATCGCCAACGATCCGCTTCCCAAGAAGAATTTGCCGCTGGCGATCCGCTCGGGCGTCAGGATCGCCTACGGCACCGACATCGGCGAGGGCGACCATGCGATGGAGTTCGGCCTGCTCATCGCCAACGGCATGCGGCCGATCGACGCGATCATGGCCGCGACCCGCAACGCCGCCGATCTGATCGGCGCCTCCGACCGCATCGGCTCGATCCAGCCGGGCCGCTTCGCCGACATCGTGGCCGTCGCCGGCGACCCGCTCGCCGACCCGGCCCAGCTCGACCATGTCCGCTTCGTGATGAAAGGCGGGATCGTCTATCGGCGCGGCGGGGAGAACACCGCCGCGTCCGCCAATTAATTGTTCCCCGGCCCTTCGACGCCGCCTGCGGCGTCGCTCAGGATGAACTTCGGCGGAGCCGAAAGCCGGGGAGCAGCTCAGGTTCGCCCGCTTTGTCAGCCAATCCTTGCGAGCAGCCGGTCGATCCCGGCGACCGCGTCCGGCTCCTCCAGCGTCGGCGCGTGGCCGACGCGGGGGACGATCGCCACATCCAGGTCCGGCAGCTCGGCGCGCATCCGCTCGACCGTCGTATCGGAAAGGAGGTCGGAAAGGGCGCCGTGGACGAGCAGGGTCGGGATGCCGGCGAGCGCGCGGAACATCGGCCAGAGGTCGGCCTCCGGCTGCGGGCGGCGGATCGGCTCGGCGATGCGCATGTCGTAATCGAGGACGATGCGGCCCTCGGCGGTCAGCCGGCACACCCGCTTCGCGAAGACCAGCCACTGGTCGATCGTCCAGTCGGGATAGCGTTCCTTCTGCGCCTCGCAGAGGGCGCGGGCGGCGTGCATCCAGGTCGGCCAGGCCTGCGACTTGCCGACATAGGTGCGGATATGGTCGAGCCCCGCCGCCTCCAGCTCCGGCCCGACGTCGTTGTGCAGAACGCCGGCGAGCCGGGCGCGGTCGGTCATGGCGATCAGCATCGCGATGAGGCCGCCCAATGACGTGCCGAAGACGGTGAAGCGCGGCAGGCCGAGCGCCAAAGTCAACAGCTCCACGTCCTGGAGATAGACGGGCGGCATATAGGTCATCGGGTCTTTGGCATGGCCGCTCTCGCCACGCCCGCGCAGGTCGACGCAGATCAGCCGCCACTGGCCCGCAAGCCGGTCGGCGACGCCTTCGAAGTCGCGGGCATTGCGGGTGAGGCCGGGGATGCAGAGGATCGGCGGCCGCGATTCATCGCCGGCATAGTCGCGATAGTGGAGCCGCAATCCATCGGCGGACATCCACCAGCCGTCGATCCAGTCGGCCATTCCTCCCCCCTTTGCAGCGCCCTTCTAGAGGGGCTGTCCGCTTCTCCGCAACGCCGCTGATGTGACTCCTCAAACTGTACCAGCATCGAACCCTCTCCCCGGCGGGGAGAGGGCAGGGTGAGGGGGTCGGGCGTTTGCGATGATTCTCTGAGGCCGAGCCCCCTCACCCCAACCCTCTCCCCGCCGGGGAGAGGGAGTAAGCGAACCGCCTCGAGTTCAGTCCTCGGCTTCGCCGATCGGCCCCTGGGTCGGCGGATAATTCTCGCCCTTCTCGCCCCAGCCTTCGGGCGGAAATTCCGGCCGCGGCGGGCCTTCGCCGGGCCCGGTGGCGCCTTCGCGCTTGCGGCCTTCGAGGCCGGGATCGCGACGGCCGGCCGGCTCCTTGCCGGTGAACGCGCCGACCCCGGAGCCGCCGCGCTCCCGCTCCGGCGACCACGGCTCCCAGCCCTGCTTGCGATCGTCCGCCATCGTCCGTCTCCTTCATGCTCAAAGCGGTCGGCGATCGGCGAGGTTCCGCTGGCGGAACCGGCGCGGTCCGGGCAAGGTTGGGCCGACGTGCCGGTTCCTCCCATTCCTTCCACCTATCGCCCCGAGACGCCGATCCTCGCGCTCGGCGACGCCTTTTACGATCCGGTCGATCCCGCCGATTTCCCGAAGACGATCCTGCGCTTCCGCAACGACCGCTGGGCGGCGGCGGTCGGGCTCGCGGATTTGGACGAGGCGCAATGGATCCGCCATTTCGGCCGCTTCGAGCCTTTGCCCGACAATCTCGCCCGGCCGCTGGCGCTGCGCTATCACGGCCATCAGTTCCGCGTGTACAATCCCGACATCGGCGACGGGCGCGGCTTCCTCTTCGCCCAGCTTCGCGACGGCGCAAATCGCCTGCTCGACCTCGGCACCAAGGGTTCGGGCCAGACCCCATACAGCCGCTTCGGCGACGGGCGGCTGACGCTGAAGGGCGGGGTACGCGAAGTGCTCGCGACCGAGATGCTCGAAGCGCTCGGGGTCGAGACCTCGAAAAGCTACTCGCTGATCGAGACCGGCGAGGCGCTGGAGCGCGGCGACGAGCCCTCCCCCACCCGCTCCTCGGTGCTGGTCCGCCTCCAGCACAGCCATATCCGCATCGGCACCTTCCAGCGCCTCGCTTATTTCAATCTCGCCAACGAGATACGGGTGCTGACCGACTATTGCCTGCGCCTCTATCAAGGCGACGAAGGCGGCGCGGACGGACCGGCCCGGCTCCTCGCCCATGTCGCGCGCGCGGCGGCGCGGCTGGCGGCCTCCATGATCGCCGCCGGCTTCGTCCACGGCGTCCTCAACAGCGACAATATCGCGATCACCGCGCAGAGCTTCGACTACGGCCCATGGCGATTCACGCCCTATTGGGACGGCGCCTTCACCGCCGCCTATTTCGACCATGGCGGCCTCTATGCCTTCGGCCGCCAGCCCGAAGCGATCCATTGGGACGTCGTCCAGCTCGCCGCCTCGCTGCGCGGCATCGCCGAAGCCGAGGCGCTGACGCCGGCGCTCGACGCCTTTCCGGAGGAATTCCGGAAGCAGCTTGCGGCGGCGATCCTCGACCGCCTCGGCCTTCGCCCGAGCGGCGACGCCGACAAGGATGCCGCCTTGCTCGCCGCGCTGGAGACGGCGCTGGCGGCGAAGAGCGTCGAGATCGACCGCTTCTTCTTCGACTGGCGCGGCGGCCGCCGCCGCGGCCCGTCGCCGGCCGACGAAGTCTATGCCGGCGAGTCCTTCACCGGCTTCCGTGCCGCCATCCACGCCTATGCGCCCGTCGCCGGCGCGCTCGACCATGTTTACTGGTCCGATCCCGGTCCCTGCTCGATGCCTATCGAGGAGGTCGAAACGATCTGGAGCCGGATCGACGAAGCCGACGACTGGTCGCCGTTCCACGATAAAATCGATGAAGTCCGCCGCATGGGCGCGGCGATGCGGCCGGCGGCTTGACCGCGCCGGGCAAAAATGGTGGTTCAGCCGGCATGGCAACCCTGATTTCGACGGAACCGGCGACCGGCGACACCTTGTGGACGGGCGAGACCGGAGACGTCGATGCCGAGGTCGCCCGCGCCCGCGGCGCCTGGGCGGGCTGGGCGGCGCGGCCGCTCGCGGTCCGGATCGAGAGCCTGCGCCGCTTCGCCAACGTCGTTCGCGGCAAGAAGGACGAGCTTGCCGACCTCATCGCCCGCGAGACCGGCAAGCCGCTCTGGGAGACCGCGACCGAGGTCGACGCCGTCGTCAACAAGGTCGACATTTCGGTCGCGGCTTATTCGGAGCGCACCGCGCAGCGCCGGGTCGAAGGCGCGATGGGCGCCCGCGTCGCCGTCCGCCACAAGCCGCACGGCGTCCTCGCGGTGCTCGGCCCTTATAATTTCCCGGCCCATCTGCCGAACGGCCATATCGTCCCGGCGCTGATCGCCGGCAACGCCCTGGTGTTCAAGCCGTCCGAGAAGACGCCGGCGGTCGGCGAATTCCTCGTCCGCCAGTTCCACGAGGCCGGAGTCCCCGAGGACGTGCTGCGCTGCGTCCAGGGTGGCCCCGAAACCGGCCGCGCGCTTGCCGGCCATGGCGGGATCGACGGCCTCCTCTTCACCGGCTCGGCCCGCGCCGGCCTCGCCCTCCACCGCCAATATGGCGACATGCCGCACAAGATCCTCGCGCTCGAAATGGGCGGCAACAATCCGCTGATCGTCTGGGACGCGACCGACATCCACGCCGCCGCCGCCCTCGTCGTCCAATCCGCCTTCCTCAGCGCCGGCCAGCGCTGCACCGCCGCGCGGCGGCTGATCGTCAGGGACGGCGAGCATGAAGCGATCGTCGAGACGGTCTGCAAGCTCGCCGACCGGATCATCGTCGCCCATCCCCACGCCAACCCGCCGCCCTTCATGGGACCGGTGATCGACAATGCGGCGGCGGACCAACTCCAGGAAGCGTTCCTCGACCTCATCATCAAGGGCGGGCGGCCGCTCAAGCATCTCGACCGGCCGGTCGAGGACAAGCCCTTCCTGACGCCGGCGATCATCGACGTCACCGCGATCGAGCAGCGGCCGGACGCGGAATTGTTCGGCCCGGTGCTGCAGGTGATCCGGGTCCCCGATTTCGACGCCGCGCTCGCCGAGGCCAATGCCACCCGCTACGGCCTCTCCGCCTCCCTGATCGGCGGCACCCCGCAGCTTTACGACCGGTTCTGGGCCAATATCCGGGCCGGCGTGATCAACTGGAACAAGCCGACCAACGGCGCCCCTTCCACCGCGCCGTTCGGCGGCATCGGCCTTTCCGGCAACCATCGGCCGAGCGCCTTCTACGCCGCCGATTATTGCGCTTATCCGGTGACCTCGTCGGAGACCGAGCAGGCCCGCGCCTCGATCGGCCTCGGCCTCACCGACCCCGGCGCGGCGAATATTCGCGAGGGGTGAAATCGGAGCGGACGCTGCTCCCCGCCTATCGAGCGCGCGCAGCGGCCGGCAAGATCATCCGACCTCAGGGATATTAGTTTTACGAATATCCTAGGATATATAATATCGTTCGCGCCGGCCGCGACGCGCGGGTTAGCCGGAGCCGGTGCCGCGTTCCTCCCCCATCCGAATGGCCTTGATCGGCCTCGCTTTGGCCGCGGTCGGCGGAAAAGCGGAAGCCCAGGCCCCGGATGCCGTCACCTCGCAAGGCAATGTCATCCGCTATCCGGCGGCCTTCTTCGCGCCGCTCAGGCCGGACACGGCGCTCGACATGATCAACCGGCTCCCCGGCTTCACGCTCGACGACGGCAGCGCGGTGCGGGGCTTCGGCGGCGCCGCCGGCAACGTCCTCATCGACGGCCAGCGCCCGGCGAGCAAGACCGACGATCTCGTCAGCATCCTCAGGCGCCTGCCGGCCGCGCAGGTCGCCCGGATCGACCTGATCCGGGGCGCGACCCCGGGCATCGACATGCAGGGCAAGACCCTGGTGGCGAACGTCGTCTTGCGCAAGGCCGGCGGGTTCAGCGGCGCCGCCATTCTCGGCCAATATAATGTCCGGCAGGGCTACAAGGATCCGGACGCGCAGGTCCAGGCCGCGTGGCGGAAGGACGGCCGATCGATCGAGGGCTCGCTCTACGCCTTCGAGGGCCATCTCAACTCCGAAGGATCGGGCCCGCACGAAATATACGACGGCAACGGCGTGCTGCTCGACCGGTCGCGAACGCGCAACAGCGAGCCCAATTGGGAATATAAGGCGACCCTGGCGGGCGAGACGCCGCTCGCCGGCGGGCATTTCTCGGCCAATCTCACCCTCGACGCCCAGCCCCAGAAGCTGACCAGCATCGACCTGTTCGACCTTGCCGGGCGCCAGGAGGAGCAGGACCGGCAGATCCAGAATGTCGGCGAGCTCGGCCTTCATTATGCCCGCAATCTTGGCGGAAACCTCGCTCTGGAGGCGGTCGGCCTGCAGAGATTGTCCCACGGGGACTTCCATTCCGACTTCCAGACCGTGGCTCAGGACCAGAAATTCCAGCTCGACAACAAGCAGAGCGAAAGCGTCGGCCGCATCGTCCTGCGGTGGCAGCCCTCGTCGAGGCTGACCGCCGAAGGCGGCGCCGAATATGCGGATAACGGGCTGAAGGCGGTCACCCGCTTCAACATCGACGGCGTCCCGGTCGCCGTGCCCGCGGCCGACGTCCGCGTCCATGAAGGCCGCGCCGAGGCGTTCGGCACCTTGACCTGGCGGCCGGCGACCGCCTTGTCCGTCGAAGCCGGGCTTCGCGTCGAGACCTCCGGGCTGACTTCGCGCGGGGACGTCGTCGCGTCGCGCCGCCTGACCTTCGCCAAGCCGCGCCTGATCGCGAGCTGGTCGCCGGACGCCGACGACCAGATCCGCCTGCGGATCGAGCGCGAGGTCGGCCAGCTCGACTTCAACCAGTTCGTCGCGACCGCCTCGCTCAACACGACCGGAATCGTGGCCGGCAATCCCAATTTGCTCCCGCAGCGCGATTGGGCGTTCGAGACCGCCTATGAACGGCATTTCTGGCGCGACGGAGTGGTCTCGCTCACCGTGCGCCGCCTCTTCCTGGCCGACGTCATCGATCGCGCGCCGGTGTTCGCGCCGTCGGGAATCTTCGATGCGCCCGGCAATATCGGCAGCGGCACCGAAACCGACGTGGCCGCGACCTTCAGCCTTCCGCTCGCCAGGCTGGGGCTGAAGGGCTTCACCCTGCGCGGCACCGGCACCTGGCGCGATTCGCGGGTGACCGACCCGACCACCGGCGCGAAACGGCTGATCTCCGGCCAGCATCCGGTGGACGCCGAGCTTCACCTCACCGACGAGCTTCCGCGATGGAAGCTCAATTGGGGCTTCGAAATCTATTTCGCCGCGCGCGAGCGCTTCTTCCGCTTCGACGAGATCGACACCAACCGCATCGGCGGCTTTGCCGACCTTTACGTCGACTACAAGCCGCGGCCCGACCTCGTCTTTCGCGTGCAGCTCTACACGCTCAACCGTTACGAGGCGGACCGCGCCGTCTTCCCGGGTCCGCGGAGCGTCGCGCCGCTGCAAAGCCTCGACATCCAGAAGCGCACGTTCGGCCCGCTGATCTTCACGCGCGTCCGCAAGACGTTCTGACGCGGCAGCGACCCGATCGTTCGACCCGATGAAGTCAGGCGCTGCCGGCCGGCGGCGAGGCGGCGAGGTGGAACAGGCCGCGCGCCGGCTCGGCCTCCGGGCCGCCGTCCAGCGCCCGGTGGATGCGCGCGGCGACCTCGGCGAGGTGGAAGGGCTTCTTGATCAGATCCTCCGATTCGAGCTCGGCCCCGAAGGTCTGAAGGTCGGCATAGCCGCTCGCGAACAGGATCGGCATGTCGGGCGCGAGCGCGCGGGCGCGGCGGGCGAGCTGGAGCCCGTTCATGACCGGCATCGCGACGTCGGTGATCAGGAGGTGGAACGGCGCCGCTTCGAGCAGCCTCAGCGCCGCCTCGCCGCTTTCCGCGTCGGCCACCTCGAAGCCGAGCTCCGCAACCAATGCCGCGGCCACGTTGCGGACGTCGGGATCGTCGTCGACGAGCAGGATGCGGGCGCGCCGCCGCGCCAGGCCGGCCACGGCGTGCGGCCGCGCCGCATCCTCTTGGTGCTCGGTGCGCGGCAGATAGATGGTCACGATGGTGCCCTTGCCGACGTGGCTTTCGATCCGCGCGGTGCCGCCCGATTGCCGGGCGAAGCCGTAAAGCTGGGCGAGGCCGAGTCCCGTCCCCTTGCCCAGCTCCTTGGTGGTGAAGAAAGGCTCGAACGCATGTTCGAGCACGTCCGGGCTCATGCCGCAGCCATTGTCGGAGACGGCGATCTCGACATAGTCGCTCGCCGGAAGCTCGGCGGCGAGCGACGCCGGCACGTCCGGCCGGTTGCGCGTCCGGATCCGGAGCCGGCCGCCCTGCGGCATGGCGTCGCGCGCGTTGATGGCGAGGTTGAGGATCATCACCTCGAGCTGGGTCGGGTCGGCAAGCGCGTGCCACAGGTCGGGCGCGAGCCGGGTCTCGACGACGATATGCCGCCCGATGCTGCGGGTGAGGAGGTCGCCCATGCCGTCGATGATCGCATTGGGATCGACCGCCGCCGGCGTCAGGCGCTGGCGGCGCGAGAAAGCGAGCAATTGGGCGGTCAGCTTGGCGCCCCGCTCCGCCGCCTGCAGCGCGTTGCCGGCAAGGCGCCGGAGCTTTTCCTCGTCGGTGCGGCGGAGCAGCAGCTCCAGCGAGCCGACGATCGCGGTCAAAAGATTGTTGAAATCGTGGGCGATGCCGCCGGTGAGCTGGCCGATCGCCTCCATCTTCTGGGCCTGGACCAGCCGCGCCTCGGCGCGCTCGCGCTCGCCGATCTCGGCGGTCAGCCGGTCGTTGGCGGCGGCGAGGTCGCGGGTGCGCTCGTCGACCTTCTGCTCGAGCGTCCCGGCGAGCTCGCGCAGCCGCCCCTCGGCCGCCTCGCGCTCGGCGAGATAATCGGCGGCGAGGCGCTGGCGCGCGCGGCCGCGGATCGCGGAACGGACCGCGCTGACCAGGGTCGCCGGATGGAGCGGACGCTCGAGGATGGTGACGTTGAGTAATTCCTCGATCGCGCGCGAGCCCTGGCGCGTCTGGCCGCGGCGGGTGAGCAGGACGAAGGGGAAATCGGACCAGGGCGGCTGCCGTTCGATCGCCTCGCGCAGCCGCGCCGGATCGAGCCGGGCGATGGCCTCGTCGGTGATCACCGCGCCCGGCGCCGAACCGCCGGCCAGCGCCTCGAGCAGCCGCTCGCCGCCGTCGGTCGCGCAGCTTATCGAGGCGCTGCGCAGCAATTGGGCGATGACCTCAGCGTCCCGCCCGCCCTCGGCGACGATCAGGAAGGATGATTCCGTCGGGCTATTTCCCGTTGCCAACTTTGTCCTCAAGCAAGGAAGAACCCCCTTGGTAAACCGGGGTTCCGGTGAGCACGCCCCGGAAACCGTCCAGACGCGGCCCGACCTCGATGCCGCCGCGGCCGATCCGCAGCTCCCGGATCGTCAATTCGTGCCTGCCGGTGCGCTTCTTGAGGACGGAAAGCGCGCGCCTGATCTCGCCATGCGCTTCGAAGAAACGAAGCAGGATGACGTTGTCGGACAGATAGGTGATGTCGATCGGCGCCTGCATCGCGCCGACCATCCCCGCCTGGGTCAGGACGAGGAAGGTGAGCACGCCCTGCTGGTTCAGATAGGTCACGACTTCGTGCATCTGGAGCAGCATATATTGCTCCTCGGCCATGGCGTGCTGGTAGCCCGACAGCGAATCGATCACGACGATGCAAACATCGAGCTCCTCGACATGGTGGCGGATGACGCCGGTCAGCTCGCCCGGCGACAGCTCGGCGGGATCGACCTGCCGGAAGATGAAGCTTCCGTCCCGGACCGAATCGGCGAGATCGATGCCGAGCCCGGCCGCGCGCCGGAAGAAGACTCGGCTGGTCTCGTCGAAGCTGATGACCAGGACGCGTTCGCCGCGCTTGAGGCCGGCATGGCTGTATTGGAGCGCCACCGTCGACTTGCCCGAGCCCGAAGGGCCGATCAGCAATGTCGTCGTGCCGTAATCGAGCCCGCCGCCGACCAGGGCGTCGAGCTCGGCGACGCCGCTCTTCGCGACCTGGTCGGCCTGGCCCTCGTCGGGATGCGCCGCCGCCACCAGGCGCGGAAAGATTTCGAGGCCGCCGGTGCGGATGACGAAATCGTGGAAGCCGCCCTGGAAGCTGCGGCCCCGCATCTTGTAGACCCTGAGCCGCCGCCGCTCGGCCCCATAGGCCATTGCGCGCTGCTCCAGGCGGATGACGCCGTGGGCGAGGCTGTGGAGGCTGAGATCGTCGGAATTTCCGGTGAGATCGTCGAGGAACAGAGCGGTGCATTCGCGCTGGGCGAGAAAATGGGTCAGCGCCAGCATCTGGCGCCGATAGCGGAGCGAGCCCTGGGCGAGCAGGCGGATCTCGGACAGGCTGTCGAAGACGACGCGCGACGGCGAGACGCGGGTGATTTCGTTCACCACCATACGCACCGTCTCGCCAAGCTCCAGGTCGGACGCATAGACGATCGTCTGCTCGCGTTCCGGATCGAGGCTGAGCTCGGGCGGAACGAGCTCGAAAATCTCGATGCCGTCGAGGCTCCAGCCATGGGTCGCCGCGACCTGGATCAGCTCGTTCCGGCTCTCGGACAAGGTGATGTAGAGGCAGGATTCGCCATTGGCGGCGCCGTCGCGCAGGAATTGAAGGCCGAGCGTGGTCTTGCCCGCCCCCGGCGCGCCTTCGATCACATGGACATGGTTCACGGCATAGCCGCCGCGCAGAATCTCGTCGAGCGCGGGCGAGCCGGATGAAATTGTCGAGCCTCCGGCTGGAATCGTGCCGTCCGCCATCGCGCTCTCCTCTTGCGGCGGTGCGTCTGCCGGATTCGACGGTTCGAGGCAATCCCGCAGCCCGGCCCGGCGGAAAGCCGCGCATGCTGGTTTTCGGCCGCCCGCGCGCTACATGGAGGGGATGCGCGGCCCCGACGATCCGATGCGGCGATGAAGCCCCTCGACGAAACCCATCTCGCGATCTTCCGCCGCCACATGGTCGAGATCGTCGACATGCATTTCGACCTGGCGAGCGAGGAGCTCGGCAAGAGCAGGCCCGAGCCGCTTCTGCGGCAGGCTTTGCTCGACGTGCCGCGCCACCTGTTCGTGCCCCCGCAGCTCGCCCTCGCCGCCTATCAGGACACGCCGCTGCCGATCGGCTTCGACAAGACGGTGTCGCAGCCCTTCATCGGTGCCCTGATGATCGACCTGCTCGACGTCGAACCGGGCGAGCCGGTGCTCGAAATCGGCACCGGTTACGGCTATCAGGCGGCCCTGATGGCGACGCTCGGCGCCGAAATTTACAGCGTCGAGATCGTCGAGGAATTCGCCGCCGAAGCGCAGCAGCGCCTCAATGCCTTCGATTATCGCGGCGTCTCGATCCGGGTCGGCGACGGCTCGCGCGGCTGGTCCGAGCATGCGCCGTTCGACAAGATCCTGGTCACCGCCGCCGCCCCCGCGCCGCCGCCGGCTTTGGTCGAGCAGCTCCGGCCGGGCGGGCGGCTGGTCATGCCGATCGGCGGCAAGGACGTGCAGCAATTGAGCGTCGTCGAGAAGAAGCTCGATTCCAGCCTCGACACAAAAGAGATCATGCCGGTGCGCTTCACCCAGCTCGAGACATCGATCTAGCCTCGATCAACAGCACGGAATTCAATGTTCCGTGGCTCGGCTGCTCCTTTCGACACCCGGGTCATGCGGGGCCTACACTTATCGCGCCGCATTCCCTATGTGGCGGTCCTCACCAACAACCAAATAGCAGCAGCAAGCCGGCCGAACGCCCGGCCGGAGGAAGAGATGAGCGACGCGGCCCGGGCCCTCAAGCCCGAGAGCGACATGCTGGAGCGGCGGACCTTCGCGATCATCTCGCACCCCGACGCCGGCAAGACGACCCTGACCGAGAAACTGCTCTACGCCGCCGGCGCGATCCACGAGGCCGGCGAGGTGCGCGCCCGCGGCGACCGCCGCCGCGCCCGCTCCGACTGGATGGCGATCGAGCAGCAGCGCGGCATCTCGGTCACCTCATCGGTGATGACGTTCGAGAAGGACGGCATCCTCTTCAACCTGCTCGACACGCCGGGCCACCAGGATTTCTCCGAGGACACCTACCGGACGCTGACCGCGGTCGACAGCGCGATCATGGTCATCGACGCCGCCAAGGGCATCGAGGCGCAGACCCGCAAATTGTTCGAGGTCTGCCGCCTCAGGAACATCCCGATCGTCACCTTCATCAACAAGGTCGACCGCGAGGGCCTTTCGCCCTTCGCCCTGCTCGACGAGATCGCCGAGACGCTGCAGCTCGACGTTAGCCCACGCAACTGGCCGGCCGGCATGGGCGGGCTCTACCACGGCCTCTACGATTTCGCCGGCAACCGGCTGCTGACGCCAAAGCGGGCGGTGAAGGTCTCCGGCCTCGACGATCCGGCGCTGGCGGCGGCGCTTCCGGCCGAGGCGCTGGAGCATTTGCGCGAGGAAGCGGGGCTCGCCCTCGCCGCTTATCCCGAATTCGACCTGGGCGCCTTCCGCGCCGGCGATCTGACCCCGGTCTATTTCGGCAGCGCCTTGCGCGAATATGGGGTGCCGGACCTGCTCGGCGGCCTCGCCGCCTTCGCGCCGCCGCCGGGGCCGCAGCCGGCGCGGGCCGGTCCCGTCGCGCCGAGCGAGCCGCGCTGCTCGGGCTTCATCTTCAAGGTCCAGGCGAACATGGACCCGAACCATCGCGACCGCATCGCCTTCATGCGCATCTGCTCGGGCAGCCTCAGGCGCGGCATGAAGCTCACCAACAAAAGGCTCGGCAAGTCGGTGACGGTGCAGAATCCGATCATTTTCTTCGCCCGCGACCGCGAGCTCGCCGAGCTGGCGCGGCCCGGCGACATCGTCGGCATCCCCAATCACGGCACCCTGCGGGTCGGCGACACCTTGTCCGAGCGCGGCGACGTCGCCTTCACCGGCCTGCCCGATTTCGCGCCGGAGATCCTCCGCCGCGTCCGGCTCGACGATCCGATGAAGTCGAAGCAGATGCGCAAGGGGCTGGAGGACCTCGCCGAGGAAGGCGTGATCCGCATCTTCAAGCCGGCGATCGGCTCCAACTGGATCGTCGGCGTGGTCGGCGCGCTCCAGCTCGACGTGCTCGGCACCCGGATGGAGGCGGAATACGGCCTCAGGCTCGGCTTCGAAGCCTCGCCCTGGGAGATTGCCCGCTGGGTCGGCGCCGACACGCCCGAAGAGCTGAAGCGCCTTCTCGCCGCCAACCGCATGAGCGCCGCCGAGGATGTCGACGGCGCCCCCGTCCTCCTCATCCGCAACGATTGGGAGCTCGGCCGCTTCCGGCAGGATTGGCCGAAAGTGCATTTCGCGAGCGTGCGGGAGCGGAGCTGACAGGGCAGCCTCGAGTGGCCGGCGCGCGCGTCCGGTCGGGGCGGGCGGGGCTTATTCGCTCTCGGCCTGCGGAATGCCGGCGATCTTGCGGGCCGCGTGCAGCAATTCGACCGGCAGCATGGCGATGATCGTGCTGTTATGCTCGACGCCGATCTCGGTCAGCGTCTGCAGGCGCCGGAGCTCCAGCGCGCCCGGCGCGGTGCCGATGGTGGTCGCAGCCTCGGCAAGCTTGCGCGCCGCTTCATATTCCCCCTCGGCCTTGATGATCCGGGACCGTTTTTCACGGATCGCCTCGGCTTCGCGAGCGATCGCCCGCTGCATCTGCTCGGGTATGTCGACATCCTTCAGCTCCACCCCGTCGATCTCCACGCCCCAGCGGCCCGCCGCTTCGGCGAGCAATTCCAGCAACCGGGCATTGATCGACAAACGATCCTTGAGCATCTGATCGAGGTCGCTTTGGCCGATCGCGTCGCGCATGCCCGTCTCCGCCGCCTGGACGACCGCCGCCTGCCACGATTCGACCGAGGTGACGACGAGCACCGGGTCCTGGGCACGGAACCAGAGGACGGCATTGACCTTCACCGCCACGCCGTCGCGGGTGATCGTTTCCTGGGTCTCGAGCTGGTAGGTGACCGTGCGCAAATCGACCCGAACGACCCGGTCGACGATGGGGATCAGCCAGTACCAGCCCGGGCCCTTGGTCGTTCCGAGCCTTCCCAGCCGAAACAGGACGGCGCGCTCATATTCGTTGTTTACGCCGAAGCTGCGGGAAGCGAGGATGAGCAGGACGACGATGAGAAACCCCAGGATGCCGAAAATCGGAAACATGTCCTTCCCCCTCATGCATGCAGCAGCTTGTTTCTCGTGAAGATGGTCCGTGAACCGCCACTTTGTCCAGTGCGGCCGGCCGAAGAGCGGTCGCCGAAGGCGGGGTGCATTGCGCCGGCTTGCGGGAGCGGCAGCGAAAGTCTCGGCGAGGCCGGCGGGAGCCGCACGGCCGGGGACGCGTTCAGCCCCTCATGATGTTGCTTGCCTTCATGCTGCTGGGACTCTCCCGCGGTGCCGTCCCGCCAGCCGATATGGCCCTCCTGGGACGATGGTGGAATTCCGACGGCAGCGTCGCGGTCGACGTCGCGCGCTGCGGCGAGCGGCTCTGCGGCAAGGTCGTCTATGCGGAGAAAAAGCAGCAGGACAAGGCGCGCCGGGCAGGCGTCACGCAGATGCTCGGGCTTGCCGTGATGCGCAACTTCCAGGGCGCGGGCGCCGGGCATTGGAAAGGCATTGTGTTCGTCCCGGAACGCAATCGGGCGTTCCGCTCCACCATCACCCGCCTCGCGTCCGATCGGGTGCAGGTCGAAGGCTGCATGCTCTACATTCTGTGTCAGCACGAAACCTGGAAACGCAATCGCTGAGCGGGAGCGCGCCATGGCCGAGCCCCTGCCCGACCCGCTGATCGTCGCCTGCCCCGCCTGCGCGGCGGCCAATCGCATGCCGCGCGACCGCCTCGGCGAGGGTATATGCGGCAAGTGCAAATCGCCTCTGTTCCAGGCGAAACCGGTCACGCTCACCGCCGCCAATTTCGACCGCCATGCGGGCACGAGCGATCTTCCGCTCCTCGTCGACTTCTGGGCTGCCTGGTGCGGCCCCTGCCGCCAGATGGCCCCCATCTTCGAAGCCGCCGCCCAGGAGCTGGAGCCGCGGATTCGCCTCGGCAAGCTCGACACGGAAGCCGAGCCGGCCATCGCCGCCCGCTACGCCATCCGCTCGATCCCGAGCCTGATCCTGTTCCGCAAGGGCCGCGAGGTCGCGCGCACGGCGGGCGCCATGCCGCTCGAGACTTTGATAGGCTGGGTCCAAAGCGTCGCCGGCTAGAACACCAAGGTTCGCACAGGTGCATTTCACCGAGCGGATTGCTTCTCTCTGTTCCGCGATGGCTCCGGTCGGCTCTATTTGTCCGGTGGCGATGTCCCGTCGGTTGAACCTGCGATGGTAGAGTTGGTGTCATTATAACCAAGTTTGACGCACTGATCCTGCCAATTGAGCGCGAAATCACTCTTGTTGATCGGGAAACGCGCAGATGGATCATCTATGAAAGGATTCTGACCGCCCCCTCCATCGATGAAGACGATGAACCTCTTCGTGATGAGGCCGCCATCCCAGACTTGCGTGGTGAAGTAGCCGCAGGTCTGGCCGGTCTGACTGTCACCCATGAATTCAACGCGGGAGAATTTGATGGTCGGATCGTGAATCTCTGTCCGCACGATCGCCTCAGCGTTGTTTATCGCCTCGGTTCGCCAATTCGAGTTGCAGCCGGCCACACCGAGAATCGCGAGGATTGTCAGCCTTCTCAACGCTCCCTCCAAATCGTGTGTCTCGACCCCCTCTGGGAAGCGAGCGCAGCCTAGATGTAAAGTCCGAATCCTTTGCTAAAGCGCACGGTCACCGAAGCTCTGTTTTTCCGCGCGGACGGAACGCTTCTCGCTGTTCAAGATGCCTCCGGCCAACTCTATCTATCCGGTAGCGACGTGCCGCCGTCGGAGCCCGCGATGATCGTTGCGGCCGATCGGGTAATCGCGGCCGGCGATCTTCTGCCAGCGCTTGCAATTACGACGAAGCAGCGTGTCTTTTGGAGCGCTTCTCATCACGGCCGCACAGATCAGGCTCAGCATTGCCGCCTCAATATGCGCATTAGGGTGCAATTCGTGTTCGTTGAGTGGACAGGAACCCGAGAGCGTGATCACCTTCCCATCCCGCACACGTTCCGTAAGAGCCTCAGGGCCATCCATGCAGATAAGCCTCTCGCTTTCCGGCGTCCGTGGCGACAATTCGGTCCCAAGTAATCTGTCCACGAGTGCCGCGAGTCGGTCATATGCCGCAGTCGACAAAATAAGCGCCGTCGAGCCTTCCCAATTCCATCCTTCATAGGGATGACCCTCGAGCCAAAAGGCCTGCACGTGCGCCCCGCCGTCCTCCGACTTCACCGCCTCGACAATGAAGGCGCGGCCGCCGAGCGAAGGTTGTGTTGAGAAGCGGATCGCGTCTGTTCCAAGCTGTCGCGCGATCGGCCTGTTTGCGCTGTTGAGGACATCGTGCGGCGTCCGTTCGATTTCGCACGCCTCCAGCTCCGGATCGGAGCGCACACGGCGGCAATCTGGCGGCGAATCTTGCGCCAGCAGCAATGCCAGGAGGACGATCAGAAAGCCTCCGCCGGGAGCGCCATCAGGCTTTCGGCCCCAGCCTCGATCTTGCGCCTCAGAGCGTCCGTCTCGGGCATCACCTTCTCGGCGAAGAAGCGGGCGGTGACGAGCTTGGCTTGGTGGAAGGCCTTGTCCTCGCCGCTGTCGGCAAGGGCGGCGGCGGAGGCGCGGGCCATGCGCAGCCACATCAGGCCGAGGCAGACGATGCCCATCAGGTTCATATAGGGATAGGCCGCGGCGCCGGCATTGTTCGGGTAAGCGGGGCCGTTTTGCATGAGCCAGAGGGTGGCGGTCTGGAGGTCGGCGGTGGCTTTCTGGAGGGCCGCCGACACAATCTCTGCCGCGTCGGACCCCCCTCCACCGCGCTCCACGCGGTCCCCCTCCCCGTCCCGGGGAGGATTTGTTTCGTCGGCGAGCAATTTGAAGAACGCTTGAATCGCGCGGCCCCCATTCTGGGCGAGCTTGCGGCCGACCAGGTCGAGGGCCTGGATGCCGTTGGTGCCTTCGTAGATCTGGGCGATGCGGGCGTCGCGGACGAACTGCTCCATGCCCTGCTCGCGGATATAGCCGTGGCCGCCGAAAATTTGTTGGGCGTCGACCGTCGCCTTGAAGCCCTGGTCGGTGAGATAGCCCTTGATGACGGGGGTAAGCAGGCCGAGCAGGTCCGACGCGGCCTCGCGCTCCTCCTCGGTCTGGGCGCGGCGGGAGATGTCGACCTGGAGCGCGCCCCACAGGACGAGCGCCCGCGCCGCCTCGTTGAACGATTTCATCTCCATCAGCATCCGCCGCACGTCGGGATGGACGATGATCGGATCGGCCCTGGCGTCGGGATCGCGCTGGTCGGGGACGAGGGCGCGGCCCTGGCGCCGATCTTTCGCGTAAGCCACGGCATTCTGATAGGCGACCTCGCCTTGCGCCAGGCCCTGCAGGCCGACGCCGAGCCGGGCGGCGTTCATCATGATGAACATCGCCTCCAGCCCCTTCTCGGCCGTGCCGATCAGCCAGCCGGTCGCGCCGTCATAATTCATCACGCAGGTCGAATTGCCGTGGATCCCCATCTTCTCCTCGATCGACCCGCAGGAGACCCCATTGCGTTCGCCGATCCCGCCATCCTCCTTCACCAGGAACTTGGGCACGATGAAGAGCGAGATGCCTTTCACATTGTCCGGCGCGCCGGCGATCTTGGCGAGAACGAGGTGGACGATGTTCTCGCTGAGATCGTGCTCGCCCGAGGAGATGAAGATCTTGGTGCCGGCGATCCGATAGCTGCCGTCCGGCTGCGGATCGGCGCGGGTCTTCAGGAGGCCGAGATCGGTGCCGCATTGCGGCTCGGTGAGGTTCATCGTCCCCGTCCAGCGGCCGGAGACGAGATTGGGGAGATAGGCCTGCTTCTGCGCGTCGCTGCCCTTGACGAGGATGGCCGCGACCGCGCCGGCGGTGAGGCCGTTATACATTTCGAACGCCTGGTTGGCCGAGAGCAGATATTCGGTGATCGCGGTCGAGACGATCTGCGGCAGATTCTGCCCGCCATATTCCTCCGGCGCCGAAAGCGTCGTCCAGCCGCCGGCGACGAACTGGTCCCACGCCTCCTTGAAGCCCGGCGGGGTCGAGACCGATCCGTCCTCGTGGCGGACGCAGCCATGCTCGTCGCCGACCCGATTGAGCGGCGCCAGCACCTCGGCGGCGAAGCGGCCGCCCTCGTTCAGGATCGCCTCGACCATGTCGGGCGTCGCATTCTCGAAACCGGGCAGGTTCGAATAACGGTCGAGCCCGAGCACTTGGTCGAGCACGTAGCGCGTCTCGCGGACGGGGGCGGTGTAGGTCGGCATTGTTCTTCCTTCAGGACGCGACGGTTTCGGCGGCCTCGGCGTCGGCGGCCTCGACCATGGCGATGAAGCGCCCAAGCTCGGCGATGGTGGCATCGATGTCGAGCCTTTGCTTGCGCAGCAGCTCGATCCGCGCCTGGCATTTGCCGATCGTGACGCGGCGCTGGGCGTGGCGGTTGTCGCCGAGATCGTAGAGGTCGATCATCTCGCGGATCTCGGCGAGGCTGAAGCCCACCCTCTTGCCGCGGAGGATCCAGGCGAGCCGGGCGCGGTCGCGCCACGAATAGATGCGGGAAAGGCCCTGGCGCCGCGGCGCGAGCAGCCCTTCATCCTCGTAGAAGCGCAGCGCGCGCGGCGTGACCTTGAACTCTTCGCACAGATGGGTGATCGAATAGGTCTTCGCGCCCGGCGTGTCGAAATCGGCATGAAGCGCATTCGGAGCCATGGCGGGAGGGGTAGTTTACGTTCACGTCAACGTCAAGCAACACACCGATGGGGGGATATCCTGATGAAGATGAATGCGATGACCGGCCTATGGGCGCGGACGGCGCTCGTCTGGTTCCTGGCGACGGTCTGCTTCGGCATGTACATGGGCATGACGCAGCAGTTCAACTATGCGCCCGCCCACGCGCATTTCGGCGTGCTCGGCTGGCTTTCCTCCGCCGCCTTCGCCCTGATCTATGCCGTGGCGCGCGAGGGAGCGGAGGGCGCGCAGGCGCCGCGCCTCCACTGGGCGGCGCACAATATCGGCCTCATCGTCATGGGCGGCGCGCTCTATCTCTGGCTTCGCACCGCCGACACGAAATGGGAGCCGATGATCGCGATCGGCGGCGCGATCATCGTCCTCTCGGCGATCTGGCTCACCGCGATGCTGTGGCCGCGGCTTTCGGCGCGATGATCTCCCTCTTCCCAGTGGAAAGAGGGGTTAGCCGCAGAGCGGTTCGCCGGCCGGATCCTTGGCCTCGAGCGCGTCGGCGCGGGTGGCGCCGCGCCTGGTCAGGGTCGCGCCGGCGAAGCTCGCGCCGCTGCCGCAATAATAAGCGCAGGTCGGCGGGACGGAGCCGGGAAAGGTCATGACGCCGTCCTTCAGCTTCGCCTCGATCGTGCAAGGGGAATCGCCGGCCATGGCCAGCGTCACCCGATCGCCGGAGAGGGCGACGGTGCCGGCGCCCGAGCAGGCGCGCAGGCCCGGCGACCAGAGGGTGATTCCGAACTGCGCCCGGCCCGTTTTGCGGAGGATGCACATCTGGCTCGGATGCGTGCCGCCGCCAGCCTGATAGAGGCCGGTGAGCGGGTCGCGGGCACCCCCGCTGCCGCCCTCGCCGCCGCTGCCGTCCCCGCTCCCGTTCTCGCTCCCTTGGGGCTGGCCGGAGGCGCTGCAGCCGGCCGCCAAAGCAAGGACGATCAGCGACTTTTTCATGACGGATAAGCGACGAAATGAGGGATAATCCACATCAAATTAACCGCGGCGGGGCGACAAGGCCGTGCCTGCTTCCTATATGAGGCGCGGGCAGTGACGGCGCATGCAGGCGCTTTCGGCGGGGCAGACGGGACATGCTGACCACCAATCCCTATGACGACGACAAGTTGCGCGAGGAATGCGGCGTCTTCGGTATCTGGGACGCGGAGAGCGCCTCGGCCGTGGTCGCATTGGGCCTGCACGCGCTCCAGCATCGCGGCCAGGAAGCGGCGGGCATCACGTCCTGGGACGGCCGCGTCTTCCATTCGCACCGGGCGATGGGCCATGTCGCCGGCAATTTCGACCGCGACGAAATCATCCGCAGCCTGGCCGGCGATGCCGCGATCGGCCATGTCCGCTATTCGACCACCGGCGAGACGGCGATGCGCAACGTCCAGCCGCTCTTCGCCGAACTGACCTCGGGCGGCTTCGCGGTCGCGCATAACGGCAACATCTCCAACGCCATGCGCCTGCGCCGCGACCTCAACCGGCGCGGCTCGATCTTCCAGTCGACCAGCGACACCGAGGTCATCATCCACCTCGTCGCCACCTCGACCTACCGGACCCTGCTCGATCGCTTCATCGACGCGCTGAAGCAGGTGGAAGGGGCTTATTCCCTGCTCTGCCTCACCAGCGAAGGCATGATCGCCTGCCGCGATCCGCTCGGCATCCGCCCGCTGGTGATGGGCAAGCTCGGCGATTCCTACATCTTCGCCTCGGAGACGGTGGCGCTCGACGTGGTCGGCGCGACCTATATCCGCTCGGTCGAGCCGGGCGAGCTGATCATCGTCTCGCCGCAGGGGTTGCGCTCGCACCGGCCGTTCGCGCCGCACCGGCCGCGGCCCTGCATCTTCGAGCATATCTATTTCTCGCGGCCCGATTCGGTCCTCGACGGCGCCTCGGTCTATTCGGTGCGCAAGGCGATCGGCGCCGAGCTGGCGCGCGAAAATCCGGTCGAGGCCGATTTCGTCGTTCCGGTGCCCGATTCCGGCGTGCCGGCGGCGATCGGCTATGCGCAGGAGAGCGGCATCCCGTTCGAGCTCGGCATCATCCGCTCGCATTATGTCGGCCGCACCTTCATCCAGCCGGGCGACGCGGTCCGCCATCTCGGCGTCAAGCTCAAGCACAATGCCAACAGCGCGCTGATCCAGGGCAAGCGCCTCGTCCTGATCGACGATTCGATCGTGCGCGGCACCACGAGCCTCAAGATCGTCCAGATGCTGCGCGACGCCGGCGCGCGCGAGGTCCATATGCGGATCGCGAGCCCGCCGACGCGGCATAGCTGCTTCTACGGCGTCGACACGCCGGAGCGCGCCAAATTGCTCGCCGCGCAGATGAACGTCGCCGAGATGAACGATTACATCAAGGCGGACAGCCTCGCCTTCGTCTCGATCGACGGCCTCTATCGGGCGCTCGGCGAGCAGGAGCGCGACGATGCCCAGCCGCAATATTGCGACGCCTGCTTCACCGGCGCCTATCCGACCCGGCTCACCGACCAGGAGGATCAGGAGGCGCCCGACCAGCTCGCTTTGCTGCGCGAGCGCTACGCCTAGCCAAACCATAGTCCTTCTCTTAGGGCAGCCCCACCAGATCCGTTCGTCCCGAGCCCTTCGACGCCGCCTGCGGCGTCGCTCAGGGTAAACTTCGATCCTTGGACCGAAGTCGAGGGGCGTCCGTTCGGACTCGGTGCAGCACCCCTCGACGCAGCTTGTCCTGAGCGAAGTCGAGGGGCTCGGGATGAACGAGGATTGTGACGATAGAAACGTTTCTTGAAGGCAGGCTTGCCCTCGTGACGGGCGCGGGCCGCGGCATCGGCGCCGCGACGGCGGAAGCCCTGGCCGCCGCCGGCGCCCACGTCATCCTGACCGCGCGCACCGCGGGCGACCTGGAGGCGGTCGAGGAGCGCATCCACCAGGCCGGCGGCAACGCCACGATCGCGCCGATGGACCTGACCGAAAGCGACAGCATCGGTCGCCTCGCCGCGGCGGTGGCGGAGCGCTGGAGCCGGCTCGACATCCTCATGATAAACGCAGCAAGGCTCGGCGCGCTGAGCCCGGTCGCGCATATCGACGGCAAGGAATTCGGGGAAATCCTCACCCTCAACCTGCTGGCGAGCCAGGCCCTGATCGCCGGCTTCGACCCTTTGCTGCGCAAGAGCGAAGCGGGGCGGCTGATTGCGATCACCTCGAGCGTCGGCCGCCATCCGCGCGCTTATTGGGGCGCCTATGGCGCGTCCAAGGCGGCGCTCGAGACGCTCGTCCTCGCTTATGCCGAGGAAGTGCGCAATTTGAGCCCAATGCGGGTGGCGATCGTCGATCCCGGCGCCACCGCCACGAAGATGCGCCAGCGCGCCTATCCCGGCGAGGACCAGGCGATTCTCAAGCCGCCAAGCGCGGTGGGCGAAGCGATTCTCGCCTTGTTGCACAGCGATTTCGAGACGGGCGAGCGGGTGGAATTGGGCTAGTCCTTCCTGCGCGCGCAGCGATGGGGAAGGAGACCATGCGTACATAGTGGAAGAGCACGACTGCCGAGCTTTCCCCTCCACCGCGCTACGCGCGGTCCCCCTCCCCCGGAAATCCGGGGGAGGATTTCAGGCCTTCACCAACGTCACCTGCGCGACGTCGATGCCGCCGCCGCGGAAGCCGCCTTCGCAATACATGAAATAATAGCGCCAGAGGCGGTGGAAAGGCTCGTCGAAGCCCGCGGGCAGCCGCCTCTCCGCCACCGCCGCATCGTAGCGCCGGCGCCAGCGCTTCAGCGTCTCGGCATAATGGAGGGCATAGCCCTTGCGGTCCTGCCACGAGAGGCCGGCCTCCACCGCGATGCGGGCGAAGCGCGGCTCGCTGATCAGCAGGCCGCCCGGGAAGATATAGGTCTGGATGAAATCGGCATTGGCCGCATAATTGCCGAACAGGCTCTCCTTCATCGAGATGAGCTGGAGCGCGGCACGGCCGCCCGGCGCCAGCACCCGGGCGATGCTCTGGAGATAGGCCGGCCAATAATCCTGGCCGACCGCCTCGACCATCTCGACGCTGGCGACGGCGTCGAAGCGGCCCTCGACGTCGCGATAATCCTCGAGCGCGATCCGGCAGCGGCCGCCGAGGCCGGCTTTCTCCAACCGTTTCTCCGCATAGACCTTCTGCTCTTCCGAGAGGGTGAGGCCGGTGACCTTCACGCGATAATCGCGTGCCGCGATCTCGGCGAGGGCGCCCCAGCCGCAGCCGATATCGAGCAGATGCTGGCCCGGCCTCAGACCGAGCCGATCGAGGAGCAGGCGGGTCTTCCTGTGCTGCGCCGCTTCGAGAGGCTCGTCGGCCGAGATCGGCTCGGCGAAGAGCGCGCTCGAATAGGTCATCGAGGGGTCGAGCCAGGCGGCGTAGAAATCGTTGCCGAGGTCGTAATGATAGGAAATGTTGCGCCGCGATCCTGCCTTGTCGTTGTCGCGGATGCCGTGGGCGATGCGGTTGATCAGCCGGAACAACCCCTTGGCCCGGCCAATATTGTCGAGCCGCTCGGCATTGCGCGAGAAGAGGTCGAAGAGCGGAACGGGATCGGGGCTCGTCCACTCGCCCCGTTCCCAGGCCTTGTACCAACCGACCGAGCCCGACGTGACCAGGCGGACCAAAGCCGTCCAGCTGTTGATTCGAACCACCGCATGCGGCCCGGGCGCGCCGCCGACGAAGCTGCGGACCTTGCCGTCGGGAAGGGTCGCTTCCAACCGGCCTTCGCCGATGCCGGCGTCGATCCGGTCGAGCAACTTATGGAAGCCGCCGGCGAACAGGCGCGCGACAAGGCCTCCGCCCGTCGCAAAGACCCGGTCGGCGGCGATCAGGTGACGGCCCCGCGGCTGGTCGTTCATGGCGGGCTAGGTGCCTCGAACCGCGTCCCCGCGCAATCCCTCTCCCATTTCGGGAGAGGGCAGGCGCGAAGCGCCGGGTGAGGGGATGAAGTCGGCATGCCCTCACCCTCCCTCTCCCGAAATGGGAGAGGGGCAAGCTCGTCAAATTGCGTGCGGTTCCTTGTTCACCATCCAGCTCTGGCCCTTGGCGACCAGGGCCTGGAGGTCGGCCTTCTTGCCGGCGCTCGCTTCCTCATTCTGGCGGAGGACGGCGCTCTCGAAGGTCGGCGCCGGATCCTCGTAGATGACGCCGAGCGCGGTCGGGAAGGTACCGAACGGCATCTCGACCAGCATATGGGCGACCGTGCGGTTCTTCGGATCGTGGACGAGCACGCCGGCCGCCTGCCAGTCGCCATTGTCGATATCGACCATTTTCAGCGCCAGCGAATCGCGATCGAGCGCCAGGCCCTTGCTGCCGCCCGCGAACAGCATCGGCGCGCCCGCCGCCAGCCAGAGCTGGTTGCCGGCATTCTCCCTGGCGGTGAAGGGCGCGAAGACGTCGTCATTGTAGACGATGCAATTCTGGTAGATTTCGATGAACGAGGCGCCCTTATGGGCGTGGGCCGCCTTCAGCACGTCCGGCAGATTCTTGTGGACGTCGATGCCGCGCGCGACGAAGCGGGCGCCCGATCCCAGCGCGAAGGCGCAAGGGCTGGCCGGCCGGTCGAGCGAGCCGAACGGGGTCGAGGGCGAGCGCGTGCCGACGCGGCTGGTCGGCGAATATTGGCCCTTGGTGAGGCCGTATATCTCATTGTTGAAGAGCAGGATCTGGCAGTCGAGGTTGCGGCGCAGCACGTGCATCGTGTGGTTGCCGCCGATCGACAGCGCATCGCCGTCGCCGGTGATGATCCAGACGTCGAGCTCGGGATTGGCGAGCTTGATCCCGGTCGCGAAGGTGGCGGCGCGGCCGTGGATCGTGTGGAAGCCGTAGGTCTCCATATAATAAGGGAAGCGCGACGAGCAGCCGATGCCGGAGACGAACACCGTCTTCTCCGGCCGCGCGCCGAGCTCCGGCAGGGTGCGCTGCACCGCCTTCAGCACCGCATAATCGCCGCAGCCGGGACACCAGCGCACCTCCTGGTCGGTGGCGAAATCCTTGGCGGTGAGCTTGGTCATTTCGTTCATCGGCACTTCCTCTTCGTCATTCCCGCGAAAGCGGGAATCCAGTCTGGACCCCCGCTTTCGCGGGGGTGACGGCTAAGTTTGCAGCGCCTCCTCGATCGCCGCCTCGATCTCGGCGATCTTGAAGGGCTGGCCGGCGATCTTGTTCACCGGCCGGGCGTCGATCAGATACTGGTCGCGCAGCAATGTCTTGAGCTGGCCGTTGTTCATCTCGGGCACGATCACGCGGTCGTAGGAGCGCAGCAGGTCGCCGAGGTTGCGCGGCAGCGGCCAGATATGGCGCAGATGGATCTGGCTGACGTCGAGCCCGCGCCCGCGCGCGCGGCGGATCGCCTGGTGGATCGGGCCGTAGGTCGAGCCCCAGCCGATCACCGCGAGCCGGCCGCCGGGCGCGCCGAGGCAGACTTCCTGCTCAGGGATGCCGTCGGCGATCCCCCGCACCTTGGCGGCGCGCAGATCGGTCATGCGCTGGTGGTTGTCCGGGGCGTAGTCGATATGGCCGGTCTCGGCATTCTTCTCGATGCCGCCGAGCCGGTGCATCAGCCCCGGCGTGCCGGCCCTGATCCACACCCGGGCGAGCTTGAAGTCGCGCTTATAGGGATTGACCGCCTCGCCCTCCGCCGGCGGCGCCTCGTGGAAATGGACCGGGAACGGCGCGTATCCGCCCATGTCCGGCACCTTCCAGGGCTCGGCGGCATTGGCGATATAGCCGTCGGTCAGCAGCATGACCGGGGTCATGTACTGGACGGCGATGCGGCAGGCCTCGATCGCGCAGTCGAAGGCGTCGGCCGGCGAGCGCGCGGCGACGACCGGCATCGGCGAGTCCGAATTGCGGCCGTAGACCGCCTGGTAGAGGTCCGACTGCTCGGTCTTGGTCGGAAGGCCGGTCGAAGGGCCGCCGCGCTGCGAGTTGACGATGACGAGCGGAAGCTCGGTCATGATCGCAAGCCCGATCGCCTCCATCTTGAGCGCGATTCCCGGCCCGGACGACGAGGTGACGCCGAGCGCGCCGGCAAAGCTCGCGCCGATGGCGGAGCCGGCGGCGGCGATCTCGTCCTCCGCCTGGAAGGTGGTGACGCCATATTCCTTGAGCCGCGAAAGGTGGTGGAGGATCGCCGATGCCGGCGTGATCGGATAGCCGCCGAAGAACATCTTGAGGCCCGCGAGCTGCGCGCCGGCGACCAGGCCGAGCGAGATCGCCTCGGCGCCGGTGACGGTGCGATAGAGGCCCGGCTCGGCCGGCGCCGGCTCGACGTGATGCTGGCGGACCTGGCCGCCGATCTCGGCCGTCTCGCCATAGGCATGGCCGGCGTTGAGCGCGGCGATGTTGGCCTCGGCAAGCTCGGGTACCTTGACGAACTTGGCCTTCAGCCAGTCCTCGATCGGCCTGCGGTCGCGGTCGAACATCCAGAGCGCGAGGCCCAGCGTCCACATGTTCTTGCAGCGCAGGGCCTCCTTGTTGCCGAGGCCGAACGGCTTCACCGCATCGAGGGTGAGCTGCGAGATGTTGAAGGCGAGCACTTGCCATTTGGCGAGGCTGCCGTCCTCGAGCGGATTGGCTTCATAGCCGGCCTTGGCGAGGTTGCGGGCACCGAACTCGCCCTCGTCGGCGATGATCAGGCCGCCGGGCTTCAGGTCGGCGACGTTCACCTTCAGCGCCGCCGGGTTCATCGCGACCAGCACGTCGGGCGCGTCGCCGGCCGTGTCGATCGCGGCCGAGCCGAAATTGATCTGGAAGGCGGAAACGCCGAAGGTCGTCCCCTGCGGCGCGCGGATCTCGGCCGGGAAATCGGGGAAGGTGGCAAGGTCGTTGCCGGAGAGCGCGGTCGAAAGGGTGAACTGGCCGCCGGTGAGCTGCATGCCGTCGCCGCTGTCGCCGGCGAAGCGGACGACGATCGATTCCGGCTCGGGCTGCGCCGAAGCTTCTTCGGGGGTAAGGAAATGCCGGGCAGTCGCCATCTTCGATCCTGACGGGTTGCGAAACCGCACCCTTCTATCGCCGGAAAGCGGCGGACCCAAGTTAGATGTTCGCTACGCCGTCCCGATGCCGGGCGCAAGAATATCGCGCGGATTCAGGGGTCTGCGCTTCGCTCAGTCCGAATGCCGGCTGCGCCCGGCAATGGCGACGCGGTTCCAGGCGTTGATCGCCGTCGCCGCGAGGGTGATATTGGCGACCTCCTCCGCGCTGAACAAGGCGGCGAGCCGGTCGTAAATCTCGCGCGGCGCGTGGCCGTCGGCGATGCGCGTCACCGCTTCGGTCCAGGCGAGCGCCGCCCGCTCGCGTTCGTCGTAGAGATGCGATTCGCGCCAGGCATCGAGCAGGGTGAGGCGCAGGAGCTGCTCGCCGTCCTTGAGCGCCTCCTTCACATGCATGGCGATGCAATAAGCGCAGCCGTTGATCTGCGACGCGCGCAACTTGATCAGGTGGAACAATTTGCGGTCCACCTTGGCGGCGACGGCCTTTTCCAGCGCCATCAGCGCCTTCATGCCCTCCGGCGCGGCCGATGCCCAATCGATCCGCGGCGCTTCGACAGTCTCGCTCATCCTTCCTCCTTTTCCGGCCCCAGGGGTCCGCCATGGACGGGCGCGATCGTCGCCTTTATTAGGCGCGCCGACCGCGAGGAGCCACATTTGACCGACCCTTTCGTCCGTCCCGACGTCCGCCTGTTCCTCGATTATCTGAACAGGCTGCCGGGGCCGCAGAGCCACGAGGTCGGGCCGAACGAGGCGCGGACGATGATGCTCGCCTCGCGCCACGTCGCCGACGCGCCGGTCGGAGCGCTGGCCGTCATCCGCAATCTCTCCTGCCCCGGGCCCGACGGAAACGCCATCATGCTGCGGCTGTACGACGCGCGGGAGGGACGGGGCGCGGGGCCGCTCATTCTCTTCTTCCACGGCGGCGGCTTCGTGCTCGGCGATCTCGACACGCACGAACCCTTCTGCGCCGAGCTGGCGCGGCAGCTCGATCTGCCGGTGCTGGCGGTCGATTATCGGCTGGCGCCCGAGCATCCTTTCCCGGCCGGGCCGGAGGATTGCATCGCGGCGGCGCGCTGGGCGGCGGCGAGCCCGGCCGCGCTTGGGCGGGAGGTGACCGGCCTCGTCCCCTGCGGCGACAGCGCCGGCGGCAATTTCGCGATCGTCGTCAGCCTCGCCTTGCGCGACGAACCGGCCGCGGTTCCCGTGATCGCGCAATGGCCGATCTACCCCGCCGCCGATCCGGAGCAGGGCTATCCTTCCTATGAGGATTTCGGCAACGGCTATCTGCTGACCCATGACGGCATGCGCTGGTTCGACACCTGCTACCGCCCGGCCGCGCGCGACTGGCGCTATTCGCCGATGGTGAAGAGCCAGGAGGGGATGCCGCCGACCTTCGTTCTCACCGCAAGCCTCGATCCGATCCGCGACCAGGGCCGGGCCTATGCCGCCGCCTGCGCCGAGGCCGGCGTCGCGACCGTCTTCCGCGAGGCCGAAGGGAATATCCATGGCTTCATCAATTTGCGGAAGATGATCCCATCGTCGGAGGAGGATGTTCAAGGCGGCTTCCGCATCCTGAAGCTGATGGTCGAGGAGGCGCTGGCACGATGACCGATTCCCTCCCCTATCGCCCCGCGGCCGGAATGATGCTGATCGACGGGCGGGGCCGGGTCTGGGTCGGCCAGCGGCTCGATTCGACGCTCGAGGCCTGGCAGATGCCGCAGGGCGGGCTCGATCCCGGCGAGGACCCGCTCGAAGGGGCGTTGCGCGAGCTGGAGGAGGAGACCGGCATCGTCCGCGGCCTGACCGAGCTGGTCGCCCGCTGCCCGACGGAGCTCACCTACGATCTTCCCGACGATTTGATCGGCAAATTGTGGAAGGGCCGCTGGCGGGGCCAGAGGCAGCATTGGTTCCTGATGCGCTTCCTCGGCACCGACGCCGACGTCCATATCGACACGGCGGAGCCCGAATTCCGCGCCTGGAAATGGGCCGATCCGCGGGACCTGCCGACGCTGATCGTGCCGTTCAAGAAACGGCTTTACGAACAGGTGCTGGAGGCGTTCGCGGATTGGCTGTGAGCCACCGTCATCCCCGTGAAATTGCAGGGTTCACGGTGCGCCGCACCGTGAAGCCGCGTCCGGGGGACGCGGCGACCCTGCAATGGGATCCAGCTTGGGCACGGCTAGCGAAAAAAAGAAGCTGGATCCCCGCCTTCGCGGGGATGACGGAGAAGGGGTTCACGCCGGAAAGGATTCACGCCATCTCATACGCCACCTTCGTCCGCACGTTGAGCGGCGCGAAATGGGCGCGATATTCGAGTGGGGTCATGCCGGTGCCGCGCTTGAACAAGGTACGGAAGAAGGCGACGTCCTCATAGCCGATCTCGGCGCTGATCCGTTGGACCGGCATGTCGCCCTGCTCCAGCATCGCCTTGGCCGCCTCGATCCGCAGCGCCTGGACATAGGCGGCGGGCATGCGGCCGGTCGCGGCCTTGAAGCGGCGGGCGAAGGTGCGCTCACCCATTCCGGCTTGCGCAGCCAATAGCCGCGCCGGGCTGTCCTCCCGGAAATGCTGCTGGAGATAGGCTTCGATCGCCCGGATCCGCTCGTCGCCATGTTCCTTCGAGACCGGAAGCATCGCATAGCCGGACTGGAGGATGCGCGGCATCGGCAGCAACAGCGCCTTGGCGCATTGCACGGCGATCTCGTGCCCGCACAATTTCTCGACGAGATAGAGGCTGACGTCGATCGATCCGCAGACGCCGCCGCTGCAGAGCAGCCGCGTATCCTCGGTGACGAACATCTCCGGGTGCCAGCAGACGCGCGGCCAGCGCTCCCGGAACCCGTCGCACAAGGCCCAATGGGTCGTCGCGGTCCGGCCGTCGAGCAGGCCGGCTTCGGCGAGATAGGCCGCGCCCATGCAGATTCCGACGACATAGGCGCCTTGCGCATGATGGCGCCGCAGCCAGGGCAGGAGGGCGCTGTTCTCGACCAGCTTCAAGTCGAGGTCCATGCCCGAGGTCGGGACGATGACGATGTCGCTCCGCTCGACCTCGTCGAGCGAGCCCAAAGGCGCCAGGCCGATGCCATAAGGGCTGCGCACCGGCCCGCCGCGCAGGCTGACGGTGCGCACCCGGAAATGCGGGCGGGGCGGGCGGCAGTGAAGATCGTCCCACAGCGTTCCGGCGCAATGGAAGATCTCCGCCGGCATCACCGCGGTCGACGACAGGCCGTCGTCCATCAGCACGATCGTGACGTCCAGAACCGGCTGCATCGCCGTCTCCCGCCCCGGCCCGAACCACCGTTCACCCCCCGGTGGTCGGGTCGATCATCCGCGCGACCTCGCTGATCCGGCTCGCCGGAAAGCCGCTGAGGCGCGCATGCTCGCGCACCGCTTCCTCATCCTCGGCGAGGTAGATGCAGAAGGTCTTGTCCTTCGTGACGAAGGATTCGAGCCACTGCACCCGCGGCGCCAGCTTCGCGAGCGCATCGTTCGAGGTGGCGGCGGCGCCTTTGAGCTGCTCGCCGGCCAATTTCTCGACGCCGGGTATATCACGTTCGATCACATATTTCTTCATCATGCGTTCCTTCGCTGCTTGGTGGGAGGCGCCTTGTGACGGGGCAGGCCGTTCCGGACGAGTAGCGATCCGGACAAAGGACGGGGGCGATCGTGCCGCCGCGCGCCATGGCGGCGGGCCTGTACTCGCCCGACATGCTTCGGCTAGAGGCTCGGAGATGCGGGGGCTTTCAGCCATCGAACAGGCCGCGATCGAGCGGGCCGCGGCCGAGCCGATGCTGGAGCAGGTCCAGGCCTGGGCGGCGGTGAACAGCGGCTCGCGCAACCTCGACGGCCTGGCGCGGATGGCGGATATTTATGCCGATGCCTTTGCGACGCTGCCGGGCGAAATCGCGCTCGAAGCGCCGTCGCCGGTCGAGGCCATGGACGCCAATGGCGCGCTTCGGCCGGTCGCGCATGGCCGCAACCTGCATCTGACGGTCCGGCCCGAGGCGCCGGTCCAGCTCCTGCTCACCGGCCATATGGATACCGTGTTCGGCGTGGATCATCCCTTCCGGCAGGTCTTCTGGCGCGAGCCGAACCGCGTGCTGGGCGGCCCCGGAGTCGCCGACATGAAGGGCGGCATCGCAATCATGCTGGCGGCGCTGAAGGCGGTCGAGGCGAGCCCGGCGGCGGAACGGCTCGGCTATGAATTGGTGATCAATTCCGACGAGGAGGTCGGCTCGCCCGGCTCCGCCGCGTTGATCGCGGCGGCGGCGCGGGGGAAGAAAGCGGCGCTCACCTACGAGCCGGCCGCGCTGCCCGACGGCACGCTCGCCGGCGCGCGGCCGGGGAGCGGCAATTTCTCGATCCATGTCGAAGGGCGGAGCGCCCATGCCGGCCGCAACCCCGAGGAAGGCCGCAACGCCATCGTCGCCGCGGCCGACCTCGCGTTGCGGCTCGACCGCGCGAAAGGGCCCGGGCTCAAGGTCAATCCGGCAAGGATCGACGGCGGCGGGCCGAACAATGTCGTGCCCGATCATGCCGTGCTGCGGGTCAATCTCCGCCCGGCCACGCCCGAGGACGAGGCGCGGGCGCGTACCTTGCTCGACGAAAATATCGCTGCCGTCGCCGCTGCGCACGACGTCCGCATCCATCTTCACGGAAGCTTCGGCCGGCCGCCCAGGCCGCTCGACGCCCACGCCGAAAAGCTGTTCGGGCTGGTACGCCGCTGCGGCGCCGATCTCGGCCAGGACATAGGATGGCGCGCCACCGGCGGCGTCTGCGACGGCAACAATATCGCCGCCTGCGGGGTGCCGGTGGTCGACACGATGGGCGCGCGCGGGGGCGCCATCCATTCGGCCGACGAATATCTGATCGTGGCGAGCCTGGGGGAAAGGGCGGCGCTGTCGGCGCTGACCCTCTTGCGCCTGGTGGAGGGGGAGGCCCTGTGAGCTTTCGCGTGCGCCCGGCCCGCAACGAGGATTTCCAGGCGATCTACGAGATGGCCAAGTTGACCGGCGGCGGCTTCACCAACCTGCCCGCCGACAAGGGCGCTTTGGTCGAGAAATTGTCGCGCTCGGAAAGCGCCTTCGCCGCCGATTCGGCCGAGCCCGAAAACGATCTCTTTGTCATGGTGCTCGAAAATGCCGAGACGGGGCAGATCCGCGGCACCTGCCAGATGTTCAGCCGCGTCGGCAGCGAATGGCCGTTTTACTCCTACCGGATCAGCACCCTCACCCAGACCTCGAAAGAGCTGGGCAAGATCTTCCGCAACGAGACTTTGACCCTCTGCACCGATTTCGACGGCTGCTCGGAAGTGGGCGGCCTGTTCCTCCATCCGGGCGAGCGCGCCGGCGGGCTCGGCATGCTGCTCGCGCGCAGCCGCTACCTGTTCATCCGCCTCCACCGCCGGCGCTTCGCCGCCCGGGTGCTTGCCGAATTGAGGGGCGTGATCGACGAAGCCGGCGCCTCGCCTTTCTGGGACGCGATTGCCGGCCGCTTCTTCGGCATGAGCTTCCAGGAAGCGGACCGGTTCAATGCGATGCACGGCACCCAGTTCATCGCCGATCTGATGCCGAAGACGCCGATCTACATCGCGATGCTGCCGGCAAGCGCGCGGGCGGTGATCGGCGTTCCCCATCCGTCCGGCCGCGCCGCGATGCGGATGCTGGAGCGCGAGGGCTTCGCCCATGACAATTATGTCGACATTTTCGACGGCGGCCCAACCATGGCCGCTCATACCGACGACATCCGCACCGTCCGCGATGCGCGTGAGGTGGAGGTCGCCGAGATCGCGGAGGCGCCGGCGGGCGCGACGGCCGAATTGCTCGGTTCGGGCCGCCTGAAGAATTTCGCCGCCTGCTACGGCCGGGTCGCGACGCGCGAGGATGGACGGGTCGTCCTCGATGCCGCCACCGCTTCGATGCTTGGGGCGAAGGCCGGCGATACGATCCTCGCGGTCCCGCGCTGATGCTCGTCGAGGTGGATTTCGACGGGATCATCGGCCCCAGCCACAATTATGCCGGGCTGAGCCTCGGCAATGTCGCCTCGGCGGCGTCGAAGGGCCTCGTCTCCCACCCGCGCGCCGCCGCTTTGCAGGGGCTGGCGAAGATGCGCCACAATTTCCGGCTCGGGCGCGCGCAGGGCTTCTTCGTACCGCAGCGGCGCCCGGATCGGGCGTGGCTCGCCGCGCTCGGCACCGGCGTCGAGGCGGCGCCCGCCTCGCTGCGGCCCGCCGCTTTCTCCGCCTCTTCGATGTGGGCGGCCAATGCCGCGACAATCTCCCCCGCCCCGGACTGCGCCGACGGCCGCTGCCACCTGACGGTCGCGAATTTGAGGACGATGGCGCACCGCAGCCACGAAGCGCCGGAGACGCTCGCCCAGCTCCGCCTCGCCTTCGCCGACGCGGCGCATTTCGTGGTTCACCCGCCGGTGCCGAGCTTCGGCGACGAGGGCGCGGCCAACCATATGCGGCTCGCACCCGAGCATGGGGCGCCCGGCGTGGAGATTTTCGTCTACGGCCGTCACGGCGGCGCCTATCCGGTCCGGCAGCATGAGGAAGCGAGCCGGGCGGTGGCGCGCCTTCACGGCCTCGATCCCGAGCGGATCCTGTTCGTCTGCCAGTCCGGGGAAGCGATCGCCGCCGGCGCCTTCCACAACGATGTCGTCGCCGTCGCCAACGAGCATGTCCTCTTCGCCCACGAGCAGGCGTTCGAGGACCAGCCCGCTTTCCATGCCGCGCTGCGGCGCCTGCTGCCCGAGGTCGAGATCGTCGAGGTGCCGGCGCGCGCGGTCAGCCTCGCGGACGCGATCCGCTCCTATCTGTTCAACGCCCAGCTGGTCAGCCTTCCGGATCGCACCCCTTCGTCTTCGCTCAGGACAGGAATGGCTCTCATGCTGCCGGAAGAAGCACGCGAGACGCCGTCCGTCTGGCGCTGGCTGGAGGCGATGGTCGCCGGCAACGGACCGATCCGCCAGCTATTCGTCGTCGACGTCCGCCAGTCGATGGCCAATGGCGGCGGCCCTGCCTGTCTCCGCCTGCGCGTCGTCGCGGACCCGGAGACGATCGACCCCCGCTTCCTCGCCGACGAGGCCAGGCTCGACCGGATCGCCTCGGTGGTGGAATCCCACTGGCCCGAACGTATCGCGCCGGAGGACCTGCTGAGGCCGGAAATATGGCGGCAGATGGAAGAGGCCAGGGCGGCGTTGTTGGAAGCGCTGGATCTCGGCGAATTGATCTAACGCCGATTTTCGTCATGCCGGACTTGATCCGGCATCCACCTTCCGACCACCGCCGTCGAAGAGAAAGGTGGTCCCGGATCAAGTCCGGGATGACGAATCAAGCTACCTCCTCGCCCGTCCAGAATATGTCCACCGGCGACTCGATCGTGGCGAGCAGGCGTCCGATCGGCCGCGAAGAAAGCGGCCCCTCCTTGATCGCCTGCTCGAGCATCGCGCGCTTGAAGCGGCCGTTGATGACGATCATCACCGTCCGCGCGGTGCCGAGGGTCGGGCCGGTGAGGGTGACGAGATCGCGCAGGCCGGCGGCGCGGCGCTCGCGCGGGGCGTTCAGCGCCCGGTCGAGGTCGGGACCGGCGCGCAGGCCCGCCGTGCCGCCCTCGTCATCCATGCCGAGGCAGACGAAGTCGAGCGGCCAGCGCAGCAGCGACAGCCGCGCATCGGCCAGCCGCGCCGCCTCGGCCGCGTCGCTCCGCGCCGATTCGTCGACCAGGCCGAGAATCTCCGCCCCCTTCGCGCCGAACCAGCCTTCGAGCCGCCGCCGGTTGCTCTCCTCGCCCGCGGGCGGCGCCAGCCGGTCCGCGGTCGGGATCAGGCTGACCTTCGACCAGTCGATGCCCTTGGCCTTGGCGAGCGCCGAGAAGACCGGCGCCACGCCGTCCTCGCCCGGCAGCGCGAGCCGCGCATTGCCGTGCGCTTCGACCGCGCTTTCGATGACGAAGCCGATATCGCCCGCCGCCTGCTCGGCCAGATCCTTCGCCGAATCGAATTCCCACCATTCGATCTCGTCCATCTCGGTCTCTCTATCTTGCTTTGGGTCAAGGAACCACGCGATTTGCCCGCTTGTTCCAGCTGCGCACGCCCCTAGAGCCATGTCCGATCAGATTTGATCGGACGTAGCTCTAGAGTCTTGTTTTGCCGTTCTTTTCGGCCGTCAGGTGATTCCACCTGACTGAAAACCACTCTAACGGAGACTCGACATGCCTGCAAAATCGAAAGCGCAGCAAAAGGCCGCCGGCGCCGCTTTGTCGGCCAAGCGCGGCGACACGCCCAAGAGCAAGCTCAAGGGCGCGTCCAAGGGAATGGAAGAATCGATGAGCGAGAAGGAGCTCGAAAAAATGGCTTCGACCAGCCGCAAGGGGAAGCCGGAGCATAAGAGCAAGAGCTGAAGCCATGGGCGGCGGCACGCAGGGCGAGAAGGACAAGCAGGCCCCGCCGCCCGACGGTCCGGAAGGCCATAATGGCCTCGAAGACGCCGCCGAGGAAGCGACGCGCGCGCTCGAAAAGCAGCGCGACGGCAAGGGCTATGCGGGGTTCGGCGATATCGGGTGAGAGACGGACCTCGCGGGTTGTCCCTTATCCGATCGATCTCATTCGAACACGTTGGAGAGCTCGGCCTCGGCCTGCTCCTCCGACCCTTCCTGGTCATAGGTGTTGGCAACCCGCCGCGACATGATCAGGTAAAGTGTCCAGGCCAGCGCCCACGCCGCGGGTCGGGCGAGCTCGAACAGGGTCGACGAATCGAACGGATTGCCGCCCGCCAGAAATCCGATCACGGCCACCGTCAGCAAGCCCCAGACCGGACCGATCACCCACAGCATCACGATCGTGAACTTCACGGTGCTGCGCCGAAAGACATGGTTCAAGCGCCAGCCCGTGTAGATCATCATCGCGACCTGGACCAAGGTAATCGTCCACACGACGATCTTCATGGTCGTCCACTCGGGCGAAGCCGCCAGGAGAGGATTCGCTCGCTGGGCCTCCCCCAGATCGGCGAAAGTGATGGCCAGGTTCGCCAAAGGGCCGAGCGCCATCAGCGATATGCAAAGAAAAGCCAACCAGCCGCGGACGCCGTAAAGCTGGTCATCGCTGTAGCTCATATTTCCCCCTTTTGCCCGGCTTGGGAAATAACATGTCCGTATCGCCTGGCCAGAGGTTTTCCGTCCTGGGCGAGATTCTCCTACCGTCCCGCGCGTCACCCTGCTAGCTTCGGCTAAGTCAAAGCGGGGGAACGGAAAAATCATGCGTGGCATCGTGGTCGCCGCCATCGTCGCGGCGGGCTTGGCCGGGCCTGCCGTCGCCCAGGCGCCGGACCGGGCGGCGGCGGCGGCGCCGCCCAGCATCCAGCAGCAGTTCGAGGCCGCTTCGACGGCGCTCGACGCCGGCCATTGGACCGACGCGCTCGCCCTCTATCAGGCGATCGAAGCGCGGCTTCCGGCGACGCGGACGCGCGATCTCGGCCTCGTCCGCGTCCGCGAGGGCCTCGCGCTCGGCGAGCTCGACCGCGAGGAGGAAGCCGCCGCGGCGCTGCGGCGCGGCCTTCCCGCTCTGCCCGCCAGCGATACGAGCCTCGCCTCCGACCGCTTCACCGGCCTTCTCCTGCTCGGCAAGATCTCGGAGCGGGCGCTCGATTATGGCGAGGCTTATAAGGATTATCTGGCGGCGGAGCCGCTCTCGCCCGATTTCGCGTCCAGGGCGCCGGCGATCCGCGGCCTGATCCAGACCGGCATGTTCTACGACGCGCCGGCGGCGCTGGCGCGGGCCGACGCCGCCGTGGCCGCGGCTGCCGCGCTTCATCCGGGCAACAGGAAGCTCGAAGCCCTGTTCCGGACGATGCGCGGACGCGTGCTTCTGAACATGAAGCGGCCGGCCGAAGCGCTGAAGGAGCTGCAACGCGCGGTCGAGCTGCTCGGGGGATTGACGGACAGGGTCACGGCCAACGACCTCTCGACCCGGTCCGATCTCGCCATCGCGGCGCTGCAGAGCGGCGACCAGGACAAAGCGCGCGAATATCTCGCCTGGACCGGCGCCGGCCATTTCGATCACGGCTTCCCGCAAGCATCCGGAATGGCGCCGCCGCCCTGCGGCGAGGATCTGTCGCCGTCGGACGTCGCCATCGTCGAATTCTCGATCCGCGACGACGGCACGATCGGCTATGCGGCGCCGATCTATTCGTCGCGCCAGGGGCCGAGCGCATTGCTCTTCGCCCAGGCGGTCACCGGCTGGTCGTGGAATCCGGCCGCGCTCAAGGACATCCATCCGCTGTTCCGGGCGCTGACCCGGATGGAGATTCGCTGCTCGACCGCGGCCGAGCATCCCTCGATCCTCACCGCGTTGCGCCGCGACGTCGACCAATGGCTGGAAGCGCGCGGAGTCGCGCCGAGCGACGTCGCCCAGGGCCGGTCGGACGCGGCCCGTCTGGCGCCGCTGCAGGAGGAATTGATGCGGCGCGAGCTGGCATCGGGGCCGTCTTCTTTCGCCTTGCTGCCGGTGCTCGCCGACCTCGCGTCCAATGCCCTGGTCGGGAGCGACGACAGGCAGGCCTATCTCACCCGCGCCCTTGCCATCGCCCGGGCCGAAAAGGCGCCGCCGCCGGTGCTCGCCTGGATCGGGTTGAGGCTCGTCGCAAGCCAATGGGATTGGACGAAGCGCACCGACAGTCGGCCGGCGGCGTTGCAGGCGCTGCTCGCCGATCCGGCGATCGCCGCCGATCCCCGCGCCTCCGCCGCCGTCCGGCTGACGCTCGCGGAAATCATGTCGACCACGAAGCAGGACACGGCCGGCGTGATCGCGACATTGTCGCAGGTGCCGGCGACGCCCGGCCTGGATCCGCACGACCCGCTCCGCGCCTCGGCGCTGGCGCGGCTGGCGTCGGTGGAGCTCAGGGCGGGCGATGCCGAGGCGGCGCGCGCCGCTTATGCGCAGTCCGGCCTCAGCGCGACCCAATGCGCGCTTCTGGACCAGCGGCCGCGCCTCAGGATGGCGGGCGTGTCGGCGGACGACTTTCCACAGGAAGCCCAGCGCTGGGGCTTCGAGGGGTGGGTCCAGCTCGAGTTCGACCTCAAGGCCGACGGCGGCACGATGAACGTGCGGCCGGTCATCGCCTATCCGCCCTTCGTGTTCGAAGCGGCCGCGTCGCAAGTCGTCCAGCGCGCCCGCTACGAGAAGACTTTCCGGCCCGACGGCGCGCTCGGCTGCGGCGGCCTCGGCCAATATGTCGGCTTCCGCATACCGGGCCGCTGAAGGGCCGAGGCCGCCGGCTTCCGCGCCTCAGCGCTGATCGCCGTTCCCGCCGCGGTCGTCGCGGCCGGTCTGGCGGTGGCGGCCGGCATCGCCCGACATGCGATTGTCCGGGGTCGCCATATCATGCCCGTCCTTGCCATGGTCGGCCGCCTGGCCATTGCCCGGCCGGTCGTCATGGGCCCGTCCCGCGGGCGGCTGCGGCCGTTCCGGCTGGACCCGCTGCGGCTGGCGCGCCGCGACCTGCCGCGCCTGGTCCCGCTCCTGCGCGGACACGCGGGCGAGGCGCTGGCCCTCGTCGCGCTGCTTCGTGTCGGGCTGGGCGGGCCGGCCGTGCGTGTCGTAGCTGCGCGCGACGCGCCCGTTCGCATAAGCAAAGGCGCGGCCATTGGCCTGGACGAGATAGGGATCGGAATCGCCCGGACGGAAATAGGAGACGCGGCCGTCGCGGCTCGCGGTGCGGATGATCTGGCCGTCGCGCCGCCACGCCCAGCCGCCCTGATAGGGGATGCGCTCGACGTCGGTGGCGCTTTCGATCTGAGCGGCCGCAATGGCCGCCTGCTGGAGCGGCGCCGCGTCGGCGGCCGGGACATCGGCCGCCGGCGCCGGCACCGGCGCGACCGCGACCGGCGCGCCTTCGTCCGCGGCCGCGTTGTCGGCCATGGCGGTCTCATTTTCCACGAGGCCGTTATCCGCCGCGGCGACGTTCGACTGGTCGGCCACCTTGTTGCAGCCGGCGGCGAGCAGGATTGCGGCGCCCAGACCCATATATTCCAACTTCCGCATTCCGAAATCTCCTTGGGAATCCAGTCATCAACCGGATATGCGAGCGAGGGTTCCGAACGCCGACAGGATGCGGTCCGGCGAAAAATCTCAGAGAAGGGAAAATGGCGCGCCCGGAAGGATTCGAACCTCCGGCCCCCAGATTCGTAGTCTGGTGCTCTATCCAGCTGAGCTACGGGCGCGCGGGAGACGGCGACATAGGGGCACGGGCGGCGGGGCGCAACCCTGTTGCGGGCGCGGGAGACGGCGCATAGGAGCTAGGGCGATGGCGCGGCCGGGCTTCCTCTTTTCCTCCCTTCTGACGCTGGCCGCGCTGGCCGGCTGCGCGGGATCGTCCGGCCCTTATCCCTCGCTCGCGCCGCGGCCGATCGAGAAGACGCTGGGCGAGCCGGGCGTGCCGCCGACGGTCGCGCCGATCGCGGACGATCCGGAGGTGGCGTCGCAGATCGCCACCTTCCTCGCTGAGGCGCAGGCGGGCGACCGCGCTTTCCACAAGGATTTTCCCGCCGCCGAGGAAGCGGCGCGCAAGGCGGGCGCGCCGGGCTCGGACGCCTGGATCCAGGCGCAGCAGGCGCTTTCCCGCGCCGAGGCCGGCGAGGCGCAGACCGCGCGCGCCCTCGCCGAACTCAACCGTTACGCGACCGATCGGGCCAATGCCAAAGCGCTGAGCGACGCGGATCTCGCCCGGCTGCAGGAAGCGACGTCCGAGGTCCAGCGCCTCGCCGATGCGGAGCATGGCGAGATCGCCCGGCTGCAGGGGGCGCTCGGCAAGCCTTGAGCGCCGCATGGACGCGGCGAAGAGATCAGGGCACCGGTCCGTAGCTGAAGACATTTTCCAACGGCTCGCCGAAGACCTGGGCGATACGAAAGGCCGCCTCCAGGGTCGGCGAATAACGCCCTTGCTCGATCGCGATCACCGTCTGCCGGGTGAGGCCGATCCTGTCCGCCAGATCCTGCTGGGTCATTTCCCCATGGCTGAACCGAAGCGCGCGAATGCGATTCGTCACCCTCGTCCCGGACCTGGCCAAAGGTCACGCTCCCCAGCGATAATAATAGAGACGCGAGCCGTAATTGACGATCTCGGCCACCCCCATGGTCAGCAGCGCCACATTGGCGGCCAGAATTGCCGATCCGGCGAGCGCCAGGAAGGGCACCACCCAGATGAAGGTGATCACCACGAGATAGGCGTTCCGCATGCTCATCCGCGCGATCTGGCGGTCGCGCTCGTCCGCCGCCTCGTTTCGACGGCCTCGCAGGCTGGCATGGATCCCCCAGGGGACGGCGACGACGATCGCGACGATGGTGGTGACGATGGCGGTGAGGACGATACCGGCGATCAGCACGCCCAGGGTCTCGCCTGCCGTGTGCGGCCCTGCCATGAGCCAGAGGCTGTACGCGCCATAGACGAGCACCAGGACCACGAAACTGATCACGGCCGTCAATTCCCGCACCATCATGCTCGCCTCCATCGCCAGTGAGGCGCGGTGTACGATAAACTTGTCACCGAGTCAAATATATCGGACATTACCCTCTCGTATACGAAATGCCGCGCGGTTGGAGCGAAGGCATAAACCCCGGCCAGGGAATTATTGTCTTTTTACAGAAGAGTCGGGCTGGGATCCCCGTCCCTCTTGTCCTGAGGAGCTTTGTCGCCGCCTGACTCGGCCCTTTGTCCACCCTCGCCTGCACCGGCGTTCGGCAGCGGAGAATAGGCGGCGACCTTCGTCTCAGGTGTCGCCGGAGGGGGCGACGTGGCACCGGCGGCGACCTTCGCCTCGACTTTCGCCGGAGGAGGTGGTGGTGGCGGAGCCGGGACGACGAACTCACTGCTCAACAGCGCCGTGCGCTTCGCCCCGACAAAGTCGGCGAAGACACCGATGATCGACTTTGCCTCGACGCTGAGCCCAATCAGACCGTCACGGGACCGTGCGTGTGCGCGACCCTCCAATTCCCGGGCCACCGGGAAGAGGTGCGCCGCGTTCTGCTCCTTCGCGAAGAACTCGGCGATGATCTCAGCGCGCACTCCGGCGAACATCTCCTCCAGCGCGTCGCTGGTCTGGCGAGCCAGGACACGACCGTTCTTGACGCCGCGAGAGATGACGGAGAGGACCGTGTCGATGCTGCTCTGAACCCGGTTGTCGCCCGCGTCGCCGTAGGTGACGCCGGAGTAAAGCAGATTGTAGCGCGCCTTTGGCTCCTCGAATGACAGACGCTCAAGCGCCGCATCCAGTGCCATGCAGGCCAGCGCGGCAGACAGAAATGCACCTCGGAGCGCCTGCTCGCGATGCTGCGGACGGGTGGCGGCGCGCTCGGCAAAGAACCGGAACGACGCTACCGCCTTGTTGAACGCGGGGTACGGAGCAAGGCTCACCACTGCGGACTTGGCGGCGGCTATCTGCTTGAGCCAATCGCCGTCCTGCTTGTGTCCGCCGTAAGACTGGATGCTCGACGTCAACTCTTCGAGGCTCAGTCGTTCCTTCAACACGTCGTCACCGCCCGACCAATGGCGCAAGTAGGCGGCGGTCAGCAGCGCGACCTTCTGCTGCTGCGCAAAGCGCGTAACCTTCGTGTTCGAGTCAGTCGTAGCGACGACGGCCCGATCGCAGTTGAGGGCAAGCTGCATCCCGCGAGCCCACATGATGCGCTCGAACGCCCTGGGCGACTTCTTGTCCTTCACGTCGACGAGGGCACGAGTCCGCACACCGCCGCCCTGCCGCCCATACAGCCAAACGTCGACGTCGGTGACCTCCTCCTCCTCGAATTTGATGGAAACGCTGCGGATCGCGACGAAGCCCTGCCGCGCGAAGTACGCTCGCGTTAATTCCTCAAGACCCGCACCCTTCGCCAAAGCCATCAACCCCCGCTCCTCAAGCGGTCCAGCGTGTCGTGCACGAACCGCTTGTCAGCAATGTCATTCTTAACCCGTACCTCGTTTCGGCTCGCGTGGGGACCCTTGAAGGCGCGCGCCGGGGAGCCGTCCATCAGCACGGCGTCTTGGGCGGCCGTCCCGCCGCGGACGATGGTTAGGGCCAATTCGCCGACGTCCTTCTTGAGGAGGCGCATGGTAAACCGGCCCCGGCTCTGCTCGGTCGTCTCGACGACCTGCCGCGCTTCGAGTTCGTGATAGTCCTCGCCAATGGCGCGGATTCCACCGGAGCTGGCAGCGAGCTCGTCGCCGCGAACAAGGCTGCGGATGAGCACCTCTGGCATCGTTATCCGGCCACGAACGGAATTGCTGCGCGTCTGTCCGTAGGTCAGCGACGCAATCAGGGCCTTAGCGTCGTCGATGGGGTCTTCCTCAAAGGGGCGCCCGTACTTCTGGAAGTCGTTCGGCGACGCGATGTAACCCACCGACTCGGTGCTGTTGCTGACTTCCATGCGGTCGAACAAGCCGACGCTGACCAGACGCTTGTACAGGTCAGCGCCGAGCATCTTCTCCACCTCCGCGTCGTACATGGCGCCGCGGCGGGACAGCTTGTCCTGAACCTCGGTGAGCCGAGTGCGCTCATCAGCCTTGAGCTGTTCCAAGACGCGGTGCGCCTTCTCGGCGTACTTGCCGTCGCGGAACGTGTGCGAGTTGAACAGAATGCCGTGAGCGCGCTCGCCCTCCTCGTCGATAAGCGCCGTCTTCTTGGACAGGTCGACGAGGGTCGTCGCGTCGGCCTTCTTGAGCTTGTGAGTGTCGGAAATGTACTCCTCGGCCTCGGCGCGCTTCACCGGCTTGCCGGATACCCGCTCCGACAGGTCGAGTATCGCCTGCTCGTCGGCGCTCGGCCCCTGATCATCGAAAATCTCGACGGTAGCCTCCAAGACCGCCTGAGTGGTCGCGCCAAGCACGGCAATCGAGCCGTCGCTGGCGACGTCGATGCGACCCGCGTTCCTCAGGATTTGGAGACCGTCGCGCCGTGCGGATTTGTCGATGCCGTTAAGCTGACAGGCGTTGTCGACGATCTGCTTGGAAATGGTGAACGTGTTCGTCTCGTCCGACTGTCGGCGCAGCAAGTTGTACAGGCGGCCGACCTTCCCCGAATACGAGATGTTCTCAAGACGCGCCGCGCCAGCGCCGGAGTAGCAGTCCAAACTCTTGGACTGGGCGAGAAGCCAAGCCCCCTTCGTCTTCTTGTCCATTCTGACCGGGGTCCTTGCCCCCTCCCTGTTGTTCGGGGGAGGTAGTGACGCCGGTCGCGCATTGCCAGTGGGGCCGTTCAGACGGCGTGGGGCTCGCGTAGGTGGAACGGACGCAGCAGGGGTCGCACATGCGGTTGCCAAGGCCTTGGTTGTCGAAAGCCCGGCGACAGCGGAAGCAAGATTATCCCCTTCGGGCACGTAGCCCTACCGCGCGTTTGCGGTCTCGAATGCCGCGCGATGCCGCTTCGCAAGCGCGACATAATGCGCGACGCCGGCGAGGTTCGCCGCCTGCTCCTCCGGGGTGAGGTCGCGCAGATATTTGGCGGGGCGGCCGGCCCAGAGCTGGCCGGCGGGTATGCGGCGGCCCGGAATCAGCATCGCGCCCGCGGCGAGCATGCCGCCGCTCTCGATCTCGCAACCGTCCATCACGATCGCCCCCAGGCCGACGAAGGCGCGGTCGTGGAGGCGGCAGCCATGGACCATGGCGAGATGGCCGATCAGCACCTCCTCGCCGATGATCGTCGGGTGGCCCGCATCGTCACCGGGCTTGGGCGAATCGACGTGGAGCACGCTCCCGTCCTGGATGTTGGTGCGGGCGCCGATGCGGATCCGGTTCACGTCGCCGCGAAGCACGACATTGTACCAGATGCTCGCCTCGGGCCCGACCTCGATGTCGCCGATCAGCTTCGCGCCGGGGGCGATGAAGGCGCTGCCGTGGATAAGCGGCGCCTTGCCGTGGAAGGAAATGAGGGTCGGTCCGTCCATGTTCATCGTCCCTGCGCGGAAGGGGGCGCCCAGCTCCGCCAGTTCTGGAGCAAAGGCAGGATGCTGGCATGATCGTCGGTCCAGCCGGCAAAGCCGGGCCGCGCCCTGAGCGGCCGCCACAGGCCGGAATCGGCGCCGCTCGCTTCCTCGAGCCGTTGCAGCGCCCGCGGATCGCGCGCCATCGCCACCCAGATCGAGGCGGAGAGGTTGTGGACCCGCTCCGCCGGGTCCGGCTCATAGTAGAAGAGCGCCCCGGTCCAGCCGTCTTTCTGCTCGGCGGCGAGCACCGGCTCCAGGTACAGATAGCGGTTCGAGATATGGACGAGGAGCAGCCCCTGCGGCGAAAGCACCCGCCCATAGACGGTGAGCGCCTCGCGGGTGAGGAGGTGCATCGGGATGGCGTCCGACGAGAAGGCGTCGAGGGCGAGGATGTCGAGCGATGCGGACGGCAGGCGCGAGAGGCTGAGGCGGGCGTCGCCGATCACGATCTTCGCATTGGGCGCGCAGCTCGGCAGGAAGGTGAAGCGGGTTTTGGCGATGCGGACGACGACCGGGTCGATCTCGAAGATCCGCCAATCCTGGCCGGGAAAAGCATAGCAGGACAGGGTGCCGGCGCCGAGGCCGACGATGCCGATCCGCGCATCGGGCCCGTAGAGGACCGGCGCCGAGGCGAGGGCGTGGCCGACCCCGGAACGGCGCGCATAATAAGATGTCGGCACCAATTCCTCGCCCGGGCGGCGATTCTGGACGCCGTGGAGGGTGGTGCCGTTGGTCAGGATCCGCGACAGCGGATCGGCGATGTCGTAGATCGTATAGATGCCGAAATAGGAACGCTCGCGCAGGCCGTGGACGCTCTGCGACAGCTTCGACCAGCCGCCATAGCTCATCATCAGGGCGATCAGGCCGAGCATGAACAGCAGCCGCCGGCCGACGAAATGGAGCGCGACGATCGAGATCGCGACGCTTCCGGTGAGCGCCCACCCGCCGATCGTCCAGCCCCTGTTCTCGGCGTTGACGAGGTAAGAGAGGATCAGGGCCAGCGCCGCGAGCAGCCAGAGCGACCAGCGCGGCAGCCGTTCCGCCCAGGGCACGAAGGAGACTTGCGGCACGAGCAAGGCGGCGGCGAGCAATAGCAGGGGATGCTCATAGGCCCAGTCGAACAGGAAAGGCGCGAGGATCGCGCAGAACACGCCGCCGAGCATGCCGCCGAACGCCATGGCGAGATAGAAGAAGGTCGAACGGTCGGCCGCCGGCCGCAGCCGGTAGAGGGCGGTGTGGAGCGCGACCGCGACGGTGAACAGCAGGACGAGGCCGATGCTGGCGCTGAACAATGGCGTGTTCGAGCCTTCGGAGAAGACGAAGCCGCCGCCGATCAGCAGGATGAGCGGCGCCAGCGCGGTCACGAAATCGGCCGGCGCGCGATTGTCCGCGAAGGCGATCACGAAGCTCAGCAGATAGAGGCCGAGCGGGACCACCCAGAGCAGGGGCACGGCGACGATGTCGGTGGTGAGATGGGTCGTCGTCGACAGCATCAGCCCGGAAGGCACGGCGGCGAGCGCGATCCAGCAAAGGATACGGCGGAGCGTCGGGGGAATACCTTCGCGCGCCGGCGCCTGCTCGATCCGATCGCGCGGGATGGTGAGCGCGCAGGCGGCGACGAGCAAAACGAGCAGGGCGTAGCCGAAGCTCCAGACCAGGCTCTGCGCGCGCAGCGACAGCAAGGGTTCGAACAACAGAGGATAGGAAAGCAGGCCGGCGAAGCTGCCGACATTGGAGGCGGCATAGAGCGCCCAGGGCTCGCCGCGCTTCGTCTCCATCGCGTACCAATATTGCATCAGGGGCGCCTGGGCCGAGACGATGAAGAAGAGCGGCCCCACCGAGACGATCAGGAACCAGGGCGCCCAGAGCGACGGGAGCGCGTCCACCGGCAGGGTCCAGCCGGTGAGGCCGATCGGCAGCCACAGGGCCGCGAGCGCGAACAGGATGAGATGGACGCCCGCCTGCAGGCGCGGCTTCAGCCGGGCGAGGATATGGGCATAGGCATAGCCGCCGAGCAGAAGCGCCTGGAAGACCAGCATCGCGCTGTTCCAGACCGCCGGCGCGCCGCCGAGCCGCGGCAGCGCCATGCGCGCGACCATCGGCTGGGTCAGGAATAGGAGGAAGGAGCCGGCGACGATGGTGGCGAGGAAGAGCGGCCGGGCGAAGCGCTCCGCCGGGGCGGAGGCCCGCGCGTCGGCGCCGGACTCGCTCACCGGGCGAGGAGCCTCGCGGCCAGCGGCGCGTGATAGGTGAGGATTCCCGAGCAGCCGGCGCGCTTGAACGCCGTCAGGGTCTCGAGGACGAGCGCGTCGCGGTCGCCGGCGCCCACGGCGGCGGCGGCCTCGATCATCGCATATTCGCCCGACACCTGGTAAGCGAAGACCGGCACTTCGAACCTCTCCTTCACCCGCCGGACGATGTCGAGATAGGGCAGGCCCGGCTTCACCATCACGCTGTCGGCGCCCTCGGCGAGATCGAGCGCGACCTCGCGGAGCGCCTCCTCGCCATTGGCCGGGTCCATCTGGTAGCTTTTCTTGTCGCCCTTCAGGAGCCCGCGCGAGCCGACGGCGTCGCGGAACGGTCCGTAAAAGGCGCTCGCATATTTGGCGGCATAGGCCATGATCTGGACGTTGACCCGGCCTTCCTTCTCCAGCGCCTGGCGGATGGCGCCGACGCGGCCATCCATCATGTCGGACGGGGCGACGATGTCGGCGCCGGCCTCGGCCTGGACCAATGCCTGGCGGACGAGGATCTCGGACGTCGCGTCGTTGAGCACATAGCCGGCCTGGTCGACGATCCCGTCATGGCCGTGGCTGGTATAGGGATCGAGCGCGACGTCGGTGAGGATGCCGACCTCCGGCACCTTGTTCTTGATCTCGCTTATCGCGCGGCAGATCAAATTGTCCGGATTGAGCGCCTCGCGCGCATCGTCGGTCCGGAGCTCGCGCGGCGTGTTGGGGAAGAGGGCAAGGCACGGAATGCCGAGGTCGCGCGCTTCCCGCGCCCGTTCGGCGATGCGGTCGACCGACCAGCGCGAGACGCCGGGAAGGCTGGCGATCGGCTCCTCCGCGCCCTCGCCTTCGGCGATGAACAGGGGCCAGATCAGGTTGGCGGGGGTGAGGATTGTCTCCGCGACCATCGCCCGGCTCCAGGCGGCGGCGCGGGTGCGGCGAAGGCGCGCGGCGGGGAACTGGGCGAGGCTCATCGCGTCAAGGCTCTAGGCTGCATTGATTGTCTTTCAAACCCCTCCCCCTTTGTGGGGAGGATGTGGCGCCTGGTTCGTCCCCCGGACGAACCTTAGTGGCGCCACATGGGTGGGGGTGCCGGCCAAAGGCCGGCGCGCGGCGCAGCCGCGCACCCCTCATCCGGCCTGACGGCCGCCTTCTCCCACAAGGGGAGAAGGAAAATGGGGTAGTCCCAAGCAAGAATCCTAGCCCGCCGGGTTGAACCGCCCGCCGGGTTCCGCATCGGCGAGCGCTTCCTCGACCGCTTCCTCGGGCGGCAACGGGCCGCCCTGCATCCGCGCCTTCCGCCAGCCGCCATGGAGATAGAAAGCGATGGCAAGCACCATGTTCGAGAAGGATCCGATCGGGAAGCTCAGCCACAGGGCATCCGCCTTCAGCCAGTGATAGGTGCCGAAGGCGAAGCCGAGCCGCACCGGATAAAGGCCGATGGCGAGGATGACGAGCGGCCCGACCACCGCTCCGTTCGCCCTGACCGTGCCGAACAGGACGAGGGTGACTCCGAACAGGAGGAAGCTCCAGGTGCCGAGGATCTGGATATGCCGCGCGATCGGCAGCGCCGGGCTGTGCCCGCCGAGGAACAGGGCGAGCGCCGGCCTGTCCGCGACCGCCAGCGCCACGACGAGCACGCCGGTAATCAGCAGGGCGTAGACGATGCCGGAGCGGGTGATCGTGCTCACCCGTTCCCATTTGCCGGCGCCGATATTCTGCGCGACCATCGCGCTCACCGCCGCGCCGAGCGCCATCGCCGGCATCTGGACATAGGTCCAGAGCTGCATGGTGACGCCAAAGGCGGCCGTGGTCTCGACGCCCTCCCGGTTGACGAGGCCGAGCAGGGCCAGCGCCGAGGAGGAGACGACGATCATCTGCAGGCCCATGGGCAGGCCCTTGACGATAATCGTCCGCATCAGCGCGCGATCGGGAAGCAGATAGCGCCACTCCGCGCCGCGCAGGCGCAGGGGCAGGTCGCGCGCATAGATGTAGATGAGGAGGGCGATCAAAGCCGTGTAATTGGCGATGACGGTCGCCGTCGCCGACCCGGCGATGCCGAGCCGCGGCGCCGGGCCGAGGCCGAGGATGAAGACCGGGTTCAGCCCGCTGTCGAGCACCACCGCAAGCATCATGAACCAGAGCGGCGTCAGCGCATCGCCGCTGCCGCGCAGGGTCATCATCAGCATGACGAGGATCATCAGCGACGGCATGGCGATGAAGATGACGCGCAGATAGGAAAGCGCGAACGGATAGGCCCCGGCCGGCGTTGCCAGCAGATGGAGCAGGCCGGGCGCGAAGATCCACCCGATCAGCCCGATCCCGAACGAGACGACCGAAAAGGAGCCGATCGCCGAGCCGAGCACCCGCCGCGCCCCGTCGACGTCGCGCCGTCCGAAGGCCTGGCCGATCAGGATGGTCGCCGCCATGCCGAAGCCGAAGACGAAGGCCATCAGCAGGAACATGACGATGTTGGCGTTGGACGTCGCCGCCAGCGCGTCCGTCCCGAGGAAACGCCCGACCCAGATTGCGTTGACCGAGCCGTTCAACGACTGGAGGATCGACGAGCCGAGCGTCGGCAGCGCGAAAGCGAGCAGGGTGCGTGAGATCGGCCCGGAGGTGAGATCGCGCTGGCCGGGGCGGCCCGCGGGCGGGCCGCTTCGTGCTGGTGACTGTTCCGTCATGTCGTTCCCTTAACGCAACGAACGCACGCTCGTCCCAAAGAACCGGACAAAATGTCCGCTCGGTGGGAGTCTAGCCCAAGCGCTTCAATGCAGCCCTGTAGCGCTCGGCCTCGGCGACCCGTTCCGCATGATCCGCGCGCGCCTTCTCCACCGCCTCCGGCTTGGCGCGCTCGACGAAGCTCGGATTGGCGAGACGCGCGGCGAGCGAATCCCGTTCCTTCTCGGCCGCCTCGGCGGCTTTCGCGAGGCGGCTCCGCTCGACCGCCACGTCGATCACCCCTTCGAGCGGAAGCACATAGGTCGCCTCCTCGACGACGACCTGCGCCGACCCACCCGATGCCTCACCCTCCGCGATCTCGACCCGCGCCAGCCGCTCGATCGCGGCGCGATTGCGCCCAAGCCGCGCCTGCGTCTCCATCGCCGCATCGCGCGGGTGAAGCGGCAGCCGCGCCCCCGGCGGAACATTGAGCTCCGAACGGGCGCCGCGAATGCCGCTCACCAGCCGGATCAGCCACTCGATCTCCTGTCCCGCCTGTGGATAAAGGGCCCGCGCGTCCGGCATCGGCCATTTGGCGAGGATCAGCGGCGTGGACCGTTCGTTCGCGCTCCACAATTCCTCGGTGATGAACGGCATGAACGGGTGGAGCATGACCAATATCTGGTCGAGCACCCAGGCGGCGACGGCGCGGGTCTCGATGGCGTCGCTCCCCTCCCGCTCGCGGGAGGGGTTGTCGTCGCTAATGCCGGTGCGGGTCTCCCCCGACTCCCCCTCCCCCTGCCCCTCCCCTGAAGGGGAGGGGTTAAGCACCGGCTTGATCAGCTCCAGATACCAGTCGCAGAAATTGTCCCAGACGAAATGGTAGATGGAATTGGCGCTCTCGTCGTAGCGGAATTCGGCGAGGCTGAGATCGAGCGCCTGGACCGTCTTCACCGTCTCGCCGACGATCCATTTGTTGACCGGCAAGGTCGCGGCGGGCGGCTCCAGCGCGGCCGACGCGCCGATCCCGTTCGCCTCACAGAAGCGGGCGGCGTTCCAGAGCTTGGTCGCGAAGTTTCGATAACCCTCGACCCTTTTCTCATCCAATTTGATGTCGCGGCCCTGGCTCTCCATCGCGGCGAGGGTGAAGCGGAGCGCATCGGCGCCGTAGCGGTCGACGAGGCCGAGCGGGTCGACCGTATTGCCCTTCGACTTGGACATCTTCCGTCCTTGGGCGTCGCGGACCAGGCCGTGGAGGTAGAGCGTCTTCCAGGGCTTCCCGCCCATGAAGTGGAAGCCCTGCATCGCCATGCGGGCATCCCAGAAGAAGATGATGTCGAAGCCCGAGATGAGCACGTCGTTGGGGTAATGGCGCGCCAGAGCAGTTCCCGGCTCCGGCTTCCATAGCCCCTCCCCTCGATGGATGGGGTGCCTGGCCGCTTCTCCCGGAAGCGACCTCAGCGGCACCCCATGGGTTGGGGAGGGGTGTGGTTGGTCGAAAGGCTCGGAGTGGGTCTCGGAACTCACCCCCACCCTGCCCTCCCCCATCGAGGGGGAGGGGGTGAAGGTCGCGTCGGCGGGCCAGCCGAGCGTGGCGAAGGGCCAGAGCGCCGAGGAGAACCAGGTGTCGAGCACGTCGGGATCGCGGCGCAGCTTCACGCCCGCGCCGGCTTCGGCCTGCGCCTCTTCCTCGGTCTCGGCGACATAGGCCTTGCCCTGGTCGTCATACCAGGCGGGGATCTGGTGGCCCCACCAGAGCTGGCGGGAGACGCACCAGGGCTGGATATTCTCCAGCCAGTTGAACCAGGTCTTCTCCCACGTCTTGGGCACGACGTTGATGTCGCCCGAGCGCACCGCCTCGATCGCCGGCTTGGCGAGCGTCGCGGCATCGACATACCATTGGTCGGTGAGCCAGGGCTCGATGACGACGCCCGAGCGGTCCCCATAAGGGGTCTGGATCGTGCGATCCTCGACCCGTTCCAGCAGCCCTTCGGCTTCGAGCATCTCGACGACGCGCTTGCGCGCCTCGAAGCGGTCGAGACCGACCAGCTCCTGGGGGATCAGCCCGTCCCGGGTCTGCACCACCCGCGCCCCGGCATCGAACATGTTGAGCATGTCCGCCGCTTTCCAGCCGGCGCGCCTGCCCACCTCGAAATCGTTGAAATCATGGCCTGGCGTGATCTTGACCGCGCCCGAGCCGAGCTCGGGATCGGCATGCTCGTCGGTGATGAGCGGGATCAGTCGTCCCGTGATCGGGTGCCGGATCTTCTTGCCCACCTGCGCCGCATAGCGCTGATCCGACGGGTGCACCGCCACCGCCATGTCGGCGAGCATCGTCTCCGGCCGGGTGGTGGCGACATGGATGAAGCCGCTGCCGTCCTCGAACGGATATCTGAGATGCCAGAACTTGCCCTGCACCTCCCTGGTCTCGACCTCGAGGTCCGAGATGGCGGTCTGGAATTTCGGGTCCCAATTGACCAGGCGCTTGTCGCGGTAGAGCAGGCCTTCGCGATAGAGCTGGACGAACACCTTCACCACCGCGGCCGAGAAGCCCGGGTCCATGGTGAAGCGCTCGTTCGCCCAGTCGCAGGAGGCGCCGAGGCGGCGGAGCTGGCGGGTGATGGCGCCGCCCGAGGTCGCCTTCCAGTCCCAGACGATGTCGAGGAACTTCTCGCGGCCCAATTCTTGCCGGGTCAGCCCCTGGCCGGCGATCGTGCGCTCGACCACCATCTGGGTGGCGATTCCGGCATGGTCGGTGCCGACCACCCAGAGGGCGTCCTTCCCCTGCAGCCGGGCATGGCGAACCAGCACGTCCTGCAGCGTGATGTCGAGCGCGTGGCCGATATGGAGCGAGCCGGTGACGTTGGGCGGCGGGATCACGATGGTGAACGGCTCCGCCTCCGGCCGGTCGGGGCGGAACATTCCCTCGCCCTCCCAGCGCGCATACCAGCGCGCCTCGATCTCGGCGGGGTCGAACGTCTTGGGAAGCTCGGTCATCCTGTGCGCTTAGCTGTAGGCTTGGCCGCTTGTGAAGCGGGCATGAAGTGTCAGAGGTCGTCCTCGACCAATGCCTCTCGCAGCTCTGCGAGGAGAGAAGCGTTCAACCAAGCACGATCTTCGCTGGCCTTGCCGGCCACAAGCCTTGGCTCCGCGCCCGAATTGTCGAAGACCCACGCCTGATCTGCCTCCCAAAAGAACCAGGCAAATTGCTCGAACGAGCGAGTCCGCCGCGCCGCCACCTTTTCGGGTGGAACGTCATGACCGCCCTTCGCGACACGCAGCCGGATTCGCTCCAGCTGCCGTTCAACGGTGTCGACATAGACATAGATGAAACGGACGTCGAAGCCGCGTTCTTTCGCCTTGAGCACCAGCTTTCGGTATTTCGGGGTCGACAGCACGGTCTCCACCCCGATCGTCTGATGCACCCCGATCGAGGCGTCGAGCCAGGTCTCGATTCGCTTCACCGCGGCGAGATTGGCCGCCTGCGGATCGAGACTCTCGCCGGACTGCAGCCGCCGGGTCAGGAGATCCGGGTTGACGATCCAGACGGAGCCGTCGAATTCGGCGACGTCGCTTCGGGCATAGGCCGTGCTCTTGCCGCAGCCGTTCGGCCCCGCGACGATCCAGAGGCGCGGCGGCGCCTCTCCCTTGCCGATCAATCGCCGTCCACGGCGCGGTTTTCGCGACGGACGCGGCGGACGTTGGCTGCGAAGGCGGCCTGGAAGTCGGCGGCGAAGCGGGGGCTGTCGGCATCCACTATTCGAAGCTTCACGGTTTCCCCGTTCCGCTGGGCCATTCGATAACGCGGCTTACTCGGCTTGCCGGCATCGGGCGTGCCGTTCACCTCGACGATCGTGCGCTCATTCGACTGCTTTGCCATAGCCCCCATATAGGGACCTTCCGTCGAAATGCCCATCCGGCGCATGCGTCCGATCAGGCGCCGCGGCCGGTGATGCGGGCGACTTCGCGGGCGACGAGCTGCTCGACGATCTCGGGCAGACGGGCGTCGAGCCAGTCCTTGAGCATCGGCTTCAGCATCTCGCGCACCAAAGCCTCGAGCGGGCCGTCGCCGGCGGGGAGTCCGGCAAGCGAGGTTTCGCCCCGTTCCCGAATCGCGGACAGAGCGGCGAGCGACTGGCGGCTGGCGGCGGCGGCATCGTCCGAGACCAGCGGGGAAACCGGCTCGCCGATCGGATCCCTCAGCTCCAGCACGTCTTCCTCGGGCGGCGGCGCTTCGATCGGACGCGCCCCGCGGGCCGGGCGCGCGGCGGTGCGGCCGTCCTCGGCGATGACTCGTTTGATGGAAGCGAGTATCTCTTCCATCGAGGGTTCCTGGCTTGGCTCGCCCATGGCGGGGGGCCTTATCGCCTAACGCGGCGGGGCTGTCACGCCGGTTTCGGGCCGCTCGCCCGGCGCCGGCGTTCCGGTCGGCGCGGTGCGGGTCGAGACCGCGCGGGGGGTCGGATCCTGTGCCCAATCGCTGAGATTGCGCGCGACGCGCCGGTAATTGGCGACCGGATTGTAGAGCGCGCCGCCGTCGAGATTGAGGTCCTGTGCCTGCGCCTCGCCCATCGCGTTGAGCAAGGAGAAGCCGGCGACATAGGCGTCGTGGCGCGCGGTGACGAGCGCGACCTGGCTGTTGAGCAATTCCTGCTCGGCATTGAGCACGTCGAGCACGGTGCGGGTGCCGACCGACTGCTCGGCCCGCGCGCCCTCCAGCGCCAGCGTGTCGGCGGAAACCGCGACCTGGTTGGCGGCGATCGCCTGCTGCGCGGCCTGATAGGAAGCGAAGGCGGCGCGGACGTTGGCGACGACCTGCCGCTCGATCTGCACGCCCTGCTCCAGCAGCTGGCTCTGCACCGACTGGGCCTGCCGCACCTGCGCGCCGGTCAGCCCGCCCTGGTAGAGCGGGATGCTGGCGGTGACTCCGACCACCGCGACCGTCTGGGTCTGCGGCAAATTGACCCCGGCGGGAGCGCCGAACTGCTGGTTCGCGGTGCCCAGGAAGTTGTTGTAGGACGCGCTGCTGCTCGCCGAGACGGTCGGCAGCCGCCCCGCCCGGGCGACCGAGACGTCGAGCCCGGCGGCACGGATCTGGGCGTTGACCGAGGCGAGGTCGGGATTGCGGTCGAGCGCGATGTCGACCGCCTGGTCGGGCGTCGCCGGCAGCGGCGGCAGCGGATCGGGCGGGTCGAGATCGCCGGGAAGCGCCCCGATCACCTCGCGATAGGTTTCCTCGCTCCCGCGCAGCCGCCCCTGCGCCGCGGCGAGGTTCGAGCGGGCGAGCGCGAGCCGCGCCTCCGACTGGGCGACGTCGGTGCGGGTGAGGTCGCCCACCTCGAACTGGTCGCGGGTCGCCTGCAAATTGGTCTCGAGGACCTTCACCTCATTCTCGTTGAGGGTGACGACGGTGCGGTCGCGGATCACGTCCATATAAGCGGTGACCGCCTGGACGAAGACGTCGCCCTCGGTCCCACGCAACGTCTCGCGGCCGGCGGAGACGCGTTCATTGGCGGCGCGCACCGAATTGCGGACGCGGCCGCCGTTGAACAGGGGATAGGAAACTCCGACGCCGGCGCTGAGCGTTCTTCCGCCGGTCGTGTTGGTGCTCAGCACATTCTGGTTGAGGCCGACATTGCCGATGAGCTGCGGCCGGCCCTGCGCCCGCGCGATCGCAACCCCTTCGTCCAGCGTGCGGACGTTCGCCCGCTCGGCGTTCAGCGTCGGATTGCTCTTGTAGGTCTGGACGAGCGCGTCGCGCAAAGTCTCGGCGCGCGCTGCGGCGCCGCCGGCAAGCAGCGCCGCGACCCCGACCACGTTCAGATACCCTCCCTGCATCAACCCCGCTCCGATCCTCAAAACCCTGCTCGAACTGCCCAAATCAGAATGGGCCAAATCAGAATGCAAACGCCTTCGGCCTCGCGAAGCCCGGAAGCAAAGCCGCCGCCGCATCCGCGAACGCCGTCATCGCAAAGCCCTCCCCGGCCTTGCGGCCGATGGCGAGCCGGGTCACGCCCTGCTCGGCGAGGCCGGCGGCGAGCCGGCCGCCGTCGCGAAGCTGGCCGATCAAGGCGTCGGGCACGAGCTCGACCGCGCCGTCGATCAGGATGAGATCATAAGGTGCCCCTTTCGCCCAGCCTTTGGCGAGCGGTCCTTCGACCAATGTCACCGCGCTTCCGACCAGCGCCTTCCTGGCCTCGGCGGCGAGCGCCTTATCTTCCTCCAGCGCCACCAGCGACCCGACCAGGCGCGCCAGCACCGCCGCCGCATAGCCGGTGGCGGCGCCGACCAGCAGGGCCCGCTCGCCGTCGCGCGGCGCGGCCTGGGTGAGCAAGCGGCCGAGCGCCATCGGCGGGTTGAGGTCGCGGCCCGGCTTCAGCGGCACGAGCATGTCGGCATAAGCCATGGCCAGCCGGTCGCGCGGCACGAAATCCTCGCGGGCCACCGCGCCGATCGCGGCCAGGACGCGGGGATCGTTGGTCCCGGTCGTCCGCAACTGGCTCGCGATCATCGCGCGGCGCATATGCTCGTAATTCTGCTCGGTCATCAAAACCTCAATCGCACAGCTGTCTTATTGATGCAATACACCAAGAAGGCTCCCGCGGCTTTTATCGGCATGGCCAGAGGAGGCCAAGCAGATAGTCCGCGACGAAAGGGGAGCAAGAGGCGTGCCACCCCGTTCGGGTGTCGGGGCGAGCAAAGCCAGCCGGAGCCGGCGTTCGTTTTCGGACAATCCGCGTCCGCGGGCGGACAGAAGCCTAATGCGCGACCGGTTCCCCGCCGAACATCCGCACCTTCTTCGGGCCGCACCACAATTCGGCGGTCTGGCTGCCCTGGCGGCGGCGGGATTCCCGCACCGCATTCTCGTCATTCGCGGCGGCGAAGCGCTCGCAACGAACGAGCTTCGACCCGTCGAGGCAGTAAAGAACGTAATCGGCCATCGTCCCAATCCCGGCAAAGGCGACTCGGTACCGTGGAGCGCACTATAACCCCCCGTCGGCGGCAGGACCTTGATCTGGGTTGGGACGCGGTTGACATTCCCTGCTTGGCCTCGCATTTCCGCCGTCTCGGCCCGATGGCGGAGTGGTTACGCAGAGGACTGCAAATCCTTGCACGCCGGTTCGATTCCGGCTCGGGCCTCCACTTTTCCCTTCATGTCCGCTTCCCGAAGCCGGCAACGGCTTCTTGAGAAGTTCCATGCTAGTCGTCACAAGAAGGACGGAAGGGGGCATGACGGGATGGCGATCGAGGCGCTGCTGGCGAGCTATCCGCGCACGCGGCCGCCGCTGACGGCGGCGCACGAAGCCGTCTTTGCCGAGCAGTACAAATTGAACCGCGAGGGCGGATCGGTCGCCGACGGCGCCGCCCAGAAGCTCGAGCAATGGATGCACCGCAAGGTCGCCGCGCGAGGCGGCGGGCCGGTGCTGGAATTGGGCGCCGGGACGCTCAACCATCTGCCGTTCGAGGCGGGCGACGCGCCCTACGACATCGTCGAGCCGTTCCACGCGCTGTTCACCGGCAAGCCCGGCTTCGCCCGCCTGCGCGCCCATTATGACAGCGTCCAGGACGTGCCGGAGGGGACGCTTTACGCCCGCATCGTCTCGATCGCGGTGCTGGAGCATCTGACCGACCTGCCGCGCGACGTCGCCCGCTCGGCACTGCTGCTGGAGGAGGACGGCATCTTCCAGGCCGGCATTCCGAGCGAGGGCGGCTTCCTCTGGTGGCTCGGCTGGCGGGGCGCGACGGGGCTTGGCTATTATCTGCGCACTCGGCTCGATTACGGTGTCGTCATGCGCCACGAGCATGTCAACAAGGCGCGCGAGATCGAGGCCCTGGTCAATTATCTGTTCGACGAGGTGTCGGTGCGCCGCTTCCCGACGCCCTTCCACCAATTGAGCTTCTACGCCTATCTCGAAGCGCGGCGGCCGCGGCGCGACCGCGCCGAGCGGCTGCTCGCGGCCGGTGCGTGAGGATCGTGCCGGGGGATGGGGCCGCCGCGCTGGACGGGGGCGGAGACGCGGCGCGGGCGGCCGAGCCCGGTTTCCGGACCGACCTGCAGGCGCTCCGCCGGCTGCTCCTCATCGCCGGCACCCTGCTCTATCTCGCTTATGCCCTGATCACGCCGCCTTTCCAGACGACCGACGAGCACCAGCACCTCTTCCGCGCCTGGCAGCTCGCCCATTTCCAGCTCCACGGCGCGCGGCGCGGCGGCGAGGCCGGCGGATTGCTCCCGGCCGGCCTGCCCGCCGCCGCGGCCGCGGAGCTCGGCTCGATCGCCCCCAATGCGATCAGGCCGGTTCCCAAGCGCCCGCTCGCCGCCGCCTTCGCCCGAAGCACGCCGGTCTCGGACGCGCAGCCCAGAATCTTCGCCAATTTCCCGGGGGGCATCCTCTACAGCCCCGCCGGCTATGGCCCGCAGATCGTGGCGGTGCGGACCGGCGAAGCGCTCGACCTCTCGGTCGAGACCATCGTCCGCCTGGGGCGGCTGCTCAACGCCGCCCTCACCTTGGGCCTGTTCCTGCTGGCGCTCGCCATCCTTCCGGTCGGACGCCTGTTCCTGCTGCTGGTCGCGTTGACGCCGATGACCGCCTGCGCCGCCGCCTCTCTGGGCCAGGACGGGCTCATCATCGGCAGCTCGGCGATGCTGATCGCGCTCGGCGTGCGGGCGCGCTTCGAAGGGCGCTGGACGCGAAGGTCGCTGCTCCTGCTCGCCTTGTTCGCGGCCGTCATCGGGTTGTCGAAGATCGTCTATCTGCCTTTGGTCGGCTTGGCCTGGCTGCCGCTGCCGCGTTCGGCGCGGCCCCTGCTTTGGCTGGGCTGGCCGGTCCTCGTCGGCATCGGCGGCGCGGCGCTTTCGGCTTTGTGGCTCCATTCCAATGCCGGAATCGTCGTGCCGCCGGGGCCCGGACTGGCCGACCCCGCCGCCCAGCTCGCCTTCCTCGCGGCGCACCCGCTCGCCTTCCCGGCCACGCTCGGCAACAGCATCGTCCACCGTTCGCTGCCGGTCTTCTTCTCGACCTTCACCTTCGGCTGGGTGACAATTGGGCCGGTGATGAGCGCCGCGGTGCTCGCGCTTGCCGCCTTCGCCTTCGCCTTCCGCCATGGCGAAGCGGCGGCGGCAAGGCTGACGCGGGGTTGGCGGCTCTGGGCGGCTTCGGTCTGGCTGATCGCGGTCCTCGGCATCGCCGCCGCCCTCTATCTCGTCTCGACGCCGCTCGGCGCGCCGGTCGTCGAGGGCCTGCAGGGCCGCTATTTCCTTCCCCTCCTTCCGCTCTTCTGCCTGATCTTCATCCGCCGCCGGCCGGCCGCGAGCGGCACGCCGGCGCGCTTCGCGATCGTCGCGATGCTGGCCGCCAACGTCGCCGCTTTGGCCGCGATCGGCACCGCTTTCTATTCGCTCTGAGGCGGCGAAACGCGGAGCGCCGCCGCCCCGCTCGGTCCCGTTCCGTCTTCGTCGCGGGCTTCGTCCCGCGCTTCGTCGCGCGCTTCGTCTCTGGGGCACCGATTAAAGCCTTCTTAACCATTAAGACGGCAGATGAATGCCGAAGGGGCCGGCGATGCTGCACGAACGAATAGAGGTGCCCGCATGCGACGACCTTGCCTCCGTCTGGATCGTGGTTCCCGGCTTCAACGAGAGCGCAATGATCGCGCGGACGGTCCGCAGCCTCGGGGATTGGCTGCCCAACGTCGTCGTGGTCGACGACGGGTCGAGCGACGAGACCGGCCGCGAAGCGGAGCGCGCCGGCGCCCGGATCGTCCGCCACTGCGTCAATCTCGGGCAAGGCGCGGCGCTCGCGACCGGCATCCGTTACGCCCTCCTCAACGGCGCCACGGATATCGTCACCTTCGACGCGGACGGGCAGCATCGCCCCGAGGATATCGACGTGCTGCTTCGCAGGCGGGAGGATACCGGCGCGGACGTGGTGCTCGGGAGCCGCTTTCTGGGCGGCACGGTCGACATGCCGGCGAGCCGGCGATGGCTGCTGCGCGCGGCCACGCTCTACACGCGGCTGACCACCGGGCTGGAGCTGACCGATGCCCATAACGGCCTCAGGCTGCTCAGCCGGCGCGCCGCCGCGCAATTGCGCATCCGCCAGAACCGGATGGCGCACGCTTCCGAGCTGCTGGACTGGCTCGCCTCCTCGGACCTCAAGGTCGTCGAAGCGCCCGTCAACATCGTCTATACGGACTATACGCTCGCCAAGGGGCAGGGCGCCTTGTCGTCGCTGAACATCCTCTGGGATCTCTGGTCGAGCAGGCTGCACCGATGATCAAGATCCCGCTGATCCTCGCGCTCGCCTTCTTCGCCCTTTACGGCTGGCGGCAGCGCAGGATCTCGCCCGCGATCGGCTTCGCCATGCCGTTCGTCAGCCTGGTCGGGATCGCGCTCGTGCTGTGGCCGAGCTGGGCGCAGCATGCCGCCGATCTGCTCGGCATCGGCCGCGGCGCCGATCTGATCCTCTACCTCTGGACCGTCGCCAGCCTGCTGCTGCTTGCCAATCTGCATTTCCGGATGCGGGCGCAATCGGCATTGATCACCATTCTCACGCGCGAGCTCGCCATCATCGAGGCGCGGCAGCGCAATGAATGAGATCCGGCGCCGTCTCAGCCCCGCTCTCCTCTATCTTGCGCTGGCGCTTCCCGCGGCGCTGATTCTCGGCTTCGCCTTCGTCAACTTCCATGCCCCGGACGATTATGACCACGTCAAGCGGGCCTATACCTTGATCCACAACCCCTTCGCCCCGGTGACGCCGCCGGGGCGCTCGACGGGCGCGATGGTCGATACGGGCCTCGCCGATTATGTGGCGGCGCAGCGGCCGGTCGCGATCCTGTCCAGACGGCCGTTGCCGGCCGCCGAGGTCGCGGCCTATCGGGCGGCTCCGCACATGCGCTGGAGCGGCGTGGAGAGATTCAGCGAGCTGCCCGGCGCGATGGACTATTTTCCGGTCCTCTACGCGCCCCAGGCCCTTGCGCTGGAGCTCGGCCGCCTGACCGGCGCGACCGTCGGGGAGTCGGTGCTCTGGGCCCGGCTCGCCAACGCTCTCGTCGCGATCGCGCTTGTCGCGCTTGGGTTGCGGCTTCTTCCCGCCGGCCATTCCCTGGTCCTCCTCATCCTGTTGCTGCCCCGAACGCTGCTGCAATTCGCATCCAATTCGGCGGACCCGATCCTCTACGGGCTTGCGCTGATCGTCATCGCCATGGGCCTGCGGCAAACGGCGCGGCTGAAGCCCCTCGCCGAATATGGTCTCGTGGCCGTCGCTTTGTTCATCGCCGCGTCCGTACGGCCGCCGATCGCCGCGCTCGCTCTCACGCCGGCGGTCCGGGCCGTCCGCAACCGGCAATGGCTGAGCCTGCTTCTGCTCGCCGGCGGCGTCGCGGCCGCTTCCTTGTGGACGCTCGCGATCATAGGCCAGGTCGTGGACCTGAGGTGCGGCGTGGCCGGCGGCCCGCTCGGCCCGCGCCTGACCGCGTTCGCAACCGCATGGCCGGGGCTGATCGGCCACAGCCTGGCGGACAGGGGGACCTATTATTTCATGAGCCTCGTCGGCGAATTCGGCTGGGGGGACGGGCCGAACGGGCACCTTCCCCATCCGCTGCCTTTGTGGGTCTACGTTTCCGCGGTCCCTTTGCTGATCGTCGCGCTCCGCAACGACGCGCGCGCGGCGGCGAGGCTGGAGCCCATCGTCCGGCTGTCGCTGGCGGCCGGCGCGGCGGGGGTCGTTCTGGTCACCTTCCTTGCGATGTACGTCGCTTGCCGAGGCCCGCTGCCGACGATCATCGGCGGCGTTCAGGGCCGCTATTTCGTGCCCGCTTTGTTCGCGATCGCGCCCGCGATCAGCGGGCTGGCGCCGTCGAAGCGGGATCGGCTCCACGGCCTGTTCCCGATCCTGCTGGGCATCTGGGTCACGGCCTGCATGATCGAGATGATATTAGCGGCACAGCTGCTCTACCGTCCTTGATCGCCTTTTCATTCGGCGGCGGCGAGGGCGGGGGCTTGCCGGCGGCGGCCCTTCCACCAGCCGAGCAATGCCTTCTGCGCCGGCCGTTCGAAGCCATGATAAAGCAGGGCCGAGACGGCGAGGACGGCGACCGGATAGAGCGCAAGCAGAGCGGGCGGCACCGGCCGGCCCTGCGTCACGAACAGCAATTTGAAGATCGTCAGCAACAGATAATGGCAGAGATAGGTCGCGTAGCTGATTCGGCCGAGCCAGACGAGAAACGGCGCGTCGAGCGGCCCCGTCCGCGTCAGCGCCAGCCCAAGCACCAAAACCGCCCAGGCCAGCGAGACGACGGGCAGGCCGAGCAATGCATAAGCCAGGCCGAGCAAGACGGCCGCGCCGATCAGCGGCAGCGCAAGGGGACGGCCGCGCAATTCGCGCCACAGCGCGTGGAGCAGCATCCCCATCGCGAACTGGACGACGCAGCGGAAAAGGCCGGTCTGCGGCACCGCGTCGGGGAAGGAGTTGCCGGTCAGCACGAAGAAGGTGGGCACGGTGAGCCCGAGCGCCACCACCAGCAATGCGAGCAGCCATGCGGATCGCCGGACCGGCAGAACCAGCCGGATCAGGATCGGGAACAGGAGATAAGCGAAGGCCTCGGTCGAGATCGACCAGGCGGGGACGTTCCATCGCAATTCGCCGAAGAAGCCCCAATTCTGGACCAGGAACAGGGAGGCGAGGAAATAGCCGGGATGCTGCCCCTCGATCGTCGCCGAGCCGAACAGGATCGCGGCGCCGGCATAAGCCGCGAAGCCGGCGAGGATCAGGAAGTGGAGCGGATAGATGCGCGCGAAACGCCGGAACAGGAAGTCGCCGGTCGCGCGCCAGTCGCCGGCGAGCCGCTCGCCATGTTTGAGCGCGATGACGAAGCCCGAGAGGATGAAGAAGAGATCGACCGCGAGATTGCCCTGCGCGAGCAGGTCGATGACCCGGCTGGGAAGCCAGGGCGCCAGCAGCAGCCGCAGATGGAAGAGCACCACCCACCATGCGGCAAGGCCGCGGATCGAGGTCAAGGCGAACAGCTCGTCGCCGCTGCTTCCGGCGGCGCGCGCGACGGCCTGAGGTTGGGGCTCGGGAAAGGGCAAAAGCGGCTCGGCTGTGGTTGCGAACGCCCCGCTTTAGCCGCCCGGCCCTTGCGATTTCGCTAAACGGGGGAGTCCGAATCCCTGTTGCCGCGTTGCGACGAGAATGGAAGATGCAGTGCCGAAACGCCCCCCCGCGCCAGACCAGGAGGAGATCAAGCGCTCCTTCCCGCCCGTCATCGACGCGCGAACGCGATTGCTGGTGCTCGGCAGCCTTCCGGGCGAGGAATCGCTCGCCCGGCGCCAATATTACGGCAATCCGCGCAACCATTTCTGGCGCCTGATCGGCTCGGTGATCGGCCGCGACCTGGTGCCGCTCGCTTATGAAGGGAGGCTGCGGGCCTTGCGCGATGCCGGGATCGGGCTCTGGGATACGGTCGGCGCCGCCACTCGCCGCGGCAGCCTCGACGGCGCCATTCGCGATCACCGGCCCAACCGGCTCCCCGGGCTGGTCGCGAAGCTGCCGGAATTGCGCGCGATCGGCTTCAATGGCGGCAAATCGGCGGCGCTCGGGATGAAGCAGCTTGCGGGAATCGAAGGGATTGCGCTGATCGCTCTCCCCTCCAGCAGCCCCGCATACACGTTGCCGTTCGATGCGAAGCGCGACGCCTGGCTGAAGCTGCGCGCCTTTTTGTGACTTTTCGATACGGGGGCCCGGCTCGGATTCGTCCGGCCGCAGCGGCAGCACGGTTCGCCGATCTTGCCGGACTTTAAGCTGACATAAACCACGTGATTCCTATGGTGAATCTGTGTGGGCTGAAGGGCTTAGGGAGGCGTATCGTGTCGAGCGGGTTCAAGGTGCGTGGTTTGGCAAACGTGGCGCGGATCGGCTGGATGCCGGCCGCGGTTTTCGCGCTGGCGATGATCCCCCAGCAAGCGGCGGTCCATGCCAAGACGGCCGCCGCGCGCCGGCTCGCCCAGAACGGCACCTACAGGCCGCGTGAATCGCGTGAATATGGCCTCGGCGAGGCGACGGCGCATCGCGCGCTCGAAGCCGAGATCCGCGCCATCGGTCAGGGTTTCAACGGCGATATCGGGATCGCGGTCGAGGACGTGCAGACCGGCTGGACCGCCGCCTTCGACGGCGACACCTATTTCCCGCAGCAGAGCGTCAGCAAATTCTGGGTGGCGCTGACCGCATTCAACAAGATCGACCGCGACGCGCTCAGCTTCGATTCGCCGGTCACCCTCCACAGATCCGACATCACCCTTTTCCACCAGCCGATCGCGGCGGAAATCGGCGAGGATGGCTATTCGACCACCCTCGGCGCGCTGATGACGCGCGCGCTCCAGCAGAGCGACAATACCTGCAACGACGCCGTTTTGTGGCGCGCGGGCGGCCCGGAAGCGGTCCGCGCCTTCCTCCGCGACAAGGGGATCGGCGGAATCCGCTTCGGCCCGGGCGAGCGGCTGCTGCAGAGCGCCATCGCCGGCATCACCTGGAAGCAGAGCTACGCCACGAATGGCGGCTTCTACAAAGCGCGCGACGCCCTGCCGCCCTCCGAGCGCCGCGCCGCCTTCGAACATTATATCGCCAACCCGATGGACGGGGCGCAGCCGCTCGGCGTGGTCGACGCCTTGTCGCGGCTGAAGCGCGGCGAATTGCTCTCGCCGGCCTCGACCCAGCGCCTGCTCGGCATCATGTCGCACACCAAGACCGGCCCGCAGCGGCTGAAGGGCGGGCTCGAGCCCGGCTGGACGCTCTCGCACAAGACCGGCACCGGCCAGATCCTCGGCGCCGTCGAGGCGGGCTATAACGATATCGGCGTGATCACCGGGCCGGACGGCCATGCCTATGCGATCGCGGTGATGATCCGGCGCACCTCGGCGCCCCTGCCGCAGCGTATGCATGCGATGCAGAGCGTCGTCCACGCGGTCATCGATTATGACGGCGCGCTGGACCGTTCGGGCGCCTTCGCCGCCTCCGGCGGTGCCGCGGCGCGCGGCGGTAAGGCCACAATACGGAACCAAAGAACCGCTCATCCTGAGTAGCTGGTGAGTTCGTCGAACCGGCGTATCGAAGGACCCACTGACTGTGTGCGTCCTTCGATACGCGCCCTCGCCAGGCTCGGGCGCTACTCAGGATGAGCGGTCAGGAGCTGGGTTCACCGGCCTAAGCATCATAATCCACCTCCAGCCCCTCGCCTTTGGGGACGGACTGGCAGGTGAGGATATAGCCCGCGCCCACTTCCTCGTCGGTGAGACCGTAGCGGGCGGCCATCTCCGCCTCGCCCGAGACCACCCTTGCCCGGCAGGTCGCGCAGACGCCGGCCTTGCAGGCATAAGGCGCCGGCAGCCCGGCCAGCCGCGCGCTGTCGAGGATGTTGCCGGCCGCGGCATCGAACGGGATTCGCCTCTTGCGCCCGTCGAGCGTCACCAGCATCGTCAGCCCCTCGGCCTCCTGCTGGAGCGCCTGCATCTGCGCCGCCTGCGCCGCTGAAGGGCGGCCGGCGGTGAAGCGCTCGATATGGATCCTGTCCTTCGCCACGCCGGCGTCGAGCAAGGCGGCCTCGGCGGCGTCCATCATCGGCTCCGGACCGCAGATGAAGAAGGCGGCAGCGTCCGCCGGCTCGACCAGATGCTCCAATATCTCGCCGCATTTGGCGCGATCGAGCATGCCGTTGAACAAGTCGATATCCTCCATCTCCTCGGCGAGGAAATGGTGGATCTCGAGCCGGTCGATATAGCGGTTCTTGAGCCGCGCCAGCTCTTCGAGGAAGATGACCGATTGGCTGTCGCGATTGCCGTAGAAAAGGGTGAAGCGGCTGTTCGGCTCCTCGATCATCGCCGCCTTGATCAAGGAGATGATCGGCGTGATTCCCGAACCGCCGGCAAAGCCGACATAATGGCTGGATGCGGCCGGATCGAAATCCCAGGTGAAGCTGCCGTGCGGCGCCATGACGTCGAGCATCGCGCCCGGGCGGAGCGTCTCGTTCGCCCAGTTGGAAAAGGCGCCGCCGGCGATGCGCTTCACCGTCACCTTCACCTCGCCGTCCGACGGCGCGACGCAGAGCGAATAATTGCGCCTGATCTCCTCGCCGCCAATTTCGGTGCGCAGGGTGAGGTGCTGGCCGGGCTTGAAGCGGAAGGTCTCGCGCAATTCCTCCGGCACATGGAAGCGGATCGAGCTGGCGTCCGCCGTCTCCGCTACCACCTCCGCGACTTCGAGCCTGTGAAAGCCGACGCTCATCCGGGGATCAGTGGCATTTGAACAGGTCGAACGGCTCTTGGCAGGCAAGGCAGCGCCAGAGCGCCTTGCACGGCGTCGAGCCGAAGCGGCTCACCTCCTCGCAATCGGTCGAGCCGCATTGCGGGCATTCCACCGGGTCGCGCGTGGCCGGCGCGATGCCGTAGGCGCGCAGCTTCTCCCGGCCTTCGGGGCTGATCCAGTCGGTGGTCCACGGGGGGGAGAGGGTCGTCTCGATCCGGACATCGCGATAGCCCGCCGCATCGAGCGCGGCACGGATATCGCGCTCGATCACCTGCGTCGCGGGACAGCCGGTATAGGTAGGGGTGATCACGACGCGATCCGCTTCGACCGAGCGGACAATTCCGAGATCCACTACCGATAAGACCGGGATTTCGGGATCGGATACTTTGCGAAGGACGCACCAGACCCGTTCAAAGCCCTCCCCCTCGATGGGATCGGCTGCTTGGCTGCTTCCCCCGGAAGCAGCCTTAGCAGCGGCCGATGGTTGGGTGGGAGTGAGGTTCGACGTTGGGCTGAGCGGGTCTCGAACACCACCCCTCCCCAACCCCTCCCCATTGAGGGGAGGGGCTTTCATGGCGCGATTCCCCCTCACCACACGGCCTCAGGATAGGTGCGGGGGAGGAACTGCATCGCCGCCAGCAAATGGCCGAGATGCTCGCTATGATGGCCGCGGCGGCCGCCGAGGATCGGGCGCTGCTCGGCCAGGGGTGCGAGCGTCGCCTCGCCGAGCACCGCGTGCACCTGCGCATCGTAATTGGCGCGGAAGGCGGCAAGGTCGGCGCCGACCCCCCGCTCCGCCATGAAGGCGGCGAGATCGTCCATCTCGAACAGCTCCGGGACGAACCGTCCCATCCAGTCGAGCCCATCGACCATGCGCCGTCGGCTTTCTTCCGTCCCGTCGCCGAGGCGGATCACCCATTCGCGCGCCAGCTCCTGATGATAGGTAACTTCCTTCAGCGCCTTCTCGGCGATCGCGGCGATCGTCGCCTCGATCGAGCCGGCGAGATGGCGGAAGAGCAGTTTCTGCCAGGTCGAGAAGAGGAGCTGCCGCGCCATCGTCTGCGCGAAATCGCCGTTCGGCTGCTCGACCAGCAGGCAATTGCGGAAATCGAGCACGTCGCGGTGAAAGGCGAGCTTGTCGCCGTCGCGTCCCTTGCCTTCGACTTCTCCCGCATAGTTGAGGAAGAAGGTCGCCTGCCCGATCAGGTCGAGCGCGATATTGGCGAGGCTGAGATCGACCTCGACCGACGGCGCATGGCCGCACCATTCGCCGAGCCGCTGGCCGAGGACCAAGCTGTCGTCGCCGAGCCGCAGCAGGAAGTCGAACAAGGCGCCATTCTCGTCCCGTGCCGGCGCGTCGAAAACGCCGGCACCGGTCGCGCCGGAAGGAGTGTCGATCGGAGGCAGCGACGCCACCTAGATCCTCCCCTGCTTTTGCAGGGGAGGGGGACCGGCCGCAATGAGCAGGTCGCCATGTCCCCCGGACATCGCTGCGCAGTGCGGGGCACTGCGCACCTGCTCATGGTGGAGGGGCCAGCCTCGGCGCCAATGCCCCTCCACCGTGCTTCGCACGGTCCCCCTCCCCCGGTAAGCCGGGGGAGGATTTGGAGCGGCCGACCTGAAAAGAGTCATATGTGCTTCACGTCGTCCGGTATGTGGTAGAAGGTCGGGTGGCGATAGACCTTGTCGGCGGCGGGATCGAACATCGCCGCATCGTCGGTGGGGTCGGACGCCGTGATCTGCGCCGACGGCACCACCCAGAGGCTCACGCCCTCCATCCGCCGCGTATAGGTATCGCGGGCGTGGCGGAGCGCGATCTCGGCATCGGGGGCGTGGACCGAGCCGACATGGCGGTGCGACAGCCCACCCTTCGAGCGGACGAATACCTCCCAGAGCGGCCAATCCTTCATATGTCCTCCCCACTCGTGGGGAGGGGGACCATGCGCAGCATGGTGGAGGGGGGGCCGAGGGTGGCACCGAGCCCCCTCCACCAGCCTTCGGCCGGTCCCCATCGGAGCCGCACTAAGGTTCGTCCGGGGGACGAACCAGCGGCTCCGATCCGTCCCGGGGAGGATTTCATCATGCCGCCTCCCGTTTGCGGCTGTGCTTCTCCGCATAAGCCGCCGCCGCCTCGCGCACCCAGGCGCCGTTCTCCCAGGCATCGCGGCGGGCCTTCATCCGTTCCTTCGCCACCGGGCCTTCGCCGCGGACGACGGCGTAGAATTCCTCCCAATCCACCTCTCCGAAATCGTGATGGCCGCGTTCCGCGTTCCAGCGGAGCGCCGGGTCGGGCACCTTGATCCCGAGCGCGTCCGCCTGGGGGACACTGATGTCGACGAACTTCTGGCGGAGCTCGTCATTGGTCTCGCGCTTGATCCGCCAGCGCATCGACTGGGCGGTGTGGGGGCTGTCGGCGTCGGGCGGGCCGAACATCATCAAGGACGGCCACCACCAGCGGTTGAGCGCGTCCTGCGCCATCCTTTTCTGGTCGGCGGTGCCGGCGCACATCGCCATCATGATCTCATAGCCCTGGCGCTGGTGGAAGCTCTCCTCCTTGCACACCCGGACCATCGCCCGCGCATAGGGGCCGTAGGAAGTGCGCTGGAGCGGCACCTGGTTCATGATCGCGGCGCCGTCGACCAGCCATCCGATCGCGCCGATATCGGCCCAGGTCAGGGTCGGATAATTGAAGATCGTGCTGTACTTGGCCTTGCCCGAGTGGAGCGCCTCGATCATCTCCTCGCGGCTGGTGCCGAGCGTCTCGGCGGCCGAATAGAGGTAGAGGCCGTGCCCCGCCTCGTCCTGGACCTTGGCGAGCAGGATCGCCTTGCGCCGCAGCGACGGGGCGCGGCCGATCCAATTGCCTTCCGGCAGCATGCCGACGATCTCGCTATGGGCGTGCTGCGAGATCTGGCGGGTGAGCGTGCGGCGATAGGCCTCCGGCATCCAGTCCTTGGGCTCGATATACTCGTCGGCCGCGACCCGCGCCTCGAAGGCGGCGAGCTTCTCCGGATCCTCGGTCGAGGCCAGGTTCTTCGTCTTCTGAAGCTCGGTCGTATACATGTCTGTCTCCGGAACCGGCCCTAGCAAAGCGGTCCTTTCGCTTCAATCAACGCACCAGAATAGATGGGGTCGCGGCGCCGCCTCGCCAAGTTTCGAGTTCGGCAGCAAGCGGCGGAGTGCGGTCTCGCGCACGAAGCGACAAGAGGGGGCGAACGCAGCAATGGAGACCCTCATGTTCCGAGTGACCGGCCTGTCCCCCGAGCCTTTCCGCCCGCTTTTCGGCCTTTCCGACGAAGCGCTCGCCCGTTACGGCGCCCGCCGCACCCTTGCGGATGCGAAGCCCGGTTTTCCCGACCGGATCGAGATCAGCGACGCCGAGCCCGGCGAGACGCTGTTGCTGGTCAACTATTTCCACCAGCCGGCGGACAGCCCCTATCGGGCCAGCCACGCCATCTTCGTGCGCGAACGCGACGTCGCGCCGACCGATCTCGTCGACGACATCCCGCCGGCGATGCGCACGCGGCCGCTGTCGCTGCGCGCTTTCGACGCGGCGGGGATGATGACGGACGGCGATCTCGTCGACGGCGGCGAGGCCGAAAAGCTGATCGAGCGCTTCTTCGAAGATCCCGCCGCAGCCTACATCCACGCCCATTATGCCCGGCGCGGCTGCTATGCCGGACGAATCGATCGCGCCTGAATAATCCTCCCCGCTTGCGGGGAGGGGGACCGCACGGAGTGCGGTGGAGGGGGGGTCGTGCAGGTCTCAGACCCCCCTCCACCGGCCTCTGGCCGGTCCCCCTCCCCGTTCCGGGGAGGAACTCACACCCGCTCGAGCACCATCGCGATGCCCTGGCCGACGCCGATGCACATGGCGCACAGCGCATAGCGGCCGCCTTTGCGGTGGAGCTCCTCGGTCGCGGTCATGGCCAGACGGGCGCCGGACATGCCGAGCGGGTGGCCGAGCGCGATGGCGCCGCCGTTCGGGTTCACCTGGCCGGCATCGTCGGCAAGGCCGAGCCGGCGCAGCACCGGCAAAGCCTGGGCGGCGAAAGCCTCGTTGATCTCGATCACGTCCATGTCGCCGATCGAAAGGCCGAGCCGGTTCAGCAATTTCTCCGAAGCGGGCGCCGGACCGATCCCCATGATCCGCGGCGGCACACCGGCCACCGCCGCGCCCACGATGCGGGCGCGAGGGGTGAGGCCGTTGCGCTTCGCCGCTTCTTCCGACGCGACGATCATCGCCGCCGCCCCGTCGTTGACGCCCGAGGCATTGCCGGCGGTGACGGTGCCGTCCGGCCGGACGATCGGCCGCAGCTTCGCCAGCGCCTCGACGCTGGTCTTGCGCGGATGCTCGTCGCGGTCGACGACGATCGGATCGCCCTTGCGCTGCGGGATGGCGACAGGAATGATCTCCGCGGCAAGCCGGCCATTTTCCTGCGCCAGGCTCGCTTTCTCCTGGCTGCGGACGGCGAATGCGTCCTGGTCCTCGCGCGTCACCTCAAACTCTTCGGCCACGTTCTCCGCGGTGGAAGGCATGGTGTCGTCGCCATATTCATTCTTCATCTTCGGATTGACGAAGCGCCAACCGATCGTCGTGTCGTACATCTCGGCCTTGCGGTCGAAGGCGCTCTCCGCCTTGGCCATGACGAAAGGCGCCCGACTCATGCTCTCCGAGCCGCCGGCGATCAGCATCTCCGCTTCGCTGCCGCGGACGACCCGCGCCGCCATCGCCACCGCGTCCATGCCCGAGCCGCAGAGCCGATTGAGCGTCACCCCGCCCGACGTATCGGGCAGCCCCGCCAGCAATCCGGCCATCCGCGCCAAATTGCGATTGTCCTCGCCGGCCTGGTTGGCGCAGCCGAAGATGACGTCGTCCAAGGCGCTCCAGTCCACGCCGGGATTGCGATCGATCAGGGCCCGGATCGGAATCGCGGCGAGATCGTCCGCCCGCACATGCGCCAGCGCGCCGCCATAGCGGCCGATCGGCGTTCGGATGGCATCGCAGATAAAGGCTTCGGTCATTCATTGTCTCCGACGATGGGGCCGCCGATGCTGCGCGAGAAACCCTGGAATATCGCGACGACGCGGCCGTCCGCCGCCGTCACCGATACGGTATAAACGCCCGAGCGACCGACAAGCGCCTCCTCCTGCGCCTCGGCGATCAGCATTTCGCCGTCGCGCGCCGCGTCGAGGAAGACGATCGAGGCCTGGGCGGCGACGGTCCTGAGGTTGCGGCCGTTGCAGGCATAAGCGAAGGCGGTGTCGGCGAGGGCGAAGATCATGCCGCCATGGGCAATGGAATGGCCGTTCAGCATGTCGGGCCGCACTTTCATGCGGATGCGCGCATAGCCCTCCCGCGCTTCCTCGATCTCGATGCCCCAGGCGGGACCCGTCCCCTCCGCCGCCAGCATCGTCCGGGCAACCTTGTCCGCCATCTCGTTTGCGCCCATGAAACGGGGCCATGGCTTACGGGACCATCGAGTTCAAGCAGGAGGGCGGCATCGCCCGGCTGACGCTGAACCGGCCGGACCGCCTCAACAGCTTCACCGTCGAGATGCACGAGGAGGTGGCGGACGCGCTCTCCAGGCTGGACGGCGCGCGGGTGCTGATCATCACCGGCGCCGGCCGCGGCTTCTGCGCCGGGCAGGATCTGAACGACCGCGCGGTGGCGCCGGGCGAGGCGGTGGATCTCGGCGAGTCGGTGGAGAAAAGATATAATCCTCTGGTCCGGCGGATCACCTCCTTGCCCTTCCCGGTAATCGCCCGCGTGAACGGCGTGGCGGCGGGGGCGGGGGCCAATATCGCGCTCGCCTGCGACATCGTCATCGCCGCGAAATCCGCCAAATTCATCCAGTCCTTCGCCTCGATCGGCCTCATCCCCGACAGCGGCGGCACCTGGGTTCTGCCCCGCCTCGTCGGCCAGGCCCGAGCGCTCGGCCTCGCGCTCACCGCCGAGCCGCTGCCGGCGGAGCAGGCGGCCGAGTGGGGCCTGATCTGGAAGGCGGTGGGGGACGAGGCGCTGGACGCGGAGGTGGACGCGCTGGCGGAAAAATTCGCGGCGGCGCCGACGCGCGGCCTTGCCCGGATCAAGCAAATGATCCGCGAAAGCTGGGGCCACGATCTCGACGAGGAGCTCGACCTCCAGCGCGATGCGATGCGCGAGCTCGGCTCCAGCGAAGATTATCGCGAAGGCGTCGCCGCGTTCATGGCGAAGAGGAAGCCGAGCTTTACCGGGAAATAACTGGGTAAAATCCGGATCTGCAGCCAGCCTCTTTCCCCATAGCAGTTAACTCGAAATAAACGAGCATTATTCCGATGAAGGAGCGTGACGCGTCCAATGCGGAACGTGCTATATTCATTGCGACTCGCCTTCGGGTGAATCGCCGGGATCGGGTCATTCGTGGTCAAGAACAGAATAGGAGTCGAATATGCTCAAGGGTATCGGGATCGTTTCTCTGGTCGTGTCAGCTTTTGTCGTCGAACCGAGCGCTGCGTTCGCGCAAACGAGCCAGCCGATGTATGTAACCCACATGTACAGCGATGCCTCGCATACGACCGAGGTCGGCGAGATATTGCCGGAATGCACCGCCAATGGCGTGCAATATCATCTCGTCGGTACCTATACCTATTTCCAGGTAGACGAATATATCGGCGATTGTAACGGCGGCGGCCCGATCGAGTGACTGAGGGCGGCAGGGGAGCCCGGGCTCCCCTGCCGCCTCCACCAAGGGGTGAACGGCGTCGGGGCGGGCTGAAGCCCATCCCATTGCGCTGGACTTCAGGCCCGTGCTTCCGGCTGCCGGACATGCCGCTCGAACGTGTCGAAATCGATGTTCGAGCCGCAGACGAGGACGCCGACCTTCTTCCCGGCCAGCCGCTTCCTGAGCGGCCCGACCAGGGCAGCGGTCGCCGCCGCCGCCGCGGGTTCGACGGCAAGCTTCATCTCGCGGAACAGCAGAGCCATGGCGGCGCGCATCTCGTCGTCGTCGACCAGGACGATGTCGTCGACATTCCGGCGGCAGAGCCCGAAGCTGTAGGGCAGAGCGAAAGGCGGGGCGAGGCTGTCGGCGATCGTCCGCACCTCGGCATGGTCGATCGGCTTCCCTTCCGCGAAGCTGCGGGTCATCGTGTCGGAGCCGGTCGGCTCGACCCCGAAGACCAGGCAATCGGGCTTCAGCAATTTGATCGCGGTCGAGGCGCCGCCGCACAGGCCGCCGCCGCCGATGGCGATGATCACCGCTTCGAGGTCCGGCACCTGCTCCAGCCATTCCATCCCCAGGGTCGCCGTGCCGAGCGCGGTATAGGGGCCTTCGAACGGGTGGATGAACGAGCGGCCTTCGTCGCGCGAAATCGCCTCGACCATCTCGAAGGCGGTGCGGCCGTCGGGCGCGGTGACCACCTCGGCGCCGAGCGCGCGGCAGGTCGCGACCCGGGCGGGATTGGCCGATCCCATCATCACCACCTTGGCGCTCGTGCCCAAGGCGGCGGCGGCATAAGCGGTGGCGATGGCATGGTTGCCGGCGCTGACCGCCGTGACGCCGAGCGCAAGCTCCCGCGGGCTCAGCCGCAGCATCTTCGAGATGGCGCCGCGCGCCTTGAACGTCCCGCCCTGCTGGAACAATTCGAGCTTGAGATTGACCCGCGTGCCGGGCGCGAGCAGCGCCTCGATCTCCCGCCCGCGCCAATCGTGGACGGGCGTGCGGGCGACGTAAGGGGCAATCATCTCGCTCGTTTCTCGAATATCGGCGAGCGACAAGGAGGGGGCGGCGCGCTGGTCCATGTCCCACTCTAGAATCTCCCCGCCTTCCGTGTCGAGCGCCGGGCCGCTACAGGAGGCCGCGACCAGCCGGAACGAGACGATGAAGACCCCCATTCTTCTCAACTACGCACAGGACCAGTGGCATGCCGCTTCGGGCGGCTTCGCCGAGGTGCAGAGCGCGGTCACCGGCGAGACGATCGCGGTCACCGGCAGCCAGGGCCTCGATTTCAAGGCGATGCTCGACCATGCGCGCAAGTTCGGCGGGCCGGCGCTCAGGCGGATGACCTTCCACGAGCGCGCCTGGATGCTGAAGGACCTCGCCAATGCGGTGATGGCGCGCAAGGAAGAGCTTTACGCGCTTTCCTACGATACCGGCGCGACCCGGACCGACGGCTGGATCGATATCGAGGGCGGTGCCGGCACGCTCTTCTCCTTCTCGTCCAAGGGCCGGCGGGAGTTGCCCAATAGCCGCATCCTGATCGACGGGCCGATGGAGCCATTGTCGCGCGGCGGCACCTTCGTCGGGCAGCACGTCTTCACGCCGCTCCAGGGCGCCGCGGTCCATATCAACGCCTTCAACTTCCCGGTCTGGGGGATGCTGGAAAAGCTCGGCCCGACCCTGCTCGCCGGCGTGCCGGCGATCGTGAAGCCCGCTTCGGCGACCGGCTATCTCACCGAGGCCGCCTTCCGCATCATGATCGAGGCAGAAGTGCTGCCGCCCGGCGCGCTGCAACTCATCATGGGCGGCGTCGGCGACCTGCTCGACCATCTGACCTTGCAGGACGTGGTCAGCTTCACCGGCTCCGCCCAGACCGCGATGAAGCTGCAGACGCACAAGGTGATCGCTCGCGAGAGCGTCCGCTTCATCGCCGAGCGCGACAGCCTCAACGCCTCGATCCTGGGGCCGGACGCGGGGCCCGGCACGCCCGAATTCGACCTGTTCGTCAAGGAAGTGGCGCGCGAAATGACGGTCAAGGCGGGCCAGAAATGCACCGCCATCCGCCGCGCCATGGCGCCGGCCGCGCAACTCGACGCGGTCGAGGAGGCATTGCGCCGGCGCCTCGCCAAGGTGAAAATCGGCGATCCGCGCGAGGAAGGCGTGACGATGGGCGCGCTCGCCAGCCGCTCCCAGCTCGCCAGCGTCCGCGCGGCAGTGGCGGAGCTGGCCAGATCGGCGCGGATCGTCGCCGGCGATCCGGAGGCGTCGCCGGTGGCGGGGAACGGCGCTTTCATGGCGCCGATCCTGCTTCGTGCCGACGATCCCTGGACCATGGATGCGGTGCACGACGTCGAAGCGTTCGGCCCGGTGTCGACGATCATGCCCTATCGCGACCTGGGCGACGCGATCGCGCTCGCCAATCGCGGCATGGGCAGCCTGGCGCTCTCGCTCTTCACCTTCGACGACAAGGTCGCCGAAGAGTTCGTGCTCGGCGCGGGCGCCTATCACGGCCGCATGGTGATCCTCGACCGGACATCGGCGAAGGAATCGACCGGCCACGGCTCGCCGCTTCCCGTGCTCGTCCATGGCGGCCCCGGCCGCGCCGGCGGCGGCGAGGAAATGGGCGGCGTGCGCGGCGTCACCCATTATATGCAGCGCACCGCCCTCCAGGGATCGCCGGCCGTCCTCTCGAGCATCGTCAGGCAATGGCTGCCCGGCGCGCCCAAGGTCGAGGGCGAAATCCATCCCTTCCGCAAGCGCATCTCGGAGCTGGAGATCGGCGATACCCTCAAGACCGCCAGCCGCACCGTCACACTCGGCGATATCGAGCATTTCGCCGATTTCACCGGCGATACTTTCTATGCCCATATGGATGAGGAGGCGGCGAAGGCGAACCCGATCTTCGACGGCCGCGTCGCCCACGGCTATCTCATCCTCTCCTTCGCCGCCGGCCTGTTCGTCGATCCGGCGCCGGGGCCGGTGCTCGCCAATACCGGGCTGGAGAACCTCCGCTTCCTGACGCCGCTCTATCCCGGCGATTCGATGCGGGTGGAGCTGACCGTCAAATCCAAGTCGGTACGCAACGATGAGATGGGCGAGGTGCGCTGGGCGGTCGCCGTCTTCAACCAGAAGGACGAAATCGTGGCCTCTTACGATCTCCTGACGATGAACGTGCCGTGATGAAGCCGGTCCCCCTTCTCCTCCTCCCGCTCGCCGCCTTGTTCGGCTGCGCGGCGTCGCCGCCGGCCAAGCCGCCCGTCTACGGCTATCGGATCGTCCATAGCTATCCGCACGACATCAGGGCCTTCACCGAAGGCCTCTTCTATCTGGACGGCCATCTCTTCGAGAGCACCGGGCTCAACGGCCAGTCCGAGATCCGCGAGGAGAGGCTGGAGGACGGGAAGGTGCTTCGCTCGATCCCGGTCGACCGGCGCTATTTCGGCGAGGGAATCGTCGATTGGGGGCCGGAGATCCGCAGCCTCACCTGGCAGGGCGGCGTCGGCTTCCGCTGGCGCCGATCGGATTTCGCCAAGCTCGGCGAGTTCCACTATCCGGGCGAGGGTTGGGCGCTGACCCGGAACGGCACCGACATCATCATGAGCGACGGCACGGCCCAGCTCCGCTTCCTCGATCCCGCGACGATGGCCGAGCGGCGGCGGATCGACGTCACCGACCAGGGCCAGCCGGTCGAGCGGCTGAACGAGCTCGAATGGGTCAAAGGCGAGATTTTCGCCAATGTCTGGATGACGCCGCGCATCGCCCGGATCGATCCGAAGACGGGCCATGTCACCGGCTGGATCGACCTCACCCAGCTCGTCGCCGAGCAGGCGCCCCCGGACGAGGATAGCGTGCTCAACGGCATCGCTTACGATTCGGCGCACGACCGGCTGTTCGTCACCGGCAAGAACTGGCCGAAGCTGTTCGAGATCAAGCTGGTCCCGCCGAGGCGAAGCTAGACTCGTACCCGATCAAGTCTGATCGGATACGATTCCAGGCTTTTGTTTTACCGCTCTTTTCGGCCGTCAGGATGAGCAGGTGGCGATTGCCACCGGCAATCGCCGGCTTTCGCCGGGGAGCAGGGATGCAGATGCTGCCCTAAATCTCTTCCTTCACCTGGGCATGGCGGCTCCGTTCAGGACGGAGTCGGAAGCCATCCACGCGACGGAGGTTCCGTCGCCTCAGGGTTGGCTGGCGAGCGGCGAACCCCCGGATCCCTGGGCCTGGCTATGCGCCATGGTGCCGAGCTTGCCATCCCCTCCCTCATTCATCGCCTGCCATTGGTCGGCGGTGCGGCAGAGGAGGGGCGACATGCGCGTGCCGGTCGCATTCATGTCGCGCTTGCAGATGAGGTGCGGCTTCTTCGGCGCCGCATTCTGCTTGGAATCGCCGGCGACGGCCGGAGCGGCCATAGCGACTGCGAGTATGGCGAAAGCAATCATTCTCATGGCACGCCTCGACTAAAGAGTTGATGTCCCACGATAACAATCTGAGCGGCAAATGCAAACATTGGTTGGCGCAAGTGGCGTTGCGCTTCAGGCTGTTGCGGGCAGTCCACAGCCAAATCGGGCAATAACGAACCTGCGCACCGTGCCCCGGACGTTTCGCGGCCGGAAGAGCGCTCAGTTCTGCCGTTCGCGCGCGGCGAGGGCGGCGGCGGCGCCGGCCAGGCTCGTATTTTCGCTCTCGGCGAAGCTGGTCGGCACCTTCTCCAGCGCCTTGCGCATCCGCCCTTTGGCGACGAAGCCGTGGCGATAGGCCGTCCCCTCGAGCAGAGGCAGCATCTGGCGAAGGACCGGGCTGACCAGCAGCACGCCGTCCCACGCGCCCGCCGTCAGCACTCCGTTGCCGGCGAAGGAACCCAGGGCCGCGGCGAAGACTTCCGTCGTCTCCTTGGCCATGGCGTCGCCGCGCAAGGCCGCCGCGATGATCTGGTCGGCCGCGGGCGGCGATCCGCTCCGGCCCGCTTCCTCGGTCAGCCAGCTATAGATGTTCTGGAGGCCGGCATTGGAGACCAGCCGCTCGTAGGAGACGTGGCCGCTGCATTTCCGGCGCAGATAAGCGAGCAATTTGTCCTCACGCTCGGATTGCGGGGCGAAGCTGCCATGGCCGCCCTCGCTTTCGAGCACGACCGCGCCGCCGTCGCCGCCGATGATCAGGGTCGCCATGCCGAGCCCCGGCCCGGTGCCGATGACGATAAAGGTCCGGCCCGGCGCGACCGGCCGCGGCAGCACCGGCCCCACCGCCTTCATCTGGCGCGGGTCGAGCGCGGCGAGCGACCAGGCGGTCGCCGCGAAATCGTTGAGGATAAGGGGCTCGCGGCCGAGAAAGGCGCGGATTCCGCTCACCGAAATATACCAGCGGCAATTGGCGAGGCTGATGATGTCGCCGCGCGCGACGCCCGCGACGGCGAGGCCGAGCGGAAGCTCGCCCGTCTCGATCTGGTTGGCGCGGGTGTAGCTTTGCAGCGCGTCGGTGAAGGTTGGAAAATCGCTCGTCCGGAACTGGCGAACCGAGGTCGGCCGGAGCTCGGCCCCCTCTCCCATCATTGCGAAAGCGACATTGTCGCCGTCGATGACACAAACCATTCTTGCGGTCATGCGCATCCTCCCCGCGCGGAGAATGGCGCATTTGGTTACGGCTGCCTACCGCTTTTGTTAGCGCTCACTTTTTGCGGACAGACTCACTCCGCCGGCCAGCTCTCCAGCTTTTCGACGAATCGGGTCAGCCAGGCATTGGTCTGGTGGCCGTCGACGACGCGATGGTCGATGGTGAGCGAGACATAGGCCATCGGCCGGATCTGGATGGTGTCGGTGCCGTCCACCTCGCGGACGACGACGCGCTTCTCCAATTTGCCGATTCCGAGGATTGCCGATTGCGGCTGGTTGATGACGATCGGCGCGGCGAAGAGCGAGCCCGACACGCCATGGTTGGAGAGGGTGAAGGTGCCGCCGGAGACGTCGCGGGCGGTCAGTTGCTCGCGCCGCGCCTTCTCGATCAATTCGTCGAGGCCGGCGGCGATGCCCTTCAGGTTCAGCGTCTGGACCTTGCGCAAAACGGGCACGATCAGCCCCTTCTCGCCGAGCGCGGTGCCGACGCCGATATTGACGTCGTCGAAGATTTCGAGCCGGTCCTCGTGCCACCGGCTGTTGATCGCCGGCGCGACCTTCATCGCCTCCGCCGCCGCGGCGACGATGTAGGCGGTGTAGGTGAGCTTCGCGCCTTTCTTCGCGAAAGCATCCTTGTGCCGCTCGCGATGGCGAATGATCGCGCTGAAGTCCGCCTCGAACATCGCGGTGACGTGCGGCGCCCGAGTCACCGAATTCAGCATGTTCCCGGCGATCTTCAGCCGCATCCGGTCGTGCGGAATGTCGTGCGAGCGGATCGAGGAATCGGACGGCTGCGCAGCGCGCGGCTGCACGGTGGCGGGAGGTTCCCGCCGCACCGAGGTTACGGCCTCTATCGCGCGATCCACATCGGCGCGAGTGATGCGTCCATCGCGGCCTGTGCCCTGGATCTGTGAAGGGTCGATGTCGTGCTGGAGCACCGCCCGCTTCACGGCCGGCGAAAGGCGTAGCTCCGCATCCAATGCGGGTCGCCCAGCCTCGCTCGTCCCGAGCCCTTCGACGCCGCCTGCGGCGTCGCTCAGGACAGGCTTCGTCGAGGGGCGCTCGTGATGACTCTGTGCAGACGCCCCTCGACTGCGCTCGGGACGAGCGGACTCTTCAGTCGCCTCAATGATGGAAGCGATGCGCCCGAGAATTGCCCCCGGCTCGGCTTTCGCGTCCGTATCGAGCAATATCTCGCGCAGCACGCCGGCCGCGGGCGCCGGCACTTCCATCGCCACCTTGTCGGTCTCGAGCTCGACGAGCGCATCATTCTCCTCGACCCGGTCGCCGACCTGCTTGAACCAGGCGCGGACGACTGCCTGGGTACCTTCCTGCTCCATGGGGACGATGACGTCGATCACGAGGGCCACCCCAGTCCGTCGCCCCGGCCGAACCTGCCCTGAGCGGCGTCGAAGGGGCCGCGGTCTCGTGAAGACCCGCCGTGACGTCTTGTCCTGGGATCCCGGCCTCCGCCGGGATGACGGGAAAAGATATCCATCCTTAGAACCCCACCAACTCTTCGATCTTCGCGCGGATCGCCTCGACGCTCGGCACCGCCCATTCGAGCAGCACGGGATTATGCGGGCTCGGAATATCCGGCATGGTCACCCGCGCGACCGGGGCGTCGAGATCGAGGAAGGCCTCGTCCGCCACCAATGCCGCGATCTCCGCGCCGAAGCCGCCGGTCCGCAAATCCTCATGGACGATCAGGCACCGGCGGGTGCGGCGGACCGAGTCCAGCACCGTCTCCTTGTCCCACGGCATGAGCGTGCGCAGGTCGATGATGTCGGCCGAGACGCCCTCCGCCGCGGCCTCGCAGCGCGGCACCATCGCGCCCCAGGTGACGATGCTGATGTCGTCGCCCTGCCGCACCATCTTCGCGCGGCCGAAGGGCAGGACGTAGTCATCGCCCGGATAGGGCCGCCGCGCCCAGGCATCGTCGAGCATCGCGCGATGCTCGAAGAAGATCACCGGATCGTTGCCGCGCAGGGCCGTGCGAAGCAGGCCGACCGCATCCTCGGCATTGGACGGCACCGCGACCTGCCAGCCGGGATTGTGGACGAACTGCACCTCATTGGTCTGGCTGTGCCAGGGGTCGCCGCATTTGAAGAAGCCGCCGGGGATGCGAAGCACGATCGGCGCCGCGAAGCGATTGTGGGTGCGCCAGCGCATCGTCCCGCAATCGTTGATCTGCTCGGTCGCCGGCTCGGCATATTTGCGGAACTGGATTTCGGGCACCGGCATCAGCCCGGCGAGCGCCATGCCGACGGCGCGGCCGATAATCCCTTCCTCGTTGAGGCTGGTGTCGAAGACCCGCTTCGGCCCGTATTTTTCCTGGAGGCCCAAGGTCACCGCATGGACGCCGCCCTTGGGCCCGACATCCTCGCCGAACAGCACGACGCGGTCGTTCAGCCCCAGCTCCCTGTCGAGCGTGCGGCGGATGGCGGTGACCATGTTGATCCGCTGGCCCTCGGGCCTGGGCTCCTCATGGCTGGAAGGCGCGCGATAGCCTTTCGTCCACTGCCCGCCCGTTTTCTGCATTTCGCCGTCGTAGAAGACGTGGTCGAGCACCCGCGCCGGATCGGAGATTCCGCGCGCCTCGGCGATCGCCCGCGCCTCCTCGACCGCCGCCCGGGCCTCGGCCTCGATCCGGTCCCACTCGGCCGCGTCCATCAGCGAACCGACCAGATAGGATTTGAGCTTGGGCAAAGGATCGCGCGCCCATTCCTCGTGGACGATCTCCTCGGACTTGTAGGTCTGCGTGTCCTGGAAGCTGTGGCCTTCGAGGCGCGGCACGGTGAGGCGGATAAGGGCCGGCCCCTTGTTCGCGCGGACATGGGCCACCGCCTTGTTCAGCAGGGTCGCGGCCTCGGCCGGCTCGGTGCCGTCGCCGGAGAAGATGTTGAGGCCCGAGAAGCTGGCGAGGTTGCGGGCGATGTCGCCGCCCGGCGTCTGGTAGGAGGATGGGACGGAGATGCCGTAGCCATTGTCCTCGACGAAGAAGAGCATCGGCAATTTCTGCGTCGTCGCGATGGTGAGCGCGGACCAGAAGCCGCCGGTCGCGCAGGAGGCGTCGCCGCCGAGCACGACCGCGATCGCCCCATCATAGGCGCGGTCGCCGAGCATTGTCCGGTAATAATCGATCGCCTGCGCCCAGCCGGCGGTCGGCGTATATTGGGCGCCGACGCCGCCCGACATCGGCAAAGCCGGCGCGCCGTTCGGGTTCGGGTAATTGAAGACGACGCCGATATCGCGGCCGTCCGAATAGCCGCCCTCGCGGCCCATGCCGGAGCCGAGCGCATCCTCGATCGGCACGCCCAATGAGAGGAGCAGAGGCCGCGAGCGATAATAGCCGCAGGTCGCGTCGTGCTTGTGGGTCAGACGGCTGCCGAGCAGAATCTGCGCCAGATCGTGGCCGCGCGCGCTGAACTGGTAGAGGATCTTGCGCTCGGGGACGAGCCGCTCCTCCTCGATTTTGTCCATCGCCTGGCTGATTTGGACGAGATAGGCGATCCGGCGCCAGTCGAAATCGGGATCGGGACTGTTGGCGCGGGCGCGGGTCCCGGCCAGGACCGGCTCAGCCATCCATCTGCTCCACGATTGCGGTGGCGAAGCGGTCGACATTGTCGTCCGAGAGGCCGACCACGTTGAAGCGCCCCGACCCCGCCATGTAGATCGCCTTCTCCTCGCGCAAGGCGAGCACCTGCTCGGGCCCGATCGGCAGGATCGAGAACATGCCGTTCTGGCCGCTCAAATAGGAAAGCCGCGGATCGTAAGCGGCGAGCCGCTCGCGCAGCAGCCGGATACGGGCGCACATCTCGTCGAGCTCGGCATGCCAGTCGGCGCGCAGTTCGGCATCGTCAAGCACGATCCGGGCGACCGCCGCGCCATGATCGGGCGGCATCGACCACATGGTGCGGGCGAGCTGGAGCAAATTGCCGAAGGCGATGTCGGCGACGCGCGGGCTCGTCCCCTTGACGAACAGGCTGCCGGTGCGCTCGCGATAGACTCCGAAATTCTTGTCGCAGCTCTGCGCGATCAAAGCCTGGTCGGCCGCCTCGACGACCAGCCGCGTCCCCGCCGCATCGGCTTCGAGGCCGTTGCCGAGCCCCTGATAGGCAAGGTCGACGAACGGGATCAGCCCGCGCCGAGCGACGATGTCGGCGACCGCGCGCCACTGGTCGGGATCGAGATCGGCGCCGGTCGGATTGTGGCAGCAGCCGTGGAGCAGGACGAGGTCGCCCGGGCTCGCCTCCTCGAGCGCCGCCGCCATCCGATCGAACAAAAGGCGCCGCCCCTCGCAATCGTAATAAGGATAAGCGACCATCTCGACGCCGCTGCTGGCGATGAGCGGCGCGTGGTTGGGCCAGGTCGGCTCGCCGACATGGATGCGCGCGTCGGGATTGGCCTTGTGGATCAGCTCCGCGCCGAGCCGGAGCGCGCCGCAGCCGCCCGGCGTCTGCAGGCCGACGATCCGCGCGTCCGCCGCCATCGCCTCGCCGAAGACGATCGGCCGGATCAGATCGACGAAACGGGCATCGCCCTGCGAGCCGAGATAGGATTTGGTCTCCTGAATCTCCCACAGGATGCGCTCGGCCTTCTTCACCGAACGGAGGATCGGCGTGTTGCCCGCCGAGTCGCGATAGACGCCCACGCCGACGTCGATCTTCTCCGGCCGCGGATCGGCATTGCAGAGCGCGATCAACTGGAGGAGCGCGTCGGGCTTCTGCTCGTCGAGCCTGTCGAACAGCATCGGCTCGTTCGCAATCTCGAATTTGCTCGCCACTCATTCCTCCTGTCGGCAAGGGTTCGCCGCGCTCTATTCCATAACGCAGCCGCGCTCAAAAGGCGTCTCAGTTTCGCCGCATCGCCGCTGCGATTTGAAACAGGATTGCGCAAATAGGGCATTTCATGAAATAAAATGATCGTATGGACGCGATCGACCGCAAGATCATCCGCGAGCTGCAACGCGATGCGAGCCTCAGCCATGCCGCGCTGGCGGAGAAGGTCGGCGCCTCCCCCGCCTCGGTCTGGCGCCGCGTCCGGGCGCTGGAGCAGGAAGGCGTGCTCGGACCGATGGTTCGCCTCGCCAGCGCCGAGGCGCTCGGCCGCGCCGTCAACGTGCTCTGCCAGGTGCGGATGACCCGCCAGAGCGTCGAGGCACGCACCGATTTCGAGCAGTTCATCCGGTCGCGCGAAGAGATCGTCGAATGCTACGCCATGTCGGGCGAATGGGATTATCTGCTGCGCATCGCGGTCAAGGACGTCGCCGATTACGACCGCTTCGTCATGCGCGGCGTCCTTGCCCATCCCTCGGTCGCCCACGCCGCTTCCAACTTCGCGCTGCGGCAGGTCAAATATACGACTGAAATCCCGGTCTGAGGCCGGAACCGCTCCCCTCGCCGCGGATTGAATCGGAACCGAATCGAGCTTTCCGGAGCATGAAGACATGGCCGCACGCGCCTATTGGAGGGGACAGATCAGGCTTGCCCTGGTCTCGATCCCGGTCGAAATCTTTTCCGCCACCAGGAGCGGCGCGCAGATCGCGTTCAACCAGATTTACGAGCCGACCGGCCAGCGGATCAAATATGAGAAGGTCGTGCCCGGGGTCGGGCCGGTCGACCCGGAGGACATCGTCAAGGGCTATCAGGTCGAGAAGGGCACCTACGTCACCATGACCGACGAGGAGCTGGAGGCGGTCAAGTTGGAAAGCAAGCGGACGCTCGAGCTCACCCAGTTCGTCGATTATGACGAGGTCGACGTCCTCTATTTCGAGAAGCCCTATTTCGTCGTCCCGGCCGACGATCTCGCGGAGGAGGCGTTCATCGTGCTCCGCGAGGCGCTGCGGCGCACCCACAAGATGGGGATCGGCCAGCTCGCATTGAGGGGCCGTGAATATCTGGTCAGCGTCAAGCCGTGCGGGCGCGGCATCGTCCTGGAGACGCTGCGCTATGCCGACGAGGTCAACAAGGCGCGGAACTATTTCCGCGACATTTCCGATGGCGAGGCGGACGAGGATCTACTCGACCTCGCCGAGACCTTGATCGACCGCAAGACGGCGAAGTTCGATCCCTCCAAGTTCCACGATCGCTATATCGAGGCGCTCAAGGATCTGATCGAGCAGAAGCGCAAGGGCAAGACGATCCAGGCCGAGGAGGAGCCGGCGCCGGCCCGCGGCTCGAACGTCATCGACCTGATGGCCGCGCTGAAGCGCTCGATCGAGCGGCCCGGCGGGAGTGAAAAAGCGGCGGCCGCACGCAAAAGCGGCGGCGGAAGCACCAAGAAAACCACCGCAAAAAAAGCAGCGCCGAAAAAGGCGGCGTCGAAATCGGCTCCGGCGCGCAAACGGGCCTGATCCGTGGCCCGCAAGGCGGCCGACCCGCTCGCCACCTACAATCGCAAGCGCGACTTCGCGAAGACCGCGGAGCCGCCGGGCAAAGTGGCCGCGGCCAAAGGGCGGCACGCCCCGGCCTTGTTCATGGTCCAGAAGCACGACGCGACCCGGCTCCATTACGACCTGAGGCTCGAAATGGACGGGGTGATGAAGAGCTGGGCGGTGACTCGCGGCCCAAGCCTCAACCCCGACGACAAGCGCCTCGCGGTGCGCACCGAAGACCATCCGATGAGCTATGCCAGCTTCGAAGGCACGATTCCCAAGGGCGAATATGGCGGCGGCACGGTGATGCTGTGGGATTGGGGGACCTGGACTCCCGATCCCCGCAAGGATCCGCACAAGACGCTGGAGGAAGGCCATCTCCATTTCACGCTGAACGGCCATCGCATGAAAGGCGAATGGATCATGTTCCGCCTGAAGCCCAGGCCCGGCGACCGCAGCGAGAACTGGATCCTGCGCAAGGTCGATGACGTTGAGGCCGGATCGAGCCTCGGCCTGACCGAACGCTATCTCACCAGTGTCAAGACCGGCCGCACGATGCGCGACATCGCCGCGGGGGAGAAAGCGAAAGAGCTGAAGGGGTGGCGAACCCCGGACTCTTCTCCGTCATCCTCGTTCTCCTCTTCGTCATCCCCGCGGAAGCGGGGATCCAGTGCAGCCTCGGAGCAGCCAGAGAAGCTGGATTCCCGCTTACGCGGGAATGACGGGAAGAGGCAGCGCGCGTCGGCAATGCCAACCTTCCGCCCACCCCAGAAAGCAACGCTCGTCGACCATGTCCCCGCCGGCTCGGGCTGGATCCACGAGATGAAATATGACGGCTATCGCTGCGAGCTGGCGATCGCCGGCGGCAAGGCCAGGGTCTACACGCGCTCGGGCCTCGACTGGTCGGACAAGTTCCCCGAGATCGTCGCGGCGGCGCGGACGCTGGAGGTCGGCTCGGCCCTGCTCGACGGCGAGATCGTCAGCCTCGGCGACAAGGGCAATACCAGCTTCTCCGCGCTCCAGCAGGCGATCGGCGAAGGCGGAAGCGGGCTCACCCTCTTCCTGTTCGACGCGCTCGAGATAAACGGCGAGGATCTGACGAGGCTTGCCAATGTCGAGCGCAAGGCGCGCCTCGCCGCTTTGGTCGGCGACGGCAGGCCGCCGGCCCTCCTTTATGCCGAGCATATTGTCGGCCAGGGCGAGAAGCTCTTCGCGGCGATGTGCGAATCGGGCCAGGAAGGCATCATCTCGAAGAAAGCCGACGCGCCTTATCGCGGCGACCGGACGAAGAACTGGCTCAAGGTCAAATGCACCCACCGCCAGGAATTCGTCATCATCGGCTGGTCGGAGAGCGACAAGAAAGGCCGCGGCTTCCGGGCGCTCCTCCTCGGGCTGAACGAGAACGGCACGCTGCGTTATGCGGGCAAGGTCGGAACCGGCTTCTCGATGCAGGTCCAGCACGATCTGCGCGCGCGGATGGACAAGCTGGCCGTCGCGAAACCCGCCGCCCCGGTCCCGCGGGCCGAAGCGCGCGGCGCCCATTGGGTGAAGCCGGAGCTGGTCGCCGAGATCGCCTTCGCCGAGTTCACCGCCGACGCCGTCGTCCGCCACGCCAGCTTCCTTGGCCTGCGCGCCGACAAGAAGGCGTCCGAAGTCGTCGCCGAAGAGCCGCAGCCGGTGAGCATCGCCGCCGAGGACGAGGTCAGGATCAGCAATCCGGAGCGGATCGTCTTCCCCGACGCGAACATCAGCAAAGGGGAGCTGGCCGACTATTTCCGCGCCGTCGCGCCGCTCATGCTGCCCTGGGTCGCGAACCGGCCGCTGACGCTGGTGCGCTGTCCGCAGGGCCGGGCGAAGAAATGCTTCTTCCAGAAGCACGACGCCGGCACGTTCGGCCCGCATGTCCACCATATCCCAATCGCGGAGAAGAAAGGCGAGATCGAGGATTATCTCTACATCGCCGACCGGCCGGGCGTCCTTGCCTGCGTCCAGATGGGCGCGATCGAGCTCCACGGCTGGGGCTCGCGCATCGCCGACGTCGAGAAGCCGGACCGGCTCGTCTTCGACATCGACCCCGACGAAGGCCTCGGCTTCGACGCGGTGAAGAAGGCGGCGCGCGATTTGAAGCGCCACCTCGCCGACATGGGCCTCCAGACCTTCCCCCTCCTGACCGGCGGCAAGGGGCTGCACGTCGTCGTGCCGCTGACCCCGGAGGCGGAGTGGCCGCAGGTCAAGGATTTCGCGATGCGCTTCTGCATCGCTTTGGCCACCGCCGAGCCCGACCGCTTCACCGCCAATCTCGCCAAGGCGGCGCGCAAGGGGCGGATGTTCCTCGATTACCTGCGCAACCAGCGCGGGGCGACCGCGATCATGCCTTATTCCACCCGCGCCCGCCCCGGCGCGCCGGTCGCCGCGCCCATCTCCTGGGACGAGCTCGACGATTATGAATCGGGCGCTCATTTCACCCTGCGCGACGCCGATCGATTGCTGGAGCGCGGTTCCAGCCGCGCGCTCCAGGGCTGGGGCGAGGCCAGCCAGAATCTGCCGGACCTCTAGAGTGGTTTTCAGTCAGGTGGAATGACGGCCGAAAAGAACGGTAAAACAAAAGCCTGGAATCGCATCCGATCAGACTTGATCGGATACGATTCCAGGCGCCGCTCGCATCAGGGCGAGAGAATCGTTCAGTAATCGGGCTTCAGCAGCCCTTCGATGACATGGTGCTGGATCACCGGCTCCAGCGTCTCGGCGATTCGATAGGTGAGGTGGTCGCGCACCCGCGCCGGCATGCGCTCCAGCCACGGGCGCGTCGCCTGGAGATCGTGATGGTCGGCATTGGTCGCGTCGGGCGCGTCGACGCCGACGACGACCACCGGCCGCGCCTCATTCGAGCGATTCGCGGTGCCGCGATGGATGGTCAGCGCCGAGCGGGCGGAGATGTCGCCCATTTGCGGAAGCTTCGGCTGCGCCCGGGCAATGTAGCGATGCCACAGCTCCTTCGGTGGGAACATCTCCTTCGGGAAGCCGGTGAGATCGTCCCATTGCGTGCCCGGCGCGATCTCGAACGGGCCCATTTCGATCATGGTGTCCACGCAGGTCAGGTTGAAGGCGAGCGAGTTGAGGCGCCGGCCCTTCAAGGTCGCTTGCGGAGCGGGGAAATCGCGGTGCCAGGGTTGGTCGGCCGCGCCGGGGAAGGGGATGTCGAAACCGACCTCCACGATCCGGTAATCGGGCCCGAGCACCGCCTCGCAAACGGCGACGAACCAGGGATGGGTGGCGATGTCGACAAAGCCGCCGATCCGCTCGGGATGGATCTCGACATAATAACGTTCGGGCCCGCGGGGCAGGACGCCGCCGGGCAGCGCCCGCGCCTCCTCGAACAGGGCCATGACCTCGGCGCGCATCCTTTCGACCCACGGACGCGGGAAGGCGCCCTTCAGCGCGACGATGCCGTCGCCATAGAGGCCGCCCATGATCGCGGCCGCGTCGTAAATCCGCTCGTCGGGTCTTGCTGCCGTCGCCATGACTCGCCCACGACTGAAGTCCCTGCGAAATAGGCAGTTTCGACAGCGCTGGCGAGCCGGCAAGCGATGAGAGGAGAAAGAAAAGTGGCTGATGTGCGCGCCACGTGCTCCCGGCGAAAGCCGGGGTCCAGCGGCTCCGTGGGTAGCCTGGGCCCCGGCTTCCGCCGGGGAACAAGGAAAGTCGGGAGCGGGGACGCGACAGCGGCGTTCAACCCGCGTGCGGATCGCGACCTGGAACGTCAACGGCATCAACGGCCGCCTGCCTTTGCTTCTCGACTGGCTGGAGAGCGCACGGCCCGATATCCTCTGCCTGCAGGAGCTGAAGGCACCGCAGGAAAAATTCCCGGCGAGGGCGATCGCGAAGGCCGGCTACGGCGCAATCTGGCACGGCCAGCAGCGCTGGAACGGTGTCGCCATCCTCGCCCGCGGCTGCGATCCGGTCGAGACGCACAAGGGGCTGCCCGGCGACCCGGACGACAATCAGTCGCGCTATATCGAGGCGGCGGTTCGCGGCGTGCTGGTCGGCTGCCTCTACGCCCCCAACGGCAATCCCCAGCCCGGACCGAAGTTCGACTACAAGATCCGCTGGAACGAGCGGCTGATCGCCCACGCGAAGATGCTGCACGGGCTCGACTGCCCGGTCGTGATCGCCGGCGATTACAACATCATCCCGACCGATCTCGACGTCTACAAGCCGGAGCGCTGGGCGAAGGACGCGCTGATGCAGCCCGAGCCGCAGGCGCAATATCGGCACCTGCTCGGCCAGGGCTGGACGGACGCGATCCGAAGCCTCCATCCCGACGAGCGCATCTACACATTCTGGGATTATTGGCGGAACGCCTTCGCCCGCAATGCCGGTATCCGCATCGACCATCTCCTGCTCAATCCGGCGGCGGCGAAGCGGCTTGCAAAAGCGGGGGTCGACCGCGACGTTCGGGCTCGCGAGGGCACCAGCGATCATGCGCCGACCTGGATCGCGCTCAAAGGCGAATGACGTCGGAAAGGTTTACATTTCCGGGACGCGGAATCGTGAAAAATCGCGCATTTCCGCGACTGGCCCCGTTCTTGCTGTTCAACGAACATGCTGAAGAAGGCGTTAAGACTTTTCGTCATCAAGAATCGTTTCGAAGCCTGGGCCGTCATCTACGCCATTGCCCTCGGCGCGATGACGCGCGGGACGGAATATCTTCTTCTCTATCCCGGCACCGGGGGCCGGCTGCTCTTCACCGCCTGCAGCGGCGCCGTCTTCATGGCGGGCGCCAAGATCCTCGATGGAACGCGGCCGGCCGCCTATCGCCGAACCACCCTTGCCCGCGTCGTCGCCCGCGCCCGTAACGACTGAACCGAGAATTGGCGTAAGTTCCCAAATCTTGGGAGGCTGCAATCGCGCTTCCAAACCCGCACATCTCATTTTCAGCAGTTTTCCGCCATTTCCTGAACTTGGCACGGCCTTTGTAACCATGGATGCGACCGCGACGAAGCGGGCCAAAAGTTCATGGGAGCCAAGACGATGTTCAAGTTCGACGCCATCCGCAACAGCGCGATCGCCGCTTTGTTCTCGATCGTGCTGACCGCCACCGCGGTCGGCGCCGCGGTCGGTCCGGTGCATGTCGCCCAGGCCGCGCCGGCCGCTTCGGCCCGGACCTGATCCGGTGATGGCCGAAACCATCCATGTCGGCCGCGACGAGCTGGTCCGGCTGGTGCCGATCCCGCCCCGGCCGGGCGGGCCGAAGCGGCCGGCCCAGCCGTCGGCACCGCCGCGGCCGTCGCGCGCCCAGGCAGGATTTTTCGCGTTCGGCATCTTTTCCCGGACGCGCGACATCGTCGCCTCGAATTTCGCGGACCTTTTGGACAAGGCCGAAAACCCCGCGAAGATGATCCGGATGATCATCCTCGAAATGGAGGAGACGTTGGCCGAGGTTCGCGCCTCGGCGGCGCGGACGATCGCGGACCAGAAAGAGATGCGCCGGCAGATCATGCGGCTGGAAACGCTCCAGGAAAGCTGGGTGGAGAAGGCCGAGCTCGCGCTCAGCAAGGGCCGTGAGGATCTTGCCAAGGCGGCTCTGGTCGAGAAGCACAAGGTCGCCGGCACCGCCGGGGAGCTGAAGGCCGAGATCGAGGTCCTCGACGATGCGATGCGCGCGTCGGAGGCCGACATCGCCAAGCTCCAGGGCAAGCTCCGCGAAGCGCGCACGCGGCAGAATGCGATCCAGTCGCGGCTGGAAAGCGCCAATCAGCGCGCGCGGCTGCGCGAAGCCTATGCCGGCCCACGGGTGGACGAGGCCTTCTCGCGCTTCGACATGCTCGAACGCCACGCCGATCTCGCCGAGGCGCGCGCGGACGCGCTGGCGCTCGGCGCCCCGCCCAAGAGCCTGGAGGAAGAGATCGCCGAGCTTCGCAACCAGGAGAAGGTCGAGGCGGAGCTCGAAGCGCTCAAGGCCCGGCTCAATCCGAAGACGGAGGCGTAAAAATGCATGCCGTCACATTCCTGCTCGGCCTGTTCATGGTCGTCGTCGCGATGCCGTGGATCGTCTTCAACTCCATCACCCAATGGAAGAAGAATGCCAGCCTCACCCGCGAGGACGAGAATCTCCTCGACGAGCTGCACGACCTCGCCCGCCGCCTCGACGAGCGCGTCCGCACCGTCGAGCGGATCGTCACCGCCGAAAATCCACACTGGAAGGACATCGCCTGCGACACGCCGAAGAGCGAGGTCGCGGACCGCAGCGACACAATGAGGAGGATCAAATGAAAAGGGGAAGAAAGTTCGCGCTCGACAAGGCCAACGGCAAGTTCATGGGGGTCTGCGCCGGCATTGCCGACATGACCGGCTGGGACGCCACCTTGATCCGGATTGCCTTCGTCGTGGCGACCCTGATCGGCGCCTTCCCCTGGACGGTCATCGGCTATTTCGTCCTGGCCCTGATCGGCAAGCCCAAGGCGGCGGATCGTTTCGACCGGTTCGAGCCGGCCTCGCCCTCCGCCTTCGAGCTGCGCCGATCGACGAGCGATCTCGACCGCCGGCTGGCCGAGGTCGAGACCTACATGACGAGCCAGAATAACAGCCTCGCCCGCGAGATCGAGAGCCTGCGCTGAGGCGAAAGAGACAAGGGAGACGCGAGGATGACACAGCAATGGAGCGAAATCGCGGTGGCGACGCTGGCGCTGACCGGCCTCGCCATCTTCCTGGCGGCGAGCCTGCGCGGCTGGCAGGGCTGGCTCGAGCTGAAACGGCTCGAGCTCGGCGCCCGCGGCCAGGCATCCGACGCGCGGACGGGCGGAATGACCGAGCGGATCGAGCTGGCCGACCTCAAGGAACGGATCCGCAAGCTCGAATCGCTCGCCGCCTGCATCGACATCTAAGCCCCCTCCCCCGAGTGGGGAGAGGGTTGGGGTGAGGGGGTTCGGCGACAGAGAACACCCCCACATGCCCGACCCCCTCACCCTGCCCTCTCCCCGCCGGGGAGAGGGGTCCAGAGCAGATGCGCGGCCCCAATCCGGAACCCGAATGCATGTTCCCGTCTTCTGCCCCCGGGGGTGCAACCGCCCCAAAAATCGACTAGGGGCCGCCAAGGCCTCAAAGACAGGGTAGAGGATGAGCAAAGGACCCGAGCGCCCGAACCGGCCGGCGCTCTCTCTCCACGTTCCGGAGCCGAATGCCCGGCCCGGCGACGCGGTGGATTTTTCCGACATTGTAATCCCGCAAGCGGGCAGCGTCCGCCGCCCCGATCCGCACGCGCCGGCGGCGGAGACGCACGATCTCGTCGCCACTTTGGTGCGGGTGCTCGACGAGGATGGCGCGGCGGTCGGGCCATGGGACCCGAAGCTCGACCCGGACAGCCTGCGCCGGATCCTGCGCGACATGCTGCTGGTGCGGATCTACGACGACCGCATGTACCGCGCCCAGCGGCAGGGCAAGACCAGCTTCTACATGAAATCGACGGGCGAGGAGGCGGTGGCGGTGGCCGGCGCCCACGCCCTTGCCAGCGACGACATGACCTTCCCGACCTACCGCCAGCAGGGCATCCTCGTCGCCCGCGACTATCCGCTCGTGACGATGATGTGCCAGGTCTATTCGAACCGCGGCGATCCGCTCGCCGGCCGCCAGCTCCCGATCATGTATTCGTCGAAGGCGCACGGTTTCTTCACCATCTCGGGCAATCTCGCGACCCAGGTCCCGCAGGCGGTCGGCTGGGCGATGGCTTCGGCGATCAAGGGCGACAGCCGCATCGCCGCCGCCTATATCGGCGACGGCTCGACCGCCGAGGGCGACTTCCATGCCGCCTGCACCTTCGCCGGCGTCTATCGCGCGCCCGTCATCCTCAACGTCGTCAACAACCAATGGGCGATTTCGAGCTTTTCGGGCATTGCCGGCGCCGAGCTCACCACCTTCGCCGCGCGCGCGGTCGGCTACGGCATTGCCGGCCTGAGGGTCGACGGCAATGACGCGCTCGCGGTCTACGCGGCGACCCGCTGGGCCGCCGATCGCGCCCGCGCCAATCTCGGCCCGACCCTGATCGAGATGTTCACCTATCGCGTCGAGGGCCATTCGACCTCCGACGATCCTTCCGTCTACCGGCCGCAGAATGCGGGCGCCGAATGGCCGCTCGGCGACCCGATCCAGCGGCTGAAGCAGCATCTCCTGCGCCTCGGCTTATGGGACGAGGAACGGCACAAGGCGCTCGAAACCGAGCTCGCCGAGACCGTCCGCTCGGCCCAGAAGGAGGCGGAGAAGCTCGGCACCCTCGTCACTTCGACGATCGACTTCCCGCAGGACGTCCGCACCATGTTCGAGGACGTCTATGCCGAGATGCCCTGGCATATCAGGGAGCAGCAGGCGCAGATGGTCGCCGAGCTCGAGGCGAAGCGCAAATGACCGTCATGAACATGATCCAGGCGCTGAACAGTGCCCATGACGTGATGATGGCGCGCGATTCGAACGTGGTCGCGCTCGGCGAGGATATCGGCTTCTTCGGCGGCGTCTTCCGGGTGACCGAAGGGTTGCAGCGCAAATATGGCAGGACGCGCACCTTCGATACGCCCATTTCCGAGAACGGCATCGTCGCGACCGCGATCGGCATGGCCGCTTATGGCCTGCGCCCCGTTGCCGAGATCCAGTTCGCCGATTACATCTATCCCGCCTTCGACCAGATCGTCTCCGAGGCGGCGCGCCTGCGCTACCGGACCGCCGGCGAGTTCACTTTGCCGCTGACCATCCGCTCGCCTTATGGCGGCGGCATTTTCGGCGGCCAGACGCACAGCCAGTCGCCCGAGGGCCTGTTCGCCCATGTCGCCGGGCTGAAGACGGTGATCCCGTCCAACCCCTATGACGCCAAGGGCCTGCTGATCGCCGCGATCGAGGATGAGGATCCAGTCCTCTTCTTCGAGCCGAAGCGCATCTATAACGGCCCGTTCGACGGCTTTTTCGACCGGCCGGTAACGCCCTGGGCGAAGCATCCCAAGGCCGAGGTACCGGACGGCCATTATGCGATCCCGCTCGGCAAGGCGGCGATCGTGCGCGAGGGCGAGGCAGTCACCATCCTCGCTTACGGCACAATGGTCCATGTCGCGCTGGCGACGATCGAGGCCGAAGGGGTCGACGCCGAATTGATCGACCTGCGCACCATCGTGCCGGTCGACATCGAGACGATCGAGCAATCGGTGAAGAAAACCGGCCGCTGCGTCATCGTCCATGAGGCGACACGCACCGCGGGCTTCGGCGCCGAGCTGTCGGCGCTCGTCCAGGAGCGCTGCTTCCATCATCTCGAAGCGCCGGTGCAGCGCGCGACCGGCTTCGACACGCCCTATCCCCATTCGCTCGAATGGGCTTATTTTCCCGGGCCGATCCGCATCGGCACGGCGATCCGGAAGGCTTTGGAGGACTGACACCGATGGCGCGCTACGAATTCAAGCTGCCCGACATCGGCGAAGGCATTGCCGAGGCGGAGATCGTCGCCTGGCACGTCAAGGTCGGCGACATGGTCGGGGAGGACCAGCAGCTCGCCGACATGATGACCGACAAGGCGACGGTCGAGATGGAAAGCCCGGTCGCCGGCAAGGTGCTGGAGCTGGCCGGCGAGGTCGGCGACCAGGTGCCGATCGGCGCGGTCCTCGTCGTCTTCGAGACCGAAGGTACCGCTCCGGCGGAGGAGAAAGCACCCGCCACCATTCCCGCCGCGCCGGATGCGCCCGAGCCGAAAGGCAAAAGGGAGGACGAGGTCGCCTTTACCGACGGGCTGGTCGAGGAACGGCCGGAATTGGAAGCAGCGGTGCCGAGCCCATCGACGGCGCCCGCGGCGTCGCTCAGGAGAGGCTCTGGCGAAGATCGCCGTTCGGGCGAGCGTCGCGGCGGGGAGGATCGTCGCGAGGAATCGCGCGAAGGGTCGGATCGCCGTCAAAGCGAGCGCAGGTCGGAAGAGGCGGTCGGCACGAGCGAGGCCGGGTCGGACAGGAAGCACGTCCTCGCTTCCCCCGCCGTCCGCCAGCGCGCGCGCGATCTCGGCATCGACCTGGGGCGGGTGAAGACGACCGGCGACCGCGTCCGCCATGCCGATCTCGACGCTTTTCTCCTCTACAATGGCGGCGGGGTCTCGCACGCGCGCCGGGCGCCGCGGCAGGACGAGCAGGTAAAGGTGGTTGGCCTCCGCCGCCGCATCGCCGAAAACATGGCTGAGGCGAAGCGCCGCATCCCGCATTTCACCCTCGTCGAGGACTATGACGTGACCGCGCTGGAGCAGGCGCGGGCGATGATGAACGCCGACCGCGGGAGCAACCCGAAGCTCACCATGCTCCCCTTCCTGATCATCGCGATGGCGCGCACGCTCGGCGATTATCCGCAGATCAACGCCACCTACGACGACGACGCGCAGATCGTCACCCGCTCGGGCGCGGTCCATATGGGCATGGCGACGCAGACTCCGAACGGACTGATGGTGCCGGTGATCCGCAACGCCGACAGCCTCGGCCCGTGGGAGATCGCGTCGGAGATTCTCCGCCTCTCCGAAGCGGCGCGCACCGGCAAGGCGGCGCGCGACGAGCTCTCCGGCTCGACCATCACCATCTCCAGCCTTGGGCCGATGGGCGGCGTGACCTCGACGCCGGTGATCAACCGGCCCGAGGTCGCGATCGTCGCGGTCAACAAGGTCGAGGAGAAGCCGGTCGCGGTCGGCGGCAAGGTCGAGATCCGCAAGCGGATGAACCTCAGCCTCTCCTGCGACCACCGAGTCGTCGACGGCTGGGACGCGGCGATGTTCATGCGGGACCTGAAGGCGCTGATCGAGAATCCGCTGAAGCTGCTTTCGGCCTGATTCTTCGATTCGGTGGGGCGTTTGGAGGCTCTTCGCTCATCCTGAGCTGGGGCTGAGCCCGGCGAAGCCCCGTATCGAAGGGCCGGCTTGATCGGAATCGCCTAAATGCCCATGATGGCCGCCCGCGAAGGGAGTCGTCCTATGTTTTCTCGCCAGAATGAGTCGGGGCCGGTGAGCTCTCCCAAAGGCGCGCGCTTCTCCTTCATCGGGCCGGAGATGACGATCACCGGCAATATCGCCACCGAGGGCGACCTCCATGTCGACGGCAAGATTGCGGGCGACATAGGCTGCGGCACGCTGACGCTCGGCGAAAGCGGCGAGGTCCGCGGCAATATCGTCGCGCGCGAGGCGCGGCTCGGCGGCCTCGTCGACGGCGCCGTCGAAGCGGGAATCGTGACGCTCGACCAAAGCGCGCGAATCACCGGCGATATCCTCTACGAAACGCTCAGCATCAGCGGCGGCGCCGACGTCGAGGGCCGGTTCAAGCGCCGCCGCGGCGCGGGCGACGGATCGTTCGGCGCGCGGACGGAAGCGGCGCGGCCGGCGCTTGCCGGACCGGCCTCGGCCAGCCTGTTCGTCGAAGGCCCGGCCGCCGAAGCCGCGGAATAAAGCCGCGAGGCTCGCACCATGAAGATTCAGGGCGGCTGCCATTGCCGCGCCGTCCGCTTCGAGGCGGAGATGCCCGATTCGGTCGAGATTCTCGACTGCAATTGCTCGATCTGTTCGATGACCGGCTTTCGCCACCTGCTCGTGCCGCACGAGGATTTTACCTTGGTCTCGGGCCGGGAGGCGCTGACCGGCTATCGCTTCGGCACCGGCGCGGCCGAGCATCTCTTCTGCCGGACCTGCGGCGTGAAGAGCTTCTACCAGCCGCGCTCCCACCCCACCGCCTGGAGCGTCAATCTCAACGCGCTCGACGATCCGGGCGCCTTGACGATCCACGTCCGAACCTTCGACGGCCGCAACTGGGAAGCCGCGCGGGCCGCCCTCGACGAGACCGGGAGCCGCCCCTAAAGTCGGCCGAAAAGAAGGGGAGGCAGGCTTGGCGACGGCAATAGCGGGCGCGGCGAACGATCTCGTCATCGATGCGAAGCGCGACCGGCTCGTCATCTTCGCCTCGTCGCTCGGCACCATCTTCGAATGGTATGATTTCTTCGTCTACGGGACGGTGGCGACCGTCATCGCCAAGCTCTTCTTTCCGTCCGCCAACCCGACCGCGGGGCTGCTGCTGACCTTCGCCACGTTCGGCGCCGGCTTCGGCGTGCGGCCGCTCGGCGCGATCCTGTTCGGCTGGCTCGGCGACCGGCTCGGCCGCAAATATACCTTCCTGATCACGATCAGCCTGATGGGCTTCGCCACCACCGCGGTCGGCCTGATCCCGCCCTTCGCCACGTTGGGCGTCGCGGCGCCGGCCCTGCTCGTCTTCTTCCGCCTGCTCCAGGGGCTTGCGCTTGGCGGCGAATATGGCGGCGCCGCCATCTACGTCGCCGAGCATGCGCCGGCGGACAAGCGCGGCTTCTACACCGGCTTCATCCAGGCGAGCGTGATCGGCGGCTTCCTGCTGTCGGTCGCCGTCGTCCTGGTCTCGAACCGCTTCGTCGATCCGCGCCAATGGGAAGCCTGGGGCTGGCGCATCCCCTTCCTCTTCTCATTGCTCCTGCTCGCCGTCTCCTTGTGGGTCCGGCTGAAGCTGCGCGAAAGCCCGGTCTTCAAGGCGATGAAGGAAGCCGGGGAGACCGCCCGCAATCCGCTGAAGGAGAGCTTCGACAGCTGGGCCAAGTGGAAATTGATCCTCGTCGCCCTGTTCGGGATCGCCGCCGGCCTGACCGTGATCTGGTACACGGCCCAGTTCCAGGGTCTCTATTTCCTCCAGAACGCCCTCCATATCGAAGACAATTCGGCGCGGCTGATGATCGGCATCGCCGCCGCGGCCAGCGTCTTCTGGTTCGTCCTGTTCGGCTGGCTCTCGGACAAGGTCGGGCGGAAGAAGCCGATCGTCATCGGCTATGCACTGACCATCGTCCTGATGTTCCCGCTGTTCCACTGGATGGCCGCGGCGGCCAATCCGGAGCTTTCGGCGGCGATGCAGCGCAGCCCCGTCGTCGTCACCGGCAGCGACTGCCGCTTCGATCCGTTCGCCAAGGTGCAGCCGACCGCCTGCGGCAAGGTGCTCGACGCCTTGTCGAAGAAAGGCGTCGGCTACCGCAAGGCCGAGGGCGCGCCGGGCAGCGCGCCGATCGTCACCATCGGCAGCGCGCCGGTCGATGCCGCCGATCCGAAAGCGCTGGATGCCGCGCTCAAATCGGCCGGCTATCCGCTCCAGAAGATCGTGCCGCCGCCGTCGCGCGCCTGGCAGATCGTGCTTGCGATCGTCATCATCGGCATGCTCTCGGGCATGACCTACGGGCCGGTCGCGGCTTTGCTCGTGGAATTGTTTCCCGCGCGGGTCCGCTACACCTCGCTCTCGGTGCCTTACCATATCGGCACCGGCTATTTCGGCGGATTCCTGCCCTTCATCAGCCAATATATCGTCGCCCGGACCGGCGATCCGTTCGCCGGCATCTGGTACACGGTGGCCGTCGTCGCCATGGCGTTCGTCGTCACCCTCTTCTGGCTGCCGGAGACGGCGGGCAAGGAACTGGCATAAGCGGCACGCGGGCGTTATCGCCGCGCCTGTGCCCCTGCCCCCGTCGCCCCTCCGGCTTCGCCTCGACGGCGAGGCGCTCGTCGCCAACTGGCGCTGGCTGAAGGCGCAAGGCGGCGCCGCCGCCTGCGGCGCCGCGGTCAAGGCGAACGGCTACGGCCTCGGCGCAATCGAGGCGACCAGCCGCCTCGCCGCCGCCGGCTGCCGGGACTTCTTCGTCGCCACCTGGGCCGAGGCCGCGGAGATATCCGGGGCCGCGGGCGACGCTTCCGTCTCAATCCTCCACGGCGTTCGCGGCGAGGACATGGCAGCGGCGGCCGCGTCGCGGGCGCGGCCGGTGCTCAACACGCCGGAGCAGGTGCGGCGCTGGCGCGAAGCGGGGCAAGGCCGGCCGTGCGACGTGATGATCGACACCGGCATCAACCGGCTCGGCCTGGCGCCCGAAGATGCCGCCGCCGGCCTGCTCGAAGGCCTTGTCGTCGAGACCCTGATGAGCCACCTCGCCCGCGGCGACGAGGATGCCGCGATGAACGATCGCCAGCGCCGGGCGCTGTCCGCGCTGGCGGAGAAGGTACCGCACCGGCGCCTCAGCCTCGCCAACAGCGCGGGCATCTGCCTCGGACCCGATTATGCGTTCGATCTGACCCGCCCCGGCCTCGCCCTTTATGGCGGCGTGCCGCGCCGGGAGGCGGAGAGCGGCATAAGGCCGGTCGCGCGGGTCGAGGCGCAGATCCTCCAGCGCCGCCGCGTCGCTCCGGGCGGGGCGGTGGGCTACAACGCCACCTTCACCGCCGAGCGGCCGGTCGAGCTCGCCATTCTCAATATCGGCTATGCCGACGGCTATCTGCGCGGCTTCTCCAATACGGGCCGGGCGTTCGCCGACGGCACGGCGCTGCCGGTGGCGGGCAGGATCTCGATGGACCTTACCGCCATCATCGTCGACGCGGCGCCGGGCCTCGTCGAAGGCGATTGGGTAGCGCTCGAACACCATCTTCCGGCCGCGGCCGCCGCGTCCGGCCTGTCGCAATATGAATTGCTGACGACGCTCGGCCGCCGCCACGATCGTATCTGGATCTGAAACCGCGCCCGAGCCCGCTCGTTCAGCGGCGATGGCCCGGATCGCCCATCTTTCCGACGTGCATTTCGGCGCGCACGACCCGGCGGTCGTCGCGGCGCTCGAAAGCCTGCTGCCGGATCTGAAGCCCGACCTCGTCGTGGTCAGCGGCGATTTCACCCAGCGCGCCCGGGTCGCGCAATATCGCCTCGCCTGCCTGTTCCTCGACCGGCTCGAGCAGGCGGGCCTTTTCGTGCTCGGCGTGCCGGGCAATCACGACATTCCGCTCTACGACATTGCCCGGCGCTTCGCGCGGCCGCTTCACCGCTACCGGCATTATATCGATCAGGCGCTTTGCCCCTGGTTCCAGAACGAAGAGATCGCCGTTCTCGGCATCAACACGGCGCGCTCGCTGACCTTCAAGGACGGTCGGATCAGCCACGAGCAGATGGTCCTGATCCGCGACCGCTTCCGCGACGTGGCGCCGGAAAAGACCCGCATCCTCGTCACCCACCACCCGCTCTTCGCCATGCCGATCGGCGAGAGCGAGGGCCTTGCGCGGACGGTCGGTCGGCATGGCGAGGCGCTGGAGGCGGTCGGCGAGGCCGGCGTCCATGTCCTTCTCGCCGGCCATTATCACCGCGCTTATTCCCGCTCCGCGCGCGACATGGTCGAGGCGGCGGGGCCGGAGCTCGTCATCCAGGCCGGAACCGCGACCTCGACCCGCCTGCGCGGCGACGAGCGGCAGAGCTTCAACTGGATCGAGGTGCGGCGGCCCGATTCGGTCGCGCTGACCGTCCACGGATGGCGCGGAAGCGGCTTCGCGCCGGGAGCCCCCGCCTGTTTCGCCTTCGACGGCCGCGTTTGGCGGCGGGAATCGGCCTCCTCATAAAAAAGGGGCCGCTCCGAAGAGCGGCCCCGAAAGTGCGCGGAGGGCAGTCGATCAGAAGTCGACCTGGGCACCGCCGTAGAAGAAGCGGCCGATATCCGAGAACGGGCTGGCATTCGCGGTGCCGAGCGTGTTGTACGGAGGCAGCCGGTCGAACAAATTGTCCACGCCCAGATAGAAGCGGAAGTGGCTGTTGACCTTAAAGGACGCCCGGACGTCGGTGTAGAAGACGTTCGGATACCAGACCACCGAGGTCGCATCCGGATTGGCCGGCGGGCGGCCCTGGAAGCTATGGGTATTCTCCCAGGAGGTGATCGTCTGACGACCGATCCACTGCTCGGTCAGGGAGAAGTCCCATGGTCCCTGACCGTAACTGAGGTTGAGGTCGGCCCGGAATTCCGGATCGCCCAGATTATAGAGTTGGTGGGAGGCGACGGTCGGGTTGGTCGGATCGGTGAAATTGTTCCGCTCGAGCATCCAGGTCAGCACGCCGCGCATGTTGAACCGGCCGCCATTGGAGAAGTTCCGCCGGTAGGCGACATCGAAGTCGACGCCGCGTGCCGTCTGCTTGGCGTAGTTGATGCCACTCGACAGCAGGGCCGGCGACTGGAACAGGCCGCTCGCATCGCGCGGATTGATCAACTGGCAATATTGGTTGTTGATCGTCGGGAAATCGACGCACTCGTTGAGGATCGTCTGGGCGCCGAGAACGGCGATCAGATTGTTCACCTTGATGTCGAAATAATCAACCGTCAGGCTGAAGCCCGGCAGGAAGCGCGGGGTCACCACGCCGCCGACGGTCAGCGACTTGCCGACCTCCGCCTTCAAATTCGGGTTGCCGCCCGACAGGAACTGGATCGTCTGTGCACGGGCGACGCAGTTGAGGAAGGGGCTGCCAGCCGGATGGCTCGCATCGATACAGGGCGAGCCCGCCGGGGTCGTCGTCGGAACGCCGAGCGCCGCGCAATTGGCCGCACGCGTCGGGCTGCCCTGATTGATGAAGCCCTGGTCGCACGGATCGGCGACGAACCCGAAATTGACGCTCGCCGGCGAATAGAGGTCGGCGAGTGTCGGCACGCGCACCGAGCGGGAATAGTTCGCCCGGAAGCGCAGGTCCGAGGTTGGCGCGTAGACGGCGTTCAAATTCCACGCCCAGGTATTGCCCGCCGACGTATTATAGTCGGAATAGCGGGCCGCGCCCGAGAGCGTCAGCTCGTGGATGAGCGGCACGTCCTTGACGATCGGGATGTTGATCTCGCCATAGATCTCCTTCACGTCGAACGCCGGCGGGTAGAAGCCCGCAAAGGCGTTGAAGAAGGTGCCGCTCGCGGCGCTCAGCGGATCGGCATGCTGCTGTGCCGTCTCGCGCCGATATTCGCCGCCGATCGAGAAGCCGACCGGACCGCCCGGCAGGTTCAGGAACTTCGACGTATCGCCGCTGACATAAGCGGTGAGGTCGAGCTCGGCCGCATGGCCCCAGAGGTGCGACGTCGTGTTGACGAAGTTGAGCGCCGCCTGGCTGGGGGCACCTTGGCCGAACACGTCGATCGGCACGCAGTCCGGCCGGGTGACGGTGACCTGGTTGACCCGGCAGACGATCTGGCCGGCTGCGTTGCGCACGGCATCGATCGCAAGCAGGAATCCGTCCGGATTGCCGTTGAGGTCGAACAATTTGAGGTCGTGGGTCTCGATATTGTCCGATTCGAACCGGCCGTAATTGGCCGAGATCTCGTAGTGCCAGGTATCGAGGAAGTCGCCTTCGACGCCGCTGACGATGCGGAGCGTGTCGCGCTTGTCGATCTCGGCGCGGCCGCCGAAGTCGGTGTTGAAGCGCGACATGGTGAAGGTACCCGTCGCCGGATTGGCGCAGAGGCCGAACGACTGCAATGTGCTGAGCGCCTGGGAATTCAGGAACGGATTGGAGCAGCGGAAATTACTGCCGCCGCCAAAGAAGCCGGGGATCGAGCCCTGGAAGAAGCTCGGCTGGCCTTCCTGCAGCACGCGCTGATGGACGTAGGTCGCCTCGACGAACGGCTTGAACGCGTTGCTGACGTCGAAATGGAAAAGCAGGTTGGCGACATAGCGCGACTGGCCGACGGCGAGCTGGCCCGTATTTTCCAGCGTCGAGCCGGTGCCACCCTGCTGGTTGCCCGAGTTGATCGGACGGAACGACTGGGTCGGATGATCGATGACGAGATTGCCGGACTTGTCGAAGCGGAGCTGGTCGCCCGCCGCGTTGATCTGGCCGATCGTGCCGCCATCGGAAATGGTGGCATTCTTGATGCCGCACAGGAACTCGGCGTCGGGAATGCCGTCGCCGCCCTTGGGCTCACCGACCGTATTCTCGACGGCCTGGAACTGGCAGCGGCCGCTGAACGCGCCGGTCTGGGCGTCGCGCTGATCGGTGTAGAGCGGCGCGGCTTTCGTATATTCGAGCGAGACGGCGATATTGCCGCGGCCGTCGGCGAAATTGCGGCCGGCGGTCAGAGTCGCGACCTCCACCGGGCGGTCGCCGCGCTGGGAGACGCCGTCCTGCACGCGCATGCGGACGCCGTCGAAATTGCGCTTGAGCACGAAGTTGACGACGCCGGCGACGGCGTCGGAGCCGTAGATCGCGGCCTCGCCCCCGGTCACGATGTCGATCCGCTCGATGAGGTCCTGCGGGATCGTGTTGACGTCGACGATGAAGTCGCCGACCGATGCGGTGACGTGGCGGCGGCCGTTGACCAGCACCAGGGTGCGGGACGTGCCGAGACCGCGAAGGTCGAGGAAGTTCTCGCCGGCGGTGCCGATGAACTGGCCCGAATTCTGCTGGCTGAAGGTCGAGCGCAGCGACGGCAGCTGGTTGAGCGCGTCGCCGATGCTCGCCTGGCCCTGGTTGGGAAGCTCTTCGGCGGTGACCGAGGTGATCGGAACCGGCGAGCTCAGATTCGGACGGCGGATGCGCGTGCCGGTGACGGTGATCGCATTCTCATTGTTGCTCGCTTCGGAAGCCTGGGCCGCCTCGGGCGTGTTGCCGGGCTGCGAGCCGGCCTGCGCCTGCTGCTGTGAATTCTGGGTCGGCTGGTCGGCCTGCGCATAAGCCGGCGCGGCAAAGGTCAAACCGATAAACGTGACGGAGCCCAGCGCGCTCGCGCCGAGAAGGCGAAATTTCGTCATTCCTCATCCCCTGTTGTCCGATCGTGCGCATCCGCACGACCTCAACTCGGGGAAAGACCCGATTTGAATGAACTTCGCAAGGCCGCGACCGGCCGTTGCTGTCAGTTAACGACGCACTGTAGCGCTTCTGCAACAATGTGTGACAGCGCCGGCGCGCTCCGTCACAGACGAGTCCGAGGCGGGAGGGAGCCGCTCCCGGGGGAAGCGGCTCCCGACTCGCTCTTAGAAATCCACCTGCGCGCCACCGTAGAAGTAGCGGCCGATGTCCGAGTAGGCGCTGATGCCCCCGATCCCGGTGCTCGCCGTGCCGAGCGTGTTGTAGGGAGGCAGCCGGTCGAACAGATTGTCCACGCCCATGTAGAAGCGGAAGTGGCTGTTGACCTTAACCGATGCCTGGATGTCGGTGTAGAAGACGTTCGGATACCAGACGACCGAGGTGGCGTCGGGATTCTGGGGCGGCCGGCCCTGGAAGCTGTGGGTATTCTCCCAGGAGGTGATCGTCTGCCGGCCGATCCACTGCTCGGTCAGGGTGAAGTCCCATGGGCCCTTGCCGTAGCCGGCCTGGAGATTGGCCCGGAATTCCGGATCGCCCAGATTGTAGAGCTGGTGGAAGGCGATGGTCGGGTTGGTCGGATCGGTATAGTCGTTCCGCTCGATCATCCAGGTCATGACGCCCCGGAGGTTGAGCCGCCCGCCATTGGAGAAGTTCCGCCGGTAGGCGAGATCGAAGTCGACGCCCCGCGCCGTCTGTTTGGCGAAGTTGATGCCGCTCGACAGCAAGGCTGGCGAGGCCAACAGGCCGAACTGATTGCGCGGATTGATCAGCGGGCAGAATTGATTGTTGAGGCTCGGCGAATCGACGCATTCGTTGAGGATGGTCTGCGCATCGAGCGTCGCGATCAGGTTGTTCACCTTGATGTCGAAATAATCGACGGTCAGGCTGAAGCCCGGCAGGAAGCGTGGGGTCAGCACGCCGCCGATGGTCAGCGACTTGCCGACCTCCGCCTTCAAATTCGGGTTGCCGCCCGACAGGAACTCGATCGTCTGCGCACGGGCGACGCAGTTGATGAAGGGGCTACCGACCGGATGCGTCGCGTCGACGCACGGCGAGCCCGCCGGGAGCGTCGTCGGGACGCCGAGCGCCGCGCAATTGGCCGCCCGGGTCGGAGTTCCGGAGTTGATATTGGCCTGGTCGCACGGATCGCCGACAAAGCCGAAATTGACGCTCGCCGGCGAGAACAGGTCGTTGAGCGTCGGCACGCGCACCGAGCGCGAATAGTTCGCGCGGAAGCGCAGGTCCGAGGTCGGCGCGTAGACGCCGTTCAAATTCCACGCCCAAGTCGTGTTGGCCGAGGTATTATAGTCGGAATAGCGGGCCGCGCCCGAGATCGTCAGCTCGTGGATGAGCGGCACGTCCTTGACGATCGGAATGTTGATCTCGCCATAGATCTCCTTCACGTCGAACGCCGGCGGATAGAAGCCCTTGAAGGCATTGAAGAAGGTGCCGCCCGCGGCGCTCAGCGGATCGGCATGCTGGGTCGCGGTCTCGCGCCGGTACTCGGCGCCGACCGAGAAGCCGACCGGGCCGCCCGGCAGGTTCAGGAACTTCGACGTATCGCCGCTGACATAAGCGGTGAGATCGAGCTCGGTCGCGTGCCCATAGAGATGGGAGGTCGTGTCGACGAAATTGAGCGCCGCCTGGCTGGGGGCGCCTTCGCCGAACACGTCGATCGGCACGCAGTCCGGCCGGGTGACGGTGACCTGGTTGACCGCGCAGACGATCTGGCCCTGCGCATTGCGTACCGCGTCGATCGCCAGCAGGAAGCCGTCCGGATTGCCGTTCTGGTCGAAGACCTTGAGGTCATGGGTTTCGACGTTGGTCGATTCGAACCGGCCGTAATTTGCCGCGACCTCGTAATGCCAGGTATCGAGGAAGTCGCCTTCGATGCCGCCGACGACCCGGAGCGTGTCGCGCTTGTCGATCTCGGCGCGGCCGCCGAAATCCACGTTGAAACGCGACAGCGGGAAGGTGTCGTTCGGATTCGCGCAAAGGCCGAACGATTTCAGCGTGCCCAGCGCCTGGGCATTGAGGAAGGCATTGGAGCAGCTGAAGTCGTTGCCGGCGCCGAAGAAGCCCGGAATCCCCTGGAAGAAGCTCGGCTGGCCTTCCTGCAGCACGCGCTGATGGACGTAGGTCGCTTCGACGAACGGCTTGAACGCGTTGCTGACGTCGAAATGGGCGAGCAGGTTCGCGACATAGCGCGTTTGGCCGACCGCGAGCTGGCCCGTATCCTCCAGCGTCGAACCGGTGCCGCCCTGCTGGTTGCCCGAGCCGACCGGCACGAACGACTGGGTCGGGTGATCGATGACGAGATTGCCCGACTTGTCGAAGCGCAGGGCATCGCCCTGTCCGTTGATGAAGCCGATCGTGCCGCCATTGGAGATGGCAGCATTCTTGACCCCGCACAGGAACTCGTCATCCGGAATGCCGTCGCCCGCCTGCGGCTCGCCGATCGTATTTTCGACGAGCTGGAACTGGCAGCGGCCGCTGAACGCGCCGGTCTGGGAGTCGCGCTGCTTGGTGTAGATCGGCGCGGCGTGCGTATATTCGAGCGACACGGCGATATTGCCGCGGCCGTCGGCGAAGTTGCGGCCGGCGGTCATCGTCGCGACCTGGACCGGACGGTCGCCGCGCGAGGAGACGCCGTCCTGCACGCGCATCCGGAAGCCGTCGAAATTGCGCTTGAGCACGAAGTTGACGACGCCGGCGACGGCGTCGGAGCCGTAGACCGCGGCCTCGCCGCCGGTCACGATGTCGATCCGCTCGATGAGGTCCTGCGGGATCGTGTTGATGTCGACGATGAAGTCGCCGACCGAGGAGGTCACGTGGCGGCGGCCGTTGACCAGCACCAGGGTGCGCGTCGTGCCGAGGCCGCGAAGGTCGAGGAAGTTCTCGCCGGCGGTGCCGATGAACTGGCCCGAATTCTGCTGGCTGAAGGTCGAACGCAGCGACGGCAACTGGTTCAGCGCGTCGCCGATGCTCGCCTGGCCTTGGTTGGGAAGCTCGGCGGCGGTGACCGAGGTGATCGGCACCGGCGAGCTCAGGTTCGGACGGCGGATGCGCGTTCCGGTGACGGTGATCGCATTCTCGTTGCCCGCCTCGGGCACCTGGCCGGTCTGGGTCTCGACCTCGCTCTGCGGATTCACCTGGTTGGTCTGGGGCGTGTCGCCGGGCTGCGAGCCGGGCTGCGCCTGCTGCTGCGAATTCTGGGTCGGCTGGTCAGCCGCCTGCGCATAAGCCGGCGCGGCGGCGGCGATGGTCAAACCGATAAAGGCGGCAGAGCCGATGGCACTGGAGCCCAGGAGGCCGAGTTTTTTCATATGTCCTATCCCTTTTCAGAGACCTGCCGCCCCCAGCAGGTCAGGACCGTCCCAAACGCCATGGCCGTCCTCCGCGCAAGGGAGGCGCCCCGACCTGTCTCAAAAATTTGCCGTATGTCACTAAGCTACAACGGTTTGTGTCGCTCTGTGTCGCCTTTCTGACAAGATTCGGCAGCGCTGGTACGTCCACCGCGCCTGGGCTATTGGAGCCGAAACGATCGAGGGGAGACCGTCATGCGCCAACCGACCTTCTGCTTCGCCTTCCTGCTGGCCGCCGCCACGACGTTCGCGCCCGCCGCCGCCAGGCCGCGCGCCGTGCATCGCGAAGCACCGGCCGCCGCCGATATCGCCGCCGCCGTGTCGGCGCCGGGTCGCCCCGAGGACCAGGTCAAACTCGACGAGAGCCGCCGGCCGGTCGAGGTGCTGCGCTTCGAAGGGCTGAAGCGCGGCGACATGGCGCTCGATCTGTTCGCGGGCGCCGGCTATTATAGCGAGATCATGGGCCGCGCGGTCGGCCCGAACGGCGGCGTCTTCGCCTGGGATCCGGCCAATTTCGTCAACGACAAGGCCCGGACGGTCTGGACGGCGCTGAAGCAGCGCCAGCCCAATGTCGGCTTCGCCGCGACTCCCGGCAACGCGATCGCGCTCCCCGCCGGCGCCTTCGATTTCGCGATGATCCACCTCAATTATCACGATTTCTATTGGGAAAGCGCCCGCTACGGCCTGCCGCGCATGGACCCGAATGCGATCCTCGCGACGCTTTACCAGTCGATGAAGCCCGGCGGCATCGTCGCGGTGATCGACCATGTCGCCAATCCGGGCGGCGACACCCGCGCGGTGGTGGAGAAGTTCCACCGCATCGATCCGGAGACGATCAAGGCGGACTTCAAGCGCGCCGGCTTCGTTCTGGAAGCGGAATCCAGCCTGCTCCGCAACCCAGCCGACGATCACGAGAAGAGCGTCTTCGACCCGTCGATCCGCGGCAAGACCGACCGAGTCGTCTATCGCTTCCGCAAGCCGAGGAATTAGACGGCTTTATCGACGAAACGGCGGCCGGGATCGACGAACGGGCTTGCTCTCTGCCACATTTGTGGCATGCTACAGATGTAGCAGAAGAGAGTGGCGAGTCGCATGATCGAGAGCCTGCCGCGCCGCGAGCGCGAAATTTTCGAGATCGTGGCGAGCGCCGGCCGCGCGACCGCGGTCGAGGTGCGCGCCGCGATGGGCGATCCGCCGAGCCATTCTGCGGTGCGGACCCTGCTGGCCCGGCTCGAGAAGCGCGGCCTGCTCCGCCACCGGCTCGTCGACCAGCATTATGTCTATGAGAGCGTGCCGCAGCCCGCGAAGGTGCGGGAATCGGCGCTCCGCCAGCTGGTGAAGACCTTCTTCAACGGGTCGGCCGCCTCCGCGGCGACGGCCCTGCTCGGATTGTCCAGGGACCTCGACCCCGCGGAGCTCGATGCGCTCCAGCGGGCGATCGACGAAGCAAGGGAGCGCGAGTGATGAATCCCGACCTCATGAATTTCGACTTTCTGGTGGAAATGGCGTGGAAATCGGCGCTGATCAGCGGCGCGGCGCTCGCCGTCGCGGCGGCGCTCCGCTTCCGGCCGGCCGGCGAACGCTCGGCGATCCTGCGCACCGCGGTGGCGGTGATCCTCGCTTTGCCGCTGATCGCATTGCTCCTGCCCGCTCTGCCGATCGTGACCGAGACGGTGCGGCAGAGCGCGCCCTCCCTGCCGGCGACCTTGCCGCCCGTCGATCCCGCCCTTCTCGCCATGACGGTTCCCGACGCCGCGCCGGCGCCCGGCACCTGGGACGACCCGACGCCGATCCTCGAATGGCTGTGGCTGGGCGGCGCGGCGATGATCGTGCTTCGCCTGCTCGCCGGCCTCGTCACCCTGCGCCGCTGGACGCGGACCGCGACCGCGCCGGATTCGGCCTCCTGGTCCGAGGCGCTCGCCCGCGCCCGCGCGGATGCGGATTATGACAGACCGGTGCGGCTGCTCGTCGGCGATGCGTCGTCGCCGGTCAGCTGGGGCTGGCACCAGCCGATCATCCTGCTCGATCGCGACACCGCCCGCACGCCGTCCGAGGCGGACGCGGTGCTCGCCCATGAGATCGCCCATATCGTCCGGCGCGACTGGGCGATGCTGATCCTGGCGCGGCTCGCCGTCGCCGCCTTCTGGTTCAACCCCCTGCTGTGGCTGCTCGAGCGGCGGCTGATCGCCGAAGCCGAGGAAGCCGCGGATGCGCGCGCGCTCGCTTCGGTCGCACCCGAAGCCTATGCCCAGACCTTGCTGAGCTGCGCCCGCCAGGCCAATGCGCCGCGGCTTCCGGTCACCGCCATGGCCGACAAGAGCCTCGGCCGCCGGGTCAAGGCGATCCTCGCCCGCCGCCTGCGCGTCGGCGCGCCCGAACCGCGCCACGTACGGGCGGCGATGATCCTCTGCGCCCTGGTCGCGGCGCCGATCGCGGCGCTGAAGCCGGTCGTGGCGACCGTCTATGCGCAGGCCGCGCCGCAGCCGCCGATGCCGCCGGCGCAGCCGGACCCCGCCATGGCCCCGCCCGCGCCGCCGGCCGCCCCGGCAATGCCGTCGGATGCGGACGATGCCGCCGCTGCACCGGCCGCTCCCGAGCCGCCCGCCGCGCCCGACGCACCGCCCGCGCCCCCGGCGCCGCCCGCACCGACGGCAATGGCCGCTTTCGCTCCGCCGGCGCCTCCGGCTCCGCCGGCGCCGCCGCGGCCGCCGCGGCCGCCGCGCGGCGACTGGGCGGGCGTCGACGGCCGGCAGATCTCCGAAGACGTGAACCGGGCCGTGCGCGAATCGCTCGCCGCCAACCGGGAAGCCATGCGCGAAGCCGCCCGCGCCGGCGAGGAAGCGCGGCGCGCGCTGACGCCGGAACGGATGGCCGAGATCCGCCGCGCCGGCGAGCAGGCGCGGGTCGAAGCCATGCGCGCGCTGACGCCGGAGCGAATGGCCGAGATCCGTCGCGCCGGCGAGCAGGCCCGGGCCGAGGCGATGCGTGCGCTGACGCCGGAGCGGATGGCCGAGATTCGCCGCGTCGGCGAGCAGGCCCGGATCGAGGCCATGCGCGGCCTCGCCGAAGGCGGACGCGGGATGGAGCAAGGCGCCCGCGGCATGGAGCAGGGCGCGCGCCAGATGGACGAGACCGCCGAGAAATTGCGCTCGCCCGAATATCGCGCCGAGCAGATCGCCCACGCCGCGCGGGAGGGTCGCACGGTGACCGACGCCGAATTGCTCGCCGCGATCCCGAAGCTGCACGACGGCGCCCGCAAGCTTCGCGACGGCGCCGCCCGGTTGCGCGACCAGGGCGAAAGAATGCGCCGCGGCGGCTGACCCCGGCGGGGACGACAAAGCTCCACCGAAGCGCTAGGCTCTCCCCCAAAAAAGGGGAGAGCCGATGCGTCTCAAGATCCTGGTCGCCGCCGCCGCTTTGGTCTTTGCCGGCAGCGCCGCGCCGGCGCCGCGTTACGACACGATCCTGCGCGGCGGCACGCTCTATGACGGCGGCGGTGGTCGGCCCTTTATCGGCGACGTCGCGATCAAGGGCGACCGCATCGTCGCGATCGCGCCGCATCTGGCGGGTGCCGGCCGACGCGAGATATCGGTGCGCGGCCTCGCCGTCGCGCCGGGGTTCGTCAACATGCTGAGCTGGGCCAACGAGTCGCTGATCGCCGACGGGCGCGGCGAGAGCGACATCCTCCAGGGCGTCACCCTCGAAGTGATGGGCGAAGGCGATTCGATGGGCCCATTGAACGACGAGATGAAGCGCCACGCGGTCGAGCGGCAGAGCGACATCAGATATCCGATCCGCTGGACCACGCTCGGCCAATATCTCGACTACATGCAGAAGAAGGGCATTTCGCCCAATCTGGCGAGCTTCGTCGGCGCGACCACCGTGCGGGTCCACGAGCTCGGCGAGGGCGACGTCCAGCCCGATCCGGCCCAGCTCGCGCGGATGCGGGCCCTGGTGCGGCAGGCGATGAACGAGGGCGCGATGGGCGTCGGCTCCTCGCTCATCTATGCGCCGGCCACCTTCGCCAAGACGCCGGAGCTCACCGCGCTCGTCACCGAGGCCGCGAAATGCGGCGGCATGTACATCTCGCACATGCGCAACGAGGGGCCGACCCTGATCGAGGCGATCGACGAGCTGGTCGAGATTTCCCGCCGTTCGGGGGCGCCGGCCGAAATCTACCATTTCAAGCAATCGGGCAGCGTCAATTGGGGCAAGTTGGATGCGGCGGTGGCGCGGGTGAACGCGGCGCGGGCGCACGGCCAGCGGATCACGGCCGACATGTACACCTACACCGCCGGCGCGACCGGGCTCGACGCGGCGATCCCCACCTGGTCGCAGGACGGCGGGCTCGAGGCCTGGATCGCGCGGATGAAGCAGCCGGAGGTTCGCGCGCGAATCCTTTCCGAGATGCGCGCCGACAGGAAATCGGAATTCGCCGATCTCGTCGTCCGCCATCCCGACAAGGTGCTGATGCTCGCCTTCAAGAACCCGGCGCTGAAGGCGCTGACGGGCAAGACGCTGGCCGAGATCGCCAAGATGCGCGGCAAGAGCCCGGACGAGACCGCGATCGATCTCGTCATCGAGGACGGCAGCCGCGTCGGCGTCGCTTATTTCATCATGGACGAGGCCAATATCCGGCGCGAGGTGCAATTGCCCTGGATGAGCTTCGGCTCGGACGAGGCGGCACAGGCGCCCGAGGGCGCATTCCTGCTCTCCGCTTCCCATCCCCGCGCCTACGGCAATTTCGCGCGGATGCTCGGCCATTATGTCCGCGACGAACATCTGGTGACGTTGCAGGAGGCGGTGCGCCGGCTGGCGGCCTTGCCGACGCACAATCTCGGCATCAAGGATCGCGGCATGCTGAAGCCCGGCTTCCATGCCGACATCGCAATCTTCGATCCCAAGACCATCCAGGACCACGCGACCTATGAGAATCCGCAGGTCTTCGCCACCGGCATGAAAGAGGTGTTCGTCAACGGCGTCGAGGTGGTCCGCGACGGCGCCCATACCGGCGCGACGCCGGGGCGGTTCGTCAAAGGGCCGGGCTGGAAACGCTGCCCGCCGGCCGCGGCGCACTGAGCTCCCGCGCCAGAAAGGCTTCGACCTCGTCGAGCGCGACCGAATTGTCGACGAACGCCTTGCCGATGCCGCGGGCGAGGATGAAGGGCACGCGGCCGCCGCTCGCTTTCTTGTCGGCCCTGATATGCGCGACGAGGCTCTCCGGCGTGCCGGCCTCGAGCCGGGTCGGCAGCCCGGCGGCGGCGAGATGGCGGATCGCCCGCTCGGCCTCGTCCGGTGGACAGAGGCCGCGCTCGGCCGAGAAGCGGAAGGCGAGCGCCATGCCGAGCGCCACCGCCTCGCCGTGCAGGAAGACCGAGAATCCGCCCTCCGCCTCGACCGCATGGCCGAACGTATGGCCGAAATTGAGCAAGGCGCGCCGGCCGGTCGTCTCCCTTTCGTCTTCGGCGACGATCGCGGCCTTGGCGCGAACGCTGGCTTCGATCGCATAAGCGCGCGCTTCGGAATCGCCGGCCAGCAGGGCGCTGCCGTTGGCTTCGCACCAGGCGAAGAAGCGGACGTCGCCGATCAGCCCGTATTTCACGACCTCCGCATAGCCGGCGCCGATCTCGCGGGCCGGCAGGGTGTCGAGCGTGGTCGGGTCGATCAGCACTGCCGCCGGTTGGTGGAAGGCGCCGATCATGTTCTTGCCGCCGGCGGCATTGATCGCCGTCTTGCCGCCGACCGACGAATCGACCTGGGCGAGCAGGGTCGTCGGCACCTGCACGAAGCCGCAGCCGCGCTTCAGGATCGCCGCGGCGAAGCCGGTCAGGTCGCCGACCATGCCGCCGCCGAACGCGACGATATGGTCGCTGCGCTCGACGCCAAGCGCGAGCAGCTTCTCGCCGAGCGCGGCAAGCTGCGCCCAGCTCTTGCTTCCCTCCCCCGCCGGAACGACGATCGGCACGATATCGAGGCCGCGGCCGCGCAGCCTCTCGCCCTGCGCCGCCCAGACCTGCTCATCCGAGACGACGACCAGCCGCCCGCTACGCGCAAAAGGCGCGAGCACCTCGCCGGCGCGGTCGAGCAGCCCCTGCTCGATCCGAATGTCGTAGCTGCGCTCGCCCAGCCGAACCTCGACGATGCTCATGCCGGCCGCCATTCCGCCAGCGCCTCGACGATCCGCTGGACCGTCTTTTCGTGCGGCCCGCCGCGGCTCGGGACGTGGAGATGCGCTTCGGCATAAGCGGGATTCCGCGCCTCGCCGAGGTCGCGAAGGGTCGCGAGCGCGTCCTTGCCCTTCAGCAGCGGCCGGTCGTTGCGCCGTGCCACCCGCGCCGCCAGCGTCTCGGGCTCGGCCTTCAGCCAGATCGCGATGCAGCGATCGAGGATCAGGGTCCGCGTCTCGGGGTCGACGAAGGCGCCGCCGCCGGTCGCGATCACCTTCGGCCCATCGTCGATCAGCCGCCGCATCACCCGCCGTTCGCCGTCGCGGAAGCTCGCTTCGCCGAACCGCTCGAAAATCTCGGAGATCTTCTGGTCGGCCGCCTTCTCGATCTCTTCGTCCGAATCGACGAAGGGGAGGCCGAGCCGTTTCGCCAGCCGCCGGCCGACCGTCGTCTTGCCCACCCCCATCAGGCCGACGAGGACGATGCTCCGACTCGGGCTTCGACCCGGGCTTCGATCCGGGCTGCGATCGGCGTTGCGATCGGGGCTGCGATCGGGCGCGGCATGCGTCTGGTCCATGCGCAGGGGCTATACATAGGCCTTCATCGTGGGGCAAAAGGCGCGCCATGCGTATCTCCCCACCCCCCGGGCGCCGCACGTCGCGGGCGCCCCTCATCCTTCTCATCCTGGTCGTCCTGCTGATCGTCTTCCTGGTCTGGCTGAGCACCCGCAACAAAGAGGTCCCGCAGCAGCGGATCGAGCAGGACGTCACCAATGAAGCGCTGGCGCACTAAGCTCCTGCTGCTCGCCGGCGGCGCGGCGCTGGCGGCCGCGATTCCGGTCCTCGGCCCGGCCTTCGGGCAGCGCGAGAAGGCGCCGCAGTCGCTGCTGCCGCCCGGCTTCGGCGAGCAGAACCCGCCGAGGGAGAAGGCGCCGGAGCGCCCGGCGGCGCCCGCGGCGACTCCGGCTGCGCCCGCCGCGCCGGCAGGCACCGCGCCCGCCGCCGCCGCGCCGGCGCAGGCCGAGCCTGGGCTCTCCTCGGTCGTCGAAAGCGACGAGCCGGTCGAGAACAGCGCCGCGAGCGACGCCCAGGCCGATGCCGAGAACCAGCCGCCGCCCGCGACCGAGATTCCCGATTTCGCCCGCCGTCCGACCAATATCGTCGGCCCGCTGACGCCGGCGAACTGGGGCCTCGGCCAGAGCGAGTTCGGCAATGCCAACGGCGTGTTCCTCGCGGGCCTGATGCGGCGGCTCGACGCGCCTTTGCCCTCGCGCTGGGAATCGATGCTGCTCCGCCGCGCATTGCTCTCGCAAATCCCCGCGCCCGCCAACATGAGCCCGGTCGACTGGGTGGCGGAGCGGGCGTGGCTGCTGCTGCGCATGGGCGAGGCCGACGCGGCACGTCTCCTCGTCCAGTCGGTCGACGTCGACCAATATACGCCGCGCATGTTCACGGTCGCGGTCCAGACGGCGCTCGCGACCGCCGACCCTGCCGCTTTGTGCCCGCTCGTCGACCCCGGCCGCGCCGTCTCGGACGAGCCGATCTGGCCGCTCGCCGACGCGATGTGCGCCGCGCTCCACGGCGATTCGGCGCGGGCGAGCGAGCTGATCGACCAGGCGCGCGGCCAGAGCGGCGCCGGCGGCATCGACCTGATGCTCGCCGAGAAGGTGATCGGCGCCGGCGCCAACACCCGCCGTGCCGTCGCCATCCAGTGGGACGGAGTCGATTCGATCAACAGCTGGCGTTTCGGCATCGCCAGCGCGACCGGCCTCAGGATCCCCGATTCCCTGATGGGCGGCGTCGGCGCCCAGGTCTGGGCCTGGGAGGCGCGGGCGCCGATGATCCCGCTCGACCAGCGCGTCGAAGCGGCGCAGGTCGCGGCCTCGCTCGGTGTCTTCTCGAGCGCGTCCCTGGTCGAGATGTACAGCAGCCTCGCCGACGCGACCGATCCGGCCGATCTCGAGGGCACGGTCGGCGGTCGGCTGCGCAACGCCTTCGTCGGCGATTTCAAGACGCGGGTCGACGTCATGCACGGCCTCTGGGACGAGGCGAAGAATCCGATCGACCGCCATGCCCGCCTGATCCTCACCGCCACCGCCGCCGCGCGAATCCCGCCGTCGAAAGATTATGGCGACCGCATCGCCGACCTCATCGCCTCGATGATGACGGCGGGGCTCGACCAGCCGGCGGCCCGCTGGGGCGCCGTCGCCGACGCGCTCGGCAACGACCGCGCCTGGTCGATCCTGGCGGTCGGCTCGGCCCGGCCGAATGTCGATCTCGGCGACGGCCGCGTGCGCGACTTCGTCAAGCGCAGCGATGAGGAGAAAGGCAGATTGCTGGTCGCCGCCCTCGCCGGCCTCGGACGCCTGCAGGACCCCAATCGCTACGGCGTCAACCCGACCCCGACCACACGCTGGGAAGCGATGATCGAGGCGGCGGCGCGCAACGACGAGGCGGGCACCGTCGTCCTGCTTGCCGGAATCGGCATGCAGACGCCCGATTGGCGCGGCGTGCCGCCCGAGCATCTCTACCAGATCGTCTCCGCGCTTCGGGCCGTCGGCCATGAATATGAAGCCCGGATGATCGCCGCCGAGGCGATGAGCCGGCTGTGAGCGCGTCCGGCGAAGACCGGCAGCTCATCTCCGCTTTCCTCGAGATGATGGCGGCCGAGGCGGGCGCCGCGACGAACACCCTGCTGGCCTATGAGCGCGACCTGCGCGGCGCCTCGGAGTTGCTCAGCGGCCGCCTGTCGTCGGCGGGCAAGGAGGATTTGAAACAACTCTCCGAAGCCTGGCTGCCGCTGAAGCGCGCCACCGTCGCGCGCAAGGCCGCTTCGCTCCGCCGCTTCTACGGCTTCCTGCTCGACGAAGGCCTGCGCGGCGACGATCCCTCCGCCGCCTTGCCCCGCCCCGGCGGCGAACGGCCGCTCCCCAAGATCCTCGACCACCGGGCCATCGATGCGCTGTTCGCCGAGATCGAGCGCCGCAACAGGGAAGAGCCCGGCCCATCCGCGCTCCGCCTCTCGGCCCTGGTCGAATTGCTCTACGGTTCCGGCCTGCGCGCGACCGAACTGGTCTCGCTCCCGCGCCACGCGCTGCGGCCCGACCAGCCTTTCCTGATCCTGCGCGGCAAGGGCGCCAAGGAAAGGCTGGTGCCGATCTCCGACCGCGCCCGCGCCGCCGTCGCCGAATGGGCGGCGTTCGTGCCGCGCGATTCGTTCTGGCTGTTCCCGTCGGGCAGGAAGCATCTCAGCCGCGTCCGCCTCTACCAGCTCGTCCGCGAGCTCGCCGCCGCCGCCGGCATCCCGCCCGAGCGGATCAGCCCCCACGTCCTTCGCCACGCCTTCGCCACCCATTTGCTCGAAGGCGGCGCCGACCTGCGCGCCCTCCAATTGCTGCTCGGCCATGCCGATATCGCGACGACGCAGATCTACACCCATGTCGACAGCCGCCGCCTGATCGAGCTGGTCAACAGCCGCCATCCGCTCGCCGATCCGGGGCGCGTTGACGCGAGGCGGCGTCCCGCCTAACCCGCGCCTGCCCATGGCCGCCTTCCTCGACTTCGAAAAATCGATCGCCGAGCTCGAATCGCGCATCGAGGAATTGCGCGAGACCGCGGAGGGCAGCGAGCTCAACATCGACGCCGAGATCGAGCGGCTCCAGGCCAAGTCCGACCGGATGCTGCGCGACACCTATGGCCGGCTGACGGCGTGGCAGAAGACGCAGGTCGCGCGCCACCCCGACCGACCGCACTTCAAGGATTATGTCGCCACCCTGATCGAGGATTTCATGCCGCTCGCCGGCGACCGCGCCTTCGGCGAGGATGCGGCGATCGTCGGCGGCCTCGGCCGGCTCGGCGGGCGGCGGATCATGCTGATCGGCCATGAGAAAGGCGACGATACCGCGAGCCGCCTCAGGCACAATTTCGGCATGGCCAAGCCCGAAGGCTACCGGAAGGCGGTGCGGCTGATGCAGCTCGCCGACCGTTTCGGCCTCCCGGTCGTCACTCTCGTCGACACGGCCGGCGCCTTTCCCGGCGTCCAGGCGGAGGAGCGCGGCCAGGCCGAGGCGATCGCCCGCTCGACCGAGGAGTGCCTGGCGCTCCGGGTGCCGATGGTCGCCGCGATCGTCGGCGAGGGCGGCTCGGGCGGCGCCATCGCCATCGCCGCCGCCAACCGCGTGATGATGCTCGAACATGCCGTCTATTCGGTGATCTCGCCCGAAGGCTGCGCCTCGATCCTGTGGCGCACCGCCGAGAAAGCGGCGGAAGCGGCCGAGGCGATGAAGATGACCGCGCAGGACCTCGAACGGCTCGGCGTGATCGACCGGATCCTGCCCGAGCCGGTCGGAGGCGCCCACCGCGACCCGGCCGGGACGATCGCGACGATCGGCCGCGCGATCGAGGAGGAATTGGACGCTCTGTCGAGCGAATCGGGCGATGCGCTCAGGTCGTCGCGGCGGGCCAAGTATCTGTCGATCGGCTGACCGGCTGGCGGTGGTCGACGATCCGGTAGAGGGTCGACCGGCCGTTGCTCCAGACCGGCACCATCCCCTGCATCAGCGAATGGTCGTAGGCCGGCGGCTCGATCAGCCAGAGATAGTCGAACGCCGCGCGCGGGAAGAGGCGGAGCGAGGAATCGAGCGTCGGCCAGCGGGTCGGGCAGCGCTCGAAAGCGACGATCTGTGAGGGATCTTTCGAGAAGGGCCCGCCCGGATATTCCGCGCGGTCGAGCTGGGCGCCGGCGACCGACCATTGGTCGTTCGAGAAAGCCTCGCGCCGGACCACCGCCATGCCCGGCAGATGATCGAGCCGGGTCATCGGCCAGCGGCTGCGGCAGGCGGTGCCGACGAAGCTGATCAGGCGGGCGCCGCGCGGCACATGGTCGAGCGCGGCAAGCTCGCTCTGGATGGTGCGGTCGTAGAGGAGGAAGCTCATCGTCTCGGCGCCCATCCGGACGAAGACGAAGGCGAGGCCGATCGCGGCGAGCAGCCTCTTATGCTCCAGCGGCCGGATCGCGATCAGGGCCGTCGCGATCGTGTAGGGCAGCAGCCGCATGTCGGCATAGGATGAGCCGAAGATGCGCTGCGGCAGCAGCACATAGATGAGGCCGAGCAGGATCGCGGCGACCGCGAGCCCCCGCGCCCAGGCCGTCGCCTTTCCGAAGATCGCGTAAAGCAGCAGCGCCAGGACCAGCAGGATCGAGACCATGTCGAACCACCACCAGCGGTCGCGCAGGGCGTAGAAGAGATTGTTCGCCTTGGTGAGGAGGTTGAACAGGCCGCCGGTCGTCCCGGCGACGTCGCCCGAGCGCCAGATCAGCATCAGGAGGACCGGCAGGCAGAGCGAGAGGCATAGGAGCGCCGCCAGCAATCCCGCCCGCTTCCATTCCAGCCCCTGCTCGCGCCGCCGCATCCATTCGGCCGAGAAAGCGAGGATGCCGAGCGTGCCCCAGCCGGTCGTATGCGCCGCCCAGACGATACCGCCGATCGGCACGAAGATGAGCGATCGAAGCAACCAGAGCCTTTTACGCGCCAGCATCAGCCAGAGGCCGAAGGCGAGGAAGCAGAGGGCTTCCGAAAGGACGAAATTGGCGAATCCGAAGATGAACGGATAGCAATAGGTGAAGGGGATGGCGAAGAGCGCGGTCGCCGGGATCCGCCCATGCGCCTCCCGCGCCGTCCACAGGAATCCGGCCGCGGTCATCGGCGGCACGCACAGCATGACCCATTTCACCGCCGGCTCGAGCCCGAACAGCTTCGACAGGGGAATGACGAGCAGGTTCAGGCCGAGATTGCCGATCACCGCCCAGTGCAGGCTGTAATAATGCTGGAGCGACGGCGAATGGGCGCGGTCGAGCTCGACCCGGAATGCCGCCATATGGCCGGGCAGGTCGACGAGCGGCGGAAGCGACGGCCAGAGCAAAGGCACCGCGCACAGCAAGACGATCGCGCCCGCGCCCCACCAGGTCTGCCACCAAAGCAGGGCGCCGCCCTCTTCCTCACCCATCGGGAATGTCGCTAATGTTTTACGCGGCAAAGGCAATGCGTCACGCCGCCGGGATCACGTCGATCCGCATGGTGAGCGACATCGTCTCGCCCGGCGCGAGCACCCGCAGGCCGAGCTCGGGCCAGTCCTCCTCCGGCGCATTGAGCGCGGCATTGGCATGGCTCACCGGCTCGGCGGCGAAGAAGCCGCCCGACCCGGGCGAATAGACGTGGAGGAAAGCCGCGTCGGGCGACGACAACAGGATCCGGAAGGGCAGGCCGGGAGTCTCGATGCGGGCGAGGCCGCTCCAGCCGCCGAAGCCATTGTCCAGGCCCTGGCCGCAGATAAGCCGGTCGCGAAGGCCGTAGCGCCCCTCCGCCGGCACCTTCTCGACCGGCAGCACCTGCTCGTCCACCGTCCAGGCGCAGCCCACCTCCGCATCGATCCGCGTCGCCGCTTCGCAGGGGAAATAAGGATGCAGGCCGAGCCCGCACGGCATCGGCTCCTCCGCTTCGTTCGTGCAGGAGAGAAGAACGGTCAGCCCCTCGGGATCGAGCGCGAATTGCTGTCGCGCCTCATAGGCCCAGGGCCATTCGCCCGGCGCGTGGCGGAAGACCAGCTCCGCCTCCGTCGCGCCCGCCGATGCGACCGCCCAGGGCGCGCGCCAGCCCTGGCCGTGGAGGGGGCTGGGATCTCCCCGCAGATTGGGCCGCAGCCCGACCTCCCGCCCGCGGAAGGCGAAGCGGCCGCCCCGGACCCGGTTCACGAACGGCACGAGCGGAAAGCAGGCCAGATCGAGGGGGCCGGTCGATTTTCCATCGACCCCGCGCAAACACGGTATTCTCTCCCCTTCCGAAGTCGCGTAAACAAGCGACGCGACGCTGCCGCCCAGGGGGGGTACCAGCCGAAGCGCGAGCGGCCCGGAGGAGAGGGTCACAAGGCCGGATTCGGGCGCGGACATGAACGCTCCCATACGAACGGATTCAGCCTTGCGAAACTCTCTTGTGGGTAAATGCAATTTGGCCTTGCGCCGCGATTCCGGCGCAAGCTAGGATTCACCCGGGAGAGGACCGGGAGGGGTGGGTAAATGAGTAAGCGGGTCAAGGACTTTATCGAAGTCAAGGATTGCGCGTCGCTCGATGCGTTGATCGAGCGGCTGATCGAGGTTCGCTCGAGCCTCCCGGAAGCGGCCGAACCGGACGTGAAGATGCGGGGCGACGACGTTTTCGGCCGTCACATCTGCGTCAGCTTCTACCGCCCGCAGACGATGGAAGAAGCCGAGTGCGACGCGCGCTACGCCGAAGCCTATCGCGTCTCGCGCGAGCGCGAGCTGAGCCGCCTCCAGGACGAGCTCGGCTTCTGCCCGATCCCCGAGCGGAGCCGCCGCCGCCTGAGGGTCGTGGCTTAAGACAAGGTCCTCCCCCGGATTTCCGGGGGAGGGGGACCGCCCGAAGGGTGGTGGAGGGGGCCGGGGCGTGCGCGCCGGTCTTGCTCCTCCTCATACACCGAAGGCCCCTCCACCGCGCTTCGCGCGTGTTGGAGCGAGACCGTGTCCTCCGGACACGATCTTGGACTGCCAGGGGCAGCCAAAGCTCCAACACCCCCCCCTGCAAATGCAGGGGAGGATTTCCGTCACCATTCCGCGAAGCTGCCGTCCGCCAGCCGCCACACCGGATTGCGCCAGCGGTGGCGGTCCTTGTCGGCTTCGCGGACGGCGTCTTCGTCGATCGTGACTCCGAGGCCCGGCCCATCCGGGATGGGAAGATAGCCGTCGACCGGGGTCAGCACGTCCTTGTCGGTGACGAACTCGAGCAGATCGTGGCCGACATTGTAATGGATGCCGAGCGACATCTCCTGGATGGCGACGTTGGGCGCGGTGGCGGCGAGCTGGAGGCAGGCGGCGAGCGCCAGCGGCCCCAGCGGGCAATGCGGCGCCACCGCCACGTCATAGGCTTCGGCCATGGCGGCGATGCGGCGGCATTCGGAAAGGCCGCCGGCATGGCTGAGGTCCGGCTGGACGATGTCGACCGCGCCGCTTTCGAAGAAGGGCTTGAAGTCCCAGCGCGAATAAAGCCGCTCGCCGAGCGCGATCGGAGTCGCGACGAGGTGCGCGATCTGGGCGAGTCCCTCATGATTTTCGGAGAGCAGAGGCTCCTCGATGAAGAGCAGGCCGAGCGGCTCCAGCATTTTGGCGAGCTGCTTCGCCATCGCCCGATGGACCCGGCCGTGGAAATCGAGCCCGACGTCCATCCCCTCCGCCTGCGCCGCCTTCACCCGCTCGATCACCTCGTCGAACAATTTGGGCGTTCCGATCCAGTCGAGCTCGGCGGTGGCGTTCATCTTGACCGCGGAGAAGCCCTGGCTCCGCCGCGAGCGCGCGGCCGCGCCGATCTCGTGCGGCCGGTCGCCGCCGATCCAGGCATAGGCCCGGATGCGGTCGCGCACCTTGCCGCCCATCATCTCCCACGCGGGGAGGTTCAGCGCGCGGCCCTTCAGATCCCACAAGGCCTGGTCGAGCCCGGACAGAGCCGACATCAGGACCGGCCCGCCGCGATAGAAGCCGCCGCGATAGCCGACCTGCCACAAATCCTCGATCCGGAAGGCGTCGTGGCCGATGAAGCGTTCGCGAAGCGCCGCGAAGGCGCCGTCCACGGCCTCGGCATGGCCTTCGAGGCTCGCCTCGCCCCAGCCGATTGCGCCCTCGTCCGACTCCACCCGCACGAACAGCCAGCGCGGCGGCACGGTGAAGGTCTCGATGCGGGCGATCTTCACGCGCCGGCGTCCGGGACCGAGGTCTCGGTGACGAAGCCCTTGAGGCGGCGCGCGGCATCCTCCTGCTGCTCGCGAACGAAGGCGCGGTCCCATTGCGAGGGCGGCACGATCGGCACCGAGAGGCAGAGGCTGGAGGCAGGCAGCACGTCGCGCCAGTCGGCGATCAGCCTCTTATAGGCCTTGCCGACATTGCGGATGTTGCGGTCGAGGTCGAACAGGCCGAGCGGATTGACATTGTGGTTCTGCTCGCGAAGCGCCGTGTCCCAGTCGACCTGGTCGGTCAGCGAATACCAGGTGAAGCCGACGGTCGGGATGCCGACGTTGCGGATCCTCAGCACATTGGCCCATTCCTTCCACAGCCACTGCACCGCCTCCTGCCCGGTGGGGCCCTCCTTGAGGTTGGTCTCGGTGTGCATCACCGGCAGCCGGTAGCGGTTATAATATTGGCGGGTGATCTCGCTATAGCCGAACACCTCGCCCGATGCCTCGGTATGGCCGTCGGCGAACACACGATGCTCGTTGGTCATGTAATAATCGTTGCCGAGGATGCAGTGCTGCTTCAGCCGGTGCTTCAGGAAGAAATGATATTCCTCCTTGGTGATGCCGTTATCCATCAGATATTCGTACATTTCGCTGTCGATGCGGCGGCCGTAATTGAGATCGAGGGTGAGGAAACGCATCGAGTTCATCACCTCGGCCGGTCCGATCGCGCCCGGGCTGTCGGCATGGAAATATTCCGAGCTTTCGGACTGGATGAAGATGGCGTCGGGCCGCCGCTTCAAGATCTCGATCATGGCGAGGACGTTCGCCTTGACGATATGCTTCAAGGCCGTGACGAACGAGCGGTCGTCGGTCTTCTGCTCGTTCCACCAGCCGTAGCGGGCCGAGAAGACGGCGCAGATGAACATCTCGTTGACCGGCGTGTAGAGCTGCACCCACGGGAAGCGTTCGGCGAAGGCGCCGGCATAGGTGGCGAAAAGCTGCGGGAAGTCCGGATTCTGGAAATTGCCGATCCAGTCCGGCACGCCGAAATGGCAGAGGTCGACGATCGGCGTGATGTTTCGTCGCTTCAGCTCGGGGAAGGCGAGGTCGGGGAAATCCCAATCATATTTGGCGGGACCGAGGAAGGTGCGGTAGAGGGCCGGCCCGTAGCGCAGATACTGGATCCCGATCTCCTCGACGCAGTCGAAGTCGGTGCGCCAGTGGCGGTAATGGCCGCAGACGTCCATCTGATCGACGCGGGTGCGGCCGCCGTTGATGGTCGGGATGCTGTTCTCGATCCCGGTGGCGAACATGAAATTGGCGATGGGAACCCTCCCTCGGTCACGCGTTTCGCGGCAGCGGCTAGCGGGCCCTGCGCGTCCGGGCCAGCTTCGACTTGGGGAAAATGAGCCTGTGGCGCAGAAAGTTTCACGCGCCGCCGCGCGCGCCGCTTGTCGCCCGTCCTCGCCGATGCCAAGACCGGCGCATGAGCCGCCTCGCCCGTCGCATGCTTGCGACCCTTCTCGCCGCCATCGCCGCGCCCGCCATCGCCGCGCCGGAGCGGCCGCCGGAGATCGCGTTCACCTTCGACGATTTGCCGGTCCACGGACCGCTGCCCGCGGGGGAGACGCGGCTCGGCATCGCCGAAAAGATCGTCGCGGCGCTGAACGCGGCCGGAATCAGCGGCGTCTACGGCTTCGTCAACGGCGGCTTCGCCGAAGCCAATCCGGGAAGCGAAACCGTCTTCCCCGCCTGGCGGCAGGCGGGTTTCCCGCTCGGCAACCATAGCTGGTCCCATCCCAATCTCAACGACCTCATTGCGCAGGATTTCGAGGCGCAGATCGCCCGCGACGAGCCGCTCCTGCAGCGGATCGCCGGCGGCGCCGACTGGCACTGGTTCCGCTTCCCCTTCCTTCAGGAGGGCAGCGATCCGGCAAAGCGAACGGAGGTGCGCCGCTTCCTCGCAAGCCGCGGCTACCACATCGCCCAGGTGACGATGGACTTCGCCGATTATGCCTATAACGAGCCCTATGCCCGCTGCGTCGCGAAGGGCGACCAGGCCGCTATCGCCAGGCTGGAGCAGGCCTATCTCGATTCGGCGCGGGAGAATGCCGGCGGCTTTCGGACCCTTTCCAAGGCGCTTTACGGCCGCGACATCCCCTATGTGCTGCTGATGCATATCGGCGCCTTCGACGCGCACATGCTGGTGCGGCTGATCGCCCTCTATCGCGAATTGGGCTTCCGCTTCGTCACTTTGCCCGAGGCCGAGCGCGACCCGTCTTATGCCTCCGATGTCGACCCGTCGCGCCCGCCCGAGCCGGTCGGCCTCGTCGCCAAGGCGCGGGCGAAGGGAATTTCGATCCCGCCGCTCTACACGCAGATGGCGATGCTCGACGGGATGTGCCGGTAAGCGTCAGAATTCCTTGCCGTAGAAGGAATTGATGTCGAACCAGAGCGCGCGCTCTCCGCCATTCTTCGGATCGGTGACCGTCAGCAAATCGTACATATGGCCGTGATCCGAGACGAGCGACTGCGATTTCGGCCGAAGCCCGAGCGCGCGGACGATCTCATATTCCTCCGGCACGTTGCCGACCTTGAACGCCCGCTCCCGGGTCGAACCATCGGTCTGCCGGAGCAATTCCTGCACATGGCTCGTCGGCGAAGGCGCGTCTTCCGGTGCCGGAGGCGTGGCGAGCGATAGCAGCAAGGCGGCGAACAGCATTTTCGGATCCTCCCTAGCCCTTCTAGCCGAACCGCCGCCCGGCGAAAGGCCCGCGACGAACCGGTATTTCTATTGCCGGGAGCCGAGCGTCTCGCGTGGATCACCGGCGCCAGCACCATGGCACACGCCGAGGAAACCGGTGTTCGTCCCGCGGATCCGGAGCCGTCCGGCGGCCGGGTCGATCGTCACGTGGGGGTGGTCCAGAAAATTGAAGCGCATCCGTGCCTGGATGACGCCGCCATCGACATGAACGTCCGAGAGCGGCCACGATTGGCTCTTCTTGCCCCATCTGATCAGGATACGTCCCTCGGTGCCGTGAAGCTCGACGCGCGCATCGGCCTCCGAATTATTCTTATGATCGACAAATGCATTGACGTAGCCGCCGCCATCGGTGTTCCAGACCAGATCCGAGCTGGTGCTCGTGCCCGTCCAGACGCCGGGACAGACAAGATTCATCGTCGTCGCGATTGCCGGAGCCAACAGGAACATGGCGAACCTCCTATCTGCATCCCTTGCCCGCGCCGGTTCAACGCCCCGGCACGAGCCGATCCGATAGAGGATCGCGCAGATGAACCTGCGCTGATCCTGTCGGGCGCCGTCGGGCGCATCGGCTTCGACGCCGGGATGCCGCATTCGGTTCCGGCGGCGCGGCGGGACCAAAAAAGGTGCCGCGCGTTGCGCAGAGGCGAGAGGATGGATGCGCTGGGCTGACAATTTCATCGCGGTCGACTGGGGGACGACGAACCGGCGCGCCTACCGGCTCGGGCCGGCCGGCCGGCTCGAGGACCGGATGGAAGACGATCGCGGCATCCTCGCCATCCCCGCCGGCGGCTTTCCCGCGGCGGTGGAGCGGATTCGCGAGCGGCTCGGCGACCTCCCTTTGCTGATGGCCGGGATGATCGGCTCGAACCGCGGCTGGCACGAAGCGCCCTACGCGCCCGCACCGGCGGGCCTCGAGGAGTTGGCGGAGCGGCTGATCTGGGCGGAGCCGGGACGGGCGGCGATCGTGCCCGGCATCTCCTTCGAGAGCGATAAGGCGGCGGATGTGATGCGCGGCGAGGAGGTGCAGATCCTCGGCGCCGCCGCGGACGGACTGATCGCGCGCGACGGCCGCGTCTGCCATCCGGGCACGCACAACAAATGGATCGCGCTGGAGAACGGCCGCATCGCCGCCTTCCACACGGTGATGACGGGCGAGATGTTCAGCCTGCTCAAGGAGCATTCGATCCTCGCCGACCTGCTCGGCGGCCCGATCGAGCCGGGGCCCGCCTTCGAGGCGGGCGTGCGCCACGGCCACGGCCGTGACGACCTCACCGCCGAGCTCTTCTCGGTGCGCGCACGGGTGCTGCTCGGCAAGGCGCGGCGCGAGGACGCGGCCCCTTATGCGAGCGGCCTGCTGATCGGATACGATCTCAAGACCGGCCTCGGCGGCACGAAGGATGTCGCGGTGATCGGCCGGCCGGACTTGACGCGCCTCTTCGCCGCCGCGATCCGCATCTGCGGCGCCGAGGCGCGGGAAATAGACGGCGAGGCCGCCTTCCTCGCCGGCGCGCAACATCTGGCGGAGCTGATGCGATGAACCCGAAGGACGAAATCAGGAGACGGCTGGATGACTGCCCGCTCGTCGCGATCCTCCGCGGCGTCACGCCCGGCGAGGCGGAAGCGGTGGGCAGCGTCCTTTACGAAGCAGGCATCCGCATCATCGAGGTGCCGCTCAACTCGCCCGAGCCTCTGAAGAGCATCGGGATATTGGCGAAGAGCCTCGGCGACCGCGCCCTCGTCGGCGCCGGCACCGTGCTCGACGCGGCGGACGTGGCGCGGGTGCGCGACGCGGGCGGCCGTCTCATCGTCTCGCCAGGCACTTTCGCGCCGGTGATCGAGGCGACGGCGGCGGCGAACATGGTCTCCTCGCCCGGCTTCTACACGCCGTCCGAGGCGTTCGAGGCGCTGCGGGCCGGCGCCCATTTGCTGAAGTTGTTTCCGGCCGAAGCGGCGAGCCCGGCGGTGGTCAAGGCCTTGCTCGCGGTGATCCCGCGCGACATTCCCCTGCTCGTCGTCGGCGGGGTCAAGCCGGAGACGATGCGGCCCTGGATCGAGGCGGGCGCCGCGGGCTTCGGCCTCGGCTCGGGCCTCTACAAGCCCGGCCAGTCGGCGGCCGAGACCGGCGCCAAGGCGCACCTCTATGTCGAAGGAGTGAAAGGATGAGCGAGACGCTGCGTATCGGCATCGTCGGCTACGGCAAGATCGCGCAGGACCAGCACGAGCCTTCGATCGCGGCGAACAAGCGCTTCGAGCTGGCCGCGACCGTCAGCCGCAGCACCGACGGCGTGCCCGGCCTCCCCAATTTCCCGAGCCACACCGACATGCTCGCCCAGGTGAAGGGCCTCGATGCGGTCGCCATCTGCACGCCGCCCTCGGTCCGCTACGGCATCGCCCGCGACTGTATCGAGGCGGGGTTGCACGCCCTGCTCGAAAAGCCGCCGGGCGTGTCGCTGAGCGAGGTGGACGAGTTGGCGCGGCTGGCGGCGGAGAAGCCGGTGACGCTCTACACCACCTGGCACGCCCAGCATAATCCGCCCGTCCCGGAAGCGGCCGACCTGCTGAAGGGAAAGCGCATCGCCTCGATGGCGATCGAGTGGAAGGAGGATGTCCGCAAATGGCATCCGGGCCAGGCCTGGGTGTGGGAGCCGGGCGGCTTCGGCGTCTTCGATCCCGGCATCAACGCGCTCTCCATCGCCACCCGGATCTTCCCTGGCGCGCTGTTCGTGCGCGAGGCGGAATTGCTCTTCCCCGAGAACAGGCAGGCGCCGATCGCCGCCAACCTCCGCTTCGAGAGCCCCGCCGCCGACGGCCCGGTGACCGCCGCCTTCGACTGGCGCCAGCAGGGCGGCGAGACCTGGACGATCGTCGTCAAGACCGCGGACGGCGATGAGATCAGGCTGGCCGACGGCGGCGCCCGCATCCTTTGCAATGGGAAGGAGAAAGCGGCGCCCGGCCCCGGCGAATATCCCTCCATCTACCAGGAATTCGCCGCCCTGATCGATTCGCGCACCAGCCATGTCGACCTGTCGCCGCTGCGGCTCGCGGCGGACGCCTTCCTGGTCGGCCGCAGGACGTTGGTGGTGGCGTTCAACGACTGAACCTCACCCGTCGGGGCCATTCTCGTCGTCCCAGCGAAGGCTGGGATCCCGGCGGGTGAAAATCGCCGATGCCTTTTCATGCCCCCGGCATGGCTGGACAGTGCGGGGCACTGTCCCCCCGCTCAATCCGGGGCGACGACGAAGGATCAGGCCCGCAGAAGTTGCGGCGGCAGCGAGCGTTCGGCGCGGCGGAAGGCGGGTTCGTCGTCGACGTCGAGCCACCAGCCGGTGCCGATATCGTGGACGAAGGCTTTGCCGTCCGCCGCGAGGCGCTGGACGCCTTCCGACAGCGAGCCCGCTCCGCCTTCGTTGAGGCTGCGGCGGAGCGCGTCGACCAGGCCGGGCGTCGCGTGGAAGATGCCGGTGTCGATCGCGTTATATTCGGGGATGGTCTTGCCGATCCGCTGGATGCGGCCGTCCTCGCCGACGAGCAACTTGGTGGCATCGTCGAGATCGAGCTCCGGATTCTCATGATTATAGTCCGCCGCGAGCGTCAGCGCCGCCTCCGGCCGGAGCCCCGCCAGCAGGCCCTGAACGATCTTCGGATCGAACAGATGGTCGGCCATCAGCAGCAAATATTCGTCCGCGAGGCGCGGCGCCGCGGCGAGCACGGAGAGGCCGTTGGGCCGGAGCCAGTCGGGATTGCGCACCGCCTCGATCGGCGCGCCCGCCGCCAGTGAAAGAGGCGGGAGCGCGGCTTCGACCGTTTCGGCCTCATAGCCGGTGACGACCAGGAAGGAGGTCGCGCCGCCCGCCTTCGCCGCCCGCACGATATGGCCGATCAGCGGCACGCCGTTCACCTCGGCGAGCGGCTTGGACGGGGCGAGGCTGCGCAGGCGCGTCCCCTGCCCGGCGGCGATGATCAGGCACTGCACGGGATCAGGGTCCGGACCCTAGGCTCAGGGCGAGCCGCGGCCGAGCGCCAGCCGTCCGGACGCCGGCTCCCCGCTCTCGCGCAGCAGAGCGGGCGCGGCGATCAGCATCAGCACCACCCACAGCAAAGAGAAGAAGGAGAGGCCGTAGGTGATGACCAGAGGCGCGCGGAACAGGATCAACAGCGCCCAGGCGAAGGCGAAGAAATCGCGGCTCATGATCGTGATGAAGGAATCGATGATCACCCGGGGGAAGCCGGCCGCGAAGCGGGTCGTATAGAAGCGCTTCAGGAAATCGAAGCCGTGCTGGCCGGTCCGCCGCGCCAGCCAGGCCATGATCCCAAGCCCGAGCAAGGCGAGGCCGAGCGTGCATCCGCCGAGCATTTCGACGCGGAAGCCGTAGAGCCGCGCCATCGCCAGGGTGAAGCCGAGATAGAAGGAGACGTTGGTCGCCATGTCGACCGACGTGTCGAGCGTCGCGCCGGCTGCGCTGCTGCGATAGGAGGCGCGGGCGATCTCGCCGTCGACGCCGTCGATCACCGAGGCGGCGTGGAAGAGGAGGCCGGCGGCGATCAGGGCGCCGTAGCCGCTGCTGACCAGGGCGACGATCATCGCCATCGCGAACAAGGCGGTCACCACCGTCATATGCCAGGGGCGGATGCCGTCGATGCGCAGGAGATAGCGCGAGATGGTCTGCGAGATCGGCCGGTTGATCCGCCTGGAGACGATGCCGTCGCCGGGCTTCGACGTCCGCCTGAGCAGCCAGCGCTCGGCCGCATCGCGATCGTCGCACGAAACCGCCTCGTCATCCTCGATCAGAAGGCTGCCCGTGCCGGGCGCGGCGGCCTTGCGCGCCACCGGCTGGCCGCGCCAGATCAATGTCTCCGCGCCCGATTCGGCGAAGTCGCGAAGCGCGTCGGGCGCGACCAGCATCCGGCCCGAGACCGACACGGCCGGGGCGCCTTCATAGCCGTCGAAGCGCGCCGAGGGGCAGGCGCGGCGCACGTCGTCCCACGCCTTCGCCTTCAGCGGCACGTCGTTCGCGGTCACGATTCGGATGTCGTGCGCGCCGGCCTTGTCCGCCAAAGCCGCGAGATGGGCGGCGACGGCGGCGCCGGCGATGCGCCGCTCCGCCTGCTCCGCGCGTTCGAAACGCAGCAGAAACAGCCCGATCATGGGCATTCCAGCGGTAAAAGGCGACTTTTCGCTTTGCATTGACGGCGCATTAGAACGAGAGAACGCCCCAAGACGAGAGGAATATTCATTTGATCGGCATCGAAGCGACAGCCCGAAGGGGAGAACGCGCTCGTACGCGCCCGGCCGAGCAACGCAACACCCACCCTCCCGAGCTGGAGGATTGGCTGAACGCACGCATCTACCATCCCCTTGCCGATCGGCTGGCCGACGCGCTGGCGGCGACGCCGGCGACGCCGAACATGGTGTCCTTCGCGGGTTGGATGCTGATCGTGGCGGCGGCGTTCCTCTATACCGGCCTGCCCTGGCCGGTCGCGGTGCTGCTCGGCTTTCCGGTCCATGCCCTGTGGCACGTTTTCGACGGCGCCGACGGGGCGCTCGCCAGGCGTACCGGCAAATCCTCGCCGATCGGCGAATTGGTCGACGGTGTCTGCGATTATACCGGCCACATCATCCTCTATATCGCGCTTGCGGCCATTCTCGACGATCGGCTCGGCATCTGGGCCTGGATACTCGCCGCCGTGTCCGGCGCCTCCCGAATCCTTCAGTCGAGCCACGCCGAAGGCCAACGTCGCATCTATTTGTGGCGCGTTTACGACATTCCCTGGCTGAAGAACGCCTATGAATCCGGCGACGGCCGCCTCGATCGCGCCGGCTTTTTCTCCCGTTTGTTCGAGCCGCTCGCCCGTCTCTATGTCGCGCTGGCGAGCGCGTCGGACCCGCTCGGCGCGCGGATCGATGCCTTGATCGCAGCGACGAAGGACCGGCCGGAAGCGCGGGAGGAAATGAGCCTCGTCTGCCGGCGGGCGGCGCGGGCACCGCTCCGCACCCAGACATTGCTCGGCCCCAATTGGCGCACGATCGCGCTCGGCCTCAGCATGGCGGCGGGCTCGCCTCTGTGGTTCTTCCTGTTCGAGGCGGTGCCGCTCAACCTGCTCCTGCTCTGGTCGCAGCGCCTGCAGCGCCGGGCCGACCTCGCGATCGTCGCGCGCCTCAGCGCCTGACCGAGTCGCGCCTTTCCTCCAGGAAGGCGGCGATCCGCGCCGCCCTTCTGTCCCAGCTCAACCCGTCCGCGAGCCGCGCCGCATTCCCGCCGAGCCGCGCCCGCAACGCCGGGTCGGCGGCGAGGCGGGCCAGCGCATCCGCCGCCTTGTCGGCATCGTCGGGCGGGACGAGCAGGGCGGTGTCGCCGTCGCGGAGCAATTCGGCGGTGTCGGGGCTGCGCGGCGCGAGGATGGCGCGGCCGGCGGCAAGATAGGCGAAGGTCTTGAGCGGCAGCACGCAGTCGCCGAACCGGTCGAGCGGCGCGCGCGACGGCGGAATGACGAGGATGTCGGCGGCGAACAGAAAAGGCGGCAGCGCGTCGGGCGTCTGCCACGGCAGGAACCGCACATTCGCCATCCCCCGCGCCGCCGCCTCGACCGGCCCCTCGCCGTCCGAGCCGACGAGCAGGAACAGGATTTCCGGCCGCCGCGCCGCCGCCTCCAGCAGCCGGTCGAGCCCCTTGCGTGCGCTGATCCGACCGGCATAGACGGCGATCGTCCGGTCGCGCGGCAGGCCGAGCGCCGCCCGCGCCGCGTCGCGGTCGAGCGGCGGCCGCATCCGCCCCGGATCGAAGCCGTTATGGGCGACGAGGATCTTCTCCGGCGCGACGCCGAGCCGCCTGAAGCTGCCGGCGGCATAGTCCGAATGGAGGATATAGCCGAGATTGTGCCGCGCCCGCGCCGTGCGGCGGAAGAAGGGGCGAAGCCAAGGCAGGCGGTCCGGCCAGGGCCGGTAATGTTCGAAGGCGAAGGGGATCGGCGAAAGACCGCCAATGCCGAGCGAGACCGGAATCCGCGAATAGAGCAAGTCGCCCCCCCGCAGCGCCGGATCGTGCAGGACCTGCCGGAACCAGAGGCTCTGCGGCACGACCATCTCGCCGGTCCAGCCCGTGCGCCGCTGGACCAAAGCGAAATCCCCAGCGACGCCATAATAAGCGCGCAAATCGTCGGCGGAGAGCGTGGGATCATGGCGCCCCTGCGGCATCAGCAGGGTCATTTCCACGCCGCGCCGGGCGAGCGCGGCGACGGTGCTCAACGTCTGCTCGCGGTCGGCCTGCCGCCCGAGCCGCGGCCAGAGCAAGGGATAGATCAGGCGCATCGCCGGCCCGCCTTGACCAGTTCGTCGTAGCGCGCCTCCAGCGCCGCCGCCTGCCGCGCCGCGTCGAATCGCGCCGCGGCCACCGCCCGCGCCGCCGCGCCCATCCGGGCCGTGAGATCGGGCGAAGCGATCAGCTCGGCGAGCCGCGCGGCGAGCGCGCCCGAATCGCCTTCCGGCACGACGAAGCCGCTGCGCCCGTCGACCACCGCCTCGGGCAAGCCGCTATGATCGGAGACCAGAGCCGGCAGCGACGCCGCCGCTGCCTCGATCACCACGGTCGGCAGGCCCTCGCTGTCGCCGTCGCGGGCAGTAACGCTCGGCGCGGCGAGCAAGGCGGCGCGGCCCATCCAGCGCGCGATTTCGTCCGGCGGCTGCGCGCCGAGGAAGCGGACGCGCCCGGCGATCCCCCGCGCGGCCGCATGCCGCTCCAGGGCCAGGCGGAGCGGCCCGTCGCCGAGGATGACGAGCTTCGCCTCCGGCACCTCGGCCAGCGCATCGAGGAGCAGGCGCGTCCCCTTCTTCTCGACCAGCCTGCCGACGTGGAGGACGAGGCCGGGCTCGCGGCCGCCCGCCGGCGCCGAGAATCGGGCAAGATCCACGCCGTTATGATGAACGATGGTCCGCTCCGGCGGATAGTTTTGGGCCAGCGCCTTCGCCCTGATCGCCTCGGAGACGGCAATGAACAGGTCCCCGCGCCGCTGCAGCCGGCCCTTGGCGATTGCGTAGCGCGACCAGGAGAGGCGGCCGGAAAAGACCATCGCCTCGAACGAGCGGCTGACCTCGAAGCCGTGGAGCGTCGTCGCCAGCGGCACGCCAAGCGCCTCGGCAAGCGGCACGGCGAGCAGCCCGTCGGTGCCGAAATGGGCGTGGATCAATTTCGGCGCGAACGGCCGCAGCCGCCTCGCCAGAGCGCCTGCCGCGCCGAACAGCTTCAGCGCCATCCGCTCGGCAGCGGTGGCGACGAGCATATGCTCCTCCAATTCGGGGAGGACATTTCCCTTTCGCTCGAGCCCCACGACGAGCGGCCGGTAGCGGCGCAGCGACAAAGCGTGGGTCTGGACGAACGTCTCCGAGGCGTTGAACAGCGGCGAACGGAAGATCGCCGCCACGGGACGCGCGTCCGAAGTGGGACCGGGGGGCGGCATAATGAAGCTTGGTCGCGGCTCGACCGCGGCCTGACAAGGGAAAATGTTGCGCGCCGGCCTTTGGCGAAGGATAGAGCCGCCGCGATGCGCCGAGGCCGAGGATGACGCCCAGGACAACCAGCGCGATGGATGCGGGACGGCTGATCGTCCGCGGTGCCCAGGCGACCGCCGCCGGCTTCGCCGGACGGCTGGCGGCGCGCCTGCTCTTCCTGTTCGTCGCCGGGCGATTGTTCGGCAAGGAGGCGTTCGGCGCCTATGTCCTCGCCGTCGCCGCGGTCGAGCTGGCGGTCAGCGTCGGCAGCCTCGGCATGAAGAAATTGATCTTCCAATTGCTCGACGGCGCGCGCGGCGACCGTCCGCGGGCCCACATATTGCTCGACGCATTCCTGCTGGTGGTGCTCGCGAGCGCCATCGTCGGCGGCGGGATCGCGGCCGCTGCTTTGCTGTTCCCGGCCGCCGCCGCCGGCGGCGCCGCCTTCGCGGTCGCCGCGCTCGCGCCGATGGTGGCGGGCCAGTCGCTGCTCGACCTCTTCCTCGCCGCGACCCGCTGGAACCACGCCATCCGCTTCGAGGTGGTCGCCCGCAGCCTCGTCGAACCCTATGCTTTGCTCATCGGCGCGACCGCCGCCTGGGCGCTGGGCCTGCGCGAGACCGGCCTGCTGGTCGGCTATTGGTGCGGGACGCTGGCCGCGCTGCTTTATGCGGTGGCGGGCGCGCGCCGCATTTTCGGCGGCTTCCGCCTCCGCTCCTGGCGGCCGCGCCGGGCGACCCTCGTCCCCGCTTTGCATCTCGCCGGCGCCAATACCGCCACCGACCTGCTCAACGCGCTCTACACAAGGGTCGACCTCTGGATCGTCGGGCTGGTGCTCGGCGCAGGTTCGGCGGGCGTCTACGGGATGGCGAAGCAGATCGCGGTGCCGATCCGCCAGGTCCGCCAGAGCTTCGACGGCCTGCTCATCCCGCTCGTCGCCCGCACCCTCTCGACCCGCGGCTCGCAAGGTTCGGGCGAGGCGCTCGCCTCGGCGACGCGGCTCGTCCTCGTCATCCAGCTCCCGATCATCGTCGCCCTCTTCGCCGCCGGCCGGCCCCTGCTCGACCTGCTCGGCACGGGCTTCGGCGCGGCTTATTGGCCGATGCTGGCTCTGGCGGCCGCCGAGGCGATCCAGGCCGCCTTCAGCGTCGGCGACCTCGTCTTCGTCTACAAGAAGCCGCAGCTCGGCCTGTGGCTGACCCTGGTCAGCATCGTGATTGGCGTGGTTGCCGCGCTCCTGCTCGTCCACCCGCTCGGCATTGCCGGCGCGGCCCTGTCGGTGCTCGCCGCTTATTCGGTGCGGGCCGTGATGCGAAGCGTGGTGCTGCGCACCCTTTTCCATCTCGACGTGCCGCACAGCCACCATGCCGGCCCGTTCGTCGCCGCGGCTTTGGGTATCGCCGCCGTCTTCGCCGCGCGCCTGTCGCCGCTGCGGCTGAACCTTCCGCTCGATCCGGTGCCTCTCGTCGCGGGCCTTGGTCTCTACGGTCTCGCCCTCGCCGCCTGGCTGTCGCTGCGCGGCCAGTCGCTGTCGCTCCGGGGATTCACCGCCGAAGCCGAACGCGCCGCCGAATAATCACACAAATCGTCCCCGAAACGATGCGGAAAATGACGCTTCGCGTTGCGATTTTCGCAAGCGCCGCTAGGAGAGGCGCGTGGATCGTCTCCTCCGTGACACTTTGCCCGATAGCGACAGCTGGCGCCGCGACGGAGAAGCGGGCGTGAGCGAGATCGTCGCCGTCGATATCGGCGGAACGCATGCGCGCTTCGCCATCGCCGAAGTGGCGGACGGACGCGTCGTCTCGCTCGGCGAAACAATCATCCAGAAAACCGCCGAGCATGCCAGCCTGCAGACCGCGTGGGAGGCGTTCGGCGCCGGGCTCGGCCGGCCGCTCCCCGCCGCCGCCGGCATCGCAATCGCCGGCCCGGTCCAGGGCGAAGTGCTGAAGCTCACCAACAATCCCTGGATCATCCAGCCGGCCCTCCTGCCGCGGCAGCTCAAGGTCGAGCGGTTCAAGCTGGTCAACGATTTCGGCGCGATCGCCCATGCCGTCGCCCAGCTCGGCGACGCGCATTTCCGCCATCTCTGCGGCCCGAACCAGCCATTGCCCGAGGAAGGCGTGGTCAGCATCGTCGGCCCGGGCACCGGGCTCGGCGTCGCCCAATTGCTGCGGCGCGGCGGGCGCTACCATGTCATCGAGACCGAGGGCGGCCATATCGACTTCGCGGCGCTCGATCCGCTCGAGGACCGGATCCTGATGCAGCTCCGCCAGCGCTACCGCCGGGTTTCGGTCGAGCGCGTCGCCTCCGGCCAGGGGCTTTCGAACCTCTACGAAGCGCTTGCCGACATCGAGGGGCGGCCGACGACGATCCGCGACGAACGGGCCTTGTGGACCGCCGCCATGGCCGGCGAGGACAGCATCGCCGCCGCCGCGCTCGACCGCTTCTGCCTGTCGCTCGGCGCGGTCGCCGGCGACATCGCCCTCGCCCAGGGCGCCGCGGGCGTGGTCATCGCCGGCGGCCTCGGCCGGCGGCTGGTCGACCATCTCCCGCGCTCCGGCTTCCGCGGCCGCTTCGTCGCCAAGGGCCGCTTCGAACGGCGCATGGACGAGATGCCGGTCAAGATCATCACCTATCCCGAGCCCGGCCTGTTCGGCGCCGCAGCGGCGTTTGCGGCGGAATATCGGGACTAAGCTGGAGGTTGACGTAGTTACTTGCTTACCCCTCCCCCTTGTGGGGAGGGGCTGGGGGTGGGGGTGCCGGCCGAAGGCCGGCGCGCGGCTGCGCCGCGCACCCCTCATCCGGCCTTGCAGGCCACCTTCTCCCACAAGGGGCGAAGGAGCAATGTGCCGCGCCGCCTTAGGTCAGCCGCGCCATCGCGGTGGCATGAGCGCGGATCACCGCCTTGGTGCTCTCATCGACGTCGAAGACGCTGTACCAGCCCTGCGGCTCGTGCGGCGGGTCGCCGACGAAATGGCCGGCGCCAAGCCCGAAACGATGATCCGCCGTTGCCGACCGCCCCTCGCCGCCCCAGGCCCAGAAATTGGAGCCGGCGACGGGGCCCGTGCCCGCATTCTTCTGCACCATGTCGTAGATGAGGCCGTAGAAGCGGTCCTTGAACGTCGTCGGGCTGCCGGGATCGTAAAGTCCCTGGTCGCGCGGGAAGCCGAATTCCTCGATCACCAAAGGCTTGCCGATCCGCTCGGCGAAGCCGACATGCTGGGCGAAATAATCGCGCACCTTGGCCGAACCCGGTTCCCAGGTACCGGGCAAATCCTTCGAATCCACCCAGTCCCAGTTGAGCGGCCAGATATGGGCGGTGAGATAGTCGATCTCCGGTATCTCATGTTCGGTGACGACGCAGGCCGAATCCTCGATACAGCCCTTCAACCCCTCGCTGCCGGTCGAGACCATATGGTTGGGATCGATCGACTTGATCAGCCGCGCCGTGTCGCGGACCCATCGGTAGAAGATCGGAAGGTTCGGTCGACCGACGGCATCGCTCCCGCCCGGCCGCGGCTCGTTGGCAAGCTGCCACGACATGATCGCCGGATCCTCGGCATAAGGGCGGCCCGTGACCTTGTTTGTCCGGCCGACCACCGCCCGCACATAGTCCCAGGCCAATTTGACCGCCGGCGCATCGCTGTAGAAGCGGGCGACGAAATCGGGGAATTCGGGCCAGGGATGGGCCGGGTCGCCATTGTTGATATAGTGCCCGCCATTGGTCCAATAGAGGTAGGTCATCATCCCCCCGGACCATTCCCAGAAATTGTTGAGGTAGATGACCGCGCGCATGCCGCGCTTGCCCATTTCCGCGAGGGCGTAATCGAGCCCGCGCAGCAGGGTCTCGTTATAATGCGGGCCCTCGGTGCGGAAGGCGGGCGAGACCGAATGGCGCAAAGGCGATTGCTCGGACGAGCCGAGGATCCGCACATTGGTGACGCCGAGCGCCTGCAACCGGTCGAGCTCGCGCTTCAGCCGGTCGCGGCTGCCGAACGGCGCCTCGGCACCGAGATAGGCGGCGTACCACATGTTGGAGCCGGCATAATGGTAGCGCCGCCCGCCCGCGATGAGGCGCGTGCCCACCCGCCGCACGAAGCGGTCGGACCGGTGCCGCATCGGCGGCGCGGCGGCGGTCGCGAGCAGCGCCGATCCGGAGATCAGGAGATTACGGCGGGTGAACATGCGGGCGCCTTTCGATCTGCGGCTGATGCGGCTAGGTTAGCGCTAACGTTCCGGTTTCACGAGGGGGTTGCTTCTTGCGCGTTCCGAACCTGCTTGCCGGGCTCTGCGCCCTCGTCTGCTGCACATCGGCCTCGGCCCAGACGGCCGCTCCGGAGGAGGTGCCGAACGGCCTCGCTCTCACGCCGCCCATGGGCTGGAACAGCTGGAACCGGTTCGGCTGCAACATCAGCGAAGCGACGGTGCGCGCGACCGCCGACGCGATGGTCTCTTCGGGCATGCGCGACGCCGGCTATCTTTATGTCGTCATCGACGATTGCTGGCACGGGCCCCGCGACGCGGACGGCTTCATCACCGCCGACAGAGCGAAATTCCCGTCGGGCATCAAGGCGCTCGCCGATTACGTCCATTCCAGGGGGCTGAAGTTCGGCATCTATTCGGACGCCGGCCGCCACACGTGCGGCGGCCGCCCGGGCAGCGAGGGGCACGAATATCAGGACGCGATCGCCTATGCCCGCTGGGGCGTCGATTATCTGAAATACGATTGGTGCGACACCGGCACGCGCAATGCCCAGGAGGCCTACAAATTGATGGCGGACGCCCTGCGCGCGACCGGCCGTCCCATAATCTTCTCGATGTGCGAATGGGGCACGAGCAAGCCGTGGCTGTGGGCGTCGAGAGTCGGCAACCTCTGGCGGACGACCGGCGACGTGATCGACCATTGGGAAGGCAAATACGATTATAGCTGGGGCGTCGCGACCATCGCCGACATGAACGAGCCGCTCTGGTCGTATGCCGGCCCCGGCCACTGGAACGATCCCGACATGCTCGAGATCGGCAATGGCGGCCTCAGCGACACCGAAGCCCGCGCCCATTTCTCGCTCTGGGCGATGATGGCGGCGCCGCTCATCGCCGGCAACGACGTCGCCAACATGAGCGAGGCGACGAAAGCGATCCTGCTCAACCGGGAAGTGATCGCGATCGATCAGGATCCGCTCGGCTTCCAGGGCCATCGCATCTGGAAGGCGGGGACGAGCGAGATCTGGCTGAAGCCGCTGACCGCCGGCCGCCAGGCCTTGCTCCTGTTCAACCGTGCCACAACGCCCGCGACGATCAATGCGACCTGGGCCATGCTCGGCCGCCCCGCCGGCCAGAAATTGCGCGTGCGGGACGTCTGGGCCCATCGCGACCTGTCCCGGGCGCAGGGCAGCTATTCGGCGCTGGTGCCGCCGCACGGCGTGCAGATGCTGGTCGTGCAGCCGTAGCAGGTGATAGGATCGCCGCCTGACCGGGAGGATTCGAAATGAATTGGACGGCGATTGTGGCGACGGCCAGCCTCATTTCGGCGGCGAGTCTGTCGGCCGCGAGCCCTCCGCCCAAAGCGCCGGCGATGCGCGTCGGCACCTGCCTGCTCACGCACATCAAGCGTGTCGAGACACGGCTGATCGACCGCACGACCCATCGGTTCGTTCGCGGCTCCGGCTCCGCCGTCGAATTCCAGAACGGCCTCTACCAAGTCTCCTACGAGCAGATCGCCGCCGTCGACCGCTCGCGTGCTGGCGATGCGGTCTATGTCTGCCTGATGGCGCTCCCGCACAACTGCCCGCCCGGCGACAATCGCGGCAAGCTCTACACGACAACGAATCTTCGCACGGGAGAGTCCTGGACCCTCAACGACAGCGAACATATGTGCGGCGGCGCTTAACGAAGCTCCCTCTCCCCGGCGGGGATTGAGAGCTCGGCGGCCGAGGATTCTCTCGGACGCCGTACGCCCCCACCCAACCCTCCCCCGCACGGGGGAGGGCCTGTAGGTTTAGCACGTCCCCGCTCGGGAGCAGGCGAGCGCGGTGCCGACGGAGCGCAAGGCCAGCGCCTTGCGGACGGCGGCTTCGGCGATCGGCGCCATGACCGCATAGCCGGCCTTGTTCGGATGGACGCCGTCGAGCGCGAGATTGGCGCGGAAGGCGTCGCCGTCATGCGTCGCCGACCAGTAATCGGCGTAGACCGCGCCGCTCTTCGCCGCATAGGCCTTCAGCCAGACATTCAACCGCACGATGCGCGGGCCGGGGTTCAGCCCCTTGTGCCAGGGGAAATCGGCGGCGGGCGGGATCGAGGCGAGGACGACCCGGATGCCGTGCCCCTGGGCAAGCTCCACCATCGTGCGGATGTCGTTCTCGATATCGGTGTCGCTCTCCGCGCCGGTGTTGCCGGCGACGTCGTTGGTGCCGGCCATGATGTGGACGATTCGCGGCTTCAGATCGATCACGTCCTGGCGGAAGCGGACGAGCATCTGCAACGTCGTCTGGCCGCTGATGCCGCGCCCGACACGGCCATGCTCGAAGAAGTCCGGCACGAGATTGTGCCAATTTTCGGTGATCGAATCGCCCATGAAGACGGTGCGCGGCACGCCCGGCGTCGGCGCCAGCGTCGCATTCTGGTCGCGATAATGGCCGAGCCCCACCGGATCTATGCGCGCCCGTTCCTCGGCGCTCTGCGCGGCGAGGGAAGCGGGCGCGAGCAGCAACAAGGCGAAAACGGCCTTCATCGGGATGCGCATCGGGCTCCTCCTCCTGTCCGGGGCATAGCCTAGGCGGCGGTAGGCATGGCTTCAAGTTAGCGCTACCAATATGCCCGGTTCGTCCGCGCGGAGACCGATCGATGCCTCTTTCCCGCTTCGCCCTCGCCGCCGTCCTCTTGGCCGGCCCTGCGTTCGCCGCCGGCAGCGTCCACAAGATCCCGACCGGCATCGTCGTGACTCCGGACCACGGGCCGGAAAAGGCGGTCCGGCTCGAAGTCTATGGCGATGCGGCGATCCGGGTCACCGAAACGCCAACGCCGACGATCGACGTGCCGGCGAGCCTGATGGTGACGGAGCGGCCCGGCGGCGCCTTCACGGTGACGCGGCAGGCGGGCCATGTGCTGCTCAAGACCCAGAGGCTCGTCGCCGACGTCGATCTCGGCGACGGCCGGGTGGCGATCCGGGATGCGAGCGGCCGGCCGCTGACGGCGGAGAGCGGCCCCGGCGGCTTCGCCCCGGCCGAGGCGGAGGGACAGCAATTCCTCGCCGTCCGCCAGCAGTTCAACCGCGGCACCGACGAGGGCTTTTACGGCCTCGGCCAGCACCAGAACGGGCAGATGAACTATCGCGGCGAGGATGTGGAGCTCGCCCAGCACAATATGGACGTGGCGATCCCGTTCGTCGTCTCGACCCGCAATTACGGGCTGCTCTGGGACAACAGCTCCATCACCCGCTTCGGCAATCCCAAGCCTTATGCGCTGGTGGGGACGGACGATCTCAAGGTGACCGGCGAAGGGGGCCGGCCCGGCTTCACCGCCCATTATTGGGTCGGCGGCAAGCCGGCGCTGACCCGGCAGGAAGCGGCGATCGACTATCAGTACATAAGGGATCAGGCGAAATGGCCGGCCGAGGCCAAGCCGCCGGCGGGCGCGCAAGGGCCGGCGGCGCAGCAAAAGGTGGTCTGGACCGGCACGATCCACCCGAATGTGTCCGGCCCGCACAAGTTCGAGCTCTACGCTTCGAGCTATTTCAAATTGTTCGTCGACGGGAAACCTTTGCTCGACCGCTGGCGGCAGAATTGGAACGCCTGGTACCACAATGTCGAGGTGCCGCTGACCGCCGGCAAGCCCGCCGAGATCCGGATCGAGTGGGAGCCGGACGGCGGCTATATGGCCTTCTTCCACAATGATCCGCAGGCGCCGGCGGACCGCGACTCGCTCTCCTTCGCCTCCGAGCTGGCCCACGCCGTCGATTATTATGTCGTCGCCGGCGACAATATGGACGGGGTCATTGCCGGCTATCGCGCGCTCACCGGCAAGGCGGTGCTGCTGCCGCGCTGGGCCTATGGTTTCTGGCAGAGCCGCCAGCGCTACGAGACGCAGGCGCAATTGCTCGACGTGGTCCGCCAATATCGACAGCGCGGCCTGCCGCTCGACAATATCGTCCAGGACTGGTTCTACTGGCCCGAGGACCAATGGGGCAGCCACCTGTTCGACCGCAGCCGCTACCCCGATCCCAAGGCTATGGTCGACCAGGCCCATGCGCTGCACGCGCAGCTGATGATCTCGGTCTGGCCGAAATTCTATCCCAATACCGACAATTACAAGGAACTCGCCGCCCGCGGCCATGTCTATCCCGGCAGCCTGAAGGCGGGCTATCGCGACTGGGTCGGCCCGGGTTATGTCAGCACCGATTACGATCCCTATTCCGCCGAGGCGCGCGCCATCTACTGGCGGCAGATCAGGGAAAGGCTGGCGACGCTCGGCATCGACGCCTGGTGGATGGACGCGCCCGAGCCCGACATCCAGTCCAACCTCTCGATCGAGGAGCGCAAGGCGATCATGACGCCGACCGCGCTCGGGCCGGGCGCGGCCTTCTTCAACGCATACCCTCTGGTCCATGCCGAGGGCGTTTTCGAAGGCTGGCGAAGCTTCAAGCCGGACGTCCGCTCCTTCATCCTCACCCGCTCGGCCTTTGGCGGGCTGCAGCGGGCCGGGGCGGCAGTGTGGTCGGGCGACGTCGCCGCGCGCTGGGACGATCTGCGCAACCAGATTTCGGCCGGTGTCAATTTCTCGATGTCGGGCATCCCCAATTGGACGCACGATATCGGCGGCTTCTCGGTCGAGGACCGCTATTCGAAGCAGGATCCGGCGGCGCTCGACGAATGGCGTGAGCTCAATCTGCGCTGGTTCCAGTTCGGCGCCTTCTCGCCGCTCTTCCGCAGCCACGGCGAATTCCCGCACCGCGAGATTTACGAGATCGCCCCGGCCGGCTCGGCGATGGAGCGGTCGATGGTCTATTACGACCGGCTGCGCTACCGGCTGCTCCCCTACATCTACACGCTGGCGGCCGACACCTGGTTCGCCGACGGCACGATCATGCGCGGGCTGGTGATGGACTTCCCCGCCGACCATGCGATCCGCGACATCGACGACGAATATCTGTTCGGCCATGACTTGCTGGTGGCGCCGGTGACGACGTTCAAGGCGCGCACGCGGCCGGTCACCCTGCCGGCGGGCGCAAGCTGGTACGATTTCTACAGCGGCCGCTTCTTCACGGGCGGCCAGCGGATCGAAGCCGATGCGCCTTACGAACATATTCCCCTGTTCGTCCGCGCGGGCTCGATCCTGCCGATCGGCCCGGAGCTTCAATATGCCGCGGAGAAACCGGAAGATCCGATCACGCTCAATATCTATACGGGCGCCGACGGGAGCTTCTCGCTCTACGAGGATGACGGCACCAGCTTAGGCTACCAAAGGGGCGGCTTCACCCGCATTCCGATCAGTTGGGATGAACGCGCCGGCACGCTCACCATCGGCGCGCGCCAGGGCTCCTTCCCCACCATGCTTCAAACCCGCACCTTCCGCATCCGCTGGATCACGCCGGGACGGCCGCTGGATCTCGACGGGGCCGATACGGAGATCCTCTACGACGGCACAGCGCAGGTGGTGAAGGCGCCGCGTTGATGAGCCTATCCTCCCCGGGACGGGGAGGGGGACCAGCCGGAGGCTGGTGGAGGGGGCTCAGCACCTGGCACGACCCCCCCTCCACCGCGCTATGCGCGGTCCCCCTCCCCGCGAGCGGGGAGGATAAGGGGTCAATGAATCGTCGCGGCCGGCTCCAGACGATCCGCGCGCACCGGCGCCTTGGCGGCGGCGAGGGAGAAGAGGCAGAGGAGGACGTAGCAGATTGCCGGCACGATGAGGGCGGTCGCATAGCCGACCTGGCCGGAGACGGCGCCGACCAGCGGCGGGATCAACGCCCCGCCGATGATCGCGGTGCAGAGGAAGCCCGAGGTCGCCTCCTCGCTCGCGCTCGACCGCTCCAGCGTCAGCGTGAAGATCACCGGGAACATGATCGAGTTGAACAGGCCGATGCAGAGCGCCACCACGCCCGCGCTGACGCCCTGGACGATGACGACGTACAAGCACATCGCCGCCGCGACGGCGGTGAACACGGCGAGCAGCCGCGCCGCCGGCACGCGCGCCAGCAGGCCCGAGCCGATCAGCCGCCCGACCATCGCGCCGCCCCAATAAAGCGCCACCGCCTTGCCCGCCTCCTGCGCCGAGACTCCGAACCCGCTGACATGCCCCATGATGTGGCCGACGAGCGGGATGGTGAACGGAAGGTCGGTCTTTCCCCAGATCGAGTCCGAATGGAGGAAGAAGGCCATCTGCGTGCCGATCGCCACCTCGGCGCCGACATAGAGGAAGATCGCCGCGCCACCGAGCAAGGCCCAGCGCGACGACAAAGCGTCGGACAGCATCGCGCCGATGCCGCGGCGGGCGGCTTCGTCGGACGGCGGCGGCGCGGCGTCGGTGACCGTGCGCCTGAACAGGATGAAGAAGATGGCGAGCGCGGCGATGAAGCCGCAGATCCAGAAATAGGCCGTGTCGATGCCGGCGAGCGACGTCGCCCGCGCCGCCTCGCTGGTGCCGGCGCATTCCTTGGTCTCGATCCCCTTCAGGAACAGGACGGCGCCGAGATAGGGGCCGATGAACGTGCCGAGCGAGTTGAAGGCCTGGCTGAAGGTCAGGCGGAAATGGCTGTATCTGGGATCGCCCAAAGCGGCGGCGAGCGGGTTGGCGGCGACCTGCAGCACGGTGATGCCGCTCGCCAACACGAACAGGCCGACCAGCACGAGGAGATAGACTTTGAGGTTCGCCGCCGCGAGCATGAGCAAACAGCCCAGGATCATCATCGCGAAGGCGATCAGGATGGTCGGGATCGATTTCTTCCGCGCCAGCAGGACGGCCGCCGGAAAGCTCATCACGCCATAAGCGATGAAGAAGGCGAAAGCGGCGAGCTGCGCCCGGAAATCGGTAAGGCAAAAAATGCCTTTGACCGCCGTCACCACCGGATCGTTGAGCGAGGTGATGAAACCCCAGGCGAAGAAAAGCGTCGTCACCACCAGGAACGCGGCGAGCGCGCCGCGCCTCTTTGCCTGATCCATCTTATTTCCTCCCCGCCTGCCCGCTTTTCTCGGCTAAGAAGCCTGTCCTAATGGAGGGGAAGGCGATGGAGCAAGCGCGGATCGGACCGAAGACGAAATGGCTTGGCCTGCTGGCGGCCGGCCTGGCGCTCGCGGCAGCTCCGCCGGCGGCGCCGCTGGTGGCGGTGACGGGCGGATCGGTGCGCGGAACGGCCTCGCAGGACGGCGGCATTCTGCTCTTCCGCGGCATTCCGTTCGCCGCGCCGCCGGTCGAGGCTTTGCGCTGGCGGCCCCCGCAGCCGGTCGTCCCCTGGTCCGGCGTGCGCGACGCGAGCGGGCCCACGCCCGCCTGCATCCAGAACGACCAGGGCTGGAATCACGGAGACTATCTGAGCGGCCGCGAGGATTGCCTGACGCTCGACGTCGCCACCCAATCGCTGGGCGGCAAAAGGCCGGTTCTGGTCTGGATCCACGGCGGCAGCAACCGCGCCGGATCGCCGGGCGACATCATCACCTCGCCGATCGTTCGCGACGGCATCGTTCTGATCGGCATCCGCTACCGGCTCGGCATTTTCGGTTTTCTCTCGCTTCCCGCGCTCAGCCGCGAAGGCGGCGGCGCCTCGGGCAATTACGCCTTGATGGACCAGATCGCGGCTTTGCGCTGGGTCCATGCCAACATCGCCAGATTCGGCGGCGATCCGGACAATGTCGCCATCGCCGGGGAATCGGCGGGATCGCAGGATGTCAGCCTGCTCCTCGCCGCGCCGGCCGCGCGCGGATTGTTCGGGAAAGCGATCATGGAAAGCGGCACGCCGGGCTTCGGCATGCCCTTCCGCAGCCTGAAGGATGCCGAGCGGATCGGCGAGGAAGCCGGCGATCTGCTCGGCGCCGGCGACGATATCGACAAGCTCCGCCACATGTCGGTTCCGGCCCTGCTCGCGACCGATCTCCAGCTCCACGATGCCGGCGCGCCGGACGATTCCTATCTGTGGCTGCGGACGACGGTGGACGGCGCGGTCTTCCCGAAATCGCCGCGCGACCTCATCGCCGAGGGGCCGAAGCGGGCCGTCATCGTCGGCACCAACCGGATCGAGCTCGACATGCCCGGCGGCCGCGCCCATCGCGACGATTTCCTCGCCCGGGGCTTCGGCCCGCGCGAGGCCGAGGCGCGCGCTTTCTATCGCGACGTGACCGACGATCCCCGGCTCGGCACGCGCGACCAGCAGATCGCGACCGACCTCACCTTCCGCTGCCCCGCCAATGCGTTGGCGGCCTTGCTCGCCGAAAAAGGCGCGCCGGTCTGGCGCTACGAATTCGACCTGGCGCCCGGCGGCGGCCACACGTCGCATGCGGCGGAGATCGGCTATGTGTTCGGCGAGAACCGTTCGGCGGCGGGCCTGTCGCTGCGGCCTTATTGGGTGGATTTCGTCAAGACCGGCGACCCGAACGGCTCTGGCCTGGCAGCCTGGCCACGCTTCACGGCGCAAAACGGCCGGCACATCGCGTTCGAGGAGCAGAGCTTCCACGCGGCCGGCCCGCTGCGGCCGCGGCCCTGCAATTTGACCGACCGGCTCTGATGAAGCTCGTCCGCCATGAAGTCGAGAAGCCCTGGGGCCGGACCGACCTGCCGGACGGCGGCGGCCGACGGATCGGCGAGATCTGGTTCGAGGCGCCGAACGGCCGCGCTTTGCCTTTGCTCGTCAAGCACATCTTCACGAGCGAGAACCTCTCGGTCCAGGTCCATCCGGACGATGCCCAGGCCCACGCGCGCGGGCTGACGAACGGCAAGAGCGAATGCTGGTTCATATTGCAGGCGGAGCCGGATGCGATGCTCGGCCTCGGCTTCAGGGAAGAGATCGGCAGGGCGGCGATGCGGCAGGCGGCGCTCGACGGCTCGATCGGAGGCCTGATGGACTGGAGGCCCGTCCGCGCCGGCGATTTCTTCTACGTCCCCGCCGGCACCGTCCATGCGATCGGCGCCGGCCTGTCGCTGATCGAGGTCCAGCAGCAGAGCGACACCACCTACCGCCTCTACGATTACGGCCGGCCGCGCGAGCTGCATCTAAACGATGGCATCGCGGTGGCGCGGGGCGCGCCTTATCCGGCGGATTGCGCGACTCATGTGACGGAAGCTGACGAGCGGGTGCTGGTGAACGGACCGCATTTCACTCTGCTCCATTGCCATGGCGGCGGGAGCGAAAAGCTTGCGGACCGCGAACGATGGATCATTCCGCTCGGCGGCATCGTCCGATCGGGAGAAGAGGAGGCCGGGCCCGGCGATTGCCTGTTCATCGAAGCGGGCCGGGAAGTCTCTGGCGACGGTACATTTCTGCTGGCCGTCGCCGGCTGAAGGGAGGGGCGGACGCGATGGCGCCTGGTCGATGGAGCCTCCTGGCTCTGGCCATTGGCCTAAGTGGCCTCGTCCTCGCCGGCGACGGCTATCGCAACGCCATCAAGATGCCCATCGTCCGCCATGCCGCTTTCCGCCTCGCCGGCTGGCCTCCGCGCCGCCCGCCCCTCAAGCTCCTGCTCTTCGCCGATCTCCACGTCGAACGGCCCGAAACGGATGAGAGGCGGGTCGCCGCGATCGTCGACCGGATCAACGCGCTGCGGCCGGACATCGTCATCGGGGCCGGCGATTTCGTCGGCTCGAGGGCGGCGCACAGCCACTATCCGGATCAGGCTCTGGCGCCGCTGGCGAAGCTCTCGGCGCCGCTCGGCGTCTATGCGGTGCTCGGCAATCACGACCATCAGGCCGGGAGCGCGCGGATCGCGGCAATCCTGGCGCGCGCCCATGTCCGCCTGCTGGACGGTACGGCGATCGCGGTGGGCCCGCTCGTGATCGGCGGCCTCGACGATTATGCCAAGGGATGGGACCAGTCCGTGGCGGGGGAGAAGGCGCTTTACGGCCGGATGCGGCTCCTGCCCGGCGCCAGGATCGTGGTCGTGCACCGCCCCGACCAGTTCGCGCGGATCCCGCCCGACATTCCATTGATGCTGGCCGGGCATACCCATTGCGGGCAGATCGTCCTTCCGCTGGCCGGTCCTCTCCTGACCGGCTCCGACCTCGGCCGCCGCTACGTCTGCGGCATCATCCGCGAAGGCGGCAGCGCGCTGGTGGTGACGGCGGGGCTCGGGACCAGCCATGTGCCCTTGCGCTACGGCGCGCCGCCGGACATGTGGCTGCTGGAGCTCGGCGGATTTCCGGACAAGCCGGCGGCGCCGAAGAAGGCAAGCGGTGGAGCGGGTAGCGGGAATCGAACCCGCGTCACAAGCTTGGAAGGCTAGTGCTCTACCATTGAGCTATACCCGCGTTTTCAACCACTTAGCCACCCTCTGGCCGCCTCGTTTTACAGGGCATTTTACAGCGCTCGGCTGATGCGCTCGCTCAGTGCCACCACCACGGCGGCGTCGTCAACATAGGTTCTGCGGATGCGCTCAACGTTGGCCGCCGCCCAAGCGACGATGCGGGCGATCTCGTCATTGGTGAGATCGGTGCGGCAGAGATGGGTGACGAACGTGCCGCGGCAATCGTGCAGGTGCTTCCGGCGGTCAGGCTCGCCGAGATCAGGATTGCCGGGATGGACGATGCCGGCGAAGTCGCGCACCTGGTTGAACGCCTGGGTCAGGGCGGCAGGCGACCAGGGGCGGCCGAGACTGTTGACCAGCAATGTGTTGACACCCGGCAGGCGGGGCCTGGTGCGCAGCTCGGCGATCAGGCGGCGGCTTTCCGGGATCAGCGGCACCACCGCGCGGCGTCGTCGTCCCCTGCTCTTCTTGCGCGCCGTCCGCACGATGGCGTGATCGCTCACCTCGTCGAAGGTCACTGCAGCGAGATCGGCGCGACGCATGCCGGTGACGTTGGCGAGATCGAGCGCGTCCAGAACCTCGATCCGGTTGAGCGCCAGCGCCGCCCACGCGAAACGGTCGACGTCGTCGGGAAGCCAGATGATCTCGGCCCGATCGGCACCCTCGTAAATGGCGGGGACGTCCGCGGCGACGTTGATTTTCACCATCAGCCGCAGCTTGCCGAAGGCGAGCAGCTCGCGCAGCACCTGGACGCCCATGTCGGCGCCGCGCGGCGTGGCGGCTCGGCTGTCGCGCCAGGCGATGACCTTGGCGATCATGCGCGGATCGTTCCACAGCTCGATGGGAAGCGCGCCCCACTTTGCCTCGATCGCGTCGAGCTCATAGCCCCACGTCTCGCGCGTCGTCGGTGCCAGCGCCTTCCATTCCGGGCTGGCATGATCAAGGCTGCCGCTGCCGCGCCACATCCGGATCAGGCCGGAGAGCAGCCCGGCGTCGCGATGCGCGGTCGATTCCTCAAGCGCGAGCTCGATCGCCTTCAACTCAGCCTTGCCGAGCTTCGGCCGCTTCGGACCTTCGCTCTTGAGGATCAGTGGCGCGCCCTTTCCGCGCCACGCATAGACGTACCAGCGGACCGGCTTGCCGGGCGTGGCGATGCGGACGAAATGGACGCCGGCGACGTCGCTCACGCGGGATCTTCCTTCCATCTTCGCCGGTAATAGGCTTCGAACCTGCTGATGAGAGCGTCGAAGCCGTCGTCGTCGAAGCGTTCCCAATTCGGAAAGCAGCCGCGCGGGCTGGTACCATAGTCGCACCAGTCGCACGAGCAGAAGATGTATTGAATCAGTTCGATGTGGCTCTCGCTAAGGCCGGTCACCTTCGCAATGTCGGTGACATAGTTGCCCGGTCCATCCTCATTCTGGCGCAAGCGCCTACTCCCGTCACGAATCGCTTTGAGCACGGCGAGAATGTCATCGTCGACGCTGCTGCTGTAGCCCCCTAGAGGGACGCCGAGATCAACCCATGGGTCATCCCAGTTATCGTCAAGCGCGACGTCGCTCATAAGGACGCGGCGATGCTGATCACTTGGTCGATCGTCAAATCCCTGCCGATGCCCTCGACATCTGTAAGGCCCACACCCCCTGGCGCCGGCGAGACTTGGTGGCCGAGGCGCCGCAATTTTGCGCAGGCCGCGGCGAATGGGTTCTCCGGACGGGGCGGAACATAGATCGCGTTCATATCTTTCCCTCGGCCACCAGCCTGTCGAAGATGTTCTCAGCCGGCTTCGGAATCGCCCGCGCCTCCAGCACGCGCACGGTGCCGTCAGGAAGCGCCTCGAACCCCGCCGGGTCAAGCCCGCTGTCGCGCGCCGCCTTCATCAGCCGCTTGATCTCGGGGCTTCGCGCATAGGCCGGACGCGGGACGGCGGCCGTGGCCATCACGCCACCTCGACCAGGCCGAGGCGGTAGCGGGCGGCCATATAGTCGACGACCGACATGCGGCCGGCGGCTGCGTCCTCGTCCTTCCAGCGCTGAATGAGTTGCCGCGAGTCTTGTCTCGCGCGTTTGCCGGTCGCCTTGTCGCCGCGCGTGCCGTCGCGGGTCTGCCATGCCGCGGCATAGAGCGGCGCGATAACGGCGCCGCGCTTCAGCCAGCGATTGTTGTAGGCGCGCTTATGCTCCCGGCAGCAAAAAAGCTGCCCCGGCTGGACCGCGCCGAACGCCGCGAGGCATTCCGGGCAGCGGCGCGAGCCCCGGTTGGTGCGCGCAACCTCCCCTGCCGCGGGAACGGCCGTTTGCGGCACGGCGTCTAAGACGGCCTCGCTCATGCGGCTTCGGCCTTGGCGGCTGGTGTGGGCGCGCCCGTCCAGTGGTTGCGGGTCCAGACGATGCGGTCGTGGATCGCCTGCACGGCGTCGCGGCGGCGGCGGAGCGCCTCGCTTGCCGGGCTGGCGAGGCAGGCATCCTCGCGGCGCCGGAGCGCCCGCGCGGCGGCAAGCTCGAGCGCGCCCCATGGCAGCTCGGTTTCGACAGAGCCCTCGGCGAAGAGCCGCGCGATCGCGTCCCAGGCGGCGATATCGTCGGCGGCGTCGCCGCGCTCGATCTCGCCGGCCTCGACCTGTGCCGGATAATGGGTGACGCGCGCCGCATGCTCGGCCCGCGCCATCGTCGCCAGCCAGGCCCGGATCGAGCCCTGCGGCGCCGGTAGACAGGCTGGCACGACCTTCACGCGGCCACCGCCTGGGGCTCGGCCTCGCCGAGGTTCGCGCGGACGAGCGCCTCGGCCATGGGCGGGCAGACGCTGTTGCCGATCATGCGGATCTGCGCCGTCTTGGTGAGCGGCTTGCCGTTGACGATCGGGTCGAGGACGTAGCTGTCGGGAAAGCCCTGGGCCCGCGCGAGCTCGCGCGGCGTCAGCATCCGCATGCCGATGTCGGCGATGACATATTCCTCGCCGTCGATCATGACGGTCACAAGCCCGTAGCGATCCTTCGTCGGGATCGTGTCGATCGGCTTCTCGACGCCATGGCCGCTCTGCTCGTTACCGTAATATTTGACGAGGAAGGCCGCCACCTCGGCGAAGTGGGTGCCGCCGGCGGAGACGGTGTGGAGCGGCTCGTCGGCCGGCTGGCCGTCCTTCGACGTGCCGCGCAGCTTGACGAGGCTGGTCGCGGCGATGCGCTGAGTGCAGCCCTTGCCGACGATCGTCGAGAGCGGCTTCTCCGGCGGGTGGCCGACCATGCCGGTATTGGCCTGCTCGATATGGGCGCAGACGACGGAATGGCGCGCCGCGCCCGCCATGACTGTGTCGAGCGGGGCCTCGGCTGGCTTGCCCTTGCTGTTCTCGGCGAACTTCTCGAGGAATGCCGCGACCAGCGCGTGCTTCGCCGCGCCGCCGACGACGGTGCCGAGCGGCAGGCCGAGGTTGAGCACGCGCGGCGCCTGACCGTTCCGCTCGCCATAGCCGGTCTGGATCAAGGTCGCCGCGACCGCCGCGAAGCCGCCGCCAGCGCTGGTGACGGTGCGCAGCGGATCCTCGGGCGGGAAGTAGCGCCCGGCGCGGGTCGAGGTGTTGTCGACGCTGACGAGGTGGACGGCGATGGCCGCCGTCTTGCCCGATCCGCCCGCCGTCACCGCCGGTGCCGGCAGGGTGACGTCGGCGCCCCTGCTGCGTCCGAACTGGCGCTCCAGCGTCACCGCGACGAGGGCGTGGTGGCCACCTGTTGTGACGGTCTTGAACGGCTTGAGCGGGTCGCCGCGGCCGCCGTTCGTGTTGCTCGTATAGTGGTTTGAGATCAAAGCCGCCGTGATCAGGCAGGCGTCGGCCTTCGCGGTTGTCGTCGGGTAAGGCCCCTCAGGATCGACCGGCCCGCTTTGGCCCCTGCGGCCGCCGCAGCCGACGAAGGTCGGCGCGACCAGCCTTGCCGTCACCAGGCCGAGCGGCGTCGCGCCGCCGGGGCGCTGGATGAAGCTGTTGGCGGTGACCGTGTGGAGCGGATCGCCGGCGTCGTGGCCGATGGCGCCGCCCCTGAATTTGGTGATGTGCGGCGCGACCACCGCCAGCTCGCCGCGGCTGGCCGTCGTGACAGTGCGCACCGGCTCGTCGGACGAATGGACCCTCTCCTCGCCGCCGGCATGTGTGATCGGCACGATGAACGGCTTGGGGTTGTTGACGACGAAGCGCATGATGCCGTGGGCGATGCGGCGGCAGGTCGCGTCCTTCAGCGGCCGCGCGCGCTCGAAGATGGACGGACACGGGATGCTCCAGTCGATGATCTCCGCCGCCGTGCGCCACGGCTTCAGCTTGCCGCTGACGACGCCGGGCGAGCCCGGCTTGCCGTAGGTCGGCTCGGGCCAGACGATCGGCTTCCCGTCGCAGCGGGCGATCAGATAGAGGCGCTTGCGGCTGGTCGGCGCGCCATAGTCGCAGGCGCGAAGCTCCTTCCACTCGACCTTGTAGCCGGCCTTGCGCAGCCGCCCGACCCAATGGTCGAACGTCTCGCCCCGGCGCTTCGGGCAAGGCTTGTTGTCGGGCCCGAGCGGCCCCCATGTGCGGAACTCCTCGACATTCTCCAGCCAGACGATCTGCGGCCGTAGGCGCGGCCCGAGCCGCTCGATCCAGTGCGGCGCGACCATGGCGAGATCGCGGATGTTCTTCTCGACGGGCTTGCCGCCCTTGGCCTTGGAGAAATGCTTGCAGTCGGGGCTGAACCAGGCGCCGAGCACCGGCTGCGGGACGCCGTGCTCGTCCCTCACCGCCTCCAGCGGATCGACCGCATAGATGGACTGGCAGAGATGCCTCGTGCCGGGGTGGTTGGCGGCGTGCATCGCCACCGCCTCGGCATCGTGGTTGATCGCGATATCGACGTCGCGGCCGGTCGCGGCCTCGATCCCGGTGGACGCGCCGCCGCCGCCCGCGAAATTGTCGACGATCAGGCCCCATCCGGGATGCGGCGCCGCCGGCAGCGGCAGGTCGAGCAGGGTCGCGGGGCTCATCCGAAGAAGCCGTGCTGCACGAGGCCCCGGATGAGCTGGCCCACGAAGTAGAGGGCGACCAGGATGCCGAAGCCGATAAGCAGGCGGTCGCCGAGATGCTTGCGGCTGGCGGGGTCGAAATCGTCGGCGTTGAGGTGGCGCGCGCGCCGCGGCTGCCATTGCGGCGCGTTCATGCCGAAGCTCCGGCGCGTTCGCGGGCGGCTGTGGCGGCGGCGGGGAAGTATTTCTCGGGCTGCTTTTCGAGCAAGGCCTGGAGGACGCGGGCGCGGTTGTGGCGGTCGGCGAGCGCCTTGGCGCGGTCGACGTCGGCCTTCTTCGGCCGGGCCTTGCCGGCCATGCGCGCGTCGATCGCATCGAGCTCGGCGCGCTCCTCGGCGCTCAGCGCGTCGGCGTTGAGCAACGCGGTGCGCGAGAGGCGGCGGGTGCCGCTCGCGGTGTAGGCGCCCGCGATCGAGACGGTGACCCAGTCGGGGTTGCCGGGATCGATGCCGGTGATGCGGACGGCCAGCGTCTGGCCAGCCTCGACGAGCAGCGCCCAGCTGCCGACATTGGGGAAGGATGTGGGTGTGCGAAGCATGCGGGACCTCCCGTGTGGAACGGGAGGCGTTATGCTTTCAGTGTTTGCTGACAGTCAAGAGCGTATTTCAGTAATGACTGACAATGTGCGCTGACATCGTCGCTGCTATGATAGCGCTGCAACCGTGGAAAGGTCTCCCCGATGTTCCTTCTCGCCGTCGCCGCTGCCGTTTCGACACCAGCCATGCCACCGGTTCCCGCGCCCTATGTCCAGTTCCTTGGGCGGGCGGCGCCGGGTGAGGTGTCCACCTTGCGCGCGGGTGCTTGGCGCTTCTGCACCAGCGGCCGCAGCCGAGACCCCGCGATCGTCTGCATGGCATTTCAGGACGCGGCGGTGCTCCATGTTGTGATGCGCGAAAAGGAAGCGGAGGGACCGCGCGCCGATCCTGGCTTCGATCACTTCGGAGCGCGGGAGTGTCATCGCATCTATGAGGAGAACGGCAGCGAGGACGCTCGAATTCTCGATATATGTCTCGCGCATGCCGGATTGATCAGCCCAGGCGCTGCCGCCCGCTGATGGGTTATCCGATCGGCGTCGTCGGCGAGAGCTTCCGGAACGAGGACGGCAGCGAGCGGCAGGAGGAGATTGCGCGTTGCCGTGCAGGCGAGACCGTCGAGCTGCTGCGCGATCCCGAGAATCGGTTCGATGCGAATTGCGTCCGCGTCGTCTCGGAGCGTGGCGTCCAGATCGGCAATATCTCGCGCGACGATTACTGGATTGCTGAGCGGATCGACCGCGGCGCCAGCGTTCGAGCGGAGATTATGAGCATCTGCACAAACGTGCGTGGGTTGTTTGGTGTCGTGCTCGACGTGTCCACCGACTAATCAGAAGAGCGTACCGGCCACCTTATGCATCGCGACCACGCGTCGGGCGTCGATGCGGAAGATCTTGGGCGGGTTGAATTGCTCCAGCTCCACGAACGCGGCGCCGCGGCGGTTCAGGCGCTTGATCAGGACCATCGAGATGCGCTCGTTCTCGCCATCGCTGCCGCGCAGCTGGACGAGCACGTAATCGCGGATCGAGATGTTAGCCCTCGGCGTGACCGCGATCGTCTCGCCGGGCTCGAACTTCGGTGCCATCGAATCGGTGAGGATGTTCACGCCGTAGGCCCTAGGGTCCTCGGCCAGGCTGAGCGGCCTCGCCTTGTAGTCGAGCACATCGCTGATGTGCAGCTCGACCAACTCGATATCCTCGTCGAGGTCGCCATGCTCGCCAGCAACGGCTGTCCCAAGGACCGGGATGGCAGGCAGAGGGTCCTCGCCCCGGAAGGCGTGGCGGACCTCCGCGGCCGTGGGCAGGCCGACAGCGGCGACCTCCGTTCGCACGGGGGCGATCTCGGCCTCGAAAGCGGCGAGGCTGACGCCGATCGCGTCGAGCAACTTCTCGAGTGTATCGTAGCGGGCCCGGCCGCGATTGCGGATATCCGTGAAGACGTTGCGGTTCACCTTCGCCTTCACCGTCCAGGCATTGGGGGAAAGCTCGTGTGGCTTCAGCGCCATGAGCGCTTCGTACAGCCGCGGACTGACGGTCTCCTCCATGGGGCCGAGGATATGGCATGCGGTTGCAGCAGGCGCTATTTCAGCCATTGCTAACATTTTTTAGCTGAAGCTGACATTTGGCCCTTGCAATGTCAGCGAACACTGAATTATTCAGCAGGTCATGGATATTCCCACCCGCGAAGAACTGGTCCGGCATTACGAGGACTTCTGCCGGCGCCACCACATGCGCCCGACGAGATTCGGCCGCGACGCGACCGGCGAGCCGCAGCTGATCCAGAGCATCCGCGACGGACGCTCGCCTTCGCTCGACCTGCTCAACCGAGTTGCCTCCTTCATGGCGGAACGCGACGCGACGCTCGATAAGCCGCTCGATGCCGCGCGGTCAGCCGATAACGCAGCCGAAATAATCGGCGAAGCCCCGCACGACGCGCCGGAGGCTGACAGCCACCGCCCTTTCGCACCCCCTTCATCGTCGACCTCTTCGCCGACGACCGCGCCGTCGCCGCCGCCAGCGGCGAGCCCGGCCTCTTCGACGCCTGGGGCTGAGGCGGCATGAGCTACCGTTCCTCTCCATCCTTCGCTGTCGGCGGCGCCGATGTGCGGCCGGTGCCGGGGCCTTCGTTCACGCTGCCGCCGAACCGACGGCCCGACGACTTCGCCAGCGGCCAGCTGCGCTGGATCAGGGTCGCCCTGTTCCGGGAAGCGACCGGCGAACGCCAATGAGCGACCGCACCCTCATCCTCGCCCCCGAACTGCAGGCCGGGAAGGCCGCGACCAAGGCGCTGATCCGCGCCTTCGGCGGGCAGGAAGCGGCGGCGAGCGAGTGCGAGAAGAGCCAGTCGCGCATGTGCGACTATGGCTCGCCCCACACCCGCGACTTCATGCCGGTGAACGACGTCCGGACGCTCGAGGCGCGGACGCACGGCCAGCCTGGCCATCCCCACGTCCCCCGCTGGCTCGCGCGGCAGGCCGGCCACGTCCTGGTGCGGCTGCCGGTCGCCGGTGGCGTCGTCGCCGACGTTCATGCCGAGATCGGCGCGATCTCGCGCGATGCCGGCGAGGTCGTGCAGCGGGTCTGCGAGGGCCTGCGTGACGGCCGGGTCTCGGCCGGCGACGTGCGGCGGCTGCGCATCCGCGAGGAGATCGCCGAGGCGCAGCAGCACCTCGCCGCGCTCGACGCGCTCGCGGCGCAGATCGAGGCGGAGGGCGACTGATGGCGGCGGGGGGCGCGGCACCGATGGTCTGCGCCACCCGCGTGGCGGCCGTCGAGGAAATCGACGCGTGGGTGCGGACGGCGAAGAAGGGCGACCGCTTCGTCTATTGCAGCGGCCCCGCGATCGTTCACGGACCGGCGCGCGACCGCGCCTATGCACTCTACCAAGCGGGGCTGGTCGATCTGTTCGCCCCGCTCGCCAGCGGGTGCGCGGGTCGCGACTACCTCCTGGTGCGACGCGCGACGCCGCTGCCGAGCCAGGAGGCGCCGGGCGATGCGGCGCTGGATGCGATCCTCGCGGCGCTGGCCGCGGCAGCGGCGGCCGACGAGCCCTGCCCGAGCAATGCCGCGCTGGCGCGCGCCGCGGCGCTCGAGACGCGCGAGCAGGCCGCCTGGCGCGTCGCGAAGCTCAAGCAGGACGGCTTCATTCGCAGCTGGCCGACCGGCGACCAGCAGATTCCCCGCGTCGTGACGATCGTCGCGACCGGCAAGACGACGCGCACCCCGAAGGGATGGAGGCCATCCAATGTCTAGAGCCACGATGCTGACGGGCGATCATATCCTCACCGTGCGCCGCGCCGTGGCCGAGGCGGTGCCGCCGCATCAGCCGCGCCTGAAGGCGCGGATCCTCGCCGGCACGTTCGACGAATGCCCGCTCATGGCCGCCGGCATCGCCGCGGCCGAGCGGGTGCTGGAAGGATTGTTTTCATGACATTCGGCGGCCCCCTTTCTGCCGCCGATCGCGCCGGGGCCTTGCATGCCCCCCCGCTTGCCCCGGCGCGCACCGCTCCCCGGAGCCCCGAAGCCTTCATCGCCCGGCGCGAGGCGGCGCGGCGGTTCCTCGAAGGCTGCGGCGCGCGGCCGTATTTGCTCAATCACGACGTCATCTATCCGGTGCCGAACGCCTGGCAGGTGGCGGGCTGGGCCGGGACGTTCGGCGACCATGACCTGATCGCGCTCGCCGAAGAGCTGGGGATGGCCCATGGCTGACCGCTCCGCCATCGAATGGACCGATGCGAGCTGGAACCCGATCCGGGCGCGCGCGATCACGCTGCAGAGCGACGGCAGCGGGAAGGACCGGACGGGCTGGCATTGCGAGCATGTCAGCGAAGGGTGCCGCAACTGCTATGCGGAGGCGTTCAATCGGCGGCTCGGCACGACCTTCGGCTACAAGCCCGGCAATCTGAAGCATCGCACGCGCCTGGGCGATCGGCGCGGCGAGGTCACCCTGTTCCTTGACGAGACGATGCTGCTGGCGCCGCTCCGGTGGCGGCGGCCGCGCAAGATCTTCGTCGGCTCGATGACCGACATCTTCGCCGACTTCGTGCCGGACGAATGGCTGGACCGGATGTTCGCCGTCATGGCGCTCTGCCCGCATCACGTCTTCCAGCTGCTGACCAAGCGGCCGGAGCGGATGCGGCGGTATCACGAGCGGTTCGAACGAGCCGATTGGCTGGGTAACCTGCTCGATATAATGGACGAACTCGCGCGCGGTTGCGGGGTCAGCTTTGGATCGAGTGGCTTTACGCGCTGGCCACTCCCGAATGTCTGGCTCGGCACGTCGATCGAGGATCGGCCGGCGCTGCTGGACCGCGCGGGGCATCTGCGCAAGACGCCGGCGGCGGTGCGCTTCTTCTCGTGCGAGCCGCTGCTCGGCGATCTCGGCGACGTCGTTCTGTCCGATATCGACTGGATCATCTGCGGCGGCGAGAGCGGCGCCGATGCGCGGCCGATGCATCCGGACTGGGCGCGCTCGCTCCGCGACCAATGCGCAGCCGCCGGCGTGCCGTTCTTCTTCAAGCAATGGGGGGAATACCGCCCCTGCACCGAGTCTGAGCTCAAGCAGGCATGCGGCGCAACGCTCGTCGGCGACGGCCTGACGGGTGCTTACATGATGCGCGTCGGCAAGAAGAAGGCTGGCCGCCTGCTCGACGGCGTCGAGCATAACGGGATGCCGGCATGAGCGGCGTCACCAGCCTCAATCGGAAGAACGTGCCCGTCATCGGCATGGCCGCGCCTGACGATCAGCCGCAGGTGATGGTCGGGGCGAGCCTCGAATCTCCGATCGGTCCGGTCGTTTGCGTCGGCACCGCCTGCTCGCTGACGCCGGGCCAGCGCGGCCTTGCGCTGGTCGCCCACATCACACCGGATGACGCCGATAAGCTCGCGGACCAGCTTCGAGACGCCGCGCAGGAAGTGCGGCGGCACATCCAATGAGATACGGCCCCGCCTCCGAGGCCTCGGCCGAGCCGCAGTCCTACCTGGACTTCGTGCGCGCGAAGATCATCGCGCTGCCGCCGCTCGGCTTCGACGTTGCGCCTGAGGACGTTCACCCGGCGCTGAAGCCGCACAATCGCGACATGGTCGTGTGGGCGGTGCGCGGCGGCCGCCGGGCGATCTTCGCGAATTTCGGCCTGCACAAGACGATCATGCAGCTCGAAATCCTCCGCCTGATCCGTGGGCGGATCGGCGGGCTGCAGCTGCAGGTGGCGCCTCTCAACGTCATCCTTGAGGGGACGTTCGCCGAGGATGCGGGCCGGATCGGGGTCGAGACGAAGTTCGTCCGCACGACGGCGGAAGTGATTGCGCTGCGTGACGCGGGCTGGGTCGGCCAGTATCTCACCAATTACGAGAGCGTGCGGGAAGGCAAGATCGACCTCTCGCTCTTCAACGGCGCCTCGCTCGACGAAGCCGACTGCCTCCGCGGCTTCGGCGGCACCAAGACCTTCCGTGAGTTCATGCGGCTGTTCGACGGCATGGCCTACAAGTTCGTGGCCACCGCGACGCCGAGCCCGAACGAATATGTCGAGCTGCTCGCCTATTGCGCCTTCCTGGAGGTGATGGACGTCGGCCAGGCGAAGACCCGCTTCTTCAAGCGCAACAGCGAGGAAGCCGACAACCTCACCATCCATCAGCACAAGGTCGACGAATTCTGGATGTGGGTGAACAGTTGGGCCGCCTTCGTCCAGCGGCCGAGCGATCTCGGCCATAGCGACGAAGGGTACGACCTGCCGCCGCTCCGCGTCCGCTGGCACGAGGTGCCGAGCGACCATCTGAAGGCAGGCGAGGAGGCGGACGGCCAAGGCCTGCTGCTGAAGCGCGAGGCGCTGGGCGTCGTCGGCGCCTCGCGCGAGAAGCGCGACAGCATCGACGCGCGGGTGGCCAAGCTGATGCAACTGCGGGCTGAGGATCCGGGGGCGCACCGGCTGATCTGGCACGACCTCGAGGCGGAGCGCCTGGCGATAGAGAAGGCGATCCCGGGCGTTCGCTCCGTCTGGGGGTCGCAGGACCTCGACGCGCGCTCGGAGGCCTTCCAGGCGTTCAAGACCGGCCGGGCCCAGGAGCTGTCCACCAAGCCGGTGATCGCCGGCGCCGGCGGCAACTTTCAGAAGCATTGCCACTGGGCGATCTTCCTCGGCATCGGCTTCAAGTTCCGCGACATCATCCAGGCGATTCATCGCCTGCAGCGCTACGGCCAGCTGTTCGAGGTGCTGATCGACTTCATCTTCACCGAGGCTGAGCGCGCGGTGAAGGCGGAATTCGAGCGGAAGTGGCGCGACCACGAAGCAATGTGCGCCCGCATGTCGGAGATCATCCGCACCTACGGGCTCGGCCTGACGGGCGCGAGCGACCTGCTGGAGCGGACGGTCGACGAAGGCGCGGCCGAGCGGGTTGAGCAGGGCGACGGCTGGACCGTCTATCGTAACGACACGGTGATCCGCACTGCCAAGCTGGAGAGCGACAGCGTCGGCGTGATCGTCACCTCGATCCCGTTTTCGACGCAGTATGAATACACGCCGAGCTACAACGATTTCGGCCATAGCGACGACAGCGCCCATTTCTTCCGGCAGATGGACTATCTGACGCCGGAGCTGCTGCGCGTGCTCCAGCCTGGGCGGAAGCTTTGCGTCCACGTTAAAGATCGGGTGCGTCCGGGCGGCATGGAGGGCGTCGGCTTCCAGACGGTCGATCCGTTCCACGCCGAGTGCATCGCCCATTACCGGCGCCACGGCTTCTTCTACATGGGGATGATCACGGTCGAGACCGACGTGGTCCGCGAGAACAACCAGACCTATCGGCTCGGCTGGACCGAGAAGTGCAAGGACGGCAGCCGCATGTCGGTGGGCATGCCGGAATATGTGCTGCTGTTCCGCAAGGCGCCGAGCGACAGCTCGAACGGCTATGCCGACGTGCCGGTGGTGAAGGCGAAGGCCGATTATCCGCGGGCCCGCTGGCAGATCGACGCGCATGCCAAGTGGCGGAGCTCCGGCGACAGGCTGCTGGCGCGCGAGGATCTCGCCGGCCTGCCGGCGCGCGACATCTATCGCCGCTTCCGCGCGGCGGTGACCGCCAGCGTCTACGACCATGAATGGCATGTCGGGCTCAACCAGGGGCTGGAGGATGCGAAGTCGCTGCCCTCCGGTTTCGCCTTGCTGCCGCCGCATGCCTGGCACCCCGACATCTGGAGCGACGTGGCGCGGATGCGGACGCTCAACGGCGAGCAGGCCGCGAAGGGGCGCGAGATGCACCTCTGCCCGCTCCAGTTCGACATCGTCGACCGGCTGATCGTCTCCGACAGCAATCCCGGCGAGGTGGTCTACGATCCGTTCGGCGGGCTGATGACGGTGCCGCTGCGCGCGGTGAAGCTCGGCCGGCGCGGGCTCGGGGTCGAGCTTAACCCAGATTATTTCGACGATGCCGTGCGCATCCTGCGCGATGCCGATCGCGCGCGCGCGACGCCCAGCCTGTTCGACCTGATCGCCGCCGAGGAGGCCTCGGCCGAGGGCGAGGAAGACGAAATCCCCGAAGTGATGGAGGCGGCGGAATGAGCGACGACGCTTACGCCGGGCTCTGCCGGCACACCTATGTCGACAGCAACGGCTATTGTCATGATTGCCACACGCGCCCGTTCGGGGATCCCCGCGTTGGCGGCCCTCGATCCGTTCTGCAGGATTGGGTCGCGCACCTGACCTTCATGCAGCAAACCGTGCTCCTGACGGCTATTCGCGGCCCTGACGGCGTAGCGAAATATGGGGCGCCGAAGATGTTGCTGCGCTGGTACCGCCGCTGCATCCTGTTCTCCGCGATGGACGGAAAGGTGCTCGAGACGCCTTACGGGCCAGGCGGCGGCTCATTCACCGGGCCGAGCTACGATCCGACGACGCTGAAGCACGATTGGCGCGAACATATGGACGCGGTCGTCGCTCAATATTTGCGCGAGTTGGATGCAATTCCTCACCATTTCCAGCTTCATCTTCTGCACGCCATCGACATCCTTGGGTTCAAGCACCCCGTCTGTGCTGTCCGCGATTGGTGGAGCTCCACCTACAAGCGTCTCGTCCACGACATGCACCTCTGGCCTGAGACGGAGGAGCAACTCGACCGAAGGTTGGGCGACAATCGCGAGCAATGGCTCGAGCGCAACGATCCGGCGACGGTGGACTGATGAAGCGCCGCAGCCCCCCAAGGCATGTCTGCATCGTCCGCGGGTGCGGGGCGGCGGTGCCGCGCTGGAAACGGCTGTGCGACGCGCACTGGCGGCTGCTGCCGTTCGACCAGCGCCGCGCGATCGCGGTGGCCGGGCAGGAAAAGGCCATCGTCCGCGTCTCGGAGCTGAGCCTCGCCGCCGCCCGATGGATCGCCGAGCACTCGCCCGCGGCCGAGGCGGCGCGGCGGATGGGGGAGGCGGTCGAGTGAACGTCCTCTACAAGTGCAGCTGTATGTCGGCAGAGGCGTCGGTCACCGTGCCCGACCGGCTACCGGGCAGCGACATCATGCAGTGGATGACCGCCGTCCAGAACCGCATCGGCTACGATCATGCCGCCCGTTCGCCGCTCTGCCGGGCGAGCAAGATGGAATACGCGAAGATCCCCGTCGAGGACGGCGCAGGCATTGGCGAGAGGGCCACGCGTCAATGACGGCAGAGGCAACTCTCTTCGAGGATCCGCCGCAGCTGACTTGGCGGCGGCCAAAGAGCCGGGGCCAGTGCACGCGCGATGTGCAGGCCGGACCCGGCACCTGCTGGTATTGGTGGGACTGGTGTCCCAACGCCGACAAGCGGGGTTGCTTCGTTCGTTTTGCGCAGAACTTCGATGGCGAGCGCTACTCGATCATTGACGCCGACGCGGTGAGGGTAGAGCGATGACCCGCCAGCGGCGCGAGACGATCCGCGCCGAGCGCGATCTCGAATCGGCCGACTTCATCGACCGCTATGCCGATGCGGTGGAGAACGGGCTCCCTTTCGGCCCGAACAAGCTGCGGCATGGGGAAGAGGTGCGCTCGCCGCTGCTGGCGGCGCTGCGCGGCCTCGCTTCCTCCTTCCGCGCGGGATTGGTGGACTGATGGCCGGCGACATCCTCTTCGACGAGCTGCCCTCATTCGACTTGCCGCTGCCGCAGGACGAGCTGAAGCTGCTCGCCGCTCTTCCCGACTATGGCGACAATCATTGCGTTCAGCAGGTGCCTGACGATCAGGAGGCCTGCTGCCGCCGCCTTGCCGCGCGGGGGCTGGTCAAATTACATCGCTGGAAAGACGACCCGATCGCGATCCGGCCCACCATGTATGCCGGTCGCATCGGAGCCTGGCGCGACGTCGCGGGGATCGTCGACTGATGCCGCGCGCGCGCCCGCTCGTCACCGCTTTCGCCGTGGGGCTCGATGAGCTGGCGGCGGAGGTTCGCGCGCGGGCGCCGCGGCGCGGCATGCGCAAGCGCCTGGCGCACGAGCTCGGCATTTCGCAGCCGACCCTCTCCAACATCCTCGCGGGGCGCCGCGCGCCGCCCGCGCGCGTCCTCGCCAAGCTCGGCTTCCGCCTCCGCTTCGAGCGGATCGAATAGGCGATGGCGGGGCGGGGGCAAAGCCGAGGCGCGGGCGCGTCCTCGGCCGATGGGGTGCCGGCGACGATCGGCGATCTCACACTTGGCGAGCTGCCCAGCGATGGCGACGACCGCTATTGCGAGGAAGGGTGCGAGATCCCGGCGGGTGACCCGATCTATTGGACCGAGCCCGGCTATTACGAGGGCGAGTGCTCGCCCTATTGCCGCCGCCACGCTGAGGAGCGCGCGCGCGAGTGGGGGCTCCTATGACCGCGCGCGCCGATCTCTTCTCGGCGTCTTCGCTGAGCGTCCGCATGGTGCACGAGGAGGCGGTGGAGCTGACCCTCCAGTCGCTCCGCGCCTATTGGCCCGACCATAGCCATATCGCCGTCGCCTGGTCCGGCGGGAAGGACAGCACGGCGACGCTGACGCTGCTGATCCACATGATCGACGCCGGCGAGCTGCCGCAGCCGGAGATCCTGTACGTCTTCTATGCCGACACGCGGCAGGAGCTGCCGCCGATCCAGGCGGCAGCCGAAGCGATCATGGCCATGCTGCGCCGTCGTAACTGGATCCGCGTGATCGTGGTGCGGGCGCCGCTCGACAAGCGCTTCATGGTCTACATGCTCGGCCGGGGCGTGCCGCCGCCGAACAACAACACGCTGCGCTGGTGCACGCGGCAGATCAAGGTCGATCCGATGGCGGCGGCGCTGGAAGAGGCGATCTCGGCGCTGCCCGGCTCGGCGCTGATGATCACCGGCGTCCGGATGGGCGAAAGCGCGGTGCGCGACGACCGGATCGCCATGTCGTGCTCGAAGGATGGCGCCGAGTGCGGGCAGGGCTGGTATCAACAGGTGCTGCCCGAGGCGAAGGGCATCAGGGGCCGGGTCGCGACGCTGGCGCCGATCCTCCACTGGCGCGTCTGCATCGTCTGGGACTGGCTGAAATTCTATGCGCCGCAGCCTGAATTCGGGGGCTGGCCGACGAAGATCCTCGCCGACGCCTATGGCGGCGACGAGGCCGAGGAGATCAACGCGCGGACCGGCTGCATCGGCTGCCCGCTGGCGGAGCGCGATACGGCGCTCGAGACGATCGTGGCCATGCCGGCCTGGCGCCATTTGCGTCCGCTGATGGAACTGAAGCCGCTCTACCGGTGGCTGAGAAAGCCGGCGCAGCGGCTCCGCAAGGCAGGCGGCGAGAGGCTCAAGGACGGGACGCTGGCGAAGAACCAGCAGCGGATGGGGCCGCTGACGTTCAAGGCGCGGCTGCGGGTGCTCGACCGGGTGCTCGACATTCAGCGCCGGTCGGGCGTCGACCTGATCAACGGCGAGGAAGAGGCGCGGATCCGCGAGCTGATCGCGCTGAAGACGTGGCCGGACGGCTGGGACGGCAGCGAGCCGAGCGCCGCGGCGTGGCTCGACAGCTTCCATCAGGACGGATCGGTGCAGCCGATCCTGTTTCGCGAGCTGGTCGGGTCATGAAGCGCGCGCCCCAGACATCGCCGATGCTCGACGCGGCGCTGGCCTTCGCGGCGCGCGGGTGGCCGGTCTTTCCCTGCAACACGGCGAACAAGCAGCCTTTGCTGGCAGCGGCGAAGGACCCGAAAACGGGGCAGAAGATCAAGGGCACCGGTGGCGTCTCGCGCGCGTCGGTGCACGAGCAGGAGATCCGCACCTGGTGGAAGAAGTGGCCGCTGGCGATGGTAGGCCTCGCCACCGGCCATGCCGAGCTGTTCGAGGACGGCAAGCCGGGCGCGGTCAATCGCCGCCTGTTCGTGCTCGATTTCGATCCGCGCCACGATCCGGAGACGGGCGAGGAATATACGCTCGAGCGGCTGAAGGCGGAGACCGAGGCGCAGATCGGCTGCGCGCTGCGGGCGACGCTGGCGGCACGAACACCCTCCGGCGGCGTCCACCTCTATTACGTGACGCCCGACGACGGCGGCGCGCCGATCCGCAATCGCGGCAACCTTCCGCTCCATGTCGATGTGCGCGGGCTCGGCGGGTACGTGATCGCGCCGCCGAGCGTGATGGAGGATTGTCGTCGCTACCGCTGGCTGCACGGCGCGGCCGACGCGCCGATCGCGGAGGCGCCGGCGGCGCTGATCGCGGAGCTGCGCGCGCCGAAACGGAAGGAATCTCCTCCGGACGGCTCGGGACGAACGGCGAGGCCTGTGTCGCCGTCGCCGCCTTTGCCCGCCGACATGGACGATGCCGCGCGCGACGCGGTGCGAAAATACGCCCTGTCGGGCCTCGATGCGGAATTGCAGGCGGTGCGATCGGCGCCGAGCGGCCGGCGCAACGCCCAGCTCAACGAAAGCGCGCTGAAGATCGCCGGGCTGGTCGCGGCCGGCGCCCTCGACGCGACGCTCGCCCGCTTTTCGCTCGAGGCGGCCGCGCGGGAGAATCCCGGCCGGGACGATGACGGCCAGCTGCTCGCGACGATCGACAGCGGCTGGTCCGCCGGATTGAACAATCCTCGCGACCTCGCAGAGGTCGCGGCCGCTGCGCGCTTGCGCGCCTCCCGCCCGCGCCGCTCGTCCGCCGGCATGCGCCATCCTTCCGGGCGTCCGCCCCCGGACACGCCCGCGCGCCCGCGCACCGGCGGTGACGATGATCAATCGCAATCCTTCCGGTCCGGAAGGCTGGATCGCGAACCAAATGGTGGCGGGGGTGCGGGAGTGGCCCCAAGGGCGCTCAGCGAGGCCGAGACGGCGCGGCTGATGCGGATCGCGGAGCATTGGCTGAAGGGCCGCCTGGAGCATGTCGCGCGCGAGGCGAAGGCGCTGACGCAGCTGGCCTGGAGCATCGGGCGGCGGGTCTCGGCCGGGCTGCTCGACGTCGGCGAGGCGAAGGAGGCGCTGTGGCCGCTGTGCGAGGATGTCGCCGACGTCCAGCATGCCGATATCGACCGCGCGATCGACGACGGCATCGCGCGCGGCTTCGATCCGGAGCCGGCTTTGATGGACCTCATGCTGTCGGGTTATCCGATGACCGATTTCGGGATCGCCGAGCGGTTCCGGGACCGCCACGGCCACAATTTCCGCTTCACCACCGGCAAGGGGTGGCTGGGCTGGGACGAGCGCCGCTGGAAGGTGCTCGACCAGGACAAGGACACGCTGCCCGCCGAGCTGATCTCGGCCGTGTTCGAGACGATCCGCGACATCCAGCGCGAGGCGCGGCGGGTCGCCGAAACGGGCGTCAAATGGTCGCTGATCAAGGATGGGAAGGAGCAACGGCTCGATCTCGACGACGAGGGCAATCCGCACGGGCTCGACCGGTGGGTCGCCAAGGGCAAGACCTTCATCCTCTTCTCCGAGATGCTGCGCATCTTCGGACGGCAGAGCGAGCAGGTGGGGAAGCCGGCTTCGGTGGCGAATCTCGCGCGGCGCTGGCTGACCGTGCCGATCGAGGAATTCGACCGCGACAAGCTGGCCATCAACGTGATGAACGGCACCTTGCGCTTCGCGCGCGAGGCGCTGCCCGATGGCGGCTCGTCGGCCTCGGTGCGGCTCGAGCGACACAAGCGCGAGGATCTGCTGACCAAGCTCGCGCCCGTCGACTATGATCCCGCCGCCCCGGCGCCGCTCTACGAGGCCATGTTCGAATGGGCGCAGGAGCTGCCGGCGATGCGGCGCTACCTCCACCAGGTGGCCGGCTATGCGATGACCGGCGAGACCGGCGAGCACAAGCTCTGGTTCAATTACGGGCGCGGCCGCAACGGCAAGTCGACGACGATCGACAGCTGGTGCGCGGCGCTCGGGGACTATAGCGGCACGACGCTCATCGAGACGTTCCTCGACCAGGGGATCAAGAAACGCGGCGACCAGGCCTCGCCCGATCTCGCCCGCCTTGGCGGCGTCCGCATGCTGCGCGCGTCCGAGCCGGAGCGCGGCGCGAAGCTCAACTCGGCGCTGATCAAGTTCGTCACCGGCGGCGAGCCGGTGCCGGTGCGGGCGCTGCATCGCGGCTTCTTCGACCTGCTGCCGCAATTCAAGCTGCTCATGAGCGGCAATTCCAAGCCCGACATTCCCGACACGGACGAGGGGATATGGGGCCGGATGAAGCTGGTGCCGTGGTTGCGCAACATCGATCAGCCGCCCGACGGCGCGGTCAACTGGCCGAAGAAGGACGAGCGGCTCGGCGACAAGATCAAGGCGGGCGAGCTGGCCGGCGTGTTCAACCATCTCGTGCGCGGGCTGCTGGACTATCTCGCCCACGGCTTCGTCGAGCCCGCCGAGGTGAAGGCGGCGACGCAGGCCTATCGCGACGACAGCGACCCGCTGGCGCGGTTCCTGCGGCTGTGCACCGAGCACGATCCCGGCGGGCGCGTCCAGTCGTCGAAGCTGCACGAGGTGTTCGTCGCCTGGTGCAAGGCCGCCGGCGAGAAGGAGTGGACCCAGAAGGGCTTCTCGAAGGCGATGGCCGACAAGGGCTTCGCCAAGAAGGCGAGCGACGGGATGCAGTGGCTCGGCCTCAAGCTGGTGCGCCAGGCGACCGACTTCGTCGACGAGAATGGCCGGGTGCGCGCGCTGCCCGACGACATGGCGCTGGAGCCGCCGTCGCCGTCTCCCGACGCGCCCTTGTGGGCCGGCGGTCCGGGCGGAACGCGCCCCCCGATCCGCGCGCCGGACGACGATGACGAGGATTTCCTGCCGTAATCCTTCCGTCTGGAAGGGTGGCGGAACGATCACCGGAAGGAAGAAAGCGCGGATTTCTGCGGGTTCGGAAGGGTTGGAAGCTTCGGCGACATGTTGGCGGCGTGTGCGAGCATGCGCGGGCGCGCACGAAAGAACATTCACGCAAATGCTTCCAATCCTTCCGTTCCTTCCAGTCTTTAGAATTAAGTGAGATGTTCCAATGAGATATGAAGAGACCAATGCCGGAAGGATTGCGGGCCGAGCTTCCGATGACGGAAGCTTCATGAGCTGGCAGATGGTCGAGGACCGGCTCGTCGAGGCGTTGCAGCTGTGGTGGCGGATGCCGGACAGCGATGGGCGCTATGGGCTGAGAGGGCGCATCTCGTCGATCTGGCGGCAGTTCGTCCCGGAGCGCGCGCTGATCGACGCGGTGACGGAGGAGCCGCGCGCGCTGCCGCCGAGCCGCGGCGATATCGGTCGGATGCAGGAAGCCACCGATTGGATCGTCCATGTGCCGGATCGCGACCGGCGCATGACGGTGCTGGCCTTGCTCTACCTGGCGCGGGGCGAAGCGCGGGTGCCGTGGATGGAGCTGTGGGACCAGCTCGGCCGTGGTCGGCCCGGTCCTGACGGGCTGCGCATGCGCTACTCGCGGGCGCTGACGATCATCGCCGCGGCGCTCAACCGGGGCCGCTGAGCGGCACGCCTTCGCAAAAATGGCGGAAATCTGCGTGGGTGGCTGTCAAGGTGGGTGTTGACGTCGAACGAAAATAATGGGTGTTCGCCACCCACCCCAAAATCGGTATTTAAACGTTATCGTTCGAACCGCGTTGCGCTCGGCTCGGCGCTCAATCCTGAAACCGATGGCGATTGGCGATGTCCAGGCTGAAGGCGGCGACGCCGCGGGTGGCGGCGCTGCAGCCGAAGCTGATGGCTGCGGCGAAGTCGGCCGAGCCATTCTATCAATCCAAGGCGTGGCGGGCGCTGGTCGCCCGGCGGCGCCGCGATCCGGACTATGCCGCGGCAAAGGCGAGGGCGCTCCCCGGCGAGCGGGTCATCCTCGACCATGTGCGCGAGCGGAAGGACGGCGGCGCCGACCTCGATCCCGCGAACACGGCGTGGCTCACCTTCTCCGAGCATCAGGCGAAGACGGCCGCCGCGAGGCGGGCGCGGGCGCGCGGATGGTCGCTGCGGGGGTAGGGGTGGCAAAAGTCTACGGAGGGCGGTCGCCTCATCACCGCGCTCCTAGCATTTGGAGATTTTTTTTGTGGCTGAATGGGATTTTGACCTTTTAGGCGATCCCGTTCCGCCTGGCTTCGGCAAGCGTGGTCGCCCGCCGCACATTCCGACGGACGAAAATCGCCGTAAAGTCATGGTGTTAGCGGCCTTCGACCGGAACGAGGAGCAGATCGCCGCAGCGCTGTCGATCACTCCGCCGACCTTGCGGAAGCATTATTTTCGCGAGCTGCGCGCCCGGCTCGAAGCCCGCCAGCGGCTCGAAGGAAAGCTGCTCGCGGCCCTGCTCAGCGAGGTCGACAAGGGCAACGTCTCGGCGATCGACAAGCTCTACAAGCGGCTCGACCGTCACGACGCCTTCGTGCCGGGCCGTCTCGCGCAGCCGCGCAAGGGGAAGGCGCCGAAGCTCGGCAAGAAGGAGCAGCGGCTCGTCGACGCGCAGACGGCCGAGCAGGGCAATAGCTGGGGCGAGCTGGTCGACCGTTCGCAGGTCAATTGATCGCCGCCACCACCGCAAAGGGCTGGGACTTCGCCTGCCCGGACTGGGTGGAGCGCCTCCGCCACGGCCGCACGCTGGTGCCGGAGCTGCCGCTGAACGAGGCCGAGCGCGCCCGCGCGATCGGCATCTTCAACAAGCTGCGGATCCCGGACGTCATCGGGCAGCCGCCGATGCGCGAGGCCGCCGGCGACTGGTTCCGCGACATCGTCGGCGCCGTGTTTGGCTCGGTCGACGAGGCCGGCATCCGCCATGTGCGCGAGCCCTTCGTGCTGGTCCCGAAGAAGAATTCGAAGACCACCGGCGGCGCCGGCTTCGCCCTGACCGGGCTGATCGAGAACCGGGCGCCGCGGCAGGAATTCCTCTTCGTCGGGCCGACGCAGGAGATCGCCGCGCTCGCCTTCGACCAGGCCGCCGGCATGATCGAGGCCGATGACGAGCGCTACCTCCAGAAGAGGTTCGTCGCGAAGGACCATATCAAGACGATCGTCGACCTGACGAACGGCAGCGAGCTGAAGATCAAGACCTTCGACATGAAGGTGATGACGGGGGCGAAGCCGAAGGGCGTCGTCGTCGACGAGCAGCACGTCATGAGCTCGCTCTCCTATGCGAGCCGGGTGATGGGCCAGATCCGCGGCGGCCTCGCCGTCCGCGACGACAGCTGGCTGCTGATCATCACGACGCAATCGGACGAGCCGCCGGCGGGCTGCTTCCGGGCCGACCTGCAGCTCGCCCGCGCCATCCGCGACGGACGCCTGCGCGGGAAGGCGGCGAAGATGCTGCCCGTCCTCTACGAATTTCCGGAGGCGATGCAGACCGATCCGGCCAAGCCGTGGGCGGACCCGAAGAACTGGCCGATGGTGCTGCCGAATCTCGGCCGCTCGATCAGCCTCGGCCGCCTCGAGGAGGAATTCGCCACTGCCCGCGAGAAGGGCGAGGAGGAGGTGCGGCGCTGGGCGTCGCAGCACCTCAATGTCGAGATCGGCATGGCCCTCCATTCGGCCCGCTGGCGCGGCGCCGATCTGTGGGAGACGGCGGCCGAGCCGGAGCTGACGCTGGACGGCATCCTCGCCCGCTGCGAGGTGGTCGTGGCCGGGATCGACGGCGGCGGCCTGGACGATCTGTTCGGCCTGTGCATCGCGGGCCGCGAGAAGCTGACCAAGCGCTGGCTCTACTGGTTCCACGCCTGGGCGCTGCGCGAGGTGCTCGATCACCGCAAGGAGATCGCGCCGCGGCTGCTCGACTTCGAGCAGGACGGCGACCTCACGATCGCGCAGACGGGCAGCGAGATCGTCGACGCGGTAACGGAAGTGATCGGAAGGGTGGAAGCCACTGGCTTGCTCCCGGAGAAAGCGGGCGTCGGCCTCGATCCCTACGGCATCGGCGCGGTCGTCGACGCGCTCGCGGGGATCGGCATCGAACATCCTCGCGTCGTCGCGGTGCCGCAGGGAACGAAGCTCTCTTCCGCCGTCTGGTCGATGGAATGGAAGCTGAAGGACGGGGCCATGGCCCATTCCGGCAGCCGGTTGATGGCGTGGTGCGTCGGCAACGCGAAGGCGGAGCAGCGCGGCGACGCCGTGCTGATCACGAAAGAGGCGGCGGGCAAGGCGAAGATCGACCCGCTGGTGGCGGGCTTCAACGCCACCAAGCTGCTCGAGGCGAACCCGGAAGGGGTCCGCGAGTCGATCTATGAAAAGCGCGGCCTCCGCAGGCTGTAGGAGGATCGGGAATGGGTTTCCTCAGCCGGCTCGGCAACGCCCTGGCGGGCGGGGCCATGGAGCTGCCGAAAATCCGCGCGCTCGGCCTCGAGCGCATGGATTTCGAGGATCTGCGCGATCCCCGCCTGGCGGTGTTTCTCGCCGGCACGCGCCAGACCGCCTCGGGCCTCTATATTTCGGAGCGTCTGGCGCTCCGCAACAGCGCGATCTACCGCTCGCTGAGCCTGATCACGGGCGCGATCGGCATGCTGCCTCTGTTCCTGATGCGGCGGATCGACGATGACGATTCGGAGAAGGCCCGCGACCATCCCCTGTTCCAGGTGCTGCACAAGCGCCCGAACAGCTACCAGACGCCCTTCGAGTTCAAGGCGTTCATGCAATATTGCGCGCTCGCGGACGGCAACGCCTATGCGATGATCGTCCGCCGCCCAGGCGGAGGACCGATCCTCGGCCTCTATCCGCTGAAGCGCGGCGCGGTCGAGCCGCGCTTGGACGACGCCTGGAACCTCGTCTTCCGCTACACCCGCCAGAGTGGCGGCACGGTCGACCTGTCGCCACAGGAGGTTTTTCACTTCCGGGCGCCGATGAGCCTGGAAGGCCTGAAGGGTCTCTCCCTGCTGGACATGGCGGCCGAGGCGATCGGCATCGCAGCGCAGGCCGAGAAGGCGGCGGCGCGGCTGTTCCGGCACGGCTCGTTCGCCACTGGCGCGCTCAAGGTGAAGGGAACGCTGTCCGACGAGGCCTTCGACCGCCTGCGCGGCAGCTTCGAGGAGAATTACGCCGGCGCCGAGCAGAGCGGGAAGCCGTTCATCTTCGAAGAGGACATGGACTGGGCGACCATCCCGTCGACTGCGAAGGAGGCGCAGCACCTCGAAACCCGCAAGTTCCAGGCGGAGGAGGTCTCCCGCTTCACCGGCGTTCCGCGGCCGCTCCTGATGTTCGACGAGACGAGCTGGGGCAGCGGCATCCAGACGCTCGGCCAGTTCTTCGTCACCTACGGCCTCCAGCCCTGGTTCACGGCCTGGGAGGAAGCGATCTGGCGTTCCTGCCTGACGATGGCGGAGCAGGCGCTCTATTTCGCCAAGTTCAACGCGGCTGCGCTCCTGCGCGGGTCGCCCAACGATCAGGCGGCCTTCGTCGCCAAGGCGCTCGGCGCCGGCGGCTCGCAGCCATGGATGACGCCGAACGAGGCGCGAAGCAGCTTCGACATGAACCATATCGAGGGCGGCGACGCGCTGCCGCCAAGGGCCGGCGCGACGTCGGCGGCGGCGGACGAAGGCGCCGCCGAGACGCCGTCTTCTCAGGGGAAAGCAAATGGGTAGGATCTTCGCGATGGCGCGCCCCGGCGCGCTGCCGGTGCCGACGAACCGCGATGTCGCGGCGCTTACCAAGCCGAACGTGCTCGAGCGCTGGAGCGAGGATGCGGCAGGCATCCGCGCGCTCGCCATGGGCGACAATGTCATCACGATGTTCGACGTGATCGGCGAGGATTTCTGGTCCGGCGGCGGGATCACCGCCAAGGGCGTGGCCGCGCAGCTGCGCGCGATCGGCGACAAACCGGTCGAGGTCCAGATCAACTCGCCCGGCGGCGACATGTTCGAAGGGATCGCCATCTACAACGTCCTTCGCGAGCATTCGCAGCCGATCACTGTCAAGATCATGGGCATGGCCGCCTCGGCCGCCTCGATCATCGCCATGGCCGGCGACACGATCGAGATCGGCGCCGCAAGCTTCATCATGATCCACAATTGCTGGGTGATGGCGATCGGCAATCGCCACGACATGGCCGAGACGGCGGCATTCCTGGAGCCGTTCGACGCCGCGATGTGCGACGTCTACGCCGCACGCACCGGGGCCGCCGCCACCGACGTCGCCAAATGGATGGACGCCGAAACCTACATGGGCGGGTCGACGGCCGTCGAGCGCGGTTTCGCCGACGCCCTGCTCCCCGCCGACCAGGTCAAGGTCGACGAGACCGCCAAGGCGGCGGACCGGAGCATCAACGACATTCGCGCGATGGAGCTGCAGCTCGTGTCGGCGGGCCTGACCCGCGGCGAAGCGCGCGCGCGCATCAACAAGATCAAGGGCACGCCTGGCGCTGCCGTTGAGCCCGCCTCCACGCCCGGCGCTGGTGGCCCTGAACTGGTCGTGCCGCTGGCCGGCCTGCTCGCCACTTTCAAATAACGGGAGACTATCATGAAGAAGATGACTCACGCCGCGTTGCTCGCGGCGGGTGCCGCCATTGTCACGCCCCGTGCCATTGCCGGCCAGCGCGTCCGCATGGACGCCACCGACCCCAAGGTCCTCATCGAGCAGATCCAGGCCGCGGTGAAGGAGATGCGCGACGTCAACGATCAGCGCCTCAAGACGATCGAGGCCAAGGTCGACCCGCTCGACGTCGAGAAGCTCAACGCGCTCGCCACGACGGTGACCGAGCTGCAGGCGTCGCTCGATGCCCAGGCGAAGCAGTTCGCCGCGGCCCGCCTTGGCGGCGGCGACGTGACGCCCTTCCAGGACCCGGACTATTCGAAGAAGTTCGCGACCTATTTCCGCGACGGCACCGGCGAGGCCGAGATCAAGGCGGCCCAGAAGACCGGCATCCGCGCCGCCCTCTCCGAGGGCAGCTCGGCGAACGGCGGCTACACCACGCCGGTCGAATGGGACCGCACGATCACCGATGCGCTGAAGCTCGTCTCCCCCATTCGTCAGGAGGCGGCGGTCATCCAGATTTCGACCGTCGGTTTCAGCCGGGTCTACAATGATCGGTCGGTCGGTTCGGGCTGGGTCGGGGAGACCGCATCGCGTCCCGCCACCACGACGCCCGGCCTGACCTCGCTCACCTGGGCGATCGGCGAGATCTACGCGAACGCCGCCGCCTCGCAGGATCTGCTCGACGACAGCCTGATCGACATCAGCGCCTGGCTGACCAGCGAGATCGAATATGAGTTCGCCCGGCAGGAGGGCATCGCCTTCCTCTCCGGTGACGGGACCAACAAGCCGAACGGCCTGCTGACCTACGTCACCGGCGGTGCCAATGCGGCGACGCATCCGTTCGGTGCGATCACCACCACCGCCAGCGGCGCGACCGGCGCGATCACCACCGACAAGGTGGTCGACCTGGTCTACTCGCTGCCGACGATGTTCCAGCCCAACGCCAAGTTCTTCATGAACCGCGCCTCGTTCGGCACGATCATGAAGCTGAAGAACGGCCAGGGCAATTACATCTGGCAGCCGAGCTTCCAGGCGGGTCAGCCCTCGACGCTGATGGCGGCTCCGGTCGTGGAGCTGCCGGACATGCCGGCGGTCGCCACCGGCAATGCGGCGCTGCTCTATGGGGACATGCGCCGGACCTATCTGATCGTCGACCGGATGGGCGTGCGGACGCTTCGCGACCCGTACACGAACAAGCCCTACGTCCAGTTCTACACCACCAAGCGCGTCGGCGGCGGGGTCAACAACCCGCAGGCGATGAAGGCGATGGTCATCGCCTGAACCTGGACGGCCCGCGATAGGAGGCGCCGGAGCGATCCGGCGCCTCCTTCGTATCAAGAAGGGACGGCGCTGCCGCCTCTTCTCCATGCGAAGGAGGAAGAAATGGCAGAGACTGACACTGGCGCCGCGGTTGTTCCCGGTGCCGCAATCGACACTTCCGGCCCGGCAAAGGTGAAGCCGGCCAAGGATTTCAGCCCCAGCGGCGCGCCCAACCAGGTGGTGGACGACGTCGATCCCGATCACCCCGCGGTCGACAACAACCCGCGCGCGGGCACGACGGTCAACCAGAACAGGATCGACTTCAACGATCCGAACGAGGACGGCCCGCACGCCGTGGCCCGCCAGCTGGAGGAGCAGGGCTCCAAGTTCGTGGCCGACGACGAAGTCGCTTCGGACGAGAAGTGAAACCGGAAGGGCCGGCGCCGCCGCGTCGGCCCTTCTTCCATCAGGACGCGGCAAGGGAGGCTTGAGCCATGGCCGAACCTGTCTCCCTCGACGATGTCCGCGCCTACCTCCGGATCGATTCCGACAAGACGGACGAGGACGCGTTTCTCGCCGCCGCGATCACGGCGGCGCGCCGGGGCTGCGAGAAATATCTCAACCGCTCCGTGATCGGCGAGACCCGAACCGCCGTCTTCTCCGGCTTTCCGCTTTGGCCCACCTATCTCAGCGGCCAGCTGCCGACGCGCGAGCAGCTGGTCCTCTACCTCGCCGGCGGCGTCGTGCAGTCGGTCCAGAGCGTCACCTATGTCGATGGCGACGGCTCGACGCAGACGGTCGACCCCGAAAGCTATATCCTCGACCTGTGGTCGATGCCCGCGCGTCTGGCGCCGCTCGACGCATGGCCGATTGCCGCCGATCGGCCCGAAGCCGTGCGCGTCGCCTACACCGTGGCGAGCCTTGGCGACGACGACATGTCGGCGGTGGCCCAGGCGATCCGGATGCTGGTCGCCAACTGGTATGTGAACCGGGAGGCGGCCGTGGTGGACGTTCGCGGCGTTCCCGCCGAGCTGCCGCAATCGGTCCGCTGGCTGATCGACGGCCTGCGCATCAGGCCGTTCCGGTGAACGGTCTCAACCGCGGCCGCCTACGCGAACGGGTCCGCCTCGAGGCACTGAGCCTCACCGACAACGGCCAGGGTGGCCAGGAGGAGACCTGGACGCCGGTCGCGACCGTCGCCGCCGAGATTGTCGGCCTGTCGGGCGCCGAAGCGATGAAGGCCGGCATCGACCGCTCCGTCCAGCAATGGCGGGTGACGATCAGCTGCCGCGACACGGTCACCGCCAAGCACCGGCTGATGTGGATCAGGGCCGGCGGCGCCGAGGAGCGGCTCGAAATCCAGGCGGCCATGCCCGATCCGAAGGCGCCGCGCGATGCCACGCTTTTGCTCTGCGAGAGCGGCGCGATCAGCTGAATTCATCATTTGCGAGGGAGGGAAGACCGTGGCGGACATCACCGGCACTTTCACGGCTGTTGGCCAGAGCGCGACGATAAGCCCGGAGACCGTCGATTCTCCGGACGCCTCGGCGCCGTTCAACGTCAGCCTCGCGGGCACGTTCGTCGGGACGGTGCAGCTCGAGCGCCGCTTCACCGCGCAGGGCGGGGCGACGTGGCATCCGCTGACGTTCCGTGGGACGCAGGTCGGCATCTGGACCGCCCCGTGCTCGGAAACCTTCGAGGAGTGCCAGGACGGCGTCGAGTATCGGCTCAATTGCACCGCCTTCACCTCGGGCGTGATCAACTACCGTCTCGGCCAATAGCCGGATGTCCCGCGTCAAGGGCGTCCCCCGCATCCGCAGCCTGCTCAGGCGGCTGCCGGATACGACGCAGGCGGGGATCGTCGCCGAGTTCAACCGCGCCGGTCCGGAGATCGCGACCGTCATGCGCGGCCGCGCGCCGTTCCGTACCGGCGCCACCCAGGCGGGCATCTCCTGGCGCGTTCAGCCGGGGCAGATGCGGCTCCTGGTCGGCCTGATCTCCACGCCGAAGGGGCGGGCGAAGCTCTTCTATGCCCGCATCCAAGACCTCGGCCGCAAGGCGCAGGTCGTGACCGTCACGCGCGCGGCGCGGGGTGCGCGCGCGCTCGGCGCCGTCTCGATCAGCGGCGGCCGCAAGGTTGGCGCGGTCTCGACCTATGCGATGAACGTGCGCGCGATGCCGGGAAAGCATTTCATCACCGGCAGCTATCGCGTCTTCCGCCAGCGCATCACCGCGAACCTGAAGGCGATCTACGCGCGGGCCCTCGCCACCGCCGCCGCCGCCGCCGGCTCGGCCGATGCCTGAAGCCGCCTCCGCGGTCGAGGCCGCCACCTTCGCCGCGCTCAGCGGCAATGACGCGCTGACCGCGCTCGCCGCCGTCTATCAGCACGTCCCGGAGGACACGCCGCCGCCGGTCGTCGTCATCGCCGACATCTCGGAGGATCCCGGCGGTCTGCTCGGCAAGGATGGCGGCGGCGACGTCCAGCTGGCGCTGACCGTCGCCAGCGTCATCCAGGGTCATGCCCGCAAGCCGCTGTTCGACATCGAGGAGCAGGTGAAGCGCTCGCTCGCCGAGCATCGCGAGGTTCGCGACGGATGGTCGCTGACCTTCCTCTTCGCGGGCAGCGAGGGCCAGCTGATGGAGGACGGCCAGACCTATGTCGGCAATTGCCGCTTCACCGTCTTCGCCCTCGCCGACGACTGAACGCCGTCATGAGATGTCCGCCCGGAAGGCGGCTGATGAAGGAGAAATGAGATGTCCACGAAAATCCTCGGCAACAATTATCTGCTCTGGATCGAGAGCGCGGTCGCCGGCACCTACAATTACCCGCTCGGCCAGGGCAATCTGTCGATCACGCGCAGCTCCAGCAAGGTCGACACGACCAGCAAGGACGATGGCCGCTACGGCTCCAGCGGCCCCGGCCTGATCGACCTCGGCGTCAGCCTGGAGATCATGCCCAAGCTGCCCGACGCGACCGGCTACACCCGGCTCGAGACGCTGTCGCTCGCCAATCCGCCGGCGCCCTTCAACATCCAGATCCGCAAGAACGGCACGTCCGGAGCGTCCGGCGACGTCGTCTTCCAATGCTCGGTCTACGGCAATCTGGACAGCAGCGACTTCAACCAGAACGCGGCCGGCAGCGTGAAGGCCTCGTTCGTCGCCGCGGCCGCGCCGACAGTCGACACGCTCGCCTGATCCGCCTCACTCCGAAGGAGAAAGACAATGCCCCTCAAGATCGGCGACAAGTCCTTTTCGACCAGCAAGCCCGACGATCTCGACGGCCAGCTCCTCGCCTCGGCGGGCTGCAATGCCGGCGAGATGGCGGGAATGCTCGCCGGCGCGCCGCTGGCCAGCACCGTCGCCCAGGCGGCGCGGCCGTTCCTCGGCAAGGATGCGCCGGACGTGCCCGCCCTCGCCGACGCCATCGACCGCGCGGGCATCGAGCAGGTGCGCCGCGACGTGCTGGCGCTCTATTCGAGCCCCGCGGCCGCGCCTGCCTCGGTCTCCGCGCCGAAGGATCATGCGAATGGGTGACCGTAAGGGGCCGCCCAAGCCGCCGGAAGCGCCGACTCTCGACGATCTCGACACCTCCGGCCAGATCACGCTGCCGCTCGGCGGCGAGGATTATGTGATGCGGCCGAGCTGGGAGGCGATCCAGTCGATCGAGCGGCAGCTGCGGCCTCTGTTCGATCTGGCCGGCGCGGCCAATCTCGGCAAGCTGACGATCGAGGAGATGGCTGTTATCGCTGCGGCGATGATGCGCGCCCACGGCAAGGCCGCTCCCGAGGATGCGAACGCCCGCACCTACAACAATGCGGACGTCGGTCGCCTGGCGGAGCTGATCTACGAGGCCGGCGCGCCGCGCGTCTGCGCACGGCTGAGCATCGTCCTGATCGGCGCCCTGACCGGGGGGTATACCGCCGCGGGGGAAAGGAAGCCGGCGACGGAGACGACGGGGACTGCCGGAAAGACCCCCGCCGCCGGCTGATGGGTATAGCGGCGGCCGCGTTCCACTGGACAGCGGCCGATTTCCGGGCCGCGACGCCGCATGAATTCTTCGCGGCCTTCGAGGTGTGGAAGACGATGAACGAGGTGCCGGGGACCTGAGCCTGGGCGACTGCCGGCGGCATTTCGGGCCGCCTTTTCCTTTGGAGCGTGAGAATGGCCACCGACGACGTCCAGAGGCTCGTCCTGCAGGTCGACGCCTCGGTCGAGCTTGCCCGCGCCAATCTCACGCAGCTCGCACGCGTCGTCGACCAGGAAGGCAAGAAGATGGACACGGCGCTCGCGAGCGTCGACCAGTCCCATCAGCGCGTCGGCCGCAGCTCCAACAATTTGCGCATCTCGCAGATGGAGCTGATGCACGTCATGGAGGCGTCGACCAGCGCCTATAATGACGGCATTCCGCCCCTGCGGATCATCGCCGTGGAAATGGGGCGCGTCATCGAATCGGTGGAGCTGCTCGGTCTCCAGGCTGGGTCCTTCGCGAAGTTCATCGGTGGCCCCTGGGGCATCGCGCTCGCGTTCGGCGCCTCCGTGCTCGCGTCGCTCTTCCTGAACCACAACAAGGCGGCCGACGGCGCGAAGGCGCATAAGGATGAGGAGAAAAGCCTCGCCGACACGATCAAGGAGGCCGCCGACGCCACCAAGAACCTGAACGACAACGAGCTCGTCACCATCCAGCGCCACATCGACTCGGCGCGCGCGGCGATGCAGCGGGCGCAGGCCGAGCGCGCGCTGACGCAGACGCTGATCGAGCAGGCGATCCAGATCGAGCGTGGGCGGCTTCAGGAACAATCGAACAAGCTCAGCACGATGGGCTTCGCCTTCACCGTCCCCGAAACCGGCTCCTCGGAGCAGTCGATCGCGGCGGCTCTGAAGAACAAGACGCTCGCGCCCGCCGACGCCGACCGACTGCGCGGCATCATGGGCAACGTCTCAGCGCTCACCGCCGAGCTGGCCTCGGTCAACGCGGAGATCGTCAGCGCCCAGCATTCCTATGCCGAAACCGAGATCAAGTTCGCGGCCACGCTCGCCGAAGGCCTCACCAGCGCCGAAACGCGGGCCCGTCAGGATTATGAGCGTGCCCAGATCGCGCTCGAGCAGGACTTCCGCAAGCGGGCGTCGGGCAGAACCGTCACCAATCAAGATACGAACTGGCTCGCCCAGCAGGAAGCGGGGCTGATCAAGACCCGCGAGGCGGCGATCCAGCGGGCCCGCGACATGGCCGAGGCCGAGAAGAAGCTCGCCGACAACCGCCAGCAGGGGCGGCAGGTGACGCTCGCCCAGGCCGAGTCGATCGTGAAGGGGATCGGCGGTGTCATCACCAGCGCCTATCGTTCGCCCGAAAAGCAGGCGCAGCTCTACGCGGCCTATCAGGCAGGGCGCGGGCCGCTCGCGGCCAGGCCCGGCACCTCCTATCATGAGCGCGGCCAGGCGCTCGACGTCGCCAAGACGCCGGGGATGTCGCTCGGCCGGCTCCGCCAGGCGTTCACGGCGCAGGGCGTCTCGATCCGCGAGCTGCTCGATGAGGGCAACCATTACCACGTCGCCTTCGGTCAGGCCGGCCCATCGTCGGAGACGCTCACCAAGCAGGCCGAAGCCGCGCAGCAGAAGCAGATCCGCGACGACGCCGAGTTCGAGCAGGCGAAGGACCGGGCGAACGAGCAGCTCCTCGCCGCGCAGCACGAGCTCGGCATGTCGGTCCAGGCGGAGGCCGATCTTCAGGTGCGGCAGGTCGAGACGGAGCGCGATCGCGCCAACAGCGCGGCGCTCGCCATGCTGCACGAGAAGAAGATCACCCAGGCCCAGGCCGATCAGCTGATCGCCCTAAACTGGGAAGTCTCGAACCAGAAGACGGCGAATATCCGGGCGCGCGAACGCGACAAGCTCAATCAGGACGAGCTTTCGATCGAGGAAGGCACTCTCAAGAATGCCGCCGACCTGGAGCGCGCCCGCGGCCAGCTGGCGCAGACGAACGCCGAGCGGCGCGCGTCCGCCCTTCGGCTGCTCGATCTTTCACAGCAGCAGGAGCGGCTCGAGCTTGAGGCGACCCTCGCCAGCAGCAGCGCAACCGACGCCCAGAAGAAGATCGCGAAGGCCCGGCTCGACATGCTGGGCGCTCTGCACGCCTCGGACGTTCAGGCGATCAACCAGCAATATGCCGGCCCCGGCCAGCAATATCTGCGCAGCCTCGATGCCCAGTCGCTGTCGGAACAGTTTCAGGCGGCCGAGGTCGACGGGCTGAAAGGGCTCGAGGACGGCCTGACCGGCGTCATCGACGGCACCGAATCTCTGTCCACCGCCTTCAGCAAGATGACGACCGGCATCATCGACGATCTTGCCCGGATCGCCCTCCAGGAGGAGCTGATCAAGCCGCTGGCGCGCCAGCTGTTCGGCGGCGACGGCTCGTCCGGCGGTTCCGGCGGCGGCGGCCTGCTCGGCGGCTTGCTCAAGTCGATCTTCGGCGGTTCCGGCGGCGCCGGCGGGTCGGTTCAGGGGCCGGACTTCGGCACGCTCGGCGCGGGCCTCGGCGACAGCGGCGGCGGCCTGGGCGATCTGGCATCCGTGCCCGACCTCAGCGCCTACGCCGCCGGCGGCGATCCGCCGGTCGGCATGCCGAGCCTGGTCGGGGAGAAAGGCCCGGAGATCTTCATCCCGCGGGTGCCGGGAACGATCATCCCGAACAGCGCCCTGCGCGGCGCCGCCTCGCGCGGCGGCGGTCAGACCACCGTCTATGTCGTGCCGTCGCCTTATTTCGACGCGCATGTCGACGGCCGCGCCCAGGTCGCCGTGACCCGCGCCGCGCCGGGGGTGGCGACGATGGGGGCGAGCGCCGCGATCACGACGCTCAGCCGCCGCGCCGGGCGGTCCCTGCCCACGGCGGGACGCTAGGCGTGTCGATCCTCATCACCCATGCGAAGCTTCGCACCGGGAAGCCCTATCTCCTCGATTATGGCGGCGAGCTGACGCCGGCGCTCGGCGGCGCGGTCCAGCGGCTCAACCGTCTCGGCAACCGCTACGCGATCGACGTGACGGTGCCGCCGCTGCCGGAGGAACCCGACGGCCGCATCGTCACCGCCCTGCTGCGCCAGGCGAAGAGCGAAGGCGCGCTCTATCCGTTCCCGCAGCCCGGGCTGAAGATCGGCGCCCCGGGCGCGCCGGTGGTGGCGGGCGCGGTCGCCGGCGGAACGTCGCTGCCGATCCGCGCCGCGACGCCGGGCTATGCGGTGCGCTTCGGCCAGTTCCTGTCGATCGTCCACGGCGGCCGCCGCTACCTGCACAGCGCGGCGGCGCCGGTCGTGGTGGCGGCGGACGGCACCGCCGCCATAACCTTGATCGAGATGCTGCGCACGCCGCTGTCGGACGGCGACACGGTGGAGCTCGCCAAGCCGATGATCGAGGGTCTGCTGGCGAGCGGCAACCTCTCCTGGGACATCCAACTCGAGCCGTACACCGGCGTCGCCTTCACGATCAGCGAGCAGAAGTGAGATGGCGTTCACCGGCGACGCGATCACCGTCACGGTGCTGGCGAAGTTCGAGCTCCCGACCGCGACGATCCGGCTCTGCGACGGCGGCGCGGTGACGTGGGGCAGCGACGCCTATGCCGCCGAGGATCCGGTGTTCGGGACGATCCAGAGCGCGGCGGTACCGGACGAGACGATCAGCGACCAGGCACCGGGCGCGCGGCTGACCTTCATCCCGCACAGCGACGCCGCCGCGATCGACCTGTCGCAGCCGATCTTCCAGAACAGCCGCGTCCGCTTCTGGTTCGCCGAGGTCGCCCGCGCGACCGGCGCGGTCACCGGCACGCCGGAGCAGCTCGCCGACATGCGGCTCGACATGACGACCCTGCGCGTGGCCAAGGGCTCGCGCCTGCTCGACATGGACCTGATCACGACCGCCGACCGGCTGATGAACATCGAGGACGGCAACGTCCTCAGCCCGCGTTTCCACAAGAAGGTGTGGCCGGGCGAGACGGGGCTCGACACCATGACCGGGGCGACCACGACCAAAGCCTGGGGCGTGCAGGCGCCACCGCGGGGCACCGTCGCGGTCGGGGGCAGCGCCATCGGCGGGGGGACGGGCTATAGCCTCAACCCAGGCTTCAAGATTGCGGGCTTTGCGGGATGAGCGACCTCCTCCGCCGCCAGGCCGCCCTGGCGAAGACCGAGGCCAGATATCGCGGCCGCGCGCTCGACTTCCGCGAGGTCGACTGCCTGCGCATGCTGCGCGCGCACCTGGTGGCGATGGGCCATAAGGGCCTGGCGCCGCTGCCGCGCTACGCGACGCCGGAGGGCGCGCTCCGCGCCCTTCGCAGGACCGGCCACGAGACGCTCGAAAGCCTGCTCGACACGCTGCTGCCGCGCATCGCGCCGGCGGCGATGCTGCCCGGCGACGTCGCGCTGATGGAGGCCGCCGGCGCGCTCGAGGCGGTGACCTTGTGCGTGGGCCATAAAGTGTGGGGATGGCATGCGGACAACGGCCTTGCGGAGCCGGTGTTCATCGTGCCGAAGCAGATCAAGGCGGCGTACCGGGCATGAGCGGCGTGGCGAAAGCGGTGGGAGAGATCGCCGGGATCATCGCCTTGTTCGATCCCGAGCCCATCTCCAAGGCGATCCTGACGGCCGTCGCGATCGCTGCGTCGATCACCGCGGCGGTCACCGCCAAGAAGCCGCCCGCCCAGGGCAGCACCCAGAACGTGACGAGTGGCGTCAACCTGCCGACACCCTACGCCGTCGGCCGCACCTACAATGGCGGCTCGATGCTCTTCGACGTCGGCTATGGCGGGACGGTCAGCGGGGTGCCGAACCCCTATTCGTCGACCGGCCTCGTCTGGTCGCTCGGTCCGGTCGAGGGTATCGAGGCATTCCAGTGCGATTTCGCCACCGTCTCGTTCAGCGGCGGCTCGGCGAGCGGCTATTATGGCGGGTTCATGCACCTCGCGACCCAGCTCGGCGCCTGCCCCGAGGCGGCGGCGCTGGCGGGACCGTTCGGCGCGATCCCGAACTGGGGCAGCGCCTCCAAGCTGTCCGGGCTCTGCGCGGGCATCTGGAGCAACAAGTTCGACAAGAAGGGCAAGATCTATGCGTCCGGCCTGCCGCAGCCGGGGGTGATCCTGCGCGGGCCCAAGGCATATGACCCCCGCCAGGACAGCACCTATGCCGGCGGCTCCGGATCGTGCCGGGCGCTGGTCGAAAGCACCTATATCGGCGGCGCCACGGCGGAAAATCCCGGCTGCGCGGCGGTCACCTATGCGCTCGGCCGATTCCAGAACGGCACCAAGGTGTTCGGGCCGGCCTTCCCCGTCGACGCGCTCGACTGGCCGGCCTGGGTCGCCTTCATGAACATCTGCGACGCCAATGGCTGGAAGGCGGGCGGCATCCTCTTCGAAGGGCCGGGGATCAGCCGCTGGGACAATCTCAAGAGGCTCTGCGCCGCCGGCGCCGCATTGCCCTGCTTCTCGGGAGGATTGCTGTCGGTCCGCTACAGCGCGCCGAAGACGGCGCTCGACACGATCACGGCCGACGACCTCGCCGACGGCGAATGCGCGATCGCGGGCATGAAGACCTGGGAGAACCGGCTCAACGCCATCGTCCCGAAATACAAATCGGAGGCGAACAACTGGGATTACGTCCAGTCGGACGAGGTCAGCGTCTCCACCTATGTCACCGAGGACGGCGAGGAGAAGAGCGAGGAGCGGCAATACGATCTCTGCCAGTCGAAGGACCAGGCCGCGCAGCTCGCCGCCTACGAGCTCGTCAACGGCCGCGAGCTCGGGCCGATCACCCTGGCGCTCAAGCCGCGGCTGCTGAGCTACATCATGGGCGAGGCGCTGACGGTGGACATCCTGGAATTCGGGCTGGTCGCGCAGCTTTGCACGATCATCGGCAAGTCGTTCGATCCGCTCCACGGCATCGTCACCCTGACGCTGGAGACGGAGACCAACGCGAAGCACGCCTTCGCGCTCGGCCGGAGCGGCACCGCGCCGCCCTCGCCGGCGCTGACCACCGGCGAGGACATGGACGGGGTCGTCTCGGGCGGATCGCTGGCACTCGACGCCAGCGTCGCGACCGCGATCCGCTCCGCCTATATCCTGGCGACGACGGACGTTCTGACCGGCGCCGATGTGAGTGGCGTCGGTATGATCACGATCGCCGACCATATCTGGGACTATCCGACGCTCGCCGCCGAGACGGCGGTGACCGGCGGGACGATCACCGGGCTCACCCTCGGCACCCGCTATTACGTCTATTTCGACGACGAGACGCTGACGGCCACGGCGCCGACCTACCAGGCGTCGCTGACCCTCGGCCCGGCGTCGAACAGCAGCGACAATCCGTACCGGCATTATCTCGGCTATGTCGACCTGCCGGCGGCGGGCGGCGGCCCGTCCCCGGGCGTTGGCGGCGGGGGCGGTACCGGCTGCCCGTGCGCCGGCATGTATCTGCGCACGAAGGCGCGCGGCCTCGTCACGGCCGACCAGGTCGCAATTGGCGACGACGTCTGGGCGCGGCACGAACTGACCGGGATATGGGGCTGGTATGGCGTCTCGGCGGTGCAGGCGCTCGCCGACCAGCCATGCGTCTCCTACGAGGTCGACGGCGCGATATACGAGACGTCGGAGAGCCATCTCAACTGGCGCAACCTTGGCTGGCGCATGTCGAAGAGCCTGCCGGGGGCGCGCGCGATCGCCAATGCCACCGTCTATGCGATCACGGTCGACGACGCGCACACCTACGAGCTGCTCGCCTCGGCCGAGGCCGCCGCCGGCGTGCTCAGCCACAACAAGATCATGAACCCCGATGAATAGGGCGGAGGAAGCATGACGCCCGCGGACGAGCCGATCACCGCCTATCGCAACGCCCCCTTCGCCGAGGCCTTTCAGGTGGTCGACGATGACGGCTCGGCAATGGACTTCACCGGCTATGCCGGCGCGATGCAGGTCCGCCTCTACGGCGGCCAGGCCGGCTCGGCGCAAATCAGTCTCTCGACCGTCACCGATAGCAGCCAGGGCATTCGCTTCGACGCCGATTCGCTGTTCATCCAGGTCGATGAAGCCACGCTGGCGACGGTCTATGACGGGCTGGTCGGCAGCAACGAACGCCCGTGGACGGCCGAGCTCGTCTACGACCTCGTGCTGACGCCGCCGGGAAGCCTTCAGGAAATCTGGATCGAGGGCGACTTCCTGATCGCGCCCGGCGTCACGGTTTCCGACCCGATCACGACCGCCGTCCTCACCGAGGCGGGCGATTATCTCGTCACCGAGGCCGGTGACATCCTCCTGCAGGAATAGCCATGGCAAACAGCAAGATCAGCCTGCTCGCCGCGGCGGGCGCGATGTCGGACAGCGACCTGTTCCCGATCGTGCAGGGCGGCGCGACGAAGAAGGGCCTGCTCTCGGCGCTGGTGACCTACCTCCGGACCAAGATCACGGCGCCGAACGCGATGCCCTATTCGTCGGGCCGCTATTACCTGCCGGACCGGTCGCCGAACCTGCCGAACGCCGCCGGGGCCGTTGGCGTCTCCGGAACCCTCTACATGATGCCGGGCAGCCTCCGAAAGGCGGCGACGATCGCAAGCTTCGTCGCCAATATCACGACGCTGGCGGCGGGCGGCAATTTCCAGATCGCGATCTACGCGGCCGACGCGACGACGGGCCTTCCGACCGGCGCTCCCCTCTACACCTCGGCCTCGGCCAGCACCGCCGCCACCGGGGCGATCGAAACGTCCACCGGGGCGACGCTCGCGGCCGGCGATTACTGGTTCTGCCTCCAGCGCGACAATGCGACCGTCATCTTCCGCAGCTTCGTCACGACGTCGCTGGCGCCGGTCCAACTGGTCGGCGCATCGACCGGCTTGCTCGCGCTCGGCGCCGGCGCGGCCGGCTGGACGAAGACGGGAACGTTCGGGACCTGGCCGACCCTCACCGGCAACCAGACGACCGATGGCCTCACCCTCGCGACCACGGCCATCGTGCCGATGATCGCCTTCAAGGTCAGCTGAGATGATGCCTGAGACGGTCGACCTCACCGCGTGGCGCAACGTACCGTTCCAGGAGGAATATGCGTTCACCGACGATGCCGGGTTGGCGGTGGACTTCACCGGATACAGCGCCGCGCTCGAGGTGCGCCAATATGGCGGGCAGCCAGGCGCGGCTCAGATCGCGCTGATGCTCGTCAGCGATGGCGCGAGCGAGGGCGTCTGGTTCACCGGCGAGCCGGGGGCTGTCCGGGTCACCATCTTCGAGGCTTCGCTTGCGAGCCTGCCCGCACCGCCGGAGGCGGGCGGCGAGGTGGCCCTCGTCTACGACCTGGTGCTCACCGACCCCACAGGCTTTCAGGCCGTGTGGATGCAGGGCGCCTTCACCCTTGATCCGGGAGTCACCGTCTGATGAGCGTTACCGTCAACCGCCGCGCCGTATCGATGTCGGGCCGTGGCCTGCGCGGCGAGAGCTATGCCGACCAGGCGCGGCGGCTCGGGTCCGTCGCCGGCGTGACGATCACGCCGGACATGACCGACCAGGAAGTGATGGACGCGGTCGGAAACGGGATCGCGGCCGATGCAGAGCTGGCCAGCAACGAGGCGGTCGCCGCGGCCGCGCTGGCGACGACGGCCCTCACCAACATCGAGGCGGCTCTCGCCGTGATGGATCTGATCATCTACTTCGGGCAGTCGCTGACGCTCAGCCGCAGCCCGCAGGTGACGCTAGCGGCGAACATCGTCCCCGACGCCTATACGTTCAACGGCGGCCCGGAAGCCTTCAACTTCAATCAGCCGACGTCCGGCAACTCCATTTCATGGCCCATCCCGCCCGCGAACATGACCTCAATGGTTCCGCTCGTGCCCTTGGTGGGCGTTGAATCGCTCGCGGCAGGCGCTTGCTATCAGTCGCACATTGCGGGGCGGCCGAGCTTCTTCTGTTCGTTCGGCATCGGCGCCCAATCGGCGCGACAATTGCGAGAGGGAAATCTCTATTTCGAGAATCTCAAATACGGCGTTCAGTGCGCGGTAAAGCTGATCCGCGCGGCGGGCTACAGACCCAATCCGATCATCATATGGGCCCATGGCAACGCGGACGCCGACCAGGCGGACGACGGCAACATCTACGACAATACGGAGACCAGCTCGGCCGATTATCAGACGGCGACCAAAGGCAAGATCTTTCCGTCGATCTGCCGCGCCGTTTCCTTCGCGCTTGGTCAGGTGTGGACCGGTCCGATCTGGGTCGAACCGCTCCTCACCGGCGCTGGTGATCATTCCGGAACGCCTCAACAGACGATCACGGGCCGGCGCAACATCAACGCCGCCCAAGTCGCGATGCAAAGCGCGCAGATCAGGCTCCTGCCGTCCTGGTCGCAATTCGTCGCCCACGCCGCGGTCGACCTCACCCACCCCGACGGACAGGGTTACCGCTATCGGGGTGAGCTCCACAGCGCCTATGCCCGCCAAGACCTCGTGCCGCCGAAGATGCTCTCCAAGGCGGTGTCCGGCGCAACCGTCGTCGTCACCTTCGACCAGCCCGTAAGGATTTCAACCCGCATTCCGGCGGGCTCTGGACTGACCGGCGTCTACGGCTTCGAGATCTACGACAACACCGGGGCGTCTGTCCCGATCACCTCGGTCGTGCCGAGCGGAAGCAATCCGGCACAGATCATCATCACGCCCGCGACGGTCGCCAATCTCACGGGCCCCTGGGTCGTCAGAAACGGGCAGCAGCAGGGGCCGGACACCGGCACCGCCGCCACTTATTTCCCCCGCACGTTCGTCGTCGGGGAGGTGGACGTCGGCATCGCCGAGGATGGCACGGTGATGGAAAACGCCTCAATCTCGCAGGAGAATTAAACGATGGGCGTTCAAGCAGATGTCTCGGGTCTGGTCGGGCATTGGCGCACGGTGGCCGGCAGCTACGATGCGGCCAATACGCGGCTTCGTGATCTCTCCGGCTTCGGCAATCACCTGCCGCTTGTCACCGGGGCTCCTGACTTCACGGTGGTGAGGGACGGTCGCACCGGCATGAAGATGCACGGTGACGCCTATTTCGGGGGCAAGAACGTCCTCCCGGCGGAGTTCACCATGATCTCGGTCCTGTGGCCGAACCTGCTGGGCACGGAATCCTTCTACCCCTTCTATGCGACCAGGCGGACCTTCGCGAACGTAAACGACCCGGCATGGCAGACGCCGACCGACACGCTGGGCGTGACAAACCTTCCGACGGCCCTTCGCCTGCGGCTATTCGGAGGCAATGCTACCTTTGGGGACAATACCTTCGGGTTCGCCTCCGCAGCTTACACGTCTAGCGCCTGGCGGGTGATTACGTGCGTGCTCGACGTTGCCGATGGCTACAGGAAGATCAGGATCGACAATGGCGCCTGGGTCATCAACGGTCCGCCCACGCAGCAGCGCAACATGCTGTACAATGACGAATTCTATCTCGGTCTCTTTCCGGGCGGAACGATCACGACAAGCGGCGGCCAGAGCCTCACCAGCCTTCAGCACATCATGTACATCGGCGATGTCACGCAGACCGATAATTCCGACTACGAAGCGCTGATTACGGCGCTCCTTGCGAACCCGGCTGTATAGCATCGTCATCCAAGCGGCCAACTGGGAAGGGCAGGGCATGGTCGTGGAAGCGGCAGAGGGGCGAGAGGCGGCGGAGCCGGTCGATAGGGGGAAGGTCGGCAATCAATGAACCAGAATGTGCTGACCGCAGCGGTCGCCGTCATCTCCGCGCTTATCGGCGGCGGCGTGTGGAGCTTCGCGTCCGCCTGGCTGACGGGCCGGTTCCACGACGAGGAGAATGAAAAGGGGCGGCTCCACGCGGACCTGCGCGACGCGATTGCCGCCCATCAGGTTTGCGAGGCGAAGATCGAGACGCTCGAGCGGCGCCTCGATGTCGTCGAGCATCATCATGCCAGCCTGGTCCCGCGTTGGATCAAGAATGCGAACAAGCGGCTGATCTGGATCAACGGGGCCGCAATGGTCAGCATCTTCGGCCTGCTCGGCCGAGGCCGCGACCAGGTGGAAGGCTGCACCTTCGCCGACATCTTCGACGCCGAGGCGGCGCGGGAGGTTGAGCGCCTCGAGCGCGCGGCGCTGGCGCAGCCGGGGCGGGCGGTGAGCACGTTCCTTCAGCTCCACGCCCAGCTGCTGCCGATGCACATCGTCTGCGTTGCCGGCGTCGGCCGGGACAGCGAGCTGATCTACGAAGGCTATGCCTATTGCGCCAACGATCCGGCGGATCTCGCCGATCGCGGCAGCCGCCGGGAGCAGGAGCAGCTCGGCCTCTCGATGCTGCGGATCGAGAGGCCGCCTCCCGATCCTGACGTGCCGGGCGGGGCGACTGCCGGAAACTGATCGACATCAAGGAGAACGCAAATGGACGTCCTGCACCTGCAGGCGGCGCTGTCGCGCGCCGGTTACGATCCCGGCGCGCAGGACGGCATCGCCGGCCCCCGCACTTGGGCAGCCCTGTTCGGCTACATGGCGCGGCGCGATCTCGGCGATCGCGGCGCCGCGCTCGGCCGGGGCGCCGCCGCGCATTTCGTCGCCTATGGCATCGACAGCGCGATGCGCGTCGCCCACTTCGTGGCTCAGGCGGCGCACGAGACGGAGGGCTTCCTCACCCTGCGCGAGATCTGGGGGCCGACGCCGGCGCAGCGCGGCTATGAAGGCCGCGCCGATCTCGGCAACGTGAAGGCCGGCGACGGCTACCTGTTTCGCGGCCGCGGCATCTTCCAGCTCACCGGGCGCGCCAATTACGCGCGTTACGGGCAAAAGCTCGGCCTCGATCTCGTCAACCATCCCGAGCTCGCCGAGCAGCCCGACATCGCCGTCCTCACCGCTTGCGCCTACTGGCAGGAGCACGGCCTCTCGGTGCTCGCCGACGCGGACGACGTCGTGGCCATCACCCGCCGGATCAACGGCGGCACGAACGGCCTCGCGGAGCGGGAGGCGCTGCTCGTCCGCGCCAAGGCGGTGCTGCTGTGAGGCTGTCCAGCATCATCGAGGGGATCGGCGGACAGCCCGAGATCAACCGCACCATCGGCGCGGCAGGGGCCGGGCTCTTCATTCTCAGCACGATCGCCTTTGAGGCGTGGAACATGGCGGAGGGCAGGCCCTTCGACGTGGTCGCCTTCTGCACCGCCTTTCCCGCCGGGATCAGCGCCGTCGTGCTGGCGGTCGGGCAGGCCGTGAACATCAAGGATCGGGGCGTGGCCGCCGCCCGCGCCACGGACCCCACAGTCGCCCCCCTCTCTCAAGGAGCGCCGCAATGAGCATTCTCGGCATAGCCCTGCCCGTCCTCGGCCTTGGCGGCATTGGCGCCGTCATCGCCTTCATCCCCGGCGCGGCTGCGGCGGCGGCCAAACTGGCGTCGGCGGCTGTCTCATTCGTCGTCGGCCTACCCTGGGCGAAGATATGGTGGATCGTGCCGCTTGGCGCGGCGCTGATCTTTGCGCTGATCGAACGGGGTGATGCCCGCCACTGGAAGAAGGTCAGCGAAGGGCGGGGCGCGCTTATCGCCGCCGTCACCGCCGAGGTCGACCGCGGCATCAACGGCAAGAGCAAGCCTGTGGACGCCCCCGCTTACATCCGCGCCTTCGTCGATAATGTCCGGACGCTCGACGCCGCGCTCACCCGCCAGACCGCCGCCCTGAACGCCGCCAAGGCCGATGCCAACGCCCACGTCGCCGCCGCCCACGATGCGGCTCAGCCGACGCAGGCGCAGCAGCAGCGCGAGGCGGTGCGGGCGAAGATCGTCGATCCGGCGCGGACGACGGGGCTGACGGCAGAGGAATGGGGGAAGCTATGAGGCTGATCGATCTGGAGCCGCAATGGCTGAAAATCGTCGATCTCCGCACCCGCCGGCGCGTCGAAGGCATCGCTCCTCAAGAAGCAGACGGCATTTTGTTCAAGTGCCCTGTCTGCTTTCAGGCGAACGGCGGATCGATCGGCACACATAGTATCATCTGCTGGCAACCTCATGTGTCGCAGGACCATCCGCCGACGCCGGGTCGGTGGAGCTTTGAGGGCTCCTCGTTCAACGACCTTACGCTCGTCGCGGGGTCGAGCAGCATCCTGCTGACGCGCGGATGCAAGGCCCACTTCTTCATTCGCAATGGAGGGATTGAGGTATGCTGAAGCAACTTCTGTGCACTGCGCCGCTCCTCCTCACCGCCTGCGCAACCACAGCCCCGCCCGCCGACCACATCGTCACCCGCGAAGTGCCGGTGCCCTATTACCAGCCCTGCCCAAAGGCAGCGGACATCCCGGCTCCGCCGAAGAGCGTCCACGAGGAGCATCCGACGATGCCCGAAGCGGCCGACAAGGCGGCCGTCGATCAGCTGCTCGGCGCCTCGGCCGCGCGCGAGCGGATCCTCGCCGGGAAGGTGCTGGAATATCGCACCTACGCCGAGCGCGCCGACGCGATCCTCCATGCCTGCGCCGACCCGCCTCGGCCGCCCCACTGACGCGCGTCTCCAACCCATCCCCCACTGGCCCCCGCCGCCTCTCCTCCGGGACCGGCGGCGGGGCCTTTTTGCGTTTCAGGCCTCGCTCTCGATCTCGGCGAGCGGGTGCAGGTTGATCCGCTCCGGATAATATTCGTCGCGCCACCCGAGATCGCGGAGGAGTGCGTCCTTGCGCGCCTCCGAAGCCTTCTCGCGCCACGGCGCTTGAGGCTTGCGGAGCGGCAGCAGGATGAGCCAAAAGCGCATGGTCAGCGGGGCGGGTGCCGCAGCTCGGCGATGATCTCGTCGCGTCGCCGCGCCTCGCTCCCCGCCCTGATGAGCTCGCGCTGCAGTAGCTCGATCCTGATCTGAAGATCGACGATGTGGAAGCGGACCGGCGGCGGCAGCCGCTCGACATTCTCCCGCGTCGGCGTCCAGTCGTGGCGGCCGCCCCACCGCTTCATGGCGGCGAAGACCAGCGCGATGTCGTCGACATAGACGTCAATCTTGGGGAAGCGGATCGTCGCCGCCGCAACCTTGTCCAGCTCCGCCTGGATGCGCTTCACCGCTGATCTGAGCGCCGATTCGGCCATCCCCGCGACGTGAACGAACACGGAACATCGGGCAAGACGTCAGACGGTTTCGTTTTACGCACCCATCCTAAGCTTTTGATATCAAACGGCCGACCTTGGGGCCGTTTTCCAGCAGAACCCGCAGATTTCCGCCATTCGTTGCAGCTTGGAAGGCTAGTGCTCTACCATTGAGCTATACCCGCCTGCGCTTCCGCCTAGCGGCGGGAGCTTCGGCGGGCAAGCCCGCCTGCTGGCGCGGCGACCGGCTTGCCGCCTCCTTGCTTAAGGCATGAAATCGACTTCCGATCGGAAGGCGATGCCCTCGCGTTGCGCGAAGGCCTTCGCCTCGAACCAGGAGGGAAAAAGTCGCTCGATGCATCGGAGGAGAGGCTCGTCGGCAACATCCTCGGCCAGGCCCAGGCTCCGTGCCAGCGCCGCGCGCGCACCGGCATCGAAGACGATCATGTTGGCGGATTCGTAGGGCGCGTCCTCGCCGAAATCATACCATTCGACGACGAGGCCGTCCTTGCGGATGTAGGCGCTATGGCCTTTCTCACGAAGCGTCACCCGGTCCATAGGCCCCCGTGAACGGAGAGCGGCGCCTTCGGATCGCCTGAACCGCCCGTCCCCCGGACGATCTGCTCAGAGCGATGGTGGACAGGGCTGGATTCGAACCAGCGTACGGGAAACCCGGGCAGATTTACAGTCTGCTGCCTTTAACCACTCGGCCACCTGTCCAGCGGCGCCCAGATGGGAAGGGCGACGCCATGGCGAAAGGGGTTGTCCCTGTCAACGTGGCGGCCGCCGCTTGCCAGAGGCGGATGCGGGCGCCATGGCGGCTTCATGCGCCGCAAGGCCCGCCAGGCATCGAAGCCCGAGAACCGCCCCCGTTTCTGGGGCCGCCATGCCGTTGCCGCCGCGCTCGCCAATCCCGAGCGCGAGCTCGTCCGGCTCTGGCTGACGCGCGAGGCGGCGGCCGGGATGGACGTGCCCGCGGGGATTTCCGTGACCTATGCCGATGCCGCCGATCTCGGCCGCCTGATCCCCCGCGATGCGCCGCACCAGGGAATCGTCGCCGAGGTCGAACGGCTGCCGGACCTGCTGCTCGCCGACCTGCTCGACGAAGCCGAGGACGGCCGGCCTTTGCTGATCCTCGACCAGGTCACCGATCCGCACAATGTCGGCGCCATCCTCCGTTCCGCCGCCGCGTTCGACGCGCTCGGCCTGGTAACGCAGGACCGGCACGCGCCGCCCGAATCCGGCGCGCTCGCCAAAGCGGCGAGCGGCGCGCTGGAGACGGTGCCATGGGTCCGCGTCGTCAATCTCGCCCGCGCGCTCGACGAGATGGCGGCGGCGGGCTTCTGGCGGGTCGGCCTCGCCGGCGCGGCGGACATGGTCCTCGACGCGGCGCTCGGGCCGCCGCGTCTCGCGCTCGTGCTCGGCGCCGAGGGCGAGGGCCTGCGCCAGAACAGCGAAGCCCATTGCGACGCACTCGCCCGCCTGCCGATCGGCGACCGGATCGAGAGCCTCAACGTCTCCAACGCCGCCGCGATCGCGCTCTATGCGGCGCGGATGCGAAGCGGGCGGGTTGGTGGGCGATAGGCACGAACGAAGATCGTCTGCTTCCAAATCCTCCCCCGGATTCGCCGGGGGAGGGGGACCGCCTGAAAGGCGGTGGAGGGGCCTCTCCCGGCGCTGCCCCTCCACCGCACTTCGTGCGGTCCCCCTCCCCTGCAAAAGCAGGGGAGGATTTAGTCCTCCGGCGCGATCTGCACCTTCAGGCCGTCCAGCGCCTCGCCATATTCGATCTGGCAGGAGAGGCGGCTGTTCGGCCGCCGGTGGTCCGACGTGTCGAGCAGATCGTCCTCGTCGCCGTGCATCGGCGGCAGCGCGGTCAGCCAGTGCGGGTCGACATGGACGTGGCAGGTGGCGCAGCTGCAGCAGCCGCCGCAAAGCGCAAGCAGCTCGTCGAAGCCGGCGCCGCGGATATTCTCCATGACGCTCCAGCCGTAGCGGCCTTCGATCGTCTTTTCGGCGCCGTCGCGGCTGACGATGATGAGCTTTGCCATGGGCCCTTGGATGCCGGTGATTTGGGGAGGTGCCTATGCTAGGCCAGCTGAAGCATAGCAAGGAGCCGCGGGTGGGGATCGACAGCAAAGGCCTCAAGGATTCGCTCGACGCGCTCGCCGGCGCGGAGCCGCGCATCGCCGCCGCGCTCGCCGAGGCCGGCTACCCCGAGCCGCGCACCAGCCCGCGCGGCTACCAGACCCTGCTTCGCACCATCGTCGGCCAGCAGGTCAGCGTCAAGGCGGCGGCGTCGATGTGGGCGAAGCTCATCGGCCTGGTCGGCGATCCGCCCGACCCCGAGCGGCTGCTCGAAGCCAGCGACGAGATTTTGCGCACCGCCGGCCTTTCCCGGCAGAAAGCCAGCTATGCGCGCAGCCTTGCCGAGGACGTCGTCTCCGGCCGGCTCGACTTCGGCCACCTGCCGGAGGATGACGAGGAAGCGATCGCCCGGCTCGTCCACGTCAAGGGAATCGGCCGCTGGACCGCCGAAGTCTATCTGCTCTTCGCCGAGGGGCGGCGCGACATCTGGCCGGCGGGCGATCTCGCCATCCAGATCGAGACCGGGCGGATCCTCGGCATCGAGGGACGGCCGGACGAGAAGGCGGTCCGGACGCTCGCCGAGCCCTGGCGGCCGCACCGCGGCGCCTTCGCAATCTTCGCCTGGCACCATCGCCGCTTCGTTCCGATCTGAGCGCCCGCGAGCTTGGTCGGAATACGATATTGAATCGAAACGGATTTGGCGCCATTCCGGCGGCGCCCTTTTCAGGAGATATCGCGATGGCGTCGCGGCTGCTCAAAATCCTTTCGCTCACCACCATCCTTGCGGCGGCGTCCGCGCCGGCCTGGGCCGACGAAGGCATGTGGACCTTCGACAATTTCCCGTCCGCCAAGGTGAAGGCGGCCTATGGCGTCGACATCGACCGGGCCTGGCTCGACCATGTCCAGAAGGCCGCGGTGCGGCTCTCGACCGGCTGCTCGGCCTCTTTGGTGAGCGGCCGCGGCCTCATCCTCACCAACAACCATTGCGTCGCCGAATGCGCGCAGGACCTCTCTTCGCCCGAGCACGATTATTATACCCACGGCTATATCGCCGCGGCCGCGGCCGACGAGAAGAAATGCGCCGGCATGCAGGCCGAGATATTGACCGACATCGGCGACGTGACCCCGCGCGTCACCGCCGCCGGCAAGGGCCTTTCCGGCGACGGCCTGGTCAAGGCGCGCACCGCGGTCGAAAGCACGATCGAGAAGGAAGGCTGCCCCGACACCGCCCACGACCGCTGCGAGGTCGTCAACCTCTACCATGGCGGCCAGTACAAGCTCTACAAATACCGCAAATATTCGGACGTGCGGCTGATCTTCTCGCCGGGCGTGCAGACCGCCTTCTTCGGCGGCGATCCCGACAATTTCAACTTCCCGCGCTACGACCTCGATAGCGCCTTCGTCCGCCTCTACGAAAATGGCGCGCCGGTCGCGACGCCCAACCATCTCAAATGGAGCAAGGCGCCGCCGCGCGCTGGCGAGCCGGTCTTCGTCGCCGGCAATCCCGGCGGCACCGACCGCCAGCTCACCATGTCCGAGCTCGAGACGCAGCGGGACCTCGTCCTGCCGGTCACCGCCCTGCTCGCGTCGGAGGAACGCGGCCGGCTGATCCGCTTCGGCGAGGAAAGCGCGGAGAATCGCCGCATCGCGCAGGACACGCTCTTCGGCCTCGAGAACAGCTACAAGGTCTTTTACGGACGGCTGTTCGCGCTCCACGACGCCGCCTTCATGGCGGGCAAGAGCCGCGAGGAAGCGGCGCTGCGGCAGAAAGCCGGCGCCTCGGGTCCCCACGATCCCTGGGCGGCGATCGCCGCGGCGCAGCAGCAGGAGCGGGCGCTCTTTCTCCCCTATCGCTTCGTCGAGCGCGGCCCGTCCGGCTCGGCGCTTTTCGGCTATGCGAGGGCTTTGGTCCGCGCCGCGGCGGAGCGGACCAAGCCGTCGGCCGAGCGCCTGCCCGGCTATGCGGATTCGCAGCTCCCCTTGCTCCAGAAGCGCCTGCTCGACCCGGCGCCGGTCTATGCCGCGCTCGAGCAGCAATTGCTCGAATTCTGGCTGAGCAAGGCGCGCGAATATCTGACCGCCGACGATCCCGACACGAAGCTCCTGCTCGGCCGCGACAGCCCCGAGGAGCTTTCCGCCCGGCTCGCCCGGTCGAAGCTCGGCGACCCGGCGGTGCGGCGCGCGCTTTGGGACGGCGGCATGGCGACCGTCCAGGCCTCCAAGGACCCGATGATCGAATATGTGCTGCGCATCGATCCGGAGGCGCGGCGGCTGCTCACCGCGTGGAACGAGCGGGTCCAGGGCCCGACGACCACCGCTTCGGAGGCGATCGCCCATGCCCGCTTCCGGGCCTATGGCGCCAGCACCTATCCGGACGCGACCTTCACCCTGCGCCTCTCCTACGGCAGGATCGCGGGCTGGAACGAGCGCGGGCGCGCGGTGCCGCCCTTCACCACTTTCTCCGGCCTCTACGAACGCGCGACCGGACAGCCGCCCTTCGACCTCGATTCGCGCTGGATCGCCGCCAGGGGCAAGCTCGACCCCGACACGATCTTCGACATCTCGACCACCAACGACATTATCGGCGGCAATTCGGGCTCGCCCCTGATCGACGCCAAAGGTGAGGTGATCGGCGCGATCTTCGACGGCAACATCCACAGCCTGGGCGGCGATTATGGCTACGATCCGGTGCTGAACCGGGCGGTCGCGGTCTCCACCGCGGCGGTGAGCGAGGCCTTGCGCAAGGTTTACGGCGCCGACGCGCTGGCGGCGGAGCTCGATGCGAGCTGAATCGTGCCGTGTGCGCGGCGTTAACCAAATGTCGTCAGTTTTCCTTCATTGTCTGGGATCAAGGAGGATTTGCGGGGAGGCGCTCTGAAAAGAGGCGCCCGTGACTCGTCATCTGCAAAGAATCCCCGGCGGCGATGCCGCCATTGCCGCTTGTTCCGACCTTCCCCCGCCCGACACCTCGCGCTGGGTCGCCCGCCGCAAGGCCCAGGTGGTCGACGCCATCCGGGTCGGCCGGCTCAGCATCGACGAGGCCTGCCGGCTCTACCGGCTGACTGTCGAGGAGCTCGCGAGCTGGCAGCGCGCCTTCCTGCGCCACGGTCTTGCCGGCCTCAAGGTCTCGCGTACCGGGCTCGGGCGGCATGTCCAGGAAGCGCGGGCGCCCGAGCTTCCGGTCCCCGCCGACGGTGCCGAAGCGCCGCCCCGGCGCCGCAAGCCGGGGCCGCTGCGGCTGCTCGTGATCGACGACGAGCCGATGGTGGCGCGCTTCATCACCCATGCCGTCGAAGCCCATGGCCTGGAAGCGTGGATGACGATCAGCGCGGAAGCCTTTCGCCGCGACCATGAACGGCGCGACCCCGACATCGTCGTCCTCGACCTCGCCATGCCCGGCGGCGACGGCATCGAATTGCTGCGTTTCCTCGCCGAGCGCCGGTCGCGCGCGGCGGTGGTGGTGCTGAGCGGCTTCGACACGCGCGTGCTCGACGCGGCGGTGCGGCTCGGCCAATCGATCGGCCTCAACATGGCGCCGGCTCTGGCCAAGCCGGTCACGGTCGACGATCTGCTCGGCGCGATCCGGGCGACCCAGAAGGAGCCGGCGCGATGAAGGGGATCAGCCATCGCGCGCTCGCCGCCGAGCTCGCCCTCGCGGTCGAGGAGGACCGGCTCGACATCGTCTACCAGCCCAAGATCGCGCTCGACGACGGCGCGCTTGCCGGGGTCGAGGCCCTGGCCCGCTGGCATCATCCGCGCCTTGGCGACATCCCGCCGAGCCAGTTCATCCCGGCCGCCGAGGAGCATGGCGCGATCGGTCCGTTCACCGACTGGCTGCTGCGCAGGGCCTTCCACCAATGGTGCGCCTGGCGCGACCAGGGGCTCGTCACCTGCCTCGCCGTCAACCTGTCGGCGCTCAGCCTGCGCGACCTCGAATTCCCCGACCGGCTCGACCTGCTCTGCCGCGGCGAGGGCGTGCCGAGCGACCATATCCTGCTCGAGATCACCGAAAGCGCGACCCAGAAGACCGAGCGGCTGCTCGACACCCTGACCCGCTTCCGGATCAAGGGCTTCGGCCTGTCGCTCGACGATTTCGGCACCGGCTATTCGTCCCTGCTCCAGCTCCGCCAGCTTCCCTATAGCGAGCTCAAGATCGACTGCTGCTTCGTCCGCGACGCGGCCGCCGCGCGGGAATCGCGGCTGATCGTCGAATCGGTCGTCCGCCTCGCCCACGGCCTCGGCCTGATCGCCACCGCCGAGGGAGTGGAGGACGAGCCCACTTTGGCTCTGCTGCGCCGGCTCGGCTGCGACCGCGCCCAGGGCTTTTTCATCGCCGCGCCGATGCCGGGCGCCGAACTGGTGACCTGGTGGCTGACCCGCGGCGAAACCGCCGCCGGCCGCCGCGCCGCCTGAGCCTGCTGGTGCGCGCCTCCAAGCCGGGCTAGGCTGCGCGTCTCGAGGGTCTGCGGCAGGAGGGGCATTGATGAGAAGCAAGATCGCCGTGCCGGCGCTGGCCGGCTTGTTCCTGCTCGGCGGCTGCGGCGTCCATGCCGGCGACGGAGGCCGGTCGCGCCGCCCGGCCCACGGCCGCTATGCCGGCATCGGCGTGTTCGACGCCGGTCCGCTCTGGTCGAAGATGGCGGTGCCGAGGCAGGCGGCCGGCCAGCAGGCGGCCACCACGGCGGACGACGAGCATATCATCGTCGTCGTCGACACCGACAGCGGCGAGGTTCGCGAGTGCGGCGATCTCAGCGGCACATGCACCTCGCTCAGCCCTTGGACGAGCGCGATCGCGCCGGCACAGAAGGCGCCGGTTCCGCTCACCGCCCATGCCGCCGATCTGGCGCGCGACAATGTGGCGAACAGCACCGAGGCGGAACCGGCGAAACGCTGACCAGCGGGACTCGACGCACAACCGGCGCAGCCCTAGAGACGAGCGCGTTCCGTCTCTTTTCAGGACCTATGCCGATGCGCCACGCCGCCTTGCTTGCCGCCTTGCTCGTCACCGTCGCTCCGCTTGCCGCGCAGCCGCCGCAGCGCGGGCCAGAGGCGCGAACCGAGGCGCGACCCGATGCTCAGGGCGAAGCGCGAGGCAATGCGCAGGGCGCCGCGCACGGCGACGCGCGGCCCGACAGCAAGGCCGAGGAGATGGCCCGCAGGGACCAGGCGCTGGCGCCGGTCGAGGAACAGGCCAAATCGTCCGACCACAGCATAACCGTCAACGGCCGCACCATCGCCTATCGCGCGACGGCCGGCACGCTCACCCTGCGCGACCGCGACGGCAAGCCGACCGCCTCGGTCTTCTACGTCGCCTACACGACGCCCCATGCCGGGCGGCACAAGCCGATCACCTTCTTCTACAATGGCGGTCCCGGCTCGGCTTCGCTCTGGCTGCATATGGGCTCGTTCGGGCCGATGCGGGTGCAGACGGCGAACCCCGAATATATACGGCCGGCGCCCTACGCCTTCGCGCCCAATCCCGACACCTTGCTCGACCGCTCCGACCTCGTCTTCCTCGACGCCGTCGGCACCGGCTATTCGCGGCCGCTCGGCAGCGCCAAGGCAAGCGATTTCTACGGCGTCGATCCGGACGTCGACGCCTTCGCCAAGGCGATCATCCGCTACACGACCAAATATGCGCGCTGGAACGACCCCAAGTTCATCTTCGGCGAATCCTACGGCACCACCCGCTCGGCGATGCTGGCTTATGCGCTGCAGGATCGCGGGCTCGCGCTGAACGGCGTCGTCCTGCTCTCCTCGATCCTCAATTACGGCATCCGACAGCCGGGCTACGACCAGGTCTATATCGGCTATCTGCCGAGCTATGCCGCGACCGCCTGGTATCATCACAAGGCCGGGGAGGGCACGCAGCTGGAGGATTGGGTCGAGCAGGCGCGGCTTTTCGCCGGCGGACCCTATGCCGCCGCGCTCGCCAAGGGGCAGGATCTCAGCCCCGAGGAAGCGGACCAGGTGGCGCGGGAGATGAGCCGCCTCACCGGCCTCTCGGTCGATTTCCTGAAGCGCGCCAATCTGCGCGTCGATCTTTCCCGCTTCCAGACGGAGCTGCTTCGCGACCGGCGCGAGACGATCGGCCGCTACGACAGCCGCTATCTCGGCACCAATCCCGACGCGGCCGGCGAGCGGCCCGAATATGACCCGTCCGATACCGCCATCTCGGCCGCGTTCATCTCGACCCTGCACGATTATCTGACCCGCGAGATCGGCTACGAGACCGACCTCGACTATCGGGTGAGCGCGCGCGACGGCGGCGACTTCCAGTGGAAGTGGGAGCATCGCGCGCCGGGCAGCAACTTCCCGCAGCAGCAGCCGGCGGTGACGGTCGACCTCGCCGCCGCGATGCGGACCAATCCCTATCTCAAATTGCTGTCGCTCAACGGCTATTTCGACATGGCGACGCCCTTCTTCGCGACCGAGCGCGACCTCAAGCATATGATGCTGGAGCCGGGACAGCAGAAGAATCTGGAGTTCCGCTACTTCCGGTCCGGCCACATGGTCTATCTGAACCCGGACGAGCTGCACCATATGCGGCTGGAGCTCGACCGTTTCTACGACGAGACGGTGAGCGAGGCCGCTTCGCCCGAGCCGCCCGCGCCGGTCTCGCTGCGCCGCGCCCATGGCGGCGGGAACCCGCCGCCCAATTAGGGCCCCGCTAACCGAATGTTAGGCATCGCCGGGCTAGGGGATAAAAGGTTTCCACAAAGCCGGGCATTCCCCCTTGTTCATCAACGCCGAGCTGTCGCAGATCCCGATCACGGATGGCCGCAAGGCCGAGCGGCGGATCGTCAACATGGCCGGCGCGATTCGTGAAGGCGGCGCCAAGACCGTGCGGATCGTGGTGCTCGACATCTCCACCGGCGGCTTCAAGGCAGAGGTGCCGGAGCCGGTCGAGGAAGGCAGCGAAGTCTGGCTGAAGCTCAGCGGCTTCGAGGCGAAGCGCAGCCGGGTCGTCTGGACCAACGGGAAGGACATAGGCTGCGAGTTCGAATGGCCGCTCCACCAGCGCGAGCTCGACCAGATCGTCGCCCCGGCGCCGCGCCGCATCCCGAAGGGCGTCTTCCGCCGCGTCTGATCCCGCGCCGCTCGGCCCGCGCCCGCTCAACCGTGGGCGGGGGGCTCCGGGCGATCCCTGTCGCCGCCGATCAGATCGACCCGGATGCCGTGCCGCGGCCGGTGCCGGCGGCGATGGGCCTTCACCGCGGCGTAGGCGAGGCCGATGACCACCGCGAGGATCAGCAGGAGGGCGGCGACGACGCGAAGCGGCAGACCGTGGGGCACGGATGCCCTTTAGCCTGTCCCTGCCGCAATCGCCAATGAACTGTCTGCAACACGGTCATGGGCCGCGGCGGACGACCGTGTCGCAGCCCAAGCGGAAGCCCGTTCAGCGGGCGTCGACGAGCACGATCTCCGCCTCGTCGAGCGCGCGGATCGTCACCTTCTCCTCGCCCGTGATCGCGACGCCGTCGCGCGGCTCGGCCCGGCGGCCGTTCACCTCGATCGCGCCGCCGAGCGCGACGAGATAGACATGGCGCGACGGGTCGAGGCCGAGCTCCGCCGTCTCCCCCGCCGCCAGGGTCGCGCCCATCACCCGGGCGGCGGCGTTGATCTTCAGCGCCTCCGAATCCCCGGCGAAGCCGCTGGCGAGCGTCACGAAGCCGCCGGCGCGGTCGCCCCTGGGGAATTGCTTCGCGCCCCAGCCCGGCTCCGCGCCCCGCCGGTCGGTCAGCACCCAGATCTGGAACAGGGTCGTCTTCTCGTCTTCGAGATTATATTCGGCGTGGCGGACGCCGGTTCCGGCCGACATCACCTGCACGTCGCCGGCCGCGGTGCGGCCCTGATTGCCCATCGAATCCTGATGGGTGATCGCGCCCTCGCGAACATAGGTGACGATCTCCATGTCCGCATGGGGATGGGGCGGAAAGCCCGAGCGGGCGGCGATCTCGTCGTCGTTCCAGACCCGGATCGCGCCCCAGCCCATGCGGCGGGGATCGTGATAATCGGCAAAGGAGAAATGGTGCCGCGCGTTCAGCCAGCCATGGTCGGCATGGCCGAGCGAGGCGAAGGGACGGATGTCGATCATGTCTCTGTCTCCTGGGAGCGATGTCGCTCCGAGCGCAAGGTGCAAGATAGAAGCCCCTCCCCTCGATGGGGAGGGGTTGGGGAGGGGTGCGGTTCGGCATAAGGTGCAGCGGGCCTCGACCCTCACCCCTCCCTACCCTAGCCTGTCGAAACAGGGCTATTGCATATGCAGATTGAGCAACTCTGCCGTTCGTCCTGAGCCTGTCGAAGGACCTTATTTCTTTCTGCCGCAAGGAAGGGAAAGGCCCTTCGACGCCGCCGGCGGCGTCGCTCAGGACAGGCTTCGACAGGCTCAGCCCGAACGGCCGGAGAGTATTCGGAGAGCTCATATGCAATTCCCTCCCCCCATCGAAGAGGGAATGGTACATTCCCTTATGCCGCCAGCGGCAATTCGGCTTCGGCCAGCTCTTCGATCCGACCGATCGCGTCGGCGACCGCCGCGGCGGCGGCTTCCGGACCGAAAGCGAGCTTCTCGGCGCGGACGAAGGTCACGTCGTCTATACCCATGAAGCCGAGCAGGGTGCGCAAATGCGGCTCCTGGCTGTCGAGCGAAGCGGCCGGCCCTTCGCTGTAGAGGCCGCCGCGGGTCTCGACGACGATCGCTTTCCTGCCCTTGAGCAGGCCTTCGGGGCCGTTTTCGCCGTAGCGGAAGGTGATTCCGGCGCGCAGCACATGGTCGAACCAGGATTTGAGCGTCGAGGGCATGCCGAAATTGTACATCGGCGCGCCGATAACGATCAGGTCCGCCTCGCGAAGCTCGGCAACCAATGCGTCGGACAGCGCCAGGGCCTCGCCTGCCGCCCTGGTTTCGACGAGGCCGGCGCGGATCGCCGGAACCGTCTCGCCAACGAGGTGCGGAATCGGCTGGCCGCCAATGTCCCGGCGGACGATGCGGGCCGCCGGATCGCGCCGGCGGATCGTCGCCGCGGCGGCGTCGGTGAGCTTGCGCGAAACCGATAAGTCGCCGGTCGCGGCGCTGTCGATGATGAGGATGCTGGACATTCGGGCCTCCTGGAACCTTGTGGAGACCGAGATAAGCGCCCATAGGTGTTCGCAACAGGCGTATAAAACGCATTCCGGTGTTGCTGAATATGGAACATATCGACGGATCGGAGCAGCGGCTGCCGGGCCTTCGGCAGCCGCTCGCACCCCGCGGTTTACATGACCCGTCGGACAGGAACGCGTTCGGTATGGATCGCGGTCACCGGCTTGCCCGGCGCCGGCGCGGCCGTGTAGACGGCGACCACGTCGAGCTCGGTGCGGCTCTGGATCACCAGGAAGCCGCTATAGACGGGCGGCACAATTATCCCCGATGCCGCAAGCATCGCGGCGATCACCCGGCAGTCGACCTCGAAGGCCTGATCATATTTGAGCTCGACCGTTGGACGGAAGGCCGTGATCGGCCCGGGCGCGGCGAGCGGCGCCAGTGCGACCTTGTAGGTGAGCACCCCCAGACGGCTCGGATTGTGGATGTTGACGGCGGTATAATAAGCTCCGACGGCAAAGCTCGAGGTCGGCGTATCGACCTCCCCGCGGGTGCAGACGAACTTGGCCGCATATTCCAGCGGCATCGCCGGCGCCCTGGCCGAAGGCGCGGGCGCGGGCTGGGCAATCGCGCCCGACAAAGGCAGCGCCAGCGACAAAGCTGCGGAGAGGCCAAAATGTCGCATGATTCCGTTCATCGTCAGTCCCCTTTCTGTACGACTCGGGAAAGAATATTAGCAGATATCCGATGTCGAGTCTCAGTAATTATCGCTTCTGTGCGGCAGATGGACGAGTCTTCCTATTGCCGGACAACGATTGAATAAGGACAGGAACTTGGATCGCTCTTCGACCGATCTTCTCGACGTCCTCGCTTTCGTGCGGGTGGTGGAGACGGGCGCGTTCTCGCGCGCCGCCGAGCGGATGGGGATGGCGAAATCGATCGTCAGCCGCCGCGTCGCCCGGCTCGAGGCGCAATTGGGCGCGCGGCTGCTCACGCGCTCCGCTTCGGGCGCGCAGCCGACCGACGTCGGCCAGGCCTATTTCGAGCGCGCCTCCAAGGTGCTTGCCGAGCTCGAGGCGGCCGAGGAGGTGGTGGCGGAGGCGGCGACGCAGATTGCCGGCCCGATCCGGCTTTCGGCGCCGCTCACCTTCGGCACCCTCTATCTCGCCCCGGCGCTCGCCGAATTCGCCGCCGCCCATCCCAGGGTCGCGCTCGACATTTCGTTCGACGACCGGGTGATCGACCTCGTCGGCGGCGGCTTCGACCTTGCCGTCCGAATCGGCGCGCTCAAGGATTCTTCTTTGATCGCCCGCCGCATCGCGCCGGTGCGGGCGGTCGTGCTGGCCAGCGCCGACTATCTCGAACGGAGCGGCCGGCCCGAGCGGCCGCGCGACCTCGCGAGCCACGACCTCCTTCTCTACGGCGGCGAGACCTGGCGTTTCCGCCAGCCGGGCGGCGGCTGGGAGATCGTGCGCGGCCGGGTCCGGATGCGCGCCGACAATGGCGACATGCTGCGCGCCGCGGCCGAGGCGGGGCTCGGCATCTGCCGCCTTCCAAGCTTCATCGCCGCGCCGGCGATCGAGCGGGGCAGCCTCGACGTCCTGCTCCGCGACCGGCCGCTGGAGGAGGGCGCGCTCCACGCCGTCATGCCGAGCCGCGCCACCACCGCCCGCGTCCGCGCCCTCGTCGACTTCCTCGCCGCCCGCTTCGGCCCCGAGCCGGTCTGGGATCCGTGCTGGATGAAGGGCGACTGCTGAAGGTGACGGACCTTAAGTCTGGTTTGGGGCTAGAATCATTGATCACCCGCTGAGCGCGTCCACAAGTCAGCTATCGGTGCGCACTTACTGACCTAGCTACCTGCTGAACGCCCGGTTGGCTTCTCGCACTCATAGACGTATTGCCGAAGTTGGGCAGGCGAGGCACAGCTTGAGCAAATAGGTGAACGGCAATGAACCGACTATTCCAATGACGATCGCCCGATCTAATTATGTGTCGGTCCCTGCTCGTGCCGCTGCGCTCGGATACACGGTCCCCGATGGGCTCGTCTTTCTACCGGACAATTTTGAGGCAGCACAGGAAGGGGATCAACTGCGCCTTCAAGGAGAGGCTACGACCATCTCCAAGCTCTTGCGCCAAGAAGGGATATTGATCGAGCGGCTCGGACCCTCAAGCGAGACGGCCTTCATCCACAACAGGAGCCATGATTGGGCGCTGCCCATAATTTTTGTCGGGGCGGAGTTAATGAAGCAGAGCCCGGACATGATCGGCACGGCTATCGATGTCATTCGCGACTATTTGATAAAGCTGTTTGAAGGGACGGCCGGCAAGAAAATCAAGGCTGAGATTGTACTAGAGGAGCGGCGAGGCAAACGGTATCAGAAGATAACATATGAGGGTGATGCGGAAGGGCTTAGCGAACTCGAAAAGCTGTGCAAACGCCTGATTCGGTGAGTACATCTTCCGAAATTGCGGCCGCATACAATGCGTTGTTAGAGGACATAGAGCCGCTACTATTCATTGTGCGCGACAGCGGATTGCAGCGAGCGGGCATAGAGGCGCTCGAAGCGTTCGTCAGCCGTGCTGATCAAGCCCGAATACGGGCAATACTTGAAGCCAACGAAGAGCACGCTAACCTCTTCCTCGGCTTCCGATCAGCTGCTCGCTCGCTGGTAAACGAGATGAAAATGTACCTCTTGCTCAAGCAGGATGACCCCGAGGGAGCCTGGAGTGCCTTGATCGACGCGCAAGAGCTACTTGGTGCGGCGTCGCGGGCGCACCAAGGTTTCGACTATCTCGGACCCAAGGCAAACCATTTGCGCGACCTCGAGAAGTGGATTTTTCCACCGCAGGTTTTTGTAAGCGCGGGAATGATCGTGCGCGAACAGCGATGTTCCATCTGCGATGATGATTACGAGAGGTGCGACCATATTGCGGGAAGGCCTTATTTGGGCCGATTCTGCACGATCATATTGAAGCAGGCCTCGCTCGATCATGTGGCAATTGTCGACGATCCCGCCGACCGGCGCTGCCGCGTCACAACATTCAAAGTGCCAGGAGGAACGCGCAATCGAATGACTTGGGTTATTACGCCTGATGACGAAAACGAGAGCGATTCCCGTTCGATGAAGATGATTATAGCTACCGCCGGAAGCGCTAGCGTCGACCTTCGCCCGGCGGCGGAAACAACGATTGATCAGCCGCGATACTGAACGCCCGCGCGACCATCCGACGGAAGAAGTCGCGTTCCACGCCGTCATGCCGAGCCGCGCCACTACCGCCCGCGTCCGCGCTCTCGTCGAATTCCTCGCCGCCCGCTTCGGCCTCGAACCGGCCTGGGACCCATGCTGGATGAAGGGCGATTGCTGTGGCGAAGTCGCTCAGTCGAGCGTCAGCACGATCTTGCCGCGGACGTGGCCGTTTTCGAGGCGCTCATACGCTTGCCGGACCTGATCGAGCGAGTAGGTCTCTGAGACCACGATCTTCACCTTTCCGGCATGGATCAGCTCGGCGACCTCGCGGAGCTGGGCGGCGTTGGGCTGGGCGGTGTAACGCGGCGCCGTGCGCGCCTTGTGCGCGGCGGCCTTCCGCTGGTCCGGCTCCTTGAGCGTCGAGACCATGATCCCGCCCTCGCGAAGCACGGCCCATGACCGGTCCTGGGTCTCGCCGGCGACGAGATCGAAGACGACGTCCATGTCCCTGGCGACGTCCTCGAACCTTTCCTTCTCATAGTCGATTGCGCGATCGGCGCCGAGGCCGCGCACGAAGTCGAGATCGCGGCCCGAGCAGGTGGTGAAGACGGTGGCGCCCTTCGCTTTGGCGAGCTGGATGGCGAGATGGCCGACGCCGCCGGCGCCGCCATGGATCAACACCCTTTGGCCTTCGGAGAGGCCGCCATGGTCGAACAGGCCTTGCCATGCGGTGATCGCGGCGAGCGGCGCGCCGGCGGCGTGGACGAGGTCGATCGATGCGGGTGCGGCGGCCAGCTCCGCCGCCTTGACCAATACATAGTCGGACTGGGCGCCGCGATCCTGGCCGATGAAGGCGAAGACGGGGGCGGCCTTGCTCAACGTGTCGTGGGCGGCGGCGCCGCGGGATTCGACCGTGCCGGCGAGATCGCGGCCGAGGATGACGGGAAGGTCCGTCTCCTTGACCGCCCAATATTTGCCTTCGCGGATCTTGTAGTCGACGGGATTGAGGCTCGCCGCTGCGACGCGGACGAGCACCTCGTCGTCGCGGGGCTGGGGGATCTCGATGGCATCGATGTTCAGCGCGTCGAGGCCGCCAAACCGCGAAATGCGAACCGCCCTGCTCGTCTCGACCATGTCTTTCTCAGCTCCGCGTTCGTTCGAACAAACCCGGATGAGAGGGTCGCGTTCCGCGGGTGGGCGCCTCCTCACCCGGCGAAGCGAACGACCAGCCGCTCCAGAGCCTGCGCGACCTCGGTCCGGCTCGGGGCCACCTCGCCTCCGGCGATCATGGCGCGCAGCACGCCGGCGATGGCATGAGTCAGGACGAACGCATCCGCGCGGGCGATCGGCCGCGGGATCGGGCCTGAGGATCGCTCCTGCGACAAATGCCCCATCAGCCGCGACAGCAAGGGAGACAGCCAGCTGGCGCCGCGGGTGAGCGAATGGGCCATGACCCGCCGGTGCGCCTGGCGCCGTTCCCCATAGCCTGTGGTGACGGCACCCATGATTGCGGCGATCCTCGCCTCGGTCGAGAGGATTGTCGCATCATCCATGGCTTCCACCACGCGCGTCGACATTGCCGCCGTTTCGCGGTCCGCAAGCGCGTCGAGGATCGCCTCCTTGTTGGCGAAATATTGGTAGAGCGTGCCAATGCCGACCCCCGCGGTGGCGGCAACCTCATTGGTCGTCAGCTGCTCGATCTCCTGCCGTTCGAGCAGCCGCATCGCCGCTTCCAATATGAGTTCGACCTTGTAGCGCGACCGCTGCTGACGTGGCCGGCGCGTTGCATCCCCTTGTTTTTGCGGTGCTTTGTCCAGCGGCTTGTCCTTTGCGGAACGCGAGTTTCAAAATGTGAGCAATACTCATATTAAGTCGTTGAGCGGCAAGAGCAAGCGGCCGCTCCAACAAGGGAGATGAACGATGATTACGTTGCTGATCGGTCTGACCGTTTCCGTGATCGCCGGCTGGCGGCACCGCCGCCAGGCCGCTGCGTACAACGCCTGAAATGATGCGCCCGGAGGCTATTTTCATGAGCACCAGACAACCCGCGTTCGCGATCAGCCCGCTGCGCCTCGCCGCCCGCGAAGCCTTTCTCTACGCGCTGCCGATGACGGAGATCGCCAACGTTCGCGACCGGCTCCTCGGCGCGGGCATAAAGGCGGGCCGTTTCTTCCCGCAGAAGGGCCTCGCGACGCCGCGCGATCGCGTGGTGACCACGCCGAACGTGGACACTATCTACGCCAATGCCTTCATCGATCTGAGCGCGGGTCCGGCGACCCTGACGCTACCGTCGCTCGGCGACCGTTATGCCTCCCTCTCGCTGATGGACATGTTCAGCGACAATTTCGCCGTGCTCGGGAGCCGCACGACGGGCCAGGACGGCGGCGCCTTCACGCTGGTCGGCCCGAATGACGCAGCGCCTGCCGGGGCGATCAGGTCGCCGACGCGTTGGGTCTGGGCGCTGGCGCGCGTGGTGGTGAACGGTCCGGACGATGTTGCGGACGCGCTGGCGGTTCTGCACGCCTTCCAATGCGACGCCGCTCCGGCCGATGCGGAGGTTGCGGCGGGCGCCAGCCGCACCGGAGCCTGGGACAATTGGCTCGAGGCCGCCAACGCGCTCATGGTCGAGAACCCTGCGCCGGCAACGGATCGACGCATCCTGCAGCATATGGCGCCGCTGGGGTTGGGAAGCCCGACCTTCGATGCGCACAGATTCAAAGCGGCCGAGGCTGCGGAGATCGCGTCCGGCATCGAAGACGCCAGGGCGCTTCTCCATCTCGCCGGCTTCGGCGGGCGTCGGATCGGCAATTGGGCCTATCCCGCCGCGAACACCGGCAACTTCTTCCAGGATTATGTGACGCGCGCGCAAATCGCCGTGTCCGGCCTCGCAGCACTCCCGCCGGCCGAAGCCACCTATCTGGTCGCGCTTTCTCCCGAGGGCGCGGGCGTGTTCAGCGGTGACGGGCTCTGGCGACTCCGCTTCGCACCGGATGCGCTGCCGCCGGTCGACGCCTTTTGGTCGCTCACGATGTATGAGGCGCAGGCGAACGGCGCCTTCTTCCTGACCGAGAATCCAATCGGCCGCTATACGATCGGCGATCGGACACCGGGATTGAACTATGGTGCCGACGGAGCGCTCGATATCTGGATTTCACGGCAGGATCCCGGCGCGGATCGAAGCGCGAACTGGCTTCCCGCTCCGGCCAAAGGACCCTTCATGATGGTCCTACGGGCTTACCTTCCGGGAGCGGAAATCGTCGCCCAGACCTACACCCCGTCCCCGATCGAGAAGGGTTGAGCCAATTGAGTGGACCGCTCGGGCAGCAGCAGGCTCGCATCGCCGTAGCTGTAGAAGCGATATCCCGTCCCGATGGCGTGAGCATAGGCGGCCTGCATCGTCTTCAACCCCATCAGCGCCGAGACCAGCATGAACAGGGTCGAGCGCGGCAAATGGAAGTTGGTGAGCAGGCCGTCGATCGCGCGGAAGCGATAACCGGGCGTGATGAAGATGGCGGTGTCGCCTTCGAACGGGCGGATGCGGCCGTGCTCGTCCGCCGCGCTTTCGAGCAGGCGGAGCGATGTCGTCCCGACCGAGATGAGGCGCCCGCCGGCGGCGCGCGCCTGGTTCAGCCGGCTAGCCGTGTCCGCCTCGATCCGGCCCCATTCGCTGTGCATGACATGGTCGGCAATGTCTTCCGCCTTGACCGGAAGGAAGGTGCCGGCGCCGACATGGAGGGTCAGCGTCTCGATCCCGATCCCCGCCGCCTTCAGCGCCGCGACCAGGCGCGGGGTGAAATGGAGGGCGGCGGTCGGCGCGGCAACCGCACCCTCCTTCCGTGCGAACATGGTCTGATAATCCTCGGCGTCGCGGGCGTCCGCCGCGCGCCGCCCGGCTATGTAGGGCGGAAGCGGCATTCGTCCCGCGCGTTCGAGCAGCAATTCCACCGGCTCCTCGCCTTCGAAGGAGAGGAGGATCGAACCGTCCTCGGCCCTGCCGCGCGCGATCGCCGACACGCCGCTGCCGAAGTCGATCCGGTCGCCCTCGCGCACCCGCCTGGCGTTGCGGACGAAGGCGCGCCAGTCGCGCGGCCCTTCGCGCTTGTGGAGGGTGGCGCCGATATGCGCGTCGCCGCGCCGGCCTTCGAGCTGGGCGGGGATGACCTTGGTGTCGTTGAAGACGAGGATGTCGCCGGCGCGGAGCAGGCTCGGAAGCTGGGAGACTTCATGGTCCGCAAGCCCGTCCGGCCGCACGGCGAGCAGCCGCGCGCTGTCGCGCGGGCTGGCCGGCCGCAGCGCGATCCGCTCCGGCGGCAGCGCGAAGTCGAAAAGGTCGACGCGCATGCGCGCCCCGCGCCCGCTATTGGTGCGGCGCCGGGTGCGGCTTCGGCGGGTCGGGGAGCTTGATCGACGGCGGCGGCGGCACGGCCGGCCCGGCGGCTTGCCCCGCGGCGGCGCCCGTCGTCGCAAGCAAGGGCGCGCTGTGCGCCGGCGCCAGAGCGGCCGCCTGCTCCGCGGTCGGCGGCGGCTTGTTGTCGGCGGCGATCGAGGCCTGGACGATCCGGGTCGGATTGGCGGGCGGTTCGCCTTTCTCGATCTGGTCGACATAGCTCATGCCGCCGACGACGCGGCCGAACACCGTATATTGGCCGTCCAGCGTCAGATGCGGCGCGAGCATGATGAAGAACTGGCTGTTGGCCGAATTCGGATCCTCGGCGCGGGCGGCGGAGACGGCGCCGCGCACATGGGGCAGGCCGTTGAACTCGGCCTTGAGGTTGGGAAGGTCGGAGCCGCCGGTGCCGTCGCCCTTCGGATCGCCGCCCTGGGCCATGAAGCCGTCGATGACGCGGTGGAAGGTGAGGCCGTTATAGAAGCCGCGCCGCGCGAGAATCTTGATCCGCGCGACATGATTGGGCGCGACGTCGGGCCGCAGCTGGATGGCGACTCGGCCGCCGTTCGACAGATCGAGCAGCAAGGTGTTTTCGGGATCGAGCGGCGGCACGGGCGGCGGCTCCGGCAATTGCGCGGCGACGGCGCCGGCGAGGAACAGGCCGAGCAGCAAAGCAATCAGTGTTTTCAAACGCATGGCGACCCCAACCCCGAATCTCTTGTTCATCCTCTAGCCGCATTTCGTGCGAAGTGGGACCCCCGATGCGGCGATCTCAGGAGCCTTTCCGTCCCAGCTCCGCCACGCGCCGGCCGACGTCCGCCGCCACCGCGGGCGTCACGAACTTGCCGATGTCGCCGCCGTAGAGCGCGATCTCCTTGACCAGCCGCGAGGCGATCGGCTGCAGCGACACGTCGGCCATCAGGAAGACGGTCTCGATCCGGTCGTTCAATTGCTGGTTCATCCCCGCCATCTGATATTCATATTCGAAATCGGCGACGGCGCGCAGGCCGCGCAGGATGATCGTCGCCCCCTCGCGCTCGGCGAAGTCCATCAGCAGGGAATCGAACGAGACGACCTCGATGCCGTTGCCGACCGGCGCGATCTCGCGGCGGACCATCGCCATCCGTTCGTCGACGCTGAACATCGGCGACTTGGCAGGATTGGTGGTGACTCCGATGACCAGCCGGTCGACCAGCTTCGCGCCGCGGCGGATGATGTCCATATGGCCGAGCGTGATCGGGTCGAACGTGCCCGGATAAACCCCGGTCTTCATCGTGCCTCCGGCGTGCGTTGCGAGGCGGTCTTAGCGGCTCGGGCGAGGCTTGTCGAAGTCCCTCGTCACCCCAGCGCAGGCTGGGACCCCAGCGGGTGAAGAACACGGCGCTTGCATCTCGCTGGGACCCCGGCCTCCGCCGGGGTGACGGCAAGTCAGTGATCCCGCTCCACCGCGAAACGGGCGATGGCGCGAAGCAGATCCGCCTCGGCCCCGTAGCTCTGCAGATAGTCCGCGGCCTGCTGCACCAGCATCTCCGCCTGCCGTCGGGCGCGGTCGCGGCCGAGCAGGGAGACGAAGGTCTCCTTGCCCCGCGCCCGGTCCTTGCCGACCTTCTTGCCGGTCTTCGCTTCCTCGCCTTCCTCGTCGAGCAGGTCGTCGGCGATCTGGAAGGCGAGGCCGACGTCGCGGGCATAGCCGCGCAGCTTCGTCCGCCCCTCCGGCGGCACCCGTCCCATGATCGCCCCGGCTTCCAGGCAGAAGCCGATCAGCGCCCCGGTCTTCAATTGCTGCAGCCGGGTGACGGCGGCGAGATCGAGCGCGGCGCCGGCCGCGGCGAGATCCATCATCTGCCCACCCGCCATGCCCGATGGGCCGGCGGCGGCGGCGAGCGCGGCGACCAGCTCGGCGCGGACGAACGGATCTTCGTGCGTCGCCTGGTCGGCGAGGATCTCGAAGGCGAGGGCGTGGAGCGAATCGCCGGCGAGGATCGCGGTCGCCTCGTCATAGGCCCGGTGCAGAGCCGGCTTGCCGCGGCGCAGATCGTCGTCGTCCATCGCCGGCAGATCGTCGTGGATCAGCGAATATGCGTGCACGAACTCGATCGCGCTGGCGACTCGGAGCGCCGCGGTGGCGCTCACCTTGAACAGCGTGGCGCTCGCCAACACGAAGAAGGCGCGCAGGCGCTTGCCGCCGCCCAGGCTCGAATAGCGCATGGCCTCGAAGACGCGCGCCTCGCCGGCGTCGCCTTTCGGGATCAGGCGATCCATGGTGCGCTCGGTCGCCTCGGCGGCATAGGCGAGAGCCGGCTCGAATTGTCGGTACGAAGACAACGGCATGGGACGGTAGCGTAAGGTTTTAGCTGGCGGTTTAGCTCAGGTCGGCCGGCTGGCTGCCGACCGTTCCGTCGGCGGAAAAGACGATCTTCTCGACCTTCATCTTGGCCTCGGCAAGCTTCTGCTCGCAGTGGCGCTTGAGCAGGGCGCCACGTTCGTAGGCCGAAATCGCCTCGTCCAGCTTCACCTGGCCGCTCTCGAGCTGCTGGACGATGCCTTCCAGCTCTTTCAGTGCGTCTTCGAACGAAAGGCCGGCGATATCCTTAGGGACGGTGGGTTCTTTGGCGATGTCTTTAGCCACGAGGGCGCCTCTTCAGGGGGTTGG
>DASXCT010000022.1:0-6025 GCA_036491055.1 Allosphingosinicella sp.
CGCCATGCCCCCGGCATGGCTGCGAACATCCGGGGGATGTTCGCACCGGCTCATCGTCGTTGCTCGTCGGTCACGATGGATCACCATCGCTCCCTCCTCGCGCCTAGCCCTGACCGCCTCTCCGCCTCGTCATGACCGTTGCCGATAGTGGGTCCGGACCCTGGACCGAGGGTGTCGCGGAAAGCGGGCTCCGCCTCGGCCATATAGTCGCGGGTGATCGGGGCCGCGTCGCGCCGGCGGGCGAGCTGGAGCTGGTAGACGGCCAGAGCGTCGTGCCGGAAGGCGGCGATGCCGCCGGCGAGGTAGAAGAGCCACATCCTGAGGAAGCGCTCGTCATAGAGCCGCGCCACCGCCTCGCCCGCGGCGACGGTCCGCTCGTACCAGCAGGAAAGGGTGCGGGCATAATGGAGGCGCAGCACTTCGAGATCGGTGAGCCAGAGCCGAGCGCTCTCCCGCGCCGGCGCGATCTGGCTGAGCGACGGTATATAGCCGCCCGGAAAGATATATTTGGCGAGGAACGGATCGGTCGCCGCCGGGCCGTCCGCCCGGGCGATCGTGTGCAGCAGCATCAGCCCGTCCGGCGCCAGCAAATCCCGGCATTTGCGCAGGAAGGTGCCGTAATAAGGCGGGCCGACATGCTCGAACATGCCGACCGAGACGATCCGGTCGAAAATGCCTTTCTGGTCGCGATAGTCGGTGAGGGCGAAGGTGACGCGGTCGGCAAGCCCCTCGGCCTCCGCCCGCGCCCGAGCGACCTGGAGCTGCTGCTCGGAAAGGGTGATGCCGTGGACCGCGACCCCGGCCGCGCGCGCGAGGAACAAAGCCATGCCGCCCCAGCCGCAGCCGATGTCGAGCACGCGCTGGCCCGGCGAAAGGCGGAGCTTGGCGGCGATATGCGCCTTCTTTGCCGCCTGGGCCTGGTCGAGGCTCGCGTCCGGCCCGGTAAAATAGGCGCAGCTATACTGAAGGTCGGAATCGAGGAAGAGCCGGAAGAAATCGGTCGAAAGATCGTAATGATGGGCGACGTTGCGGCGGGAGCGCCGCTTCCAGTTCCAGGTGTCCCACAAAGCGGCGGCACGGTGCGGCCGCCAGCGCTGGGCATGGAGCGCGTTATCCTCTTCCCAGGCGAGGTTGAAGGCGATCAGCTCGGCCAGGTCGCGTATGTCGCCATTTTCGATCGTGAGCCGGCCGTCCATATAGGCTTCGCCGATGCCGAGCGCGGGATTGCGCAGGATGCGTCCTTCCGTGCCGCGGCCCGACAAATGGATGGTGACGGGCTTCAGCCTTTCCGACGGCAAGCCGAAGCTTCGCTTCTTGCCGCCGGAAACAATTGTCAGCGGACCGTTGCGGATCACGAGGTTCAACATCCGGTCCAGCAGGGACATGGTGCGCCACCAAGCACATGAAGCCGAGTCGCGCAAAAGTCGTAGTTAATCTTTTCGCGATGCGGCATGATGCGCGCGATGGGGGGGAAGGCACTTTTCGCGGCTCTGCTGCTCGCCGGGACGGCGGCCCACGCGCCGCCCGCGCCATCGCCGGCCGGCCGTTATCGGCTGCAGGGCGTGCACGATGCCGCCTCGGAGCTGATCCTGCGCGCCGACGGCCGCTTCGCCTACATGCTCGCCTACGGCGCCCTCGACGAGGAGGCAACCGGCCGCTGGCGCCGTGCCGGCAATCATATTCTCCTCACGACCGTCCCGAAGCCGGTGCCGCCGGTCTTCGCGCCGGGCAAGGCGGCGCGGACGGCGGACGCGCCGTTCACGCTTCACGTCACCTCGCCCGACGGGCGCGGCATCCCCGGCGTCGACTTCCGCATCGAGTTCGCGAGCGGCGCCCCGCTCGAAGACTATATCAACAATGACGAAGGCTGGAGCCTGCCGGCCGGGGAGGCGCGCAAGCCCGTCGCCGTGACCCTGGCCTTGCGGATCTACGGGCTGGTTTCCGAGCGCTTTCCCGTCGATATCGCCAGGGCCAACGACCTCACCTTCGTCCTGACGCCGCACGATTTCGGCCGCGTCGATTTCGAGGCGCTTCCGCTCGACGTCGCGCCGGGGAAGCTGGTCATGCACCGGAACGGAACCGCGCTCGACTATGTGCGGGAGCGTTAACGGCATTTTTCCCGGCGGGTGCGATTGTCCGGGGGCGACACAAACCGTCACAATGTGCAAAACCGAGGCCAAACAGGCGGGTTAGGGCGGAAAAGGCGTGTTGGGAGCGCGCGGGGGGAGCGCGCGGGGGGAGCTTTCGGTCAGAAGAGATTCAGCTTGGCTTGGGCAGCGGGCTGCCCGATCCGGATCGTGACGGTAAGGACAAAGTGAAAACAAGGCATTTCATCGCGGGCCTGCTCGCCGGAGCAGGCGCCGCCCCTCTCCTTGCACAGGCTCCGGCCGCGCCTCCGTCGCGCCCCGCGCCGGCGCCAACGGCCGTGCCCGTGCCCCAGCCCGCGCCGGCGCCCGCGGCGGCGCTCCCCGCGCAGGCCGCGCCCAACGCCCCCGTCCCGCCCAACCCGAATCCGGCCCCCAAGACCGGAAATTCGGACGACGAGGAGGATGAGAGCGGCGAGATCGTCGTCACCGGCCAGCGCGAGCGCGGCGCGGTGCAAAGCGACATCCCGCCCGAGAACCAGCTCCACCAGGAGGACATCCAGGCCTATGGCGCGAGCAGCATCTCCGACCTGCTCGACGCGATCGCGCCCCAGACGGCGAGCACGCGCGGCCGCGGCGCCGGGGCGCCGGTCATCCTGCTCAACGGCCGCCGCATCTCGAGCTTCGCCGAGATACGCGACATTCCGCCCGAGGCGATCGAGCGGATCGACATCTTCCCCGAGGAGGTCGCGCTGAAATTCGGCTACCGGGCCGACCAAAGGGTGGTGAACTTCGTCCTCAAGCCGAATTTCAAGGCGATCACCACCGAAGCGAGCAGCCAGATCGCCACCGAAGGCCATCATGAGACCTATAACGGCCAACTCGACGTGCTGCGCATCTCGAAGAGCGGCCGGATCAACGTCGACCTTCAATACCAGCACGCGACGCCCTTGCTCGAAAGCCAGCGCGACGTGGTCGAGCCGGCGCCGAACACGAACCTGCCGGTGGTCGGCCCCAGCGATCTCGGCCGCTTCCGCAGCCTGGAGCCGCTCAGCAACACGCTGACGCTGAACACGATCTACAATCGCAACGTCTTCGGCAACGTCTCGGCGACGATCAACGGCCGCTATCAATATGCGGACAGCCTCAGCCTGCTCGGCCTGCCGACGGCGACGCTCGATATTCCGGCCGGCAATCCCTTCTTCCCGGCCGGCGAGACGATCCTGCGCGAATTCGACACCGGCTATCCGCTGCAGCGCAGCAGCGTGACCCAGACCGGCCATCTCGGCCTGACGCTGAACGGCGACGTCAGGCCCTGGCGCTGGTCGTTCACCGGCAATTACGATCTCAGCGACTCGATGGTCTGGACCCGGACCGGGCTCGACGTCGCCCGGCTCGAGGAAAGGCTGGTCGCCGACGATCCCGCGGCCAATCCGTTCGGGGACTTCCCGCCCGACCTGGTCTCCGCGCGCCCCAGCGACCACGCCCACACGCTGTCGCAGACCGGCAATGCCGATTTGCTGTTCAGCGGTCCGTTGCTCAAGCTGCCGGGCGGCAACATCTCGACCGCAATGCATGTCGGCGGCAGCGTCTCCCGCCTGTCGAGCCAGACGATGCGCAGCGGCCTCGACCAGGACGTCTCGCTCGCCCGCGACATCTACAGCGCGCAGGGCAATGTCGACATTCCGCTGACCAGTCGGCGGCAGAATTTCCTGTCGGCGATCGGCGACCTCTCGGCCAATTTCAATTTCCAGGACGACCATCTCTCCGACTTCGGAACGATGAAGACGATCGGCTACGGTTTGAACTGGCGGCCGATCACCCAGGTCGACTTCATCGCCTCGGAAACCCGCGAGCACGGCCCGCCCTCGACCGACCAGCTCGGCGATCCGGTGCTGGTAACGCCCGACGTGCGCGTCTTCGATTTCGTGCGCAACGAGACGGTGGAGGTCACCGAGACGAATGGCGGGAACCGCGCGCTGACCGCGGACAACCGCCGGGTCTACAAGCTGGGGACGAACATCCAGCCTTTCTCCAAGATCCAGATGAACCTCAGCGCGAACTATACGAACAGCCGCATCCTCAATCCGATCGCTTCCTTTCCGACGCCGACCTTCGCGATCGAGCAGGCCTTCCCGACCCGGTTCGTGCGCGACGCGCAGGGCCACCTGATCGCGATCGACGCGCGGCCGCTCAATTTCGCGCGCTCGAACCAGGAGGATTTCCGCTGGGGCTTCAACCTGTCGCTGCCGATCGGCAAGCAGCCCCAGCGCGCAGGGCCGTTCGGCGGACGTCCCGGCGGCGGTGGCGGCCGGGGCGGCGGCGGCGCGCGCGGCGGCGGCGGTGGCGGCTTTCGCGGCGGCGGCGGCGGGCGCGGCCCGTTCGGCGCTCCGGGCGGCGGGCGGCTGCTGATCACGCTCTACCACACCTGGCATATCCGCGATCAGATCCTGGTCCGCGACGGCGTGCCGGTGCTCGACCTGCTGCACGGCGCCGCGGTCGGCAGCACCGGCGGCCAGCCCCAGCACCAGGTCCAGGGCACGATCGCCTATTTCAAGAGCGGGCTGGGGCTGCGCGCCGAGGGCAATTGGCAGAGCGCGACCACCGTCGTCGGCGGCCCCGACGGCCAGGGCGGAGTCACCGACAACCTCCATTTTTCGAGCCTCGCTACCTTCAACCTTCGCCTGTTCGCCGATCTCGGCCAGACGAAGATGGGGCAGAAGCATCTTTGGATGCGGGGCTGGCGGGTCACGATCGGACTCGACAATCTGTTCGACCGGCGCATCCACGTCGCCGATCCGACCGGTGCGACGCCGATCAGCTTCCAGCCCGATCTGCTCGATCCGCTCGGCCGGACGTTGCGGCTCAGCATCCGCAAGCAATTCTTCTGAGCCTTTACAGGCGCGGCGAAAGGGTGGACGCGGCGCGGCGATGAACGACGGGCCGATCTTCGACCGGCGGCTGCGGCGGCTGCGGCGCGACCGCGCGGCACCGCATTTCGCAGCGGCCGACTATCTCCACCGGCTCGCGGCCGACGATCTGCTCGAGCGGCTCGATTTCGTCCGGCGACCCTTTTCGCGCGCGCTCGATCTCGGCTGCGGCACATCCTATCTGGCGGCCCGGCTTCGCGCGCGCGGGATGGAGGTGGTCGCGGCCGATGCCGGCTTCGCATTCGCCCGCGCCGGCGGCGGGGTCCAGTGCGACGAGGATTTCCTGCCCTTCGGCGACGGCGCTTTCGACCTCATCGTCTCGATCGGCGTGCTCGACAGCGTCGACGATCTGCCCGGCGCCCTGCTGCTGATCCGCCGGGCGCTTCGTCCCGACGGGCTGTTCCTCGCCGCTCTGGCCGGCGCCGGCGCGCTGCCGAGGCTGAAGGCGGCGCTGCTGGCGGCGGACGAGGTCGGGGGCGCCGCGTCGCCCCATATCCACCCCCAGATCGACGTCCGCGCCGCCGGCGATTTGCTCGTGCGCGCCGGCTTCGCCTTGCCGGTGGTCGACGCGCACGGGATCGACGTCCGCTTTCCCGATCTTTTCGCGCTGGTGCGCGATCTCCGCGGCATGGCGGCGACCAATTTGCTCATCGCGCGGTCGCGAAAGCCGATCGGCCGCCTCGGCCTCGCCGCCGCCGCGGCGGCGTTCGCGGCGGCCGCCGATCCCGACGGCAAGACTTGCGAGCGGTTCGAGATCCTCCACCTGCTCGGCTGGGCGCCTTCCCCGGACCAGCCCAGGCCCGCCCGCCGCGGCAGCGCCACGGTCTCGCTCACCAAAGCATTTTCTAGGGTCCGGACCCATGACCGGCAACGGCCATGACGAGGCGGAGAGGCGGTCAGGGCTAGGCGCGAGGAGTGGAGCGATGGCGATCCATCGTGACCGACGAGCAACGACGCCATGGCCGTCTCTCCGCCTCGCCCCTTCGGGGTCGCCCGGAGAAGGGCACCGGC
>DASXCT010000023.1:0-105265 GCA_036491055.1 Allosphingosinicella sp.
CGGGGCTACTTCTCCACCACCAGCGGCAACATCACCGACACCGTCATCATGAATTATCTCGACAGGCACACGAAGCGCACCGATGAAGGCTTCAGCCCAATCTCATGAACCTACCGGCGTCAGCCGGTCTGTCATTCAGTCCCGCCCGGCGTGCCGCAACACTTGCTTCGCGGGTCCTCCACCGCGTTTCGTCCCTATGGGTTCTGCCCGCCGCTCAAGCGGGACTGCCGGTCCGCTCCTTGCCGCCCAAGCATCGAAGCGATAGCAGCTTGGTTTCCACGCTCAAGTTGGCGCGACCGGCAGTAATTCGCCCAAAATGACGTCGATCCGAGCGTGGAACGCGCCTACGCATCGCTGCGTCTTATTCGTCGTCCGGCGATTTGCGGACGATCACGCGCGGGAGCTTCGAGCCGCACACTTTGTTGAAGCGGATTGCGAGCTGTCGCTCGGCGAAGACGATCAGCCGGTCGTCGTCACCGATCGCCTCGATGATCCTCAGTGGGTCTTCCCAACCGCACAGGGGCGCTGGATCGCCGAAGTCGATGGCATATTCCATCGTCTCGAGCGACCGGGCCGCCCGGAACTGCGAAACCGCGTCTTCCAGTTGCCGCCAGTGGAGCCAGCTGTCGTAGAGTTCGCGGCGTACTTCATTGTCCGTTTCCGCTTCGAGCAGCGGCAGCAAAGTATCGGACTGGCCTGCGGTCCAACCCAGTGCAGGACACAGCGCCACTCGCTCCGCCGCACTCGCATCGTTGAACCTAGCCAGCACCAACGGCCATGCGCGGTCGCGTGCCCGCCGCAACTCGACGCAGATCGTGCGATAGCTCTGGGTCGGCCGACCGGCGCGAATTTCCTCGCCCAAGGTCCCGATCATCGTTCCGAACGCCGTATCCTCCAGCCCGCGGACGCTGCCGGCCAGATGCTCCCGGCGTTGGGGATGATCGTTCCATGACTGGACAAACGCTTGTGTCGCGAGCGGCCTGTCTACCTTCGCAAGAAGCTTGATGGCGTCGGGCTGAGCGTTGACGAACGTCGCGGGCGCCGCAAATGCTTGGTCGAGCAGAACGTCCATCGCGCGTGGCCGGTCGTGCTCGAGCACCACGTCGAGGAAGCGATCCCCCGAAAACCAGGTACCGTGCATCATGCGGAAGCCGGCGCGCCACAGTTCCGGCGACGCATCACCCTGACTAAGACGGATCGCCAGCGCCTGGCTGTCGTACGAATTCCATGATTTTGCAGTCTCGAGCGGCGCGAGATAGGCGTCTAAGGCGGCTCGGCCGGCCTCGGAACGGTCATTAAGCAGCACACTGAGACAGGTCGCGCTCGCGCCGCCGCTCTCGGCGGCCTGTATCTCATTCAGGGCACGCGCCACCATCACCTCGGCCGGATCGCCGATTTCGATCGCAACCTGCATTGCCCGCGCTTGGACGGCGCTGCCTGGTGCGCTGGTCTCGAAGCAGGCGAGAACCGCTGTTTCGTCGCCCTTCGCAGCAAACTCAGGAAGCAAATGGAGGCCGAGCAGGGCGGACTTCTCGTCGTCACTCTGGAGCAGCGCCAGCAGGCGGGGCCGCCAATTCGCCGGATCGATCGCCAGCAGCATGCGCCAGAGATCGAGCAGCGCCTCGTCGCTTCGGTCGGGAGTGACCCCGACGTCCACAAGCTTTCCAAGCCGAGCGACCACGGCAACAGTTGGACAGAAGATGCTGGTGGTTATGCCGCTATGCGCCTTGCCGAGGTTCTCGGGCGATAGGGCGTGGAGCACCAGCCGCTCATATTCGGCCCCGCCGATCCGCCGCAGCAATCGGCGAACCGCGACATAGTCGTCATCACGCGTACCGTCGAAATGCGCGATCGCCCGTTTGGTGATCGCGGCGGAAAGCACTGTGTTGCGACGCGCTTCGAACAGGGGATCGTGGACGGGGTCGAGCGTCAGGCTGCCGAGTAACGTCAGCAGGTCGTGGCGCGGATCGAGCCCATGCTCAGGCTTCGTTGTCTCGATTTCGGCTTCGAGCCTGTCGAGCAGCAAGACGATCGTGTCCGGGTCGATGCGGTCCTCGATGCCGTGCCAGAGCGATGCGAGTTTTCCACCGCTCGGATCTGCCGCAACGAGCCAGTCGCGAAGCGCTGCCGTGGTGCGGCCAGGAGCGTGGTCGAGCAACTGATCGAGCCAGTAGCGGCCATGCGGCAGCGATGGCCGTGGCGGCTTCTGCTCAATCGCACGCAGCGCTGCGTCCACATCGATCTCGGCCAATGCCTCCAATGCGTAGGCTGCGCTTCGATCGCCCACCTGCATCTTACGTTCGAGCATTCCCCGATCGCTCGCATCACCGAAGCGGGCGACGCATTCCATCACCACGGTCTGGCGATCGTCGGGGATGACCTCAAGCATCTTCTCGCGCGCTTGGTGCCAGATCGGCGAGCCCAAAGCGGTTTCGAGCGATTTCAGCAGAAAGGCGGCTAGGCGCAGCTCCTCTTGACCGTTTTCCGCTTCGATCAGACGGCCGAGCCAAGCGGGATCGACGCGGACGAGCAGCTTGAGCGCGGCTTCCATCCGCTCGAACAGAGCATAGTCGAAACGCTTGGCCTCGCGGTCGCGGTTGAGATCGCAATAGCTTTGCCAAAGGTCGTCACGTTGGGAGGTGAGCGGCCAGCCGGCTCCCAGCGAAATCGCGATCAAGCGGCCGGTCTTGTCACTGCTCCACAATCGCGCAAGCAGCGGCTCTCGTGCTTCGGGCGCCAGGGGAAGCGCACGAAACGCTTCGGTAAGATAGGTTTTGATGAAAATGTCGCCCGTGGTCACCCGGGCGGCGCGCTCCTCGAGCACGCCGAGGATCCGACGGCCGACAGTCGGCAGCAGCTCGGCATATAAAGTCTGGCCGCCTGTCCGGTTCTCGCTTTCGAACTGCTCGACGAAATCGACGGCATCCTTGGTGCGGTCACTCAGCCCGGAGATCAGCCACACCACGTCCATGAGCAGAAAGCCCAGGCCGGAGAGCTTAGTCTTGTCGGCATCGTCGCGCTTGTCGAGCGCGCTGACTTCGCCGGCCAAGGTCTCGGCATTGATGACGCCATTCTCGAAATCGCTGGTCAGCGCTACCGCAATCGCCCACGTCAGCAAGCGATCATGCGCGAACGACCAGCGATCGCCGACATTGCTAAGCCATCCCGCCGCGACCATTGCGTCAAGCTCCGTCTCAGAAAAGCCGAGAGCGGCAATTTCGTCGTCGGTAAGCGCGGTGCGGCGTTTGACGACGAGGCTCTTCGCCAACGCTTTGAGCCGCGTACCGGCGAGTTTGCCGGCGTGATTCTTGGCACGCTCCCAGAAATCCTCGAGCACCCGGTACTCGCTTTGCGGGTCCCAATGTTCGAGCTCGAGCGCCAGCGTGGCATAGATGCCGCACAGCACCGGCAAGCGTAGCATGCGGCGGATTTCGCGCGGTATGTGTCCGGCCGATACGCCGCGCTTGTCGAGCGCTTCGAACAGCTGGGTCGGCGTGAACTCCCCCACCCGATGGATCGGCACCTGGGCGAACTCCTCGAGACGGGCTTCCTGCGTCACCGGGAACTCGGCGACGAGGGGCAGGCCGAGGCCCAGACCGCCAGTGAGGCGAATGGATTCGAGGATCGCTGCGTCCCGGCAGCCTTCCCACAATATCGTGATCGTCGCGTCGGGCGAATCTTGCATCCGCCGCCAGGTCTGACCGAGCACTGTCGCTTCAAGCGGCTGCTCCAGCGCGAGGGCGCCGGCGCCGACAGTCAAGCGGAGCTGCCGTTCCAGCTCTTCGAGATCAGCTGCACGGATGAGGACGGTTGGCTTCTCCGCTTCGGCGAGGGCGGCGGCGAGCCGGTATAAAACCCATGACTTGCCGCACCCGGAATTGCCCGCGACAAGAGTCAGCGGATCGGTCGGCGCCAGGAGAATCGGTATGCGGACGTCCAGCGCCGCGTCGAACTTGCGCGCCGCCAAAGCGGCCGCCAGTGCCGTTTCGAGCCGCTTACTTGCGGCATCGGAATGACCGGCCCGGGCGCCCGGCAGACCGAGCCGTGACAGCAGATCGTCGACCGAGATATGGGTGTCGTTCCGGCGGGCCTTGTCCGCGAGATGGCCGACCAGCGTATCCAGCGCCTGCTCAACTGTATCGACGTAAGGCACGCGCCTGTTGAGGAAGCGGATCGCTTCAGCGCGCGCTTGGTCGCCGTCGATCCTTGGGGCGACCGCGAAACGGTCGATGAAGGTCGCGAAGCTCGTCTCGAACGAGGCCGGTTCGGCGCCTGATGCTGCGTGGATTTCGCGCAACCGCGCCAGTGCGCCCTTCACATGTTCGTTGGTCGCGATCTTCTTACGCGCGTTGGCATCGCCGGCCGCATAGGATTTGAGCGACGCGATCAGGGTCTGGGCTGGGTTGCTGGCGCCGTTGGTGGTGTGCAGTTCATACTCCGCGGCCTCGCGGTCGAGATGCGCGCGGTAAAGGTCGGGCAGGACCTTGCCGCCGACGTCGTTGATCGAAACCGACTTGGCTCGGTGCTTGAACTGAATGACCTTGCGCCCCCCGGTTTCGAGGCTGACATCGCCCCCCGCCGAAGGCTCTAATATAGCGATGACGGTGTTGAGGTCGGCTTTTCCGCCGATGGTGCCGAATTGCGCGCGAACGAGCTGGCCGATCGACGCCAGAATCTGGTGCACGAAGCCATAGATGGCTGCGGCGCCACCCACGCTCGACGCGCCGGCGCGGACGGCGGGAAAGTCGCGCCCCTGGTTGGGATCTTCGGACATGCTGTGAGTTCTAGAGCAGTACCAGACGCAACGGAAAGCCCACCTCAGCCGAGCGGCCTCAAGCTACAGGTATTACGGGCCCAGCATCTGAGCGAGCGCTGAGAATCGCGCTCGATCGCTCAGGACGTCCCAAATCGTGCCATCACAGCCCCACAATAGTGTGGGACGAAAAGTGGGGATGGCCTTGGCGAGTTTGCCCGGAATGGCGCAGCCATTTTCCGCTTGACGATGGTGACCCCTACGGGACTCGAACCCGTGTTTTCGCCGTGAGAGGGCGACGTCCTGGACCGCTAGACGAAGGGGCCGTGCGCGAAGGCCCGGCGCATATGGGCGGCGGGGGCGTGCTGTCAAGTTGCCCCGCCCGCGCCCGCGGCGGGCCGCGGCGCGGTTGACGGGCGGGGCGGACGGGTAGAGGAAAAGCCCCGTGACAACATCCGTGAAGAGCCTCTTTCCCCACAGCGCCACCACCCAGGACGTCACCGTCCGCGTCGCCGTTTCCTTCCTTCCGGAACAGTCGGAACCGGCGCGGGGGCGCTGGTTCTGGGCCTATCATGTCCGGATCGAGAATGGCGGCACGGATGCGGTCCAGCTCGTCAGCCGCGAATGGACGATCAGCGACGGCCGAGGCGGCCGCCACGACGTCCAGGGCGAAGGCGTGGTCGGCGAGCAGCCGGTGATCGAACCGGGGGGCGCCTTCGATTATGTGTCCGGCTGCCCGCTCAACACCCCGACCGGCTGGATGGAAGGCCGCTACAAGATGGTCGGCGAGGACGGAGAAGGCTTCGACGCGTCGATTCCCCGCTTTCCGCTCATCGCACCGGCGGTGGCGAGCGGGTCCGCGAAAGCGTAAGGGCGCACTTCGAAAGACCGGACCGCCGGAGAGAATGATGATGCGTTCCCTGTTGCTTGCCCCCCTCGCCGTCCTTGCTCTGGCGCCGCCCGCCTTCGCGGCGCCGACCGTCGCCAGGAAGATGACCTGCCCGATCGGCGGCCAGGCCTTCGTCTACCAACAGCCCGTGTCGAGCGCCGCGCTCGGCATGCGGCCCGACGGCAAGCCCTACGGCCCCGCGGCCGCGCCGGCGCCTTTGCCCGAATGCCCGGGCAACGGCCTCGTCTTCTACAAGGATTATACCGACGACGAGGTGAAGACGCTCGAGCCGGTCGTCGCCTCGGAAGACTATCAGGCGCTGCGCAAGACCGACACGCAATATTATCGCGCTTACTGGCTGATGCGGCAGATGGGCGTCGGCCCCGAAGACTATCTCTGGGCCCTGCTCCAGGCTTCGTGGCAGGCCGAAGGCAAGCCCGAGCTTCGCGCACGCTATCTGACCGAGCTCGCCGCGGAATCGGCCAAGGTGCCGCCCAATCCCACGGACATCGACTGGATCGGCATGGAGGGAAGGGCGATCGACGCCTTGCGCGAGCTCGGCCGGTTCGACGAGGCCGAGGCGCGGCTCGCCAAGGTGCCGCTCGCCGGGCTCGACGTGAAGGTTCCGGAAGGCCCCGCCGCCGACGCGAAGGCGCCGGAAAGCGCGGGCGCCGACGCCAAGGCCAGGCGCAACTGGTTCACTTTCTTCCAGCAGCTCAAGGTCGCGATCGCGCGCAAGGACAAGGCGATCGAACCGTTCGACATGATCCCGCGCAGCGTCGCGCTCGGCTATTGCATCGATCGCGCGGCGGACAGTCTCGACGACAATCAGCGCGCCTTCTGCACCAAGGAGCAGCCGGCGGTCGAGCAGGCGCGCAACCAGCGCGCCAAGGCCGCCCAGGACATGAAGACGCTCGGCCAGGCGCGCGACGAAAGCGGGCGGTAAGGGCGCCGACTGTCGGATATGGCGTTAGATTCCCTCGCCCTTGGATGCAGGGGAATTGCAAAACCTGAGTGCGCCTCATGGAGCTTGGCGACGAGCCAAAGCGGAATTGGGTGGGGGCGACAGACTCCGCGAAAATCCGCTGATCGTGTCACCCTCACCAACTCCGCCTAAGCGGCGGAGCGCCAAGGCTCCGTAATCCTCTCCCGTCAAGGGAGAGGATATGAGGGGGGGCCAGGGCAGTTCGGCTCAATGCGTCCCGGCCGGCGGGTCGGGGGTCAGGTCGACATATTCGATCCGCGCATTGGGCGAACGCTGGCGCATGTGCGATCCGGTCACCATCATGTAGCGCGCCGTGTAGCTGTAGCGCTCGACATGGTAGCTGCCGCCCGGATTGTCGGTCGGCGAATAGATTCGGCCGGAGATCGAGGCGAGTAATTGCTTGGTCCAGTTGATCGCGCCGCTGTTGCGCAATATCTCGGCGTCGCGAACCTTGCCCTCGGGGGTGATCCAGAAGCCGATATCGACCCAGCGGTCGTCGAAATTGTCGGTCGGCATCAGCCGGGTCGTCGAGCCGCTCTCGCCACTGGCGTCGTCGCCCTCGGCGAGCCGCGGCGACAGGTCGACCTTCGGCGTGAACAGCAGGACCGGCTGTTTGGCATGGAGCGAGCGCATGTCGTCGATGAGCGCATTGGAGCTGTCGAGCTTGCCCTGGGCACGATCGAGCCGCGCCAGCAGCACGTGCGCGGCGACGCGCTGGAGCCGGCCGGAGGGCGTGCTGTCGGCGGCGAGCTTCTCCAGCGCCTGCCGCGCCAGCCAGGTGTCGCCGGAAATCTGGTAGAGCCAGGCGTCGCGCACCCGGGCGATGCCGGCAAGGTCGGGCCGCCCGCCCGCGTCCGCCGTGCGCGCCGCCTCCTGGAGCACCTGCCGCGCGCGCTCGATCCGCCCGAACGAGGCGTACATGTCCGCCCATTCGAGATCGGCGTCGATCACCCGCGGGTCGGTCTTGGGAAAAGCGTCGCTCAACGTCCGGTGCATCTCGGTCGTCGAGAGCTGATAGTCGTTGCCCTCGCCGAGATGGGCCGAGATCCGGGCATTGGCGCGGTAGAGGTCGGAGACGTCGATCGGGAAGGTCTTGCGATAGCGGTGGTTGCGGCCGATCGCGGAGAGGGTCACGCTTCGCGCCTGCTTATATTCCCCGGCGACGAACAGATTCTCGGCATGGGCGAGCGCGGCGTCGATATCCTCGTTCGGCGGGCAATGGCGGGCGAGGCATTCGCGAAGCGCCCGTTCGGTGTCCCTGAGCGAGCGGCCGGTGATCACGATCTCCTGCTCGCTCGAAGATGCGGGCTGGGCGTTCGGCGCGGGCGCCGCGGGCGGCGGCGGCGCGGCGGCGAGCGCGAGGACGGACAGCAGGACGATCGGCATCGGACACTCCCCTGAAAGGTTGCGCGAAAAGACAATGCTTCTCGCGGCAACCAACGCGGCCGCAACGGCTTTCGTTCAGCGCCTTATGCCGATCGCACAGATTTCGGGAAGCTGAATGTGCGGACGAAAAACGCCCGCGCCGCCTCAACGCTGGAGCGCGATCAGCCGTCCCATCAGGGCTTCGAAGCGCGATTCGTCGACCGGCGCGGCCGGATCGTTCCAGATGGCGGCGACCGCCCGCCAGCTCCCGTCGCGGCGGCGAAGGAGAAAGGCCATGGCGATGACGCCGGGCTCCGACCCGCCCTTGTAGCCGGCATAGCCGAACCCGTCCTTGGCCTGGGGGAGGCCGGGATTGATCGCGAGGATGCCCAAGGCGGTGGGATCGGCGTTGCGGCGCAGCCAGTCGAGCGTGCGGACGAGATCGTCGGTCGATGCGAACCATTCGACGCTGTCGATCGCGTGCGGCGGGCCGGCGAGCGCCGCCGGATCGATCTCTGTCGAATCGAGCGCCGGAAGCATCGCGCGGCGGGCCGCTTCGTCACCCGCCCGCCAGCGGGCCAAAGCGGCCGAATCCGTCTTCACGGCGAAGGCCTCGCGGGTCGAGAGGAACGGCCGGTCGCGCGCGGCGGCGCTCACGCCGAGCGCCGGCAGAAGCTGCTCGACCTTCTCGGGGCCGAGCAGGTGCAGCAATGTGTCCGCGGCCGTGTTGTCGCTGCGCGAGATCATCAAAGCGGCGAGGCTGTGGAGGGTGATCGGCGATCCCCGCGGCCAGTCCTGGAGCTGGCCCGACGGCAGGGAGCGGCGGTCGAGCGGGACGACGTCCGCCCAATGCCGCTCGCCCGCCTTCACCTCGCGGACCAGTTCGGCGAGGACGAACAATTTGAACGCCGATCCGATCGCCATCGGCCGGTCGCCGGCCAGGGTGGTGGACGGCGCCGGCGCGGCTTGGCCGAGGGTCGCGACGCTCAGCGCGGTCTCGCCGGGCAGCGCCTTCAGCGCCGTGGCGATCGCGGCCGCATTGTCGTTGTCGATGTCGACGCCGCTGACCAGCAGGCCGACGATCCGCCCCGGCGGCTGCGGCTCGATGCTGACGGTCAGGCGAAGCGTCGCATGCTCGAGGCGCACTGAGACCACGCCCGAATTCGCGCTCCCGCTGTCGACATGGTCGACCTTCAGCGCGCGGCCATATTGGGCCCGGAGGTTGGCCATGATCGCCGCGACCTGCGTCGCCGGTACCTGGGCGAAGAAGGCGGGTGAAAAAAGCTGCTCCGGCGGCGTTGTGCCGTTGAGGAGGCCGACGAGGTCGCCGGCGCGCGCCGCCAGGCCGGCCGAGGGTTGCAGTACGGCGGGCGCCGCGGCTGGGGGCTGCGCGGTGCCGGGGGCGGCGAGCGCCAGCAGGAACAGGGCGCCGAGCCGGCTTGGGTCAGGCATCGATCTCCTCCTCGTCGACGTCGGCGGCATGGCTCTGGATGAAGGCGAAGCGATGCTCGGGATTGCGGCCCATCAGCCGGTCGACGAGGTCGCGCACCTTGTGCTGCTGCTGATATTCCTCGGGCAAGGTGACGCGGATCAGCGAGCGGCGCTTCGGGTCCATCGTCGTCTCGCGCAATTGCTGCGGGTTCATCTCGCCAAGGCCCTTGAAGCGGCTGACCTCGACCTTCCTGCCCTTGAACAGGCTGGCTTCCAGCTCGCCGCGATGGGCGTCGTCGCGGGCGTAGGCGACAGTACCGCCGGCGGCGAGGCGGTAGAGCGGCGGCTGGGCGAGATAGAGGCAGCCCTGCTCGACGATCTTCGCCATCTCGTTGAAGAAGAAGGTCATCAGGAGGGTCGCGATATGGGCGCCGTCGACGTCGGCGTCGGTCATGATGACGATCCGGTCGTAGCGAAGCTGCGCCGGATCGCAGCGCTCGCGCGTGCCGCAGCCGAGCGCCTGGATGAGGTCGGCAATCTCCTGGTTGGCGCGGATCTTGTCGGCGCTCGCGGAGGCGACGTTCAAGATCTTGCCGCGGATCGGAAGGATCGCCTGGGTCTTGCGGTCGCGCGCCTGCTTGGCCGAGCCGCCGGCGCTGTCGCCCTCGACGATGAACAGCTCAGTGCCTGCGGGATCGTCGCTCACGCAATCGGTGAGCTTGCCGGGGAGGCGCAACTTGCGGCCCGAGGTCGCGGTCTTGCGCTTGACCTCGCGCTCGGCCTTGCGGCGGAGGCGCTCGTCCATCCGGTCGAGGACGAAGGCGAGCAGCGCCCGTCCGCGCTCCATATTGTCGGCGAGATAATGGTCGAAATGGTCGCGCACCGCCGCCTCGACCAGGCGGGCGGCGTCGGGGCTGGTCAGCCGGTCCTTGGTCTGGCTCTGGAACTGGGGATCGCGGATGAAGACCGAGAGCAGGATCTCGGCCCCGGCGACGACGTCCTCGGCCTGCACGTCCCTGGCGCGCTTCTGCTGGCCGACCAGCTCGGCGAAGGCGCGCATCCCGCGGGTGAGCGCCGCGCGCACCCCCTGCTCGTGCGTGCCGCCGTCGGGGGTCGGGATGGTGTTGCAATAATAAGAGGAGCCGCCCTCGCTCCACAGCGGCCAGGCGACCGCCCATTCGACCATCCCCTGATTGTTCGGGAAATCCTGGCGGCCGGTGAAGAAGTCGACGGTCGCGCAGGCGCGGTCGCCGATCTGCTCCTTCAAATGGTCTGCAAGGCCGCCGGGGAATTGGAAGGTCGCCTCGGCCGGGACATCGTCGGAGACGAGCGACGGGTCGCAGCGCCAGCGTATCTCGACGCCGGCGAACAGATAGGCCTTGGAGCGGGCGAGCCGGTAGAGGCGCTGCGGCTTGAACTTCGCATCTTCGCCGAAAATCTCGGAATCGGGGACGAAGCTGACGGTCGTGCCGCGGCGATTGGGGGCGGCGCCGACTTCTTCCAGCGGCGTCGCCGGCTCGCCGCGCGCGAAGGCCTGGCGGTAGAGCGATTTGTTGCGGGCGACGGTGACGATCGTCTCGCTCGACAGGGCATTGACGACGCTGACGCCGACGCCGTGCAGGCCGCCCGAGGTCGCATAGGCCTTGTTCGAGAATTTGCCGCCCGAATGGAGCATGGTCATGATGACCTCGAGCGCCGACTTGCCCGGATATTTGGGATGCGGGTCGATCGGCATGCCGCGGCCATTGTCGGTCACGGTGAGGCGGTTGCCCGCGTCAAGGATCACCTCGATCCGGTTCGCGAAGCCGGCCACCGCCTCGTCCATCGCATTGTCGAGCACTTCGGCGGCGAGATGGTGGAGCGCGCGCTCGTCGGTGCCGCCGACATACATGCCCGGCCGCCGGCGGACGGGTTCCAGCCCTTCCAGCACCTCGATCGAACGGGCGTCGTAATCGGAAGAAGGCGCGGCGGTGGACGCGAACAGGTCTGACATGGCGAATCTATAAGCGGGCGCGAGTCCCGCTGCCAAGGCGGAAGGTGAGAAAGGCGGAAAAGGGGCGGAGGGGAATGAGGCGGCGGCCCGCTCGTGGGGGTTGGGGCCGCCGCCGCCGGCGGGACCAGATCCGCCGGCGCCGTCATGGCATCGCCCCTCTGCGCCTTTCGCCCGCGGGCCGAAAGACCGCAAAAATACGGTAGGCGCCCTCGCAACCGGCCGCTTCATCCCCTATCTAGGACGGCCGAAGTCATTGAGTTTCGGCCTTTTGCCTACTTTGGTCCATATCGTCGACGACGACGCGCAGGTGCGCGCCGCGACCTCCTATCTCCTCTCCAGCCATGGCTATGCGACCGAAGCCTATGCGGGTGGGGCCGAGTTCCTCGGTCGCGCCGATCTCGGCCGCGGCTGCCTTTTGCTCGACCTGCGCATGCCCGGCATGGACGGGCACCAGGTCCAGGAAGAGCTGGCGCGGCGCGGCGCGCCGATTCCAGTGGTGGTGATGAGCGGCCATGGCGAGCTCGGCGCGGCGGTCGAGGCGATGAAGCTCGGCGCGGTCGACTTCCTCGCCAAGCCGCCGTCGGAGGAGGAATTGCTCTCCGCCGTGCGGCGGGCGCAGGCCCTGTTCAGCGAGGAGCAGGAGAAGCGCAATGCGCAGCAGGAGGCGACGCTGCGGCTGGAGCGCCTGTCGCCGCGCGAGCGCCAGATGCTGCAGGGGCTGGTCGCCGGCCTCTCGAACAAGGAGATCGCCCGCCGCCTCGGCCTCAGCCCGCGCACCGTCGAGATGCACCGCGCCAACATGATGGACGAGCTCGGCACCCAGAATTTGTCGGAGGCGCTCCGGCTCGCGATCGACGCGCGGCTGCCGCCGCTCGGCGAGGAGGACAGCGAAGCGCCGGCGCCGCCGCCGCCGCAGGCCGCGGTGGAGGCGGCCGTCCGCTTCCGCCTGCGCGACTATGAGGAGAAGCTTCGCCTCGTCCTCGATGCCTCGACCGACGGCTCGTGGGAGTGGCGGGTGCCGCAGGACGAGCTCTTGCTGTCGCGCCACCTGCTCGAAAGCATCGGCTATTCCCGCGACCAGGCGCCACAATCGTTCCGCGCGCTGGCCGGGCTCATCCACCCCGCGGACTGGGACCGCTTCCGCCGCGAGCTGACCGAGCATCTCGATCGTGGCGGGGAGGAGACGCTGAAGACCGAGTTCCGGGTCCGCAGCCCCCGCGGCGGCTGGATCTGGCTCTGCGATTGCGGCGGCGTGGTCGAGCGCGATCCGGTCACCGGCGCGCCGATCCGAATGGTCGGCACCGTCTCCGACATCACCCGGCGCAAGGCCGAGGAGCAGCGCGTCCGCGATGCCGCCGAGCGGATCGAGCTCGCCCAATGGGGCGCGGGCGCCGGCGTCTGGGAGATCGACCTCGCGACCGAGACGGTCCGCCTGTGCCCGCGCAGCCGGGCCATGCTCGGCCTGCCGCCGGAGGAGCCGGAGGAGATGAGCCGGGAGAAATTGCGCTCGCTCGTCCACCCCGAGGATCTGCCGGGCGTGATCGTGGCGGTGAGCGAGGCGGAGCGAGGCGGCGTCTGCCGGTTGGAGTTCCGCTCGGCCGGGCCGGACGGACGCCGGCGCTGGATCCTCGGCCTCGGCAAGGCGGTGCCGGGGCGCGACGGGCGTCCGGAGCGGCTGGTCGGCCTCTATCAGGACGTGACCGAGAGCAAGGAGGCGGCGCTTGAGCTGCAGCGGGTGCAAAGGCAGCTGATCGACCTCACCCAGGCGAGCGCGACCGGGACGATGGCCTCGACCCTGGCCCATGAGCTCGCTCAGCCGCTGATGGCGGTCAGCAATTTTTCGCGCGGCATCGCCCAGCGGATCGCGGCGACCCCGCTCGTCGAGGACGGGCGGCTCCGCGACGCGATCGCCGGTGCCGAGGCGAGCGCGCGGCTCGCCGCCGACATCGTCTCCCGCCTCCAGCGCAACGCCGGCCATGCCGAGGCGGAACGGCGCAAGGTCCGTCTCGGCACCCTGGTGCGCAGCGCCTGCAGCCTCGCTTTGTCCGATGCGGACGCCTGGGGCATCCGCCACAGCATCTCGCTCGACCCGGCGGCCGACCGGATCGAGGCCGATCCGGTGCAGATCCAGCAATTGCTTTTGAACCTCGTCCGTAACGCCGCCGAGGCGGCGATGGAGGTGCCGGTGCCGGAGCGGCGGATCCGGGTCGCGACCCGCCGGCTCGGCCCCGAGGAGGTGGAGATCGAAGTCGCCGACAGGGGCCGCGGCATCGCGCCGGAGCTTCGCGGCGGCCTGTTCGAGCTGTTCGCCTCGACCAAAGGTGAGGGGCGGGGGATCGGCCTCGCCATCTCCCGCGCCATCGCGCTTGCCCATGGCGGCACGATCCGGGCCGGTGACACGCCGGGCGGCGGCGCGCTGTTCCGCGTGACCCTGCGCGCCTGATCCCAAATGCGGAGCGGCCCCGGCAGAGTGCCGAGGCCGCTCTCCTTTCTTGGAAGCCGGGTCAGCCTTCGAGCAGGCCGCCCCCCGATCTCGGCGTCTCGCCGTGGAGACGGTCGAGATAGGCGGAAGCCAGCTCGTAATGCGCCTGGACGGCCCTTTGGTGGTTGGATTGCTGGGCGAGGCGGAGCTCGTCCTCGGCCCGGCGTTCGAGATAATCCGATTCTTCGCAGGACATTTTACGCGTGCATACTCCGCTCGTTACGCTGCGGGCATAACGAACGCTTTGCGGACCGGTTTCCGTCAGACGGCTTCAACCGGAAACGGTTCGGCGCGGGCTCAGCGGATGCGGGTCAACGGATTCTGGGTCCGCCGAACGGGAGCGGCGGCGGCGGCCGGCGGTCGCGGCGCGGAATCTGCGCCTGGTAGGCGACGCCGCAATGTTCGACGCAATAAGGGAAGCCGGGATTGGCCTGCCCGCCGCAGAAATGGAAATCGGGCTCGCCGGGATGGCCGATCGGCCATTTGCAGATCTTCTCGTTCAAATCGAGCAGGCTGGTTTTGTCGGCGATTTCGGGGCTCGGCTTGGCGGGCACCAGGCGGCGCGGCGGCGCCGGCGGGATCGGCGACTGCTGCTCGCCGGGCGCCTGGCGGACGAAGCCGCCGGGGCCGATCGAACGGATCTGGGGCTGGGGCGGCGGCGCCGGCTGCTGCGGATGGGCATGGCTGGACGCCGCCTCGGCGGCGGGGCGCGGCTCGGGGGCGGCCGGAGCGGTCGCATGGACAGAAGGCGCGGGACGGGCGGCCTCGGTTTCCGCCGGTCTGGCTTCTTCCTCCTCGTTCGGCTTGACCGGCGAGGGGCGCGACTGCAGGCCCAGGCGGTGCGCCTTGCCGATGACGGCGTTGCGCGAGACGCCGCCCAACTCGTCGGCGATCTGGCTTGCGGTAATGCCCTGCGACCAGAGCGATTTCAGCCGTTCGATTCGTTCGTCCGTCCAGGACATTCCAATTCCTTCACATGGCTTGCGGGCCACAGCGTCTGCCTCTAGCGACGTCGCGATGACCGAGCAGGCTTCCAATTGGGTTCGGGCCGAACCTGGCGTCCCGGTGATCCGGAACGTCAATTGGGGCGGCCTCAGGACCCTGTATGTGAAGGAGGTGAGGCGTTTCTTCAAGGTCCAGCTTCAGACCGTGTGGGCGCCGGCCGTCACCACCCTGCTTTTCCTGGTCATCTTCACCGTTGCGCTGAGCCGCGGCGGGCGAACGGTGATGGGCCTTTCCTTCGCCGATTTCATCGCGCCGGGCCTCATCGTCATGGCGATGCTCCAGAACGCCTTCGCCAATGCGAGCTTCTCGTTGCTCGTCGGCAAGATGCAGGGCAATATCGTCGATTATCTGATGCCGCCGCTCTCGACCGGCGAGCTGATCGCGGCACTGATCGGCGCCGCCGTCACCCGCGCGATGCTGGTCGGGTGCGCCGTCTGGTGCGCGATGCTGATCTGGCCCGGCGTCCACGTCATCCCGCGCCATTTGTGGGCGGTTTTGTGGTTCGGGCTCACCGGCGCCGCGATGCTCGGCTTCCTCGGCCTGCTGACCTCGATCTGGGCCGAGAAGTTCGACCATGCGGCGGCGGTCACCAATTTCGTCGTCGCACCGCTCTCTTTGCTCTCGGGCACCTTCTATTCGATCCAGAGCCTCGCGCCGACCTTCCGCGCGGTGAGCCACGCCAATCCCTTCTTCTACATCATCTCCGGCTTCCGCTTCGGCTTCCTCGGGATCAGCGATTCGCCGGTGGCGATCGGGGCGCTGCTGCTCCTCCTCATCGACCTCCTGCTCCTCGCGCTCTGCTACGGCCTGCTGCGCCGCGGCTGGAAGCTGAAGAGCTGATCGCATGACATTGACCCGGCGCCGTTCGGGTCTCTAGAGGCGGAAAGGCGGTCCTCGGGCCGCCTTCTCTTCACCGTCCAGGAGCCCGTCATGGCCATTACGCCGCTCATGCCCGTCTATCCGCGCTCGCCGGTGCGGCCGGTGCGAGGCGAGGGGGTCTGGCTCTACGGCGAGAAGGGCGAGAAATATCTCGATTTCGCGAGCGGCATCGCGGTCAACCTGCTCGGCCACGGCCATCCGCATTTGACCAAAGCCATCCAGGCGCAGGCCGCGAAATTGATGCACGTCTCCAACCTCTATGGGAGCCCGCAGGGCGAAGCGTTCGCGCAAAGGCTGGTCGACAACACGTTCGCGGATACCGTGTTCTTCACCAATTCGGGCGCCGAGGCCGTCGAATGCGCGATCAAGACCGCGCGCCGCTACCACCATCACCACGGGCAGCCCGAAAAGCACGACCTCATCACCTTCACCAACGCCTTTCACGGCCGGACGATGGCCGCGATCAGCGCCACCGACCAGCCCAAGCTGCGCGACGGCTTCGCGCCTTTGCTCGAAGGTTTCCACGTCGTCGCCTTCGACGATCTCGCGGCCGCAGAGGCGGCGGTCGACGAGAATACGGCCGGTTTCCTCGTCGAGCCGATCCAGGGCGAGGGCGGCATCCGCCCCGCCAGCCATGAATTCATCCAGGGCCTGCGCCGCATCTGCGACGAGAAGGATCTGATGCTGGTCTTCGACGAGGTGCAGTGCGGCGTCGGCCGCACCGGCCGCCTCTATGCTTATGAGCATTACGGGATCGCGCCGGACATCATGGCCTCGGCCAAGGGCATCGGCGGCGGCTTCCCGATGGGTGCCTGCCTCGCCACCGAGAAGGCCGCGGCGGGCATGGTGATCGGCACCCACGGCTCGACCTATGGCGGCAACCCGCTCGCCATGGCGGCCGGCCAGGCGGTGTTCGATATCATCCTGGAGCCGGGCTTCCTCGAACATGTCCGGGCGATGGGCGATCGCCTGCGCGGCGCGCTCGAGCAGATGATCCCCAATCACGATCATCTGTTCGAGAGCGTGCGCGGGCTCGGCCTGATGCTCGGCGTCAGGATGAAGACCGACAGCCGCGCCTTCGTCGCTTATCTGCGCGAGCACGGCCTGCTGACCGTCGCCGCCGGCGACAACGTCATGCGCGTGCTTCCCCCGCTCGTCGTCACCGAGGCGGAGATCGGGGAGTTCGTGGAACGGCTCTCGGCCGCGGCGCGGGAATATGAGGTGCCCGCGGCGTCATAATTCCTCCCCGGAACGGGGAGGGGGACCGCACGAAGTGCGGTGGAGGGGGCGTTGTGCCAGGTACTCCCCTTCCACCGTCGCCTGCGGCGCCGGTCCCCCTCCCCGTTTCGGGGAGGAGCTTGATCCGCCGCGCGTCGCTCGCCACATCGCGACCATGAATTCTCCCCAAAGCCTCGACACGATGACAGCCGCCCACCTCGACCGGGCGCTCGGCTTCACCATTGCCGGGCGCAATGCGCGCGGGCGGGTGGTGCGGCTCGGGCCGGTGCTCGACCATATCCTCTCCGCCCACGATTATCCGGCGCCGATCGCGCGCATCCTTTCGGAAGCCCTGGTGCTCGCCGCCCTGCTCGGCTCTTTGCTCAAGGAAGAGGAGGGTCAGCTCACGCTCCAGGCGCAGACCGAGGGCGGCATCGTCGACCTGCTCGTCTGCGACTACAAGGCGGGGGCGCTTCGCGGTTATGTCCGCTTCGACAAGGAGCGGCTCGGCGCGCTGCCGAGCCATCGCGATCTCTTCGCCTTGTTCGGCAAGGGGTATCTGGGCATCACCTTCGACCATCCGGTCGCCGATGAGCGCTATCAGGGGATCGTGCCGCTCGAAGGCAGCTCGCTGGCCGACGCGGCGCAGACCTATTTCAGCCAGTCCGAGCAATTGCCGAGCATCGTCCGCCTCGCGGTGAACGATACCGGCCATGTCGCCGGCGGCATCCTCGTCCAGCATCTTCCCGAGGGGGAGGAGGGCCGCGATCGGCTGCACACGCGGCTCGACGATCCCGAATGGGAGCATGTCCGAATCCTCGCCGAGACGATCAAGGGCAATGAGCTCACCGATCCCACGCTGCCGCTCGAAAGCGAATTGTGGCGATTGTTCCACGAGGAGGAGGTGCGCGTCCTCGACGCCGTGCCGCTGGCGAAGGGCTGCCGCTGCAATTTCGACTATATCAAGGGCGTCATCGCCCGTTTCGCCGCCGCCGACCGCGCCGCGATGGTTGACGAGGACGGCTTCATCAGCGTCGATTGCGAATTCTGCTCGCGGGTTTTCCCGATCGCGCTCGGCGACATCGCGGACGGCGAGGGCTGAGCCTGCCGGCGCGGCAATGCGGCCTTGACCCGTCGCCGCGTTAAGCCTCTGTTTACCCTCGCTTTGGTAAAGGAGGATTGTGCCGATTGTGGGCACGCTTTCCTCCCTAGCAGGCTTTGGAAGCCTCAACTGGGCCGCTCCTCACCGGGCGGCCCATTTCTTTGCGCGTTTCGGTGGGATGACGGGCTGACCGCACGGCCTCATGCGACTTGGCGCGCGTTGCGGGCGCTGAGGATAGATTCTAGAGCCCCGCCATGGCCGCCTCCTCCGCCAAAGCAATCGTCCTCCTCTCCGGCGGCCTCGATTCGATGGTCGCCGCGGCGCGGGCGCAAGAGCAGGGGTTCGGCCTCTTCGCCCTCACCGTGGATTACGGCCAGCGCCATCGGATCGAGCTGGGGGCGGCGCGGCGCGTGGCGGCGGCGCTCGGCACCGAGCGGCACGTCGTGCTGCCGCTCGATCTGCGCGCTTTCGGCGGCTCGGCGCTGACCGCCGATATCGACGTGCCGAAGGGGGGCGTCGGGCCGGACGTTCCGGTCACCTACGTTCCCGCCCGCAACACCATCTTCCTCTCGCTGGCTTTGGGCTGGGCCGAGGCGGCGGGCGCGCGCGACCTGTTCATCGGCGTCAACGCGCTCGATTATTCGGGCTATCCCGATTGCCGGCCCGATTTCATCGCCGCCTTCGAGCAGCTCGCCTCGCTCGCCACCAAGGCGGGTACGGAGGGCGTGGGCTTTCGCATCCACACGCCGCTCCAGCATCTGACCAAGGCGGAGATCGTGCGCGAGGCGGCCCGGCTCGGCCTCGACGCCGGCATCAGCTGGTCCTGCTACGATCCGGCGCCGGACGGGCGCCATTGCGGCCTGTGCGACAGCTGCCGGCTGCGCGCCAGGGGCTTCGAGGAAGCGGGGCTGCCGGACCCGACCCGCTACGCCGCCCAACCGCCAGCCCAGCCATGAGCTATGCGGTCAAGCACTTGTTCCTCACCCTCCAGGGCGAGGGGATGCAGGCGGGGCGGCGCGCGATCTTCCTTCGCTTCGCCGGCTGCAACCTCTGGTCGGGGCGCGAGGAGGACCGGGCCGGGGCGCTCTGCACCTTCTGCGACACCGATTTCGTCGGCACCGACGGCGAGAATGGCGGCCGCTACGAGGCCGGCGCGCTCGCGGCGACGGCGCGTCGCTTGTGGGGGAGCGGTCCGGGCCCCCTGGTGGTCGTCACCGGCGGCGAGCCGATGCTCCAGCTCGACCCGGCCTTGCTCGACGCGCTCCATGACCAGGGCTTCGAGATCGCCGTCGAAACCAACGGCACCCTGGCCGCGCCGGCGGGGATCGACTGGATCTGCGTCAGCCCGAAAGCGGGGACCGAAATGGTCCAGCGCCGGGGCAACGAGCTGAAGCTGGTCTGGCCGCAGCAGGGGATCGATCCCGAGCCGTTGCTGGCCCTGGATTTCGATCATTTCCTGATCCAGCCTAAAGATTGTCTGGAACGCGACGCGGCCTTGGGTGCGGCGATCGATTATGTGATGGCGAACCCGCGCTGGAAGCTCAGCCTGCAGACCCACAAGCTTCTGGGGTTGCCGTAGGGCGTTGCACCGCCCCTGCTACGACCCCGCGCCCGCGCATTCGGGCTTGAGGTCGTCCTTCTTGTCCCAGCATTGGTCCGCCATGGACGGGATCGGCTGGAGCGCGATCGCATAGGGATTGTTCGGCGCGCTGCTCACGTCGATCGCTGGAACCAGGCTGTTGCGCAGCTCGCGCATCCGCTGCGTCGCAAGGTCGACCAGCTGGCCTTTCGGGGTCGCCAGGGCCGCCTTCATGACGTCCCCCGCCGTCTGGCAGAAGCCGATCTGCGCCTGCAGCGTCGAGAAATTGTTGTAGGTCTGGGTCGAATATTCGTCGAACGCCTTCGGCCCTTGCACCGGCCCGTCGCGCCGCTTGAAATAGGCGTTGAGCGCCGTGTAGGCGCTCGCCAGCTCTTCCGAATGGTCGGAGAGGAAGGCGTTGTAATTGGCCGCTGCCCTGAGGAAGGGCGAGAATTGGCATTGCAGGGCGGCGACGTTGAGGCCGGCCCGGAAGTTCCAGAGCAGGTCGGCGCGATATTCGGCCGGCGTCGCGCCCGGGATGGGCAAGCCGACCAAAGGATCGCTCGGCTCGATCGGGCCGGCCTTGAGGTCGGGCTTGGTCAGATAGAGCTGGGCCGAGGCCGCCCCGGGGACCGAAAATCCGGCGAGCGCCGCCGCGGCGACCAATGCATGTTTCAGACCGCCGCTCATCGTCATTCGACCCCTCACAGATGCTCCCGCGGTCAAGGTTAACAGGTCCGCGCCGCCATGCCACCCGGAAACGAAGCATCCGGCGCGGCGCGTGCACGCTCCAGCCTGCGGATCCCTAAGTCGCTGCTGCCCATAAGAAAAGGCCGCCCGGTTGCCCGGACGGCCTTTCGAAAGCTTTCCCGCGAGGGAATTACATGCCGGTCGTGTTGCCGGTGCCGGCGCCGGTATTGCCGGTGCCGGTGTCGGTCGCGTTGCCGGTCATGGCCGCGCCCGCATTCATGTCCGCGCCCGCGCCGAGATTGGCGGTGCCGGCATTGGTGGCGTCGACGGTGGTCACGTCGTTGCCGCCCATCAGGCTCTCGTCGGCCGTCGCATTGGCGGTGTTGTTGGCGCTGTTGTCGCCGCCGCCGCCGCAGGCCGCGACGAGGAGGGCGGCGCCGGCGATCATCGAACCGGTCATCACTTTCGCAAGAAGGTCACGCATCAGAAACTCCCTAGATTGACGATTTGGCCGGGATATCCCTTTTTTCCAAATCAGTTGGGCCCTTAAACGGAAAGGGAAGCGCTCTCAAGCTCTCTCGCCGCCCCCTCGAGGGAGGCAAGAAAATGGTCGAGCCCCCGGCTCAGTGCCAGATCGAAACGTTCCTGTCGGTACGACACTCCCATCTCGTCGAGGCTGGTCACTGGGAATTCCGCAATACCGCAGGGCACTATCCCTGAGAAGTGGGAAAGTTCCGGCGCCAGGTTGACCGCGAAGCCGTGCAGGGTGACCCATCGCCGGACCCGGACGCCGATCGCGCCCACCTTGGCCTCGGTTCCGTCGCGGTCGGTCCAGATGCCGATCCGGCCCGGCGCGCGATGCGCCGCGAGGCCGAGCCGGGCGAGCGTTTCGATCACCCATCCCTCGAGCGCATGGACGAAGCGACGGACGTCGCGGCCGCGCCGGTCGAGGTCGAGCTGGACATAGACGACGCGCTGGCCGGGTCCATGATAGGTATAGCGGCCGCCGCGCCCGGCCTCGTAGACGGGAAAGCCCTCCGGGTTGAACAATTCGGCCGGGTCGGCGCTGGTGCCGGCGGTGTAGAGCGGCGGATGCTCGAGCAGCCAGATGCGCTCCCGCTTTGCCCCCGCGCGGATCGCGGCGGCGCGCGCCTCCATGTCCGCGAGCGCTCGCGGGTAGGGCGTAAGGCCCGGCGTCACCTGCCATTCGGGATTTTCGTTCGTGCTCATCTTTCCGGCAATTGCGCCCCTGTGCCGCATCAGCATAAGGAGGAGAGCATGAACCTGTCGATCACCAAAGCCTGGGACGAGGCTGCCGCCTTTGTGAAGCAGGAAGCGGGAATCCTGTTCCCCATCGTCTTCGCCCTGACCGTTCTGCCGAGCCTGATCGCGCAGACGTTGAGCCAGCGGCTCGCCGGCGATACGGGCGTCGCGCATGGCAGCACCGCCGATCCCGGGCCGTTGCTGGCGGGGGCGCTGGCGGTCCTGCTCATGCTGGTCGCGGTCATATTCCTCAGTTCCTGGGGGAATCTCGTCGTCAACCTGCTGGCGATGCGGCGCGAGACTTTGGTCCGCAATGCTTTCGGCCGCGCGCTACGGCGCGTCCTTCCACTGCTCGGCGCGACTCTGCTCTGCGCGATCGCCGCGATCGCCATCGTCCTTCCATTCGCGGCCGCGGTCGGTCTCGGCGCCGGCACGCCGCGCCCGGGACCGGCCGCGCTGCTGCTCCTGATCGTGATTCCGGCCGCTTTCTTCTTCGGCGTACGCCTGATGCTGATGTCGCCGGTCGCCGCGGCGGAACGAAGCGGACCGATCGGAATCATCCGGCGGAGCTGGCAGCTCACCTCCGGACATTTCTGGCAATTGCTCGGCTTCCTCCTGCTGATGATCCTCGTCATCCTGGTCCTGCTGCTCGCGGTGCGCTCGGTCGGCGGGATTCTGATCACGATGACGGCCGGCGAGCCGAAGCCGGATTCGCTCGGATTCTTCCTTATGCAGCTTGTTTCCGGCATCCTGCAGGCCGTCTGGGCCACCTATTTCATCACGGCCGTCGCCCGGATTTACGAGCAGCTTGCGGGCGATGTCGGCTCAGTCGCCGGGATTTTCGAGTAAAGGCACCTGCGGCGCGGCATCGGCCGGCAGCAACCCGGCGAGGCGCGGGTCGGGAAAGCTCTCGAAGGCGCGGCGCACCGCGCGGAATCCGGCCTTGAGATAGGAGGGCAGGGCCGCCGGATGATCGAGCGAGCAGGTGTTGACGCGCACCCGGGCGACGTCCGGCCGCCAGGCGAGCGCCAGGGTCTGCGCGAACAGCCATCGGCCGTGGCCGCGGCCGGCCAGCTCCGGCACCAGGCCGAGGAAGCGGATCAGGCATTCGCCGGGCGTCCGGAAGTCGAGCTCCAGCATCCCGACCTCGATCCCCGCCCGATTCCGACCCCGGCCATCGACCACCGCATGGACCTCGCCCGTCTCGGCGCGCAGCCTCTCGTCGGTCATCGCCAGGCGCGAGAACCACAGCCATTTGCCGCCGACGCGGCGGAAGAGCAGCCGGTATTTCTCCGGATCGGGATCGCGCCAGCGCTCCAGCCGCAGCGGCGAGGCGGGCAGCGGGCGCGGCTTCGGCCGCTCGGTCATTTCGAGATAGGTGACGACCGCGCCGAGCTGCCCGTCCTTTATGTCGATCAGCGCCACGTCGCCTCCGGCGGCAGGCTCATCAGGATCGCGTCGATATTGCCGCCGGTGCGAAGGCCGAACGCCGTGCCGCGATCGTAGATCAGGTTGAACTCGGCATAACGGCCGCGCCATTCGAGCTGGCGGGCTTTGTCCTCGGGCGTGAAGGGCGTCGCCATCCGCCGCCGCACCAGCCTGGGGAAGATTTCGAGCAGGGCCTCGCCGACGTCGCGGGTGAAGGCGAAGCGGGCCTCGAACGGCCCCTCCAGATGGTCGTAGAAGATGCCGCCGACGCCGCGATGGACGCCGCGATGGGGGATGTAGAAATATTCGTCCGCCCATTTCTTGAAACGGTCGTAGAAGGTCTGGTCGTGGGCGGCGCAGGCGGCGCGCAGCCGCGCGTGGAAGCCGGCAGTGTCTTCGTCATAAGGGATTGGCGGGTTGAGGTCGGCGCCGCCGCCGAACCAGCGCTTGGTCGTGGTCAGGAAGCGCGTGTTCATATGGACGGCGGGCACGTGCGGGTTCGCCATATGGGCGACGAGGCTGATGCCGGTGGCGAAGAAACGCGGATCCTCGGCCGCGCCATGGACATTGGGCGCGAATTCCTCGGTGAAGCGGCCGGCGACGGTCGAGACGTTGACCCCGACCTTCTCGAACACCGCGCCGCGCATCAGGCCGCGGACGCCGCCGCCGCCGCCCGGCGCGCCTGTCCCGGACGGAGATCGGGGGGCCGGATCGGTCCGCTCCCAGGCCGTATATTCGAAGCTCGCGTCGCTGCCCGCTTCGCGCTCGATCGCCTCGAAGGCGGCGCAGATCCGGTCGCGCAGGCTCTCGAACCAGTCCCGCGCCTGCTGCTGCTGTTCGTCGAGCGCGATCATGACGGCCACATAAGGGTCTGCCTCAAAGCCTCCGCCAGCCCGATGCCCGCGGCGACGGCAAGATTCAAGGAGCGGGTGGCCGCCGCCTGCGGGATTCGGACGCGAAGATCGGCCCGATCGTGGATTTCGGGGGGAACGCCTTTGCTCTCGGAGCCGAAGAGCAGGATGTCGCCGCCCTCGAACCGCGCCTCCGGAAGCGGCGCGGCGGCGGACGTGGTGAACAGGACCAGCCGCCCCGCCCGCGCCGCGTCGAACGCCGCCCAGCTCGCGTGCCGCGCGACCGAAGCGATCTCGGCATAATCCATTCCGGCCCGCTTCAGCGCCCGGTCGGAGAAGGCGAAGCCGCACGGCAGGATCACGTCCACCGCGACGCCGAGGCAGGCGCCGAGGCGCAGGATCGCGCCGACATTGCCCGGCTGGTCGGGCTGGTAGAGGGCGAGGCGCATCGGGGTCTCCAACACATTCACAAGCTGTTCAAAAACGCTGTTGGCAAAGCGGCGCTCTCCCGTCTATCAGCGCGCCGAGCCGACAGGGGAAGGCGCCGAACCGCGCCTCCTTCCGAAGCGGCATCGTGCAGGGACAGCTCCCGGCCTCCTCGCCGCGGCGGCCCCTGCGCCTCTACGGGTTCCAACCGCTGAAGGATATTATGGCGACGGTTGAACAGAGCGATGGGACGCTCGGCGCGGCTCCTGAAGAGGGCGTTCGCCGGCGTGACTTCATCAATATCGCCGCATTGAGCTTCGCGGGGGTCGGCGGCCTGATCACGCTCTACCCCCTCATCAACCAGATGAATCCGTCGGCCGACGTGCTTGCGCTCGCCTCGATCGAGGTCGACATCTCGGCGATCAAGCCCGGCCAGGCGATCAAGACCCTGTTCCGCAAGCAGCCGCTCTTCGTCCGGCAGCTGACGCCGAAGGAGATTGGCGAAGCCGACGCGGTGCCGCTCTCCGAGCTTCGCGACCCGCAGACGCTGGAGCAGCGCACCAAGCCCGGCCACAAGAACTGGCTGATCACGATGGGCGTCTGCACCCATCTCGGCTGCACGCCGCTCGGCGCCGGCGAGGGCGAGCCGCGCGGCCCCTATGGCGGCTATTTCTGCCCGTGCCACGGCTCGCAATACGACACGGCGGCGCGCATCCGCAAAGGCCCGGCCCCGAAGAATCTCGAAGTGCCGGATTACAGTTTCAAATCAGCGACCGTCGTCGAAGTCGGAAAGGCTGCCAAATGAGCTTTCCCTGGGCGAAGGAATATCAGCCGAAGCATCCGTTCATGCGCTGGCTCGACCAGCGCCTGCCGCTGCCGCGCCTGGCCTATGGCGCCGTCGGCGGCGGCTATCCGGTGCCGCGCAACCTCAATTACTGGTGGAATTTCGGAGTCCTCGCCGGCCTCGCTTTGACCATCCAGATCGTCACCGGCATCGTGCTTGCGATGCATTATGTGCCGACCGACGCCGGCGCGTTCGACTCGGTCGAGCATATCATGCGCGACGTCAACCAGGGCTGGCTGCTGCGTTACGTCCACGCCAACGGCGCCAGCTTCTTCTTCATCGTCACCTATATCCACATCTTCCGCGGCCTCTATTTCGGCTCCTACAAGGCGCCGCGCGAATTGGTGTGGATGCTCGGCCTCGTCATCCTCCTCCTGATGATGGCGACCGCCTTCATGGGCTATGTGCTGCCCTGGGGGCAGATGAGCTTCTGGGGCGCCAAGGTGATCACCGGCCTGTTCTCGGCCATCCCCTGGGTCGGCGAGTCGATCCAGAAATGGCTGCTCGGCGGCTTCGCGCCGGACGAGGCGACGCTCAACCGCTTCTTCTCGCTCCATTATCTGCTGCCGTTCGTGATCGCCGGAGTGGTCATCCTTCACATCTGGGCGCTGCACATCCCCGGTTCGTCCAACCCGACCGGGGTCGAGGTGAAGGCGGCCGAGGACACCGTCCCCTTCCATCCTTATTACACCGCCAAGGACGGCTGGTTCGCGGCCTTCTGCCTGACCCTGTTCGCTTTGCTCGTCTTCTTCGCGCCGAACGCCCTCGGCCACTCGGACAATTACATCCAGGCCAATCCGATCTCGACGCCGGCGGAGATCGTGCCCGAATGGTATTTCTGGCCTTTCTACGCGATCCTCCGCTCGTTCACCGCGGACTTCATCCTGCCGGCCAAGCTCTGGGGCGTGATCGCCATGTTCGGCGCGATCGCCCTGCTCTTCTTCCTGCCCTGGCTCGATCCGTCGCCGGTCCGCTCGGGCCGCTACCGGCCGACCTTCCGCATCTTCTTCTGGCTGCTCGTGGCCGACATCGTGGTGCTCGGCTATTGCGGCGGCAGCCCGGCCCAGGAACCCTATGTGATGATCAGCCAGATCGCGGCGATGTATTATTTCGCCCATTTCCTGATCGTCCTGCCGATCCTGTCCTGGGTCGAGAAGACGGAGCCTCTGCCAAGCTCGATCTCGGAAGCGGTCCTGCGCGGCAAGGGCAAGGCCGCGGACGTGCCGCCGGCTCATATCGGCGGGGCCAGCCCCGCGGCGGCGGAATAAGGGGAAATCGCAAAGATGGTCCGTGTCCTCGGAATTCTCGCCGGCCTGCTAATGGCGTTCGTGTCCCTGTGGTCGTTCGGCCACGGCTTCTACGCCTATGTCACTTCGAGCCACGAGCAGACGGTGGAGCAGCGCTTCCACGAGGCGCCGAGGGACCTCGCGCTTGCATCGGACGGTCCGTTCGGCCGGTTCGACATGCAGCAGGTCCAGCGCGGCTTTCAGGTCTATTCGGAAGTCTGCTCGGCCTGCCACTCGCTGAAGCTGGTCGCGTTCCGCGACCTCAAGGAGATCGGCTACACCGACGCCGAGGTGAAGAAGATCGCGTCCGACTGGGGCAAGAAGGCCCAGGTGCCCGACGTGGATCCGAAGACCGGCGAGGCCAAGGGCCGCACGCCGCTGCCCTCCGACCATTTCCCGCCGCCCTTCCCGAACGAGGTCGCGGCGCGGCAGGCGAACAACAATGCGCTGCCGCCCGATCTCTCCCTGATGGCGAAGGCGCGCGAGGGCGGTCCGTCCTACATCTATTCGATCCTGACCGGCTTCAAGGATCCGAAGACCTATCGCAACGCGAAGGGCGAGGCGCTTCCGGCCGATCACATGCCGAGCGCGACCCTCCATTTCAATCCGTGGTTCGCCAACCTCAACATCGCGATGCCGCCGCCGCTCACCACGGCCGGTCAGGTGACCTACGCGCCGGGCAAGGACAATTGGTCGCCGACGGTCGACCATATGGCGCAGGACGTCGCCGCCTTCCTCGCCTGGACGGCCGAGCCGCGGCTCGAGAGCCGCCACGCGGCCGGCAGCGTCGTCGTCGTCTTTTTGCTGATCCTCAGCATCCTCGCCTTCATGGCCTATCAGAACATATGGCATGGCGGCGCCAGCCGCGCCGTCCGCCGTACCGGGGTGCTCGATCCGCGGAATATGGCGAAGCGCGACGCGGCGATCGCCGAGGGGCTCGATACCTGAACGAGAAGCTGGACGAGACGCTGAACGAGGCTGGGCTCAAGGCGCTGATCCGGACCATCCCGGACTTTCCAAGGCCGGGCATCCAGTTCCGCGACATCACCACCCTGCTGCTCGACGCGCGCGGCTTCGCCGCCGCGATCGAGGGGCTTGCAGAGCGGGTGGACGAGACGCCGGACCTCGTCGCCGCAATCGAGGCGCGCGGCTTCGCCATCGGCGCGGCGCTCGCCCAGCGTCTCGGCTGCGGGCTGCTGCTGATCCGCAAGGCGGGCAAGCTGCCGGGCGAGACGATCGCCGAGGATTATGCGCTGGAATATGGCACCGACCGGCTCGCCATGCATGTCGACGCCTGCGCGCCGGGCGCGCGGGTGCTGCTCGCCGACGACCTCATCGCCACCGCCGGCACCGCGCTCGCGGCATTGCGCCTCGTCCGCCGCGCCGGCGCGACCGTGACGGCGGCGGCCTTCGTCATCGACCTGCCCGATCTCGGCGGCGCCGCTCTGCTGCGGGCGGAAGGCATAATGGTCCACAGTCTCGTGTCGTTCGAGGGAGATTAGCTCCAAGCACTTGTCCCAGAACGAAGCCCGCACTTGGACGGCCGCGTTTACGATGGTAAAGAAACATTGTATCCTGGGCGGCCGGAGTCGGTCCGGCGCACCTTATCGTCGGGAGAGTGGCTTATGATATATTCCCGTCTTCTCAGTGTCGCGCTGGTCGCGGCCGGCGCGGCCGGGCTCGCGGCCTGCGACCAGGGCCATGGCTATGGCGGCGTGGACGTCGGCTATGGCGCCCCGGCCTATGGCCCGGGCAATTGCGATCCCTATTGGGGCGATTGCTACGGCCCGGGCTATGATTATGCCGGTTATTATGGCGACCCGTGGTGGGGCTGGTACGGCGATTTCTACTATCCGGGCTTCGGCTTCTTCGTTTTCGACCGCCATGGCCATCGCCACCGCTGGAACGACGACCAGAGGCACCATTGGGAAGGCCGCCGCGGCGCCTTCCCCCATCGCGACTGGAGCAATCCGCACTGGCAGAATTGGAGCGGCTTCCACCAGGGGGCGAACGGCCGTGCCAATTGGGGCGGCGGCAACCCGCACGCGAACGGCGGCAATCACGCCTGGGGAAGCGGCGGCGGCCATCGGTCGGGCGGAGGCAGCCCGCATGCGGGCGGTGCTCCCCATGTCAGCGGCGGCGGCCACGTGTCGAGCGGCGGCAGCCATCAGAGCCATTGACGTAGCGCCCGGACACCCCGCTCAGAGGCCTAGTTCGAGGCTCGGGATCGTGCCGGTCTCGGCCGCCCCCAGAGCGAGCCATGACGCGACGAGCGGATAAGCGAGCAGCCTTGCCTGATAGGCCGAGGCCGGCTCCGGCAGGGCGATTCCGTAGGTCTGGAATCGCGTCGCAACCGGCGCGAACATGATGTCGGCAGCGCCGAACGCGCCGAACAGCCAGTCTTTCCCCTCTCGCGAAGGACGCGCCCAGATCTCGGCGATCCGTTCGATGTCCGCCGCGACCGCCGGCGTCAGCACCACCCTGCGCTCGCGCGCCCTTGTGTTGACCGGCAGGGCGCCGCGAAGGGCGTCGAAGCCCGAATGGACCTCGCCGCAGAGGCTTCGCGCCCGCGCGCGCCGCGGCGCGTCGGCGGGCCAGACGCCGCCATGCAGCTCGTGAAGGGTTTCGAAGATGGCGAGCGTGTCCCAGATCGCCAGATCGCCCTGCCGGAGCACCGGGACCAGGCCGGTCTCGCCGCCGAGCGCGCGGACTCTCGCCCGGCTGTCTTCGCGGTAGAGCGGCACCGTCTCGATCTCGAAGGGGAGGCCGAGCCAGCGCATCAGCAGCCAGGCGCGCATCGACCAGGAGGAATAATTCTTCTGGCCGAGCACCAGGCTATAGGCCGGCAGCTTCAGCTCGTTGAATTCGAGCACGTTGCCGTCGGGATCGCGAAGGAAGCAGGTGATGCGCCGGCCCCAGTCGACCGGTCCTTCGGTGATCCCGACGCCGTGCCGCGCCGCCCAGTCCAGCACCTCGTCCAGCCAGTCGACGACGAAGGCGGCATGCGTATAGCCCGGCCATTTGAGCGGCCGGTCGAGAAGCACATTGTCGCCGGCGTCGGTCGGGACTCCGTTCAGGATCAGGTTGATCCGGACTCCTTGCGGGTTGACCATCTCGACCGCCGTCTCGCTCGAATGGTCGGCGTCGAGCGCGAAGCCGAGCGTCGCGTAGAAAGCGAGCGCCCGCTCGGCATCGGTCACCCGGATTCCGACATGGTCGTAGGACAGAATCTTCATCGCCACGCCGGACCGTTCACACGCCGTGGGCGCCCGCTGCAAGGTCGTTGCGGACGACCGTCCCGTTCTTCATCACGAAGCGCACGCGTTCGAGCTCGGTGACGTCGGCGAGCGGATCGCCGGAAACCGCGACCAGGTCGGCGAGCTTCCCGGGTTCGATCGTGCCGATCCTGTCGCTCCAGCCGAGCATCTCGGCTGCGTTGCTGGTCACCGCCCGGATGATGTCGAGCGGCGGCGCGGCCGCCTTGGCGAGGGCGCCGAACATCGTCGCGGACGCCTCGCCGCGGGTCTTGCCCTCATAATACCAGCACATGTCCGATCCGGCCGCGAACCTGACGCCGGAGCGAAGCACCCGCGCCACCAGGGCCGCGGCCCGCTGCCGACCGCGCGCGACGTTCGCCGCGAGGCTCGCCTGGAATGCGGGGGAAAGATTGCTGGTCTCGTGCAGCTTCGCCCAGAAATCGTCGTAGAAGGTCGGCGTGAAGTCGAAGAAGATGCCCTTTTCCTTCATCGCCTTGAGCTGGGCGTCGGTCACCTCATTGCCATGCTCGATCGAATCGACGCCGGCGTCGATGGCGGTCTGGATGCTGGCGACGTCGGCGGCATGGACCGCGACCTTCAGGTGCTGGCGGTGCGCCTCGGCGACGATCGCCGCGACTTCGTCGACCGACATGTCGTTGCCGAGCGTCACCTTGATGACGTCGACATTGTAGAAGACGTTCTGCATCACCGCCGCGCGGCCATGGTCGACGCTGTCGACGAGCAGGAATTCCTGGTCGAGGATCGCTTTGGCGAGCGCCGGGTTGAGGCTCTGCAGATAGGAGCCCGGCGCGATCAGCTTGCGGCCCGCCGCGAGGATCCTCGGCCCCTGGACGTGGCCGGCCTCGATCGCGTCGCGCAGCACCGCGTCGCCGTCTATGCCCGAATGGCCGAGATTGCGGACGGTGGTGAAGCCGCTCTCCAGATCTTCGCGGGCGAGCCGCGCGCCGAGCAGCACCCGCTTGGCCGGCGATTCCGCAATCGCCAGCAGCAGGGAAGGGGCGAACTCGCCATTATAGCGGCGATGCAGCTCGGCCTCGGGCGGTGGGATCACGTCGAGCAGCAAATGACTGTGGCTGTCGATCAGGCCGGGCAGCAGAGTGGCGCCGCCGAGATCGATCACCGCCGCATTCGGCGCGTGGCGTCGTATGTCGGCGGGGGCGCCGACCTCGCTGATCCTGTTGCCCTCGACCAGCAATGCGGCCGGCGCGAGGACATGGCCGGTCTTCGGATCGAGCAACCGCGCCGCCTCGACGATCCTGGCCGCCGGCGGCGCCGCGCGCACGGGCGACGCGCAGAGACAGAGGATCAGGGCGGCAAGGGCCGCTTTCAACGCCGAAAGCTTCATGACTTCACCCTATCCCCAAAGCGCCCGAAGAAGGCCGATCCCCCGTCCGCACCGGCATAAGGGGAGGCCCGGCCCGCGCCGAACGATATCGATTCGGGAGAGCTATCAGCGCTGCTAATAACCCTTGGGTCTCAGGCCGGCCGTCGCCGGATCAGCACGATCGAGGTGAAGCGCAGCACCGGCACCCCGTCCTGGTTGGTGACGACGGTCTCGGTGCGGAAGGAGCCGATATCGGGCTTGCTGCGCGAGGGCGTCTTGTCGACGATGCGGCCGCTTACGTGGAGGGTGTCGCCCGGATAGACCGGCTTCAGCCAGCGCAACTCGTCGATCCCCGGCGAGCCGAGCCCGGCCTGCTCGTCGCGCACGACGTGGCGCGCGATCACGCCCATCGTCATCGCGCAGGTGTGCCAGCCCGAGGCGGAGAGGCGGCCGAAATAGGTCTTCGCCGCTTCCTCGTCCGAAAGGTGGAAAGGCTGCGGATCGTATTTGCGGGCGAAGTCGAGCACCTCCTCGCGCGTCACTTCATAAGAGCCGAAGTCGGTCTCCCTGCCGATCTCGAGATCCTCGAACCAGATCATCGGCCGTTCTTTCCGGCGCCGGGCGCAAGCGCCTCGTCGACCAGGGTGGAATCGCCGTCATCGGCAAGCGGCGCGATGCCGATCAGGCGCGCGAGCAAGGGGTAGACATCGACATTGTCGAACGCATGGATGCGGAGGCCGCGGCGCAGGTCCGGGCCGGCGGCGATGAAGGTCGCGCGCATGTCGGGCGCGCGATTGTCATAGCCATGGTCGCCCTTCAGCATCCTGTCGCCCGGGTCCTTCGACGCGACGATCCAGCCGATCTCGCCGAGGCAGAGATAGTCCGGAACGCGCGGATTGCGGCCATAGACGAACCGGGCCGGGATCTCGCTCTTGCGCCAGCAGTCCATATGCGGGTGATGGCCGAGCAATTTCTCCGCCGCCACCCGGCCGCCGGGCGCCGCGTCGAAGGCGGCATAGGGGCTGACGTCGACCACCATGTGGAGGGCCGAGCGCGGGACCATGCGGTCGATGCGGACCACGCGATCGGGGCTGAGATCGGTCATGCCATGGTCGGAGACGATGACGATGTCGGCCGGCTGATGCAGGCCCGCGAGGCCGCGGACGAGGTCGCCGATATGGGAATCGACGTCGGCGATGGCGCGGTTCACCTGGTCCGAATGAATGCCGTGATTGTGCGCCTCATGGTCGACGCTGTCGAAATAGAGGGTGACGAAACGCGGCCTGATCGCCGCCGGCCGCCGCATCCAGTCCATCACCGTCTCGACCCTTTGGGCGTTGGTGATGTGGGAATCGAACCGCGCCCAGCTCGACGGGCGACGGCCGCCGAAATCGACCTCGGCGCCCGGCCAGAACATCGTCGCCGTCTTCACCCCGTCTTTCTCGGCGGTGATCCAGATCGGCTCGGCCGCGTTCCACCAGAAGGAATCGAGCGCCTGCTTCGGATCGCCGATCTTGAACACCACGCCCGGCCGGCGCTGGTCCTCCATCTCATTGTCGACGATGCCGTGATGGTCCGGCCGCAGCCCGGTGACGAGGGTATAATGGTTGGGGAAGGTCTTGCTCGGGAAGGAGGGGGTCATCGGCCCGCTCACGCCCGACGCGGCGAGGGCGGAGAGATTGGGGGTGAGGCCGCGGTCGAGATAATCGGGGCGGAAGCCGTCGATCGAGATCAGGATCGTGACCGGCGCGCGCTGCTCGGCGGGATCGGCGAGGACGGGCGCCGGCGATGGCGCGGGCTGCGCGGCGGCCGGCGCGGCGATCGCGAGCGCGATGCCGGCGAGGAAAAGGTGGCGGAGGGTCATGAGGCTGGCTTGTGGCGACTCGCTGTTACGGACTGACGACAGGCCACGTCGCCGCGGCGCGCATCGCTGCGGTTAAAGCAGCATTCAGGCGAGGGCCAGCCTCGGTCAGCGGCCGTTATCGGGCTCGGCGAGGATGCGGTCCTCATTCCCCTTGACCAGCCGATAGGGCCGGTCGGCCGCGACCGGCTGCCAGGTCGACAACGCGCCTTCGCAGAGCACGAGACGCGGCTTCGAGCCGGAATAGTCCTTGCTCCAGGTCCCGCCCTCGCGGAGCGTGAAGCTGTCGACGGCCGAGCTGTTCGCGCCGCGCACGCCGCAGGTGATCGCACGTCCGACATCGTTGCGGAGCGAGATCTGATGCTCGTCTTTGGCGTTGGCGCCGCTCGGCGAAAGCGCCAGCAACGCGATACCGGCCACGCTTAGGCCGCAGGTCTTGAACCTCATGTCCTCCTCCTGACCACGAGAGGAGCGAAGGCGCCGGCCACGGCGAGTCTTCGCGCCGCCCGCTTCGCATTATGCTACGGAATGCGTCCGAGCGCCAGCGCTCGCCGCTCTTCGCGGAAAATCGGGCGTCAGACGTTGAAGCGGAACAGCATCACGTCGCCGTCCTGGACGACATAATCCTTGCCTTCCGAGCGCAGGCGCCCGGCCTCGCGCGCGCCGGCCTCGCCGTTGCAGGCGATATAATCGTCATAAGCGATGGTCTCGGCGCGGATGAAGCCGCGCTCGAAGTCGGTGTGGATGACGCCCGCCGCCTGCGGCGCCTTCGCGCCTTTCCCGACCGTCCAGGCGCGCGATTCCTTGGGGCCGGCGGTGAAGAAGGTGATGAGGTGGAGGAGGTCGTAGCCGGCGCGGATGACGCGGGCGAGGCCGGTCTCCTCGAGCCCGAGATCCTTGAGGAATTCGGGGCGGTCGGCCCCGTCCATCGTGGCGATCTCCGCCTCGATCGCGGCCGAGATCACGACCGCTCCCGCGCCCTCCGCCGCCGCTTTCTCGAACACAAGCGCGCTCTGGGCGTTGCCGTGGGCGGCATCGCCCTCGCCGACATTGCAGACGTAGAGGATCGGCTTGGCGGTCAGCAATTGCGCCCGCTCCAGCGCTCTCTTCTCCTCCTCGTCTTTGGGCCGGGCGAGCCGCGCCGGCTTGCTGTCGCGGAGGAGGTCCAGCGCCTGGCCGAGCATCGAGGCCTGGACTCTCGCTTCCTTGTCGCCCTGCTGGCCCTTCTTGACGAGATTGGGGACGCGTTTCTCCAGGCTGTCGAGGTCGGCGAGCATCAATTCGGTCTCGACCGTCTCGGCATCGGCGATCGGATCGACCCGGCCCTCGACATGGGTGACGTCGCCGCCCTCGAAGCAGCGCAGGACGTGGACGATCGCGTCGACCTCGCGGATATTGCCGAGGAACTGGTTGCCGAGCCCTTCGCCCTTCGACGCGCCGCGCACCAGGCCGGCAATGTCGACGAATTCGAGCTGGGTCTCGATCTCCTGGGCGGATTTGGCGATCGCGCTGATCCGGTCGAGCCTATTGTCGGGGACGGCGACGCGGCCGACATTGGGTTCGATCGTGCAGAAAGGGTAATTGGCCGCCTGCGCCGCCGCCGTCTCGGTCAGCGCGTTGAACAGAGTGGACTTGCCGACATTCGGCAGCCCGACGATTCCGCAGCGAAAACCCATTGCAACCCCGTATATTGGAAGAGCGCCGCGCGCGGATCGACGCGGCGTGGCCTTTGCAGGGCCGTTAGCCGCTCGCGCGCTTTTTTGCCAGTTTCCGGCTGCTCGACAGGCGGCGGGCTGGTTCCTAAGGGAAAATGCGCCTTTTCGGGGGACTGTCGATGATGCTGCGCCGCCTGTGCCTGCCTCTGTTTCTGCTCTGCGTCGCCGCGGCGCCGCCCCAGGCTCCGGCGCCCGCCGCGCCGCCCGCCGCGCCGGTCAGCCCCGAGCAGGCGCTGCGCAACACGCAGGAGTTGGACGGGCTGCTGCCGGTTCATGTCGACCGCAAGGGCGGACGCATCCTGCTGTCGCTGCCGGCGCCGGACGCGGAGGGGATTTCCGGCCGCTTCATCTATTTGACGGCGCTCGAGACCGGCCTCGGCTCGGCGTCGCTCGGCCTCGACCGCGCCCAGAATACAGGCTCGCGCCTGCTCGTCTTCCGCCGCGTCGGCAGGAAGGTCGTCGCCGAGATCGAGAACCCCCGTTTCCGCGCCGCCGACGCCTCGCCGGACGTGCAGGAAGGCGTGCGCCGCAGCTTCGCCACCTCGACCATCTGGATGGGCGACGTCGCCGCCGAGCAGCCCGACGGCGGGATGCTGGTCGACATCTCGACCTTCCTGACCCGCGACGACATGAACATCGCCGGGGCGCTGAAAAGCGGCGGCGGCGGCGAGTTCAAGCTCGTCCCCGAGCTCAGCGTCGCCGACACCAATTTCGTGAAGGTCTTCCCCGACAATATCGAGCTGGAGGGGCGGCTGACCTTCGTCTCCGCTCTGCCGGCGGCGGAGGTGAGCAATATCGCGCCGGTCGACGGCAATCTGAGCTTCACCATCCGCCATTCGCTCGTGCGGCTGCCGCCGCCCGGCTACGCGCCCCGCCTGTTCGATCCGCGCGCCGGCACGTTCGGGACGCAGGTGGTCGACTATGGCCGGCCGCTCGGCCAGCCGATCGTCTACGAGCTCGCCAACCGCTTCCGGCTCGAGAAGACCGATCCCGGCGCGGCGCGCTCGACGGTCAGGAAGCCGATTATCTTCTACATCGACCGGGCGGCGCCGGAGCCGATCCGCGCCGCGCTCAAGGAGGGCGTCTCCTGGTGGGCCAAGGCGTTCGACGCCGCCGGCTATGTGGACGCCTTCCGGGTCGAGATCCTGCCCGAGGGCGCCGACCCGCTGGACGTGCGCTACAATGTCGTCAACTGGGTCGACCGGGCGACCCGCGGCTGGTCCTACGGCCAGGCGATCACCGACCCGCGCACCGGCGAGATCATCAAGGGCAACGTCCTTTTGGGCTCGCTGCGCGTGCGGCAGGACATGATGATCTACCAGGCTCTGGTCGGGGCCGGGCGGACCGGGACCGGAGGGCCGGACGACCCGATCCAAGTCGCGCTCGCCCGCATCCGCCAGCTCGGCGCGCACGAGGTCGGCCATGCGCTCGGCTTCGCCCATAATTTCGCGGCGAGCACGCAGGGCCGTTTTTCGGTGATGGATTATCCGGCGCCGCGCATCGGCCTCGCCAACGGCGCGCCCGATTTGTCCGACGCTTATGGGGTCGGCGTCGGCCGCTGGGACGATTTCCTCGTCGACTGGCTCTACGGCGCAGAGACCGATGCGCAGGGTCAGGCGAAGATGGCGGCGGCGCTCGCCGAGGGGCTGCGCTTCGTCGCCGACGACGATGCCCGCCCGGCCGGCGCTGCCCATCCTGACGGCAGCCTATGGGACGACGGCGCCGATCCGGCCGCCGAGCTCGAACGGATGAGCAAGGTGCGGGCGGCGGCGCTCGCCCGCTTCGGCCCGGACGCGCTGCAGCCCGGCGCGCCGCTCTCCGACCTGCGCCGCGCCTTCGTGCCGATCTGGCTGCTCGACCGCTACCAGATCGAGGCCGCGGCCAAGATGCTCGGCGGCGTCGACTTCGCTTATTCGGTGCGCGGCGGCGGACGCGAGGACATGCGACCGGTGCCGCCGGCGGCGCAGCGCCGCGCGCTCGACGCCCTGCTCGCGACGCTGACCCCCGCCGCGCTGACCGTGCCGCCTTCCTTGGTCCCGCGCCTGTCGGCCGGCTGGCCGGGCGATCCCGACCGGCAGGAGCAGGTCGAGGTGATGCCGACCGCCGGCGGACCGGTCTTCGACCCGCTCGCAGCGACCGAGATCGGCGCGATGGCGACCTTGACCGATCTGCTCGCCCCCGAACGGCTCAACCGGCTCGAAATCCAGAACCAGGCCGATCCGCGATCGCCGGGCGCCGGCGAGGCGATCGACCGGCTGCTCGCCCGGATCCTCGCCTTCCAGGGGCTCGGCGCATCCGAAGCCGCGGTCCAGCGCCGGATCGCGACGACGGCCATCCTCGCTTTGGCCCGGCTGCAGCGCGACCCCGCTCTGTCGCCGACCTTGGCGCTCGCTTTGTCCGACCGGCTGGCGCGGCTCGGCCTTCAGCTCGCCCATGCGGTCGGCACCGGCGCGCAGGCCGACTGGAGCCGCGGCCTGGGCAAATTGCTCGGCGACCGCGAGGCGCTCGACAAGGCCGCCGCCGATCCGCGCCATATCCCCCGGATCCCGCCCGGAATGCCGATCGGCGAAGGCGGCGAGGACTGGCCGGAGCTGTAGGACGGATCGACATTCAGATTTTCACCCCCTCTCCCCGGCGGGGAGAGGGCTGGGGTGAGGGGGCTCGGCGTCTGAGAATGATTCCGAACGCCCGACACCCTCACCAACTACGCCTAAGCGGCAAAGCCACTAAGGCTCCGTATCCTCTCCCTCAAGGGAGAAGGATTCAGGATTGAATGTCGACCGTCCTAGATCAGCGCACTTACTCTGACCTGCTCATCCTCACCAAGCTCAATCCCCATTCAGTATGAGCGGTGATGGGTCAGATTTGACGTACGATTCTCTAGCCGGAAGGCCGCGCGGCGAGCTTCGCCGCCTCGGCGCGCAGCACCGCGATCGTGTCGGCGAGATGGCGGTGGATGAGGGCGCGCTCCGCCGCGCTGTAGCGGGCGTCGAGCCCGTCCATCGCCGCGCTCAGCGAGGCGAAGATGCGGCCGGTCCTCTCGATCAATTCCTCCGACCGCCGCGCGTGGACGAGGATTGAGCGGCGATCGGCGGGATTGGGCTGGCGCTCGGCGAAGCCCGCTTTCTCCAGCCGGTCGACGATGCCGGTGATCGCGCCGGTGGTGAGGCCGGTCGCCTCGGCGAGCTGGCGCGGCGTCGCCGTGCCGAGCGCGCAGAGGATGCCGGCGCATTTGCGCTCGGCCGCGCTCATGCCCATCCGCCGCGCCACCATTTCGTGGAACGTCACCACCGCGGTGGCGAGCTCGCGGTGAAGCCAGTTCGATTCCGCGGCATCGGCCTTGGCTGTCTTCGTCATTTGCATTTATCTTACCACTAAGATATTTAGGGATGAACTACAAATAGTCGGACGGAGATGAAGATGCAACGGACCTTTTGGGGAAGGATCGCGCCGGCCCTCACTTTGATGCTGCTGGCGCCGCTGATGGCGGAATTGCTCCCCGGCGCCACGCGCTTCAGCTCGATCTTCGTCTTCCCGGTCGAGCTGGTCGTCTGGGGCGGCGGCGCGGTGATGATCCGGGCGCTCGTCCGCCGCCGCGGCCTCGGCTGGTGGAACCTCGTCCTGCTCGGCCTCGCGCTCGCTTTGGCCGAAGAGTGCCTGATCCAGCAGACCTCGCTCGCGCCGCTCGTCATCCAGCTCAAGCATGAGGTCTGGGCGCGCGCGTTCGGCGTCAATTACGTCTATCTGATCTGGGCTTTGGTCTATGAGACGGCCTGGGTCACCTTGCTGCCGGTGCTGCTCGCCGAAATGCTGTTTCCGGGCCGGCGTGAGGAGGTCTGGCTGAGCCGCGCCGGCGCGATCGTCGTCGGCCTGCTGTTCGCGCTCGGCTGCCTGCTCGCCTGGTTCAGCTGGACCCATATCGCCCGCGTCCAGGTCTTCCATCTGCCGCTTTACACGCCGCCGCTGCCGGCCGTGATCGTCTCCCTGGCCGGCATCCTGGCGTTGATCTGGGCGGGGCTGAAGCTGCATTCGGCGCCGCCCCGGCCCTCCACGCCGCCGTCGCTTTGGCTGCTTTGTCCCGCCGGCGCGATCTGGGCGATCCTCTGGTACGGTCTCTGCCTGCTCGCCTTCGGCATCCAGCCCTCGGTTCCGCCGGCCGCCGCCGTCGGCGGCGCGCTCGCACTCACCGCCGCGATCGTCGCCCTGCTGCCGGGCTGGGCGGCGAGCCCGCGCTGGCGCCCGGCCCATGATTATGCATTGATCCTCGGTGCCCTCAGCGGATCGATGGCGGTGAGCTTCGTCGGCTTCGTCGGCGCGCCCGCGCCGGACCTCTGGTTCAAGATCGTCTGCGACGCCGTCGCCTTGCTGCTCCTCCTCCTGTTCGGCCGCCGGCTCGCCGGCCGGCGCGACGGGGCTCAATCGGGGGCCGCCGCGGCCGGCTGAGCCCCCGCTTCCTGCGCCAGCCACAGCCGGAAGGCCTGCATCGCTCCGGTCTCGGCGCGCGAGCGCAGGCGGGTCAGCCAATAGGTGCCGGCGTCGATCTCGATCGCGAACGGCCGTACCAGCCGCTCGCTCGTCAGCGCGCCCTCGAACAAGGCGGCGGGGAGGAGGGCCACGCCCACGCCGCTGGTCGCGGCGAGCGCCATGGTCGGCGAGGAATCGAAGACCGGCCCGTGGATGGCGGGCGGCGGCACCCCGGCGGCAAGGAACCAGGACGGCCATTCGTCCGGCCGATAGGAGCGGAGCAGGGTCTCGCGCAGCAAATCGGCGGGTGCGGCGAGGCGGCGGGCGAGGGCGGGGGCGCAGAGCGGGCTCAACTTCGCCTCGAGGATCGGCACCGCCTCGGTTCCGTGCCAGGCGCCGTCGCCGAAGCGGATCGCGCAGTCGAGTCCCTCGCCGGCAAGGTCGACGCGGTTGTTGTTGGTGAAGAGGCGGAGGTCGATGCCGGGATAGGCGGCATTGAAACGGTCGAGCCGCGGCAGCAGCCAGCCGGCGGCGAAGGCGCCGACGACGCCGACGCTCAACACCTCGCGATAACGGCCGCCGGCAAACAAAGCGAGCGTGCCGCCGATCCGGTCGAACGCCTCGGTCAGGGTCGGGACGAGCGCCGCGCCTTCGTCGGTCAGCACGACGCCGCGCGGCAGGCGGCGGAAGAGTGTAACGCCGAGCCGTTCCTCGAGCGCCCGGATCTGGTGGCTGATCGCCGCCTGGCTGACGCAAAGCTCGAGCCCGGCTCTGGTGAAGCTCGAATGCCGCGCCGAAGCCTCGAAGGCGCGCAAGGCGTTGAGCGGGAGGAGCGGACGGCTGCTCATCAATTTTCCTTATGGCTCACGCGACATAACATCGTTTGCGGCGGCGCCGCCACTGCGCCATTTCTGCGGCAAAGGAGGATAAGCGGATGGGCACGAGACGGGAATTCCTGGCCGGGGCCACGGCCTTTGCCGGCGCCGCGGCGGTGGCGACGGCGGCACCAAGGATGAGGGAAATCGGCGGTTTCCCGCTGGAGGAGCCGGTCCGGCGGCTCGAGCGGAGGAGCGGCGGCCGGCTCGGCGTCGCGTTGCTCGACACCGGCAGCCGGCGTCGTTTCGCCTGGCGCAGCGACGAGCGTTTCCCTTTGTGCAGCACATTCAAATTTCTCTTGGCTGCCGACATTTTGCAGCGGGTCGATGCCGGCCGGGAACGGCTCGACCGCCGGCTGCGGGTCCCCGCGACCCGTCTCGGCAATTCGGATTTCAGCAAGAGCCGCGCCGGGCGCGACGCGAGCATCGCCGAGCTCTGCAAGGCGATCGTCGAGATCAGCGACAATGAGGGCGCCAATCTCCTCCTCGGCCAAATCGGCGGCCCGACGGGCCTCACCCGCTTCGTCCGCGCGATCGGCGATCCCGTCACCCGGCTCGACCGGTTCGAGACGATGATGAGCGACGCCGTGCCGGGCGACATTCGCGATACCGGCACGCCGAACGAGATGGCTGCGAATTTCGAACGGATTCTGCTCGGCGGCGTGCTGAGACCCGCTTCGCGCGCTTTGCTCACCGACTGGCTGGTCGGCGTGCAAACCGGCGAGAGGCGGCTGAAGGCGGGCCTGCCGCTCGGCTGGCGGATCGGCCACAAGACCGGCAGCGGGGCGCACGGCACCGCCAACGACGTCGCCATCGTCTGGCCGGGGCGGCGGCCGCCCTTCATCCTGTCGACCTATCTGACGGGATCGACCCTGGGCGACGAAGGACGCGACGCCGTCCTCGCCGACCTCGCCCGCGCGGTCGCGGCAAGGTTCGGCGGCTAGCTAGGGCGGACCGACTTCGGCCTGAGGTTGGAATCTAATTTCTCCTCCCCCTTGATGGGGGAGGCTGGGTGGGGGTGAGGTTAGACGTAGAACGCTGTGCAGGCGAAAACCGCACCCCCACCCCAACCCTCCCCCATCGAGGGGGAGGAAGAAGGAAATCTGAAGTTCCTTGTGCCTAGACCACGCTCACCGCCGTGGCCGGCCAGCTCTCCGCCGCGACGGCATCGATCTGCTGGGCGATGCCACGGGTGAGCGCCGCGGGCACCTCGATTTTGAAGCCGCGCGCGACCAGGCCGTCGATCGCCCAGCGCACGCAATAATCGGCGGCGACTCCGACGACCGTGATCGTGTCGATGCCCTTGCACTTCAGATCGTCGAAGAACTGATCGCGCGGCCGGCCGGCGCTGCCTTCCATCGCCTGGACGACGAGGTCCGATTCCGCCCACATTGAGAAGACGCCCTTTTCGAGCCGGAAGAGCGGGATCCCCTGAACGATCGAGACCGGATCGGCGACGAGCCGCCAACCGGGCCCGCCCCGCTCGCAATGGAGCGGGAACTCCGCCGCTTCGGCGGAGCCGGCATAGGCCTCGCGCTCGTGCGTATCGAAGGTGAAGAGGATTCCGGCGATCTCGGCCGGGTCGAGGGCCGCGAGCCATTGCCTGAGCGGTGCGATCAGGGCGTCGGCGCCCGGCACGGACAGCGCGCCGTCCGCGGCCATGAAATCCTGCTGCGCGTCCACGACGATGACGAACCCACTCATGCCCATTCAATCCTGCATCCGCAGCGCGACTTCGTTCATGAAGCGCGCATCGTCGCCCTTGGCGAGCCATTCGGCCTCGGCGGCGATGGCGCCGAGCAGGTCGGCGAGCCGGTCGGTCTCCGCCTTGGCGTAATTGCCGAGCACATGGCCGGTCACCCGGTCCTTGTGGCCGGGATGGCCGATGCCGATCCGCACCCGGCGGAATTCGTTGCCGAGATGGGCCTCGACCGAGCGGAGGCCATTATGGCCGGCGGTGCCGCCGCCGACCTTCACCTTGACCTTGAACGGCGCGAGATCGAGCTCGTCGTGGAAGATGGTGACGTCGCCTATGTTCTTCTTGAAGAAGTCCATGGCGGCGCGGACCGAGCGGCCGCTGTCGTTCATATAGGTGTCGGGCTTCAGGATCAGGATGCGTGCCCCGCCGATCCGGCCCTGCTGCGCCCAGCCCTGGAAGGCCTTTTTCGGCGGGTCGAAACCATGGGTTCCGGCGATGGCGTCGACCGCCATGAAGCCGACATTGTGGCGGTGCATGGCGTGGCGCGGGCCCGGATTGCCGAGGCCGACCCAGATCTGCACGGGCTCCCACTCCCCCCAATCTTCCTGCGCGGCGGCGTCGAGCGGCTGGCCCGGCACTTCGACGGCGCGCGCGCCGAAGAAGGAGCCGAGCCAGCGGAAGAAGGACATTAGAACAGTCCGCGACGAGAGAAAGTCGCGGCCTGCTCTAATGTTTTCTGTCGCCGCGTTGCTTGTTGCGAAAATTGAACTGGCACGCCATGCTCCCAGCATGGCTGCTCAGTGCGGGGCACTGAGCACCTGTTCAATGGATTCCACTTTTTCGCGCAACGCTCCTACGCCTCTTCGGCCTCTTCGCCTTCCTCTTCGCCGACGAGCGGCACCTCGGCCGTGGCCGGCGCCGCGGCGGCTTCCTCGGCCTCGGCCTTCATGCCCGACGGCGGCACGATCGTCGCGATGGTGAAGTCGCGGTCGGCGATCGCGGATTCGGTGCCCTCGGGCAGGCGCACCTGGCTGATGTGCAGCGAATCGCCGATGTCGAGGCCGGCCAGATCGATCGCTATCTCGTCCGGAATGGCGGCTGCGTCGCAGACCAGCTCCAGAGTGTGGCGAACCGAATTGAGCACGCCGCCTCTCTTGATGCCACGCGAATTGTCTTCGCCCACGAACCGGATCGGCACTTCGACATGCACCTTGGCATGTTCGGCGATGCGCAGGAAATCGACATGCAGGGGCCGGTCGGTGACCGGATGGAATTGCACGTCCTTGGGCAGGGTGCGGGTCTGGCCGCCGCCGACGTCGACCATCACGACCGAGTTCATGAAGTGGCCGTTGGCCATCGCCTTGACCAAAGCCTTCTCCTCGAGATGGATGGCAAGGGGTTCCTGCTTTTCGCCGTAGATGACGGCGGGGACGCGGCCTTCGCGACGCATCGCACGGGAGGCTCCCTTGCCTGCCCGTTCGCGCGTCTCGGCCGACAGCGTAAGCTGTTCGCTCATATGCATGTCTCCGGAAACTTCGTTGGATGGACGCCCGCGCTCACGCCTCCAGGGATGAATATGAGCGGGGAAGCGGCGCCTGTAGCGGAGGCGGGGGGGATGCGCAAGCTGGCCACCCGCGAAGGCGGCGAGGCAAAAGCCTCTTTTCATGAGCCGCCGCGATGCTCTAGGCAGCGGCCCGTGCCCCCGTGGCGGAATTGGTAGACGCGCTCGACTCAAAATCGAGTTCCGCAAGGAGTGCCGGTTCGACTCCGGCCGGGGGCACCACCCGCACGCCCGTGACGCACGGCTGAACGGGCCGCCCTGTCCCCCGGACAGGGCTGCGCAACGCAGAAGCGCAGCGCACCCGCTCACCCGCGTGATGCACGGCTGAACGGGCCGCCCTGTCCCCCGGACAGGGCTGCGCAACGCCGAAGCGCCGCGCACCCGCTCACCCGCGCATCATTTGATCTGCGCGCGATATTGGATGGTGAAGCTGGAATTGGCCGCCATCGTCCCTTGCGGCGAGAATTTCACGGCCTTCACATTGGGATCGTAACCCGCCGACGGCGTGTAGGTATAGGTCGTCCCATTGTTCGAATAGCTGGCGTTGGCCGCCGCCAATGTGACTCCGCTCGACCCGGCATTCAGCAGGAAGGGCGTCGTCGCCGGGCTGAAGGCGCCGTTGAAGAAGCTCGCCTGGCTCGGCAGCGTGTCGGTCAGCACGATCGTCGAGGCGTCGACCGGGCTGCCGCCATTGTTGGTGACGGTGATCGTGTAGATCTCGTCCGATCCCGGCGCGTCGAAGCGGCCGGTTCCGGTCGTCGCCGCCGGCGCCGAGCTCTTGGTCATCGCGATGGCCGGCATCGGGCAGAAGGCGATCGCCGAAATGCCATAGGCCTGCTGGCCGGTCGTCTTCTCGCCGTTCAGCAACGGATAATTGCCGTAGCGGATCGTCACCGAGGTCACCGGCTGGGCGAAGCTGATCGAGATGTCGCCGAAATTGCTGCCGGTGTCGCTCGCGTCGGTGCCGACCGCCTGCTGGTTGGTAAGGTTGTAGGGCGAGCCGGTCGGGCCGAGGGTGAGCGCCGAATTGCCGGCGGTGCCGCCGGTCGTATTGTTGGTGCCGAACGGCGTCACCATGGTCGGCGTATAGGTGTTGGTGCCGTCGCTGCCGGTGACCATCACCCAGTCGCGATACTGGTTCGACGTGAAGTCGATGTCGTGGATCGTGATCGCGAGGTCGCGGATCTTGACCCCGAAGGTGAAGGTGGTCGCGATCACCCGGGTCGTGCCGCTGATGCTGGTCGTGCGGCCGCTGAAGGTGCCGCCGATCATCAAAGTCTTGCCGCCCGTCGAGGTGGTCAGGGTGGTGGTGATCGCCGGCACGTTGGTGCCGCCTACATTGGTGCTGCTGAGCCCGTTGGTCGCGAACGACGTGGTGAAATTCTGGGTCGCGCCGCCGCTCGTCGTCGCGGCGTAGGTATAGGTGTTGGCATAATTGAGCGAGGCCGCCGCCTGGTTCGAGAAGGAGAAATTATAGGTGTTGGCGGCGCTGCAGCTCGCCGCCGCGGGCGCGGCCCACAAAATCGCCAAAGCGGCGAGCGCGGCAGCCAGGCGGCGGATCATCGCCGGCCGATCCCGAGCCCGGCGAGGCTCAATTGGTCGAACTTGATGCGCATGGTCACATAGGGGCCCGAATGGGTGTACCGATCCTGTTCAAAATCGCGATCCCGGAAACCAACCAGGTTCCATCCGATCGAGAGCCAGCCATTGTCGAACGGCTTGACGCCGAGGCTCGGGCCGATCGCGTAGGAGGTGGACCGGAAGCCCGCCCCCTCGCGCACCGTCGCCGCGAGCGTGACGTCGAGCGTCTTGCCAAGATCGAAATGCACGTCCGCGCCGAGCAGGTTGCTCCAGCCGGCGACGTCGTCCGTGCCCAATGCGGTGCTCGAATAGCGCGCCCCCCAGAAGATCGAAATCTCCGTTCCCGGATGCGGCGTGTAATTGATCGAAAGCGAATTGACCACGCGGCGCGAGCGGGCATTGCCGTTGATCGTGAAGGGCGCGCCGATCGGGTCGGCCTGGCCGGCGACGGCGCCGGTCACCGCATCCTCGCGCAGGTCGAGCTTGTCGAGCCAGGAGAGGGCGCCGTTCGCCGGTCGGTTCGCCCAGCTCAATTGCAGGCTGAGCGTCCGGGTCGTCGCGCCGATCGCCGGCGTGGTGCCGGTCGCCGGCGTGGTGCCGATCGTTGTCGTTGGGCCGGTCGTCGCTGCGCCCGTCATTGCCGTCGGGCTGTTCGCCGTCGTGGCGACGCGGCAGTCGAAGGCGGCGCCGAGCGCGCCGCCATTGCCGATCTGGCGCAAGGCCGCCGCGGTCACGCCGTAGCGGTCCCCGTCGTCGCCGGCGCGATATTCGGCGCGCGCGGTCGCGCTCCACAGGTGCGCCCGATAGGTGGCGCCGCCGGTCACCGCGGTGAAATCCTCGGTGATGCCGCCGCTGCCGATGAAGCCGCCGCTCGCCACCGGCTGGAGCGGGTTCAGCACCTTGGCCGGGTCGATGCCGCCGAGCGTCTTGTTCGAATCGAGCGTCGCGTCCAGCGACCAATGCTTGCCGAGCGCCAGCGATTGCGAGAGGCCGAAGGCGGCGAAGCTGCGCGGGCCATATTCGGCGATGTCCTGCATGTTGCCGGTCATCGAGATCTTGGCGCCGGCCCAGGGCTGGATGTCGAAGCCGATGCGGGCGGTGCGCGCGTTCACCTGGTCGCCCCTGGCGATCTCATAGGCGCCGACGAGCTGGACGCCCTTGCTCAGCGAATAGCGGGCGGTGAAGCGCTGCTGCGCCGGGAAATCGACGCTGCCTTCCTGGCCGCCGATCGGGATGTCGGTCTGGGCGTCGAGCTCCAATTTGTTCTTCAGCAATTTCTTGGTCGCGCCGAGCTCGAGCAAAGTGGAGCGGTCGGTGCTTCCGTCCTGGAGATGGTCGTCGGCGAAGGTGAAGCCGGCGCGGGCCGAAAGATCGTGGCCCTTATATTCGAGCAGGGCCTTGCCGGCGATGCGGCGCGCGTCGGTGCCCAGATAATCCTCGACCCAGCCGCTGGCGCTCAGCGAGAGGTTGCCGAGCAATTTCACTCGTCCGTCGAAGCCGACCTTGCGGGTGCCGTTCTCGGCGGCGCTCAATTCGCCGACGCCGAAGCCCGCCTCCTGCTCGCGCGCATAGACGAGCAGATCGTAGCGCGGCCCATGATGCTCGGCCTCGATCAGCCAGGCCCTGGCGGTGCCGCTCGACGGCGTCGTTGCGCCCGCGGCCCCGACATTGTGGCTCACCGCCGCCTCGGCGCGGATCTCGGTCGAGGCATTGGGGCGGTAGCGCAGGTCGGCGCCGGCAAGGTCGGTCCGGCTTTGGTCGGTGGCGTCGTGGATCGCGGTCGCCGCCACCTGCAATTTCTGGTTGCGCGTCCGCCATGCCACCCGCCCGCCGGCGTTGAGATAATCCTTCGCAATCCCGTCCACCTCATATTCGGCGACGATGAATTGCGGGTTCAAATCGGAATCGCGGCTGAGGATCGGCTGCTTGAAGACGATCGTCCCAGCCAGATAGTCGATATCGTAATCGACATAGCGGGTGAGCAATGTCGACGAGACGATCCGGTCCGAGCGCAGCCGGTCGCGCACGACGAGCGAGACTTGCTCGCTGTTCGCGAGGATGTCGCGCGCGCCGAGCGCATAGGGCCCGGTGAGCCCGTTGCCCTGGATGTCGTCGCGCCGGTGGGTGCCGGGCGCGCTCGCCGCGAAGGCGACGGCCGAGACCCGCGCCGAGCGATATTCGGCCTTGCCGCCGGTGAAGGCGCGGACGTAGCGGGCGAGCTGCGGCTCGTCGATGCCGGTCTGATAGTCGCCGAACAGGGCGTAGAATTGCGGCCGTTCGAGCTTCAAATAGAGCTTCTTGACCGAGGCGGCGTCGTAGCGGCGCTCGCTGCGGTCGGCATAGACGGTGTAATAGCTGTTCGGGTCGATGGTCCCGGCGAAGCGCGTGTCGCTCGCTTTCTTGTCGCTGTCATAAGCGAGCGTCATCAGCCATTTGCCGAGGATCCGCCCCTTGGCATAGAGGGCGAGGCGGCCGTCGGTCAGCCAGGTCCGGTGCTCGTTGCCGAGCGCCTCCAGATTGTTGCTCAGCCTGTTATAGCCCAATGTCCCCTCGGCGAGGCCGACGAGCGTCCACGGCCGCTGACCGGGATCGAGCCAGACTTCCACCCTCTGCTCGCGATTGGTCTGGCCGTCGCGGAAGGCGAAGCGCAGGCTGACCGAGCCCGAGGCGGTGGTCGGCTCCAGCTCGATATAGGCGATGCCGTCGTCGCCGGCGACGCGCCAGACCGGCTTGGCGCGCTCGAGCCCGGCGAGCTGGCGGGCCTGCTGGGCGTCGGCCTCGACCGCCGGAAAATAAGGCTCGGGCACCTGGAAGTCGCCGACCAGGCCGTGGCGGACCGGGCGGCCGTCGCGGTCGGTGAAGCGGACCGCGATGACCGGCCGCGTGACTCCGTCCGCGACCAGCACCGAGCGGTCGCGGAGCAATTCCGCCTGCATCGGGCTTCCGCCATAATGGACGGTCCGATGCAGGGTCTGGGCGAGCAAGCCGTCCTCGTTGCGGACCTCGGCGCTGAGCTCGGTCGCGCCGGTCTCGAGCGGGATGCCGCGCCAGACGCTGACCGCGAACTTGCCGTCGACGCTCTTCGCCTCGCCGTCATAGGCGATGGCGGCGACCGGTTTCCCGTCCGCGAAGAGCGCGACCTTCTGGCCGGCCAGATGCTCGATCGCGACGCGGACGATCGGCGCGCGGGGATTATGGTCGGGCGCCGGGAACAGCCAGGCGATGCCGGGCTGCAGGCTTTGGGTCCAGTCGCGCTCCGCGCCCGCCGCCTGGGCGTCGCTCGCCGGCGTCGGCCGCGCCTCGGCGGCCGTTGCGCGCGGCGCGCGCGGCGGCACGGCCATGGCGTGGAAGTCGACCCGCTTGAGGTCGCCGCCATGGCCGTCGACGAAGCGCGAGAAAGCGCGGCCGCCCGAGCGCGTGTCGGGGCTGCAATCGACCGCGGCGCGGTCGGCGGGGAGGGTGGTGTCGTCCATCTGGACGACGTGCGTGCCCGCGACCACCCCCTCGAAATGGTAGCGCCCGTCGGGATCGGTGACGGCGTAGCTGCCGTCCTCCAGCATGATGCGGACGCCCGGCAGGCCTCGGCCCGGCTTTTGGCTCGTCCCGAGCGACGTCGAGGGGCAACCGCCGTCGGTCACCCGGCCCTCGATCGTCACCCGGTCGGCGATCTGGTCGCTCTGGATGCGGACGACCGCGTCGCCGGTGTTGCTGGTCGTGCCCTTGCCGTCATGGCCGTCGGCCTGGTTGACCGCGTCGCCCTCGGTGGCGGTGCCGAGCACCTCCATCCCGTAGGTGATCGTCGCCGCCGCCCCGGGCGCGAGCGCCGGGACGTCGATGTCGAAGCTTCTTCCGTCCGCGGCCATGCGCACCGGCGCCGGGCGGCTGTTGACGCGAAGCGTGCCCCCACGCAGCCGCATCTGGCGCGGGAAATGGTCGGTGATCGTGATCGGCGCCGTCCCCACTTTCGGGTCGGGATTGCGGACGCCGATCGCGTAAGCGACCGTATCGCCCGGCGACGCCTCGGTCCGGTCGGCATTCTTGGTGACCTGGATCGGCTGGCCGATCTTGTCGAGCGGGATCTCGATCCGCACGGCGGCGGGCCCGGTGATGTCGAAGGCCGCCCCATAGGACGCGTCGACCACCTGATAGGGTGAGCCGTCGGGAGCGGTCAAAGTCGCGAGCTGGGCCGCGCTTCGCACCGAGGGCGCATGATAGCCGGGCGGCGGCTGGACGATGACCTTGTATCGGCCCGGCCGGACGAGCGGATAGCGATAGGCGCCCACGCCATTCTGGTAGGAAATGCCTTCGCTGTCGGTCGCGGTGCCGCCGCTCGTCAGGGTGGCGGGGAATTGGGCATTGCCGTCGTCGCCATACACCTGGGCCGGCGCGCCGGTGGCGGCATCGACCAGGGTGATCTTGGCGCCGCTGATCGGCGAACCATCACTGCTGTCGAAAACGACCCCATTTGGATCAAAAAGCACACCGAGCTCGACCGTGATGAACGGCGTCTGGTTCCCGGTCTTCTCGCTTTCGACGAGGATCGAATCGCCGGGAACGACGCCGAGCCGGCAATCCCCCGGCGGCGACGGACCGGCGACGGTCTGGATATAGCCGACGAACGTGCCCGTATTCGGGCCGGTTTCGGTCACGGTCAGCGTCTCGCGGTCGCCGCTCTTGGTCAGGATCACGCCGGTGACGGTGTCGGGCTTGGTCGGGTCGAGGTTCCCGGCCGGATAATCGAGGACGAAGAAGAGCGGCTCGCCGGCATGGACCATCTTGGTGGCGACGACGGTCGCGGGCGAGAGCTGCTCGTTCTGCCAGGCGGCGGAGAGCGCGACCGGCGCCGGGCCGGCGCTGCCGGCGCAGAGCGGCGCTGGCGCGGTCAGCGCGACGCTGCCGGCGCCGCTGCCGAAATGAAAGGCGGTGAGGGTGAAATCGTGGAGGTCGACCGCGATGTCGACCTCGTTCGAGGCGAGCTGCAGATGCTGCCCGGCCTCGTCCCATTCGATCTGGGCGGTGTTGGCGATCGTGCGCACGGCCTCGACGCCCGCCGCGTGCGCGGGCGCGGGCGCGAGCAGCGCGAGCAGCGCCACTCCGAGGACGCAAAGCAGCGCCCCGAGAAGTCGGGTCAATTGGTTCATCGGCTGATGGACGAGGGGAAGACGCGCCATCGGCCCGCCTCCCCCTCTCCGCTCCTCAGTTGATCGTCACTCGGAAGACCAGGGTGCTGGTCGATCCCGCGACGATGTCGTTGAGCGTGCCCGAGACGACGCCACTCGCAAAGGCTCCGCCCGCCGCGCCGTCGGCGTTGCAGGTGGAACCGGTGACGGTGCCGTTGAGCTTGATGCCGAAGGACGACAAATAGGTCGTCTGGGCCGGCAAGGTGTCGCTCAGGCTGACGTTGCTCGCGGTCGCGCTGCCGGCGCCGTTCGAGACGGCGATGCAATATTGCACGACGGCGCCGGGGATCATCTTCGGATTGGTCGTCCCGTTGATCGGGTCGGAGATGATCAGGCTGGTCTTGGCCGCGGTCAAAGCCGCCGCCAGGACGGTATAATCGTCGTCGGCGAAGGCGGCGCCGTCGCCGGCGACGTTGCCGTTGGCGTTGCTGTCGGCGAACACCGTGTCCATGCCCGCCGTATTGGCCCCGGCCGTCTGGGTGACGGTCGCGCCGAGCGAGCCGGCGGCGCCGGACTCGGCCGCCGTGGCGGTGAGCCGGACGTCGGCGACGTCGCCGGTCGTACGGCCGAGCGGGACGTCGGCGACCACGAAGACCGTCTTGCTGGCATCGGCAGCAATCTCATCCAGATAGGTGATCTGCTGGTCGGTGCCCGGATCGTAGACGCCGTTATTGTTGGTATCGATATACATCTTCACGTTCGACACGTTGAAGTCGTCAGTCCCGCCATGGGCGGCGGTGCCGCCGGCCGGCTGGCTGACGGCGAGCGCGAAGTCGAGCACGGCGTTCGATGCGTTGGTGACGGAGAAGGCCGTCACCGCCGCCGTCTGGCCCGGCGACACGCTGGTCGTGGTCGCGCCGATCTGGGCGACGGTCAGGTTGATCTTGCGGTCGACCGTGAAGCTGGCGCTGGCGCTCACCTGGTTCTGGGAAACGCCGCCAACCTTATAGTCGACCGTCACCGTATTGGTGATGGTCGTTCCCGCGGTCGTCCCCGCCGCGGAGGCGGGGGACACCGCGAGCGCCGCCCCCGCCAGCACGCTGGCGGATGCGAGCAATCGCATTGTTCTGGTCATATCAGGGTCCAATCGTCGGGATGGGCGCCAAAGTCCCCCGCCGGCGCCCGTTGCGGGATGAGGCTATTTCACGACGCCTCGAAAGCTGACCGATCCCGCCGCGCCGGCCGGAATCGGCCGTGCGAACACCCAGCGTATGTGGGTTACGTCGGAGAAAGATGCGGGTCGCGACCCCCCAGTCGACTGCGCGACCCGCAAGGCGGCGAGCGGACCCCACGTCCGGCCGCCGTCTATGGAGAAAATGGCACCCGCGCTCTCGTCGCCGGCGAAGGCGACGGAAGCGGGAATCGGATCGGTGATGACGAAACCGGTCGCCGGCTCGGCGCCCGCATTCCTGTAGGCAAGCTCGAAGAACAGCCGGTCGCCCGGCGTCACGACCTTGGGCTCGTCGCGAACGACCTCCGGCTTGCCGCCGGGCCCGGGCCTCACATGCTCGGCGAAGACATGGCTCGCGAGCGAGACATGATCGGAACCCGCGGCCAGGGCGGCGGCAGGCGCGGCAAAAGCGAGAAGAATGGCCAGAATCTTCATTGTGGTTCCTTTCGTCAATTTATTGTAACCTTGAAGGTTACGGTACGAGTTGCGCCGGTGGCGACGGTGCCGAGGTTCACGGCAATTCCGGTTGCGGAGAAGCTGCCGGCGTCGCCGTCGGCGGCGTCGGTCAAGGCGGTTCCATCGAGGGTGAGCGAGCCGCTCTTGTAGGTGGTGCCGGCGGGGACCGAATCGGTCACCTTGAGGTTGGCGATATTGCCGGTGCCGCTGACGGTCGCCGCCAGCGTATAGGTGATGGTCGCGCCGGGGACCTGGGTGGTGCCGCCGAACGGATCGGCGACGGCGGCGCTCTTGACGAAGGCGACCGAGGCTTTCAGCACCTTGTAGAAGCCATCGGCCTGGCCTTTGCCGCCGGTCGCGCCGATGACGGCGTTGCCGCCGCCCTGGCCCTTGCCGGCGAAGCTGGTTCCGGGCGTGCCGGAGCCTTTCTTCGAAATGGCATTGAGCTCGGCGCGGGCGCGGTTGCCGTCGGCGGCGGTCAGCGGCAGCGTCGAAAGGATGAAGACCGTCGTCGACTGGTCGGGCGCGAGCGTCGGATCGTTGGTGCCCGGCACATAGACGGTGTCGACGCCCGGATCGTAGGCGCCGTTGCCGTTGGTATCGAGGACGATCGCGGTGATGGTCGGGTCGAAATCGTCGCCGCCGAGATTGGCGATCGTGCCGAGGGTGAAGGCCTCGGTGCCGTTGCCGCCGTTGGTGACGGTGAAGCTCAGCACCTGCTTGGTGCCGCCGGCGGGGCCGACGACGTCGCCCGGATCGTGCCAGGCGACGGTGACGTTGATCAATTCGTCGACCTTCAGGGTGACGATGTTCGACTGGATGGTGCCCGAGCCGCCGTTCGGAAGGTCGTAGGTCGCGGTGGCGACGTTGCTGATCGTGGTTCCGGCGGTCGTCCCCGCGGCCGCGGCCGGCGTGGCGATCGTCCCGGCCGCCATGACGGCAGCCGCGGCAAGCACAGCATATTTTACGAACGCCGATGATTCGGCGCCCATAGCCTGATAACGCATTAGAGCCCCCCACGAGCTGATGTGGCCTTGTTGTGGCCGTGGACGGGATAAGAAATAGTTAATGACGGATTAGCCATTGACGTTGAACGAGAAATGGCCGGCGGAAAGGGTCGCGATGAAGCGGTTGGGGGGAGACGAGACGGTAACGGAGGTGCCGCCGCCGGCGCCCGCCGCGCCGCGGCCCGCGCCCGAATCGGAAGGGAGCGCCTTTCGCCGCGACCGCTTGCTCGCCGCCTTGACCCTGATCGCCGGCGCGGGCCTGGTCCTGGCTCTGCCCTTCGCGCTCCAGGCCGGGGCGGAATTCTTCATGCCGGTGACCGCGGCCCTGATCATCGCGATCGCGCTCGTGCCGATGCTCGAATGGCTGGAGCGGCGCGGCCTTCCCTCCGGCCTCGCGGCCTTGGCCTGCGTGCTGGTCCTGCTCGGCGTCGCCAATGTCGCGGTCGCCTCGATCGTGCTGCCGGCGAGCGAATGGGTGCGGCTGATCCCCGAACGGATCGGCCGGATCCGGGCGACCCTGCAGCCGCTGATGCACATTTATTCGCAGCTCCAGCGCTTCTTCGACGACATCGTCCGGCAGTTCAGCACCGTCCGCCACGCGCCCCGCACGGTCACGGTGGCGACGCCGAACAGCCTGCTCGACGTGCTCGCCACCGCGGCGCCGCTCGCCGCGATCCAGATGTTCTTCGTGGTGCTCGTCGTCTTCTTCTTCCTCGCCGGCTGGACGCGGATGCGCCGGCGGACGATCACCGCCCGGGCAAGCTTCGACGGCGCGATGACGACGGCGCGGGCGATCCAGCAGATGGTCGACGCGACCTCGACCTATCTCGGCACGATCACCCTGGTGAACATCACGCTCGGGCTGGTCACCGCGGGCGTGCTGTGGCTGCTCGGCATGCCGACGCCGATGATGTGGGGCGGCATCGTCGCGGTGCTCAACTACATTCCCTATCTCGGCCCGATCGCCTCGGCCCTGCTGCTCGCCGTGGGCGGGCTGATGACCTTCGACCACCCCTGGTACGCCTTCCTGCCGGCGGCCTGCTTCATCGGCCTCCACCTCACCGAATCGAACCTGATCACGCCGTCGATCGTCGGCCGGCGGCTGACCATCAACCCGCTGCTGATCCTGCTCGCCCTGAGCTTCTGGGCCTGGGTCTGGGGCACGACCGGGGCCCTGCTCGCCGTGCCTTTGCTCATCATCATCCGCACGATTCTCGACGCCGCCGGACGGCCCGACATTGCCGGTTTCCTGTTCGAGGAAGGCACGCTCACCGGCCGGCAGACGGAGGAAGACGGGGCGTAATCGGGGCGTCGCGATCGGGGTCCGGCGCTTGCTTGACAGGCTCCGGGCCAGCGCCTAGGTCGCCCGCCTCACGCGGGTGTAGCTCAGTTGGTTAGAGCGCCGGCCTGTCACGCCGGAGGTCGCGGGTTCGAGCCCCGTCACTCGCGCCACTTCCCACTTGCGCGCATCTCCAGGCTGTATTAGCTGAGTAACTCACCTCTTGGAAGGAAGTGACGATGTTCGCTTCGCGTTTGCTGCCGCTCGCCTTGCTTTGCGCGAGCGCCGCGGCCTCGGCTTCCGGCCTCGACCGCTCATTGTCCGTCCCGCTCGACCACGGCCGCCCGGCGGCCGGCTCGGCGAGGCTCGATTACGAGTTCGGCGCGCGGTTCGATCCGCGCAAGCCGACCGTGATCATGGTTGCCGACGGCCAGCAATTCTACGTCCGCAAGGGCGCCATGCCGGCGTTCCAGCAAAGCCTGTTCGGACCGGGCGTCAACGTCGTCGGCTTGGTCACGCGCGGCACCACGCCGGCCTTCGTCGCCGCGACGCTCGGACCGGGCGGCAAGCCTGACTGGCAGCGCGCGTGGCGGATCTTCAACGCGGACCAGTGGATCGCCGACATCGACGCGCTTCGCCGCGCTTTGGTCGGCAACGGGAAGGTGATGCTCTACGGCCGGTCGGGCGGGGCCTATCTCGTCCACCAATATCTCGCCGTCCATGGCGATCATGTCTCGCGCGCCTTCACCCAATCGCCGGTCAACCCCGAGATCGTGCGCGATCTCGACATCGGCCTCGACCGCTTCTGGAAGACGCTGGGCGCCGAAAGCCCGGAGCTTCAGCCGATGCTCGTCGATCTGCTGAAGCGCCGGCCCGGGGAGCGGACCCGAATCCTGATCACCCTTCAGCGCCAGCATTTCTTCGTCCCCGCCGACCGGCTGAAGGACGAGCGAGCGAAGCTGATCCGCGCCCTCGCCGCCGGTGACGAGGGCGCTTATGCCCAGGCGCGCAAAGACTATCAGGTCGACGATGTGATGGCCCTGCTCGCGTCCAACGATTCGATTCCGCAAAATGTGCGCGTGCTCGAGCTGATCGGCCCATCGGGTGCCTTCGATGCGCCGGAGGCGGGCGTATCGCCGCTGATCGAGCCGCAGCGCAACTTCGCCGCGCCTCTGATCGAGCTCGAGAAAGCGGGCAGGATCCCGCCGCCGCATTTCGACCTCGAGGCGCTGCACCGCGTTCGGACCGAGGTCTTCGTGCTGGCCGCCCGCGAGGACGAGGCGGTCGATTATCGCACCACGATCGCGCTCGCTTATTCCTATCCCCACCATCGGCTCTTCGTCGCCGACGACAATCACACCTTCGCACGCATATCGGGCGGCGGCGAGGACGGAAAATTGATCCGGGCATTCTTCGCCGGCGGGCTCGACTCGCCGCGGCTTGCCGCGGCGCTCAAGGCGGCGGCGCCGTATCGCTGGAACGAATAGAAGGAGCCTGATGCGGGCCGCGTTCCATCCACTTGAGCAGGGGCTTGAGCGGCAGGATCCAGATCAGTCCCGCCGTTAAGAAGAAGAGAAGCCGCAGCAGCCGGAAGTCCGGCAGCCAGTCCGCGACGGTCGCGGCCAGCCACGCCCAGAAGGCGATCAGCAGCAGGATCAGCAGGATCCCAACCGGCTTGCGCCAGCTCGGCCGGGCGGGCGTCACCGGCATATTATCCATTCCTTCGGAGTCGCGATCGCGTCGAGCTTCATGTCCCAGGGATCGGGCGGAATCGGGGCGTCGAGGATCTGCGGCCCCCAGGCGAGGCCGATCGCGACGATGGTGCCGCCTTCGCGCAAATGAGCGAGCGCGCGGTCGTAATGGCCCTTGCCGTGGCCGATGCGGGTACCACGCCGGTCGGCGGCGACGAGCGGAACCAGGACGAGGTCGGGCGCCAGCGCTTCGGCCGAAGCGGCCGGCTGGAGCATTCCCCAGGGGCTCGGCTCGGCCGCGGGCCCCTCGCGAAACATCATCCGCGCGTCGCGGTCGAGGAACCAGGGCAAAACGGCGCGCTGGCCGGCGCCGAGCCGCGTGAGGATGGGAACGGGGCTGATCTCGCTGCGGAGCGGATGGTAGAAGGCGATCACCTTCGCCTCGATCAAATGCGGCAGGACGATTTCGGCCAGGTCGCGCTCCAGCGCGTGGCGAAGCGCGGGCGTCAGCGCGCGCGCATAGTCGCGCCGGCGGGCGAGCGCCTCGCCGCGCAGGGCCTCTTTCGAGGAAAGGAAGGGTGACGGGACCGCCATGGCCGTTTGCCGGAATATCCTCTGACGCCAGAACGTCAGGTGGGGACCATATGTGCGGAGCCAGGGCCCCGCCAGGGACAGCCCCCGAGGATGTCTTATCGCCTCAGGGATGTTCTCTAGAGCTCGTACCGGGCAGTACCCGTCGAAATCCGATTTAGGAGCTTGCGGCCTCCGTCTCAAGTCTTTGCGCCATCCGCTCCATCCTGTCGGCGAGCCGGGCCAGCGCGTCGGCGACGCGGGGGTCGGTCTCGGGCTCGGGTGGCGGCGAATTGCCGGCGCGATGCTCCTTGAGCTCGTCGGCGAGGAGCAAAGAGGCGAAGAGCAATTGGCGCACCTCGCTCAGGCTGCCGAGCGCGTCGGCCGCCTGCTGCGCCTTGCGGTCGACGATCGCGGCGACGGCGCGGAGATGGGCTTCCTCGCCGTCGCGGCAGGCGACGGCATAGCGGCGGGCGGCGATCTCGACGTCGATCGTCGCCATCAGCCGGCCTCCCCGGCGGCGATCAGCCGGTCGATCTGGGTGATCGCCCGCTCGACGCGGGCGCGCAGGGTCCGGTGCGCGTCTTCGAGGGCGGCGGCGCCGCCGTCGTCGGCGGGCGGGGGCGGCGGCGGTGCCGGACGGCCGGCGGACGCCTCGATCCGGGCCAGCGCCCGGTCGATCCGGCCGATCAGCTCGATGACCTTGTCGTCCCCCATCGCCTCCGCATAGCATGGCTGGCGGGGGGAAGGAAATCGGCAGGCGACCGCCGGTTGACGCCGACGCACCCTCCGATAAAGGGGGCGGCGGGCGCTTTGTCCCGCCCCGGATTCCAGGAAGTTTTCCAAGGGAGCTTATGGCCGTCGAACCGCGACTGCTCGCCAACGCCATCCGCGCGCTCGCCATGGACGCGGTGCAGGCGGCGAATTCGGGCCATCCCGGCATGCCGATGGGCATGGCCGACGTGGCGACCATTTTGTTCACCGACTATCTGAAGCACGATCCGACCGATCCGGCATGGCACGACCGCGACCGTTTCGTGCTCTCCGCCGGCCATGGATCGATGCTGCTCTACGCCTTGCTCCACCTGACCGGCTACGCGCAGCCGACGATGGACGACATCCGCCATTTCCGTCAGCTCGGCAGCCCCTGCGCCGGCCATCCCGAGAATTTCCTCCTCCCCGGCGTCGAGGCGACAACCGGGCCGCTCGGCCAGGGTTTCGGAATGGCGGTCGGCATGGCGATCGCGGAGCGGCATCTGAACGCCGTTTTCGGCGACGATCTGGTCGATCACCGGACCTGGGCGGTCGCTGGCGACGGCGATCTGATGGAGGGCGTGAATCACGAGGCGGCGGGACTCGCCGGCCATTTGAAGCTCGGCCGGCTGATCGTCTTGTGGGACGACAATCGGATCACGATCGACGGCGCGACCGATCTGTCGCGTTCGGAGGACGTGATCGGCCGCTATCGGGCGGCCGAATGGCATGTCGTCGCGTGCGACGGCCACGATTTCGCCGACATCGGGCGCGCCATCGACGAGGCGCTTGCCGACGACCGCCCGTCCTTGATCGCCTGCCGTACGATCATCGGCTGGGGCGCGCCCAACAAGCAGGGCACCGCGGCCACCCACGGCGCGGCTCTTGGCGCCGACGAGGTCGCCGCGGCGCGCCGGCAATTGCACTGGGACAGCCCCCCATTCGAGATACCCGAGCCGATCCTCTCCGCCTGGCGCGCGGCCGGCGGGCGCAGCGCGAAGACGCACGAGGACTGGCGCGTCCGGCTCGCCGCCAGCCCGGAGCGGACCGAATTCGTGCGCCGGATGGAAGGCCGGCTGCCCGATTTGGGGGCGCTGGACGCCTATGTCGGGGGGCTCGCCGCCAACCCGCGGGCGGTCGCGACGCGCAAGGCGTCGGAGCTGGCGCTCGAAATCGTCAACGCCGCGCTGCCGGACACGATCGGCGGCTCGGCGGACCTCACCGGTTCGAACAACACCAGGACCAAGGGCCAGAATCCGCTAACCAGGGAGGATTATTCCGGCCGCTACATCTATTACGGAATCCGTGAGTTCGGAATGGCTTGCGCGATGAATGGAATGGCGCTGCATGGCGGCGTCATTCCCTATGGAGGAACCTTTCTGGTTTTCTCCGATTATTGCCGGCCCGCCATCCGCCTCGCCGCCCTGCAGCGGATCCGGGTCGTCTTCCTGATGACCCACGATTCGATCGGCCTCGGCGAGGACGGGCCGACCCACCAGCCGGTCGAGCATCTGACCAGCCTCAGGCTGATCCCGAACCTCGAAGTCTACCGGCCCGCCGATGCCGTCGAGACGGCGGAATGCTGGGCGCTGTCGCTGGAACGGAAGGACGGGCCGTCCCTGCTCGCGCTCACCCGCCAGAATGTGCCGCAACTCCGCACGGAAGCGCGCCCGGAGAATCTCTGCGCCCGCGGCGCCTATCGGCTCCGCGGCGCGGCGGCCGCCCGGCGGGTGGTGCTGATCGGCACCGGCTCGGAAGTGCAGGTGGCGGTCGCAGTCGCCGATGCGCTTGAAGACCGGGGGATCGGCGCCGACATCATCTCCATGCCCTCGTGGCATTTGTTCGACGCGCAGGACGCGCATTATCGCGCCGGCCTGCTGCCGCGCGATGCGCTCAAGGTGTCGATCGAGGCGGGCACCACGATCGGCTGGGAGCGTTATGTCGGGCCGGACGGGCTCAGCATCGGCCTCGACCGGTTCGGGGCCTCGGCACCGGCGGAGGATCTTTTCGGGCGCTTCGGCTTCACCGCCGAAGCGATCGTGCCGCTTATTTTGGAGAGACTGGACAAACCCCGTTCGGATTGAGCCGGTCGAAGCCCTCCCCATTTCATGAAGGGGAGAAGGAAAATGACTTTCGACCAGCTTGGACCGAATGGCGGGTGAAGGAGCACAGGAAATGACACGGGTTGCGATCAACGGTTTCGGGCGGATCGGCCGCCTGGTGGCGCGGGCGCTGCTGCAGCGCAAGGACAGCCCGCTGGAGCTGGTTTCGATCAACGATCTCGCCGACGCCGAATCCAACGCCTTGCTGTTCAAGCGCGATTCCGTCCACGGCGCCTATCCGGGCGAGGTCCGCGCCGACGGCAACGACCTGATCATCGACGGCAAGCGCATCCACGTCACCGCCGAGCGCGATCCCGCCAAGCTGCCCCATGCGGCCAATGGTGTCGATCTGGCACTCGAATGCACCGGATTTTTCACCGATCGGGATAAAGCTTCGGCCCATCTCGCGGCCGGCGCCAAGAAGGTCCTGATCTCGGCGCCGGCCAAGGGCGCGGACCTGACCGTCGTTTTCGGAGTCAATGACGACAAGCTCCGGCCGGAGCATGTCATCGTCTCCAACGCCTCGTGCACGACCAACTGCCTCGCCCCGATCGCCAAGGTGCTGAACGACACGATCGGCATCGAGCGCGGGCTGATGACGACGATCCATTCCTATACCAACGACCAGAAGATCCTCGACCAGATCCACAAGGACATGCGCCGCGCCCGCGCCGCCGCCATGTCGATGATCCCGACCACCACCGGCGCCGCCCGCGCCGTCGGCGAGGTGCTTCCGGAGCTGAAGGGAAAGCTCGACGGCTCGGCAATCCGGGTGCCGACCCCGAATGTCAGCCTCGTCGATCTCACCTTCGTTCCGAAGCGCGACACCAGCCTGAACGAGGTCAACGGGGCGCTCAAGGCCGCATCCGAGAGCGGGCCGCTCAAGGGCATCCTCAACTATAGCGACGAGGAGCTGGTCTCGGTCGACTATAACCACAACCCGGCAAGCTCGACCGTCGACAGCCTCGAAACGGCGGTGCTCGAAGGCAAATTGGTCCGAGTCCTTTCCTGGTACGACAATGAATGGGGCTTCTCGAACCGCATGGTCGACACCGCCGGCGCGATGGCGAAACTGATCTGACCGTTTCCTTCCGTCATCCCCGCGAAAGCGGGGATCCAGGCGGACTCGGTAACGGCTCCAACACCCATCTGGATTCCCGCTTTCGCGGGAATGACGAGAAGAAGTTGGCAATGACAAAGGAACGGTGACTTGACCAGCTTCCGTACCCTCGACGATCTCGGCGACGTCCACGGCAAGCGCGCTCTCGTCCGTGTCGACCTCAACGTGCCGATGCAGGATGGCGCGGTGAGCGACGACACCCGCCTCCGCGCGACCCTGCCGACGGTGACGGAGCTCGCCGATCGCGGCGCGATTGTCCTTCTCCTCGCCCATTTCGGCCGGCCGAAGGGCGAGCGGCGCGAGGACATGTCGCTTCGCCAGGTCGTCGGCGCCTATGAACGGGTGCTTGGGCGGCCGGTGCGCTTCATCGACGATTGCCAGGGTGCCGAGGCGGCCGCAGCCGTCGCGACGCTTCAGCCGGGCGATATCGCCATCCTCGAAAATACCCGCTTCCACAAAGGCGAGGAGAAGAACGACCCCGAGCTGGCGCGCGCCATGGCATCGCTCGGCGACTTCTACGTCGACGACGCTTTCTCCGCCGCCCACCGCGCCCATGCCTCGACCGAGGGGTTGGCGCATCTGCTCCCCGCTTATGCCGGCCGGGCGATGGAGGCGGAGCTGAGGGCGCTCGAAAAGGCGCTCGGCAATCCCGAGCGACCGGTGGCTGCGGTGGTCGGCGGCGCCAAGGTCTCGACCAAGCTCGAAGTGCTGCGCCACCTCGTCGCGAAAGTGGATCATCTCATCATCGGCGGCGGCATGGCCAACACGTTCCTCGCCGCGCGCGGCGTCGACGTCGGCAAGTCGCTCTGCGAGCACGACCTCAGGGGGATTGCGCTCGAAATCCTCGATGCAGCGGAGCGGGCCGATTGCACCGTCCATCTGCCCTATGACGTAATGGTGGCGAAGGAGTTCGCGCCCAGCCCGGCCTCGCTCCGCACCTGCAACGTCCATGAGGTGGCGGCGGACGAAATGATCCTCGACATCGGCCCGGCCGCGATCGAGGCTTTGGCCGACGTGCTCAAGACCTGCCGCACCCTCGTCTGGAACGGCCCGCTCGGCGCCTTCGAGACCCCGCCGTTCGACGCCGCCACCGTCGCGCTCGCGAAGATCGCCGCGGCTTTGACCCAGGAAGGCTCGCTCGTCTCGGTGGCGGGCGGCGGCGACACGGTCGCGGCGCTCAACCATGCCGGGGTCGCGAGCGATTTCAGCTTCGTCTCGACCGCGGGCGGCGCCTTCCTCGAATGGATGGAGGGCAAGGAGCTGCCGGGCGTGAAGGCGCTGGAGGCGGCGTGATCCATCTCCGCGACATCGATCATGTCGTGTTTCGGGTCGCCGACCTCGAGAAGGTCGCCGCCTTCTGGCGCGAAATGCTCGGCGCCATCCTGGAGAAAAATCAGGAGGAGATCGGCCTCTACCAGCTCCGCGTCGGCAATGCGCTCGTCGATCTGGTGCCGGTCGACGGAAAGCTCGGCCGAATGGGCGGCGCCGCGCCCGGCCCGGAAGGGCGCAATGTCGACCATGTCTGCTTCCGCGTCGACGGCTGGAACGAAGCGGCGATCCTCGCCCACCTCGCCAGCCACGGCATCGAAGCCGAGGTCGTGCAGCGCTACGGCGCCGACGGCGAAGGCCCGTCCGTCTACATCCACGATCCGGAAGGCAATATGATCGAGCTGAAGGGTCCGCCTTCCGCCACTTGATGCCGGGCTCGACAGGATCGGACGACCTCCCTATAGGCGCCGCCGGATTTGCCATTTCCCAGGGGTTTGTCGCCCCGGGGGCGCGGACGGCCCTGCCGCCCCGTGTTCCATGGCGGACCCACCAGCACCTGGCTGTGGTCCAGGGACGCCTCGCAAGCGTCAGCATTGGATAGCTCAATGGGTAGAGCAGCAGACTGATAATCTGTCGGTCGCGGGTTCGACTCCCGCTCCAAAATGCCCTGTAAAGGCAGACCTCGATGGGAAGCCGGTGGGGTGTTCGGGCCGAAGGTGAGGCAAGCCGGCTACGGCCGATGCGCCGATCCGGAAGCATTCATGGTCCGGCTTTGCGCCGGCGAGGATCAAGGCGTCGCCGAAGGGCATGAGGCGCGGCTCCCAGGGCGCGGCTTGGCCGCGCCGCTGCGGCCGCTTCAAGTGCCTGGAAGCGCCGCCTCAATCGCCGGCCCGCCGCGGCCATGAAGAACATCCCCCGGCCGACCTTTCCCGCCGCTCCCGCGTCATTTCGGCAACAGCTCCTGAAAAGTTGCCGTTTCCGTCGTGCGGCCCTTTACCCGAATCGCGAAGCTCTGTAGGGGCCGCGGCCCTTTTGTCCGGCAATCGGGCCGGCAATTTGGGAGAAAGAGGAGACCGGCGATGCTCCGCAAGGAATATGTAATTGCCGAAACCCAGCGCGGCCTCCTCGTCAAGGATGGCCGCCTCATCCGCATGCTCGAACCGGGACGCCATGTGTTCTGGGATTTTTCGGGCCGGCTTCGTGTCGAGATCGTCTCGGCGCGCGGCCTGTTCACGGGCGAATGGGCCGAGGTCATCGAGAAGCTTCATCCGGAGCTCGCGGCCAATTGCCTCGAGATCGTCCGCCCGGCCGAGGGCCAGGCGGCGCTCGTCGCGATCGACGGCAAGCCGAGCCTGATCGTCCGGCCCGGCCAGAACGTGCGCGTCTGGAAGGTGCTGAACGACGTCGAGGTGACCCTCTACGACGTCGACGCGCGTCCGCGGCTCGACAAGGCGGAGCTGGTCCGGCTCGAAAAGGCCGAGACCGCGCTCGGCGGCAGCCCGCCGGCGATCGCGACCGTCGCGGTCGGCGCGGCCCAGGCGGGCCTCGTCTTCTTCGACGGCGAGCTGGTCGAGACGGTCGGCCCGGGCCGCTACGGCTATTGGCAGATCGGCCGCACCGTCACCGCGAAGACGCTGGACACCCGTCCGGTGCCGCTCGAAGTGACGGCGCAGGAGATCCTGACGAAGGACCGCGTGTCGCTGCGCGTCACGCTCACCGCCTTCCTTCAGGTGACCGACGTCGAGAGAGCGGCGCTGGCGACTCCGGACTATCAGCAGCACGTCTACAAGCTCGTGCAGTTCGCGGTCCGCGAGGCGGTCGGCGGCCGCACGCTCGACGAATTGCTCAACGACCGGGAGACGGTGGACGACCAGATCGCGGCGCATGTGCGGCGCGAGATGGGCGATATCGGCGTCGGCGTCACCGAGCTCGGCATCAAGGACGTGATCCTGCCGGGCGAGATGCGCGAGCTGATCAACCGCGTGGTCGAGGCGGAGAAGGTCGCGCAGGCGAACCTCATCCGCCGCCGCGAGGAGACGGCCGCGACCCGGTCGCTGCTCAACACGGCGAAGCTGATGGAGGACAACCCGACCCTGCTTCGGCTGAAGGAGCTGGAGGCGCTCGAGCGCGTGACCGAGAAGGTCGGGCGCATCGACCTCTACGCCAGCTCCGGCGAAGGCTTGAACGCGATCGTCGACCGGCTGGTGAGCCTCAAGCCGCGCGACTGAGCGCCGGCGAAACGGGGAGGGGCGGCTTCCGGGCCGCCCCTCTTTTTTCATATCCAGTGTTCAGCGCGGGAGCGCGGCGATCTTGTGCCAGACCTGCTTCCTGCAGAGCAGGCCGTGCAGCCGGCAGCCGTTGATCTCGAGCGCGTCGGGGCCGACCAGCGTGAGATTGCCGTTCGCGGTCGTCGCGAGGTCCGGAACGAACACCTCGCCTTCCCAGGCATTGGGGCCCGCCGGCCGGACGTCGTGGAACAAATCGACGCCGACCAGATGCTCGGTGCCGGCGGCCCGCGCCGACTGCTGCGCCTGGGCGGAGGCCCAGACGACGCGGCCGCACAGGCCGCCGCCGCAATGCGAGGTCCGGACGGCGACCGTCCTCGCCGGGTTCATCCACATGCCGATCACCGGATCGGATGCGGGGCCGCGATGCGCCGTCGCGGCCAGCGCCGCCAGGATCAAGGGGATCATGTCCGCTCCTCTTCGGTTGCGAGCGGCGGCCCCTAGAGGGACCTGCTTTGCCGGGACATGAACGGCGCCTGTTCATTCGTTCAGACAGAACAGGCCCCGTTCGCTCTCCACGATCTCCTTGAGGAACCGAACCACCGCCTTCACCCGGGCGAGGCCGGCGAGATCCTGGTGGACGATCAGCCACAGGCTGCGGGTGAGGATCACCTCGTCGGGGAGCACCCGCACCAGCCCCGCTTCCTCGCGGGCGAGGAAGGCGGGAAGGATGCACAGGCCAGCGCCGGCAAGGGTGGCGCGGAGCTGGGCGACGAGGTTGCTGCTCTCGATCGAAGCCGCGCCCTGCGGCGCGACCTGGTGGAGGAAATCGAGCTCGGGGAAATGGAGCAGGTCGCCGATATAGGAGACGAAAATGTGGCGCGAGAGATCGGCCATCGCGCCGATCGCGGGCGCCCGCGCCAGATAGGAAGGCGCGGCATAGAGGGCGAGGTCGTAATCGGTGAGGCGGGAGACGTTGAGCCGCCCCGCCGGCGGCCGGCTCGGCGAGATGGCGACGTCGGCGTCGCGCCGGGCGAGGCTGAACACGCCCGGCGCCGCGACGAGCTGGACCATGAGCTCGGGATGGCGCGCCTTCAATGCGGCGATGCGCGGGGCGAGGAAATAGCTGCCGAAGCCTTCGGGCGCGCCGATCCGGATCGTGCCTTCGACATTGGCGGCGCTGCCGCCGACCGCCTCCTGCGCCCGGAGCGCCAGCCGCTCCATCTCCTCGGCCATGGGCAGCAGCCGCTCGCCCGCATCGGTCGGCATATAGCCCGCCGGGCTGCGGTCGAACAGCTTGGCCTTCAGCGCATGCTCCAGAGCGGCGATCCGGCGCGAGAGGGTCGAATGGTCGAGGCCCAGCCGCGCCGCCGCCGCCGTCAGCCGCCCGGTGCGGGCGACGGCGAGGAAGCTGCGAAGATCGTTCCAGTCGAACGCGGCCATATGCGTATTTCCGCACAGCGGTTTCGGGGCAATTCGGATGGAAAGGCCCGGGCCCTTATGCGAGAGAAGGCCATCCCTTTACAAGAGACCAGATCATGACGTTCGAGGCTCGGGCGGCCGCGATTGCCGCCGACGGTGACGATATCTTTGCGCAAGCGCCTGCGGATTTCCGCACGCCCGCCGACCCTGAACCCGGCTGGGCCGGCCGGAACCCGGACCGGGCGATGCTCTTTCTCTTCGTCAGCCCCCGCAATTGCGGCGCGGTCGAGGAGCTGATGGCGCTCTGAGCCCCGTCCGCCTAAAGGCACGACGATGAGCGACGAGACCAGGATCTTCAAATTGCCCGAGACGCTGCCGAGCCCGTCGGAGCTGGCGGACGCCTGGGCGCGCGTCGTCGCCAATGCGGTGCGGCTCGCCGGCGCGTGGGCCGAGCGCGCGGCCGATCCGCACGCCCCCCACGCCTTCGATCCGGCCGCGCCGGCGCGCGCCTTCGGCGAATTCGCCGGCCACCTCCTGTCGCATCCGGCGGAGCTCTTCCGCGCCCAGCAGAAGGCGACCGGCGACTGGATGAAGCTCTGGGGCCATGCCGCCGCGCGCGCGATGGGCATGGCGCCCGAGCCGCTCGCCGAGCCGGCGCGCGGCGACCGCCGTTTCAGGGACTCCGCCTGGTCGGACGAGCCGCTTTTCGATTATCTCAAGCAGGCCTATCTGCTGACCGCCCGCCGCGCCGAGGAACTGGTCGCGGGCGCCGAGGGGCTGGACGAGGGGACGCGCACCCGCGTCGACTTCTTCACCCAGCAGCTTTTGAACGCGCTCTCGCCGGCCAATTTCCCGGCCACCAATCCCGAGGCGATCCGGCGCGCGATCGAGACCGGGTCGATCAGCCTCGTCTCCGGCCTCGCCAACCTCCTCGCCGACGCGGTCGAGGGCGACGGCCTCGTCCGCCGCCGTTCGAGCGAGGATTTCGAGCTTGGAATCACCCTCGCCGCGACGCCAGGCGCGGTGATCTGGCGCAACGAATTGATGGAGCTGATCCAGTACGCCCCGGCGACCAGCGAGGTGTGGAAGCGGCCGCTCCTCTACGTCCCGCCGCTCGTCAACAAATATTATCTGCTCGACCTCCAGCCCAGATCCTCCCTGATCCGCTGGCTGGTCGAGCAGGGGCATACGGTTTTCGTCATTTCCTGGGTCAATCCGGGGGCCGACCTCGCCGACAAGGGCATTGCCGATTATGTCCGGCAGGGCCCGATCGAAGCGCTCGGCGCGATCGAGCAGGCCACCGGCGAGCGGCAGGCCGATCTGTTCGGCTTCTGCATGGGCGGCACCCTGGTCGCGATGACGCTCGCCTGGCTCGCCGCCAGGGGCGAAGGGGATCGTGTCGGCAGCGCCACGACCATCGGCGCCCTGCTCGATTTCTCGAAGCTCGGCAGCTGGGCGACCTTCGCCGAGCCCGAGCAAATGCGCGCAATGGAGCGGCACCTGCTCCACAAGGGCTTCATGGCGGCGCAGGATCTGCAGGCCTTGTTCTCGGCGGTGCGCGCCAACGATCTGATCTGGTCGTCGGTGGTGAACCATTATCTGATGGACCGCGAGGCGCCGCCCTCGGACATCCTCTATTGGTTCGCCGACGGCGCCCACATCCCGCGCGCCTTCCTGCTCGAATGGGCGCAGGACGTGCTGCGCGACAATGGATTGACGAAGCCGAGCGGGATCGTCCTCGACGGCGTCGCGCTCGATCTGGGCGCGGTGAAGAACCCGGTGCTGGCCGTCAGCCTCAAGGACGATCACGTCTCCGCCTGGGAAGCGACCTATCGGGGCGCGCGCCTGCTCGGCGGGCCGGTCGCCTTCCTGCTCGGCGGCTCCGGCCACAATGCCGGCGTGATCAATCCGCCCAGCGCCAACAAGCACGGTTACTGGACCAACGATGCGCTGCCCGAGAGCGCCGAAACCTGGCTGGCCGGCGCGGAGAAGCACGAAGGAAGCTGGTGGCCGCACTGGCATCAATGGTTGACGCGAGACGACAGCACGCACGTCATCCCGGCGAAGGCCGGGATCTCGTCGGGATTGGCCTCGGCACCTCCAGCGACTCGAGATCCCGGCCTTCGCCGGGATGACGGGGGTGGTCGGATGGAGAAGGTGCCGGCGCGCACCCCCGGCAGTGGCAAGCTCAAGGTGCTGGATCCGGCGCCCGGTTCCTATGTTCGGGACAGGCATTAGCTTTTCGGTCCTCCCCGGCCACGAAGCGGACGGGGAGGGATGAGCAGGCCCGTCATGCCTCCGGCATGACTGCAGATTAGGGGCAATCTGCACCGGCTCATCGTGAAACGCGGTGGAGGGGTTTCTCTGCCGCCGTTTGCCCTTCCACCACCCTGCGGGTGGTCCCCCTCCCCCGGGAAACCGGGGGAGGATTTCAGGCGGCACAGGAGGCAGGAATGAGCGAGCTCGTGGAGCGGATGCCGGCGCTCTTCTTCGGCCATGGCAGCCCGATGAACGCGCTCGGCGGGCCTTATGCGGAAATATGGGCGGCGCTCGGGCGGGCTCTGCCGCGGCCCAAGGCGGTCCTCTGCGTCTCGGCCCATTGGTACGTCGACGAGACGGCGGTGACGGCGATGGCGCGGCCGCGCACGATCCACGATTTCTACGGCTTCCCGCGCGCGCTTTACCATGTCGCCTATCCCGCGCCGGGCGATCCGTGGCTGGCGGCGCGCACCGCCGATTTGCTGGCGCCGCTGGCGGTGCGCGCGGACCATGATTGGGGGCTCGACCATGGCGCCTGGTCGGTGCTCGTCCATCTCTTCCCCGAGGCCGACATTCCCGTCGTGCAGCTCGCCATCGACCGGACGCAGCCGCCGCCTTTCCATTACGAGCTCGGCCGCAAGCTGGCGCCGCTTCGCGACGAGGGCGTGCTGGTCTGCGGCTCGGGCGACGTCGTCCACAATCTGCGCATGATCGACTGGGCGGGCGGCGAAGCTTTCCCCTGGGCCACGCATTTCAACGACCGGGTGAAGGCGCTGATCGTCGCCCGCGACGACGCGTCCCTGGTCGATTATCCGGCGCTCGGCGAGGAGGCGATGCTCGCCATCCCCACCCCCGATCATTATCTGCCTTTGCTCTACATGCTCGGGATGCGCGGCGCGGACGAACCGGTCCGCTTCTTCAGCGACCGGCTCGAGCTCGGCTCGATCTCGATGCTCGGCATGATCTTCGGCCATGTCCCCGAGACGCCCTCGCCGATGGAGGAGAATGCGCCGCCGGTCGAAGGCATCGTGTGACGACATCCACCAAGCCTTTGCCGGCGCGTTCTCTGGCCCTGACCGCCATGGCCCTGTCCGCCTTGCCGGCGACGGCCTTCGCTCAGTCCATGCCGGGCATGGACATGGGCGCGCAGCCGGGTGCGCATCCCGCGCCGGCCCCGTCCCCGCCGCCCTCGCCGCCGCCGGCACCGCCGATGCCCGGCATGGACATGGGCACCCGGCCGCCCGCCGCGCCGCCCCCCCAGAGCGGAATGCAGGGCATGAACATGGACGACGACCGGATCGTCGTCGCCGAGCCGCGAACCGTCGGAACCCCCTGGGCCTCGGGCACGGCGTGGCAGCCCGGCGTCACGCCGATGGCGGGCCTGCACGTCATGGCCGGCGACTGGATGCTCATGGCCCATGGCCAGGTGAACGGCGTCGCCGACTGGCAAAGTGGGCCGCGCGGGGGCGACAAGGCCTTCGTCTCGGGCATGCTGATGGGGATGGCGCAGCGCTCGTTCGCGGGCGGCGGTTCCCTCGAGCTCCGGGCGATGCTGAGCCCCGAGCCGCTGATGGGCGCGAACGGCTATCCCCTGCTGCTGGCCTCGGGCGAGACCGCCAACGGGCGCGATCCGCTCGTCGACCGCCAGCATCCGCACGATCTGTTCATGGAGCTTTCGGCGCGCGCCGACATTCCGCTCGGCGCCGGCGCCGCCTTCTTCCTCTATGGCGGCCTGCCGGGCGAGCCCGCCTTCGGCCCGCCGGCCTTCATGCACCGCCTCTCGATCATGGATTCGCCCGAGGCGCCGATCACCCATCATTGGCTCGATTCGACCCATGTCAGCTTCGGCGTGGTGACGGCGGGACTGACCTGGCGGAATTGGAAGCTCGACGCGTCGCGCTTCAACGGCCGCGAGCCCGACCAGGATCGCTTGAACATCGAGACCGGCCCGCTCGATTCGACCTCGCTGCGCCTCTCCTGGAACCCGACGCCCAGGCTGTCGCTGCAGGCGAGCTGGGCGCGGCTGATCCATCCCGAGCAGCTCGACCCGGCCACGAACCAGTCGCGCTGGTCGGCGAGCGCGATCTGGACCAAATTGCTCCATTCGGGCTGGTGGTCGACGACCCTGGCCTGGGGCCGGCGCTCGAGCGAGGCCGGATGGCTCGACGGCCTGGCGCTGGAGAGCGCGGTGAAGCTCGGCGCCTTCACCCTCTTCGGCCGCGCCGAATATGTCGAAGACAACGAACTGGCCGGCGCCGCCGCGCGGATGCGGGCCTATGGCGTCGGCAAGGTCTCGTTCGGCGCGGTGCGCGACTTCCGGCTCGCGCCGAACCTCGCCTTCGGCGTCGGCGCGCTCGCGGCGCGCAACTTCGTGCCGCGCCCGCTCGCTCCCTCCTACGGAGGCGACCGCAACGGCGCGATGGCCTTCATCCGGCTGAAATTGAACTAACCCACTCGTCGGTCCTGCCGCGAATCCCCGCATCGCCGCCATCGGCTGATACGAATGTCCCAAATTATCCGATAGTCGTCCTTTAGGACATTGCTCGATGCCGCTAAAGGCGGGGCATGGCCAGACGGATCGGAATTCTCGCTTTTCCCGGAGTGAACGCGCTCGACCTGAGCGGTCCCGCCGAGGTTTTCACCACCGCGAACGAACAGGCGCCGGGCACCCGGCCCTATGAGGTGGCGATTTCGTGCCTCGGCGGCGGTTCGGTGCGATGCGAGGCCGGGTTCTTGCTCGGCGGCTCGCCCGATGCGGACGATGGCGATTTCGACACGATCATCGTGCCCGGAGGCGCCGGGCTGCGCGAGAGCGAAATCAACCGCGCCGCCGCGGACTGGATCCTGGCCCGGGCGCGAAAGGCACGGCGCGTCGTCTCCGTCTGCACGGGGATTTACGCTCTGGCGGAGACCGGCCTTCTCGATGGGCGCCGCGCGACGAGCCACTGGCGCTTCTGCACCGGCCTCTCCCGGCTCTATCCGCAAATCCGGTTCGAGCCGGACGCGATCTTCATCCGCGACGGCCGTTTCTACACCTCGGCCGGAATCACCGCCGCCATCGATCTCAGCCTCGCTCTGGTCGAGGAGGATCTCGGCCCCAGCGCCGCCCTTGCCGTCGCGCGCGAGCTCGTCGTCTATCTCAAGCGGCCGGGCGGGCAGCTCCAATATTCGGAGCCGCTGCGATTCCAGGCCCGGGCGAGCGACCGCTTCGCCGATCTCGCGGCCTGGCTCCCCGCCAATCTGGCCGCCGACCTTTCGATCGAGGCGCTCGCCGCCCGCGCCCATCTCGGACGGCGCCAGTTCGGCCGCGCCTTCAAGGCGAGCTTCGGGGCGACGCCGGCCGAATATGTCGAATCCCTGCGGCTCGGCGAGGCGGTCAGGCTGCTGGCGACGGGGCGCCAGCCGGTCGATTCGATCGCGGCAGCGATCGGCTATGCCGGCGCCGACGCCTTCCGCCATGCTTTCGAGCGCCGCTACGGCGTCGCGCCTTCCATCTATCGCGCCCGTTTCGCGCCGTCCGCTAAGGGAGAAGCCGCATGAAATCGCGCAACCTGATCGCCGCCGCCGCTGCGTTCGCGATCGGCACCGCCGCATCCGCGGCAAAGCGGGGGACGCTGACCGGCCACTGGACGGGCACGATGGTCTCGCACGGCCAGCCGCTCGCGGTCGCATTCGACTTCGATCAAAGCGGGCGCGCGCCGCGGGGCCGGTTCACCGCCCCCACCCAGGCGGCGATGGACTATCCGCTCGACCGCGTCGCCCGCGACGCCGACCATATCGGCTTCACGCTCGGCGGCTCGATCCTTTTCGACGGAACCTTGAGCGGCGACGGGCTTGCCGGCTCGTTCCGGAGCGACGCGGCGTCGGGAAGCTTCACGCTCCACCGCGATGCCGCAACGTCTTTGCCTTATGCGACCCGCGACATCGCCTTCCGCGACGGCGCCGTCACCCTCAGGGGGACATTGTGCCTGCCGAGGAGCCGCGGGCGCCATCCGGCGGTCGTGCTCGTCCACGGCAGCGGGCCGCAGACGCGCTGGGGAACGATGCGCTACATCGCCGACCGTTTCGCCCGCTCGGGCGTGGCGGTCCTGATCTACGACAAAAGGGGATCGGGCGATTCCGGCGGCGACTGGCGCAGCGCGACCTATGAGGATCTCGCCCGCGACGCCCTCGCCGCCGTGGCGATCCTCGCCGCGCGGCCGGACGTCGATCCGCACCGGATCGGCCTCGTCGGCCACAGCCAGGGCGGCGCGATCGCCCCGCTTGTGGCGACGCTGGCGCCGGGCCGCATCGCCTTCCTGGTCGCGGAGGATAGTTTCGCCGGGCCGCAATGGCAGCAGGACCTTTATCGCGTCCGCAACGAGGTCAAGAGCCTCGCGCTCAGCCAGGCCGACGAGAAGATCGCGATGGACGTCTATTCCGCCTTCGTCGATGCGGCACGCGGCGCGCGCTCCTACGATGCGTTCGAGAAAGAGGCCGCTCCCTATCGCGACACCGCCTGGTACAAATGGATGGCGATTCCGCCGCGCGATTCCTGGGTATGGGGGCTGGCGGCGAAGAATGAGAATTTCGATCCGCTGCCGCTCTGGCACAAGGTCCGGGCGCCGGTCCTCCTCGTCTATGGCGAAAAGGACATGCTCCAGCCGCGCGACGAAACCATCGCCAGCATCGGCGGTGCGCTCGACGCGTCCGGCACGCCCTATTCGGCGTTGATCGTGCCTGATGCACAGCACAATCTCACGATCCAGCCCGAGCCGGACGGACCCTTCTTCTGGTGGCATCAGGCGCCGGGCCTGGTGGACATCGTGATCGCCTGGGTGCTGCACGAGGCGCGCGACCGGCCCCGGGGTTGAATCCCCGCCTCAGGGCTTGCGGAAGCGGAGGACGAACTGGTCGGTCCTGCCGCGAATCCCCGCATCGAAAACGCGCGCCTTGTGATCGTCGGCGGGGTTGCGCAGCAGGTCGCTGCGTCCGTCGAGGCGGAAACCGGCTTTCTCGACCTCCTGCCGGACGAAATCGCCCTCGATCCGGTGGAGGGTGGAGGTCGCGCTCGCGCCGACGCCCTTGCCGGCCTCATGGTCGACGATCAGATAGGTGCCGCCATGCTTCAGCGCCTTGAACGCGGCGGCGTCGAGCGCGGTGGCGGCGTCGCCGTCGCCGATCTTCTGGTTCTTGAAATCATGATAATTGAGCGTGGTCCAGACGACGTCGATCGGCGCGGGCACCGGGATCGTCCCCGGCGCAGCGATGGTGACGACGACGTTCGGCCGCGCCAGCGCCAGCGCCTGGAGGGCGGGGGAAGTCCGTCCGGAAACGGCATAGACGCGCCCGTTCGGCCCGACGACGCCGCTCAGGATGCGGGTGAAATAGCCGCCGCCCGGCGCCAGCTCGGCGATCCTGTCGCCCGGCCGGACGTGGGCGAAGGCGATCAAGGCGGCCGGCTTGCGGTCCGCGTCGCGCGCCTTGTCGGCATCGGGCCGGATCGGGTCGGCGAGGATCGACGCGAAGTCGACCTTCGGCGCCGCCGCCGCGACGCAGGCGAAAGCGGCGACCGCGGCGAGCGCCGCGTTGCGAAGTCCCGATGCCGATCGATCCATCTTATTCTCCTTCTGTGTCAGGTGCAGACGCCGTGGAAGGCGAGCTCCATCACCGTCCCGCTTTCGATGGCGAGCGGGCCTTCAGGTTTCGGATAATCCTTCTGCTCGGTCATTTCCCCGGCCGGATTATATTTGCGGCCGCCGAGCGCGGTGATGCTCTTCGCCGCGCAATCGATGCGCAGCAGATAGGCGATGTCGCCGCCGCCCGAGGGGCCGGGATTGGTGAGCCGGAACCAGGCCTGGCGCCAATTGGGGCCGTTGGCGAGGCTGGAGGCGTCGACCGAAATCCCCTGGCCGGTCGACGCGGTGCCGAGATTGACCCAGAGGGCGGCCCGCGCCGGCGGGGTGCCGGCGGCGGCGGCCGGCGCGCCGGGAACGAGGCCGGGTGAGCTCGCCGGCGGGGCCGGGGAGGGCGGGGGCGGGGGCGCTTCGGGCACTGTCGGCTCGACCGCCACGCGGCAGGCGCCGAAGGCGCGCTTCGTCTCGGCCCCGATTTTGGGATCGTGGACCAGGCCGGCGACGTAGAGGAAGTCCGCCGGGCCCAATTGGCCGGGATTGGCGCCGCCCGTCCGCAGCTGCGCGGCGAGATCGCCGAGCTGGCGGAGCTGCCAGACGCCGAGCGCCCTGGTCAGCCGCCGCTCGACGCATTGCGATTGCGCGCCGCTCAGCCCGTAACGGGCGAGCTGCGGCGTGATCAGGGTCTGCTTCGGCTTCCAATAATCGGCGGCATAGCCGGCGCAGCCGCCGAGCAGGAGAAGGGCCGAAAGGGCCGGGACCACACGCACGTTCGTTTCTCCCCGTCAGAGCCGGCCCCGCATAAGCGAGGCGGAGGCCCGGGTGAAGAGGCCGGAAGCACGGCCGGCACCGGTGTCGCGGGACAATGGCAGGGGACGGCGGGCGTTCCAGCCGCCTTTCGGCACGAAAAAGGGCGGAAGCGGCAAGCCGCTCCCGCCCCCTTCAAGGCGTTTCGCTTAGAAGCGGACGCCGACGCTGCCGACCGTCTGCCAGCTATGGGCCCTAATTCCGAACGGGCGCCCGTAATCCGAATAACGCTCCTCGGCATTGACATAGAGGTTGCGAGTCACCGCGATCTCGCCGCCGGCGCCGAGGCGGAAGCCATCGGCGTGGAGGTTGTGGCCGAGAAACGCCTTCGTGTTCAGGCTGGCATTGGTGTAGCCGCCGAGCGCGTAGAGCAGGCCGCGCGAACCGATCTTGCCGCCGGCGCGGACCGTCGCCGAGAGATCGCGACCGAACGAATGATTGTGGACGTCCGACCATTCGCCGGTGATGCCGATGACGGCGCCGTGCGTCTCATAATCATAGCCGGCATTGGCGCCATAGGTGAACGAGCCGTTGTTGAAGCCGCCGAAATCGCTGGTTCCGGTGGTGCCGATCAGTCCGCCGATGCGGAAGCCGGTGAAATTGCCTTTGGTCTCGCTTTGGGCGAAAGCAGGGCTGGCGGCGAGCAGGGCCGCGGACGCGGCAAGAACAAGACCCACGGTCTTCATGAACAATTCCCAATCTGCAGGTTTTCGAAACCGGACAGGACGTCCGGCCGGCGGCGGCTAGGCGATATTTTCCCTTGTCGCCAAACATTTGTGGTCGAGGCCGGGCGATTGGCGGCCGCTGTTGTAAGCCTGTCACATAGCGGCCGCCGCAGCGGTGCGAACCGGCCTTCGGCACGCACCGGCCGGCCGGGGAAGATCGGAGGTTCGTCTTCCCTCCGCCCATCGCCCGCGAACCGGGAGAGGATTCACTCAAACTTAACCGGCCGGGCCGAGAATCGGGTCGTCCGACGAGCGTGGGGAGTGAAGACATGCGCCTGGCCGCGTCCATCGAAAGAGGCAATGCCTATGACCGGCGCCAATATGTCAGGCGGCCGGTCCATATCGGCGCCGGGCTCGGCGCCAACGACCGCCCGGCTTCGAGCATCGTGCTCTTCGACCTTTCCACCCATGGCTGCGGCTTCGAGGCGACCTGCCATCTCGAGGCCGGCACCCGGGTCTGGCTGAAGCTGCCGGGGCTCGAAAGCTGGCCGGCGCGGATCGCCTGGACCGGCGAAGGACGCGGCGGCCTCGAATTCGACAAGCCGCTCCACGACGCGGTGGTCGAGCGCTACGCCCGCATGGGCGGCCAGCCCTAAAGCCAATCCCTAGCCCGGCCGGCCGCCGCTGCGGTCCGCGATCCAGGCGAGCGCGAGCAGGGTCGGTCCCCAATAAGGAAAGATGCCGTAAAGCGTGTCGGTCACCGAATGGGAGCGGTGGTCGACGAATTGGAAGATGTGGGCGCAAAAGGCCAGGGCGGCCAGCGTCAGGATCCAGCCGATCGCCGATACGGGATAGAAGAAGGGGCCCAGAGGCCTGAACCACCGCATGATCATGCTCCCCTTTTGCGAGGAGCCTGAGATTGCGCCACGCGGGCGCGCGGTCCAGCGCGAATCCGGTGCGGATCGCGTGCAGTTTCGTTGAATCGCCCGCCCTGGGCGGAGAGCCGGCTTTCCGGGCCGCGCGGCTGCTTCGGGGCGCCGGCACGAGGCCCTCCGGATCATTCGCCCGGTCTTTCGCCGGCCGCGGACGAATGCGTGCCCTTCCCGGGCCGCCGATTGTGGCATCGCGGCAGCAGGGCCGCGGCGCCGATCCGCGGTCCGCGCGCAAGTCCTTCTTCCCCAAGGTGAAATCGCAGCCGCCTTCATTCACGATCAACCGCGATTCTGCGCCCTTTATGTCACACATCCGGGCGCGCTCACTTTTTTTGTTCTCGCCATGAAACCAAGCGCCGCCGCGCTCGTTTGCGGCCTCGTCTGGACGAGGGGCCTCCCTGTTGGCTGACCATAAGCTGAGGCATTTCGGCAACAGATGTGGGGATAAGCGTGCTTGCGCGGAAACTCCGCTTACCGTATTGAGTTCAAGGTCGTTCCCGTTGGGACGCAAACGAAAGGGGAAGATTATGCGGAAGCTCGCCATCGCTGTGGCGCTTTCATCCACCTTGCTCGCGACGCCAGCCTTTGCGCGCAATGGCGCCTGGTACGTTGGTGGCGATTTCGGTGCGATGATCGTCGAAGACACCCATGTCAACGTGGGCGGTGTCGCCGACAGGTTCCTCATCAGCCATCATTACGGCTTCGACGGCGACGTCAACGTCGGCTACGATCTCGGCATGTTCCGGATCGAGGCCGAGGCCGCCTATAAGAGGGCCCAGCTCGACAATATCATCAACACGATCGCATTGCCCGGCCAGGGCGCGGCCAACTTCCCGGGCCAGAGCCCGGCCGGCGGCCGTGCCAGCGCGCTCAGCTTCATGGTCAACGGCATGCTCGACTTCGGCGACGACAACGGCATTTCCGGCTTTGTCGGCGGCGGCGTCGGTATCGCCCGCGTCGAATATAAGGGCGTCCGCGTCTTCTCGAATCAGGCGTCGGCTTTCGCCGACGATTCGGATTCGCGCTTCGCCTGGCAGCTGGTTGCCGGCGTTCGTCAGGCGATCACCGACAATATCGACATCACCGTCAAATATCGTTTCTTCAACGTTCCGGACATCCGGATGACGGCGTTCAACGGCGACGATGCGAAGATGCGGTTCCGGTCGCACAGCCTCCTCGGCGGCATCACCTTCAACTTCGGCGCTCCGCCGCCGCCCCCGCCGCCGCCGCCCCCGCCGCCTCCCCCGCCGCCTCCGCCTCCGCCTCCGCCGCCTCCGCCGCCGCCTCCGCCGCCGCCGGAAGCTCCGAAGCCGATCGGGCCGTTCATGGTGTTCTTCGACTGGGATAAGTCGGACATCACCCCGCAGGCGGCTGCGATCCTCGACAATGCGGCTGCCGCCTATCAGCAGACGGGCCAGGCGCAGGTCATGATCGCGGGTCACACCGACCGGTCGGGTTCGGACCAGTATAATATGGGCCTCGGCCAGCGCCGCGCCGACTCCGTGAAGGCCTATCTGGCCGGGCACGGCGTCCCCGATGGCGTGATGACGACCCAGTCGTTCGGCGAAAGCCGCCCGCTGGTCGAAACCGCCGACGGCGTCCGCGAGCCGCAGAATCGGCGCGTGGAAATCACCTACGGATCTGGCGCAAGCCAGTAAGCCGTTCGCTTCCGGCCACGGCGGTTTCCGCCGCGGCAGGAACGGTGAAAAGGGGGAGCCGGCCTTCGGGCCGGCTCCTCTTTTTTGTCGGGGGCGCAGGGCCGGGCCACGGCCCTTCTTATGGTCTTGTCGCCGCGCGTTCGTCCGGTCTAGGGCCTGTCGGCCGCGCCTCAGATTTTCGGGAACGTCCATGCAGATTGCGATGATCGGCACCGGCTATGTCGGTCTGGTGTCCGGAGCCTGTTTTTCGGATTTCGGCCATGACGTGACCTGCGTCGACAAGGACGAAGCCAAGATCGACGCCCTGCATCGCGGGATCATGCCGATCTTCGAGCCGGGCCTCGACCGGCTGGTCGAGCGCAACGTCCGCGGCGGCCGCCTGTCCTTCACCACCGATCTCGCCGCTGCCGTCGCCGACGCCGACGCCGTGTTCATCGCGGTCGGCACGCCCTCGCGCCGCGGCGACGGCCATGCCGACCTTTCCTACGTGTTCGGCGCCGCCGAGGAGATCGCCCGCGCGCTCAGGAAGCCGGCGGTGATCGTCACCAAGTCGACCGTCCCCGTCGGCACCGGCGACGAGGTCGAGCGCGTCCTCCGCGAATTTGCGCCCGAGGCGAAGGCCTGGGTCGTCTCCAACCCCGAATTCCTCCGCGAAGGCGCGGCGATCGAGGATTTCAAGCGGCCGGACCGGATCGTCGTCGGTACCGAGGATGCCGATGCCGCCGAGATCATGCGCGAGGTCTATCGGCCGCTCTATCTCAACAAGGCGCCGCTCCTGTTCACCAGCCGCCGCACCGCCGAGCTGATCAAATATGCCGCCAATGCCTTCCTCGCGACCAAGATCACCTTCATCAACGAGATCGCCGACCTCTGCGAGGCGGTCGGCGCCGACGTCCAGGAAGTCGCCAGCGGCATCGGCCTCGACAAGCGCATCGGTCCGAAATTCCTTCACGCCGGCCCCGGTTATGGCGGCTCCTGCTTCCCCAAGGATACTTTGGCTTTGCTGAAGACGGCGGAGGCTTATGAGGCGCCGCTCAGGATCGTCGAAGCGGTGGTGAAGGTGAACGACGCGCGCAAGCGGGCCATGGGCCGCAAGATCATCCAGGCGATCGGCGGTGACGCGCGCGGCCGCACCATCGCGTTGCTCGGCCTCACCTTCAAGCCGAACACCGACGACATGCGCGACGCGCCCTCGATCAGCATCGTCCAGGCGCTGGAGGATGCCGGCGCGCGCGTGCGCGCCTACGATCCCGAAGGCATCGAGCAGGCGCGGCCGCTCATGCCGAACGTCGAATTCCGCGATACGCCCTATCAGGCGGCGGAAGGCGCCGACGCGGTGGTTTTGGTGACCGAATGGGACGTGCTGCGCGCGCTCGATCTCGCCCGGCTCGCCCGCTTCATGGCGCAGCCGGTCTTCGTCGACCTGCGCAACGTCTATCCTCCGCAAGACGTCGAGGAAGCGGGCCTGCGCTGGTTCGGCGTCGGCCGCCCGACGCGGACTTAGAGTGGTTTTCAGTCAGGTGGAATGAGCAGGCCGCCATGCCCCCGGCATGGCTGTCGATTGCGGGGATTGGGAGGGGCGGGCTGCCCCGCAGCCCGCATCCGCATCCGGGGGATGCGGCGACCGCCCAATCGACACTGCTCATCCTGACGGCCGAAAAGAACGGTAAAACAAAGCCTGGAATCGTATCCGATCAGACTTGATCGGGTACGAGTCTAATCGGGTTCCCCGGCCGCGCGGGCGCGCTCGGCCTTGCTCGCTTCGAGCGCGGCGAGGCGGCGCGACCCCAGCCACAGGCCGAGCAGGGTGAAGGGCGGCACGACGAAGAGCCAGAAGATGCCCGCGGCGAGGCTGTGGGTCACGTCCGCCATCTTGCCGGCGGCATAAGGGCCCAGCGCAAGGCCGACCATGGTCGTCCCAAGGACGAAGGTCGCGCCGGCGGTCGCGCGCATCCGCGGCAGCACCAGATCCTGCAAGGTCGCCACCGACGCGCCGACCCAGGCGGAGCTGAACATCTGGGCGATCGGGACGGCCAGATAGAAAGCGGCGAGGTCGCTCGTCGTGAACATCACCCAGATCGCCGGCACCGGCAGCACCACCGAGGCCATGCAGACGAACAGCCGGCCGCGCGGATCGCGGCGGCGCCACCAGTCGGCGACGACGCCGCCGGCGATCACGCCGATCGCGGCGGCGAAGGCGGCCGACCAGCCGACGATCGCCGAGACCTCCTCGCGCGCATTGAAGCCGTGGAGGATATGCGCCGGATCGCCGGGCGCGGCATAGAAGGTCCTCAGCGCATAAGGCGGGGTCCAGAAGGCCACCGCGTAAGTGATGAAGGCGATGCTGCCGATCGCGGCGGTCAGCATGACGACGACGGGACAGCCCCAGATCAGCCGGAAGGCCGGAAGGTCGCGCCGGCGCAGCGACTGGACCCAGGAGAAGACGGCATAAGCGCCGAGGCCGTAGGCGGCCCATTGCGCCTTGTCCCCTTCCGTGCCGCCGGTGATCAGGATCAGGCCGGCGACCGCCGCAATCGTGACCGCGAGTGCGAGCAGATTGGGGATGAGGTCGCGACCGCGCGCGGCGGTGACGAAGGTGAGCGGCGGCAGGATGGCGGCGAGCTCGCGGCCGAAATCGCGCCAGGCGCCGGGCCGCGCCACCGGCTCGGAGAGGCCGTCGGCGGCGCCGCGGCGCGGCTCGCGCAGGGTCAGCGCCCAAAGAGCGAGCAGCAGGCCGGGCAGGCCGACGACGAGGAAGGCGGCCTGCCAGCCGGCGAGGCCGAGCGGCGCGTCGGCCGGATGCGGCCAGGCCGCCTTCCAGCGGCTGACGACGAGGCCGCCGACCGGAAGGCTGAGCGCGGCCCCGACATAGAGGCCGCTCGAATAAATGGAGAGGGCGGTCGCCCTTTTCTGCTTCGGGAAATGGTCCGCGATCATCGAATAAGCGGCGGGCGACGCGCTCGCCTCGCCGATGCCGACGCCGATCCGGGCCGCGGCGAGCGTCCCGAACGAGCCGGCAAAGGCTGAAAGCGCGGTCATCGCCGACCACATGCCAAGGCCGATCGCGATCAGCCGGCCGCGATACCAGCTGTCGGCGAGCCGTCCGAGCGGGATTCCGAACAGAGCGTAGAAGATCGCGAAGGCGGTGCCGTAGAGGAAGCCGGTCTGGGCGTCGTCGAGGTGGAGATCCGCCTTGATGTCGGGCGCGAGGATCGAGACGATCTGGCGGTCGACGAAATTGACGACATAGATAAGGGTGAGGACGATGAGGACGTACCAGCCGTAACGGCCGGCCCGAACCGGCGGATTGCCTTTGCTCTCCTCCGCCATCGACCCCTCGTTGTGCTCTCCCGTTCCTCTGGCTAGCAGAGGCGAGCCTTTTGGCAAGGACGCGCCGCCGATGACCTCCCTGCTCTTCGTCTGCCTCGGCAATATCTGCCGCTCGCCGCTGGCGGAGGGCGCGTTCCGCGCCGAGGCGGAGCGGCTCGGGCTCGACGTCCGCGTCGATTCCGCGGGCACCGGCGACTGGCATGTCGGCGCGCCGCCGGACCGCCGTGCCATCGCCGCCGCGAGGCGGGGCGGCGTCGACATCGCGCATCTGCGCGCGCGACAGGTGCGGGCGGAGGATTTCGAGCGCTTCGACCATATCGTCGCGCTCGACCGCCAGAATCTGCGCGATCTCCAGCGCCTGCGGCCGCCGGGCAGCAAGGCGCGCCTCTCGCTCCTCCTCGACCATGTCGAAGGGCGGGAGGGGCAGCCGGTCGCCGATCCTTATTATGGCAGCGACGCCCATTTCGACACGGCGTGGACGGAGGTGAGCGCCGGCGCGCGGGGCCTGGCGAGGACGATCGCAGGGGGAATATGAGCGCCTTCGCCCGCCGCGTCGCCGCCGTCACCGGGCTCGCCGAGGAGCGGCTCGAGCATCTGGCGGGCGGCAATCTCTCCGAGATCCTGCTGGTGCGGCGGCCGGACGGACGGCTCTCGGTGGCGAAAGGAGGCGCGGCGATCGGCACCGAAGCGGCGATGCTGCGCGCGCTCGCCGGCGCGGGTGTGCCCGCGCCCGCCGTCGAGGGGGAGCATGACGGCGTGCTGCTGCTCGAGCATGTGCCGAACGACCGAATCTTCAATGCCGGCGCCTGGGCCTCGATCGGCGAAGCGCTGCGCCGGCTCCACGACCGCCATGGCGAAAATTACGGCTGGCCGGTCGACTACCGGATCGGCACGGTCGAGCTCGACAATAAGCAGCATGGCGACTGGCCGTCTTTCTGGGCCGAGCAGAGGCTGGTCGCCGCGGCGAGCGTGCTCGACCGCCCCTGGCGCGAACGGGTCGAACGCCTTGCGGCGGGCCTGGCCGATCGGCTTCCCGCCTCACCGCCGGCCGCCTTCCTCCACGGCGATCTCTGGGGCGGCAACATCCTCGTCGCCGACGGCCGGCTCGCGGGCCTGATCGATCCCGCCTGCTATCACGGCCATGAAGAGGTCGATCTCGCCATGCTCTGCCTGTTCGACGCGCCGCCGCCCTCTTTCTGGGGCGCTTATGGCGCGGCCGAACCCGGCTGGCCCGAGCGGCGCATCCTCTATCAGCTCTTTCCCGCCTTGCTGCACCTGCGCCTGTTCGGCGGCTCTTATGCCGGGATGGTCGACCGGCTGCTCGCCGCGGCCGGCGCCTGACGGCGCAACCATGAAGCGGGCTCAGCCCAGCGGATAAGTTTCGACCATGATGTAGACGGCGCCTTCCGGCGTCAGCCGGCTTTCGTACAGGCGGAAATCCTCGACCCGGAAAGGCGGGCTGGCGAGGCGCCCCGCCGCCTGCAGGAAGGAACCGACCGGTCCGGCGCCGCGGGGCAGGCGGGCGAGGGTGACGTGCGGCGCGAAGACGCGGCCGTCGGGCGCGATGCCGACGCGGGCGATCGCCTGGTCGATCTTCTTGTGGAGCGCCCGAAGCGGCTCCTGCGGCGCCACCGCGGCCCACAGGGCGACCGGCTCGCCTTTTCTGTCGAAGCTGCCGACGCCTGACAAGGCAATCTCGAAGCCCGGATGGTGGACGCCGCCAAGCGCGGCATGGACGTCCTCGGCCTGGTGACGGTCGACCTCGCCGATGAAGCGCAGGGTGAGATGGAGCTGGTCCTCGTTCTGCCAGCGGGCGCCGCCGACGCCGCCCATCGAAGCGAGAAGCCGCGCGCGCACCGGTTCCGGCGGGCGAATGGCGACGAACAGCCGGTGCATGACGGCCGCTCTGTATCGGACGGTTGCCGCGCACGCACCCGCTTTTCCTTGAATGTTCACCCGATCGGGCCGATATTGGCGGCGTGCGGCGGGCGTTTCCGCCGCGAAGGAGAGAGTTCAAATGGCAAACGGATTTGACCCCCGCCTGGACGCGCGGCCGTCATCGGCGACGACGTTCGGCCGCGACAGCGTCGCCGTCGACGCGGGGCTGCGGTCCTACATGCTTTCGGTGTACAATTACATGGCCTCGGGCGTGCTCCTGACCGGCATCGTCGCTTTGCTGTTCGCACGCAGCGGCGCGGTCTTGTCGATGTACGATCTGGCGTCCGGCCGGCTGAACGGCATCGGCTGGATCGTGATGCTGTCGCCGCTCGCCATCATCATGGTTCTCAGTTTCGGCATCAACCGGCTCTCGACCGGCGCGGCGCAGGCGCTCTATTGGCTCTATGCGGCGTTGGTGGGCCTGTCGCTGTCGACCATCTTCCTGGTCTATACCGGCCCGTCGATCGCGATGACCTTCTTCGCCACGGCCGCCGCTTTCCTCAGCCTCAGCCTCTGGGGCTATACGACGAAGCGGGACCTGTCGGGCATGGGCACCTTCTTCCTGATGGGCCTGGTCGGCCTGCTCGTCGCCGTGCTGATCAACACCTTCTTCCAGTCCGGTCCGCTGACCCTGGCGATCAGCGCGATCGGCGTGCTGCTCTTCGCGGGCCTCACCGCTTACGATACGCAGAAGATCAAGAGCATGTACTCCTACGTGGGCGGCACGGAGCTCGCCCGGAAATCGGCGGTCATGGGCGCGCTGAAGCTCTATCTCGACTTCATCAACATGTTCCTGTTCCTGTTGCGGTTCATGGGCAGCCGCCGCTAAAGCAGGGCAAAGGCTCGAAGCGGGAAGGCCCGGCGTCGCCGCCGGGCCTTTCTCTTTGGCGCGGCCATGCTATCGTCGCGGCGGAAGGGGGCGCGACCATGGACCTTCATCTTGTTTGGGCGACGTTGCTCGGCGGCGTGCTCGGATCGCTCGCGGACTGGCTGTTCGCGGGCGTGCTCTTCCACAATCGCTACCAGGTCTATCCCGAGGTCTGGCGGGCCGGGAACGAGCGGATGCGGATCGTCGGCACGCAGATCCTCGCCTTCGTCACCGCCGCCGCCTTCGTCGCCCTCGCCGCGAAGCTGCACCAGACCGACATAAGCGGCGCGCTCAAGCTGGCGGCGATGATCTGGCTGATCGGCCCCCTGCCTTTGCTCGTCGCCAATGCCTTCTTCATCAAGATCGATCCTCTGGTGACCGCCAGCCACGCCGCCGGCTGGCTCGCCAAATTGCTGCTGGTCGGCGCCGCGACGGCCTGGCTGGTCGCCTGACCCGCTCCCGCCAGGCGGGGAACCTCGACCGGACGGCCGCATCCAACCGACGGATTGCGAAAGAGGCAGAATGAGCGAATCCGGAACCGACGACGCGCCCACGGGCCCCGATCTGAATGTAGGCGTGCCGCTCGCCGAGATTCCAGCGACCGGCTTTCTCGCCGGCCATGTCGACAGGGAAACCATTCTTCTCTCGCGCAGCGGCGATGGCCTCCATGCGATCGGCGGCCGATGCACCCATTATGGCGGACCGCTGGCCGAAGGCCTCGTCGTCGGAGAGACCGTGCGCTGCCCCTGGCATCATGCCTGTTTCAGCCTGCGCACCGGAATCGCGCTCAAGGCCCCGGCCTTCGACCCGCTCGACCGCTGGCAGCCCGAGATCGAGGGCGGCCGCGTCTTCGTGCGGACCAGGATCGGGCCGGCCGAGGCAGAAGCGCCGCGCCCGGGCGGACCGGAGCGGGTCGTGATCGTCGGCGGCGGCGCGGCCGGCTTCGCCGCCGCCGAGATGCTGCGCCGGCTCGGCTATGGCGGCAGCCTCGTCATGCTGAGCGAGGATCCGGATCCGCCCTGCGACCGGCCCAACCTCTCCAAGGATTATCTGGCCGGCCATGCCGAGCCGGAATGGATTCCGCTGAAGGGCCCCGATTTCTACGAAGCGCACAAGATCGACCTCCGCCTTGGCAGCCGCGTCGCCGCGATCGACGTTGCGGGCAGGAAGGTGGTGATGGCGGATGGCGATACCGTGGATTTCGACCGGTTGCTGATCGCGACCGGCGCCGAGCCGGTTCGCCTGAAGCTGCCGGGCTTCGACCGGCCGAACGTCCTGACCCTCCGCTCGGTGGCCGATGCCGACCGCCTGATCGAACGGGCGGAGCAAAGCGGGTCGGTGGCGGTGATCGGGGCCGGCTTCATCGGCCTCGAAGCGGCGGCGCCGCTGCGCGGCCGCGGGCTCGACGTCCATGTCGTCGCGCCGGAGGCGCTGCCGATGGAACGGATTCTCGGCGATCTCGGCCGCTTCATCCAGGGACTCCACGAGCGGCACGGCGTCCAATTCCATCTCGGCCGCAAGCCGGCATCCTATGACGGCGAGAGCCTGGCGCTGGACGACGGCACTTCAATCGCCGCCGACTTCCTGCTGGTCGGCGTCGGCGTGCGGCCGCGCGTCGCCTTGGCGACGGAGGCAGGCCTGGCCGTCGACAACGGCATATTGGTCGACGACCATCTCGAGACGAGCGCGTCCGGCATTTTCGCGGCGGGCGACGTCGCCAACTACCCGCATCCGCTGGCGGACGAGCGGGTCCGCACCGAGCATTGGATCGTCGCCGAGCGCCAGGGCCAGTCCGCGGCGCGCGCGATGCTGGGCGCGCGCGAGCCCTATCACGACGTCCCGTTCTTCTGGACGCGGCAGTTCGATATTTCGATCCATTATGTCGGCCATGGCGGCGCGTGGGACGATGCCGTCGTCTCGGGCTCGATCGAGGAGGGCGATTGCAGCGTCCATTATCGGAAGGACGGCATGGTCCGCGCGGCCGCCTTCGTCGGGCGTCCGATGGAAAGCCTCGCCGAAGGCGCGCGGGTCGAGGCGGCGATCCAAAAAAGCGAAGGGCTGACCGGACCTTATCCGGGATAGGTCAGCCGGTCGCCGGCGACGACGGCGCCGGGATTCATCTGTGCCGGTTCGATCCGGCCGGCTTCCATGATGTGCAGCACGGTTTTTCCGCGCAGCAGGAGATAATCGGCGATGATCCGGCGGTGGCAGCGCCACCAGAGCGCCTCCGCGCACATGATCGCGGATGGGGCCTCCTTCGCCAGCGCCAGCAGCCGATCGAGCCCGCCGGTAAAGGCGTCGGTCAGCGCATGATCGGCATAAGCGTGGAAGCTCCGGTTGCGCCAATAAGCATTCACCTCCGACGGTACATCCCGAGTGCCGGCGCGGCGGCCGCCAAGCTCGGGAATGATCGTGTAGCGGACCTGCCGTGCGGGCAAAGTCTCGCCGAGCGTCTCCAGATCATATTGGGGATTGGCGCGCGACCACGGGAAACGGCGGACGTCGACCACCTGCCGGATGCCGGCCGCGGCGAGCAAGGCGGCAAACTCTTCGAACGACCGGTTCGAATGGCCGATCGTGTAGACGGGCGGGTTGTCGTCGCTCATCGCGTCGGGATTCAACCCTTCAGGCGGCCGCCGGCTCCTCGAACGGGTCGCGCACCACCCATTCGCCGCGTCGGCGCAGGACGAGCAGATAATAAGCGGCCGAAACCAAGATCTGCGCGCCGGTGGCGATCAAACCCGGCCGCCCCGTCTCGGTATCGAACCAGCTCGTCCAGAAGACGTAGAAGAGCGCCACGATCGTCACGAGCGGGGCGAGCGGGAAGAGCGGCATGCGATAGGGCGCATGGGCGGTCGCGCCGGTCCGCCGGCCGGCCATCGCCGCAAGCGCGATGGCGAGATAGGTGATTGCGATGCCGGCGCCGCTCAGCACCAGCAGCAGGCTGAGCGGGATGAAGCAGGCGGCGATGCCGATGCCGCCGACGATCAGGGTGGAAATCCAGGGCGAGCCGAAGCGCGGGTGGATCGCCGTCACCCAGATATCCACCCGCCGTCCCCAGACGCCGTCGCGGCCGGTGCTGTAGAAGAAGCGGGCGAAGGCGAGGACCGAGGCGATCGCCGCATTCGCGATCGCCACCGCCACGCCCAATGAGACGAGGTCCGCCAGCGCCCCGCCGCCGCGCCCGGCGACGAACATCCCGAACGGATCGCGCGCGGCGAACAGGGTCTGGAGATCGGACGCGCCGACGAGGGTCGCGGCGATCGGCACGGTCTCCACCGCCAGGGTCAGCACCAGAGAGAGCAGGATCACGCGGGCGATCCGCCGCGCCGGCGCGTGCATCTCCTCGGCGAAATAGACGGCGCACCCATAGCCGTTGAGCGCGAAGATCGCGATCGTCGTGGCGAGGCCGACCGCGCTCGCCGGCAGCGTTCCGCTCGCGGTGACGGGATGGAGGATGATGCCGGCGAGCGGCCGCACCGGATGCGCCGCGCCGAGCAGGAACAGCAAGGCGAGCGCCGCCAGCTCGATGGCCAGGAAGAGGCCGGTCACCCAGGCGTTCACCCTGATATGGAGGATGCCGAGCAGGGTGCAGGCGGCGACCATCGCCGCCGCCACCGGCACCGGACGCAGGCCGGGCAGCAACGCCGCCAGCACGTCGCTGAGGCCGAGGCCGACCACGGCCGGGAAGATGAAATTGTTGACGACGTTGACGCCCAGGATGACGAAGCCGGCGAGCGGCCCGAGGGTGCGCGCCACCATCACATATTCGCCGCCCGCGATCGGCCAGGCCGAGGACAATTCGGCATAGATATAAGCGGTGGCGACGCAGACCAGGCCGGCGATCGCCATGGCCAGTAAGGCGCCCGTCCCCGCCGCTTTCAGCATGTCCGGAACGATGATGAAGACCGAAGAGGCCGGCGTCGTCGCCGAAAGGGTCAGGAAGAGCAGGCCGAAAATGCCGAGCGACCGGGGCAAAGGCCGCGGCGCGCTGGGCAACTGGTCGGCCGGATGCATGGAGAAGGGGTAGCATGACGGATGCGCGGCGCAACGGCCGCATCGTGCGCGCGGAACGTCCGGCTCCCGCCTCTCGTTGTCGCGCCGGAGGAGCCGAGGGTCGAAAGCCATGACGGACTTCGCCGCCCAGCGCGCGCAGATGGTCGAGCGGCAGATCGCCGGCCGCGGCATCGCGAACCGCCGTATCCTCGACGCCTTCCGCATTGTACCACGCGAGGCATTCGTGCCGGAGGATTTGCGCGATTTTGCTTATGAGGACGGCCCGCTGCCGATCGAGGCCGAGCAGACCGTCTCCCAGCCCTATATCGTCGCCTTCATGATCGCCGCCGCCGGCCTCGCGCCGGGCGACAGGGTGCTCGAGATCGGCGCCGGCTCGGGCTATGCGGCGGCGGTGATGAGCCGCATCGCCGAAGCGGTGGTGGCGATCGAACGGCAGCCCGAGCTGGTGCGCCTCGCCCGCGAACGGATGGCCCGGCTCGGCTATGACAATGTCCGCATCGTCGACGGCGACGGCAGCATCGGCCTGCCCGACGAGGCGCCGTTCGCGGCGATCCTCGTCGCCGCCTCCGGCAGCCATGTGCCGGACGCGCTCAAGCGTCAGCTCTCGCCCGCCGGCGGCGTGCTGATCATTCCGATCGGCGAGCCCGACGCAATCCAGAAATTGGTCAAGGTGACCCGCACCGGACCGGATCGCTACGAGGAGGAGGATCTGGGGCCGGTCCGCTTCGTCCCTTTGATCGGCCGCGAAGGCTGGCGCGGGCGCGACGCTCCCGCGCCGCCGCTGCCCGAGCGGATCCGCGCCGCCGCCGTGCCGCTTCCCGAGCCGGAGGATCCGGCCTTCGCGGAAGCGTTCGAACGTTTCGCCGACGCGCGCCTGGTGCTGCTCGGCGAGGCGAGCCACGGCACCTCCGAATTCTACCGCGCCCGCGCCGCCATCAGTCGCCGGCTGATCGAGGCGCATGGCTTCAATATCGTCGCGGTCGAGGCCGATTGGCCCGACGCGGCGAGCATCGACCGCTACGTCCGCCACCGGCCGAAGCGGGAAAGCGAGGAAGCGAGCTTCCAGCGCTTCCCAACCTGGATGTGGCGCAATACCGACGTCGATGCCTTCATCCGCTGGCTGCGGCGCCACAACCAGGGCCGGCCCTATGCGGAAAGGACCGGTTTCTACGGCCTCGATCTCTACAATCTCGGCGGCTCGATCCATGCGGTCATCGACTATCTCGAAGGCGTCGATCCCGAGGCGGCGAAGGTGGCGCGGCGGCTTTACGGCTGCCTCGAACCGTGGAGCCGCGATCCCGCCGCTTATGGCCGGATGGCGATGACCGAAGGCTATGGCCGCTGCGAGGCCGGCGTCGTCCGGATGCTGAAGGACATGATAAAGCGGCGGATGGAATGCGCCCGGCCCGAATGCGACGAATGGCTTGACGCAGCGGGCAATGCTCGCCTCGTCCGCAATGCCGAGGAATATTATCGGGTGATGTACGAAGGCTCGGCCGCGAGCTGGAATCTGCGCGACACCCACATGTTCGAGACACTCTGCCAGATCCTGGACGCCAGGGGGCCGCGGGCGAAGGCGATCGTCTGGGCGCATAACAGCCATATCGGCAATGCGGCGCATACCGAGATGGGCTTGGCGCGCGAGGAATTGAACGTCGGCCAGCTCGTCAAGGAGAGGTTCGGCGACAAGGCGCGGCTGATCGGCTTCGGCACGCACACGGGCACGGTGGCGGCGGCCGACGATTGGGACGAGCCGATGAAGATCAAGGCGGTGCGCCCGTCCATGCCCGACAGCTATGAACGGATGAGCCACGATGCCGGCATGCCCCGCTTCCTGCTCGACCTCCGCCCCGGCGCGGTGGACCCCGCGCTGGAGGCGGCGCTGACGGAGAGGCGGCTGGAGCGGTTCATCGGCGTCATCTATCGGCCCGAGACCGAGCGCTGGAGCCATTATGCCGAAGCCGAGCTTCCGGGTCAGTTCGACGCATGGGTCTGGTTCGACGAGACCCGCGCGGTGACGCCGCTTGCCGCCGAGCCGGAGGATGAGGCGCCGGGGGCCGAGGAAACCTATCCGTTCGGGCTCTGAACCTTCCCCGTCATTCCCGCGAAAGCGGGAATCCAGCTTCTTCTTGGGCTTTGCCAACGCCGGATCGACCTGACGGTCGCGTCCGGCTCCGCTTTCGCGGGAATGACGAGGAGAAATGTCTCAAGCCCGCCTCAGCGTACCCCAGCCTGCAACGCGTCCACCTGCTTCACCCCCTCGGCGCTGAGATAGGGCCGGAGCCGCGCGAACGGCATGGCGAAATCCTCGCCGCAGGCCTGGACCACGTGCGGCAGCTCGGGCGCGAAGACGAGGCCGGTCCGCGTCAGCTCGACGGTCCAGAAATCGATCTGCCGGACGGCATCGTCGCATTCCGGATCCTCCGGCTTCCATCGGGCGAGAAGGACCCCCCGGAACTCGGGCCGAAGCATCTTCGCCTCCGGCGTTCCCGGCCCCTCGCTCTCGCGCTTGATCGCCTTGTCGTTGAGCCAGTCGTTCAGGTCGACCTGCCCGCCGGTAATCCGGTCGAAAGTGAGCGGCACATTGGACGAATCCGGATGCGCGCCGCCGCAATCGCCGTCTTCATGGTCCTCGGCGGTCAGCCAGCGCGGGGTGATCAGCCTCGGCGCGATCGTCTCGTCGATCTCGCCTTCCGACGAGCCGGTTTCGAGCGGGCCGCGGACGCAATCGAGCCAGGCGGGCGGATCTCCGGCCAGAGGTTCGCGCAGCTTCGCGTCGATGCGGCGCACGGCTTCGGTGCCGCCGGCGAGCGCGAAGGTCTCGACCTTGGTGTCCCCGAAGCGGCCGCGATGGTCGAGGATCAATTTCGTATAAACGAGCCCGTCCTTGGCCGCGGGCTGGGAGACGATCCGAATGCCGGCAAGCCGCGGGGCGTGGAAGGCGAGGCTGGCGCAGGGGGATTCGTCGCCGTCGGGATCGGCGATGCGCGCGAGCCGGATCGGCAGCGTGCGTCCGTTGCCCGTCCAGCGGCCGGTAAGTTCCTTCGGGCCGGCGGAATCGACCGTCCAGCCTGGGCTTTTCGCGTCGGGCGCTGCGCCCTCGCGGAACCCGTCGGCCGGATTCTCGCCGCGCTCGAGCGGGATGAGCTGGAGGCGGGAGAGATAATAATAAGCGCCGAACGCGCCCCAATCCCGCTGCACGAAGCAGGCGCGCACCGGCAGCGTTCCGATATTGCCCTGCCAGATCCCCTGCCAGGCCGGCGCGGGACCGGCAGGCGCCGCGGCCGCTGCCGTTGTGGCGGCCAGAGCTGCAATGATCCCGGGCAAGGCGCTTCTCCCCATAAGATGAGGGTAGAAGGCGAAAACGTCCGGTTCAACGCCCGCGTTGACGGGCGATCCGTCGACTGCCAGCATCGCGGGTCACGGGGAGGATCGGCCGATGCGCCTGCGCTGGTTCGTGCTGACGGCTTTGGCCATATCCACGGTCGCCTTGGCCGCGGACGCGCCGGTTCCGCCGAGCCCCGAGGCCGTCGCCTATCTCGACCGGGCGATCGCGCTCATCCGCGCGCATCACCGCAACGCCCCCGGCGCGGACTGGCCGAGGATCATCGCCCGGGCGCACAATGCGATCGCCGGAGCGAACGCGCCCGCCGATACCTATCCCGCCATAAGCGGCGTGCTCGGCGCGCTCGGCGAGCGCCACAGCTTCCTGGTCGACGCTTCGGCGACCCGCGCGCCGCAACCCGATGCGAACGGAACCGCCCCGCCGACGCCGCCGATGCCGCGCTGGGCGCTGGCCGCGAAACGCTACGGAATCGTCCGGCTGCCGGAGCTCAACACCATGATCGCCGGCGGCGAGGCGACCGGCCGCGCCTATCAGGCGGCGCTTCGCTCCGGCCTGGAGCAGATGGACAAGGCGCCGCTCTGCGGGTGGATCGTCGACCTGCGCCAGGACGGCGGCGGCAATATGTGGCCGATGCTGGCGGGCCTCGACCCCTTGCTCGGCAAGGCGCCTTTCGGCTTCTTCGTGATGCGGGGCCAGGAGCCGACGCCCTGGATTCGCGCCAACGGCTTCGTCTATCCCGCGCCCGGCGCCGTGCCCACGGCGGCACCCGCCTTCGCCCTCGCGCATGGACCGGCGCCGCTCGCCGTTTTGATCGGGCCGCGCACCGCCAGCTCGGGCGAGATGAGCGCGATCGCCTTGATCGGCCGCGCCCGCGTCCGGACGTTCGGCGCGCCGTCGGCGGGCTTCACCACCGCCAACAAGGTCTATCCTTTGTCGGACGGCGCCATGCTCGTCATCACCGAGACCACAATCCGCGACCGCACCGGCCGCGACTATGTCGGGCCGATCCGGCCGGACGAGGCGGCGGACGATGCGGAGCAGGCGGCGGAGCATTGGCTCGCCGGCCAATGCGCCTGACGAGAGGAGAGGAGAGGGAATAGATGCACGATCCCACGCGCCTGCGCGACATCATGGCCGATGCCGCGCCGCCCGAGCTGGATCTGGCCTTCCGGCCGATGTTCGGCGGCATCATGGCCTATGCCGAGGGCAAGGCCTTTGCGAGCCTCTCCGACATGGGCATGGCGCTGAAGGCGAAGGGCCCGCTCATGGCCGAATTCCTGGCCAAAGACGGCGCGCGGCCGCTCCGCTACCGGCCCGAGGCGCCGCCGAGCAAATCCTATGTGCTCGTCCCCGAAGACATGCTCGACGATCGCGACGCGCTGCGGGACTGGATGAGGCGCGCCGCCGCTTCGCTCTGAGGGACGAAAGCCTCTGGCGGGGCAGGGGAGGCTTTGCTAAGCGCCCGGCACGCCCAAGGGCGTCCGGCCCCGCACCCGTAGCTCAGCTGGATAGAGCGTTGCCCTCCGAAGGCAAAGGCCACAGGTTCGAATCCTGTCGGGTGCGCCAGCCGTTTCAATAGGCTTAGCCCCTAATTTGCTCTCTCAATTTTTCCCCGAATAGTGGCGGAATTCCCGCGACTTGCGGCCACAGCTCACGTGGACTTGGCAAGAGACGCTCTGGCCGCGAGAATGGGCGTCGAATCCCCGGCCAATTCTCCGACGCGAAAAGTCTGGCCTGAGATGGAATTCTGGTAAGGCCACGGCAGGAGGTAAGAGTGGCTGGGCCGCAGTCAGTCGGCCAAACCCCCCTCGGTGGCAGGAGTCGTAGGGGACCTAGAAGGGGCGCTAAGCGCCAAGGGTGGTCGTTGCGGGCGGCGGCGGGGCCTGTCGGGACGTTAAAAGTCCGACGACGCTGTCGTCCAGCCTGTGATCCTCAATGACAAAGAAGAGCCCGCCGCGTCCGTTTTGGCTGCTGCCATATTTTCTTGGCGACGCCGGACAGGGCGCCCTGCTGGTTCATGTCGCTAAATCTCATATAAGCGTGGCTGCCTTCGAGCGACACGCCGATCTTCGCGTAATTACCGTCTGCCGAGGGGCCGCCGGAATCGTGACGGATCGCCGATGGCACTGTAGAATGAGATCGTAGCGATACCAACGCTCTTTCGCAGTTTTCTGCGACTTATGGTTCCAGCTTGCAGCGCTTGAGGGTGCAATTCCCCTAGTTCGCGATACACTAGTGATACACGCGTACTTGGCCAGCTACCGCCGCGCTCATTGACTAAACTGGGTCGAAAGCCCGGAGGGTGGCGTCGCGGGAGCAGGCACATCTCCCCCGCCGGGAAGAACGCTCGCCTGGGGCGGCTGCCAATCGGGCGGTAGATAGCCGCGGTCCTTTAGGAAGTGGAGGAGCGCCTCGGGATAATTCGGATAGCTTATCTGTAGCCCTTCTGGGCACCCACTGAGCGCCGGAATTTGGCAGCCGGTCGGGAGACTCCAGTTCGTCGTGGCGTCGTATGCTGCGAGCATGCGCGGCCAGGCTTCGTCTGCGCGGTTCAGCCGGGCCGCAGCTGCCACGTAGGCCGGGCACGCGCCGTTGCGGTCGTCGCCGCTGCTTCCGGAAACGCATTCTTGGGCTGCCGCAGTCATGCTCCTCTCGAAGAGTTCGCGAAACTCAGGGCGTGTCGACACCTCGACAATGCGGCCGCCGGTGGCGTTGTAGATCCGCGGGGGTGCTATACTCGAGGCATAGCTGGCGAAGGCGTAGAGGAACCTTTCGTCGTGAAACACGAAATCTGCGACTCCGTCCCCCGACAGATCGACTGGAATGGGTATGGTGTCGCCGTCCCACTCACCAAGATCCACAACCGTCAGCCGACCACTCGACAAACCGATCAGCTTGGCCACCACGCAACAGTGTGCACCTCCGGTGAATGCTTGCATCAGAAGGACGGGCACCGCACCTTGAATATTCTGAATCAGACTGATCTTGAGCGGCGATCCCGGGGTGTAGAAGCTCATGTCAGGGCGGATAGTCTGTTCATTTGCGCTGATTTCGAGGATCGGCCGTGCCTGGGCGCCGACCCCGTCACGCCCGATCCTCAGTAGATACGGCCCAGCCTGTCGGCGAACTTCCTCCGCGCTTCCCTCACCCGGCCATTCAAATCCGGTTCCGACGAGGAGCGGCTCCGCTTCTGGAGCTGCCGCGACGGAATTCAGCGGCTCCTCAACGGTGATGGACGCATTGGCAACGGGCGCTGCGGCGCTGCTGTTCGCGGGTCGGTCCTCGCCCATGCCGGCGGCAATTACTACTAGAAGGAAAATAAGGGCTAAGACCCCCCCGACCCACACGCCGACTCTGCCGGATTTGGCGACGGATGACGGTTGGCTCGCATTGAGTAGCGACGCAGAAGGCGCTCGTGCCTCTTCTGAGGAAGAGGGAATGGCGGCTGGCTCTCGCTCCGGCCGGCCCAGCGGATGGGTGTCCCCTGCTGTATCCGGCGCCTCCTGAACAAGGCCCTCCCCCCGCTCGTACGGGGGCGCCGATTCGGCTTCGCCCGCTGCATCTGTCGCAATCTGCCGCGCGGCCTCCTCCCCAGCCACCGGCGCGATAGTCACCCCCGCAGCATCAGAAAGGGTGGGACTGAAAAGATTCGCAAGTTCGGGTATCTCGTCCACGCGTGCCATCGAGGGCGGTTCCCGGTCACGATAAACCGTGACGACGGTAGCACCGGCAAGAACGCCCTCCCTTACAGCCCGCGCGCAATTCTCTTCGCCTGCCAGTTGGCGAGGATAACCATCCTGCTCGAATACGATCCTAAAAACCGTCACTGCTCCCTCGCTCCGCCATGGTACCGCGACCGGCGGTAACGGTGCTGATGGACGAGCAACGGCCGCGGCTGCTTCGACAGGTTTGTGCTGGCAGCGACGAAGTAGCCTCGATTTGGACCGACGGTGATTCTGAACCAGCCATGTCGTCCGTTATGGCTCGGCACCGGCAGGCCCCGAATTTCCGTGCCGCGCAACAGCTTGGCAACAATTGCGCTCCGGGCCGTTGGTCGCGCACGCACGTTGGTGTCAGATACTAGGTAGCGCGATGTGCTGTTGGCGACGTCATCGGCTGTGACGTCAGGCCACGCGCCATCTGTCGAGCTGTTCCCGTCGCTCGCGACGTTCGAGAGGTCTGCGGGCCGTGGTGTCGTGGAACACATATAGAGCAGTCCTACGGCAGCCGCCGCAGCTGCCAAGAGGATGAGAAACGGACCTCTATCCGGGCCCCTGCTTCCCGCGGCGCCAGTCTCAGCTCCCGACTGTCCGATCCAATCCCTTTTCTCGACGGGCTCGCTTTCCCCCGTTCCGCCCTGCCCTGGTGGAAGCGGCGCAGGAGGGAGTGCAAGCTCGTACAAAGGCGGCCGTGGCGGCGGAGTAAGAGGAGAAGATGGAAGAGGAGGAAGGGGAGGAAGAGGCGTGGGATTGGATGGGCGCGCGGGCGGGGGAGCCGAAAGAGGTGGCGCGAATAACGGCTGCAATTCCGGGACCTCCCGGGCGCGGAAGAGCTGGGGACGCTCCCCGTCGCGATACACCGTGACTTGAGTCTCGCAGGTTAACCGCCGCTGGTGAACTGCGCGCATGCGATCAGCCTCGCTGATCAACTCGCGAGGATAGCCGTCCTCCTCATAAACTATCCTGAATCTGGCCCCCACCCCGCTCGTCCCTCGCGCCGCGGCCGATAAGCTTAGCGGCTTATCTAACGATCACAAGGCAGTTTGAACTAGTTCTCGTATACCGCTCCTGCGGCCTCCGGTATCGGTGCCGCTGAAGCGAACCGCGCCACGCTTCTTATTTCCACTCGACAAGACAAGTCACCCAACTGCATATTCCGACCGGGGGGGGGCGATTCTTGGCAGATTCATCCTTTTTTCGACGCGAGCTCCAGCTAGCGCGGATTGCGGCCCTCTTGGCCCTCATCGGCTGCCTGACCGCCTCCTGCAGTCGAACCGCCTCGACGGCTTCCGGAAAAGATTGCTTTCCGCCGGAGGCCAATCGCTGGCTCTCGACTAATCAGGTGGATGATGAATTTGCCGGCCGCCGCCTTAAGGGAGGCCCGCTCACGGTGTACCTGGACGCCTCAGGGAGCATGGCCGGCTACATCGCCGGGGCGAGTGAGACCGAGCGGCCGCTGCATGACCTCATCGCAACAATGCCGGAGCTCGTGCCCGCGGGATCCGCTGCGCCCGTCTTCAAAACTTTTGGAACCCGCATCCGTGACCTTCCGGCCGGGGGGCAGGCGGAGGTCCTCAGCGAATCCTTTTACCAGTGTCGGGGCCGCGCATCGGCCGATTGCGATAACAGCGAGACTCGGCTTGATCTCGTTTTGAAGCAGATCGAAGGCCGAAAGGACGACTTGGCGATCGTAATTACCGATATGTGGTTCGCGGACCCCGGTAATCCTGCCAGCGGCTTGGTGCCACTCGCGGCGCCGTTGAAAGGAATACTTGCAAGTGGCCGCTCGATCGCGGTGTTCGGGATACCAGCACCATTTTCCGGCAAGATCTATGACCTTCCCGGCGGCGGATCGGTCAGTTTCACCGGCAGACGTCCGCTGATCCTGCTCGCAGTCGGATCTGGCGATCGCGTCGGCCAATTTGGGCAGCAGCTCAACCGCTCGTCATCCTCTTACCTAGCACGAGGAATGACCACCGGGGCGATCAAGCAGGCCCTATTCACGCTTGATCCGTCGGCCGGCATCGCGCGCGAACCGTCTCCGTTAGCGCCTGGGAACGATCGACGCGTGCGGCGCGCCACCGTTCTTAATGCAATCGAGGGGGTGCGAATTCAGCAATTCGCGATTGAGCGGAGCGAACCTGATCGAGGCCATAATGCAACCGCCACGCTGCCTAGCTGGACGGGACCAGCGGCGAGCTCCTTCCTGCCGCACGCGGTGTGGCAGGGCCCGCTCGCTAGCCGATCCCTAGTGTGGCAGCGCCTCGGCGACAGATGCACTACGAGAGATTGGTCCAAACCGACGCGGACGCAGACCGGCTGGACTGATGGAGGCCCGGCTGGCCAGAAGCACTACCTGCTGGACCCGACGTCCTTTGCGGAGCAGTTCCGGCTTACCGGTACCTACCTCGTCACCGGCGAGGTCGCGCGGGTATCTCTGACCCAGCCGAACCCTGCAACGCAATGGCTTCGCGACTGGAGCTTCAGTCCGCTCGATCCAGGGGGAAGAGCTATGACGGACGGCTCGTTCTACAGGACACTCAATCTGTCGGAATTTGATCGCCTCCTTGAAAACTCGCTCGCCGCCGCGGCAGAGGAGAAGCCTGGCCCGATTACCGGCTTCACGTTTGTGGTGAAAGTGAAAGAGTAGCTCCGTCAGCAAGGAACAAAGATGACTGGATTGATGAGAGTTTTCTGGTCGCTCTTGATTCACATGGGCTTCATCTTGACCGCAACGGTACTCGTCTACTTCCTGGGGGGGTCGGAGAACGCCCTTCTTGAGGCGGTGCGCACTCAATACGCGGATGATCCTGCAACGCTGGAGGAGATACGAAGCGCCGCCGTTTGGAAGATCATAGATTGGATCGTGCTATCGCTGGCGGTGAGCTGGATATTATCAAGCATCTGGCTCCTCCTCGCGGAAAGTCAGCGGCCGCGATCGTATCAGGAAGGCGGTTCGCGGCGGGGGCTTTGGGTTATCTTCCTCGTTATTTCACTGGCGGCGATGACATTCATCGGCTGGGTGGTAATATGGGGCAACCATGTGCAGGGAGACCTCGCCAGCGCGGTGCTTACGGCCAGCATGCTGATCCTCGGTGTGTCGGTCCTGCTTGTCTACTGGGTTGCTACGGCAGTCAGCGTCAAAACGGTGATGCGCCCGTCCGTGCCACTTTCCAATCTGCTTCCGGGCATCTCCAAGGAGAAGGCATGATCAACATCCTGATCGGCGTCGGCGGCACCGGCGCCAAGGTCGTCGAGGCGACCATGGTGCTTCTCGCTGCGGGCTTGGGACCGAAGAACCTTCACGTGGGCCTAGTGGATCAAGACAATGCCAACGGCAATGTCGCTAGGACGAGAGCTTTTATTTCGGACTATAGAGAATTCCGTCGCAGTTGGGCCGGGAGTGCCCCCGACAACATGATCGACTGGAAGGGCAGCGGCCGGGGCGAGGAAGGGCTGCCGTTCTGCCGGACCGAGGTGACGGAACTCTTCGGTGACACCTCTACTTGGTGCCCTGGGGGCGATCAGACAACTCTGCGGAACACGATCGGCCTCAATCTGACGGATAAGCAGAAGGATCTGTTCGATCTGCTATTCATGCCTGGCGAAGAAGAACAGGACCTGACGCTTGGCGAGGGCTACCGCGGCCGGGCCCACGTCGGTGCCGCCGCGCTCATCTCGAAGCTAACCGATCCCGCCAATCCGTTGACGGCGAATGTTACCGAACTGATGGCGGGGGGCGGTTCCCGCACCCAGGTAAACATCTTCGTTGTCGGATCCGCCTTCGGCGGGACGGGCGCGGCGGGTTTCCCCACCATCGCTAGGGAACTGAACCGTATTCGCACCAGCCGGAATTTTACCAACAAGGGCAACGTGGCGATCGGTGGAGCGCTGATGCTTCCCTATTTCGGATTTGCCCCGCCGGATGCAAACGAGAAGGACCTCGTCGTCACGACGGATGAGCTGCTTCCAAAGACGCAGCTGGCGCTCGAGCATTACGGTAATCTCTTCGAATCCGAACAGGCATTCGACCGTTTCTACCTTGTCGGCTGGGACCGCTTTTTCCAACTCGGCTACCATCAGGCTGGGAACGCCGAGCAGGTCAATCCGGCTCTCCTGCCTGAGCTCTTCGCGGCGGCAGGCGCATTGAATTTCCTGTCAGGGGGCGCAGAGCTGCTCCAGCCCGTTCCCGCAGAGGAGCGCGTCCGCATTTGCGCGCGCGAGACAAAACACGTGCGCTGGAGCGACTTCCCGCTCCCGAACGTGCAGGCACGGCTGGGTCAGCTTCTGCGTTTCGCCACATATTGGCGTTTCGTCGTCGGCGACCTCGTCGCTCAGCGTCGTCCTTGGATCGGGAAAGGAAATTGGACCCACAGGCTGAGCGGCAAGACTACCCGCGAGGACGCGCTCCCGGGGCTGACGGCCCTCGAGACGCTGCTCGACCGCATCCTCCGCTTCGGAGCTGTGATCGAGGAGACGGCGCTCGACGATTGGGACGCGGGCCCGTGGCGGCTCGGTGCATTCCATGATCCCAGTCACAAGCGTCAGCCTACCGATCCCGTCCGACTAGTCCGGAGCCACCCTGAGGGGCCCGCTCTGTTTAGCGAGACCGTGCGTAACGATGACGGAAGCGAGATCCGGCGAGACGCCGCTGCAGTGTTCAACGACCTCGAAACCGACGAAAAGCTCGAGGCCGGAGGACACAGGGGATACGGCCGAGTGGTCGCCGCTGCGTTCAATGCCACGCGCCTGAGCTGAGAGGGGACGTCATGGCACAGGACAATCAGCCGATCAGCAATCTCCCGGAGTTCAAGGCGGATGCGGGCTTTGCCCCGGCCGACCGGTCGGGGGAATGGGTGCGAGCGCCCGGCTCGCTGAAGCTGCTGGGCCAGTCTCTAAAGGTCGACACGGATCGACCTGCGGAAAGCGCCGCCACCATCATTCGAGCAATACCGGACCCTTGGGCGCAGGCGAAGACTTTCGCCGAGGCGGTGCTCGATGATAAGCATTCGATGCACGCGGCCGCACTTAGCCAGTGGCGCGGACTGCTGGCGCTGTTCGCCCTCGCGGACCTCCGTAAGGACGATTATTCTATTGATGTGCAAAGGGTGGTGCTCGGAGACAACCACCCGTTCGACCGGGTCCTCAAACATCTAGCTCCGCAGCTCGCGATAAAAAGCGAAGCGGCTCTTTGGCTGACCCCTTATATTGTCTATCTGCAGCCGAAGAATGGCCGCGTAAGCCCGGTCGCCCTTCTCAATCCGGCTTCGCTCGTTTCGCCGGGACGGACAACTTGGCAGCTTCCATTCGATTTCATCCCGTGGATGAGCAACGGGCTTAGTGATCCGCTCTCCCTTGCAGGGGCAGAGTCACTCGCTAACAGCCAGCTCGCCGCGCTCGAGGCTTATCTTCGTAATCTACGCGACTCGCTGCCGAGGGTGACCGATTCCACAGCTGTCACACTCCGCGAACAGGTGCAGAGGTTCCTCGCCGAAGTACAAGATCGGAAAGGCGCCAGCCCGAGGCAGGCGACGGTGCGTCGCGCCACCGACCCTACGCTACCATCCCTGTACCGCGATCTCGTTCTCCCGGCCGAGCTCGAAGAGCCCGAAGACCCGGCCGCTCAATCGCAGACGCGGGTGCGCCTTGCCACTGAGGAAGAATCAAGCCTGGGTGAGCTGAAGGGCGTGATCTTGGTCGACGAGGGGATCGCAAATACGCTGAAGCAGGACGCCCGCGACGTTATCGTCTGGGGGAACCAATCGCTGACCGAGTTGCGGTCGCCGAACGCGCTCCAGGAGGCACAGCGGCAGGGTGCAGAGCGCGGGTGGCTAATTATCACCCCCGACGACCTGTTCACCGAGCGCTTGGTTAAGCTCGGCAAGGAGCCCCGCATACCGGGCCATAGTCCGGACCTACGAGCTTCCCTCGAGCCCATTCGGCCAATCGTGCTTCTGTTCGACCAGAGCGGCACCCGCCGGCTACAGGTGGACGGTGGGACGATGCGAGCGGCAGCTACGCTCCACCTGAAGCTCGATGGCGAAGACGGCTCGGCAATCGCCCATGCGATCACTCGTACGTACCGCCAAGAGGAAACGACAGCCGCACGGCTAATCGATGAGGTGGATTGGGACTTCGGGCAGGCGTCCATATGGCCCGACTTCAGGTCAAAGAACTGGAATCAATACTACGCGCGCTTCACCTATCCCACGACGCGCGAGCAAATCAGACCGCAGTTTGCACTGTCGCGGGGGATCATTGCCGCCGCGCTCGAGGAGGCTGAGACCGGGGGCCATGCCGTCCAAACAATCCAGGCGATCAACAGCGGCAAAGCACCTGGGGAAAGGGCAGACTGGTTTAGACGCTTCCAGAACGTTGCTGGAAAGGCCTATGAAGAGCTGCAGGTTTCGGATCGCCCCTTCGAAGCCGTGTTCTATGTCGACTACCATCCCGATCGGGGTGAGGCAGCCGCCGGCTGCGTTCGTCTCAGCCTCACCGATATAAAAGATCGCGACAACCGCGGAGCGGTAGCTGTCGATTTCGGGTCAACAAACTCGGTCGCCTGCTTCTCCGGTACGGGCGGCGAGGCGATCACCCTCCGCGGTCGCATCGTCCATCCCATTCTTTTCCAAGACTCGAGTCACAACGACGAATGGCAGCACATCGTCCGTTGGAGCTACGTCGACTTCTTGCCGCTCGCGGACCGGCAGACGCCAACACCGACGGTCGTCATCAGCCGCAATGACGCCGATCGCAATGCGGACCTGTGGTTGCACCGTCACCTCATCTACTTTCAGCCAGTAGGGAGCCACGCGAAGCAGGGGGCGGCGCAGGAGATCGAGAAGCTCGAGAGCTTTCTCAAACGCTCCGAATTCGATCTGAAGTGGAATGAAGACGTTGCGCACATAGACGCCTCCGCAGACTTCCTGGAGCAGTTTATGACGATGATCGCGGCTGAGGCGACTGCGGGGGAGTACAATCCGCGCCTTTTGGAATGGCATTTCTCGGTGCCCGATGCGATGCAGGGCAGCCGACTGCAATCGTTCCGTTCGCAGGTGGAGACGGCGCGAGAAAAGCTCTCCCCGCAAGGACGCCTTCACGACCTGTATTCGGAGGGTCTCGCGGCGGCACGTTTCATCCTCTCCGGCAGAGAGGGTTCAAAGTTTATCCAAGGGACGATCAATGCGATCCTCGACATAGGAGGTAGCACGACGGACATAACACTCTGGGCTCGAGACAAGCTGATTTGGAAGGGCTCGTTCCGTCTCGCCGGCCGCGCCTTCTTCACAGAATGCATCGTCCAAAATCCCGAGATTCTCCGCGAGATCGAGTTATCGGATTGGGCCGATCTAATAGACCCCGACAAGCCGGCGCGACTACCACAGGAGAGCGTCGCCGACGTCGGTGAGCTCCTGTTCAGCCGCCCCGCGCTGAGCGAGGCATTCGACAAGCACTGGAACCGAAGGCTGAGCCTGAAGCCGGGAGAAGGTCTTCGGTCGACAGCCCTCGTCTTCTGTTCGGGCATCGCCTACTATCTCGGGTTAGTCGCAAGCGCCCTCGTTCAGGAGGGCGTACTCGAGGACTCGGACTTGGACAGGCCCGCATTCGCGCTTTGTGGACGCGGCGCGGGGATATTCGATCGGATGCACGGCGGCCAATCCCCCGATGCTGACACGCCCGTCACGTCAGCGCTGAGAACATTCGCTACCGGACTTGGCCGCGACAGAATAGCGCGGCCACAATTGTTCATCTCGCGCAAACCCAAACTGGAGGTGGCCGCGGGGATGATGGTCAATTTCGATACGATCAATGCGCGTGTCGGCAATGGCGTTCCCCGCTCCACCTTCACCCCGGCGGGGCTCCCTGTGGAATTCGTTGATCGCGAACATCTGGCCGCCACTGACCCACTAGATGCTGTAATCGAGAGTCCAGGTTCCCGCGGATCAGATCTGTCTACGCTGCTTATGTTCCTTGAGGCGCTAGAGGCATTTACAGGCGTTTCGATCGACCTTCGGCAAGGCGCCGGACAAGGCGCCTTTAACGAGGTCAACAACGCAGTGCGTCAAAAAATCGACCGGCTGAAGGACGAAAATGGTCAGATTCGGCTCGTCGAGCCGCCATTCATCACCGCGCTAGGCGGATTGGTCGCCATCCTGGCTGGTCCTCAGAGCGAGCGCGACGGCAGACTGGCCTTGGAAGTCGCATGAAAGACCGAGTCATTACGCTATCCATCATCGCCGCCGCGGTCATTGCACTCCTCGGTTCGTTTGGCTACATCCTTTTGTCACGTAACGATTTTGAGTTCCCCATGTCCGTGCCGAGTATTAGGCTGACGCCGATCGCGGCTGCCGCGGCGACCGGCTTCTTCGCTGGCCTGCTGGGCGCTTTCCTCGTCTATATCCTTGAGCTACGCAGGGGCTTCCGACTGATCAACCACAGGCTTAACGAGCTCGAGCGGCGAGTGGACGCAGCAGATCGTGCGTTGAGGCGCAAGCCGGTGACCCCAGAGAGCCCGCCCCAAGCGAGAGCAGAGTGGCCCAAGAGCCCAGTGGACGAATGCGATTGGCATTCTGATTCCTACAGCAGGGCAGCCACTACTCCGGAACGACCGCGCGAAGTGGATAAGCCGACCGAACCCCCGCCAGCGCCCCGGATCAATGAAGCCGTGGATGCGTACAACCGCCTGTTGGGGGGATCTTCGCTCTCTCGTTCTTCCTTCGAGGAATTCTTTGCTAGCCTCGGCGGCCGTCGGGATCTCGGGGACGGACGACGCTTCCTTGCGGCGGTTGAGACCGGACGAACGGTCTTGGTCTTTCCGTCATACGAGTTCGCCAGTAACATGGAAACTCAATTCAGCACCATCGCGAGTATTCCAGACGAACTCGCAGAAGCCTTCGATGTTCAGCGTGGAGAAGGAGAAATCTTGCTCGAATATCCCGCAGTGTTTGATCTTGCTTCCGGCACAGATCGCCTAGTCACGAAAGGGACGTTACGCGGATTCCGCGGCTAGGTTCGCGGCGCGCTCCCCCGTCTGTCCGCCGTTGTGTCGGTGCGGTTCTCGGCGCCGTGATGGCACCATTTGGTTGGTTCTGATTTTCTGCACGATGAGTCGAGCAAACTCCCTTCAACAATCGCAGTGCATTCGCTTTCCATGCTCAGGGTCATCCAAAAAACTAGTCGGCTTCTCAGGGGATAAAGGACGGACGTTCTCAGGGAATGCCGTGTTCAACGGGCCTTTCTTCGATCGTGCGTCTGTACCTCTCTTGGAGCGCCTCCTCATCTGCAAGGTGCTGCCGCCAGTTTTCCTTGTCTCTCTCTGCCGTGGCTTGTGCTAGTGCCTCCAAGTCAGCCGGGCTCGACGCCGGCGGGATGTGTTGACTCTGCAAATAGTCTCGATAGCCGCTCAATGGGTCCTCGCCGGGCGGGGGAGGGGTCAATTGTACTCCCTTTTCACCCTCGGCCAGAAGGCGCTCGCCGACCTTTGTGTGCGCGAGCGGCAGCAGCCTTAGCCAAGAGCGCACCTCAGCACCTCGCCTCTTTTCAACTTCCTCGAGCAGAGGCGAAATGAAATAGTCGCAGAGAGCGTCGGCCTGTTCAGGCGCCATGCCTTTGAACATTTTCTCCAGAGCACCGTTTGCGACTGCCACGAGGCTTTCCCGCGCCTGCTTGGCATCGTTCAGCTTGCTCTCCACACTTGCTGCAATTGCCCGCAGGTCCCGAATTCGCGTTATGTTGTCGCGAAGTGAGAATGTTACGGGCGGAGGGTTCGTCGGGTCCACCTCCATCAGCGAAAGCGTGGTGTCATCGGCGGAGGAGTCCTGGGGCGGGCCATCGACAAGCAGCGCGTGAAACTCGGGTACCCAATCCGAAGAAAGCGCTTCAGCGTTCGCGTTTGCCGCAATGTCGAGGCGCCGCTGCGCGATCTGCCGTCTCAGGAGGCCTTCATCGCAGTAGGTGGTTCGATTGAAGGGAGAATAGCCGCCTGACTCGCGATACGCGCGCTGGAACACAGATTCGTCGCGATTGCAGAGCGCCAGCGGCTCTTCGAAATTGCCCCGCCACTTGACAGGATCGTGGGCGAATCGCGACGCTTCCTGGTCCGCGAGCGTCGCGAGCCAGTGAAGGGCGGCGCCGCTTTGCCGCGCCTTGGCCAACTCCTTCATGTTATCGAAAATGCGCGCGCGCAGGATGTCGCTGGCTTGGTCATAACGGGGCCCTGCGGCGGCCGCTCCGACAAACGTAAAAGCTGTCGCAGCCGTGGCGATCGCGACGGCGCGTCCGAACCACTTTTTGAGTTGGGAGCTTAGTGTGATCGGCCACACCGCCCCACAAGCAAACGCAACGAGGAGGGCTATGCCGATCGCTGCTGCGACGACCGCCGGCTTGGTTGCTGCTCTCACCATATTTGTGGCATCGCCGAGACTGAGCTCGAATTCACCCATCGCGGTCGGGTCCGGCGCGCTGACGAACACAACGAGCACCAACTGAACGACCCAGATGAATGCACAGCCAAGCGCACTCCATAACGCTGCTTTGCTGGCAGTCCCGAAAGCGCCAGCCAGCGTCGGCCGCCATAACGGCAAGCTGTCGGACTCTAGCGGTGCAATCATGTTTTTGAGACGCGCAAAGCCCCAATAGCCAACGGCGAGCGCAATGCAGCAGCCGGAGGCTGGCCAGCCTACCCAGCCGAGCCAGCCAATGAGCGCCAGCAATATAAGGGCGCATCCGCCCCACTCGTCGCTCGCGCTCGACCTGCCAGTCATCCAGCCGTCCTCCGCATTATTGTACAAATCCGAGGCTAGGTAGAGATACTACAGATTTGCGAGAATGGGTTGCGTAAATTCATACCAAAGGGGTGCGATGGCACGGCAATTCCCGCTCTACGCCAAGAGCACGCCTCCATGTTTAGTGTCCCGCCTTTGGAGGAAACCCCCCGACTTCAGTCGGGATGGGGCTTCAGCCGTCGGCTCGGCAGATAGCCTGTATCCTCGGGAAAAGTAGCCCGAAGGGCGTCCACTTTTCCCGAGGATACAGGCTATGGG
>DASXCT010000024.1:0-38545 GCA_036491055.1 Allosphingosinicella sp.
CTCGTCGGACATGGCGAGAGACCGGGTCACAGCACTCCTCCCCTGAAAGGGGAGGGGGACCATGCGAAACATGGTGGATGGGTATCAGCGTTGGAGAATGGACGCGGACGCTGATACCCCTCCACCACGAGCCTCCGGCTCGCGGTCCCCCTCCCCCTCAGGGGGAGGAATGGGGTCTTCCGCGTGGCTCCATTCATGCGTCGGCCCTCAAGGTCTCGATCGCGTCGACGAGTTGGCCGATCGTCTCGATCTCGGCCTGCATGTTCATGGTGATGAGGATGTCGAACTCGTCCTCGATCGCCGCGACGAAGTCCATCACGGTCAGGCTGTCCCATTCGAGATCGCCGGCGAAGGTCGTGCCTTCGGCCAGCGCGACGCCCTTCTTGTTGAACGGCGCGATCAGCTGGGCGACCTTGGCGAAGGTCTCTTCTCGGTCGGTCATCGGCTCCCCTTATGGCTCTCGGACAATCGTGCCAAGCGATTAGGGCCCAATCATGGCCGCGGCTTGGCGGGCCGGAGGCGCCTCTATCGAAGCCAGCCTTGCTCCCGATACCAGTCGGCGGTCTGCTTGAGGCCGGTCGGCGTGCGGATTTCGGGCGCCCAGAGGCGGGGCGGCGGGCGCCTTTCGGAACGCACCACCCAGTCGGGATGGCAGAAATAGCCGACGCGGTCGGGCGTCAGCCTGGCATGGCCGCGGCGGAGCAGCCGGTCGACCCCGGCGGCGATGCGGAGCATCGGCCGGGGCATAGCGAGCGTCGCCGCGCGCTTGCCGTAGAGGCGGCCCAAGGTGCGGGCGAAATGGCGATGGTCCCAGCCGTCCTCGCGGCCGTCGTCGGGCTCGTAAATCTCGCCCGCCGTGTCGGGCTCGTCGAGCAGGACGAGGATCAGCCGGCAGAGGTCGTCGACATGGAGGAGCGAGAAGCGGCCTTTGGGGGGCAGGGCGACGAGGCCGCGCCGGGCCATCCGGAACAGCTCGAGCAGCTCCTTGTCGCCGGGGCCGTAAATTGCGGGCGGGCGGATGATCGTCCAGTCGAGGCCGGAGGCGGCGACCAGCTTCTCGCCCTTCATCTTCGAGCGGCCGTAATCGGAAAGCTCGGGCTCGCGCGCGGCGAGCGAGGAGATGTGGATGAAACGGCGGACGCCGGCCTTGCGGGCGGCGTCGACCATGTTGGCGGTGCCGCCGAAATTGACGCGCTCGAAATCGGCGGGATCGGGCGCGTTGACCAGGCCGGCAACGTGGACGATCGCGTCGGCCCCGGCGACGAGCTTGAGCAGGGTCTCGGGCCGGTCGAGCGCGCCGTCGACCCAGGCGATCTCGTCCTCCGGCGGCTTCCAGCCCCGGGTGAGCGCGCGCAGGTCGAAGCCCTGGGCCAGCGCGAGCCGGAGCAGGTGCGATCCGACGAAGCCGGTGCCGCCGGTGACGGCGAGGGTGCGGATTTTCCGGTTCTTTCGTCCTCCCCGGGACGGGGAGGGGGACCGCGCAGGGCGCGGTGGAGGGGGTTTCTTGCCGCGCGCAGACCCCCCTCCACCGCGCTTCGCGCGGTCCCCATCGGAGCTGCCGGTTCGTCCACCGGACGAACCTGAGAGCAGCTCCGATCCGTTCCGGGGAGGATTTACAGGGGGGACCAAATCTCGTCCTCCGTTTCGGCGGCTTCGGGATCGAGGCGCCGAAGCAAGGCGTCGAGCAAAGGCAAGGTCCCTTCGCCGGTCGCGGCCGAGATCGGATAGGGCTCGGCGCCGGCCGCTTCGGCCAGCTCCGCCGCCAGCGCGTCGGTCAGCTCCGCGTCGAGCGTCTCGACCTTGTTGAGCGCGACCAGCTCCGGCTTGTCGGCAAGGCCGGCGCCGTAGCTTTCCAGCTCGTCGCGCACCGTCCGATAGGCCGCCGCGACATCCTCGTCATTGACGTCGACGAGATGGAGGAGAAGGCGGCAGCGCTCGATATGGCCGAGGAAGCGGTCGCCGATTCCAGCGCCCTCGGCCGCGCCCTCGATCAGGCCGGGTATGTCGGCGATGACGAACTCGCGGCCGCGGTGGCGGACGACGCCGAGCTGGGGATGGAGGGTCGTGAACGGATAGTCGCCGACCTTCGCCCTGGCGTTGGTGACCATGTTGAGGAAGGTCGACTTGCCGGCATTGGGGAGGCCGACCAGGCCGACGTCGGCGAGCAGTTTCAGCCGCAGCCAGACCCACATTTCCTCGCCCGGCCAGCCGGTGCCGTGCTGGCGCGGGGCGCGGTTGGTCGCGCTCTTGTAGTTGGCATTGCCGCGGCCGCCATCGCCGCCTTTGAGCAGCACGATCCGCTGCCCGGGCTCGGTGAAGTCGGCGAGGACATGCTCCTTGTCCTCGGACAATATCTGCGTCCCGACCGGGACCTTGACGAGGAGGTCGTCGCCGCCGGCGCCGGTCCGGTTGGCGCCGGCGCCGCCCTTGCCGCGGGGCGCGCGGAAATGCTGGGTGTAACGGAAGTCGATCAAAGTGTTCAGGCCCTCGACCGCCTCGAAGACGATATCGCCGCCCTTGCCGCCGTCGCCGCCATCGGGGCCGCCATATTCGATATATTTCTCGCGCCGGAAGCTCACCGCGCCCGGTCCGCCCGCGCCGGAACGGATGAAGATCTTGGCCTGGTCGAGGAAATGCATCGCCGGTCCTGTAGGCGAAGGGGGGAGGGGAGTTAACCCTCCTTCCGCTCGATCGCCGGATGGGTTGCGAGGAGGTGGCGCGTCGCGACCTCGCGCGCCTTGTCGCGGGGAAGGCCGAGCGCGCCGGCCATGGCGGCGCCGAGCAGTGAATCGCCCAAGGCGGCGAGGACGAGCCACAAGGTCGTCTCCTGGACCGGCCGGTCCTCATGACCCAAACGGAGCTGCTCGACGAGGCGTTGGATGGCGTCGAGCACCGGGTCGAGCGCATCGCGATTGCCGGAAAGGATCATCCAGGCGGCGAGCGAGCCGGCGCCGCCATGGCCGAAGGCGTCGAAGCAGAGGTCGACGATCTCGCGGGGGTCGGTCTCGCCCCGCCGCGCGCTCTCGACCGCTTTGCCGATCGCGGCGGTGACATGGTCGGCGAGAAAACGGGCAAGCTCGGTCTGCAGGCCGGCGGCCGAGCCGAAATGGTGGAGGAGGTTGGCGTGGGTCTTGCCGATCCGGGCCGAGACCGCCTTCAGCGTCACCGCCTGCGGGCCGGATTCGACCAGCAAGGCGCGCGCCGCCTCGAGCGCGGCGGCACGGCTTTCCTCCGGGCTCAGGCGTTCACGCGCTATCGGCACGAGCTATTGACATCAGTGTAAGTAGTTGTCATGTCCGACATGGGAGATACAGCATGGCGGGCAAAGCGACACCCCTCGACCTCAAGATCACGCCGCGCGACCGGCGCTTCGGCCGCGGCGCGACGACGAAGCGCTGGTGGCTGCGCGGCGATCCGGTCGCCTCGGCCATGTACGACGCCCTGTCGGTGACCTTTCCCAAGGGCGAGGCCTTCTTCGTCGAGAGCGTCCGCGCCTTCCGCGAAGGGGCGCCGCCCAGGCTCGCCGCCGAGATCAAGGCCTTCACCACCCAGGAGGTGATGCACAGCCGCGAGCATGTGCAGTTCAACCGCCGCGCCGAGGAAGCCGGCTACGACCTTTCGGCGCTGGAGCGGCGGGTCGACGAACGGCTGGAATTGGTCAGGACGCGGCCGCCGATCGTCAACCTCACCGCGACCATGGCGCTCGAGCATTTCACCGCCATCCTCGCCCATCAATTGCTCGGCAATCCGCGCCATCTGGGCGGCGCCGATCCGGAATCGGCGCGGCTGTGGCGCTGGCATTCGATCGAGGAGATCGAGCATAAGGGCGTCGCCTACGATACCTGGCTGCACGCGACGAAGGACTGGCCGCGCTTCAAGCGCTGGAAGCTGAAGGCGAAGGTGATGCTGTTCGTCACCCGCAACTTCATCGTCGATCGGGCGCATGGGACGCTGAAATTGCTCGAACAGGACGGCATCACCGGCCCGAGAGCCTGGTGGGGTTTCTTCTGGCACGCATTCGTGCGGCCGGGGATGCTGCGCAAGATTCTCGGCGCCTGGTTCGGCTTCTTCCTGCCCGGCTTCCACCCCTGGAAGCACGACGACCGCGCCCTCATCCAGCAGGCGGAGCGCGAGCTGAGCTACACCAGTTAAGCCCTCCCCCGTGCGGGGGAGGGTTGGGAGGGGGCGTACGGCATCAGAGATCTCGGCCGCCGAACCCCCTCGCCCCAACCATTGGGAGGTCGCCGCATCCCCCGGATGCGGCTGTGGGCTGCGGGGCAGCCCACACCTCCCAATCCCCGCCGGGGAGAGGGCGGTATTAGGCCGCCATCGCTCGCGCCGCTTCATCCTCCGCTGCCGCCAGCGCCATCTCGAACAGCCGGCACGGCACGGCCTCGCCGCGCCCGGCGCTGTGCCGCGGCGCGATGCGGCCGAGGGGGCGGAAGCCGAGCTTCGTCAGCACCCGGCCCGAGGCGGGATTGTCGATGAAATGGCCCGCAATCAGGCGCGGGATGCGCAGCGACTCGCGGGCATGAGCGATCACCGCCCGCCCGGCCTCGGTCGCATAGCCGCGGCCCCAATGAGCCCGCGCGATCCAATAGCCGAGCTCCAGCTCCCCGTTCGGCGTGCGGCCGAAGCCGATCGCGCCGACCAGTTGCGGGGCCTCGCCCGAGCGCAGGAAGATCAGGGTCGACGCTTCGCGCGGCCGCCGCTCGCGCATCAGATAGGTCTCGGCGTCGAGGCGCGAATAGGGCCAGGGCGCATGGGCGAGGTTGCGGACGATCGCCTCGTCGGCGATGGCGGCGTGGAGCGCCGGCGCATCCTCGACCCAGCCGGGCCGCAGCAGCAATCTTTCGGTCCTCGCGAACATCGTTCCGTTCCCTTCCTTCGACGCCGCCGCCCCTGGACCCGGAGGGTTTCAGAGCGGCGACACTTTCAAGGGAGAAACAAAAAGAGAGGGAGCTTTCGGCCCCCTCTCCCTCGAACGGTTCTCTGTTGAGCACCTTGGGGGCCGTCCCTCCGGGGCGGCCCATCCTCGGCTGCCCCTATTCCGCTGCTTGCGCCGCGATCATGTCCACGCAGACATATTTGCGGCCGAGCTTCCCGTCGCGGAACGCGACTCGGCCGTCGGTGAGCGCGAAAAGGGTGTGGTCCTTGCCGATGCCGACGCCGGCGCCCGGATACCATTTGGTCCCGCGCTGACGCACGATGATGTTGCCGGCGAGCACGGCTTCGCCGCCGAACTTCTTCACGCCCAGGCGACGGCCCGCGCTGTCGCGGCCGTTGCGTGAGGATCCGCCTGCTTTCTTATGTGCCATGGCTCAGCTCTAATCTCTTTATGGTTTACGCGTTCTTAGCGCCAGTATCAGGGGCCGCCTTCTTCGGCGACGCCTTTTTCTTTGGCGCCTGGCTCTTTGGAGCCGGGGTATCGGTCGCAACGCTCTCCGCGCCCTCCACCTTCAGCGGCGCCTCGGCCTGCGCCTCATGGGCGTCGGCCTTCTTCGCGCGCGGCTTCTTCGCCGGAGCCTCGGTGGCGGGCGCTTCCGCAGCCGGAGCCGGCGCCGCCGCGGCAGGCGCTTCGGCCTCGGTTGGAGCCGGAGCTTCCGCCGGAGCGGCTTTCGCAGCCTTCTTGGGCTTCTCCGCCTTCTGGTCGCCGATGCCGAGGATGCGCAGGATCGTGTGCTGCTGGCGATGGCCCTTCTTGCGCCGGTAATTGTGCCGGCGGCGCTTCTTGAAGACGATCACCTTGTCGCCCTTGGCCTGGGCGATGATCTCGGCGGAGACGATGAGGCCGTCGGTGGAGCGGAGCTCGCCGCCGTCGCCCGCGAGCAGGACGTCGCCCAGTGAGATGGTGTCGCCGGCATCGCCCGCCAGCTTCTCGACGACGATCTTGTCTCCCGGGGCGACGCGATATTGCTTGCCGCCCGTGCGCACGACTGCGAACATGGCTCTTTCCCAATAACCTGATGCTGCCCGCGCAGGACGACGGCCGCGGCCGAACCCCCGCGCGGGAAGCGGGCTGCTAACCGGAGCAGCCCGATGTGTCAATTCCCACTCGTCATGCCGGCCCTTCGACGCCGCAGGCGGCGCTCAGGATAAACGTCTGCGCAGCCAAAGGCCGGCATCCCGGTGAGGATGAGACTCAGGGTCCTAATCTCCCTGGGACCCCGGCCTCCGCCGGGGTGACGGCATAGCCGCCGCGACGGCTATGTCGTCAGTGCCGGTGCTGGCGCTTCAGCCGGTAACGCCCGTCGGCATAAGCGTCGAACAGGCCGGCGATCGCCGGATGGTCGACCGGCTCGTCGCTGTCGTCGGCGAGCAGGTTCTGCTGGCTGACATAAGCGACGTAGGAGGAGTCCCCGTTTTCGGCGAGGAGGTGGTAGAAAGGCTGGTTCTTGTCCGGCCGGATCTCCTCCGGGATCGCCTCATACCATTGCTCGCTATTGGCGAAGACGGGATCGACGTCGAAGATCACGCCGCGGAAATCGAACAGCCGGTGCCGCACCACGTCGCCGATCGCGAAGCGGGCATGCGCAACGGCCGGCGCCATCATGGCGGCGGCGAAGTCGGTCTGGAAGGCGTCCGGTCGGTCGATCATCGCCCCCTATGTAGGTATATTGCAGGGGGAGGCAAGCGAGCCTCGCTCGAGTCCCCTGGTCCCTATCTTGGCAAGGCGGGAGGCTTGGGCTAAGGCCGCCCGCCTGCCGACCCGCCCCGCATGCGCAGGGGCGATCTCACGAGATGCGGAGAGGTGCCGGAGCGGTCGAACGGGGCGGTCTCGAAAACCGTTGTGCCCTTACGGGTACCGAGGGTTCGAATCCCTCCCTCTCCGCCATTCACAGCCGCCGCCGAAGTGCGGCGGCTGTGAATGGCCGATACGGGAGGTGCTGAAGAACCCTCCGGGTTCGAAGCCGGAGCCGCGCAAAGCGCGGCGGAGACGGGGGAGCAAAGCGAGCCCAATCCCTCCCTCTCCGCCATTCACAGCCGCCGCCGAAGCGAGCCCCAATCCCTCCCTCTCCGCCACCGTCCGGGCCCCGAAGCTTTTTCCATCCGACCCCGCCACCCAGGTCGCAAAGCCCGGATCAGCGGCGCCCGGTCCCCAGCGGCCCGGCCGGCGGCGGGGCGAAATCGAGCGGGGCGTGGGCGGCGCCGGGCGAGCCGGCGGTGACCGCGCGATAGAGCGCATTGCCCACCGGGCTGTAGGTGATCGCCTCGGTAAGGACGAAGCCGGCGAGCATCGCCGCGATGCCCCAGCGCCACGCGGGATGCGCGCGGCCGCCGCGCCGGACGTCCGACCACATCCCGACGATGGGGAAGATCAGGCAGAGCGCGAAGGTGGCCTCCCACGCCCAGGGCTGCAGCAGCGGGGACGGCAGCAGCCGTGAGATAGGGGGCAGGAGCAGCAACGACATGCCGCAGAAATGCAGGCGCCGGTGCCACTCCGTCCGACGCCGCATCAGGATCGCGGCAACGGTCAGGCAGACGAAGGTGAACAGAAGCACCGGATCGAAGACGAGGAACTGCAGCGGCCGGAAGAAGAAGGGAACGCGCCCCGCCCGCACCATCCCGACCGTCACCAGGCAACCGAGGACGATCATCGGCACCATCCACGCGGCGGCGATCCAGCCGAGGCGCCGGTGGAGCGCCATCCGGTCCGTCGCGACGAGGACGTTCTGCGCCACGTAGATCGCCACCCATCCCATGAACACGATGGCATGGGCATGGACGCGCAGCGGCGACGCGAAGGTCGACCGCCCCATCGCCAGATGAAACGAGAAGCCGGCGACGACGATCAGCGCCATGACGATCGCGGCGCGCAGGAAGAAACGCTCGTCGCCAAGGGCGGGCGCGGGCGCGAACGGTTGTTGGGCGAGTGTTGCCATGTCGATTCCCCCCAAAGGAAGCAGCGAGCGTAGCGCACCCGCCGCCCGTCTCAAAGCGCGCCGTCCCGCCGGCCCGGATCAAGCCCGATCGATCCACATTGCAGAGGCGAGCAGTGCCTGAGCCTGGGGACCGCGGATAAGACGCTCCGCGGCGGCTGGAGTCGCGCTCGAAGAAAGCGATGATCCTTGTGGTGCCGACTGGGCGCTCGGCCTGCACGGCGGCCCGCTCATTCCGCCCGACGAAACGCTTTAAGGCCCCGGCACAGGTGGAGGCCGATCTCCGGGGACGTGCCGGCGATTCGGCGAAACGAACCGGCGGAAAAGCCGGCCTGATGACGAGCGGAAGCACGAGACGATATTCGGCTTGCTCAAAATGCCGGCCAGTCCCGCATTTCGGACGCAAGCTCGGCCAGGACGCCGCCGCCCATGAGGCTCGGGGCCAAGGTCAGCGAAAGCAGGAATCGGCTGCCCGGCTGCAACGTCTCTACCTCCATCTGCTGACGGTTGCGCCTTCGCCCTTCGGCGAAACGGGCTCCATGATCGAGCGCAGCGGCTATACCGGGGGCGCGTCCGTGGCGCCATTCGACATTCCTCCGCGTCATGTGGCCGTCCGCGGCAATGGTTTCACGGACCCGAGACCGGAGCTTCGGGCGGGCCTGCGGTCGGTCGGCGCCCGATCGGCGAAGCTGCCGCTCAGGCGCCGACATTCGTTCCGGTGCCGATGTCGGCGACGGTTCGAGCCGCGCGATCCGATGCGGCGGTCCGCGCGAGCCGTGAGAACGCCCAGACGGCCAGCGCCCCGGACAGGGCCACTTGGCCGATCGACGTCCAGAGGCCGTTATTGTCCAGCGTCGTCAGCGATCGGGAAGCGTCGTGCGGCCAGATGAAGGCGAAGAAGACGAACAGGCCGGCGGCATGGGCGACGATGCCCGGCAGGATCGAGTCGGTGAGGCAGGCGGTGATTCCATAGGTCAGGTCGGCGAGGACGTAGAAAAGCAGTGTCGGCCAGACGAAACCCTGGGTGAGCGCATGGCCCGGCGCGGCGATCAAAGCCACCAAAGCCACCGCCACCGGCCAGGGCGCGCGGCGCTGCAGCCGGCCGAGCAGGTAGCCGCGCAGCGCCACCTCCTCGCCGACCGCGCCGACGATGGCGGCACAGGCGAGCACGGCACCGACGACCGGCAGCGGATAAGCCGAAAAGTCCGGCACCGGATTGCCGTGCGTCCTCACCAGATGGTGAAGCAGGATCCACAGCCCGCCAAGCGCGGCCAGCGCGAATGCATTGGCCAGCATCGCCCAGCCGAACGCCCTGGCGGAGACCGGATTGGCGCGGCGATAGGCGGCGCGGATTTCGGACCGCCACGGCGATTGGCCGCCGGCGAAGCGCCAGCCCACCGCAAGCAAAGCCAGCGCCGCCGGAACCGCCCAGGGAATCGCGATGCCGGTGCGAAGATTGGCGCTCAGCAAAGCGGCCCAGACGCCGCCGGGCAGCAGGCTGCAGACGAAGGCTCCGATCGCGAAGCCGGCCAGACCCAGATATCCCAATATGCGGCGCATTTCTTTCCCCTTTGCCGTGCGCCGGACGTCCCGACGCGGCGCCTTCATGGGCGAGATCGGCCGGAAAGTGTTTGCGGCGGCCTTGGCGAAAGCTTGGGATTTCCTTGCGGTCAGCGGACCCGCCGGGCTTTCCGGACCAGAGGCCGCCAGCGCGGATCGTTGTTCAGCGCGTCGAAGAAGGGCAGCTGCTCCAGCAGCAGGAGAAAGGGGTCGTCGCCGGCGATGGCGGCTTCCAGCGCGGCGAAGGCCGGATCGGCCTGGCCGGCGGCGGCGCGCAAGGCGGCGATATCGGTCGATCGCGGCGCGAACATCGCCCGCGGCTGCTCCAGCAGGTCGGCCACCGCGGCGCACAGGGCCCGGAAGCCCTGCCTTTCGTAGAGGCTTGCGAGCGGCGTCAGGACGGGCTCGCCGAGACCCCATAAGGACAGGCCGTGCAGCAACGCCGCGACGCCGTCGCCCTCGCGGTCCAGCATCGCCAGCGCCCAGCCTTTCGAATACCAGGCTTCGCCGGCGGTCGGGGAGAGCGCGATCATCGTTTCGGCTTCGCTCAGCACCTGCCGAAAACGGCGCGCGGCGAGGAGGATCTGGAGAAGCCGCGCCCGGCCGGCCAGCGACAATGGCTCGAGCTCGACGGCGGCGCGGCTCTCGCGTTCGGCCTCGACCATCCTGCCGACCGAGGCCAGAGCGACGGCGCGATAGCGGCGCGGCGCCGCCTTGCCCGGGGCGAGCGCGATCGCGCGCAGGAGCGCCCGGTCGGCCGCCGCGAAATCCCGGTCGACGATCAGTGCGGCATAGCCTTGCAGGGTCCAGCCCTGGGCGAGATTTTCGTCGAGGCCGACGGCGGCGAAGGCGGCGGCGCGGGCGAGCGGCAGCAGGACCCGCGGCGGCGCCTGGCCCATGAGATGCTGCGCGAACAGGGTCTCGGCGAGCCCGGCCTGGGCCTCGGCGCTACGCGGATCCAGCCCGATCGCCCGCTCGAAATAGAGCCGCGCCTGGGGCAGGGCCGTGGGCGCCCCGGCCGCCAGCATGGCGGCGCCTTGCGCGACGAGCTGCATGGCTTCGGGCGCCGCGGGTTGCGCGGCGGCGCGCGCCTCCCCGGATTCCGCCGATTGCGTGAATGCCGCCAGGCGATAGCCGCGCTTCGGCAGCGTCTCGATATAGCGATTCTCCGCATCGGCGCCGAGCGCCGAGCGGAGCCGGCTGATCGCCGCCGCCAGCGTATCGTCGCCGACGGCGCGGCCGTTCCAGACCGACGCGATGATCTCGTCCTTGCCGATCAGCCGGCCATCGGAGGTGGCGAACAAGACCAGGAGGTCCATGAGCCGGGGCTCGATGCGGACGAATCTTCCGTCGGCGCGCGAACGGAGAAGGCCGACCGCCGGTTCGACCAGCCACTGCCCGATCTCGAAAACGTTGCTGGCGGGCGATCGATCGCGAATGATTTGCCCCCGGGGTCGACGAGGGCACGAAGATGTCATCGATGACGCGCGTCCGCAACCGGACGTGCGCGCAATCCTTGCCTCGTTCCGCTACCGCGCGCTCCGCGAAAGCCCGGCCGCAACCGGCGAGCCGAGGGCGGGGCGGGATCGCGCCCGGCTCCAGTCCAGGGCGAAGGTCCGGCTGAGGCCGGCCTCGCCCGCCGGCGTCACGCGGACGGCCCTGCCGTCTTTGACCCGCTGATCCAGCCCAGCGCGAAGCAGCGGCGCGCGAGCGCGGCGCCGAGCCGGCCGCCGACATGCCGGCGCCGCTCGCTCCAATCGAGGCACGGGCGGCAAAAAGCCTGCCGGCCGCGGCCGGGCGCCGCCATATCCACGCCGAACGCGGCCGGTGCCGTTTCGGTCCGTCGACGGCGACCGCCATGAGGCTTTCGAGCATGTGCGCGACCTCGAGCGAGGCGAGGCGGTAATAGCGATGGCGGCCCTGGGCCACGACTTTCAGCAACCTGCCGTCGGTCAGCTGGCGAGATGGCCGCTCGCCGTCTGCGGGGTGATTCCAGCCGCGATCGAAAGCTCGGTCGCGGTAAGCGCCTGGCCGGCCATGAGCGCCGCCGGCATATTGGCCCGGCTTGGATCGCCGGTCAGGGACGCCAATTGGGCGATACAGGATCCTTCCATCATCCACGCAGCTTAGCGCCGCGCCGCAGGCGCGTCCTCCTCGAACGCTGCGGCCCTCGCCGAAGCGATCCCGAAAGACGTCCCGGACCGCGCGAAAAGCCGTCTCGCCGCGAGCGGTGGCTTCTCTTAGAAGGGGCCATGGCGAACGCGGGAATCATCGTCGTGACGGGCGCGGCCGGTGCGCTCGGCCGGGTCGTCGCGGAGCGGCTCGCTGCCGAGGGCTGGCAGGTCGCGGCGATCGGTCATGGCGGGACCGATCGGCTCCCGGCTGCGGCGACGCACAGGATCGGCGGCGTCGATCTCGCCGACGAAGCGGCGACGGAACGCGCTTTCGCTGTGCTGCCGGAGGGGGTGCGCGGGCTCGTCAATGCGGCCGGCGGCTTTGCCTGGGAGAAGATCGCCGGCGGCGGCAAGGCGACCTGGGACCGGCTCTACGCGCTCAACGTCGCGACCGCGGTCAATGCCAGCCGGGCGGCGCTGCCCTTGCTCCGGCGCGGCGGCGCGATCGTCAATGTCGGCGCGGCGGCGGCCGGCCGGGCCGAAACGGGGATGGGCGCCTATGCCGCGGCCAAGTCCGCCGTGCTGCGGCTGACCGAGAGCCTTGCCGCCGAGCTCAAGGCCGAGGGCATCCGCGTCAACGCCGTGCTCCCGAGCATCATCGACACGGCCGCCAACCGCGCCGACATGCCGGACGCCGATTTCGGCGCATGGGTGACGCCGGATGAGCTGGCCGAGGTCATCGCCTTCCTGCTGTCGGACAAGGCAAGCGGCATCACCGGCGCCGCCATCCCGGTCACCGGCCGCGTCTGACGCAAGCGGCGGCCATTGACAGCATGTGAGCGCTAACAGAGATATCCGCTCATGCTGAAGATCGCGTCCGCCCGCGTCGTCATCTGCTCGCCGGGGCGCAATTTCGTCACTTTGATCGTCGAGACGAGCGACGGCATGCGCGGCGTCGGCGACGCGACCCTGAACGGGCGGGAGCTCGCGGTCGCTTCCTATCTCGCCGACCATGTCATTCCCTGCCTGATCGGCCGCGACGCGCACCGGATCGAGGATATCTGGCAGTTCCTCTATCGCGGCGCCTATTGGCGGCGGGGGCCGGTGACGATGTCGGCGATCGCCGCGGTCGACATGGCGCTCTGGGATATCAAGGGGAAGGTGGCGGGCCTCCCCGTCTACCAATTGCTCGGCGGCGCCGCGCGCGAGAGCGTGACGGTCTACGGCCATGCCAATGGGAACAGCATCGAGGAGACGGTTGAGCGCGCGCTCGACTATAAAGAGCAGGGTTACAAGGCGATCCGGCTGCAGTCGGGCGTCCCCGGCTTAGCTTCGACCTACGGCGTCTCCAAGGACAGATATTTTTACGAGCCGGCCGATGCCGATTTGCCGACCGAGAATCTCTGGTCGACCGAGAAATATATGCGCGTCGTGCCCGAGCTGTTCGCCGCCGCGCGCGACAAAATCGGCTGGGACGTCCATTTGCTCCACGACGTCCACCACCGGCTGACCCCGATCGAGGCCGGGCGGCTCGGCAAGGATCTGGAGCCCTGGCGGCCCTTCTGGCTCGAGGATGCGGTCGTCGCCGACAACCAGGACAGCTTCCGGCTGATCCGCCGGCATACGACGACGCCGCTCGCGGTCGGCGAGATTTTCAACTCCGTCTGGGACGCGAAGCAGCTCATCCAGGAGCAATTGATCGACTATATCCGCGCCACCGTGGTCCATGCCGGCGGCATCACCCATTTGCGCCGCATCGCCGCTTTCGCCGACATGTTCAACGTCCGCACCGGCTGCCACGGCGCCACCGACCTGTCGCCGGTGACGATGGCGGCGGCGCTCCATTTCGACCTGTCGGTGTCCAATTTCGGAATCCAGGAATATATGCGCCATACCGAAGAGACGGATGCCGTCTTCCCGCATGCCTATCGCTTCGCCGACGGCGCTTTGCATCCGGGCGACGAGCCGGGGCTCGGCGTCGACATCGACGAGACGCTCGCCGCGAAATATCCCTATAAGCGCGCCTATCTTCCGGTGAACCGGCTGGAAGACGGCACGATGTTCAACTGGTGAGCGACACCGGCGCCGTCGCTTCCGGCCCGCGGCCGAAGCGGGCGGGATGGGTGCGCTGGGCCATCTGCTTCCTGCTCTTCGCCGCGGTCGTGCTGAGCTATATCGACCGGCTCGTCATCTCGATCCTCAAGCCGACGCTGCAGCATCTCTACGACTGGTCGGAGGACGGCTACGGCACCACCGTCACCCTGTTCCAGATGGCCTATGGGATCGGCTTCCTCTTCTTCGGGCGGCTGATCGACCGGATCGGCGCCAAATGGGGCTATGCGCTGGCGATGGGCCTGTGGACCGCGGCCCATATCGCCCATTCGCTCGTCACCTCGATCCGGGGCTTCGCCTTCGTCCGGATTCTGCTCGCGCTCGGAGAATCGGGCACCTATCCGGCCGCGCTCGCCGCCGCCGGCGACTGGTATCCCAAGCGCGAGCGGGCGCTCGCCATCGGTATCCTCAACGCCGGCGCCAATGTCGGCGCGGTCGTCACGCCTTTGATCGTGCCGATCATCGTGCTCGCGATCGACTGGCAGGCCGCCTTCATCGTCACCGGCCTGTTCAACCTCGTCTGGATCGCGATCTGGCTGCTCTTCTACCGCAAGCCGCGCGAGCATCCCCTGGTGAGCAAGGCCGAGCTCGAGTGGATCGAATCGGAGCCGATCGAGGAGCAGAAGCCGGTGGCGTGGCGGCGCCTGCTCACCACCCGCCAGGCCTGGGCCTATATGGCCGGCCGCTTCCTGATCGATCCGATCTGGTGGTTCTTCCTGTTCTGGCTACCGGACTTCCTCAGCAAGCGCCACGGGCTCGACCTCAAGAGCTTCGGCCCGCCTCTGGTCGTCATCTACGTGATGGCCGACGTCGGCTCGATCCTCGGCGGCTATTATTCCTCGCGCCTGCTCGGGCGGGGCGTTCATACCGGCCGGGCGCGCAAGCGGGCGATGCTGTTCTGCGCGCTGATCGTCGTTCCCGTCGCCTTCGCGGCGCAGGCGTCCAGCCTCTGGCTCGCCGTCTTCCTGATCGGCCTCGCCTGCGCCGGACACCAGGGTTTCTCGTCCAACCTCTTCGCCATGCCGGCCGACCTTTTCCCGCGCTGGGCGCTCGGCTCGGTGGTCGGCCTCGGCGGCTTCGCCGGCGCGGCGGGGGGCATGCTGATGTCCACTTATGCGGGCGCGGTGCTGCAGAGCCTCGGCACCTACACGCCGCTCTTCATCGTCGCCGGCGGCGCCTATCTGGTGGCGCTCGTCGTCTATCATCTGATCAACCCGGATTATGTGCCGGTGACCAAGTTCGCGCCGGCGGACGCGGCCGCCTAGCTCCGGCCGCCGCCATATTTGCGGCGCAGCTTCGCAACCTTGCTCACATGGACCGGCGGCGCCTGGTTGCCCCACGAATTGCGGATGAAGGTGGCGACGGCGGCGATCTCGTCGTCGCCGAGCTTCCAGGCGAAGGCCGGCATGGCAAGCGGCGTCGGCCGGGCCGGGGTCGGCACCGAGCGCGAGCCCTGGAGCATGATCCTGACCAAGGTGGTCGGGTCCTTCGCCTGGACCGAGGCATTGCCGGCGAGCGACGGGAACAGGCCCGGATTGCCCGAGCCGTCGGTCTTGTGGCAGCCGGCGCAGGTGTCGGCGAAGATCGCCGCGCCGGCCTGCATCCGCCCGGCTTGCGGCTGGGCGGCGTGCGACGCGGGCGCGCCCGGCGGCAGATCCTTCAAATAGGTGGCGATCGCCAGCAGATCGGCGTCGCTCATCCGGCTCGTCGAATAATAGACGACCTCCTGCATCGCGCCCGAGGCGGTCGACATATTGTTGCGGCCGCTTCGCAGATATTCGGCGACGTCCTCGCGGCTCCAGCGGGCGAGGCCCTGGCGCGGATCCTCGGTGAGGTTGACCGCCACCCAATCGTCGAGCTTCCCGCCCTGGAAGGCGCGCTTCTTCTTGTCGGCGCCGAGGAAATTCTTGGGCGTGTGGCAGCCGCCGCAATGGCCCGGCCCCTGGACGAGATAGGCGCCGCGATTCCATTCGTCGGACTTGGCGGAATCGGGCCGGAACTGGCCGGGGTGGAAGAAGAGCGCGTTCCAGATGCCCAGCAGGCCGCGGATGTTGAGCGGGAAGGGGATTTGGGGCTTGGGGGTCTTCAGCGCGACCGGCGGCAAGGTGCGCAGATAGGCATAGATGGCGTCGGTGTCGGCGCGCGGCATCTGCGTGAAATAGGTGTAGGGGAAGACCGGATAGAAATGCTTGCCGTGCGGGCCCCGGCCCTTGTGCATGGCGCGGTAGAAATGGTCGGCGGTCCAATTGCCGATGCCGGTCGCCGGATCGGGCGTCAGATTGGCGGAGAAGACCTTGCCGAACGGCGTCGGGATCGGGCGGGCGCCGGCGAAAGGCTGGCCGCCGACCGTCGTGTGGCAGCTCTTGCAATCGCCGGCATCGACCAGATAGCGGCCGCGGGCGACGGGATCGGCGCTGTTCGCATCCGCCGCGCCGGCCGGCTCGGCATTGGTCGGCGGGCCCCAGGTCGCGACGTCGGCGGTGACGTCGTCATTCCCAGCCGGCGGCACCGGCACCGCGCCGCCGCCGGGGTCGGCGCCAGTGTCGGGCGGCGGGGGTGCGGCCGCCGCCGCCGCGAAGGCGATGATTGCGAAGCCGAGGCAGAGCGTGGCAAGCGACGGCCGCCTCATGCGTGCACCAAAGGCCCGGGCGCACGGCGATAATCGTTCACGATCGCCTCGGCGCACCAATAGGTCAAAGCCGCGACCGTCCCCATCGGATTGTAGCCGGCATTTTGCGGAAAGGCGTTGGCGCCGGGGGCGAAGACATTGTGGACGTCCCAGCTCTGAAGATAGCGGTTGAGCGCGCTGCTGCGCGGATCGCTGCCCATGATCGCGCCGCCCGTATTGTGCGTCGTCTGATAGGGGACGATGTCGTAGGCGCCGCTGCGCTTGTTCGCCTTGATCTCGCGGCCGCCCATCGCCTTGGCGACGTCACTCGCCCGCTCGGTGAGGAAGTCGCTCATCCGATGCTCGTTGTCGGTGAAGTCGAAGGTCATGCGCAGCATCGGCCGGCCGAAGACGTCGGTATAGGTCGGATCGAGGTCGAGATAATTGCCGCGATGGGTCATCACGGCGCCGTGGGTCGCGATGCTGACCGTGCGCAGATAATTTTGCGCGACCGCCTTCTTCCAGGCCGAGCCCCATTTGGGAATCTTATCGGGCACCGGATGGCTCTCGATCGGCCGGGCGCCGGTCGCGACGACGCCGATATAGCCGCCGCCGATGAAGCCCTTGCCTTGATGGTCGAAATTGTCGCCGTTGAAATCGTCGATGATCATGCCGAGCGACCCGGCGCCGATGAACGGGTTGATCAATTTGTCGTCGTAGAAGACGTTGACCGACGAGGTGATCTGATAGGCGTAATTCTTGCCGATCACGCCTTCGCCGGTCGTGGGATCGTAGGGCTTGCCGATGCCCGACAGCAGCATCAGCCGTACATTCTCGAGGGGAAAGGCGGCGAGGACGACCATTTCAGCGGGCTGGAACCGGGTGGTCCCGGTCTCGTCGACATAGGTCACGCCGGTCGCGCGGCGGCGGTCGGAATCCACCTCGATCTTCATCGCCTCGCAGCCGGTGCGCAACTCGAAATTCGGCCGCGCCATCAGCACCGGCAGGACCGTCGTCTGCGGGCTCGCCTTGGAATAATTGCCGCAACCGAATTTCTCGCAATAGCCGCAATAGGTGCAGGGGCCGAGCTGCAGACCGAGCGGATTGGTATAGGCCCGCGACATGTTCGCGGCCGGATGGGGAAAGGGGTGGAAGCCCAGCCGCGCCGCCGCCTCGGCGAACAGCGTCGGCCCGTAGGTCATCTCCAGCGGCGGATTCGGATAATCGCGGCTGCGCGGCCCCTCGAAGGGATTGCCCCCGGGCACGATGCGGCCGCCGAGATTGCCGGCCTTGCCCGAGATTCCGCACAGATAGTCGAACCGGTCGAAATGCGGCTCGAGCTCGGCATAGGTGACGGGATAATCCTGGATCGTCATCGTCGGCGGGATTGCGGCGGCGCCGTAGCGCTCGAGATTGTGGCTGCGGGCCACGAAGTCGGTCGGCAGGAAGCGCCAGACCTGCCCGTTCCAGTGGACGCCGCCGCCGCCGACGCCGACCCCGGGAAGGAAGGAGCCGAGCCGCCGCATCGGCAGCGCCACCTGGTCGCCGCGGTTGCGGAAGGTGAGCGTCTCGTGCGCGACGTTCTGGAAGAGGTGGTGGCGCCAATAATAACGCAATTCGTCCGGGTCGAAGGTGAGGGCGAAGTCGTTCGCCGCGTCGCGCCAGCCGCCCCGCTCCAGCGCGAGCACGTTCAAGCCGGCGGCGGTCAGCGCCTCTCCCATCAAAGCGCCCGTCCAGCCGAAGCCGATCAGGACCACGTCGACGGGGCGGTTCGCGGCTTCCATCAGCTCCGCTCGCTCCGCCATTCGCGCCGGCCGGCCAGCGAGACCGGCGGCAGCGGATAGGCCTCGCCATGGCGGGAGACGAAGTCGCGATAGGCATAGCGCGCGCCGGGGAAGCCGATCAGCCGCCAGCCGACCATGTCGCGATTGCCGCCATAGATCGGGTCGGCGAAGAAGCCTTCGACCGTGTTCTGAAGGAGAAGCTCGAAAAACGCCTTGCCGTCGAAGCCGCCCTTCAATTGCGCCTTGCCGCCCTCCAGCGCCTTCAGCGCTTCATCCTGCTTCGCCGGATCGAGCTCGGCGAAGGACGCGCCATAGGCATCGGCGGCCCAGCGGTTCACCTGCGGGATGATCAGCCGGTAGACCTCGGCCGGCGCGGGCATCTGCCAACCCTGGGTGGCCGTGCCCTTCGGCATCGGGGTTTTCAGGTAGAAATGGTCGCCGCCGCCATAGGGCCCGGCGAGCTGGCGGTCGATGAAGCGCGGCACGCCCGCCTCGACCGCGCCGGGGCCGAGCTCGTCCTTGGGGATGAGCCGCGCGACCGCCGCTTCGATGAAGGCCGCCTCGGCCGCGGTGAAGAAGATGTAGCCCGGCCGGTCGTCGGCCTGGTCGGGCCGGTCCGCGACACCGGGCGCCCAGGGCAGGCGGCGGCGGATCGTGTCGGCGAGTGCGCGTCGCGGCGTCACCAGGGCGGCGGCCAATGCCGCTCCCAATTTCGTGGCCACACGCCGCGAGACGCCGTCCTGGGGCAGAAAATCTCCCCGTCGAAAAAGCTGGTGGCGCACCAGGCGGCGCGCTTTCGTCCCTAGGATGAACGAAGCGGAGATTTGGTTCCGCGCGAGCAATGATGCGCACGCAAGGGCGTGGACCCACGGCCGTTTTCAGGGGTGTAACGGGGGATTTTGACGGTGAGCCGATGGATGACGACGCAATCCAGGTTCGTGAAGCGGGCGCGCCGAGCGATCGCGCCGGGCGTCGATCAACCTCTTCGCAGCAGCACCTTGTGCAGAACATTCAGCCCATATTCGATTTCGTCGAGATTGACGGCGCCATAACCGAAAACGAAACCCTGGCGTGCCCGGGGACCGAGATAATAGCGGTCGAGTGCATGCAGCTTGACGTTGCCCGAGCTCAGTTCGGCGGCGATGTCTTCGCAGTCGAGCGGCCGCCGGGCGAATGCGGCGACATGCATGCCGTAAACGGTCGGAACCGCTTCCAGCCAGTCGGACAGGCGATCGTCGATATAGGCGGTCATCCGCCGGCGGCGCTGATCGTAGACCCCGCGCATCCTGCGCACATGCCGGGTCAGATAGCCTTCGGAGATGAAGGCCGAAACGCCGAGCTGGACCGGGATCGGGCAATGCCAGTCGAGACAATTCTTGGCGGCGACGAGCGCCGGCATCGCCCAAAGCGGGGCTGCGACGAATCCGAGCCGAAACGACGGCAGCATGCATTTGGAGAAGGTGCCGACATAAAAGACGAGATCGGCTGCCTCGGCGGTGCGAAGCGCCTCGAGAGGGCTGCCCTCGTAACGGAACTCGCCGTCATAATCGTCCTCGACGATCACCGCGCCGCGTGCCCGCGCGAAGGCGATGAGCGCGGCGCGGCGCTCGGCCGACATCGTCACCCCGGTCGGGAATTGATGCGAGGGGCAGACGCAGACGATGTCGACGTCGTCCGGCAAGCGTTCGACGATCAGACCCTGGGCGTCCACCTCGACGGGAACGATCCGTGCGCCTGCCGCGGCAAAGGCGACGCGCATCGGCGGATAGCCCGGATCCTCGATCGCGACGACCGTCTCGCCGGGCGTGACCAATATCCGCGCGATGAGATCGAATGCCTGTTGCGCGCCCGACGTCACCAGGACGTCGTCGGGGAGGCAGGGCACGGCGCGGGTCAGGGCAATGTGGCGGACGATCGCCTCGCGCAGGCGAAAATTGCCCTGATTGCCCTGCGGACTTTTGAAGGCCGGCGGTCGCGTCTCGACCTGCCGCAATTGCTTGACGCTGACCTGGCGGAACCGATCGAGCGGGAACAGGCGCGAGTCGATCAAAGCGGGGCGAAAATCCGCCGACAGGCCCTTGTTGACGCGCTTGCCCGCGATCGGAGGGTCCCGCCAGAAACCGATCGCGGCGATGGTGTCGTCGCTGAGCCAGAAGGGATTGAGCCGCGGGTCCGATGCGGCCGGAGGGACGGGGCGCGGGGACCGCGGCACGAGCGGCAAAGTCTCGGCGACGAAGGTACCCGATCCGCGCCGGCTCACGACATAGCCGTCATTCGCCAGCCGTTCGTAAATCTCGGTCGCGGTGTTTCGCGACACGCCGAAGAACAGGCTCGATTGGCGCGTTCCCGGCAGCCGGACGCCCGCGGCGAGCCGTCCGTCGACGATCGCGGCTTTCAGTTGCTCGTAGAGGCTCCTTGTGGATCGGCGCGTTCCCTCGATCGGGTCGAGCCGTAGTTCGAACAGCGAGCTCATCGCATCCTTTCGGTCGCCCCCGGTCGCGTGGCCCAGGAATTTTCGTCCCAACCGGCCCTCAATCCAAGCGCCGAGGAGGCTTAACAATATCGCCACGACAGCCGAATACCAATCGTGGAGAACGAGCGATGAAGGTGAAGACCGCGTTGAAAGCCGGATTTGCGGCATGTCTTGCGGTCGCGATCGTGGCGGGTCCCGCGGCCGGCGCGCCCGACAGCCGATCGACCCCGATCGCCAGGGCGATTGCGGATTCCGGTCGCCCGGCGGCCGACAGGGCCCGCGACGCCAACCGCAAGCCCGCCGCGATGCTCGCCTTTGCCGGCCTGCGCGCCGGCGACGCTGTGGCGGATTACGCCGCGGGCAACGGTTACTTCACCCGGCTGTTCGCCGGCGTTGTCGGTCCGCGGGGTCATGTCTATGCCAGCGTTCCCGCGAGCCTGCTCCGCTTTTCCAACATCGTCCAGGGACTTGCCGACCTGCAACATTATGCGGTCGATCACCCCAATGTGTCGGTCCTGTTCGGCTCGGCGCTCGACGTCGCCCGCTACCCCGGGAAGCTCGACCTGTTCTGGATCTCGCAAAATTATCACGATCTGCACGACAGCTTCATGGGCCCGGTCGATATGCGCGCGTTCAACCGCGCGGTTTTCGACGCGCTCAAGCCGGGCGGGACCTATGTCGTGCTCGATCACGTCGCCGCGCCCGGCTCGCCCGACAATGTGACCGACACGCTCCATCGCATCCTTCCATCGACGGTGCGGCGCGAGGTCGAGGCGGCGGGCTTCGAATTCGTGGGATCGAGCAACGTCCTCGCCAATCCCGACGACCCGCACAAAGCCGGCGTGTTCGATCCGTCGATTCGGGGCCGAACCGACCAGTTCATCCTGAAATTCCGGCGGCCGCGCCGCTGACGCGGGGCGCGACGGGATATTCCTCGATGGAGCATGTCATGAAATGGATGCGAACCTGTCTCGCATGCCTGGCGGCCGCGGCGATTGCGGGGGCGGGGGCGGGCCCGGCCCGGCCGCAGACCGCGCCGGCCGCTTCCGCGGCCGCGCGCGACGGGCGCCACGATTTCGATTTCCACTTCGGCATTTGGACGACCCATATCGCCCGCCGCGCGCATCCGCTCAGTGGGTCGGACGCGATGGTGCGGCTCACCGGCACCGTCGCCGTGCGCAAGGTGTGGGACGGGGCGGCCCAGCTCGAGGAGATCGAGGCCGACGGGCCCGCGGGCCATTGGGAAGGGATGAGCCTGTTCCTCTACAATCCCGCCTCCCGTCAATGGAGCCAGTCCTTCATCGGCGCCGCGAGCGGAACCCTGGGCGCGCCGTTGGTCGGCTCCTTCGCCAATGGCGAGGGCCGGCTCTACGCCCAGGACGTATTCAAGGACCGTGCGATCCTCGTGCGCGGCACCTGGTCCGGCATATCGGCCGACGCGTGTCGCTACGAAGAAGCCTATTCGACCGATGGCGGCAGGACGTGGGAGACCGAATTCTCCGCCAGCCTCATCCGCGGATCGTGAAGGGAACCAGTCGTGAAAGCATCGATCGGCCTCACTGCGCTCGCTCTCATCTGCTTCGCTCTTCCCGTCAAATCGCAGCCGGAACCAGGGAATTCGGCGCCTGCCGCCGGCCGCGACGGCGCGCGCGATTTCGATTTCGACCTCGGGCGCTGGCATACCCATTCGTCGCGGCTCGTCCATCCGCTGACCGGCTCCAGGGAGTGGGTGGAGCTTGACGGCACGACCATCGTCGAGCCGGTCTGGGGCGGGCGCGGCAACCTTGCCGAATATGTCGCCGACGGCCCGTCCGGCCGCGTCCAATTGCTGTCGCTACGCTGGTACAATCCCAAAGCGCGTAAGTGGAATCTCGATTTCGCGACTCCGAACGTCGGCACGCTCGGCATTCCGGGCGTCGGCGAATTCAGGAACGGCCGCGGCGAATTCTACGACCAGGAGCCTTATCGGGGGCGGACGATCCTGGTCCGCTTCTCGATTTGGGGAATCACGCCGGACAGCGCGCAATCGGAGCAGGCCTTTTCCGACGACGGCGGCAGGACGTGGGAGGTGAACTGGATCAATCGTTACACGCGGATTGGCAAGGCCGGCTGATCAATTGCCGGTCGGCGGGAGCGTGACGAAGGAGATCGCGATGGGTGCGCGGATCGGACTGGGGGTGATCGTCGGCAGCCTGCGCAAGCAATCCTGGAGCCGCAAGCTGGCCGGCGCGCTGATCGCCCGCGCGCCCGGCGGCTTCGATTGCGAGCTGATCGAAATCGGAGACCTGTCGCTCTACAATGCGGATATGGACGACCGGCCGCCGGCGCCGTGGACCGCATTCCGCAAGGCGGTCGAGCGCGTCGATGCGATCCTGTTCGTCACCCCGGAATATAATCGATCGATTCCCGGATGCCTCAAGAATGCGATCGACATCGGCTCGCGGCCCGAAGGCGCCAATGTCTTCGCCGGCATTCCCGCCGCGATCGTCAGCACCACGCCCTATCGGATGGGGGCGTTCGGCGCGAATCATGCGCTCCGCCAGACCTTCGTGTTCCTCGACATGCCGGCGATGCAGCAGCCGGAAGCCTATATCGGCCGGATCGACACTTTGCTCGACGCAAGCGGGCAGCCCAAATCGCACAAGACCGCGAAATTCCTGACCGGCTTCATGGCCGCGTTCGACCAATGGATCGCCAGGGTGCGCACCCGTTCGGCCACGGCGCCCATGGTGCCGCTTCGAGACGGATCGCGACCGTCGCCGGAAGGATCCCGGGAGGAGATATGAGCAGGATGAGATATGCCTTCATGCTTGGCCTGGGCGCGATCGCGCTGTCCGGCGCGTCCGGAGCCCATGCCGGTCCCGCCGATCGTCCGCCGCCCGTCACCGCGCCGGCGCTCGGCGACGGCGCGCACGATTTCGACTTCGAGCTCGGCACGTGGCGGACGCATCTGGTCCGGCGCCGCCATCCGCTGACCGGATCGGACGATTGGGCGGCCTATGACGGGACGACGATCGTTCGGCCGGTCTGGGACGGCGCCGGCAATCTCGTCGAGCTCGTCGCCGACGGGCCGGCGGGCCATTTCGAAGGGCTGTCGCTGAGATTGTACAATCCCGAGACGCGTCAATGGGGCCTCAGCTTCTCGAACCGGCGCGACGGCCAGGTGGCGGCGCCGACGATCGGGTCGTTCCGCGGCGACCGCGGCGAATTCTACCAGCAGGACACGCTTGGCGGCCGGGCGATCATGGTCCGCTTCGTCGTCACGCGCCGATCGAAGGATTCGGTCCATTTCGAGCAGGCATTTTCCGCGGACGGCGGCCGGACCTGGGAGATCAACTGGATCGCCGACGATACGCGCGCGCCTGCGGGCTGATCGAACCGGCCCAATAATCTTTCCCGCAAGCGGCGCTGTGCGCGCGGAGCCGGACCCTGCATCGACCGGCGGACCAGCCCCAGAGGGCACCCTGTTCGGGAGCATCCAATGAGCATGAAGATCATCGCGACCGACTATGTTTCGCTCGACGGAATCATCGAGGACCCGGTCGGCATGGAAGGGTCCGGCCTCGGCAATTGGACCGGCCCCCATAAGCGCGGCCCGCGGGGCGACAGGTTCAAGCATGACGAGCTGTTCGGCGCCGACGCGCTCATCTTCGGGCGCGTCACCTTCGAGGCGTTCGGTGCGGTCTGGCCGACGGTCGACGATGCGGCGGGCTATGCCGCGCGGATGAACGGGCTGCCCAAGTTCGTCGCGTCGCGGACCTTGACCGCGCCGGTGTGGAGCAACAGCTTGGTGCTCGGCGGAGACCTGGTCGACGCGATCTCCGCGCTCAAGCGGGAGCGCGACGGCACGGCCCTGATTTTCGGAAGCGCGTCGATCGTGCACGCGCTCGCCCGGCACCGGCTGATCGACGGCTATAATCTCATGGTCTATCCGATATTGCTCGGCCGCGGCACGCGCCTGTTTCCGGACGGCCCGGCGGCGACGATGACGCTGGTTGAGAATGTTTCGTTCGACGACGGGATCGTGCTGCTGCGTTACGCGGCCGCCATGACGAACGAATAGCCGGTCGCTCCAACCACGAGAAATGGAAATCGCCTGGAACCGATTGATGGGGCGGTTGCGCCCTTGGGCCTATGTTGCCCGGGTCAGATGCGCGGTGAAGGAGAGCTTCCACGTGACGCCGCCGTCGTCCGAATAATATTCGCTATAATCGTGCGAATTCGTCTGAATGTTCGACCAGATTGCGCGCACCAGGATGGCCCGACCGTCAACGGTGTCCGGAGAGATCAGCTCGCCGCGACCATTCTCGAACCCGCCGACGAACGGAGCGCCGATCGTGCCCGCCTTGCTGTTGCTGTAGAATTGGCGCCATTGGCGCGCCTCGGGATTGTACAGGAAAAGGTTCATCCCTTCCCAATGGCCGTTCGGCCCGTCGACCTCGATTTCCTCCAGCGACGCTCGGCCGCCCCACAATTTGCGCACCGTCACGATGCCGTGGAGCTCGATCGAATGCCGTCCGCCCGCGAGCGGATCCAGAATCCGGCGGATGCGGGTATGCCAGACGCCGACATCGAAATCGAAATCGCGCGCGCCGTCCCGGGCCGGCGGCGGAATGCCGGGCTCGTCCGCCAGCGCCGCCACCGGTGCGCCGGCCAGGCAGCCGAGAGCCAATATGAGCTTTACCCAGGAATGAAGAGCTTTCGCCTTTATCGCATTCATCGATGCCTGCCGGTCCAGTGACAATGAGCGGAAGCGCCTGCTCCCGCTTTTGCGGGCTCGCGATCGATCCCGATCCGCATCCATGATGTAGGTCGGCCGTTGCGCGTCGGCGAAGGTCCACTTCCTCGAATGATTGCCGGGCCACATGCCGCGAGACGCCGTCCCGGGGCGGAAAACCGCCCCGCCTGAACAGCAGATGGCGCACCGAACGGCGCGCCCGCGTCCCCGGGGATGAACGAAGGAATCCGGCACCCTGGATTGACGGCCAACTTGTCGGACTATTATGCGTGAGCACGATCGCTCTTCATGCCTTCGCCCTGGCGAATGCAGCCTCGGCCGATGGCGGCCGGCTGTCGTCGCCCGGCGCGGAACCGACGCCCATTATTGCTCAGGGAGACCAGGATGGTCAGAATCGCCCGCATGCTCGCCGCTGCCTTGTTGCTGGCATGGTCCTCGCTCGCTTTTGCCCAAAGCGGCGATGCGGTGACGCTCAAGGTCGAGGCCGATCACCCCGGTGCGACGATCGATCGCAACATCTTCGGTCAGTTCGCGGAGCATCTCGGGACCGGCATCTATGGCGGGATCTGGGTGGGCAAGGATTCGCCGATCCCCAACGTCCGCGGCATCCGCAGCGACGTGGTGGCGGCATTGCGGGCGCTGCACGTCCCCGACGTCCGCTGGCCCGGCGGCTGCTTCGGTGACGAATATCATTGGCGCCGCGGAATCGGCCCGGCCGCGAATCGTGAAGTGACGATCAACTCCAATTGGGGCGGCGCGGTCGAGCCCGACACGTTCGGCACCGACGAGTTCATGGATTTCATCGGCCAGATCGGCTCCGAGGCCTATGTCTCGGTCAATGTCGGGTCGGGCACGGTCGAGGAAGCCGCCGACTGGCTCGCCTACATGACCGCCGATCCCGCCACCACCGCCGGCAAGGAGCGCGCGGCGAACGGGCATGTCGCGCCCTACAAAATCAGGTTCCTCGGGCTCGGCAACGAAAGCTGGGGATGCGGCGGCTCGATGCGGCCCGAACATTATATCGACGTGATGAAGCCGTTTGCGCGCTTCGTGCGGAACTATAATCCCGCCCAGACCGGCGACGAAGCGATGCGGCGCGTCGCCGTCGGCCCCAGCGACAACGATACCTCCTACACCGAAGCCGTGATGCAGGCGTGGAAGAACCACGATTGGGCGTGGGACATCGAGGGCCTGTCGCTCCATGCCTATACCGTCGGAGGCTGGCCGCCCCATTATCCGAGCGTCGGCTTCGACGAGCATGATTATGCCGCGCTGGTCAAGGCGACGCTCGACATGAACAGGTTGCTCGCCGTCCACGGCGCGATCATGGACAAATACGATCCCGGGAAGAAGGTCGCCCTGGTCGTCGACGAATGGGGCGTATGGCTTGCCAAGCTCCCAGGGTCACGGGAGGGCTTCCTTCAGCAGCAGAACTCGATGCGCGACGCGATCATCGCGGCGCTCAACATCGACATCTTCGCGCGCCATGCCGACCGGGTGCGGATGGCCAACATCGCCCAGATGATCAACGTTCTCCAGGCAATGATCCTGACCGACAAGGAGAAGATGGTCCTCACCCCGACCTACCACGTCTTCAGGATGTACGTGCCGTTCCAGGACGCGACGTTCGTCCCGGTCGGTTACGATCCGGGAACCTGTGTTCTCGGCGACGTCACGCTCCCCCGCGTCGACGCGATCGCCGCGCGGGCCAAGGACGGCAAGCTCTGGCTCGCGCTGATCAACCTCGACCCGAACCGGCCGGTCACGTTCCGGGCCGGTATTGCCGGCGTCCGCGCCAGATCCGTCACGGGCGAAGTGCTGACCGCGCCACGGGTCGATTCGGTCAACAGCTTCGATGCGCCCGGGACGGTCAGCCCCAGGCCGCTGACCGGCAAGGCGGACAGCGACGGCGTGACGATCAGCCTCCCGGCCAAGTCGGTCGCCGTCGTTCGCATCGGCGAATGATGTCCAGGCTCGTTTCGCTTCGCGGCAACCCCCTCTCCCCGGCGGGGAGAGGGCTGGGGTGAGGGGGCTCGGCGTCTGAGAATGATCTCCAACGCCCGACACCCTCACCAACTTCGCCTAAGCGGCAAAGCCGCTAAGGCGGAGTATCCTCTCCCTCAAGGGAGACGGAATTCACGACTGAATGCCGTTCCTTTCGGCCATCATGCGATCCCACCTGACTGAACCACGCTAAAGCTGACGGACCTCGACCGCGGCGGGTTCGGCGCGCACGAGCCGGTTGCGCAGCGGCAGCGTGAACGGGGCCGCCTCGATCTCGAACAAATCGCCCGGGGCCGTGCGGATGCCGTCGCTGCACGAGAGCGTCGCGGTGCCGAAGAAATGGACGTGGACGTCGCCCGGCGTGCGGAACAAAGGATATTTGAAATGGTGGTGCTCGAGGTTGGCGAGGCTGTGCGACATGTTGGCCTCGCCCGACAGGAACGGCTTCTCCCACAGCAATGCGCCGTCCCGCACGATCCGGCTGCTGCCGCTTACCTCCCGCGGCGGGGCGCCGACCAGCAATTCGGGGCCGAGCGCCGCCTGGCGCAGCTTTGAATGGGCGAGCCACAGATAATTGTGCCGTTCGGTCGCATGGTCGCTGAACTCGTTGGCGAGGCACAGGCCCAGGCGGTGGACGATGCCGTCGGGGCCGACCAGGTAGATTCCGGCAAGCTCGGGCTCCTCGCCGCCATCCTGCGCGAAATCGGGCATTTCGAGCGGCGCTTCCGGAGCGACCAGGTGGGTGCCGTTGCCCTTGAAGAACCATTCCGGCTGCTGGCCGATCGCGCCCGGCGCGGGCTTCCCGCCCGCGACGCCTTCGAGGAACATCCGCATCGAATCGGTTTTGTCCGCCGCCGAAGCCTCGCGGTGCATCTCGTCGCGGCCTTCGGCCGAGCCGAGATGGGTAAGGCCGGTGCCGCTCAGGATCAGGTGAGCGGGATCGGGATGGTCGATCGGCGCGAGCAACTCGCCGGCCGCCAGCGCCGCTTCCAGGTCGATCCTTCCCTCGATTCCGCGCGCCGCCACCGCCTGCTCCAGGGTCCGGCCCCGCGCGACCGCTTCCGCCGCCAGCGAGCGCAGGTCGGTGGCGCCGCGGACGAAGCCGCTCTCGCCGCCCCGCGCGGCGATCAACTTGCGCGCGCCGTCCGGCCCCCGATATTGCGAAAGCCGTAGCGTCATTCCCCGGCCCCTCGTTCGAACCATGGCTGTCCGGTACGCGAAACCGCGGCCGCCACCAACCTGTTCGCCCGCCCAAAATCACCCGGACCATCCGGCCTCGCCGCAAACACGACCTTGCTTTTGCGGTGCAATCTTGCTGAGGGAAGGCCGCGAGGAGAGTTATGTTGGACGACGCGTCCCAGCGACCGGATACGCCAACGCCTCCGGCCGTGGGGGCAAACGGCTCGACCAGGACGGCGAGAGGATCCGGGCGGCGTCTGCGCGGCGCCGTGGCCCATTATCTGGGGAGCGCGATCGTGTCCGGGCGGATCGCGCCCGGCGAACGGTTGACCGGCGAAGTCGAGAATGCCGAGGCGCTGGACGTTTCGCGCAGCGCCTATCGCGAAGCGGTGCAGGTGCTCACCGCCAAGGGCCTGATCGAGAGCCGGCCCAAGGCCGGAACGCGCGTCCTGCCGCGCAGCCGGTGGAACCTGCTCGATCCGGCGGTGCTTGCCTGGGCGTTCACCGGCGAGCCGGACATCGCGCTCGTGCGCGACGTTTTCGAGCTTCGCGCCATCGTCGAACCCGCCGCCGCCCGGTTCGCGGCCGAGCGGCGCCAGAAATCCGACGTCAAGGCGATGAAGGACGCGCTCTTGCGGATGCGCCGCCACACCCTCGCCACCGATGAAGGCCGCGCCGCCGACCGCGACTTTCACGAAGCCCTGCTGCGCGCGACCTACAACGATGCGCTCATCTCGCTGGGCGCGACCATCGGCGCCGCGGTTCATTGGTCGACCCAGTTCAAGCAGCGCGCACGGACGTTGCCGCGCGATCCGCTGCCCGATCATATCCGGGTCTGCGATGCGATCGCGGCGGGCGATCCCGAGGCGGCAAGCGCGGCGATGCGCGCCTTGATCGAGCTCGCGCTCGAGGACACCAGATTGTCGATGTGACGGAATCGGGAAAGCGCACCCGCACGAGCGTGCGCGCGACGAGCTCTATTCAGCGCGAGCCCCCGCCCGCGGCCGGTTCGAGCCGCTCGGGCGGGAGCGCATCGGTCGGCGTCGCCCCCCACAGAGCGTAGAACAGCACGTAGAGGCTGCACAAAGCGGTGACGCTGAACGCCCATTGGATTCCGAAATGGTCGGAAATGCTGCCCTGGATGAAGACGAGCGCACCGCCCGCGATCGCCATGATCAGGAGACCCGAACCTTCCTCGGTGAGCGGGCCGAGCCCGCGGATCGCGAGCGCGAAGATGGTCGGGAACATGATCGAGTTGCCGAGGCCGACCACGATCAGCCCGTACATCGCGATCGGGCCGGGCACGAAGGTGGCGACGAGCGCGCCGGCCAGCGCGATCAGCGCGAACACCGCCAGCACCCTTTCGGCGGCGACGTAGCGCATGATCCAGGCCCCCGCGAAACGGCCGACCATCATCCCGCCCCATACGAAGGTGAGGTAGAAGGCGGCCTGTTCCTGGGTGATGGCGGCGACGGTCGGCTGCGAGGCGAAGTTGATGAAGAGGTTGCCGACGCCGATCTCGGACAGCACGCACAGGCAGATCCCGCCGCAGCCGAGCACGAGGTTGCGATGGCGCCACAGCGACAGGCCCCTGCGGGCCTCGGCCGATCCGCGCTGCGTCCCGGAACCGAGCGCCGGCAGCGCGGCGCGGGCGATCGCCACCGCGAGCATTGCAAGCACCGCCGCGACGATCAGATAGGGCAGCTCGGTCGCCCGCGCGTCGGCCATGCGTTGCGCGTGGCTGATCTGCACGCCGGCGGCGGCCGTGCCGGCCGTGGTGCGCGCGAGGATGAGATAGCGCCCGAAGACGATGGCGAGCACGTCTCCGGTGGTGTTGAACGCCTGCACCAGGGTCAAGCGCGATTCCGATGAATCGGCCGGGCCGATCGCCGCCACATAGGGATTCGCAGCGACCTGGAGCAGCGCGATGCCGCACGACACCGTGAACAATGCGGCGAGCGTCACGCCATAAGAGGGCAGGCTGGCGGCAAGCACCATCCCCAGCGAACCGATCGTCATGATCGCCAGCCCGGTGGTGAGCGCGCGCTGATAGCCGATCCGCTCGATCAGCATCGCCGCCGGAATCGATGCGACGAGATAGCCGATGAACCAGGTCGATTCGATCAGGGTGGTCTGCAGATAATTGAGCTCGAACACGCTTCTGAGGTGGGGCAGCAAAGTGTTGTTGATGACGCTGATGAAGCCCCACATGAAGAACAGGGTCGCGAGCAGCGCGAGGGCGCGGCCGTAGCGCGGCACCGGCGGGGCGTCGTTGGCGGCGGTTCCCGAAGCGGCCATGCACTCTTCCTCATCCTGTCCGCACGGCTTGTCCGCCGCCGGGGTTGCTCTTGGCTTTCTAGTCGGAGTATTGGACGCGAACGATAGCGTCAACCGGACGCTCGAACATTCGCGCAATCGTTCGGGGGAGGCAAGAGATGAAGCGATTGCTGGGCGCTGGGTTGATCTTCGCGGCCGCGCTGCCGGGCGCGGCGAACGCAGCGGACGCGCGGCGTGCGCCGTTCGGAACCCTGCCGGACGGGCGCGCGGTCGAAGCGATCACGCTGACCAATGGCCGCGGCATGCGCGTCACCGTGCTGAGCCATGGCGCGATCCTCCAGTCGGTCGCGGTTCCCGACCGCGCGGGCAAGATCGAGGACGTGACGCTGGGCTATGCCGACATGAAAAACTATCTGCTCGCGCCCAATTATTTCGGCGCCACCGTCGGCCGCTATGCGAACCGGATCAGGGACGGCCGGTTCGTGCTCGACGGCCGCGGCTATACGCTCGCGAAGAATAACGGCCCCAACGCGCTCCACGGCGGCGTCAAGGGCTTCGACAAAAGGCTCTGGACGGTCGCAAGCGTGACCGGCGGCGCGACCGCGAGCGTGGTCCTCCGCTACGTCTCGGCGGACGGCGAGGAAGGCTATCCCGGCGCGCTGACGGTGACCGCGACCTATTCGCTCGACGAGGCGAATGCGCTGACGGTCGCATATGGCGCGACGACGACCAGGCCGACGATCGTCAACATCACCAACCACAGCTTCTTCAATCTCGCCGGCGAAGCCGCGCAGCGCTCGATCTACGACGAGATTCTGACGATCCCGGCCGACGCGACCACCCCGGTCGACGCGACCTTGATCCCCACCGGCGCGCTCCGTCCGGTCGCGGGGACGCCGTTCGACTTTCGTCATCCCACCGCGATCGGCCTGCGCATCCGCGACGGGCGCGATCCGCAGATCGTGTTCGGACAGGGCTATGACGAGAATTTCGTGATCGCCCGCACCGCGTCGGACAAAGTGCGGCTCGACGCCCGGCTCGAGGATCCGGCGACCGGGCGGATCCTCGACATATTCTCGAACCAGCCCGGCCTGCAGCTCTATACGAGCAATTTCCTCGATGGCACCGCGGTCGGCAAATCGGGCCATTCCTACCGCCAGGGCGACGGCATCGCGCTCGAGCCGCAAATCTTCCCCGACACCCCGAACCAGCCCGCCTTCGGATCGGCCCGGTTGAATCCGGGACAGACCTACCGCAACATCGTCGTCTATCGGTTCTCGACCACGGCGCCGTGATCGTGCACAACGATCGCATCCATGGCCACTGACACGATTTCTCCGCGTCGCCTGCGCAGCAGCGCATGGTTCGACAATCTGGACAATATCGACATGACCGCGCTCTATCTGGAGCGCTATCTGAACTTCGGCCTCAGCCTCAAGGAGCTTCGCTCGGGGCGGCCGATCATCGGGATCGCCCAGACGGGGTCGGACCTGAGCCCGTGCAACCGCCATCATCTCGTCCTCGCCGAGCGCGTTCGCGAGGGCGTGCGCGAGGCGGGTGGAATCGTGCTCGAATTCCCCGTCCATCCGATCCAGGAGACCGGCAAGCGGCCTACCGCCGGCCTCGACCGCAACCTCGCCTATCTCGGCCTGGTCGAGATCCTCTACGGCTATCCGCTCGACGGCGTGGTGCTGATGACCGGCTGCGACAAGACCACGCCGGCCTGCCTGATGGCGGCCGCGACCGTGAACATACCGGCCATCGCTTTGTCGGTGGGGCCGATGATCAGCGGCTGGCACAAAGGGGAGCGGGCCGGATCGGGAACGATCGTCTGGAAAGCGCGCGAGATGCTCGCCGCGGGCGAGATCGACGGCGAGCAATTCATCCGGCTGGTCGCCTCCTCGGCGCCGTCGACCGGCTATTGCAACACGATGGGGACCGCGACGACGATGAACAGCCTCGCCGAGGCGCTCGGAATGATGCTGCCCGGATCGGCCGCCATCCCCGCGCCCTATCGCGATCGCCAGGAGGCGTCCTGGCGCGCCGGGCTTCGCATCGTCGAGACGGTTGCCGAAGATCTGAAGCCCTCGGACATCCTGACGCGCGAGGCGTTCCTCAATGCGATCGTCGTCAATTCCGCGATCGGCGGCTCGACCAACGCGCCGATCCACCTCGCCGCGATCGCCCGCCATATCGGCGCCGAGCTGGAGCTGGAGGATTGGCAGACCCATGGCCACAAGGTGCCGCTGCTCGTCAACCTGCAGCCCGCGGGCGAATATCTGGGCGAGGATTATTATCGGGCGGGCGGCGTCCCCGCGGTGGTCGCGCAGCTCATGGAACAGGGGCTGATCCACGAGGGGGCGATGACGGTCAACGGCCGCACGATCGGCGACAATTGCCGTGAAGCCCGGATCGAGGACGAAGACGTGATCCGTCCGTTTTCGCGTCCGCTCGTCGAAGCGGCGGGCTTCGTCGTGCTCAAGGGCAATCTGTTCGACGCCGCGATCATGAAGACCAGCGTGATCGGCGCGGAATTTCGGGACCGCTATCTCTCCAACCCCGAGGATCCCGACGCCTTCGAAGGGCCGGCCGTGGTGTTCGACGGGCCCGAGGATTATCACGGCCGCATCGACGATCCGGCGCTGAACATCACCCGGGACACCTTGCTGTTCATGCGGGGCGTCGGCCCGATCGGCTATCCGGGCGCCGCCGAGGTCGTGAACATGCGTCCACCCGCCTATCTGATCCGCGAGGGCGTGCACGCGCTGCCCTGCATCGGCGACGGCAGGCAATCGGGCACGTCCGCCTCGCCCTCGATCCTCAACGCATCGCCCGAGGCGGCCGCCGATGGCGGCCTTGCGCTGCTGCGCACCGGCGATCGGGTGCGCATCAACCTGGGACGCGGCACGGCGGACGTGCTGATATCCGATGCCGAGCTTGCCGAGCGCCGCCGGGCGCTGCGCGACGGGGGCGGCTACGCCTACCCGGCTTCGCAGACGCCGTGGCAGGAGATTCAGCGCGGCTTGACGGGGCAGCTCGACGGCGGTGCGATCCTCGAGGGTTCGGAGCGCTACCAGCGGATTGCGCAGACCGAGGGACTGCCGAGGGACAGCCATTGAACATCCGTTCGCGGGCCGAGGACATCCGCGAGCGAGCGGAGCGGCGGACGGAGGATTGCCGCACTTCCAGCCCGCGCGGCTGACCCCTCTGCCCAGGGTCCGGGCCCTAATGGGCAGGCTTGATCCAGCCGTGCATGCCCATCCAGCGCGCGAAGGCGTCGAACCATCCGGTGCTGGTGGTTTCCTTGGGATACATGCCGAAGCCGTGCCCGCCCTGTTCATAGAGGTGGAATTCGACCGGCCGCCTGGCCGCCCTCCAGGCGTCGATCAGCCCGGTCCCGGCATTTCCGAAGAGCGGATCATCCGCGGCGAGCGCGACGAACATGGGCGGCGCGTCGGGCGGCACCGTCACCGCCGCGAGGGGGCCGTAGATGATGCCGATAAAGGCCGGCTTGGCGTCGCTGCCCGAAAGCGCGGTCGCCAGCGTGAGCATCGCGCCGGCGGAGAAGCCGACCATGCCGACGCGCGCCGGATCGACATGCCATTCCGCCGCGCGCCGCCGGACCAAAGCGAAGGCGGCGCGGGCGTCGGCAAGCTGGGGCGCGATGCTGGCCGCCGCCTGCGCGGGGTCCATCGGGGGCGGCCGCGCGGCGCCGGAAAACATCTCGCGCATCGACCGCTCGAACCCCGGCATGTCCGGCGGGGTCTGGACGAGCCGGTATTTGAGGACGAATGCGGCGACCCCCCTCGCGGCCAGCGCCCGGGCGACGTCCGAACCCTCATTCTCCATCGACAGCGTTCGGAAACCGCCGCCGGGCGCGACGATGACGGCAGTGCCGGTCGCCTTGGCGGGATCGGGAAGATAGGGCGTGAGCGTCGCGACGGTGACGTTGCGGGCGAAGGCGCTGCCATATTGGCGGTGCCAGGCCTCCGGGGCGGTCGCCCCCGGCAGCGCGCCCGTGCCGAGCTCGATCGCGTTCGGCTGTGCCGGGGTCGCGATCGGAATCATCTTGTCGGCTTGCGCCTGGGCCGTTGCCGCCAGCATGCAGGCGGCGGCGAGCGCAGCCAAGCGCGCGGTGAACCGCCGTACCAGGCGGGTTCCGTTCGTCGGGCCAGTGCACGGATTGCCAATGGTCATTGCCACCCTCCTAGCTGCGCGGCACTTTAGTCCGACAAATGGAAAGGTCAATTCGCCGCGGGTCGTACGAGACCTTCTATGGGACCGCCTCATTCCACCGAACGGGAAACCGATCTAGAAAGCCGTGACGAACGGCTTCCGGGAGGGGATGCGATGCGAGGGTGGGCTCTGGCGCTTGCGGCGGCGGCCGCTTCGATGGTGGCGGCCGCGGCCTTCGCCCAGGCGGAGAGCTTCCGCAATCCGGACCTGCCGGCCGAGGCGCGCCTGACCGACCTCCTCTCGCGCATGACGATCGACGAGAAGATCGACGCGCTGGGCACCAATTCGGGCGTGCCGCGGCTGGGCGTGCCGAGCTTCGGCGCGTCCGAGGGCATCCACGGCGTGGTGCAACGGGGCGACGAGAGGCGCGGCCGCTCGCCGATCCCGACCACCCAATTCCCGCAGCCGCCGGGCATGGGGGAGAGCTGGGACCCCGAGCTGGTCCGCCAGGCCGGCTGGGTCGAAGGCCACGAAGCCCGCTGGATCACCCAGACCAAGCGCTACGACCGGCGGATCCTGATGCTCTGGGGACCCCAGGCCGACCTCGCGCGCGACCCGCGCTGGGGCCGCAGCGAGGAAGTCTATGGCGAGGATCCCTTTTTCAACGGGGCCATGGCCACCGCCTTCGCCAGGGGACTGGAGGGCGACGATTCGAAATATTGGCCAAAATACTGGCAAGCCGCGCCGCTGCTGAAGCACTTCCTTGCCAACAGCAACGAGAACGGCCGGTCCAGCTCCAGCTCCGATTTCGACGAGCGGCTATTCTACGAATATTATTCGGTCCCATTCCGCATGGCGTTCCAGGACGCGGGCGCCGAAGGCGTGATGGCCTCCTACAACGCCTGGAATGGCGTGCCGATGGCGATCAACCCGGTGCTGCGGAGAGTCGTGATTGGCAAATGGGGCGTGGATGTGGTTTCCAGCGACGGCGGCGCGGTCACCAACCTCGTCAAATATTATCACCGTTTTCCGACCCAGAAGGAGGCCGTGGTCGCCACGCTGAAGGCCGGGATCAACCAGTATCTCGACAATTACCGGGACGCGCTTCGCGAGGTGGTGAAGGAGGGCTCGGTCACTCAGGCCGACCTCGACGAGGCGCTGCGGCGCAAATTCCGGATCAGCCTCAAGCTCGGCCTGCTCGACCCGCCCGAGCGCGTCGCCTATTCGCGGGTGCACGACGGGACGCCGCCCTGGGAGGGGGAGCAGGACCAGGCCGTCTCCCGCAGGATGGCCCTGGAGAGCCTGGTGCTGCTGAAGAACGACGCCGGCGCCCTGCCGCTGGACAGGCGCCGGATAAGGTCGATCGCGGTGATCGGCCCGCTCGCCGACAGCGTTCACTGGGATTGGTACGGCGGCACTCCGCCCCACGCGATCACGCCGCTCCAGGGGATCAAGGCGGCGGTCGGCCCGAACGTGGCGGTGAACTATGCCGCCGACAATGACGGCGACGCGGCGGTGCGGGCGGCCAGGGCATCGGACGTGGCAATCGTGGTCGTCGGCAACGACCCCACCTGCGGGCCCAACATGGCCCATGACTGGACCGACAACGGCACCAGGCCCTGCGCCGATCCGGGCGACGGCCGCGAGGGCCGCGACCGCGAGACCCTAAAGCTGGCCCAGGAGGCGCTGGTGCGCCAGGTGCTGGCGGCCAATCCGCGAACGATCATGGTGCTGGTGTCGAGCTTCCCCTACACGATCACCTGGTCGCAGGCGCATGTGCCGGCGATCCTCCACATGGTGCACAGCTCGCAGGACGAGGGTTGGGCGATCGCGCAGGCCTTGTTCGGCGACTACGATCCCGGTGGCCATCTTGTCGTCACCTGGCCGGCCTCGATCGATCAGCTTCCGCCGATGATGGATTACGACATACGCCACGGCCGGACCTACATGTACGCGAAGGGGCCGCCGCTCTACCCGTTCGGCTACGGCCTCAGCTACACAAGCTTCCGCTTCGCCCGTCTGCGCACGAGCGCGCCGAGCCTGTCCCGCACGGGCGCGGTGACGGTGAGCGTGGACGTGACCAACATTGGCAAGGTCGCCGGCGACGCCGTTCCGCAGCTCTATGTCCGCCATCTCGCATCGAGAGTGGAGCGCCCGCCGCTGAAGCTCGCCGGCTTCCGCCGCGTCCATCTGGCGCCGGGCGAGACGAAGACCGTGCGAATGACGCTCAAGGCCGCGCAGCTCGCTTATTGGAACGCGCGGCGCCAGGCCTTCGTGGTGGAGCGCGAGCCGGTGCGGCTGATGGCCGGCGATTCCTCCGCTCACCTGCCGCTGAGCGCGACGGTGACGGTGCGGTGAACCGCGCATTCGGGAATCGGACCTTGTCGAAAGCCGGCACGAAGTCGTGATGGCGGGCCTCAAGATTCCGTGAGTGCCTTTCTCGCAACCGACATTGGCAGATACAGCCGAGCCGTCGCCCGACCGAGCGGCGTGAAGCCATAAAGCGCGTAGAAATCGCACGCCTTCGCATCGATCGGATCGACGACGATCATCCTGCCGGCTGCCTCGGCGGAGGCGAGGCGCGCGAGGGCGTCGATCAGCAGCAACGCGCCCAGGCCTTGCCCCTTCATCGAGAGATCGCGCGCCAGCCGTCCGATCAGAAATGCCGGGATCCGGTCATGGCGCGGCAGGCCTTTGCGCTGCTCCCCGGAGAGCTCATCGCACAGCACCGCATGCGCGGAGAGCGTATAATAGCCTGCAACCCTGTCGGAACCGGCCGGCAGCGCGACATAGCAGGCGGCGAGGTCGCCGCGTTCGTTCTGGCCGGCGAACTTCAGCAGATAATCGGTAAGCGAGCCATGCTCGCACGAGAAACCGGCGCGCTCATGCGCGGCCGACAGCCGCTCGAACCGGAACCTGCCGCGTCGCTCACGCATCGCCCGATGCATGCGCATGATAATGCGCCGCCGCGGCGCGCAGAGCCTTGTTGGGCGCGGCGTCGGTTTCGAGCGCGCGCACGAGTTGGTCGAAGTCGTCGCGATTGAGCCGCGTGACCTCCGCGTCCTCGATCGCCCGCTGCGCGGCATCCTGCACGGCCGCGGTCACGAATGCCGCGACGGTCTGACCGCGCAGTGCCGCGGCATGGCTGACGCGGCTGTGCAGCGACGGCGGCACGCGCACCTCCAACCGTTCGGATCGGCGCTCCGGTGCTGGCTCAACCACGGTCAATCTCCTTTGAATTCCATGTACGGCATTTTACCGACATTTCAATGCCGTGAAGATTGAACCGTGGGTCTCAAACCTTCAAAAAAGGTTGCTGAAAAAGTCGACTGCTCCCTCTTTGCTGGCGTTTTTGTCAAGCACGGCCATATCGGAATCTTCAATCGACGGGTGGGTCGCGCAAACCTGGAAATCGAAGTCTTTGAGGCCGGCTCCCGATGCGGTCGCGTTTGCCAGTCCGTTTACGATGCGGATCACTTCAACGGATGGCGAATTTTAGATGTTTAGTGTCCCGCCTTTGGAGGAAACCCCCCGACTTCAGTCGGGATGGGGCTTCAGCCGTCGGCTCGGCAGATAGCCTGTATCCTCGGGAAAAGTAGCCCGAAGGGCGTCCACTTTTCCCGAGGATACAGGCTATGGG
>DASXCT010000025.1:0-31547 GCA_036491055.1 Allosphingosinicella sp.
GCAGCAACAGCGGCTGGGAATATACCGAGCAGGTGCTGGGAACCAAGGGTTACGCCGTCAACGGGCTCAACCAATATACGAGCGCCGCCGGCGTGACGTTCGCCTATGACGCGAACGGCAATCTCAGCTCCGACGGAACCAACACTTACAAGTACGATGTCGAGAACCGGCTGGTGTCGGTGACGGGCGGGACGAGCGTCACGTTCTCCTACGATCCAATGGGTCGGCTATGGCAATATGCCGCGCCAGCCCCGCCGAGCGGGACGGGAACGGTACGATTCCTCTATGACGGCGACCAGCTGGTGCAGGAGCTCAGCACCGCCGGCACGGTGCAGCGCAACTACATTCACGGGACGGAAGAAGACGACCCGTTGGTGTGGTATGAATATACCAGTGGCACTGTGCGCCGCTTCCTCCATGCCGATCACCAAGGCTCGATCGTGGCGGTCGCCGACGATGCTGGAAATGTGCTCGCGATCGACAAATATGACGAATGGGGCGTTCCGGCGGCAGCCAATCAGGGCCGATTCCAATATACCGGGCAAGCGTGGCTGCCGGACCTTCAGCTCTACTATTACAAGGCTCGCATATACTCGAGCCGGCTAGGTAGGTTCCTTCAGACGGATCCCGTGGGATATAAGGATCAGGTCAACCTCTATACCTACGCAGCAAACGATCCCCTGGATCAAACCGACCCGAGCGGCGAAACTCTAAAGCCTGGAGAACACGCGGTAACGATTAGAGGCGGAACACCGGCACAGCGAGCCCATTATGCCGATGTCGTTAGGAGGGTCTTCTCCACGCCACACGGGCAACAGCTGTTAAGGCAGATTGTTGGACCAGCGAATGCGCATGGCAAGCCCCAAACCATTGAGTTAAAGCCAGGCATCACTTGGGATACAGGAGCAGTCTTCCACCAGGATTCACATGGCGGAGCGGTGTCGGAAAATAGGGTGCAAATTGATCCGGATTTCCACCCGCCGATCCAAACTTCGGCCGGAGTTGTGACCCCCAGCGACGAACGCATAGTAGGGCACGAGCTTGGTCATAGTGTCACTGGAACATTGGATAATGGACCCAAGAGGATGGACAATGTAAAACAGAACGAAAATCCAATTGTACGCTCATTGCATATGGCACCCAGGACGCAATATGAAATTCCGGCACATCCTCCCGCAAACCCGCCACAGGAGCATCCGCATTGAAGAGCGCTCTTCTCGCTATGGCTCTTCTACTTGTCGCCTGCCAAGACAGGGCACAGGAAAACAGCCATCGAGCTACTCTAGTCGAAGCGGCGAAGGCCATAAACCAGCGACGCATGGATAGGGACCAATTCGCCTCTCCTGAAAATGACGCGCTTTCAGCGCTGGAGAGACGTGACTATAGTTTACTGGGAGTTTATAGGTTTTCCATATATGTCCCAGGAGTCGGGAGTGATTATGGAACATTGATCACCAAGTTCAAGATAAGAATGATCCAAGGCACCTCTGATATAATTATAGAGAACGATGGAAATTCGTTTAATAAACGTGCAGAAGCTTATGCCTCATCTTACAACCGAGCCATCCTTGCAAAACTTGGATGCGATATCAACAATCCAATGCTGCCCTGCTCCAATTACACCGCACCATCTCGGAAACGTCGATAGTCACTCCTCATTCGGCCCTTCGCACGCTATCGCAACCAGGCCGCGACGCCGCCGTGTCACGAACAGATGCCTCGGGGACTAAAGGGTCCTCAAACGCCACCTTGTGAGCGGCGGCCAGGGCCATCGGAGACAGTTACCCCTGCTCGTCGTTGATACGTGGCGGTCGCTAGCCCTCTGGCGGATGTGATTGCATACCTCCAATCCGACGGCAGGTTTGTCGCCTCGGGTACCCTCGATATATTGAATGGGGACTCTTGCAAGGCTGAAAAAAAATTCGACGAACTATCACAATATCTAAAAAATATTATGGGAGATGATAGTCGTTATATTCTTTTGTATAGTGAATATTATTTATGTTTGATAAGAAAAAGCATATCATGTGACAGGGTCCGTCAGGAGGCACTTTCTGGTCCGGTCTCAAATCATATAAAAAGGTGGCTCCCTTTGCCCGATGATGAAGTGACAGACGAAATTGTCAGAGACACAGATTCCGGATTACGGTGACACCCAATTCCGAGATTAAGATTACGAAGATTGCGGTGACACGTGCAATAACCGCTCATATAAATACTATTTAATTACGTTGACACGTGCAATAACCCCCAAACTGACCCGCGCGCCTTCGAGAGCCTGTTGTCCATGTCTCGCCTGCCCGCGCTTGGTTCTGGTATGAATATACCGGCGGCACGGTTCGCCGGTTCCTCCACGCCGATCATCAGGGTTCGATCGTGGCGGTGGCCGACGATGCCGGCAATGCACTCGCGATCGACAAATATGACGAATGGGGCGTGCCAGCGGCGGCCAACCAGGGCCGGTTTCAGTATACCGGACAAGTGTGGCTACCGGACCTCGGCCTCTACTATTACAAGGCCCGCATCTACTCGAGCCGGCTTGGAAGGTTCCTGCAGACCGATCCCATCGGATATAAAGATCAAATCAACCTATATGCGTATGTCGGAAATGACCCGAGCGATAAACGCGATCCTACTGGAATGTGCCCCCCATGTGCGTTAGCAATACCTGAAATTCCTGCCATCATCGGCGGGATCGGGGCATTCCTGGGTGGCGTTTACGTTCTTACTCATAGCCCAAGTACGCAGAACAGCAAACCAAGTACTAACACCCAATCAACTACGCGTTCTCAGTCGAATACACGAAGACAGGATGAATATGTCGTGCGAGTACAGGCACAAGGAATGGGACTTAAGAAAGAGGTTTCCAAGGTTATTTCTCAGGATTATCCAGTAAATGCCTCCCAAGTGCAATCTGCTATTTATGAAGTGACTGCTCAGTTGAGCGGTAAAGAAGCGATGACTATGGCGCCTGCCGCCGAATCCGCTAGACAGTTTACGGAACGAGCAGCCGAAGCAGGCGGTGTGCCACCGGGAACATCCAAAAGTTTTTCTGTCGCCAGGGATGTGCCGCGCAAGCAATATCGTATGGATATCGAGTCAATAAGCGGAAAAGGAAATTTAGGCCCTTAAGTTGGAGGAAAGCGTGATTGACAATGGCAAACTGAAAGCGATGAGGGATAAGTTAAATTTAAATTTCCTCTCTTTTGCTAATAATGAAAACTCCGAAATTACCTACGATACTGACAATAAAAGTCTCGACCTTCTGAGTAGATTATACGACGAGGAGAGGAGTGATCGCAGGATTAACATTGATTATGATCAAGACACGACATTGCCTATAAATGGATTTGTGAAATTGGTGGGATTAAATAACAATATCGAACTCCTTACTATTGTTATTTCCGATAACACTATGAATTTGGAGCAGCTATGGAAAATACGCAAAGCTTGGATGGATCGAAGAGAAAATGTAGATACTATTGAATCTATGTTTGATATTTAAGTGTTTTGGAGATCTGCAACGGCACATTGAATTACGGTGGAATTACGTGATTACTGATTACGGTGACACGTGCAATAACCCCTAATTACCCGCTGAGGCGAAGTTGCAAGGATTTCAACCCTTACCCGCCGCTCACGTTCGGCGGCAGCAACGTCGCCTAAGCGCCGCCACGCACCACCTCCCGCCCCGCCGCTTCGCAGCTCGCGACAAGATCCTCGACGCAGGCGTCGAGCGCGTCTTCGTCGGTCGATCGGACGACGAAATCGGCGCCGACCTTGCCTTCACGGAAGAAGGGATAGGAGCCGATCTGGCATTGCTCGTGGCGCGCCTCGACCGCGCGGAGGATGTCGGCGACCTCGCTTTCCGGGGTCCAGCAGCCGATCGTTCGCGAGATGAGGGGTCTTCCGCCTTCGAGCGTTTCGGACAGCGATTCCAGCATGATCGTCGCGATATGCGGCACGCCGGCGAGGATGAAGATGTTGGCGATGCGGATGCCGGGCGCGCCCGACATCCTGTTCTCGATCAGCGCCGCGCCTTCCGGCACCCGCGCCATCCTGAGCCGCGTCTCGGTGGCGCCGCCGCGCGTCGCATAATAAGCCTCCAGGATCGCCCGCGCCTTGGGGTGGACGACCACCGGAACGCCGAGCGCGGCGGCGATCGCGTCGACCGTCATGTCGTCATGGGTCGGGCCGATGCCGCCGGTGGTGAACAGATAATCGTTCTCGGCCCTGAGCGCGTTCACCGCCTCGGCGATGCGCGGGATCACGTCGGGGACGACCCGAACTTCATTCAGGCGGATGCCCTGCAGGTTCAGCCAGGCGCCGATCTGGGCGATGTTGCGGTCCTGGGTGCGGCCGGAGAGGATCTCGTCGCCGATCACCAGCAAGGCTGCCGTCCAGATCCGTTCCTCGGCCATCGGGGCGCCTTAGCGGGCCGCGAAGGGGTCGCCAAGCAGCCGGGCAACGCCTATATCGCGGCCATGACCGAATATCAGGCGATCACCGGCGCCGAGCCGCTCTCCCGCTCCGGTGCGATCAAGCTTCACGGCCCGGAAGGCTTCGAAGGCATGCGCCGCGCCGGCCGCGCCGCCGCCGAAATACTCGACGCGCTCATTCCGCATGTGGTGCCGGGCGCCACCACCCAGGCGATCGACGACATCGTCTATCGCGAGATGCGCGCCCGGGGCGGCGTGCCGGCGACATTGGGCTATCGCGGCTTCACGGCAAGCTGCTGCACCTCGATCAACCACGTCGTCTGCCACGGCATTCCCGGCGACCGCATCCTCAAGGACGGCGACATCGTCAATATCGACGTCACCATCCTGCTGGGCGGCTGGCACGGCGACACCAGCCGCATGTTCCTGGTCGGCGAGGTGCCGGTGAAGGCGAAGCGCCTGGTCGACGTGACCTACGAATGCATGATGCTCGGCATCGAGCAGGCCAGGCCCGGCAACCATCTCGGCGACATCGGCGCCGCCATCCAGGCCCATGCCGAGCGCAACCGCTACGGCGTCGTCCGCGATTTCTGCGGCCATGGCCTCGGCCGCGTCTTCCACGACGCGCCCGAGGTCGTTCACGCCGGCGTAAAAGGCACCGGACCGGAGCTGAAGCCCGGCATGTTCTTCACGATCGAGCCGATGATCAACATCGGCAAGCCCGGCGTGAAGGTGCTCGACGACGGCTGGACCGCCGTCACCCGCGACCGCACCCTCTCCGCCCAGTTCGAGCACAGCGTCGGCATCACCGAGCATGGCTGCGAGATCTTCACGAAGAGCCCAGCCGGGCGCGACCGGCCGCCTTACTGACACGCTTGCGCCCGCCTCGCGGCGCCCGCTATGCTGCGGCGCAGCAGCTGCCGAGGGAACATTCCGGTGAAGAAGATCGAAGCGATCATCAAGCCGTTCAAGCTCGACGAGGTGAAGGAGGCGCTGCACGATGTCGGCGTCTCCGGCATCACCGTCACCGAGGCGAAGGGCTTCGGCCGGCAGAAGGGCCATACCGAGCTCTATCGCGGCGCCGAATATGTCGTCGATTTCCTCCCCAAGGTGAAATTGGAGGTGGTGGTCGAGGACGGGCTTGCCGACCGCGTCGTCGACGCCATCGCCCAGGCGGCGCGGACCGGGCGGATCGGCGACGGCAAGATCTTCGTCATCCCGGTCGAGGAGGCGCTTCGCATCCGCACCGGCGAACGGGGTTCGGACGCGATCTGAGCGACAAGGTGGATCAATATTCGATCAAAGCTCCTCCCTTGTGCGGTGGAGCATCAGAAGATGCTCTCGAGCCGCCGAGCCCCCTCACCCCAGCCCTCTCCCCCCCGGGGAGAGGGAGTTCTAAGGCGAGACCGGAATACCGATCCGCCTTGGGACTCGTCCGCCAGCTCCCGCTATGGACGGCACCGACGTGACCGAGCCGGATCCTCTCCTCGTCGACCAGCGCCTGCGCGCGACCATGCCGCCAGAGGAATTGCGCGCGGCGATGCGGACGCTCGGCTACCGCACCCAGGCCGATCTCGCCGCGGCGATCGGGGTCAGCCGCTCGGCGGTGAGCCTCTGGGTAGAGGGCAAGGTCGGCGTCCCACGCCCCGTTTGCATGCTGCTGAGGATGCTGATCCGGGCGCAGCGGCGGCAATTTTAGGCGGGACTCCCTCTCCCCGGCAGGGATTGGGAGGTGTGGGCTGCCCCGCAGCCCACGGCTGCGTCCGGGGGATGCGGCGACCTCCCAATGGTGGGGTGAGGGGGCTCGGCCTCCGAGGATGATTCCCGACGCCGGACCCCCTCACCCTGCCCTCTCCCCGCCGGGGAGAGGGTTATCGATCTCGATCCGTCCGAGGAAAGTTCCGCACTTCCCCACGTGAAATATTCACCTGCCGGCGCTCTGGGCTGGACGCTCTTCGCAGGTGCGGCAAAGGCTTCTCCCAGCGCTTCCGGAAAATCGCTCCCGATTCCCGGCGAGGCGATCCGAAACCGATTTTGAGGAACACATCATGGCGACCGACGCGGGCAAGATCTTATCGCGGATCAAGGATGAGGAGATCGAATGGGTCGACCTCCGCTTCACCGATCCCAGGGGCAAATGGCAGCATCTCTCGATGGTCGCGGGCATCGTCGACGAGGACCAGCTCACCGACGGCTTCATGTTCGACGGCTCCTCCATCTCCGGCTGGAAGGCGATCAACGAGAGCGACATGATCCTGAAGCCGGACCTCGACGCCGTCTATGTCGATCCGTTCAGCGCGACCCCGATGATGGTGCTGTTCTGCGACATCGTCGATCCGGGCACGCACGAGCTTTACGCCCGCGACCCGCGCTCGACCGCCAAGCGCGCCGAGGCCTATCTCCAGCAGACCGGCATCGGCGACACCGTCTATGTCGGCCCCGAGGCCGAATTCTTCATGTTCGACGACGTCCGCTTCGAGGACAGCTACAATGCCTCCTATTTCCGGATCGACGATATCGAGCTGCCGACCAATACCGGCCGCGACTATGAGGGCGGCAACCTCGCCCACCGGCCGCGCGCCAAGGGCGGCTATTTCCCGGTCGCCCCGGTCGACAGCGCGATGGACATACGCGGCGAGATGGTCTCGACCATGATCGAGATGGGCCTGCCGATGGACAAGCACCATCATGAGGTGGCCGCCGCCCAGCACGAGCTCGGCCTCACCTACGGCACGCTCGTCCAGACCGCGGACCGGATGCAGATCTACAAATATGTCGTCCACATGGTCGCCCAGGCCTATGGCAAGACCGCGACCTTCATGCCCAAGCCGATCGCCAGGGATAATGGGTCGGGCATGCACACCCACATCTCGATCTGGAACGGCGGCAAGCCGCTCTTCGCCGGCAACGGCTATGCCGGCCTGTCGGAGACGGCGCTCTATTTCATCGGCGGCGTGATCCGGCATGCCAAGGCGCTGAACGCCTTCACCAACCCGACGACGAACAGCTACAAGCGCCTCGTCCCGGGCTTCGAGGCGCCGGTCCTGCTCGCTTATTCGAGCCGCAACCGCTCCGCCTCCTGCCGCATTCCCTATGGCGCCGGCGAGAAGGCAAAGCGCGTCGAGTTCCGCTTCCCCGACGCGCTCGCCAATCCCTATCTCGCTTATTCGGCTTTGCTGATGGCCGGCCTCGACGGCATCCAGAACCGTCTCCACCCGGGCGAGCCGATGGACAAGAACCTCTACGATCTGCCGCCGCAGGAACTGGTGGACGTTCCGACCGTCTGCGGCAGCCTGCGCGAAGCCCTGATCGCGCTCAACGACGACCGCGCCTTCCTGACCAAGGGCGACGTGTTCAGCGACGACCAGATCGACGCCTATATGGAGCTCAAATGGGAAGAGCAGCTCCGCTGGGAGACGACGCCGAGCCCGGTCGAATACGACCTCTATTATTCGTCCTGACCGTCCGGTCGGCGAGCAGAAAAGGGGCGCCGGCAAGACCGGCGCCCCTTAGCTCCTCCCCGGAACGGGGAGGGTGTTGGAGCTTTGGACTGCCCGCCGGCAGTCCAAGATCGTGTCCGGGGGACACGATCTCGCTCCAACACGCGTGAAACGCGGTGGAGGGGGCCCGTCGCTACGCAGGATTAGGCGACTCCCGCCCCCACACACACCGCCCAAGATCGATCGGCATCAGAAAGCTGCCGCCGAACTGGCCGCCATGCTGCCATTCGACCTGCGCCTGGACCGGGCCGATCCCTTCGATGTCGATCATGACGCCGCTTCCGACCCTCAGATGCGCCTCGCAATCGGCGCGGAAGCCGAGCGCCGACAGGTCGATCATGCGGATTTCGATGCTGCTCCAATCGTTGGGCCTGAGCCGCGTGATCTCGTCGACCGCGAGCCGCTCGGCCCGGCGATCCACATCCCCGATCGTGTCGCCTTTCGGTCCCATGCGCCACCCGTTCGCATCGCGGTCGGGAGATAGTTTAAACCGGCCGCCTTAAGGAAATGCTGCCGGCGGATCGGTCCTCAATAATCCTTCGACACCCGCACGTTGACGCTCTGCCGGCCGATCGTCGAGACGCTCGACAGCAAAGCGAGCCAGCGCGTGATCTGGAATTCGACCGTCGTCGCCGAATAGCCGCGGGCGTCCGTGACCAGCTCCACATAGACGCGGCGGCCCAGATATTTGCCGGCGGCGAGCGCGGTGGGCTGGCCCGTGGTGAGGTCGGCGGGGACGATGCGGATGCGGTCGAGCCCGGTGGCGGCGCGCACCCGGTTGATCGGGTCGAGGCCGCCACCGCTATTGTTGAGCGAGGCGACCGCGGCGGCGAGCTGCAGCGCCTCGGGCGCCGAGAGGTTGGTGATCGAGGTTCCGAACAGCAAACGGCTCAGCAATTCGTCCTCGGGCAGAGCGGGGGTGCTGGTGAAGGCGATTTCCGGCTTGTCGCCGCGCCCGGTCACCCGGATCACTGCGTCGATCCCCTGCACGCCGCCGGCGGCGCTGATGTCGAGCACCGGGTTGATCGGGCTCTCGCCGAGGAATCGGATCTCGCCCCTTTGGAGGTCGAAGCGCCGCCCGGCGAAATCGTAGGTGCCGCGGAACAGGTTGGCGCTTCCGGAGATACGCGGATCGGTGACGGTGCCGCGGATCCTGAGGTTGGCGCCCCACTCGCTGTTGATGCCGAGCCCGGTGACCTTGAGCCCGTTGCGGGTCTGGACCGTCAGATCCAATGTCCAGGGCGCCAGCGGCTTGGCCTCGGGCCGCTCGTCGGACGGCAGGTTGAGGTCGCGGACGTCGAGCCGCGCCACCTGGGCCGAGGCGGCGACGGCGCCGAGCCGGAAGGTGCCGTTGACCAGCCGGACATTGCCCGAAATCGTGCCGGTGCCATGGGCGGCGCGGATCGCGATCGGCCCGGTCACCTGCGCCTTGATGTCGTCGCGGTCGAGCATCTGCGCGCCATCGGCGTCGAGCGCGAGGTCCATGCCGAAGCCGCCGGCGGCGCCGAGGTCGAAGCGGCCGTGACCGGTGACGGTGCCGCGCCCCTTGGTCGTGCCGGAAAAGCGATCGATGACGAGGCTCGAACCGCCGAACGTGCCGCTCGCCTGGACATTGTCGATCACGGTGCCGGTCACCGCGCTTTCGATCCGCGCCTTGTCGGCCCGGAGCGAGCCCCGGATAAGGGGATCGTTCAGCGTTCCGGTCGCGTCGGCGCCGACCGCGACCGGGCCGCTGACGTCGATCAGTTCGAGGCCGGTCAGCCGCCACAAAGTATCGGCCGGGCCATTGTAGCGGAGCTGCGCGAACATCGGCGCCCGCGCCAGCCGCTCGAACACCGATCCGCCGCCCGCGACCGGCGCCAGCCGCGCCTGCGCCCGGCCGACGATCTTGCCGTCGCTGGCTGCGACGGCGCGGATGCCGGCAATACCCCCCTGGAGCCGGGCCGCGACGCCGATATCGACCGGCTTGGAGGAGAGGACGAGGCCCGAGCGGGTGAGGCCGCCGATCCGCAGATCCGCCGACCCGCTCGGCGCGCCGCCTCCGTTGGGGAAATGGTAAGCGAGCGAACCCGAGGCGGTGCCGCCGAGGCCGAGATCGGGCCAGAAGATGTCGAGCACCGACAGCGGCATCGCGTCCATGCGCGCGTTCAATTCGCTGGTCGGCCCGCCGAACAGGCCCGAAAGCGCGGCCCGGCCGCCGGCGAAGGCGACGCCCGCCGATTGCAGCCGCCACGCCGCGCCCTCGCGGACGAGGATGGCCGGCTGGGTGAGCGCGATCGGCCGCCGGTCGAGCGTGCCGTGGCCTTCAATCCGGTAGCGGCCGGGCACCACGTCGACCGCCGTGTCGAAGGCGAAGGCGCGGCCGCGCGTGCCGGTCATATGGGCGGTGATGCGGCCGCTGCCGCCCTTCAACTCGCCCGAGGCGTCGAGGCTGGCGAGGAAGAGCGGCCCCTGGCTGAGGCCCCGCGCGCTCAAGGTCCCGCGCAGGCTCGTCCCGGCCGGGTCGAGCAGGATCACCCCCTGCAGCCGGCCGCCGCGCATTGCGAAGGCAGGCGGACCCGCGAAATGGGCGTTGTCGGCCTGGATGTCGGCGGCGATGCGCTGGACGTTGCCGACCGGATCGAAAACGAGCCGGCCGGAGAGACCGCCGCCTTCAAGATCGAGCCGGCCGGTGAAGCCGCCCGGATCGGAGCGCAGGCTGCCGCTCGCATGGGCGCCGGCGACGTTCAGCGCCGCGACCTGGACGGTCGCCGGCTGGTTGCCCGGCAGCAGGATCGCGCCGTTGCCGGTGAACGGCCCGAGCGTCGAGCCGCCCGCGGCGCGCCAGGCGAAGCCCGAAGCGGTGGGATCGAGGTCGAGCTGCACGTCGGCCAGGCCCATCGCGTCGTTGGGCCGGGCGAGGCGGATGGCGAGCCTGGGCCGGTCGATCTCACCGTCAAGATGCATATTGAACGGGCCGTAGGTCGCCTGCCGTCCCGACGCGTCGATCAGGAAGGTGCCGTCGCGGCGGCGGTATCCGCTCCCAGCGAGGACGATGCCCGGGGCCTTCAGCCGCAAATTGGTGAAATGGAGAACGAGATCGGTGCCGCGGACGAGGTCGGTCTCGATCTCCGGCAGTCCGCCCGCGAGGCCGGCGAGGAATTTGTTGTCGAAGCGGCGTACCCAGCCATGGCCCTTGCCGGTCACCACCGAGCCGTGGCCGCCGGGCCCCGGCACCACCCGAAGCTCGGTCGTCACGTCGACGATGCCGAGGCCGGGGATCAGATAGCGGGTCAGCCCGCCCGACAGGACGACATGATAGTCGCCGGTAACAAGGTCGACGAACAGACTGAACTTGCTCTTCAACTTGTCCGATACGAGGTTGAGCCCATCCCCGGTCAGCACGCGGTCGGTGACCTTGAGCAGGCCGTCGATGCGCAAATTGGCAAGGATGCCGCCGGCGACGTCGCCGATCCCGGTCACTCGCCGCGCCGAGAGGCGGATCGGGACGATGATGACCGGCGCCTTTGAGAATTGCCCCCTCCCCTCCGCGACGACGTCCTCGAAGCCGGTCTCGTCGAAGGCGATGCGCGGCGCGCTCAGCCGATAGGCGAAGATGGCGCGGGCGAACGGGCCGTCGAGCACCGCCGCCAGCCGCACCCTCTCCCCCTTCATGTTCGGGAACAAGGCGGTCGGCTGGAGCAGGTCGACGCCGATGCGAAGCATCCGGAAGGCGCTGTGGGCAAGGTCGAGCGTGCCGGCGCTCTCCACCTTGAGCGCCGCGGAGCGGAGCGAGAGGCGGGTGTCGAGCTGGCGGTCGGCGAGGGTGGCGAGACCCCTGATGCGCACGACCGGCGCGCTCAGCCTTTGCTTCTTGCCGGTCCAGAATAGAGACGGCGCCGCCCAGCCGGCCAGGCCGAACCGGCCGGAGCGCGCGTGGAGCGCCAGCCGGGCGGTGCGGCGGCCGGAGATATCGAGGCCGGCCTGGCCGTCCCACACGCTCCAGCTCCCCTTGCCGCCCACATCGAGCCGGATCGGACGGTCGGTGCCGATCAAGGCGCCGATCGTGCTTCGCGCCGGTGCCGCGACATGCACCGCGAGGTCGAAACGATCGCGGTCCGGCTCGGCGTCGAGGTTGAGCGAGAGCCGGTCGCCGCCGCCCTTCACCGCCGCCTCGGCGCGGACCAGGGCCCTTCCCTTGCGGACCTCGGCCTCGCCGGTGAAAGCGGCGATGCGCCGCTCGCCGGCGATCGCCTTGCCGATGACGAGCTGGGCGACGTGCAGCCGGCCGACATGAATGTCGAAGCCGGGCAGGATCGGTCCCGGCTTGGTGCTCGGCCGAAGCACGGGCAGGCGGTCGAGGATCGCACTCTCGGCATCGGCGTCGTTGACGATCAGCCGGTTGGTGATCCAGCCGAGCGGCTGCCAGTCGAGCCGGATCAGCGGCGCTTCCGCGAACAGGCCCCTGGTGTCGTAGAGCCGCACGTCGCGAAGCGCGGTTCGGCCCCAGATCGAGCCTTCGATCCGCCCGATCCGGATCTTGAGGCCGGAATGCGGCGCCAGGGCCGCGATGCGGTCGGCGAGGAAGCGATGGCCCGGCCCGGTGTCGAGCAGGGCCGCGCCGGCAACGACGAGCAAGGCCAGGGTCAGAGCGAGCCCGACGACGAACCGGGCGAGCCGCGACAGCCAGCGCCGGCGGCGGCGCGCCGGCGCTTCGGGGGGCGCTTCGGGGGGTGCTTCGGGCGGCGCTTCGGGCGGCGGGGCCTGGTCTCCGTCCATCAGAAGGCCTGGCCCAATGAGACGTAGACGGCGATCCGGGATTCGCCGACCTGGCGGTCGATCGGGGTGCCGACGTCGACCCGAATCGGGCCGAAGCGGGTATAATAACGCACCCCGAGGCCGGTGCCGAAGCGGAGCTGGTCGACCCGCGGCAGCGGCGTGGTCGAGATGTTGCCGGCATCGAGGAAGGGCACGATCCCCCAATTGCCGAACCGCACCCGGGCCTCGATCGAGAATTCGGCGAGGCCGCGGCCGCCGATCGGATCGTGGAAGACCGGGTCCTTGGGCCCCAATTCCTGATAGCCGAAGCCGCGCACCGATCCGCCGCCGCCGGCGTAGAAACGCCGCGACGGCGCGAGCTCGTCGCGCGAGGCGCCGAAGATGGTCCCGAGCCGGGCGCGGCCGGCGAGGACGACATGGTCGGTCAACGGCTGGTAGAAGCTGCCGTCGAGCTGCAGCCGCGAATAGCCGAAGACGACATTGTGGAGCGACAGCTCGGGCGAGAAATGGACCGCCAGCCGATAGCCGCGGGTCGGATCGAGCAGGTCGTTCGACCCGTCATAGGAAAGCGCCGCCGGCGCGGCCATGATGAAGAAGGTGCGGTCGCGCGTCGCCAAAGTGGTGAGGTCGACGTCGCGCTCGTCGGTGGCGATCAGCTCGCCGCCGAGCGACCAGGTCCATTTCTTCTGCCAGATGATGTTGGTCTGGCGCTCGAGGCTCGCCGCCATCTGGAAGGTCTTGGCGGCATAAGCCGGCTGGTCGACATGGCTCGCCGCCACCTGCGCGTTCAGCACCTGGTCGCGGCGGAGGAAGTCGTTCATCCTCAGGATCGCCGACAGCGACTGCTCGCGGGTGCCGAGCACGCCCTGGAAGGTCACCGCGCCTTCGGGCTGGATCAAATTGCGGTGCTGCCAGCTCAATTGCAGCCGCGCGCCCTCCCCGGTGCCGTAGCCCGCCTCGCCGGCGACGGTGTGGACGGGCGCCCGCCCGAGCGAAACGGCGATGTCGACCGTTTTGGGCGCCTGGCCCTCGACCGTTTTGACGTCCACCCGCGAGACGAGGCCGGTCGCGACCAGGGCCCGGCGCAGATCCTCGACCAGGTCGGCGCGATAGGCGTCGCCGGGATGGAAGCGGGCGATCGCCTGGATGTGGCGGGCGGTGAACACCGGCCTGCCCTCGACCAGGATCCGGCCGAAGCGCCGCGCCCCGTTCGGGTTCACCGGCAGGGTGAGGCTGGCGATATGGGTGGCATGGTCGACCGCGATGTCGAGCTTGCCGAGATCGGCGAAGGCGAAGCCGCGGCGGCCGAGCGCCACGTCGAGCGCCTGCTCGGCCTGGTTGACCTTCTCGGCATCGACCGGATCGTTCGGGTGGACGGCGAAGGCGGCGCGCAGCGCCTCCGCCTCCGGCCCGGCGGCATCCAACCCCGGCAGCGTTACGGTGCCGAAATGGTAGAGTGCACCCGGATCGGCGACGAGCGTCACCTTGATGGTACCGCCGGCCGGGGCTGCCGTCACATTGGTTTCGACCTGGGCGTCATAATAGCCGCGGCTGCGCAGCAGGTCGGCGAGCAGCCCGGAATCCTCGCGCGCGCGGCGGTCGATCTGGGCGGCATTGGCCGCCTCCTTGCGCCTTTCCTCCAGGGTCGAGAGCTGGTCGAATTGCGGGCGGATCGCCGCCTCGGTCGCGGCGTCGAGGCCGTCGATCGCGACGCTGTAATGAAGCTCGGTCGCCGCGTCGGAGACGCCGCTCGGAGGAGCCGCTGGCGGGGCCGGCACCGGGGCGGGCGATGTCGGTGTCGCGGTCGGCGCCGGCGCGATCGGCGTGGCGGCTTCGGGCTGCTGGAGGTCGGGCCAGGGCACGCCGAGATCGGGCAAAGGCGCGAGCGGCGCCGACGGATCGGGCACCGGCTCCGACGGCTGAGAGGCTGGCGGCGTGGAGGCCGGTGGTGGCGGCGTCTGAGCCAAAGCGGCGGACGAGCAACAGAGCAGAGCGGCGGCCGGAAGCGCAGCCCAGAGAAGCCGCCCCGCAACGATTGGATACATTGCGGGGAACCTACAAGCGGCGCTTCCCCGCCGCCAGCCTGATTCGGCGTAATCTCTGCGCGCTCGGCATCATACAAATAGCCCCTCTCCCTTGAGGGGAGAGGGATACGGAGCCTTGGCGACGGAGGAGCCTAGGCGCAGTTGGGTGAGGGTGGCAGCGGTCGAGAAAACGCGCTGACGGTGTCACCCTCACCAACTTCGCCTAAGCGGCAGAGCCGCCAAGGCTCCGTATCCTCCCCCATCGAAGGGGGAGGAGAAAAAGGACGACGCATTGAATGTGACCCGTCCTAGTGAAGCGCTCCGCTCGCCGTTTCGTCGCGAAGCATCATGATCATCCGCTCGATCTGCCGCCAGCGGCAGAAATGGACGAGGTTGCCGAGGTCGCGGCTGGCGCCCGCCAGGCGCGAGGCCTCGGATTCCGCATAATCCCCGAATCTCTCGATGAGGCTCGCCGCCTCCGCCAGTGCGGCGCGGTCGGCAAAGTGGACGTCGTGGCGCAATGGGCTTCCCTCTTCTCCTGAGGCCCTGGTAGCAGCCTTAGGTTGCAAGAGTGCGAGGCGACAGGGTGAAGCGGAAATTCACCATCGCCTCTGGTGGGACCGACATGGATTTGCCATGGCGTCGGCCATGAAGAATGTCGGCAGGTACAAGCAGGCGGGCGGCGCGATCCTGGCGATCGCGATCATCGCCGGCACGGTGGCGGGAACCATGGCCGGCCAGCCGAGCATCGGTTTCCTCATCGGCACCGGCACCGGCGTGCTGGTCGCGATCCTGATCTGGCTGAACGACCGGCGGAAGGACTGATTCTCCGGCTCGCGGCGGCGGTCGTTATCGTTTGCCGCGATTTCCGAGTCGTCGGATGATGCCATCCGACCAGTGTGGCGATTCGGAAATTCGCACTGCGCTTGTGGCACGCCCGGAGCGAATTTCCGAATCTCCAGCCACACTGGACACCTATGATTCTAGTGTGCTTTTTGGATTTGAAGTTCGCTCCGATGCGTGACCCGAAAATAGGGCGAACTTCAAATCCAGCACACTGGAAATGGCTCAGCGGCCCGGCGCGGAAATCTTGCCGAGGTCGGTGATGGCGCCGCGGAGGCGATGGCCGCGCTCCGACGACAAAGGCTGCGTGTCGGGTGTGGGCACGCCCGGGTGCGGAGGCTCGAGCGCCTGCTGCTTGCGGCTGAGGCCGCTCTCGAAACGACGCATCAGGCGGGCGAGCGACTCGTCGTCCGCTTCGGCGACATGGTGATCGTCCTCCGCCGCTTCCTCGTCATATTCTTCCTCGCCCCCCTCGAATGCGGCGTCGAATGCGGCGTCGGACGAGGCATCGAGCGACGCATGGCCCCGGTGCGCCGGGGCGGGCATTTCCGCGCTCTCCGGCTCGGGCTGGGGAACCAGGAAGGGCGGGAGCAGCCCGGGCGAGCGCGCCCGCACCGGTTCCGGCTCGAATTCGGATTGGGGCTCGGATTGGGGCTCCGGCTCCCAGGCCGGCGCGGCGGCATGCTCGGGCTCCGGCAGCGGCTCCCAGGCCGGCGCGGCGGCGTGGCCGGGCTCCGGCGCGGGCTCCCAGGCGGGGGCCTGCCGGGAATGCGGTTCGGGCTCCCAATTGGCGGCCGGCTGGGGGGCGTAGGCCGTCTCCGGCTTCAGCTCCAGCTCATTGCCGTCGTCCGGCGCGAGCGCCGTCTCCGGCTCGAGATCGAACGGCTCGTCGTCATAGGGATCGCCGAGATCGCGGCCGGCGAAGAGCGGGCGGCGGGACGGCGCGTCGGGATGGGCATCGGCGCGGCGCAGGCGCGGCGCCGCTTCCTCGTCCATCGCAGCCGGGGCGGGCTTCGGCGCGCCGATGCTGTCGAGCGCGCGCATCAGGGTCCAGACGAAGGCATAGGCAAGGCCGGCGACGACGAGGACGACCGCCAGCCGCGCCTTGGTGCCCAGCGGCGGATGCGCGGCCGCGACGATATCGGGAATATGGCTGGCGAGGATCAGCCGCGCGAACAACGCTTCCGGCATGGCATAGCAAGCGAAGGCCGCCGACAAAGCGGCGAGCGCGGCGACGCCAGTGTCGAGCAGGCTGCCCTTGCCGGAAAGTAGGTTCGGTTTCGCCATTATCGCGCCTTGCCGATCGTCTGTTGGTAAGCGGGCATGTAACTGGAAATATTTGACGACCAGTTACGATCGCGCTCGACGAAGGCGCGGGCGCGGTCGCGGCGCTGGTCCCAGAGCGGGCGGTTGGCGAAAAGCGTGTCGAGCGCCTCGGCCAGCGCCCCGGGATCGCCGGCCGGGAAGAGCGTCCCGGTCACCCCGTCCTCGATCAATTCGCGATGGCCGCCGACATTGGAGGCGACGACGAGCTTGCGCTGCGCCATCGCCTCGAGCGGCTTCAGCGGCGTCACCAATTCGGTCAGCCGCATTTTCTTGCGGGGATAAGCGAGGATGTCGATCAGGCCGTAATAACGCTCGACCTCATGGTGCGGGACGCGGCCGATGAAGTGGATGCGGTCCCTGGCCGGCGACGCTTCGGCCTGGGCGCGCAGCCCCTCCTCCATCGGGCCGCCGCCGACCAGCAGCAGATGCGCCTTCGGCCGCTTGGCGAGGAGGATCGGCATCGCCGCGATCAAATCGTCGAGCCCCTCATAATCGTAGAAGGAGCCGATGAAGCCGATCACGTCCGCGCCCCCGAGGCCGAGCCGGCGGGCAAGGTTGAGGTCGGGCGACGGCGGATCGCCGAACAGGTTCATGTCGACGCCGTTGGGCGCGACGATGATCTTGGCGGGATCGATGCCGCGCCCGACGAGGTCGCGCCGCAGCCCTTCGCAGATCACCGCCACCGCATCGGCGCGGCGCGCGGCATAGGTTTCGAGGCTGCGGGTGAGCCGGTAGCGGAGCGAGCCCTCGGTGCCGGTGCCGTTGCCGACCGCCGCATCCTCCCAGAAGGCGCGGATCTCGTAGATCAAGGGGATCGCCCGCCGCCGCGCCACCTTCAAGGCGGCGAGCGCGTTCAGCACCGGCGAATGGACGTGGAGCCGGTCCGGCTTCCATTCCTCCGCCAGAAGGTCGAGCCGTTCCTCCAGCGCCTTGATCTCGCGCCATTCGCGCAGCGGCGACGGCGCCGGGGCCGGCGCCCGCGTGCGGAAGAAGATGATGCCGTCGACAATCTCCGGATCGGCGGCGAAGCTTCCCTGGCGCGCGCCGGTCAGGCAGGCGACCTCCAGCCCCCGCGCCTTCTGCGCGGTCGCGATCGCGCGCGTGCGGAACGTATAACCGCTGTGGAGCGGCAGGCTGTGGTCGAGCACATGGAGGATGCGCATGTATGGCGCTTGCCACAATTGGCTTAACGGCCCGTCAACCGGGGGCGGTTAGATCATGTGCTGAGGAGCCGGCATGATCGACGATTTCGCGCTGTTGCTGAGCCACGGGCTGATGCTGCTCGCGGCGTGGCGGCTGCTGTCGCGGCCGGACCTCAACGATCCGGCGGCGCTTCCGCCCGCGCCCGCGCCCGCCAGGGCCCGCGCCGGCGGCCGCTTCCGCTTCCGCAAGGCCGCGCCCGGTGCGTGACCTTTTCTTCGTCTTCTACCTGGTCGGACTGCTGGCGCTCGGCTTCCGCCGGCCGTTCCTGTTCGTGCTCGCTTATGCCTATGTCGACATCGTCTCGCCGCAGCAGCTTTCCTATTTCCTGCTGAACCGCATTCCCCTGTCGCTGATCCTCGCCGGCCTCGCCGTCGCCGGCTGGGCGATCTCCGACGACAAGAAGGGCCTCCGGGTCGCGCCGCGGCAAATGCTGATGCTCGCCCTGCTCGCTTATGCGGGAATCACCACCCTCCACGCCGATTTCCCGATGGAAGCGGCGGCCAAATGGTCCTGGGTGTGGAAGGCGATGGTCTGGGCGATCTTCCTGCCGCTCGCCCTGCGGACGCGGCTCCGGGTCGAAGCCTATCTTTTGTTCATGACCCTGTCGGCCGCGGCGATCGTCATCGTCGGCGGGATCAAGACCATCGTCTCGGGCGGCGGCTATGGCGAGCTCAATCTGATGGTCGACAGCAATAGCGGCCTCTACGAAGGAAGCACGATCTCGACCGTCGCGGTCGCGATCATCCCGATCATCCTCTGGCTGGCGCGCCACGGCACGATCTATCCGCGCGACTGGCGCGTGCGGGCGTTCGCGGGCGGCCTGGTCTTCGCCTGCCTTCTGATCCCGGTCGGGACCGAGGCGCGGACCGGGCTCATCTGCATCGGCGTCGTCGCCTTCCTGCTGCTGCGCGACGTCAAGAGGCGCTTCCTCTATGCGGGCCTGATCGCCGTCGCCGGCCTTTGCGCAATGCCGTTCCTGCCGAACAAATTCTCGTCGCGGATGGAGACCATCTCCGGCTACCAGGCCGACAGCTCCGCTGCCTCGCGCCTCGCCGTCTGGGCCTGGACCTGGGATTATGCCCAGCATCACCCGATGGGCGGCGGCTTCGACGCCTTCCGCGGCAACCGCCTCCAGGTGACGATCACCAGCGACATGGGCGTCGGCGACGCGCAGGATACCAGCCAGCAGGTGATGATCGACGAGGGCCGCGCCTATCACAGCTCCTATTTCGAGATGCTCGGCGAGCAGGGCTTTCCCGGCCTGTTCATGTTCCTGATCCTCCATTTGACCGGCCTGGTGCGGATGGAGGTGATCCGAAGGCGCTATCGCAAGAGCGGGGACGCGCAGGAACAATGGATCGCCCCGCTGGCGACCGCGCTGCAATCGGCGCAGATCGTCTATCTGGTCGGGTCCTTCTTCGTCGGCATCGCCTTCCAGCCCTTCATCCTTGGCCTGGTCGGCGTGCAGATCGGGTTCGACACGCTGGTGGGGCGCAAAGGCGAGGAAGCCCGCAAGGGCTGGCGTCGACCCGCGTCGGTGCCCCAGCCGGCGGGGTAGCGCCAACTATCCTCCCCGGGACGGGGAGGGGGACCGCACGAAGTGCGGTGGAGGGGGTTGGGAGACCCATGCGGGACTCCGACGATGTCGTGCCAGGTTCCGACCCCCCTCCACCATGCTGCGCATGGTCCCCCTCCCCGTCCCGGGGAGGATCGGGCTAAACCGCCGCCACCTCCGCGTCGGCTTTTTCGATGACCTGAACCACCGCCGCTACGAAAGCCGGAATATCGTCGGGCTTGCGGCTGGTGACGAGGTTGCCGTCGGTCACCGCCTCGCGGTCGACGATCTCGGCGCCGGCATTGCGGAGGTCGGTGCGGATCGAGGGCCAGCTCGTCACCGTGCGGCCGTCGAGCACGTCCGCCTCGGCGAGCAGCCAGGGCCCGTGGCAGATGGCGCCGACCGGGCGGCCCGATGCGACGAAGTCGCGGACGATCTCCACGACATCGTCGTTCATGCGCAGCTTGTCGGGATTGGCGACTCCGCCGGGAAGGACGAGCGCGTCGAAATCGTCCGCATCGACATCGTCGATCGTCCTGTCGACCCGGGCAGTCCGGCCCTTGTCGCCCTCGATCTCACCCTCCTTGAGCGAGGCGAGGGTGACGTCGGCGCCTTGCTCCTCGAGCAGGCGGCGGGTTTCGAGCAGCTCCGAATCCTCGAAGCCGTCGGTGGCGATCATCAGGATCCTGGCGTCCGAAATCTCCGGCATGGCAGCCCTCCTTTTGCGGGAATCTCATGCTCAACGGGCGCCCGCCGCCGCCGTTCCGGAACGAAGCGGGGGCGCAAGCGATTTAGGGCCGCAATGCTCCTTTATGTCGACGACCGGTCGCTTCCCGGCATCACCCGCAAACGCAAAGGCCGCTACTGGATGTACTTCCATCCGGACGGCGGCCGCGTCGCCGATCGCGATGAGATCGACCGGCTGAACGGCATCGGCATGCCGCCCGCTTATGTGCGCTGCTGGTTCTGCCCCAAGCCGAACGGCCATATCCAGGCGACCGGCTACGATGCGCGCGGGCGCAAGCAATATCGCTACCATCCCGATTTCCGGGCGCGGCAGGAAAGCCGCAAATATGAGCGGCTCGCCGCCTTCGGCCAGGCCCTGCCCGGGCTGCGCAAGCAGGTCGAGCAGGACATCAAGGGCAAGCCGACCGCTTATGAGACCGTGATCGCCGGCGTGCTGCGGCTGATCGACGAGACCAGGATGCGGGTCGGCAACGAGGAATATGCGAAGGAGAACAAAAGCTTCGGCGCGACCACCCTGCGCAACCGCCATGCCAGGATCGAGCGCGGCCGGCTGAAGATCGCCTATAATGGCAAGCACGGCATCCGGCGCACCTGCACGATCGCCGACCGCAATTTGGCGCGCATCGCCAGGCGGACGCAGGATCTGCCCGGCCAGCATCTGTTCGAATATGTCGACGAGGAAGGCGCGGTCCGTCCGGTCGGATCGTCCGACGTCAACGCCTATTTGAAGGAAAAGATGGGCGACGAGTTCACCGCCAAGGATTTCCGCACCTGGGGCGCGAGCGTCATCGCCTTCGAGACGATGATCGAGACGATCGGGGAAAAGGGCGAAGTGAAGCTGAAGAGCGTGATCGAGCCGGTCGCCGAGGCGCTCGGCAACACGCCCGCGATCAGCCGCAAATCCTATGTCCACCCGGCGCTGATCGAGGCTGCGAAGGATGCCGGGGCCCTGGGCGAACGCAAGCTTCCGCGCGCGAACAAATATCTGTCGTCCGCCGAGCGCGGCCTGATCGCGTTCCTCGACGCGCTGCCGGCGGAAACCGCGAAGGTGGACGAGAAGGCGAAAGATCGGGCAAAGACCGCCGGCAAGTCGAAGAAGCGGGCGGAGGCGGAGATGGCGGCCGAGGCAGCCAGAAGCGGACTGCGCAAGACGGAAGCAGCCTGATGGCCGGATTGAAATCGTTTACCGCGCAGCACGCAGCGCCGGCCGGCCATTCGCCGCCGCCGCATATCGGCGCCGCGCTTTCGGACCGGATCACGACGCTCGCCGCCGCTTTCTACCAATGGGTGGGCGGCAACATCCTCGGCATCATCATCGCCGCCGCGATCGGCACCGGGCTCGCCCTCGCCATGATCGCGATCCGCTCGCTCGGCTGCCGGCTGATCGCGAAGCTCGGCAGCGATCCGCACTGGCCGGTGATCTTCGCCCGCGTGCTCGCCAAGACCAAGGTCTATTTCATAATCCTGCTCTCGGCCGAATTGGTCGCCCGCCATGCCGATACGCCGGCGGCGGTGCTGGGCCTGGTCCACACCTTCTTCGTCATCGCCTTCGCGATCCAGGCGGCGATCTGGGGGCGCGAGCTGGTGCTCGGCTATATCGAGCATCGCGTCGGCGCCGACGCCGGCCATACGACGCTCGGCTCGGCGGTCGGCATCATCCGGCTGCTGGCGACGGTCGCTTTGTTCGCGATCGCCCTGATCCTCGTCCTCGACAATCTCGGCGTCAACGTGACCGGCCTCGTCGCCGGGCTCGGCATCGGCGGCATCGCCATCGGCCTCGCCGCCCAGGGCATCTTCTCCGATCTGTTCGCGGCGCTCTCGATCCTGTTCGACAAGCCGTTCCGCCGCGGCGATTCGATCACCTTCGGCGACGTCTCCGGCCATGTCGAGCAGATCGGCCTCAAGACCACCCGGATCCGCTCGATCACCGGCGAGCAGGTGATCGTCGCCAACGGCAAGCTGCTCGAGCAGCAGATCCACAATTTCGCCTACCTTACCCATCGCCGCGTCGTGCTGAAGCTCGGTCTCATCCGCCAGACGCCGCCCGACACGTGCCGCACGCTGCCCGCGATGCTGAAGGAGATCGTCGAGCGGCACGACAAGGCGAAGATCGTCCGCTCCGGCATGACCGGCTTCGGCGATTCGGCGCTCAATTTCGAGGTCCAGTTCGACGTTCATTCGACCGATTACGAGTTCGTCTACCGGACCCGGAGCGCCGTCTGCATCGAGATCATCGAGGCCTTCAACAAGGCCGGCGTGCAGCTCGCTTATCCAAGCCAGGTCGGCTTCACCGCCGGCCCCGACGGCCGGCTGATCGCGCCGGACGCGGACGAGGACGAGATTGCGCCGGGCGGGGAAGCGGGGCACGAGCCGCAGGGACAGGAAGACTAGGGGGGGTGAGGTCTCCGTCACCATTGAGTTCTACGTCCAGCAGCACCCCCACCCAACCTCCCCCATCGAGGGGGAGGAGCTGAGATTGCATCCCTAGGTTGAGTCGATACGCCTTAAACTGGCGCGAGCTCCGCCGGCACCGTCTCCTCGATCCAGCCGCCGCCGAGCAGGCGGTCGCCGTCGTAGAGCACCGCCGCCTGGCCGGGGGCGACGCCATATTCGGGCTGGTCGAAACGGACCATGCCGCCTGCCCCGGACCCCGACCCCGAGCCGATCAGCTCCGCCGGCGCCGGACGGGCCATCGATCGGACCTTCGCCGTCAAACCCCGGCTTTGCTCTTCGCCGAGCCAGTTGATCCCGGCGAGCCGCGCGCCGCGGACGGCGAGCGCGGCCTTCGGGCCGGCCACCACCCGCCCCGTCTCGGGCTCGAGCCGGACCACGTAGAGCGGCTCGGCCTGGCCGCCGATATCGAGGCCGCGGCGCTGGCCGACGGTGAAATGAATGAGGCCGTCGTGGCGGCCGAGCAACCGCCCGTCCAGGTCGACGATCTCGCCCGGCCGCGCCGCCTCCGGCCGGACCTTCTTCACGACCGAGGCATAATCGCCGTTGGGGACGAAGCAGATGTCCTGGCTGTCCGGCTTGGCCGCGACCGGCAGGCCGAGATCGGCGGCGATCTCGCGGACGAGCGGCTTGGGGAGGCCGCCGAGCGGGAAGCGCAGATGTTCGAGCTGCTCGCGCGTCGTCGCGAACAGGAAATAGCTCTGGTCGCGCGCCGGATCGGCGGCGCGGTGCAGCTCCGGCCCGTTCGGCCCGACGACGCGCCGCACATAATGGCCGGTGGCGAGGCAGTCGGCGCCGAGGTCGCGGGCGAGGCTCATGAGGTCGGTGAACTTCACCCCCTGGTTGCACGAGATGCAGGGGATGGGCGTGCGCCCGCGCGCATATTCGTCGGCGAAGCGCTCGATCACGCTGTCGCGGAAGCGGCTCTCATAATCGAAGACGTAATGAGCGATGCCGAGCCTCTCGGCGACCGCGCGCGCGTCTTCTATGTCGCGGCCGGCGCAGCAGCTCTTCGCGCGGCCGGTCGCGGCGCCATGATCGTAGAGCTGGAGGGTGATTCCGATCACTTCGGCGCCGGTGCGGGCGGCGAGCGCGGCCACGACCGAGCTGTCGACGCCGCCCGACATGGCGACGACGATCCGCGCCTCATGAGCGGGGCGGGAAAGCTGGAAATCGGCCTCGAACATCGCGGTCACATAATCATTTACGAGAAAAAATCACACCCTTCCGGCGCTTTAACCGCCTCTTAGACCCTTGGCGCTAAAGGGATCGCATGGATCTGGGTTTCTTCCGCCGCGCCGAGGCCTTGCTGGCCGCTCGTTCGGCCGCGCGCCTCGACTATGGCGTGCTGGTCGCGACGCTCAGCCTGCAGCAGGCGGCGAGCGCGGCGGCCCGGGCCCAGGCGATCGGCGAGGCCCTCCCCTGCCCCGAAGATCCGTTGGCCGAATTGCTTTCGGGCGGTCCGGCGTGGCGGCAGGCAGCGGCGGCCTTGCGCGGCTCCTTCAACCCCGCCTTCGCGCGGCAAGGAGCCGTCAACTGAAATGAACAGGCTGTTTACCTTGGCATTTCAGCCTTCCTTCAAAACGGCGTCGTAATGGAGCGCCCGGAAGCAAGGACGATCGCATCTTTGGGTTTTGAGGTGGGAATGATCGAGAATCAGAAAATCCGGCCGGCACAGGTGATCGGGCCCCTTGGGGAGCCGCTCACTTTGGCTTCGTTGCCGCCGCCCTCCACGTCGCGCTGGGTGGTGCGGCGCAAGGCCGAGGTCGTCGCCGCGGTCAATGGCGGCCTGCTTTCCGTCGACGAGGCCTGCGAGCGTTATTCGCTCAGCCTCGAGGAGTTCGCCGGCTGGCAGCGCGCGGTCGACCGTTCCGGCATGCCCGGGCTGCGCGTGACGCGCATCCAGCATTACAAGTCGCTCTACGAGCGCCAGCAGAAGTTCTGACGTCCGGCGGGGCATAGCCTCGTCGTCAGTGAAAGTTCCGGCTCTTGACGCGGATGGTCTCCGTTGATTCCGTGCGGAAGGGCGCGTGGGTTTTCTCACGCGCCCTTTTCCGTTCGCGCGGATCGGACCCGCTTTTGGTCGCCGCATCGGCCGGACCGAAACGGTGCGGGAATTGCCGTTCGCCAACCGAATCGAGCAGGAAGGTATGATCTTCGAGCCGGTCGGTGACGATGTGGATCACCTCGCCCTCGCGCTGGAGGATGCCTTTGACGCCGATCATCGGCGCCGACATCACGATCCGCCGGTGGGAATCGAACACGCGCTGCCAGAGGATGGCATTGGCGATGCCGGTTTCGTCCTCGAGCGTGATGAAGGTGACATTGCCCTTGCCCGGCTTCTGCCGGATGAGGACCAGCCCCGCCACTTCGACCCGCGCGCCGTCCTTCAGCCGGGCAAGGTCGCCGCAGCGGCTTATGCCGCGCCGGTCGAGCTCGCCGCGCAGGAAGGCGAGCGGATGGCCGCGCAGCGACAGCTTCACCGCGCTATAATCCTCGACCACCTCGCGGCCGCCGGTCATCGGAATCAGCCGGACCGCCGGCTCGCGCGCGGTTTCGAGCAGGCCGGCGGCGGCGAAGAGCGGCAGCGGCTTGTCGCGCAGCCCCCGCACCTGCCAAAGCGCCTGCCGCCGGCTGAGCCCGAGCGCGTGAAAGGCATCGGCATTGGCCAGTTTCTCCAGTGCCGCGCGCGAGACGCCGCTGCGATGCCAGGCGTCCTCCACCGAGCGGAACGGGCCTGCGGCGCGGGCTTTGAGGATGGCTTCGGCTTCCTTGTCGTTCAGACCGGTTGTCATGCGTAGGCCCAGACGGAGGGGGAGCAGCCCTTTCATCCTCCCCTCGATTTCGAGGGGAGGGGGACCATGCGAAGCATGGTGGAGGGGCCCTTCTGACTCAGCAGGCCCCTCCACCGCGCTACGCGCGGTCCCCCTCCCCTGCGAATGCAGGGGAGGATCTGGCGGCTCCAAAGTACAATCCCATTCGCTCTTGTTGATGCAGACCGGCCGCGCCTCGACCCCGTGCTTCTGCGCGTCCTGGACGATCTGGGCGGGCTGGTAGAAGCCCATTGGCTGGGCGTTGAGCAGGGCGGCGCAGAAAATCTCCGGATGGTGGCATTTCATCCAGGAGGAAGCGTAGGCGATCTTGGCGATGCTCGCGGCGTGGCTTTCGGGGAAGCCGTAGCTGCCGAACCCTTCGATCTGCTTGAACGTGCGTTCGGCGAAATCGCGCGCGTAGCCGCGCTCGATCATGCCGTCGATCATCGGCTCGCGGAACCTGCTGACGCCGCCCGTATGCTTGAACGTCGCCATCGAGCGGCGCAGCGCGTCGGCCTCGGCGGGCGTGAAGCCGGCGCCGACGATCGCCACCTTCATCGCCTGCTCCTGGAAGAGCGGGACGCCCAGGGTCTTCTCCAGGACCTCCTTCAGCTCGGGCCTGGGATATTCCGGAAGCTCCTTCCCTTCGCGCCGCCGCAGATAGGGATGGACCATGTCGCCCTGGATCGGCCCCGGCCGGACGATCGCCACCTGGATGACGATGTCGTAGAAATTCTTCGGCCGAAGCCGCGGCAGCATGCTCATCTGCGCGCGGCTCTCGATCTGGAAGACGCCGATCGTGTCGGCCCTTTGGATCATCGCGAAGACGGTGGGATCGTCCTGTTGCAGGATGGGAGATTCGAGGCCCAGCCGCAGCCCTTTATGCTGCGCCAGCAGGTCGAAGGCGCGGCGCATGCAGCCGAGCATGCCGACGCCGAGTATGTCGACCTTCATGAAATGCAGTTCCTCGATATCGTCTTTCTCCCATTCGATGACGCGGCGGTCCGCCATCGCCGCCGGCTCGATCGGCACGAGGTCGTCGAGCCGCTCGCGGGTGAGGACGAAGCCGCCCGGATGCTGGCTGAGATGACGCGGGGTGCCGATCAATTGCTTCGCCAGATCGAGGGTCAGCGACAGGCGCGGGTCGGAGAGATCGAGGTTGAGCTCCTGAACATAGCGCTCGGCGACGCCGTCGTTCGACCAGCCCCAGATCTGCCCCGAGAGCGCGCCGAGCGTGTCCTCGGAGAGGCCCAATGCCTTGCCGACCTCGCGCACCGCGCCGCGTGTCCGGTAGCGGCTGACCACCGCGGTCAGCGCCGCATGGCGATGGCCGTAGGTTTCGTAGATCCACTGGATCACCTCCTCGCGCCGCTCATGCTCGAAATCGACGTCGATGTCGGGCGGCTCCTTGCGGCTGTCGGAGAGGAAGCGCTCGAACAATAATTGATGCCTGATCGGATCGATCGAGGTGATGCCGAGGACGAAGCAGATCATCGAATTGGCCGCCGAGCCGCGGCCCTGGCAGAGGATCTCCTGGCTGCGTGCGAAGGCGACGATCGAATTGACGGTGAGAAAGTAGGGCGCATAGCCCCATGAAGCGACGAGGCCGAGCTCCTTCTCCAGCAGCGCCCGATAGGGTTCGGGTGCGGCATCGGGCGGAATCTTCTCTTCGATCTTCGCCCGCGTCAGCCGCTCCAGCGCCTCCTGCGGGGTGCGGCCGGTCATCACGATCTCGTCGGGATATTGGTAGCTCAAGTCCCTGAGCCTGAAGGTGCAGCGCTCGGCGATGTCGGCGGTCGCGCGGATCGCGTCGGGATAGTCGCGGAAGCGCCGCGCCATCTCCTCGGGCTTTCTCAGGAAGCGGTCGGCGTTGCGTTCGCGGCGAAAGCCCAGATCGTCGATCGTGCATTTGTTGCGGATCGCGGTGACGACGTCCTGCAGCATGCGCTTGTCGGGAATATCGTAAAGGGCATCGCCGGTGGCGAGACCGCGCACGCCGAAGCGGCGGGCGAGCGCGTCGAGCGCGTGGAGACGCATCGCATCGCCCGGACGGCGGCGCAGGGTGAGCGCGAGATGGGCGCGGTCGCCGAAGATATCGGCCATCTGGGCGAGCGCGGTCTCGGCGACGCGATCGGCCTCGTCCGGAAGCAGAGCGGCGACGAGACCTTGCGACCAGGTCTCGACATCCTCCCAATGGAGGAAGCATTGGCCCTTCTCCCCTTTCTTCGGATCGACCCGCATCTTGCCTTCGGTGAGCAGGCGGGTGAGGCGCGACCAGCCGGCGCGGTCCTCGGGCCAGACGAGCAGCGAATTGCCGTCCATCAGGTCAAGCCGGCAGCCGGCGATCAGGCGCACCCCTGTGGTTTCAGCCGCGACCAAAGACCGCACCAGCCCGCCGACCGTGTTGCGATCGCAGATGCCGAGCGCCTTATAGCCGAGCCGGGCCGCCGCCGCGAACATCTGCTCCGCGCTGGAGACGCCGCGCAGGAAGCTGAAATGGGTCGCGGCCTGGAGCTCGATATAGGTCATGATTGCCATCTCGGCCAGAAATGACTATATGAACTGGTCACATCGCGCGGAGAGGAAATCATGGGCAAGATCATCGGCGCCGCCGAATTCAAGGCGCGCTGCCTCAAGATCCTCGACGAGGTCGACCGCACCCGCGAGACCGTGACCGTTACCAAGCGCGGCCGCCCCGTCGCGGAGGTGCGTCCGGTGGCGAAGCCGGAGCGCAAATTAACCTTCGGCTGTATGCGCGAGACGATCCTGAGCTTCGAAGATCCGTTCAGCCCTGCATATGACGAACCCTGGAACGCCGAAAAAGGCATCTGGGAGCCCGAGGAGTGACCCTGCTCGACACCCATGTCCTCATCTGGTTCGTTCAAGCAAATGAGAGATTGGGTGCTGAAGCCCGGCGGCACATTGAACATGCGCTCGCTCATGACGAAGCCATGGTTTCCGCCATCACATTCTGGGAAATCGCCATGCTCGTTCGCAGGCGCCGCGTGAGCCTCACCCAGCCTGTACAAACATGGATCGATGCTCTTTGTGACAAGAGCGGAATAGGAATTGCCGATGTGTCCAGGCAAATCGCCACTGCCGCCGGCGACCTTGGTGAAGAAATTCACGGAGATCCAATCGACCGCATCATCATCGCCACTGCCCGCCATTGCGGTGCGCCATTGCTGACGGCCGACCGCGCCATTCTCGCCTACGGCGCCGCAGGACATGTCGAGACGATCGACGCGACGCGCTGAACGGCTCATCCGAACACGCCCTGGAGGTGCCAGCTGAAGTCGCCGGTGCGCGGATCTTCGCCGTCGCCCTTGCGGAACAGCCAGAAGCGGCCGCCTTCCTCGTCCTCGACCTGGAAATAGTCGCGCACCGCTTCGGCTTCGCGGCCGTCGCGCCACCATTCGCCGTAGAGCCGCTCCGGCCCGTCGGCGCGGCGGACCTGGTGCATGCGGCCGCGCCAGAGGAAGCGGGCGGGCGGATGGTCGGGCAGCACCGCCATCACTTTCTCGACCGGCTCGGGCGGTGAGAGCAAGCGGACGGGGCGCGGCCAGCACGGCCAATCCTTCGCCGCCGCCAGGGGGCCGATGCGGCGGACGCTGCGCTCGGGAATGTCGCTTTCGACCGCGCTCATCCGATAGAGGCGGCGCGGGCCGAGCCGGCCGGCAAGCCGGTCGACGAGCGGGGCGAGATCGGGCACCGCCGGCTCGCCGGAAAGCTGGCTTGGGGCGAGCGGCTCGACCCGTTCGGCGACGAGCCGCATCGCATCGAACCCGAAGCCCGGCTCCAGCCGCTCGATCCGCGCGCCGAGCAGGCGTTCGAGATGCGCGACGTCGCGGCTTGGGCGGGCGGTGCCGATCGCCTCGCGAAGCACGGCCCCGTCGACCCGCTCGCACAGCAAAGCGAGGCGGCGGATGCCCAAAGCCCGTTCCGACAAGCGCCCGGCGAGCTCGGCCATCAGCCGGCCGAGCGCTGCCCCGATCGCTTCAGGGGTAGCGATCGGCTCGGCGAAGCGGAGCAAGGCGTCGGGCGGCGCTTCGGGAACGATCGGGTCGAACGGCTCGGCGGCGCGGCCGAGCGCCTGGTCGAGGCGGAGCAGGAGATCGTCGCCGAAGCGCCGGCGCAGCGGCCCGCGGGGAATCGCGGCAAGGTCCCCAACCCGCTCGAGGCCGAGCCGGCGGGCGTTGGCGAGGATATCCTGGTCGAGGCGGAGCGCTGCGAGCGGAAGCGGCGCGAGGGCGCCTGCTTCCTCTCCGGTGGGGCAGAGCAGGATCGGCGCGGCGCCATGGCGGGCGAGCGCGTGCGCGGCGCCCGGCGTGCCGGCGACGGCGATGCGCGCTTCGAAGCCGAGCCGCGCGCAGAAGAGGAGGATGCGCTCGCACATCCTGCGCTCGCCGCCGAACAGATGGGCGACCCCGTCCAAGTCGAGCCAGAGCCCGTCCGGGCCGGACACAGCGGCGCGCGGCGTCCAGCGCCGGGCGGCGAAGACCGCCAGGCGGATGAGGAAAGCCGCATCGCCCTGCGGATTGGCGTCGCGCACGTCGAGCGAAGCGAACAGGGCGCGGGCGGTGGCAAGCGCCATACCCGGCCGGAAGCCGAGCGCGCGCGCGGCCGGACAGGCGGCGGCGATCTCCAGCCGGCTGCCGATCTTGTGGGCGGTGACGAGAGGGGCGGAGGGGGTGGCCTCTGCCCTCCTCACCGGCCGCGATTGCCCCAATTCCCGCGCCCAGCGCGCGCCGGGGCGCCAGTGGCTGGTGCGGGGGCCGGTCTTTTCCTCCCCGGAACGGGGATGGGGACCGCACGAAGTGCGGTGGAGGGGACCCGGCACCTGGCACAGCCCCCCCTCCACCATGCTTCGCATGGTCCCCCTCCCCTGCGAATGCAGGGGAGGATTATTAAGCCGCGCGCTTTCGATCCGGTCGGTGGGTAGGTTCGGCAGATAGAGCGAGGCGATTCTGGGCATCGGCGCCCTCCATGATCCAATAGCAGGGCTCGCCGCCGCGCTGGCGGGCAAGCGTGATGTGCCAGCGGGGACGGCCGATGCCGGGCGCCGGCAATTCGCCCGAGGGCGCGGCGGCGATGCGCCAGCGGGTCGCGGCGGCGGAAGGGGCGGCGAGCGGGTCTTCGCCGGTCCGCCGCCATCCTTTCAGCATCAAAGCCATCGTGCCGCTCTCCTCGGCGGCGAGCTGGAGGCGGCGGGTGGCGGCCAGAACGGCGCGCGACACCTCGCCGACCACGGCGGCGAGCCCGCCATGGCGCAGTCCCTCCTCCATCACCGCGAGCACATCCTCATTGCCGCCGCATTCGGCATAGAGCACCCGGTCGGGGGCGAGGCCGGCCCCCGCCAGGCCCGGCGCGAACAGGTCGCGGCGGGCGAGCGCCCAGAGTATCATCCCCGGCCGCCGCGCGGCGATGCCGGCGACGAACAGGGTGGCGGCCGCCGCGTCGGCGAGGCTCGGCCGGTCGGCCGCCGCCTCGTGCAAGGCGGCGACGGCAAGGCCGCCGGCGGCGAGCCGGCCATCGACCGCCTCGATCCCGAACGGCAGCACCTCGCCGCCGCGCGCCGCCCCCAGCGACTCGAGCGCCCGCACCTCCGCGCGAAGGGCGGCCAGCCGGTCTGGGCAGGCGGAGGCATTGGGCATAAGTGGAACGACTCTTTTGTTCTATTTATGTTCCACTCTCGTTCAGCAAGAGTCAAGGTGGATGGGGGGCAGAAATCCTCCCCTGCATTTGCAGGGGAGGGGGACCATGCGAAGCATGGTGGAGCGACTATCTGATTGGTCAAGCTTCACGGAGTTGAGCTCTGGCGTCTCGCGCCTTTGCGTTGAGCCTGACGAGGAGTTTTCGCGCGAGAGCGACGCGGACTTCCATTTTGG
>DASXCT010000026.1:0-73607 GCA_036491055.1 Allosphingosinicella sp.
CCGGGCTCTCGATCGCCGATCCGACGGTCCTCAACGTCCGCGACGACCTCGTCGAAAAGGCCTTCTCCGGCGCGGTGCTTGATAGGCAGGCACTGATCCCCATATTCGAGACGCTAGGCGTGCCGAGCGGGATTCCTTCTCGGAACGCGATGAGCTTCTCATTCACTCGCCCGGAGACCGATCGGGATCGCGCTTTGGCCGATCTTGCAGCGACGGTCGAAACGCTGGCGGCGAGTGAGGAAGTCGAACGCGCGCTCTTCGCGGCTACCAGCCGGTTCAAGAGTGACTTGTCCGACGAAGCTTTGAAAGAACAACAGCGCCTCGTCGAGGCGCAGCAGGGACTGAGGCAAAGGCTGGCGCAGCTGGCCGGCACAGATTAAGCGACGGAACTTATGGCGAAAACCGAACAACAGGAAATCGACACGGCGGACAGCGGCGACGCGCCCCTGATCGACCTCAACGACGCGTCGATCAAGAAGCTCATCGCGCGCGCCAAGAAGCGCGGGGTGATCACCGTCGATGAGCTCAACGAGGCGCTGCCCTCCGACCAGCTGTCGCCCGACCAGATCGAGGACGTCATGTCGGCGCTCAACGAGATGGGCGTCCAGGTCGTCGAGAGCGACGAGCGCGGCGACGATGACGACGAAGAGGACAAGGAGCCCGAGCCGAGCATCGACGAGGAAGTCGACCCGCTGGACGACGGCGGCCCCCGCCCCGCCGCGGCGACCAAGAAAGAGCCGACCGACCGCACCGACGACCCGGTTCGCATGTACCTGCGCGAAATGGGCGCGGTGGAGCTCCTCTCCCGCGAGGGCGAGATCGCCATCGCCAAGCGCATCGAGGCCGGCCGCGACACGATGATCTGGGGCCTGTGCGAAAGCCCGATCACCTTCAACGCGATCATCAACTGGTCGAACGCGCTCAACAATGGCGACATGCAGCTTCGCGAGATCCTCGATCTCGACGCGATGCTGTCCAAGGGCCCGACTCCCGAGCAGGTCGAGAGCGCCGAGGAAGGCGCCGGGGACGAGATCAGCGAGAAGACCGCCGGCCCCTCCTACAAGGAGGAGGAAGAGGTCGAGGAGGCGCCGGTCGAGGAAGAGGATGAGGACGGCAATCTCGTCGAGCGCCGCGCGCGTCCCCAGTTCGAGGAGGATGACGAGGACAACACCCTCTCGCTCGCCCAGATGGAAGAGACGCTGAAGCCGCAGGCGCTCGAGCGTTTCGCCCGGATCACCGACCTCTACAAGAAGTTCGCGAAGATCCAGGCCTCGCGCATGGAATCGATGAGCGGCGGCCGCGACTTCGCCCGCACCGACGAGAACAAGTACCAGTCGCTCCGCGAGCAGCTCACCGCCGAGGTCGAGAGCGTCCAGTTCCACAACCAGAAGATCGAATATCTGGTCGACCAGCTCTACAGCTACAATCGGCGCCTGACCGCGCTTGGCGGGCAGATGCTGCGTCTCGCCGAGCGCCACAAGGTGCCGCGCCGGGCCTTCCTCGATTCCTATATGGGCCACGAGCTCGACGAGGGCTGGGCCGAGCGCGTCTGCAACACCGACAAGAAATGGAGCGCCTTCTGCACCCAGGAAGGGGGCGCGATCGACCGCATCCGCGCCGAGATCGCCGAAATCTCGCAGGCGACCGGAATGAGCCTCGCCGAGTTCCGGCGGATCGTGAACCAAGTCCAGAAGGGTGAGCGCGAGGCCCGCATCGCCAAGAAGGAAATGGTCGAGGCGAACCTGCGCCTGGTGATCTCGATCGCCAAGAAATACACCAACCGCGGCCTCCAATTCCTGGACCTGATCCAGGAGGGCAATATCGGCCTGATGAAGGCGGTCGATAAGTTCGAATATCGCCGCGGCTACAAATTCTCGACCTATGCGACCTGGTGGATCCGGCAGGCGATCACCCGTTCGATCGCCGACCAGGCGCGGACCATCCGCATCCCGGTCCACATGATCGAGACGATCAACAAGCTTGTCCGCACCTCGCGCCAGATCCTGCACGAGATCGGCCGCGAGCCGACGCCGGAAGAACTGGCCGAGCGCCTCTCCATGCCGCTCGAGAAGGTCCGCAAGGTGATGAAAATCGCCAAGGAGCCGATCAGCCTCGAGACCCCGATCGGCGACGAGGAGGATTCGCATCTGGGCGACTTCATCGAGGACAAGAATGCAGTGATCCCGGTCGACGCCGCGATCCAGGCGAACCTCAAGGAGACGGTGACCCGGGTCCTCGCCTCGCTGACCCCGCGCGAGGAGCGTGTGCTCAGGATGCGCTTCGGCATCGGCATGAACACCGACCACACGCTCGAGGAGGTCGGCCAGCAGTTCAGCGTCACCCGCGAACGCATCCGCCAGATCGAGGCCAAGGCGCTGAGGAAATTGAAGCATCCGAGCCGGTCGCGGAAGATGCGGTCGTTCCTGGATCAGTAGAGTTCTATCCTTTCCCGTCATTCCCGCGAAAGCGGGAATCCAGCTTCTTTCTTTCCGCCTTCGCTTAGCCAAAGCGGGATTGACCTGACGGCCCCCTTCGCCCCCCCGCCTTCGCGGGAATGACGAAAGGGGCCGTGATCCAGTGCGGCTGGATTGCCGCGTCGCTTCGCGTCTCGCAATGACGCGCCGCAAGCGGCGCGTCACCTTTCCCTCTCCCTAACGCCGCATAAACCACGTCTTTACGGCATTGATATAGGGGAAGCGGGTTAGACCGGCTGCATGGGCAGCGTGGCGGGAGGCTTCCGGATGGCGACAGCATCGCTCGGCACGGCGAAGGATGTGCGCACCGGCGCGCTCCTCGTCGGCGCCGTCGCGGAGCGGGGCAGCGCCGCCCATGGCTGGAGCCGCAGCGAGTCGCTGCTCCGCGATACCGATTCGGCCCGCAATTTCGCCGATCTCCTGCATCTCCTCTGCATCCTCCACGGCCGTTATCCGGGCATCGTCGATCATGCGGCATCGCGAATCACCGAAGCGGGCCCGCGCGCCTGGCTGGCCGAGGCGGCTTATTCCTTCGCCGGCGAGCGCGCCTATCTCGCCAGGCTTGCGGTCGCGGCGGGGCCGGTCCCCGGAACGCCCGGCGGATCGGCGAGCGACGCCGCCGTGCTTTCCCAGCGCCACGCGATCGAGATGCTCGCCCAGTCGGAGCGGGCGGGCTGCGCGCTCGGCGCGGCGATGGCCGTGGTGCTCGACTGGTCGGCGATCCGCTCGGCGCTCGACGGCGCCGCTCTGCGTTACGGGATCGAGGCGCCTTTCTATACGCTCGCCGATCCGGGCCGGATCGAAGCGGTCGCGGACGGCTTCGCCCCCGGCGGCGCTCCGCAGCGCGCCCTTCTGTTCGGCGCCGACCAGGTGCTCGTCCAGCATTACGGCCTTTGGGACCTGCTCGAAAGCCGCGCCGCCGCCCGCGCCGGCTGATCTCCTCTCGGCAAAAAAGCTAATAGAAAGCGCGAGTGACCAGCCGGACATGACGGCCGTCGCAAAGCGCGAGATCGTAGCGCGTGCCGGGCTTGACCAAACTCCAATCCTTGAGTGGCGGCGATTTCCAGCGCGCGGTGATTCGGTCCCCGTTGATCGCGCAAATCTCGTCGCCCGCATGCAGGCCGCTGCCCGCCGCAGGCGAGCCGGACATCACGTGAGCGACCTTGAGCCGATCGGCGGTGTAGAACACCTGAACGCCGACCGTGGATCTGGGTGCCGGCGGGACCGGTTGAAGGCGCGGCGCCAAGGTCATTCGCCCCGCTGGCACGTCCAGAACCAGATTGTAATTGCCGAGCAAACCGAGCCCCATCAGCGCGGGAAATCCAATATGGCTGAGAATGCCTTCGGACGGCTCGATCGTCGTCAGCGCCGTCACCGGCGGAAGCGAGCCGAAGCGGATGCCGCCGAGCGTCAGCAACGTCTCGACCCCCTCTCCTCCCAGCCCGACATAAGCGAGATCGGTGATCCCGTGGCCTTGCTGGTGCGGCATCGAGAGCCAGGTGGACGAGGAAAGGGTTAGCGCCACGGCCGACCCGCTGTCGATCAGCACTCGAAGCGCGCGGTTGCCGATGGTCATCTGCGTCCAGATGCGGCCGCCCGATATCTGCAGACCGACGGGAAGGTCGACGCCTTCCAGAGCCTTGGCGCCACTGGGCAGCAGGCGAAGACGCTTGTGATCGAAATCGATCTGGAGCGCGAACCTGGAGATCAGCGAGCTGCCGATTACGAGGTCCACCGGATCATCCAGCGCGGCATTGACGCCGGAAAGGTCCACGACCTGAACGGCCCCTGCCGGCTGATAAAGACCGCCGATACGAAGGGCGACGGAATCGGTGCGCTCGAAATGGCTCATTCCGCCGGCGCTATAGGCATCGCCGATGGGCGCCAGCGGAAGATGGTGGGCCAGCGCATAGGCACGAGCCACCGCCACCGTAGGCGCGCCGGTGTCGAGCAGCGCGCGGGCGGGCGCTCCGTTCAGCTCGACGGGTAGAATGATCAGTTGCTGGTCGGGCGTCCATTCGAACGGAATCCAGCGCAACGCGGCCTGGGCATCGAAGAAGGCGTTGGGCACCGTCAGCGTCGGCCGAGCCGGGGGAGCGGCCGATGCGGATCCGGCCAGCAATGCCATGAATGGAAGCAGGAAAAACCAGCGCGACGGGTTTCGCGCGAATCCGTTGGAAACCTCGTCGCTCATCCTTGGAACCTAGCATTCGCGCCGTGGCCCGCAACAAGCCTGAACGATCCGTGGCCCCTCCCCGGCGCGGCTTGCGCGGAGGCGGGCCCTCTTCTATCGCCGCCGTTGACGTAAACGTAAAAGGCGGCGATGCGCTTCGAAGGCACCGATTCCTATGTGGCGACCGACGACCTCAAGGTCGCGGTCAACGCCGCCGTCGCCCTGCGCCGCCCCCTCCTCGTCAAGGGCGAGCCGGGGACGGGCAAGACCATCCTCGCCCATGAGATCGCCGACGCGCTCGGCGCGCCGCTGATCGAGTGGCACGTCAAGTCGACGACGAGGGCGCATCAGGGCCTCTACGAATATGACGCGGTCGCGCGGCTTCGCGACGGCCAGCTCGGCGACCCGCGCGTCCACGACATCGCCAATTACATCAGACGCGGCAAATTATGGGAGGCGTTCACCAGCCCCGACCTCCCCGTGCTGCTGATCGACGAGATCGACAAGGCCGACATCGAATTCCCCAACGACCTCCTCCAGGAGCTCGATCGGATGGAGTTCCACGTCTATGAAACGCGCGAGACGATCCGGGCGGCGGAGAGGCCGATCGTCATCATCACCTCGAACAACGAGAAGGAGCTGCCCGACGCCTTCCTGCGCCGCTGCTTCTTCCATTACATCAAATTCCCCGACCGCGAGACGATGCAAAAGATCGTCGACGTCCATTTCCCGGGCATCGAGGCGCGGCTCGTCCAGAAGGCGATGGACATCTTCTACCAGGTCCGCGAAATGCCCGGCCTCAAGAAGAAGCCGTCGACGAGCGAGCTGATCGACTGGCTGAAATTGCTCCTCCACGAGGATCTGCCGCTGGAGATCCTCCAGTCGCGCGATCCCGCCAAGGCGATCCCGCCCCTCCACGGCGCGTTGCTCAAGAACGAGCAGGACGTGATGCTGTTCGAGCGGCTCGCCTTCATGGCGCGGCGGCCCGGCTGAATTCGATCAGGCGGCGAGGATCGTCTCCAATTCCTCGCAGGAGAGCGGATCGAACAATTCGACGCCGGCGCGCCGCGCCTCCGCCCAGCGGACGATCCCGCGCCGCTCGACGCCTGTGTCGAACTGCACCCGGACCCGCAGGCCCGGCTCGATCGAGGAGGCGTGGCGGAACCCGACGCCATGCTGCGAGACGTCGCTGACGATGATGGGATGGACCCCGTTCTCGCCGTCGATGCAGGCGGGAATATGGGCCTCGATCCGCGGCGCCCGATAATCGGGATTCCTCTGCTCCTGCACGAGCGCGGTCAGGGTGGAGGCGCTGTCGATCGGCGCCTCGAAGGCGATCCCGCACGCTTCGCCGTTCGCCCAGACGACGTGGGCGTCGACGGCGACATGGTCGGACAGCATGACGGTCAGCCGCTCGCCCAGACTTGGCTTGGCATGGGTCAGCAGCATCATTCCGAAATCGGAGATGTTGCGGACGCGCCAGAGGCTGACGACATGGTCGCGGGCCACCCTGGCGATGCGGAAGACGGTGCGGATGCGGCGGCCGCGGCGCCGCTCGATCGCCTCCGCTTCGTCTCCGTCGGCATGGACGCCAGGTCGATCGCCGGCGATGATGGCATCGCCCGCATGAACGCCGTTCCGGCCAATTTGGTCGCTGAAGGACTGCACCACTGCCCCCCTGTCAAGATTTGCACCAGCCGAAACGCCTGTCTCCAAATATTTGTTCCAGAATTACCCAAGAAAAGACGCAGATATTCTTGTCGTCATATCCATAAATAGAGAATTAACTTAGCTTAATAAGAAATAAAGCATCTAAATCATCGAGAATGGACATGTAAACAGCCGGTTTCACGATTGAATCGCTCGGTGATCGATCCCGCGCGTCAACTCGCCATCGTCCAATTGATCGATCGAAGCGCCTCCGCCCCTTCACCCTTCTCAACGAAAACCGGGATGCTATGCTGTTCAAACGCCTCGCTTTCATGGTGCGGCGATCCGGGCCGGGACGATCAGAGGGGGATCGATCGATGACGATTTGCGAGGCCGATGGCAATTTTGGTTCCGAAGTGCATGTCGGGGCGGGTCTGTGAAGCTCCGGCCGCCCCCCCTGCTGCGTCCGGTGCGGCTCATTTTCCTCCTTCTCGCAGCGATGGGCTGCCTTGCCGCCGGCGCGCAAGCCGCCGAACCCACGCAGCCCGCGCAGCCGGCCTGGACCGATCATGCGCCCGACCCCGCATTGGTGAATCGCGCCGCGATCGGCGTTCCGCGCGAAGCCGGATCGCTGAAGATGAAGGAGGTCCGCGATTATGGCCATGACGGCATCGACGACGTCGCCCAATATGCAAGCGCGGACGAGGCGATCAGCGGCAAACTTACGGGACAAGGACAAAAAATCCGCCTTCGATGCGGTGAAGCGAATACCTGATCGGCTTTGCCTCGTACGCTCCGCCACCCGCGGAGAGGCGCTGATCCTGACCTACAGGCCGGTTGGGGGCGCCCCCGCCAGGGACTTCATTCCTAAATTCTTCCAGCTCGTCGGCGACGCCGGCCTCATCCTCGAAGCGACCGCCACATCGGAACGGCCCGATCACGTCGTGGTCATCCGTCACGGGATCGGCCATCTCGCCCTCTTCGGGCTGTTCGGCGGCGGGCCGAGCCTGGCTCAGCTCGATCGGATCGCCTCCCGCGATTCTTCGATCTCGCAATTCGGCAATATCGTCCTGAACCCCAATGGCAATATAAACGTGAATCTCGCCTGCGACCAATTCGTAGAAGGATGCCCGCCGTCGAAAGCGAGCAACGTCCCCAAGCAATAAGGGCTCAGGTCGTGGCGTCGTCGCGATAGGCGACCTCGAAATTGCCCCAGCGGCGGCCCTTGATGAACAGCGGCACGAAGACGTTCTTGACCGCCAGATAGCGGCCCTCGCCCAGGTCCATGCCGTAGGTGGCGAGCATCGCCTCCTTGTCGCTGGCGATGGCGCGGCGGGTGACGTCGTCGATGAAGTTGCGGCGGTTGCGGCAATGCTCCGCATTCCACTTGGGGTCCGGCCCCTGCGGCTGCGAGCGCTCGGAAATGTGGGTCGGCAGATAGCCGTTGATGTCGGTGATCGCGCAGGCGATCAGCCGCGCCTCATGCTTCATCATCCGGTCGAGCAAAGGGCGGATGTGGATGTCGGCGAACGTACAGAAACGGGTCTCATATTGCTGCGGATTGGTGCCGGGCATCGGCACGTAATCGGTGTCGAAGATGGATTCCACGTCGGTTTCGCCGCGGGCGATGCCGTCCTCGATCGCCTTGCGGATCTCGCGCGCGCCCTTCTGGGCGAATTCGATGAACGGCGTGTCGTCGATGCGGACGCCGCAGCTCGCCAGCCGGTCGAGCATGTCGTTGGAGAGCGTTTCCAATTTGCCGAGCCGGGTGTGCACCTCGACCAGGGCGCCGCCATTGGCGCGGGCGTCGGAGGCGAAGGCGGAGAGGCCGTGCTTCACACTGTCGACGCTCTGCTGAATATGGCTGGTCGACTGGGCGATGCCGTCGGTCTGCCGGTCGACCATGGCGACGATCTCGGCGACGTCGCGGACCCGATCGGTGATGGTGGCGAAGCCGCCCTGCGCGACCCGGCTGCGCTCGACGCCGCTCTCGATCTCGGAGGTGACGGCGCTCGCCTCATGGGTGAGCGAGGCGATGGTGCCGGCGATCTCGCTGGTCGCGGACCGCGTCTCGTGGGCGAGCTTCTTGACCTCGGCGGCGACCACCGCGAACGAACGGCCCGCCTCGCCCGCCCGCGCCGCCTCGATCGTTGCGTTCAAGGCGAGCATGTTGGTCTTGTGGGCGATATTCTCGATCGCGGACGAGACGTTCTGGACCCGGCTCATCGCCTCGGCGAAGCCGGCCATGCGCTCGCCCAATTGGACGACGAGGTCGGTGAGGCCGGAAAAGATCGCGATCGTGTCCTCGATCGCCGCCCTGCCTTCGCCCAGTTTCTCGCGCGCCTGCTCGGCAAGGATGCGCGCCTCGTCGGTCGATTCGGCGACTCGGGCCTGGTCGAACAAAAGCCGGCTGGTGACCTCTTCGAGCGTGTCGAGGGTGCGCAGATGCGAGGAGATGCGTTCGGAAACCCCTGCGACATAGCCCGAAACGTCGCTGCATTCGATCGCCAGCGAGCCGCAATTGCGCGCGACGATGTTGATCGCCTGCCCGTCCGTCTTCTCCAGCGCTGAACTCGCCACGCGTCGCCTCTCCCGCTCGCTTCGCGCGAACAGCTAGTCCCAACAGGTTGAAACGCGGTTAACCACCGGACCCCGCCGGGCGGCCCGGCGGCGATGTTCGCGGGCGGCTGTCCAAGCGGACGGAACCTCCTTATCCTTCCGTTATGGCGCTTGCTCGGGGCGGAGGAGCCTTCATGGCCACCGAAAATTACGGGATCGACGCGCCGACGGTCGTCCGCAACCTCGCGGTCATCGGGATCATCTGCGTCGCGGCCAGCCTTGCCAGCGCGCTGTTGCTCGCCGGCGGTTTCGTGCAGCCTGGCCCCGTCCTCCTCATTCTGCGCAACAACGGCCTCGTCACCGGGATCATCTGCCTGGTCATGGCCTTCTGGATGGTCGCGTCGAGCCTCTGGCTGAAGAAAAGAGTAATGCGGGCCCTGCTCGACAGCCGCGCCTGGCGGGGAGAGGAGAGCGTGCTCGACATCGGCTGCGGCCGCGGCCTGATCGCCGTCGCGGCGGCGCGGCGGGTGCCCGACGGCCGCGTCACCGGCATCGACCTCTGGCAGGCGCGCGACCTCGCCGGCAACAATCCCGACGCGATCCGCGCCAATGGCGAAATTGCGGGCGTCTCGGGGCGGCTCCAGGTCGACACCGGCGACGCGCGAAGCCTTCCTTATCCGGAAGCGAGCTTCGACGTCGTCGCGTCGATGACCGCCATCCACAATATCTCCAATGCGACCGGCCGCGCCGCCGCGATCGCGGAGGCGTGGCGGGTGACGAAGCCCGGCGGGCAGATCCTGATCTTCGACATCCGTCATGCCCGCAATTACGCCGCCCAGCTCCGCGGGCTGGGCGCGAAGGTGCGGCTGACCGGGCCGATCCTGCTCTGGGGGCCGGTCGGCTGGCGCTTGTCGGCGATCAAGCCCGGCGGCGGCTCGGTTGAGCCTGATCTCACGACCCCGTAGAGCGCGGATCATGTTCTTCTCCTTCGTGGACGAGCTTCGCGCCGCCGGCATCCCTGCTTCGATGAAGGAGCATCTGATCCTGCTCGAGGCGCTCGACGCCGACATCGTCGCGGCGCGGCCGGAGGAATTCTACTGGCTCGCCCGCGCCACGTTCGTGAAGGACGAAGGGCTCCTCGACCGGTTCGATCTCGTCTTCGGCAAGGTCTTCAAGGGTCTGGAGGCGGATTACGGCACCGGGGCAACCCCGATCCCGGAGGAATGGCTGCGCAGGATCGCCGAGCTTTACCTGACGCCCGAGCAGATGGCGGAGATCCGGTCGCTCGGGTCCTGGGACGAGATCATGGCGGCGCTGAAGCAGCGGCTCGAGGAGCAGAGGGAACGGCACCAGGGCGGCTCCAAATGGATCGGCACCGCCGGCACTTCGCCCTTCGGCGCTTATGGCTTCAACCCGGAAGGCGTGCGGATCGGCCAGGAAAGCGGGCGCAACCGCGGCGCGATCAAGGTCTGGGACAGACGCGAGTTCAGGAATCTCGACAACCAAATCGAGCTCGGCACCCGCAACATCAAGGTGGCGCTCCGCCGCCTGCGCCGCTTCGCCCGCGAAGGCGCGGCCGACGAGCTCGACATGGACGGGACGATCGACGGCACCGCGCGCAAGGGCTGGCTCGATATCCGCATGCGGCCGGAGCGGCACAATGCGGTCAAGTTGCTGCTCCTGCTCGACGTCGGCGGCTCGATGGACCCCCATGTCAGGCTCTGCGAGGAATTGTTCTCGGCCGCGACCGGCGAGTTCAAGAATCTCGAATTCTTCTACTTCCACAATTGCCCCTATGAGAGCCTGTGGAAGGACAATCGCCGCCGCCACGCCGAGCGCACGCCGACCTGGGAAATGCTCCACAAATTCGGTCACGATTACAAATTGGTCTTCGTCGGCGACGCATCGATGAGCCCCTATGAGATCAGCCATCCGGGCGGCTCGGTCGAGCATTATAACGAGGAAGCCGGCGCGGTCTGGATGCGGCGGCTGGTCGATACCTATCCGGCCGCGGTGTGGCTCAACCCGACGGCGGAGCGATATTGGAATTATTCCGCGTCGACCGCGATCCTGCGCGAATTGATGCGGGATCGAATGTACGCGCTGACGCTCGAAGGCCTCGACCAGGCGATGCGGACGCTGAGCCGGAAGAGCTGAGGCTGCGCTCGAGCTAAGTTGTCGGAGCTCGATTCATTCCGTCGCCCCAGCGGAGGCTGGGGCCCCAGCGAGAAAAGGGTGTCGCGCTTTTCACCCGCCGGGATCCCAGCCTACGCTGGGATGACGAAAAGGAGCAACAGATGAGTGCGGATCGATCTTATCGCGAATAGCCGTCGATTGCCGCGAACATCGCCGTGATCGCCCGGCGTTCCTCCGCGCTCACCTCGGGCCGCCAGACGTCGAAGATGAGGATGATGCGGTCGCGGTCGCTCTCGTTCCAGGCTTCGTGCTCGACCGTGTCGTCGAAGACCAGCAGCTCCCCTTCATGCCATTCGCGGGTCTCGCCGCCGACGCGGAAGCCGCAACCGGGGGGGACGATCAAAGGCAGGTGGCAGATCAAACGGGCGTTCATCACGCCGTGATGGGCCGGGATGCGGGCGCCGGCCTGGAGGCGCGAGAACAGGATCGAGGGCGCGCGAGCGCCGATATGCGGCATGTCGAGATCCTTCACCGCCGCATAGGTGCGCGGGAAGCGCCGCACCGCCGCCTCGACCGCCGCGCCTTTCTCCCAGAGATAGAGGGTGCTCCAGGCGGGGTTGTCGGTGAGGCCGTGGAAATCGGTGCGCGGGCGCGACGGATCGGTGACGATATAGGGCGAGAAGCCGTGCCCGCCCTGCGCCAGCGCCGCGACCAGTTCCTCCCGCATCGCCGGCGCGGCCGCCTCGACCTCGGCCGCCCAGGGAAATTCGGACCGCTCATAGTAGCGGCGCTGCGGCAGGCCGGGGAAATAATAAGCGGTGGGCCGCTGAAGCTGGAGCTGCGCCTGGCGCCGGCCGGTCATCAGGTCGAGCGATTCCTGGAAGCGCGGCGGGCGGTGCCCGACAGGAAAACCCGCTTCGGCCAGCGCGCCTTCGAGATGGCGCTCGAACTGCCCCTGCGCCCGCGCGACGCCGGCCTGGGCGCGCTCGATCGCCGGCTTCAGCGAAAACGGGAGCTGCCCCATCGTCCCGGCAAGCGCCAGCGCCCGGCTGTAGAAAGCGACAGCGGCGCGATCGTCGCCGGCCTGCGTCCGCAAATCGCCCTTGCGGATCAGGGCATCGAGATCCTTCGGATCGCGCGCCAGCAGGGTGTCGACCTCGTCTTCGCCGCTCACGCCGCGTCCCCGTAGAGGAGGAAAGGCCGCCTCTCCTCGCGCCAGGCCCGCTCGTCAGCCGATGCCGCCGCGTCGAGATCGCCGGGCTCGGCCGCCGGATCGTCGACCCACTCGCGCAGCCCGGGCCCGCCGTTGATCACGTCGATGGCAAGCTTGCCGAGCTCATATTCGTAGGCGAAGTCGCGCCAGAGCGGATAATCCGGCCACAGCCGCCGGATCGCCTTGAAGGCGAGCGCCTGCAGCCGCCATGGCCGGAAGGCATGATGGTCGTAAAGCGGCGCCTCGGCATGGATATGGACGCCGTTGCAGAGCGTGCCGACATGCTTGTGGAAGGTCGGCTCGAACCAGCAATCGCGAAGCCCGCACCCTTCCAGCCAGCCGGGCGCAAGCGCGCGCATCTCGGCGAGGAGCCGGCGTGCGTCGAGATCGGGCGCTCCGAACAGCTCGAGCGGCCGGGTCGTGCCGCGGCCTTCGGAGAGCGTCGTCCCTTCCAGCATCACCGTGCCGGCATAAGCCCGCGCCATCCACAGGTTCGGCGCATTGGGGCTTGGATTGACCCAGATCCGCTCGCCGAGCGGCCAGCCGTGGCCCGGCGCCGCGTCGGGATCGTAGCCTTCCATCTCGATGACGCGATAATCGACGTCGAGCTTGCGGCTGGCGACGAACCAGCGGCCGAGCTCGCCAAGGGTCAGGCCGTGGCGCATCGGCATCGGCCCGGCGCCGACGAAGCTCTCCCAGCCCGGCAGCAACGCCAGCCCTTCGACGGGCCGGCCCGCGGGATTTGGCCGGTCGAGCACCCAGACGCTCTTGCCGTGCTTCGCAGCGGCTTCGAGTACGTAGAGCAGGGTCGTGACGAACGTGTAGATGCGGCAGCCGAGGTCCTGGAGATCGACGAGAATGGTATCGAACGTCCCCATCGATTGGCCGGTCGGCCGGCGCACCTCGCCGTAGAGGCTGAACACCGGAATGCGATGAACCGGATCGTCGAAATCCGGCGATTCCACCATATTGTCCTGCTTGTCGCCCCTGAGGCCGTGCTGCGGCCCGAAGGCGGCGCTGAGCCGGAGATCGGGGCAGGCCGCGAGCGCATCCAGCGAATGAATGAGATCGCGCGTCACCGAGGCGGGATGGGCGAGCAGAGCCACGCGTTTCCCAGCCAAGGGTGCGCGCAGGGATGGGTGTTCAAGCAGGCGGTCGATACCGAATTTCATGGCGCCGGTGGTGGCGGCAGTTCGAGCGTAAAGCAATCCGCGCGGTGGAAATCCGGCACGCTTCCTTTGTGGTCGAGCGCCCAGAGAGATTTGGGCCCGACTTTCTCGTCGATCACCGCGCTGAGGCCGAGCCGACAGGGCTCGCGCGGTAGATCGATCGCAAGCGTCACGCGCAATTCGAGCCGATCGTCGGCGAGGATCAGCGCGATTTCGGGCGGGGCGGGCAAGGCGGCCTGCGTCATTCCGGTCCGGTGATCGTCGAATTCATAAGCCGCCCATTGGCCCGATGGCGAGAAGTTGAGCTCGCGATAATTATTCTCGCCCTCGGCCTGAAGAAAGGCTTCGAAGCAGGTAGTTTTCCACAGATTGTCGGTGCGCAGCGGCGGCGCCGGCGGCGGAACGACGATGCCCTCGATGCGGCCGATTGCGACATAGAGAAAGCTGAGGCTGGTCTCGGTACGGCGGCAAACGCGGACATCGATCCGCTTGAGCGCGTGGCTGCTCTCGGCGGGATGTGTCCAAAGCTCCTCCTCGACACATCTTTCCATCCGCTCCCCCCTACGTCATTCCCGCGAAAGCGGGAATCCAGCTTCTTGCAACCCGATCCGAATACGTAAGCTCCAACTGGATTCCCGCTTGCGCGGGAATGACGGGGAAGGTGAGGTACTGACGGGCGGGCTTTCGCGGCATTGGCGGGACGGCTAAGCAGCCCACCATGTCCGGTTTCCGATCCGATCTCCTCCGCCTGCTCGACGCGCGCGGTTATATCCATCAGGTCACCGACCCCGAGGGGCTGGATGAACTGGCGCGGCGGCAGATCGTGCCCGGCTATATCGGCTTCGACGCGACCGCGCCTTCGCTGCATGTCGGCAATCTGGTGTCGATCATGCTGTTGCGGCGGCTCCAGCAGGCGGGGCACAAGCCGATCGTGGTGATGGGCGGCGGCACCACCCGGATCGGCGATCCTTCGGGCAAGGATGAAAGCCGCAAGTTGCTGAGCGACGAGACGATCGGCGCCAACATCGCCTCGATCCGCAAGAATTTCGAGCGCTTCCTGCGCTTCGGCGACGGCCCGACCGACGCGATCCTGGTCAACAATGCCGACTGGCTCGACGCGCTCGATTATATCCCGTTCCTCCGCGACGTCGGGCCGCACTTCACCATCAACCGCATGCTGACCTTCGACAGCGTCCGGCTGCGGCTCGATCGCGAGCAGCCGCTGACCTTCCTCGAATTCAACTACATGATCCTGCAGGCCTATGATTTCCTGCAGCTCTCCCGGCGCGCCGGCTGCCGGCTGCAGATGGGCGGCTCCGACCAATGGGGCAATATCGTCAACGGCATCGAGCTGACCCGGCGGATCGAGGGGACGCAGCTCTACGGCGTCACCACCCCGCTCATCACCACCGCCGACGGCGCCAAGATGGGCAAGAGCGCGGCCGGCGCGGTCTGGCTCAATGGCGACATGCTGAGTCCGTACGATTATTGGCAATATTGGCGGAACACCGACGACCGCGACGTCGGCCGGTTCCTGCGCCTGTTCACCGACCTGCCGCTCGACGAAGTGGAACGGCTGGAAAGGCTCGAAGGCAGCGAGATCAACATCGCGAAGAAGATCCTGGCGGACGAGGCGGCGAGCCTCGCCCATGGCGGCGAAGCCGCCGAAGCGGCCGCGGAGACGGCGCGCCGGACCTTCGAGGAAGGGGCCGCCGGCGACGCGCTGCCGACGCTGAAGGTGGCGGGGCGGATCGGGCTGGTCGACGCCCTGGTGGGCCTCGGCCTCGCCGCGTCGAAGAACGAGGCGCGGCGGCTGATTACCCAGGGCGGCGCCCGCGTCGATGGTGCGCGCGTGGACGAAGATCGGCCGATTGAGGTGATGTGCGACATCCGCATTTCGGCGGGCAAGAAAAAGCACGGACTGCTGGTGCCCTGATATCCTCCCCGGAACGGGGAGGGGGACCATGCGTAGCATGGTGGAGGGGGCCCGGAATCTGGCACGAAACAGGTAGACGGAAGCCCGTGCGGGCGGTGAATCCCCTCCACCGCACTTCGTGCGGTCCCCTCCCATGAACCGGCCCGCCATGCCCCCGGCATGGCTGAGGACTGCCGGGGGCAGTCCTCACCGGTTCATCGGGGAGGAATTTACCCGCTGCGCAGCAGCTCCACGGCCGCGTCTCGTTCCATCAGATAGAGCAAAACCCGCGCCGCCTGGCCGCGCTCGCCCTGCAAGCCGCCGTCGCGGTCGACCAGCAGGCGCGCATCGTCCGAGGCGGTCTGGGCGAGCGCCTGGATCTGCTCGGCATCGGCGAGCCGGAACACCGCCTCGCCCGATTGCTTCGTGCCGAGGATCTCGCCCGCGCCGCGCAGCCGCAGATCCTCTTCGGCGATGCGGAAGCCGTCGTTCGTCTCGCGCATCAAGGCGAGCCTGGCGCGCGACGTCTCGCTCAGCATTTCGCCGCGCAGCAGCAGGCAGATCGAACGCCCTTCCCCGCGCCCGACGCGCCCGCGCAGCTGGTGGAGCTGGGCGAGGCCGAACCGCTCCGCCCCTTCGACGATCATCAACGTGGCGTTGGGCACGTCCATGCCCACCTCGATCACCGTCGTCGCGACCAGCACGGCGGTGTCGCCGCGCACGAAGGCGGCCATCGCCTCGTCCTTCTCCGCGCCCTTCATCCGCCCGTGGACGAGGCCGGCCTTGTCGCCGAAGCGGAGCTTCAGCAGCCGCGCCCGCTCCTCCGCGGCGGCCTGGTCGCCGGCCTCGCTCTCCTCGACCAGGGGGCAGACCCAATAAGCCTGGCCGCCGCGCGCGATATGCCGCGCCAGCGCCTCCGCGACCTCGGCCAGCCGTTCGGCGCTCAGCACCCTTGTCTCGACCGGCTGACGCCCCGGCGGCATCTCGTCGAGGCGGCTGACGTCCATCTCGCCATATTGGGTGAGGGTGAGCGTGCGCGGGATCGGCGTCGCCGTCATCACCAGCAGATGCGGCGGCCGCTCGGCCTTTTGCGCCAGCATCATCCTTTGAGCAACGCCGAAGCGATGCTGCTCGTCGACCACGGCGAGACCGAGCTTCTTGTAGCGCACCGCCTCCTGGAAGATGGCGTGGGTGCCGACCAGGATGTCGATCGAGCCATCGGCGAGGCCGATCAGGGTCGATTCGCGCGCTTTTCCCTTCTCGCGGCCGGTGAGGATGGCAATATTGACCGGAAGCCCGGCGAGCTGGCGCGACAAGGTCTCGAAATGCTGGCGGGCAAGAATCTCGGTCGGCGCGAGCATCGCCCCCTGCGCCCCCGCCTCGACCGCGATCAGCAAGGCCTCGAGCGCCACCAAAGTCTTGCCCGAGCCGACGTCGCCCTGGAGCAGGCGGAGCATCGGCACCGGCTGCGCCATGTCGCCCTCGATCTCGCCCATCGCCTTTTTCTGCGCGCCGGTCGGCGCATAAGGCAGGCGGAGGAGGTTGCGCAGCCGCGCGTCGCCTTCGAGCGGCACGCCGCGCCGCCGCCGCGACGAGGCGCGGACCAGCATCAAGGCGAGCTGGTTGGCGAAAATCTCGTCATAAGCGAGCCGCTCGCGCGCAGCACTGCCCGGCGCGTGGTGCGCCGCCTCCAGCGCCTCCTGCCAGCCCGGCCAGCGGCGGCGCTCGATCAGGCTCGGCTCGATCCATTCGGCGAGCTTGGGCACCCGGGCCAGCGCCTGGGCGGCAAGATCGCCCATGCGCCGGTTGGTGAGGCCTTCGGAAAGGGCATAGACCGGCTCGCGCTCCAGCAGGTCGAATGCCTCCCCCGGGTCCAGCACATAGTCCGGATGGACGATCTGCAGCTCCTGCCCATAAGCCTCCATCCTGCCGGAAACGAGCTTCGGCGCGCCAAGCGGAAGCTGCTTCTTCGCCCAGCCCGGATTGTGGAAATAGGTGAGGGTCAGGTAATTGCCCGCGCGGTCGGTCGCGTGGACACGGAACGGGCTGCGCGCGCCGCCCTGGCGATAATCGACCGGCGTCACCAGCACGCTCACCACGCGGCCGGCATCGGCTTCGTCGATCAGCTCCACCTTCTTGCGCTCGATCCAGCCGGTGGGAAGGTGGAAGAGCAGGTCCACCACCCGTTCCAGCCCGAGCCGCTTCAGCGGCTTGGCGAGGGCGGCACCGATCCCCTTCAGCACCTCCACTTCGGCGAAGAGCGGGTTGAGAATGTCGGGCCGCATGGGCGGTTGGTAAGGCGAGGCGGCGGGAGGGACAACTCCCCCCTATAACTCCCCTCCCTCTACTCCCCTCCCTGCGAGGGAGGGGTTGGGGGTGGGTTCGCGCGAAGCGCGACGAAGGCGGCACCATCAGGCTCGGCGGCGGCATCGAGCCGCCGTCCTCGCCACCCACCCCTGGCCCCTCCCTTCCAGGGAGGGGAACAAGAAGCTAGCCGTCTCTCCCTTCCAGGGCGGGGAATAAGAAGCTTCACCCCTGCCCCACCTCTCCCTACATAGGCCCCGATGAAGCCGCCTGGATTCCCCAGCGCGGCCTTTTCCGCTTGGAGACCATGGACCGCGACGCCCGCCTCAAGCGCCTCCGCTTCCGCGCCTGGCACCGCGGCACGCGCGAGGCCGATCTGATGATCGGTGGCTTTTTCGACACCTGTGCCGACGGCTGGGGAGAGGCGGAGCTGGCCTGGTTCGAAGCCCTGCTCGAGGAGCAGGACGTCGATATCATGGCCTGGGCGATCGGAACCGCAATGCCGCCGGAACGCTACCGCGGCGCGGCGATGGGGCGTCTCCAGCGGGTCGATTATATCGGGCATTCGGAGTGAGCGTGGACGAGACGAAACTTAGCCCCTCCCCTTCAGGATGGGACGCGACCAAGGCCCATCCGGGGGATGGGCCAGCGCCCCATGGGATGGGGGTGGGGGTTGTCGGGGATGCCGCGGCCGGAATCACATCCCCCACCCCAACCCCTCCCCTGAAGGGGAGGGGCTTGTGAGCGATCCCGTCCAACGAATCCTCTCTGCCGACCGACCGATGACACTCGCCGGCGCACCGGCCGGCTTCCTCCCCTGGCTGGCGGCGGACCTTGCGCGGGCGGCGAAGGGGCGTGCCGTGTTCATCGCGCCGGACGAGGCGGCGATGCGGGCGCTGGCCGATGCCGCCAGCTATTTCGCGCCGGAGCTGGAAGTGCTCGCCTTCCCGGCCTGGGATTGCCTGCCCTACGACCGCGCCTCACCTTCGCTGCGCTCGACCGCCGAACGCCTCGCCACCCTTCACGCGCTGCAGCGGGGGCGGGAAAAGCCGCAGCTCCTGGTCACCACCGTCAACGCCGCCACCCAGCGCACGCTGACGCCGTTCCGCATCCGCCAGCTCGTTGCCCGCCTCGCCCCCGGCGAACGGATCGACCTCGAGCGGCTGACCGTCTTGCTCCAGGCCAATGGCTATCACCGCACCGATACGGTCGCCGATGCCGGCGAATTCGCCGTGCGCGGCGGCATCGTCGATCTCTTCCCCTCCGGCGAGACCGAGGGCCTGCGGCTCGATTTCTTCGGCGACGAGATCGAGAGCGTGCGCCGCTTCGATCCCGGCACCCAGCGCACCATTGGCAATATGGAGGGCGGCTTCACCCTCCTCCCCGCCTCGGAGACCCTGCTCGACGAGGACAGCATCAGGCGCTTCCGCTCGCGCTATCGCGAGCAATTCGGCGCCACCGCGACCGGCGATCCGCTCTATCAGGCCGTCTCCGAAGGCCGCCGCCTCGCCGGCATCGATCACTGGCTGCCTTTGTTCGAGGAACGGCTGGAGACGCTTTTCGACCATCTCTCGCCCGATGACATCATCGTCCGCGACGCGCACGATGCCGGCGCCGCCGACGCCCGGTTCGAGGCGGTCGCGGATTATTACGAGAACCGGAAGCGCGCCCAATCCGCCGATCCGGGAAGCTATCGCCCGCTCGAGCCCGACAGCCTCTATCTCGCGCGCGACGATTGGCGGATTCTGATCGAGGATCGGCCGCTCCATCTGGCGACGCCCTTCCACGAGCCGGAAAGCGCGACCGTGCTCGATTTCGGCGTCGACAATGCCCGCGATTTCGCGCCCGAGCGCTCGCAAAATGCCAATGTCTATGAGGCAATGGTCGCCCATGTCGCCGCGTTGCGGCGGGCGAAGAAGAAGGTGGTCCTCGCCAGTTATTCCCGCGGCTCGCGCGAGCGGCTGAAGGGGCTGCTGGCGGATCATGGGCTGACCAAGGCGGTCGAGGTCGAGACCTGGCAGGAAGCGCTTGGTGCCTCTGCTTTTGCTCCTCCCCGGAACAGGGAGGGTGTTGGAGCTTTGGACGGCCCCCGGCCGTCCAAGATCGTGTCCGGGGGACACGATCTCGCTCCAACACATGCGGAGCATGGTGGAGGGGGGGCCGTGCCGGGTGCGGAACCCCCTCCACCGGCCTCTGGCCGGTCCCCCTCCCCGTCCCGGGGAGGATTTGTGGCGCTGGCGGTGCTCCCCCTCGATCACGGTTTCACCACGGCCGATCTCGCCTTGCTCACCGAGCAGGACATGCTCGGCGACCGGCTCGTTCGCCGGCGCAAAAGGCGCAAGTCGGCCGATGCGTTCCTCAGCGAGTTGGCGACGCTCAGCCCCGGCGATCTCGTCGTCCATGCCGATCACGGCATCGGCCGCTATGAGGGCCTGACCCGGATTCCGGTCGGCAACAGCCCGCACGATTGCGTCGCGCTCGAATATGCTGGCGGCGACAAGCTCTACGTTCCGGTCGAGAATATCGACATCCTCTCCCGCTATGGCAGCGAGAGCGACGGAGTCGCGCTCGACAGGCTGGGCGGCGAGGCCTGGCAGCGCCGCAAGTCGCGGATGAAGGAGCGGATCCAAGAGATTGCCGGTGAATTGATCAAGACCGCCGCCGAACGCGCGCTCCGCCCCGGCGCGGTCGTCGAACCCGACACCAGCTACGCCGCCTTCGCCGACCGCTTCCCCTATGAGGAGACGGAGGACCAGGACCGCGCGATCGCCGACGTCTTCGCCGATCTCGAAGCCGGCAAGCCGATGGACCGTCTGGTCTGCGGCGACGTCGGCTTCGGCAAGACCGAGGTGGCTTTGCGTGCCGCCTTCGCCGCCGCCATGGCCGGCTGGCAGGTCGCCCTGGTCTGTCCGACCACCCTCCTCGCCCGCCAGCATTTCAATACCTTCGTCGAACGCTTCCGCGGCTTTCCGATCGAGATCGGCCGCCTCTCCCGCCTGGTGCCGGCGAAGGAAGCCAGGGAAACGCGCGAGGGCATCGCCGCCGGCAAGATCGACATCGTCATCGGCACCCACGCCATCCTCGCCAGGCAGGTGGAGTTCAGGAAGCTCGGCCTCGTCATCGTCGATGAGGAGCAGCGCTTCGGAGTCACCCACAAGGAGAGGCTGAAGGGGATGCGGGCGGACGTCCACGTCCTCACCCTCACCGCGACTCCGATCCCGCGCACTTTGCAGATGGCGATGTCGGGCCTTCGCGAATTGAGCGTGATCCAGACGCCGCCGGTCGACCGGCTGGCGGTGCGCACCTATGTCATGCCGTGGGATCCGGTGGTGGTCCGCGAGGCGCTGCTGCGCGAACATTATCGCGGCGGCCAGACCTATTTCGTCGCCCCGCGCATCGCCGATCTGCCCGATATCGAGCGCTATCTTCGCGACGAGGTGCCCGAAATCCGCTTCGTCGCCGCGCATGGCCAGCTGTCCCCGACCGAGGTCGAGGAGCGGATGTCGGCCTTTTACGACCGCAAGTACGACGTCCTGCTCTCGACCACGATCGTCGAGAGCGGCCTCGACATTCCATCGGCGAACACGCTCATCGTCCACCGCGCCGATCGCTTCGGCCTCGCCCAGCTCTACCAATTGCGCGGGCGCGTCGGCCGGGCCAAGACCCGTGCCTATTCCTATTTCACGACGCCGGGGACGCGGACGATCACCGAGGCGGCGGACAAGCGCCTCCAGGTCCTCGCCAATCTCGAATCGCTTGGCGCCGGCTTCCAGCTCGCCAGCCACGATCTCGATATACGCGGCGCCGGCAATCTGCTCGGCGACGAGCAATCGGGCCATATCAAGGAGGTCGGCTTCGAGCTCTACCAGTCGATGCTGGAGGACGCGATCCTCGAGGCCAGGTCCGGCGGCAGCCTCAAGGCGGCCGAGGATTTCTCCCCCCAGATCAGTGTCGACGCGCCGATCATGATCCCGGACGATTATGTGCCCGATCTCGACCTCCGCATGGGCCTCTACCGGCGCATGAACGAGTTCGAGAAAGCCGACGAGATCGAGCCCTTCGCCGCCGAGCTGATCGACCGCTTCGGCAAGCTGCCCGAGGAGACCGAGAATCTCCTCAAGATCATCGAGATCAAATTGAATTGCCGCCGGGCCTGCGTGGTGAAGCTCGACGTCGGCCCGCGCGGGGCGCTCGTCCACTTCCACAATGACAGCTTCCCCGATCTCGAAGGCCTGATCGCCTATGTCCAGCGGCTGAAGGGCACGGCCAGGCTGCGGCCGGATTCGAAGCTGGTCATCACCCGTCCCTGGCCGGACGCCGCAAGCCGGATCAACGGTGCGCTTCAGTTGTCACGGGGCTTGGCACGGATTCTGGGATAGCTCGAGACCATGCCGACCTACATTCCCATTTATAGCGGCTTTCCCTTGCAGGCGAGCCGAAGCGATCTTGTCAATTTCCAGTGGCATGTGAACGGCGTCGTCGCCGATTTCCTTCTCCCTGGCGACGATGGCCACCTTCTTAGAGTGACCTTCGGCAAAGGGTGCATCGTGAGATTGCTGGACGAGATGCCGCTCAGCACCGAGGACGACGATACGCCGAATAAAGGTCGTGTTCCGGAACATTTCGCATATCGAGTCGAAGGCGCCGCCTTTTCCCGAACGCAGTCCGAGACATGGAAATCCGTCTTCGGACCTGTAGCGCATTATCAGCTTGTCACGGGATCGGCCTGCATGGACATACTCTCCGGCGCCGCGCCCTCTTTCAGCATTGTCGCCAAATCATAGTCGCTCCTGGCAGCCGCTTGCCGGACTGCAGAGCCGACGATAGGCTTCTCCCATGCTTACAGTGTTTGCCTCGACCCCTTGCGGCAAGACCTCCGGGTGAAGTCGTCGCAGCTCGGACGCATCGTTTTCGGAGCGTCGGCGGTGCTGTTCGGTATCATTGCATTGATGTGGCGCGATGCCGAAACTTGGCAGACTCTCAGTCGGATTTGGACGCTGCCTGCCGGCCTCGCCGTCGGTCGCGTGCTGATGGCCGTTCAGATCGTCGGCGGGCTCGGCGTGCTGCTCCCGCGAACCGCGCGTCCGGCGGCGATGCTTCTCGCGATTCTCTATTCGCTCTTCTCGCTGGCCTGCATCCCCGACATCGTCGCGGCGCCGGGTGTCTATGAGCATGTTGGTAGCTTCTTCGAGCAATTCACCCTGATCTGGGGTGCTGTCGCCATTTATGCGGTTGCCCAGGAAAATGCGGATCTGGGGGCGACGCTCGCCCGGGTGGCGCGGCTCGGCATCGGCCTCTGCGCGATCTCCTACACGTTGAGCCAGATCTTCTATCTTCGCCTCACCGCGAGCCTGGTCCCGACCTGGATTCCGCCCAGCCAGATGTTCTGGGCGGTCGTCACCACGATCGCCTTCGCGCTGGCCGCGCTCGCCATCCTGACCGATCGCCAGGCATTGCTCGCGTTGCGGCTGATGGCGCTGATGATGGGGCTGTTCGGAATTCTGATCTGGATTCCGATGCTGGTCGCGCATCCGGAAGCGCATCTGAACTGGTCCGAATCGGCCTTGACCTTCCTGATGACCGGCGCCGCCTGGGCGGTCGGCGATGCGACCGCGTTGAGCCGGCAATCGACAGGCCGAGACGCCCGGCCGCTTCCTGAACATGACATGCCGGCGACGGAGCCCATCGCCCCCTCGTCTTAGACGCTCATTTGGCGGACGTCTTCGCCTTGGCGGCCAGCACTCCTTCGAGGTGCGCGCGCCGCTCGCCTTCCGCGCCCGCGATCAGCTTCTCCATCGCCATGCGCCAGGCGACGTCGAGCGCGGTTGCGGGGTCGACCGGGACGTCCGGCTTCACGCCGACGCCTTCCCAATTGGTCTTCGAGATCGGATTCATCGGCGCGCCCTGCGGGATGAAGATCGCGAAATGGGCGTCGAGCGGCACCACCTCACCCGGGTTCGCGCCGCCCCAGCTGGTCCCGCCGACGATCGTCCCGCGCTTCAGCTGCTGGATATCGTAGGCGAACTCCTCTCCGCCCGATCCGGTCCTGCCGCTCGTCAGCACATAGACCGGCTTGTCAATGCTCCAGCGTCCGCCCGGCACATCGGGCAGCGACCACATCTGCTGATCGGGCCCGTCGCGACTGTGAAAGGTGATGATGAGCGTGTCGACCGGGAACAGATAGCTGACCGCGAACGAGACCATATGCGGATCGCCGCCGTGATTTTCACGCATGTCGAAGATGATGGCGTCGGTGCGCTTCAGAAACGCCATCGCCGCGGCAAAGACGGGTCCAGCCCGCTCGGCCTCGTCGAACCCGTTCATCTTGAGATAGCCGATATTCCCGTCCAGCACCTCGACCCTGGGCATGTCGAAATTGAGGTCGGCCTCGATACGCTGGAACCGCTGCAGCTCGGCCGGGTCCGGTTGGCCCGCGGCGGTACGCGGCGGCTGCGCTTTGGCCGACCAGAAGAGCCGCATATGCTTGTCGTGGGCGACCGTCTGGACGTCCGCGGTCACCGCTTCGGCAAAGGCCTTCGGGTCGTCGATACGGTCATAGGCGCCGGTCGACAGCTTGCCGCGCAACACCTTTGCGATGGCCGGAACCTTTTCGGGGAAAATGTAGCGCGCCATCAACTTCGCGATCGCGATCTCGACCATCCTCTTCCGCGTCGCCGCGTCGATCGGTTGGGCCGGTGCGGGAGCGGATGCGGTCGGTGCCTGGGCCACTTGCGCCTCGCTGGCCACAGCAGGTGCAAGCGGGACCAGCATCAGAGCGCCGGAAAGTCCGATGATCGATCCTGCACGCATTGCTGGTTGTCCCGCGATTTTGATCATTATCTCGTTACGACATACCGGAACCGGCGAGAAGAGGACTCAATCGGCGACCCAAATCCTCCGGCCTTCCCGTCTGCAACAGGGCGCCTCACTGCTCGGTTTCGGGCACCGCTGCAGCGCCGCCGGAAAGATCGCGCGGATTGTTGGGCTCGACGGGGACGCCGCCGGCGTCGGGCTCGCCATCCGGCTTGCGGCGGTTGCCACGGCGGAGGACGTTCTGGACCGTCTCGGCGACTCCGCGCTGCCTGTAGAGGCGGGAAGAGGTCTCCCGTCCGCGTCGGCGCGGCTCTTCAAAGTGTCGGGGCATCGAGTGGCTCTCCGTGCTGTGTTGCAATGATGGCACAGCGGAGGAGGGTCGTCGATTGAGGCGCCGGCGTTATCGGACGACGAGTACGGCGAGCGCCTCCGTCTCCAGCGGCGGCGCGCAGAGGAAGCCCTGGTAGAGGGTGCAGCCCTCGCGGGCGAGCAGGCCGAGCTGCTCCTCGGTCTCGACGCCCTCGGCGATCACTTCGAGGCCCAGCGACCGCGCCATTTCGATGACCGAGCGGATCACCACCTGGTCGCGCGCCGATCCGGCAATGTCCTCCGACAGCCTCTTGTCGATCTTCAGATAATCGAGCGGCAGCGCCTTCAGATAGGCGAGGCTCGAATAGCCGGTGCCGAAATCGTCGATCGCCACCCGCAGACCGCCGGCGCGCAGCGCGCCGAGCAAGGCGGCGGCGGCGCCGAGATCCTCGATCAGTCCGCTCTCGGTCACCTCGACCGTCAGCCGCTCCGGATCGAAGCCGCTCGCGGCGACCATGGCCAGGAAATGCCGGGCGAAATCGGGCTGGACGATGTCGGCGGCGGTGATGTTGACCGAGAGGCGCAAGGCGGCCAGCGCCTCGGGCCAGGCGGCGGCGGCGGCGATCGCCTTGCGCTGCACATGGTCGGAAAGCTGGACCAGATAGTCGGAGCGCTCGGCGACCCCGAACAGGGTCGCCGCGCCCAATTCCCCGAATGCGGGATGGCGCCAGCGCGCCAGCGCCTCGACCCCGACGATCTGGCGGCCGGCGATCGACACCTGGGGCTGGAACAGGATCTCGATCTCATTCTTGTCGAGCGCTCGGCGGAGGTCGATCTCGAGCCGGTCGCCGCGCGCCCCGTCCTCGGCGGCTTCGGAATCGAGCACCCGGACCGGCCCGCTATCCCCGCTCTTCGCCTCGGCGAGCGCGGCGCTGCCCCGGCGCAGCAGGGCGGCCGCATCGTCGCCGGCCTCGGACGCCACCACGCCGGCGCGGCTGCCGAGATTGACGACATGGTCGCCCGACAGGAACGGCCGCCCGACGGCCTCGACCAACCGGCCGGCGAGGAAGCCGCCCTCGGCGAGGCTGGTCGGCGCGGCGAGCAGGATCGCGAACTCCGCCCCGGCGATTCGGGCGACGAGCCGCTGGCGCCCGTCGCCGTCGATCAGCCGCTCGATCCGCCGCGCCGCCGCCTGCAGCACGGCGTCGCCGGTGCTTCGCCCGAAGGCGGCGTTGATCGTATCGAAGCGGCTGACCGAGAGCAGGATGAGGACCAGCGCCGGCGGCGCCCCGCCCGCGGCGGCGAGTTGACGCTCGATCCAGGCGCGCGCCGCCCGCGCGTCGCGCGCGCCGGTCATCGGGTCGCGCGACTGCCAGGCGGGCGCCGCGTCCGGCACGATCGCCTCGGTGCGGCCGACGATCCCGCCTTTCTCCTCGTCGACGCGGAGATGGTGGGCGAGCCGGCCGCCATCGCCCTCTTCGTCCTCATGGGCGAAGGCGGTCGACTGGCCGGTGGCGAGCAGGCGGTCGACCGCGCCCCGCGCCGCGCGCCGGCCCTCCGGGCCGAGCCTGCGGAACAGGTCGATCAACGGAACGCGCCCGCCCGGCTCCTCGCACAGGCCGATCTTGCGGGCGAGCGCTGGGCTCAGCTCGACCGTCGGCGATCCCGGCTGCCAGCGCCATGAGGCGCCGGCGGCGGGCCCGCCCGCCTCGCCGGCGCGGAGCGGCCGGCGTCCGCCGACCCGCTCGGCATGGCGGCGGGCGAAATTGAGGGCGTGGAGCAATTGCGGCTCGCTGAACGGGCTCACCAGGAAATGGGTCGCGCCCGCGGCATGGAGCCCGTCGAGCGCCGCCTCGTCGTTGCGCGAGAGCAGGACGAGCAAGGCGGCCGCATTGGCTTCGCACGCATCGGCGAGCATCCGCACCGCCTCCCGTCCCTCGGCCAAAGCGCCGCGCGCGTCGACGATCGCGATCGACGCGCCCGAAGCGACGAAGCGGCTCTCGCCATTGTCGGCGCGGCGTGCGGCGATCGGCTGCCAGCCGGCCCGCTCGGCGGCGCCGATCAGCTCGTCGCGATGGCGAAAGGAAAGGATGAAGAGCGGCGCGGCGCCCCCGCCAGCGGCCATCTTGCCCTCCCCCTCTCTCCAGCCCGGTTCGTCCCGCATTGATCTACTCTGGCGCCTCTGTCTCAACAATCTCTTTAGGGGTGGATCGAAATTGGGCTCGCCTCCCTTTTTCCTCCTCTCCCTTCGATGGGAGAGGATACGGAGCCTTAGCGGCTTTGCCGCTTAGGCGGAGTTGGTGAGGGTGACACCGTCAGTGGATGTCCTCGGAGTCTGTCACCCCCACCCAACTCCACCTAGGCTCCTTCGTCGCCAAGGCTCCGTATCCCTCCCCCTCAAGAGAGAGGGAAAGGTGAGAGCGGTCTCGCCGTTTCTTCCTAAGCTTGCCGACAGCCGCTCCGCCCCGTAGCTAAGCGCCCATGACGGCCACCGCCGACAAGCCGACGGCCCTGCTCGCCTCCCCCGCCGAAGCGGCGCAGGCGGCCGAGGCGATGCTGCGCAAGCGCTACGATTTCGTGCCGCTGGAGGAAGCCGAGCTGATCATCGCTTTGGGCGGCGACGGCTTCCTGCTCCAGACCCTCCACGAAATGCTCGACCGCGGCCGCCTCTGCCCGGTCTTCGGCATGAACCGCGGCACGGTCGGCTTCCTGATGAACGAATGGCGGCTCGACGGCCTGCGCGCCCGCGTCAACGGCGCCAGGCCGTTCAAGGTGGCGCCGCTCGCCATGGCCGCCACCCGCACCGACGGCGAGACGGTAAGGCGCGCAGCGATCAACGAAGTCTCCCTGCTCCGCGAGACGCGCCAGACCGCCTGGATCGAGATTTCGGTCAACGGCCGCGTCGTCCTGCCGCAATTGATCTGCGACGGCATCCTCGTCGCGACGCCGGCGGGATCGACGGCCTACAATCTCTCCGCCAACGGGCCGATCCTGCCACTGGGCGCCAATCTGATGGCGCTGACGCCGATCAGCCCTTTCCGCCCCCGCCGCTGGCGCGGCGCGCTCATCCCCGGCGACCTCGACATCCTGCTGCGCGTGCTCGATCCCGAGAAACGGCCGGTCTCGGCGGTCGCCGACCAGCATGAGGTCCGCAATGTCGCCGAGGTCGCGGTGCGGGTCGACCGCAGCCTCGAGCTCACCTTGCTGTTCGATCCCGAGCATGCGCTCGACGAGCGGATCACGATGGAGCAATTCACCGCCTGAGCGGGGTGCCAAAGTCTTGCCAGCGCGAGAATCCCGCTGCTATAGGCGCCGCTCGCCGAAAGGCTGCTCCCCGGTAGCTCAGCGGTAGAGCAACCGGCTGTTAACCGGTTGGCCGATGGTTCGAATCCGTCCCGGGGAGCCATTCCTTCTTTTTGGCGCTTCGCGATTCGTCCGCGGCGACCCTCTTTCCCTCTGCAAATGTGCGGTTAGACCGCCCGCTCCCGTTCGTCGCAACGATGTCCAGATGGAGGAGGTCTGCGACCCGACGTTGGATGCAGTCGGCTCCCTTTCCCGCGGCCGGCTTTGCTCATGACGATGTCCTTATCAGACGACCCGCAGATTATCAGCAGGTTAGAGCGCTTGTGCAGCCCGCAAGGGCATTGTTGCGGCACGTCGAACGTCCGGTTCTTGGACGAAGCGCTTCCCGACGATGATCGCAGCTGGTCATAATCCGATATCAGGAGCTGGAGTTGCCAATGCTCCTTTGGCCATCGGACACGGCAGCTGATCGGGTTGATCTGTGAGAACCGAGCGAGCCGCTTCTCTGTTCCTCCGGGGCTCCTGGGTGAGAGCGGATGCGCTCAGGGCTTGGCCGGGCGGCGTCCGTCCGCGCGATTGCGCCGCCGACCTGGCGCGCGAGCGAGCGCCGCCACGCCGGGGCCGATTGCGCCGGCGGCCAGGGCGAGGCACACGGCAGAGGCCAAGAGATCGAGCCGGACGCCGGCGACGAGGCCACCGGAGCCGGCCAGCCAGGATCCGAACAACGACACCCCGAGCACGCTGCCGGTCTGACGCGAGGCATTCAGCACGCCGGATGCGATCCCCGACCGGCTTTTCTCCACGCTACCGAGCAGCGCCGAGGTCAAGGGTGGAACGAGCAGGCCCAGGCCGCCGCCCAGACCGATGAAGGGGACGAGCAGCCAGATATAAGGCGTGCGCGCGTCGATACCGAGCATCAGAAGGCATGCGACCGCCATGATTCCCGACCCGGTGGCGATCGCGGTGCGCGCGCCGGCCCGGGCGCCGAAACGCGCCGCAACCAGATTGGCCAGGAAGCAGGCGAATGTCATCGGCACGAACGTCAGCCCGGTCCAGAGCGCCGACAGGTGCTGCACGCGCTGGAAGTAGAGGCTGAAAACGAAGATAAGACCGTAGAAGGTGATGTTGACGAGCAAGCCCGCGGCGGTGGCGGCGGTGAAGATCGGGCTGGAGAACAGCGCCGGCGGCAACATCGGCTGCGCCGTCCGCAGCTCGATGACGGCGAATGCGACGAAAAGGCCGACGCCGGCTGCGAAGGACGCCATCACCCATGCATCGGCCCAGCCGAGAGATCCGCCCTCGATCAGCGCGGCCGCCAGCGCGCCGAGCATGAGCACCGCCGCGATCTGGCCCGGAAGATCGAGCTCGCGCGACGGGTTGATGGCCGTGTCCTTCGCGTAACGCCAGGTCAGCCAGAGCCCGAGCGCCCCGATCGGCAGATTGACCAGAAAGATGCTGCGCCAGCCGAACGCCTCGATCAGGCTGCCGCCCACCAGCGGACCGATGGTGAGCGCGATACTGGCGCCGGCGGCCCAGGCGGCGACGGCGCGGCCGCGGGCGTCTCCGTCCGCATAGGCATGGTTGAGCAGTGCGAGCGAGTTCGGCACGAGGACGGCTGCGCCAAGACCCTGGATCGCACGCGCGGCGATGAGCCACGGGAGGCCGGGGGACAGGGCGCAGGCCAGCGAAGCCAGGGTGAAAACCCCGAAGCCGGCCAGAAATACCCGCTTGGCGCCGACGCGGTCCCCGAGCGCGCCCGCCGAGAGGATGAAGGCTGCGAAGGCGATAGTATAGGCGCTGACGACCCATTGCAGGCCCGCGACCTTGCCGCCGAAGGACTGGCCGATGGCATTGATGGCGACGTTCACGATCGTGACATCGAGCTGCACCACGCCATAGCCCAGGCTCATCGCCGTCAGCGTCAATGCCGTGGGGGAGATGCCGCCTCGGGAGGCGCCCGCTCTGCCGGTCTTCGCCGTTGCGGAGAGCGTCACCTGCAGCGTCCCGGCGGGAGATCGCGCTTGGCCGTACCCCGACGTGGGCGGGAGAGCGCCGGAAAGTCCGGCCTGGGCACCGAGATTTCCATTGTCCAGTTCCCCGAGCAACTCGGACACCAATCGCTAAGGCAGAGTCAGGTTCCGACCTGCCACGACTGATCGAAATGCTCGGAGCCAAGTTCGCAACTGCGGCAAAGTGATTTGGAAGGGTGGCACTTGCGCGCCCGCCCGCGGCCTCCTTAATGATGTCATGCAACGCTTCCCGTTCCGCATCTCGGCCGATACCGGCCTCCAGGGCCTGAACTTCGCCCGGGTGCTCCATTCAGCCGGTTTCATCGCCCAACCGGCCGGCATGTCCGCGACCCCAGCCATGCATCACGTCAACAATCCGACAATGCGCAGCCTGACGGGCAGCGGCGGAAATGACGTTCAATTCAGTTCGAGCGCAGCTGGCTTCGCTCAGGATTTATAGATAGCGAGGCGCGATGAGCGAACATATCGAAGGCGGATGCCGTTGTGGGCGGGTGCGATACCGGATCGAGACGGACCGGTTTCCGAACGCATATGCCTGCCACTGCCGCGACTGCCAGACCTGGTCGGGAAGCGCGTTCAGCCTTCAATTCGCCGTGCGGGAGGATCAGCTCGAGGTAACGGGCGATCCGCAGCTCTTCGAACTGACCTCGCCGGATGGAATGCGGATATCGCGCCAGCGCGGCTGCCCGATCTGCTTCACCCGCATCTTCAATACCAACACCGGGCGACCCGGACTGGCGATGGTGCGCGCCGGCACGCTTGATCGCAGCGACGAGATCGAGGTGGCGGCCCATATCTGGGCGAAGCGGCGGATGAAGGGAATCCTGATTCCGGACGGCCAGCCGTCCTGGGCCGAAAACGCGCCGCCGGGGGAGCTGCTGGCGGCATTGTCGCGCTAACGGTGGGCGGTTTGGCGGATTTGGGCGCTTCGGTTCCTCCGCGGGCCAGCCCCCACGCGGAAACGTGCACGAAATTCCGTCTGATCGAGGAAATTCAATGGCCGTCACCTACCTGATACGGTTCTCCGTCAAAGCCGGCGAGCGGAAACGCTTCCTCGACCTTCTGAACGGAGTGTTGGACGAAATGCGGGGTGAGGCAAATTTTCGTGCCGCTACTTTATACGTCGACCCCGACCACACCGACACGTTTCTCCTTCAGGAAACCTGGGCCGACCATCAGGACGTGCTCGATGTGCAGCTACATCGCCCGTATCGGGCGGCATGGCACGAAGCGCTGCCGAACCTTTTGGAGCGACCCCGGGAAATCTCGATATGGCGCCCACTGCGGTCCGACCTGTCGGCAAGCGCGGGCGAAGTCGGCAGTGGCTATGACTAGGGTCCGGACTGGCCATTCGACCAGCTTGCAATGCGCTGCCGGCCATGCTCATCCTCCTTGTTTGTCCGCGCCGAAGAAGCCGGCCAGCAACGCCGCCGTTCGCTCGGGCGCTTCCTCCGGAAAGAAGTGACCGCCATCGATGGCGCAGCCCTCGACCTCGTTCGCCCAGGCCCGCCAGAGCCCGAGCGGCCCGCCCGCCGCTTCGTACCAGCTCTCGAGCCCGCCGCTGCCGCTCCACAGCGCGAGAACGGGACACTCGATCCGTCGCCCGGCTTTCCGGTCGGCGACGTCATGCTCCCAGTCGCACGTCACGGCGGCCCGATATTCCTCGCAGATTGCATGGACGTGCGCGGCGTCTCGGAGCGCTTCGACATAGGCCGCGCGCACGTCGGGATCGAAAGCCGAGCCGGAAGAGCCCCAGGCCGAAAGCGCATTGTCGATCACGGCGTCGGGAGCCGCCAGAAGCAAGGCTTCGGGAAAAGGCTCCGGCTGCGCCAGGAGCGACCAAGGCCAGAAGGCCAGCGCCAACCGCGCGTCGGCCCTGTCCCACATCTCTCCCGTCGGCAGCACATCGAGGACGGCGAGACGCTCGACCCGTTCCGGGTGATCGAGCGCCATCCTGTAGGCCACACGGCCTCCGCGGTCGTGCCCCGCCACCGCGAAGCGGGACCAGCCGAGCTGCCGCATGACCTCGACCAGCTCATTCCCCATCGCGCGCTTCGAATAAGGCATGTAGTCCGGCGCGGAAGGCGGGCACCCGCTCCGGCCGTAGCCGCGCAGATCGGCGCAAATCACGGTGAAGCGATCGATCAGAAGCGGCGCCACGCCGCGCCACATCAAGTGCGTTTCAGGAAAGCCATGGAGCAGGAGGAGCGGCGGCCCGGACCCCGACGAGCACAGGAAGACGACGTTGCCGCCGACCCGAAGTTCGGCGGCCGCAAAATCGTCGATCCCTGCCATGTCCTCACTGCCGTTCTGTCGCGGCTGTAACGTCGCGATCGCGCGCCGGTGCCGCCGGAATGATTCCGGCGGGGCCGCTTGTTCACGGCCATGGAGGGCGCGAGAGACCTGCCACGGACAAATTCGCAAGCCCGGCAAAACGCAGCCGCGTCGTTTGCGCGTGGGCTACCGGCTGGTCCTCACCGCGGAAACCGAAGTTTCCTGGGCCGCGAAGGCCTGCCAGCGCCCGACGCGAAACAGGAAGATATCAGTGAACCGCACCGTTCCCACGACCCTGCCGCACGGGTCGCGCTGCGTGTTGCTCCCCCGCACGACGCCGACGTCGCCATAGACCCGGGCTTCAACTTGGGTGAGCCGCAGCGCCGAGGCTGGACGATGGGGCAATGCCGCGAGAATTGCCTCGCGCGCGATTCTACGGCCCTGCCAGTTGAACTCGACGAAGCCGGCGGCCAGCCTGCAGCCCAGTCGCGCCGTGTCCCGTCGCTCGATCGCCCGCACCCAATCGCCCTCCGCGCGTCGCAGACCTTCGGGGGTCTTCGGCTCTTCCGAGGGGCAGACGATTGCAGGGGGAGAGGTGGTGGGCGGCACTGTCATGTGCGGCGCAGCATAGCATTTTCCGCTTGACCGGATTTGCGTTTTCCGGCCGCGCTTCGACGACGGCCGCCGTAAATTCGCAAGGCGCTTCGATCGCCGCTGCTTTATGGACCGCCGGCACGGGCGATTCGATGGAAGCTGCGAAATCAACTTGCCGACGACCTCACGCTTTGAGCCCGGGATGAATGGGCCAGATGAAGCCGTCGACGTCTTCCGCCGGTTCTGGTCGCCGGAGGAGTCGAGCGCGCCGGCGAGCACCGGCCGCCTCCGGCAGACGGTGACCCTGTTCGACGTTCGCCAGGACACGGTCTTCCTGCCGGAGCATGGCGGGCCGTTCAGCCTGAAGATGGTGCTCTCGGGCGAGAGCCGATACGCTTTCGGTCGCCGGAGCTTCGCCGTCACGCCCGGGCAGGTGCTCGTGGTCGCGCCAGGGGACCGCTACGCGACGTCTGTTCCCGCCTCGGCCCATATCGTCACCGCCTATCTGCCGGAACGATGGGTCGCCGCAGCGGCGCGGACCCTGTGCGGGCCCGACGAAGAGATGCTCGATGATCCTGGCGCTTGCTCGACGGAAGCGGTCGACTTCGCGGCGCACATCCGCCGAGATGGGGAGAGCCTCGGTCCGCTGGTCCAGCGCCTCGCGTCGCTGGAGGATGCGTTGGCACGCGAGGAAGCATTGACCCGCCTCGCCTCGGGCGCGGCTGCCTTCGCGCTCGAGGCGCGGCGGTCGATCCGGCGGACGGGCGCACGCCGCCGCAGCACGCGGGCCGAGCTGTTCCGGCGGATCAGCCGAGCGCGGGCACTGATCGAGGCCGATCCCTCGGCACGGCTTTCGCTCGAGGCGCTGGCTGCGGCGGCCGCGCTGTCCCCCTTCCACCTGCTGCGGATCTTCGGCCGGGCTTTCGGCGAGACTCCGGCCGGGATGAGACGGCGCCTGCGCATCGAGCGGGCAAAGCAGCTGCTGGCTGCGTCGGATCTTCCGGTCCACGAGGTCTCCGGGGCCGCCGGCTTCGAGAGCCATGCCGGCTTCTGCCGCGCCTTCCGCCACGCCACCGGCCTGTCGCCGACACAGTTCCGTCAGGCCTCGGCCTGATCGGCACCAGTCCTCAGTTTCGAGCGCAGCTGGCTTCGCTCAGGATTGGAGGTAGCGAGGCACCATGAGCGACCATATCGAAGGTGATGCCGCTGTGGGCAGTGGGGTACCGGATCGAGACGGACCGGTTTCCGAACGCATATGCCTGCCACTGCCGCGACTGCCGGAACTGGTCGGGAAGCGCGTTCAGCTCAATTCGTCGTGCGGGAGGATCAGACCGATGTGACGGGCGATCCGCAGCTCTTCGAACGAGCGTCCTTTGCCCGAAACTGCGAACTTCGGAGGAACGGCCGTTTCGGCGCAGCATAGTGTCCGAAACAGAGTTCGTGACTGGCCGTTCGCTCAGATCGATGTCGCGAGATCGCCAGATGGCGCTCGCCCGGAAAGGTGGTTGAAATGCCGAAAGTCCGACGATTCGCTGCCGGCTCGGCCACGGCGCTTCTCCTGTGCTTCGTTCAGGCTTGCTCAAGAGACCCGACGGAAACCGGCTCGAGTTCGTCGAGCGCGGCCACGGTGCCGGTACCGGCTGGCTTCAGTCCGGCCACAATGAAGGTGAACGGCGGCGATATCTACTATCTGAAGGGCGGTGCCGGACCCGGCCTGATTCTGCTCCATGGCTTTCCCGAGGACGGCTATCCGATCGGACTTGATCGGGTACGATTCTAGCGCACGGCCTCCTGGTAGCGCGCGAGCAGATCGGCATCGTCGATCGACCCGTGATGGTGGAGCTGCCGCCAGCGTCCGTCCATGCGCCTGAACCATCGGCTGGTCCGAATTCGAAGCTCGATCCTGGTGTCCGCGCGCTCGAGCGTTCCCCGTTCGCGCCCCACGGCAAGGAAGGTGTCCCCGCTCTCGTGGAGCGTGTAATCGAAGAATTCGACCATGACGGTTGCCGAGCCGGAGAACACTCGCCGGTAGACCTCGCGAATCTCGTCCCATCCGCGCTTGATGCCGCCGAGCGGATTGTCCATCGCTGCCTCGTCGGTGTCGAGCCAGTTCCGCGCCATCAGCCCGAGGTCGCGTCCGTTGAACGCGCGATAGAATTCGGCGAGCGCGCCGAGCGGCGTCGCTGGATCGGAGGCTTCACGGCCGGTCACCGGCTCCTGCTGGGGAATCGTCATCGAAAGCCTCCTTGCTGCGGGTGAGTCCGGCCGCGCCGAACGCCGGCGCCCAACCCGGCCGTCCGGAACGCCAGAAGACGAAGCTGAAGATGTCGGCATAGAGCCGATCGGACTGCGCCCTCGTCGCGCCTATGCCGTGGCCGTTGTCAAGGTCGACGCGCAGCAGCACCGGATTGCGCGTGGCGAGCAGTCGCGCCGCGAGCTTGGCCGGCTGCCAGGGCGCGACCCGGGGATCGTTGATGCCCATTGTGATCAGCACCGGCGGATAATGGTGCCCGGCCTCGACGTGCTGATAGCTGTCCATCGCCATCAGGTTGCGGAAGCCGGCCTCGGTCCTGATCGAGCCGAACTCCTGCGTCTCCAGCACGCCGTCCGGCATGAACTCGAGCCGCTCCATGTTGGCGGGCGGCACCTCGTCGATCACGCCCGCGAACAGATCGGGCCGCTCCTCCATCGCGCGGCCGACCGTGATCCCGCCGGCCGAGCCGCCAAGGATGAAGAGCTCGTCGCTGGTGGTCAGCCGCCGCGCGACCAGATCCTCCGCGCAGGCGATGAGATCTCGCCACGTATTGGGCTTGCTGGCGTCCTTGCCGCCCAGACGCCACGTCTTCCCCAGCTCGCCGCCGCCGCGGACATGGCAGACCGCGAAGCTTGCGCCCTCGCGAAGGAAGGTCATGAGCAGTGGATTGAAGTGGGGAAGCTCTGAAATGCCGTATGAGCCATAGGCTCGCAGGATGATTGGGCGCGGCCTCCTGGCGCCTGCGCGCGCGACGAGGGTGAGCGGCACCCTGGTCCCGTCTCCGCCGGCCGCTTCGAGATCGCCGACGCGGAATTCGTCCCGCGCCGTCGCCGGGAAGCGGGCGAGATCGAGCCCGGAAAGCCTATGCCCGTCGTAGCGATAATGGCGCTTCGGCGCGGTCCAGCTCTCCAGCGCGAAGGTGATTCCGGGCGCACGCGGATCGCTGAAGGCTTCGGCGATGTCCCCGCGCAGCGGCAGCGCGATCTCCTCGGCCTTGCCGCCGGTCACCCGCAGGAGGCGCGAATAGATGCCCTGCCGGGCGAGGACATAGAGCCCGTCCGACGCGACATGGATGCTTTCGACGATCCGGTCGGGCCGCGCCGGGAGGATCACAGCCGCTTTTGCAAGCGGCTGCCCGGCCTTCACCGCAAGCACCTGGAAGGTCGGCGCGTGTGCGTGCGACAGCAGGTAGAACGTGTCGCCTTTTGTCGCGAAGGCGGTGACCGCGTCGTCGTGCGAGACGAAGCGCGTCCACGGACCCGCCATCCTATTGCCGGGCGCCAGCCAGATCGCGATCTCGTTCTGGGCTCCGTTCTGGACCGAGAGCGCCGCGATCGGCGAATCCGTGCTCGTCACCGGCGTGATGATCTCGTTGTCGGGAATGTCGGCGCCGTCCCTCGCGCCGGCGCGGATCAGCAGGCGCGGCGGGCTCTCAAGGTCCCAGGCCTCGATTCCGGAAGCCTTGTACTTGTCGTCCGCCGATTGGCCCGGCGCGAGCTTCTGCAGTCGGTTGAAATAAAGGATATGGCTGTCGGCGCTCCACGCCTGCAGGCCGAACTCGGCGCGGTCGAGCGGTCCCGCAATTACCTTGCCGGTCGCCGCATCGTAAACGCTGACCGACGCCGCCTCGCTGCCGTTGAAGGAAATGCCGACCGCGACCTTGCCGCCGTCAGGCGAAGCGAGGAAATAGTTGATCGCCGCCGGCTCGTTCAGCCGGTTGAGATCGATCAGAACGCGCGTGCCCCGGGCGTCGCGCACCATCAGATTGGCCACGTTGGATCCCGCCGCCCGCTCGCGAAAGAATTGACGGCCGCCCGCTCGTTGATAATTGTCGATGGCGGGGAAAAGGTTCTCGAAGGCGGCCATGCGCTTCATGAGCGCGGCGCGAGGCGGGATGGAGTCGAGAAGCGCGCCGGTATAGGCGCCCTCCGCCTTGATCCAGTCGATGGTCTTCGCGTCCAGCCTTTCAAAGTCGCGATAGGGATCCGTGACTCTCGTTCCGTAAAGCTCTTCCGTGACCGGACGGGGCTGCGGCGGGGGTGGCTGAACCGCAAGCGCCAGGGCCAAAAGCAAGCTGGGTCGGATCATTCATTCCCTCCGCGCGCCGAGTGGATGCAGGGGCAGCCCCGCTGAACCGGACTGCGTGACCCGGTCATCCGCCCCCACCGTGTTCCTCCGGTGGGTATCCTGGAACAGTCTGCTGGGAAATTCGCAAATCCCGCAAAGCGCCGCACAGCTGTGCAGCGCGCGGTGCGATCGGCGGCTCCAGGTCCCGGCCCGATGGCTCAGGCAATTTTCCTGGCAGGCCAATGCGAGAGGTTTCAGTGGTCGGTTCGAACGGCGGAAAGGTGGGGGAGCGAAACAGCAAGGACGCGCCAGGCCGACAAGGGCCGGACAGGCTCGGAACCATCGTCGAACGAGGCCCACTGGCTGCCCGTGATCGCCAGGACCTTCGTGCCATGAATCGCGAGCAGGGTCGGATCGCGAAAGCGCGGCCCTTGTGCCGCGACGGCGAAAGACACGATGCGCCCCCAGTCCGGTGACAGCCGGAAATGGACCAGCCGCGCAGGATGGATGCCATTCTGCGTGGCCGCGAAACTGCCATCGGCCAGTTGCGCAAGACCATCCATTGTCAGGGTGGTAACGCCATTGGGCACGGCCACCTGCCGAATCTCGCAACTGGTGAGGTCCAGCGTGATGAGCCCAGCCGCATAATCCGCCACGAGCAGCCTGCGCCCGCTGGCGTTGACCACCATCCCCTGGGGCGACTTCAAAATGCCGAAGGCGCACACCGGGTGAAGCGCGGACGCCCCAGCCGCAAGGCGGAAGATCGACCCCTCATTCGCATCGCTTGCGTAGACGGAGCCGTCCGGCCCCAGCGTCACGTCATTCAGCGCCCGGCCCCGTGTCGGCGGCGGGGTGTCGTAGCGCATGCGAAGCGCACCATTCCTCAGATCATAGCCAAGCAACGCGGACCTTCCGCCCTCTCCTGCACGGGCACCTTCGTTCTGGGCCACGGAGGCTGCTGCCACCCAGATCAGCTTGCGTCGGGCGTCCACGCGCATGCCGAACGGCGACAGGCCGTCCGGAAGTTGTGCGAAACCCTGCTCGCGACCCTGGTGAATGACGACGATCCTGCGTGGCCACACTCCGGAAACAAGCAGCCTCCCCGAAATGTCGTCATAAGCGAGGCCCTCGGCGATGAAGGCGGCAGCTTTGCCTTCGAAGATCGGGAGGCAGGCGCAACGGGCTGCGCTCTTGGAAGCAAATTTCGCCTGGATCTGCGCCAGTCGCGGTAATTGCGCCATGCCCGCGAAGGCGTGATCTGGATCGAGCAGGGCGCCCGTGCCGAAGTCCGCGAACCCATCCAACCATTGAAGCGCCTTGGCGCTCTCGCCAAGGCGCGCCGCCGACGCCGCCAGATAATAAAGCGCCAAGGCACGCTGAGGCGCGATGCGATAGGCTTTCGCGAAAGCCTGTTCGGCGGCGGCCCAATTGCGGGCCCTGTACGCGGAAAGTCCGTCGTCCGCGGCCTGGCTGAAGCGGTTGAGATCCTGGATCGGGCCGGCACATGCAGACCCCGCGGGTGCGCAGGAGAGCAAAATCGCCGCCAACGCCTTCACCCGCATGCCACCGCCATCCAATCTTCCCAACCAGGCCGCGTGTCGAAGCCGGTCTGGGAAAAGACCTAAGTTCCCAGACGGCTTGATTCAATGTGAAGCCGCCGCTGCAGTCGGCGCCCATGCCGGTGCGCAACCATTTTCGGAAAAATCCTCGATAGAACCGCAGTCTAACATGCAGAAATTTCTCTCTGTAGTTTCGCCGCGTCCCGGGGAGCCATTCCTTCGATCGCATCCCCCACATCCGCGATGCTCCGCTCCAGCCTCACATGGCGTGGCGGGCGCCCGCCGGACCGTCTGGGCTTCCGTCGGACCAGGCGCCAACCGGGACGAAGAACATGGTGTAGGGATCGACCCCGGCGTCGGCGCCATGGACCTGGGTTCCGGGCAGGCCCGCGCCCCAATCCGAAATCGGCATCGGCGGCATGTAGAACATCAGATGCGGATGCCAGGGGCCATGGGGACCGTCGCCCAGATAGCCGAGCTTCGACAGCATGAAGTTCATCGCGCCGATCTCGGGAGCATGGATCCGCCCGGCGGCCATCGCCGCACGGGTGCGCTCACGGATTTCGCTCTGCGACGCGCCGGCCAGCACCCACAGGGTGCGCGTCAGGAAGGTCGGCAGGACCGAGCGGGCCGCCCGGCGATTGTAGCAGTCCGGCCCCCGCAGCCTGGGATTCCAGAAGCCCTCATCGTTGAGGCCGCTGAACCAGGCGCGTTCGACCAGGCAGGTGAAACCGTTCCTGCCGGCAACAGCGGTCACATAGCCTTTGGGCCCAAGCACCAGGATCTCGGCGTCCGCGGAGACGGAGGGCGGCGCGGCGCTCCGCGCGAGCGCGATTTCGGCCGCTTGGTCCGGCATCAGATATTGCTGGAGCGGCGCCATGACCGGATAGGCCGTCGCCGCTTGCGCCGATCCGGGGGCGCAGGCACATGCCGCACCGAGCAAGCCGACGATCATCATGGCAAGCTTCTTCATCGCGTATCTCCCCTTGATTTAGGCGGTCCAGCCTCGGCACAATTTGTCGAGCGCGCCGGTCCAGCCCCCTTTGTGACTGCGCTTCGACTCCGCGTCGCACAGGCCGGCGTGGATCAAGGTCAGCTCGGTGCCGGCGCCGTCGGGCCGGACATGAAATTCAACCCGGGAGATTCGGCCCTTTTCCTCGGGCACGCCGCCCGCGGCCCATCGCCAGCTCATGACGAGGCGCACCGGCGCGACGACTTCCAGGAACTCCCCGGCACATTCGTGCTTGGCGCCGTCGACCGTGCGGAAACGGACGCGAAAGCTTCCGCCGACCCGGACGTCCGCTTCGGCCGAGAGCAATGGGAAATCGTCCGGACCCCACCAGGAGGTCAGGCCCTCGGCGGTCGACAGGAGATCGAACACGGTCGACGGCCGCGCATTTATGTGGCGGACGAGCGTGACGCCGGTCATTGCTCTTCGGACAATCGTGCCGCCTCCGCTTCGCGGGCCTCGGCGATCGCGGCCAGCCGATCGAGGCTGTTCGTCCAGAAATGCTCGTAGCGGGCGAGCCAATCGCTGGCTTCCCGCAACGGCTCGGGCGTCAGGCTGACCTTGACCGTGCGGCCTTGCTTCTCCCGCCGCACGAGCCCGGCTTCGGACAGGACGTTCAGATGCTTGAGCACGGTCGGAAGCTTGATCGGCAGATGCCGCGCCAGCTCGCCCACCGTGAGCTCCCGCTCGCGCTCGAGCCGCAGCAGCATCGCGCGACGGCTGGGTTCGCTGAGCGCCGCGAACGCCCGATCCAGCCGCGACTCCAAAAGGTTTGCCATATGGCAAACTGTTTGATCTGGCTCGGCTTGTCAACTGCCGCCGATGAGCATTTTGAATGGCCTAGAGGCCGAAGCCGCTCTTTAGGTGCGGCGCGCGCCAACCCAGTGTAAATTCGCGTTTCGTCATTACTGTTGCCATCATTCTCCAGTCGAGATGGTGTCCATTTTGGTTCTTTTGAACCCTTGACAGCTATCTCAAGTAGAGAGAACGACTCACAGGAATTCTATCAAGGGTTCCTCGCACCGATTGAACCTAAGACGATCTCCCACTTCCTCGACGACGGCTGGCCACCCCAGCTGTTGACCTATCTCCTAGTCAGGAGGTTCGACTTCGTGGCCGAGGAAACAATATACCAAGATGGGACACGAGCTTCTAAAGAAGCCGATGCTGATACCTCTGAAGGACAGCCGATTCTTACGAAGGAGGCGGGCCACCACGGGGGTATTCTCTTTCACAAAGATCAGGTCGTGCGGTCCTTGGTCAATGATGCTGATCCTTCGGGTGAGGACTTCTACAAGTTCCAGAACTTCGTCTTGTGCTACCATCTCCACGCGGCACGTATGAAAACGCCAGATACCGATTTGGTCTCTTTGGGTTCGGTTAACAATCTAACGGATATCACTAACCTTGATGGCAAGACCTTTGACGTGCGAAAGTCGTCTAGCGGCGCCGTCATTTTGGTCCGCAAGGGTGGGGAGGAAGACAGGCTAGAATTGGTGAAATATGGCGACACTGACGTTCCGGCACCGGACTCGTCGGCCGACCTGTGCTCATCGACTGATCTCAATACGGCGAATTTCAGCAAAGAGGTCCGACAACTCGACGCTCGAAAGGTCCACTTCGACTTCGTCGGCGGGCCGGTCGCGAGCAGCACATGCACTCGCGACCGAACATCGATCTGCTTTGCCGGACGGGGTTCTTATTTCCTGCGAGAGCAGGGTCACGAGCGGATTAGCGTCCCTGTAGCGGTTGCAGCCACGATACGGTCGACGGAGGCACTAATCTACTTTCTCGGCGAGTACACGCGCTACCCGCCGAGCGGGCGCTTCCAGGCGCCGCCCGGAGCGCAAGAAGTAGGAAGCCAATGCGTCGGCACCAAGCCGTACGACCTGATGGTGCTCAATGAGAGGCACCCGATCAAGTCTGTCCTCTCGGCGACGCTGCACGGGAAGACGTGGTGGGTGCCTGCCAACTCCGTCGAGTGCAACGGCCGGACAATGGACGTCATCGCGCTTGTTGAGCAGCTTTATAACTTGCACAAGAGCTCAGCGGACAAGGTAGGCACCCAGTCCGTCCGGCTTATCCAGTAACTTTCCTTGGCTTGTCGCCAAGTGTCGGAGCACGGTGCCTCGTCCTGCTCCGTGATTGCTTCTCCATCACGGATCTTCGAACGGGACGACGCAGGAGTTAAGCATAGCAACGTCTGCTTCGCGCCTGGCGTTCGAGGGGCTGCCGCCTCGCTTTGGCCAACCTTTCGCCAAAACGCTCCCCGCCAGCAAAGCCCCTCCTCACATCCCGCTTGATCGCCGCCGTCGCGGGCGGCAAGTTGCGCCCATGATCCGCCAGACATTCGCCGCCGCTCTTGCCGCTTTGATTCTCGCCGCCGCGCCCGCGCCGCCCTACCCGGTCGCCGCCAATGTCCAGCGCGCCGCGCCCGGGCTCGACGCGCTGATCCCGCGCGGTGCGGAGGTCGAGAAGATCGCCGAGGGCTTCACCTGGAGCGAGGGGCCGGTCTGGGCGCGCGAGGGCGGCTACCTTTTGTTCAGCGACGTGCCCGAGAACAAAATGTACCGCTGGCGCGAAGGCCAAGGCGCGACCCTGTTCCTGCAGCCGTCGGGCTATGCCGGATCCGATCTCTCGCCCTTCCGCGAGCCTGGGTCGAACGGGCTGGAGGCGGGGGCGCCGGGTTCGAACACGATCCTCGTCGCCGACAGCGGCAGCCGTGGCATCGCCCGGCTCGACCTCGCGACGAAGCGCAAGCAATTCCTGGTCGAGCGCTATGACGGCAAGCGTTTCAACTCACCCAACGACCTGGTGCGCGGGCCGGACGGCGCGATCTGGTTCACCGATCCGCCCTACGGCCTCAAGGATCTCGACGCCTCGCCGGCCAAGGAGATGAAGGTGAACGGCGTCTACCGCCTCAGCCGCGCCGGCACGGTGACGCGCGTCGAGGACGGCCTCGCCTTTCCCAACGGCATCGCCCTCTCGCCCGACGCGCGCACGCTCTACGTCTCCAATTCCGATCCCAAGCATGCGGTGATCATGGCCTACAGGCTGAACGCGAACGGCGCCGTCCTTTCGCGGCGCGTGTTCAAGGACGAGACCGCTTTGGCGGCGAAGGGCCTGCCCGGCCTGCCCGACGGCATGTCGGTCGACGCGCGCGGCAATCTCTGGGCAAGCGGCCCGGGCGGCCTCTACATCTTCACGCCCGACGGGCGCGAGCTCGGCCATGTCGACGCCGGCACCGCCATCTCCAATTGCGCATTCGGCGGGCCGGACGGGAAGACCTTGTTCATGACCGCGGGCCACGAAATCCTGCGCCTGCGGACCAATGTGAAGGGCCTCGTCTTCCCGTAGACCAGGTCTTTGTTTTCGGCCGTCAGATGATTCCACCCTGACTGAAAACCACTCCAAGCGCCCGCCACCTCGCGAAAATTGCCGGCTATCCGGCCGGTCTCTGCTTCGCCCGGGTTTCGACCAGCTCGGCGATGATCCACGCGGCGCCCACCAGCGCCAGGTTCACGCCGTTCCCGCCCCAGGCCATGGGCGCGTGGGGATGCTGGAAGATCTGCGGCAGCCAGACCAGGGCCTGGAAAGCGAGGAACATGAGCGTCAGCAGCCGTGCGGCCAGCAAAGCGAGGATCCCCGACACGAGCGCCGCGCCCGCCGCGATATGGCCGGCGCCGGTCGCATAAACCCAGAAATCCGGATTGGGTGGAAGCCAGGCCGGCACCAAAGCGGCCGTCTCTTTCACATAGGCGAAATGGGCGGCGCCGAAGAGCAAAGCGCACAGGCCGAAGACGATGCGCAGCGTCAAGCGTGCCGCCGGCTGCCGCTCGGAACGGAGCAGCGGGGGAAGGAAGAGCACGCACCCGCCGAGCGCGATGGCCAATTGCTCGGCCGTGCCCAGCCACGTCCCCAGAATCTGCGGAAAGCCGATGACGCGCCGCGCCCACAGCAAAGCGAAAATGAGAAAGACGAGCGCGAGAACCGCGCCCCCCGTGCGCCGCGTCCGCGGCCATTGCACGGCCGCTCCGCCGCCGATCAGCAGGGCCGCGCCGATGAGCACCAGGATCGCATGGCCGGGCGCATCCTCGGGCACCGGCTGCCAGGTCGTGACGAAATCGCCGCCGATCGCGACGATCGCACCGAGCAGCAATGCCGCCGCGCCGTAGACGTTCGCTCCGACCTTGACTCCCTTCACGACACCCCTCCCGTCTTTTCTCCGATCCGCTTCTAATCCGGATCGCGGCGCCGCGCATCCCGGATGCGTGCTGGCCGTTTCAGCCGATGCTGATAAGCTCGCGCGATGAGCGAAGCCGGACCCATCCCGATCGCTGGTCATCGGGAACGAGCGCGATGAGCCTCGAATCGGTGCGGGCGTGGCTTGCGGTCCATGCGCCCGATCTGCCGATCATCGACAATGGCATGAGCACCGCGACCGTCGCCGAGGCCGCGCAGGCGCTCGGCGTCGAACCCGCGCGGATCGCCAAGACGCTGGCGGTGCGGGTGAAGGACGAGACTTTCCTGCTCGTCACCCGCGGCGACGCGCGGCTGGACAACCAGAAGACCAAGGCGGCGTTCGGCGGCCGGCCGCGCATGCTCGGGCCCGAGGAGACGCTGGCGGTCACCGGCCATCCGGTCGGCGGCGTCTGCCCGTTCGGGCTGGCGAGCCCGCTTCCGGTTTATTGCGACGTGTCGCTGCGGCCTTTCGACACGATCTTCCCGGCCGCCGGCTCGCTGACCAGCTCGGTCGAGGTCAGGCCGGCGCGACTGGCCGAATTGGTGGCGAAAGGCTGGGTCGACCTCTGCCGGCTCCCGGGCGATCACGCGAAATAACCACTATCTTCCTTCTCCCCTTGCGGGAGAAGGTGGCACGAAGGGCCGGATGAGGGGTGCGCGGCGACGCCGCGCGCCGACCTTCGGTCGGCACCCCCACCCCTGCCCCTCCCCACAAGGGGGAGGGGTTATAGCTCACGTATAGGTCAGACGGGATCGAGCGGCGCCGGCTGACGCTTCGGCTCCCCGGCCCGCTTCGCGCAAGCGGGCGCAGCGTCGCAACGGCCTGCCGCACGCGCCGGCAAACGCTTCTGAAACAATCGCTTTTCGCCGCTTCAGGCCGGAACCGGGCGCTCGGTCCGGCGGTTCCTCGCTACACGTTCATCAGGAGGGTGCGATGGCAAGCAGGACCGAATCCAGGCAGGGCAAAAGCGGCGGCGAGCAAAGCGCGTTCAACTGGGGCAGCGACCATAAAGGCGTGATCGCCGGCGCGGCTTTGGCCGGCGCGGCGATCGGCATCGCCGCCAATATCGGGCGCAAGCTCTTCGTCCAATTCTCGACCGGAATGACCGGCGACTGGTGCGATGCGCTGACGGCCGAGCATCAGGCGGCGCTCGCCCTCTTCGACAGGATCGAGGCGACCGACGACAGCCAGACGATGCTGCGCGGCCATCTGCTCATGAAGCTCAAGCACGCGCTCGACCGCCATGCCGCGGAGGAAGAGAATGTCGTCTACCCGGCGCTGCGCGAAGCCAATCTCGCCCACGACGCCGACGCGCTCAATTCCGAGCATTTCTATGTGAAGACCTATCTTTACGAGCTGGAGACGATGCCCAAGGGCAGTCCGGACTGGCTGGCCCGCGTCCGCGATTTCCATTCGATGATCCACGAGCATATGCGGATGGAGGAAGACGAAGTCTTCCCGAGCTTCCGCCAATCGATGTCCGCCGAGCAGAATGCGAAGCTGACCTCGATGATGAACAAGGAAGGCTTCGCGGCGGCCTGATCCTCCCCTCGATTTCGAGGGGAGGGGGACCGCGCGTAGCGCGGTGGAGGGGCCTTGGCACCGCGCCAGGGCCCCTCCCCCATGCTTCGCATGGTCCCCCTCCCCTGCAAATGCAGGGGAGGATTTTAGGCCTCGGCCCTACGTCAATTGCCCGTGGCAGTGCTTGTATTTCAGCCCCGATCCGCACGGGCAGGGCGCGTTGCGGCTGGCGGTCGGCAGCTCGGCGACATTGACGCCCTGCGGCATGGCCGGCTGGTCGATCTGGAGCGGCGGCAGGCGGGAGAGGATGTTGCCCGTCCCCGCATCCACGTCCGCCGTATCGTCGTCGCCGGTGAACGGATCGATATGGTTGGTGATGAAGTCGGGGAGGCCCTGCAGGCCCTGCAGCGGCGCAAGCTCGGTGAAGCCCGAGAAATCCGGCATCGGCGGCAGATCGGACGGCGGCGGCATGTAGAAAGGCGTCAGCGCCAGCGTCCGCGTCACCTCCTCGCGGATCGACACCAGCATCCGCTCGAAGAGCTGGAAAGCCTCGTGCTTATACTCGTCGATCGGCTTCTTCTGGGCATAAGCGCGCAGGTGGATGATCTGCCTGAGCGCGTCGAGCATCGACAGATGCTCCTTCCAATGATGGTCGAGGGTCTGGAGCAGCACGCTCTTCTCGATCTGCACCCCGCTTTCCGTCGTCAGCGGCGCCATCTTCTCCTCGATATTGGCATCGACGATCGCCTGGATGCGCTCGACCAGCATTTCCGGCTCGACCGATTCCTCCTTCAGCCATTCCTCGATCGGCGGCTCGATCCCGAAGACGTTGCCGAGCCGCTCCTTGAGCAAAGCCAGGTCCCATTGCTCGGGATAGGTGTTGGGCGGGCAGGCCTCGCCAACGATCGCATTGGCCGTTACCGCGCGCATGTCGGTGACGACGTCGCCGACCGTCTCCGCGTCCATGATGTCGGCGCGCTGCTCGTAGATGACCTTGCGCTGGTCGTTCATGACGTCGTCATATTCGACGACCTGCTTGCGGATGTCGTAATTGCGCGCCTCGACCTTCTTCTGCGCGGTCTCGATCGCCTTCGAGATCCAGGGCGAGATGATCGCCTCGCCGTCGGCGAGATTCTTGTTCATCATCCGCGCGAACATGGTCTGCGGCCCGAAGATGCGCAGCAGATCGTCGTCGAGGCTCAGATAGAAACGGCTGAGACCGGGGTCGCCCTGGCGGCCGGAGCGGCCGCGAAGCTGGTTGTCGATGCGCCGGCTTTCGTGGCGCTCGGTGCCGAGCACGAACAGGCCGCCGGCGGCGAGCACCCTTTCCCTCTCTTCGGCGAGCTCGCGCTTGATCCGCGCGACCTGGGCGTCGCGTTCCGGCCCGTCCTCCATGCCGGAAAGCTCGTCGTCGAGGCGGAATTCGATATTGCCGCCGAGCTGGATGTCGGTGCCGCGGCCGGCCATGTTGGTCGCGATCGTCACCTGCCCGAAACGGCCCGCCTGGGCGACGATATGGGCTTCCTGCTCGTGATAGCGGGCGTTCAGCACCTCGTGCTTCACCCCTTCGCGCTGGAGATATTCGGAGAGCAGCTCCGATTTCTCGATCGAAACGGTGCCGACCAGCACCGGCTGGCCGATCTGCTGCTTCTCCTTGATCGACTTGGCGATGGCACCGAACTTGTCGGCCTGGTTCTTGTAGAATTCGTCCTCGTCGTCGACCCGCCGCACCGGCACATTGGTCGGGATGGTGACGACGTTCATCTTGTAGATGTCCCAGAATTCGGGCGCCTCGGTGGCGGCCGTGCCGGTCATGCCGCCGAGCTTGGGGTAGAGGCGGAAATAATTCTGGAAGGTGATCGAGGCGAGCGTCTGGTTCTCCGGCTCGATGACGACGGCTTCCTTGGCCTCGACCGCCTGGTGCAGGCCGTCCGACCAGCGCCGGCCGTCCATCATGCGGCCGGTGAACTCGTCGATGATGATCACCTTGCCCTGCTTCACGATATAATCGATGTCGCGCTTGAACATGACGTTCGCGCGCAAAGCCTGGTTCAGATGGTGGACGACGAGCGTGTTCTCGAAATCGTAGAGGTTGGAGCCGACCAGCAAGCCGGCGCTTTCGAGCAGCCGCTCCATCTTCTCGGTGCCGTCCTCGGTGAGGACGACCGAGCGCTGCTTCTCGTCCAGATCGTAATCCTCGGGAACCAACCCCTTCACGATCTTGTCGACCGCCATGTAGAGCTCGGACTTGTCGTCGGTCGGGCCGGAGATGATGAGCGGGGTGCGGGCCTCGTCGATCAGGATCGAATCCACCTCGTCGACGATGGCGAAGTTGAACGGCCGCTGCACCATCGACGGGCGATCGTACTTCATGTTGTCGCGCAGATAGTCGAAGCCGAACTCGTTATTGGTGCCGTAGGTGATGTCCGAACCGTAGGCGTCGCGGCGCTGCTGGTCGCTGAGATTGGGGACGATCACGCCGACGCTCATGCCGAGGAAGCGGTAGATCTGGCCCATCCAGTCGGCGTCGCGGCGGGCAAGATAATCGTTGACGGTGACGACGTGGACGCCCTTCCCTTCCAGCGCGTTCAGATAGACGGCGAGCGTGGCGACCAGCGTCTTGCCCTCGCCGGTGCGCATTTCGGCGATCTCGCCGCGGTGGAGAACCATGCCGCCGATCATCTGCACGTCGTAATGGCGCTGGCCGAGCGTGCGCTTGGCGGCTTCGCGGACGGTGGCGAAGGCTTCGGGCAGGACGTCGTCCAGTTCCTCGCCCTCGTTCAGCCGCTGGCGGAAGAGGATGGTCTGGTTGGCGAGTTCCTCGTCGCTCATCGCGGCGATGACCGGCTCGAAGCCGTTGATCCGCTCGACGAACTTCCTCAGCGAGCGGACGTAGCGGTCGTTGGACGACCCGAAAATGGCTTTGGCAAAACCGCCGAACATGCTCGAAAATCCCTGTATAAGCTGATGAGACGCGCGCGGTGCGCACGCTTGAATGCAATGGTTCGAAAAGGCCCGGCTTCGTCCGGGCCGCGAAACCTTATTCGAGCCGGCGCTCGTCGACCGGCGCGCGGCCGGGCAGGATGGGAGCAGCCGCGATATGGAAGGCGCCGAGGACGGCGGGAGCGATCGCGGCGGGCGCGGCGAGCGGCAGCGCGGCCTCCGCCTTGCGCGTGGCGGCCGGCGCGGCGTCCATCAGGGCCGATGCCGCGACGACGGCCTGCTCGACATGGCGCGGCTCGACAGCCCGGTCGCCGGACACGAATCCGGTGAGGCTCGCGAGCATCGCAGAAACGAAAAGCAGTAATTGCACGCGCGAAATCCGTCTGGCCGCGCTCACCCCGAGCGCACCTTTCGCGACATAGTGATTGGGAACGGCTGCGTCCATAAGGCTGCGCGACGATTGACGATCCCGCCCCTCGCCGCCTAGCCGCGCTTATGGACGAACGGCCTTGGACCGGCGGCTGCGCCTGCGGCGCGATACGCTACGCGCTCAAGAGCGCGCCCTTCGACGCCGGCTGGTGCCATTGCCGGATTTGCCAGTTGAACAGCGGCGCGCCGGCCATGGTCTTCGCCAGCGTTCCCGCGGGCGATCTCGCCTGGACCCAGGGCGAGAGCAGGCTGAAGACCTTCAAGTCGAGCAGCTTCGGCCGTCGCATTTTCTGCGGCGATTGCGGCACGCCCCTCCTGATGGCGGTCGACCACCAGCCCGAAACGGTCGATTTCAGCGTCGCGACGCTCGACGAGCCGGAGCGCGCGGCGCCGGGCTTCCATATCTTCTGGGCAAGCAGGATTCCCTGGTTCGAGCCGGGAGACACGCTGCCGCGACATGCGCGATTCCGGCCGGACACGCGCGGACTGGACGGAACCGAGCCCCCGGAATGATCCGCTCCGGGCGTGGAAAACCGCCCGCGCCGCGGTTATGATGCCGCCTTCCCGCGCATCGGATGCACCGAAACATGTCGGACGACCCCCTGCTCTGGCGGCTGATGACGGCGATCGCGTCCGGCGACGATTCCGCCGTGCCCGCCTTGCTGGCCGCGAGCCCCCGCCTCGCGACGACGGCTCTCGATCGGGGTGCGACGCGGGCGGCGGGCGCGGAAAGGTTCCTGACGGAGATCGGGCATCATGTCTATGCCGGCGACACGGCGCTTCATGTCGCGGCCGCCGGCCACAGGCCCGGTATCGCGCGCACGCTGATCGGCCTCGGCGCCGATGTCGCGGCGCGGAACCGGCGCGGCGCCACGCCGCTCCATTATGCCGCCGACGGCGCCCCGGGATCGCCCCGGTGGGATCCGGCCGATCAGTCCGCGAGCATCGCCATCCTGATCGCGGCCGGAGCCGATCCCGATGCCGCCGACAAGAGCGGCGTGACGCCCTTGCACCGCGCGGTCAGGACCCGCTGCGCGCCGGCGGTCGCCGCTTTGCTGGACGGCGGCGCCGACCCGCGGCGCCAGAATGGGAATGGCTCGACGCCGATCATGCTCGCGACGCTGCAGACCGGGCGAAGCGGAAGCGGCTCGCCGGAAGCGAAGGTGCAGCAGGCCGAGATCGTCCGGTTGCTCGGGAGCTGCGGAATCGCATCCTAGGCCGCGCGGGCGGAATGGATCCTCCCCTCGATTTCGAGGGGAGGGGGACCAGCCGCAGGCTGGTGGAGGGGAATGGCGCCGTGCCAAGAATCCCCTCCACCATGCTGCGCATGGTCCCCCTCCCCTGCGAAGGCAGGGGAGGATCTGGAGCGGCGATGGTGGAAAGCCTTTACCGATGGGCATAAGCTGATCCGGTGGGCCATTCCCTGCGAAACGCTGCACTCGCGCTGACACTGGTTTCCGGCTTCGCGGGGAGCGCCGATGCGCGGCCGGCGTCCGGGACGATCCTGGTCCGCTTCCGCTTTCCCTATCAGATCTGCGTTGGGGTGTGCGCGAACTTCGAGATGCGGATCGGCCCGCGTGGCGAGGTGGTCACGCACGCGCTCTTCGGGGGCGCGATCTACCGCTTCCGCGCCACGCCGGCGCGGCTCGCCGCCTTCCGCAAGGCCCTCGATCCGCTGCGGCCGGCAGGGGAAAAAAGGCTCGACGGCAAATGCGAGGCGAAATGGGAGGACGGCACGCCCGATCCGCTCGCGGACGATCCGCGCCCGGACGATTTCGAGGTCCGCTGGACAAAAGGGCGCTCCGAGACGCTGCTGACGGGCTGCTATCTCAGTCACTGGCCGATGCGCAAGGCGGTGGAGGATGCGCTCCGCGCCCTGGGAGCCAATCCCTTTTTCGGCTGGGACCAGCGCTTCGATCCGTGCGGTCCGGGCAGCCATCTCGAACCGGAAGCGGATGCCGCACCCCCTCCGGCGGACGACAAGGCTCCCGGTTTGTCGGTGTCGGTCTGCCGTCGGTGAGGGGCTGCTCAGGCCTGCGCGGCAGGCGCGACCGGGGCGTCCAATTGCCCTTCGAGCCAGGCCTGGAGCTGGGTCTTGGGCGCGGCGCCGACCTTGCGCGCGGCGGGGGCGCCGTCCTTGAACAGGATCATCGTCGGAATGCCTTGAACGCCATATTTGGTGGGGACGTCGGGATTGTCGTCGATGTTGAGCTTGACGACCGTCACCTTCTCGCCGAGCTCGCGGCTGATCTCCTCGAGCGCCGGCGCGATCATCCGGCACGGGGTGCACCATTCGGCCCAGAAATCGACGAGAACCGGCTTGTCGGAGCCGATCACGTCCGCCTGGAAGCTGTCGTCGGTAACGTTCTTGGTGCCCATCTCGCTCTCCTTGGGAGTCACGATCTCATGTAGGGTCTGCCTTCGGTTCCCGCAACGAGCGTGATCGCCCGGAGAGGCGCGCAATGTAGGAGCGCGGCGCAGGGCGTAGCCATTCTACGGACAAGCCGCGCGACGCCCAGTGCGATGGGCAGGTCGCCGCGTCCCCCGGACGCGGCTGAAGCTGCCGGGGGCAGCTTCACCTGCCCATTCTCCGGGCGACCGCGAAGCGGCGGGCGCATTTTGGCCGGTGGCGGCGTCGCTCGTCGAGCGCGATGTGCACACATCGCGCCTCTCCTCGCTCCTATCCACCGGCCAAAATTCGCTCCGTCACGCCGATGCGGGAGCCGAAGGCAGACCCTCGAAGATCAGGGCTGCGGCTCAACTTCTTGCGGCCGCGGTATGTGGCGGGCGATGAGATCGTCGGGCAGGTCGAACAGGATCGGCGCCGCGGTGTAGAGCAGTTTCGCCTCGATCCGGCGGCCGGGAAAGATGCGCTTCAGCGCCTCGGCATAAGCGGCCATCTGGCGAAGATGCGCGACCGGGATCTCGTCCAGGGCGGCCGGCGCGCGGCGGCCGGTCTTGAAGTCGGCGAGCACCACCCGGTCGGCGAGAATCAAGAGCCGGTCGACCGTGCCCGAGACGACCAGGCCCTCGCCGATCACCGCCGCGATCGGGGCCTCGGCGAGCGCTTCGGGGCCGAACAACAAGGCATGGACGGGATCGCCGACGATCCGGCAGGCGTCGGCGACGAGCGACCGGCGAAGATCGGCATCGGCGACGCCCGCCGATCGTTCCAGCCAAAGTTCGGCCCGCGCCGCCCGCTCGGCCGGAGCCACGTCGGGAAGCCGCTCGAACAGGCGGTGGAGCAGCCGCCCCCGTTCCGCCGCCTCGCGCAAGGCGGCCGAAGGCGGCGGATCGGCGACGTCTTCGTCGCCGAGCGACGACGGCGCGAGCGGCCGCGGCGGCCGCGCCTCCACCGGCGCCGGACGACGAACCCAGTCGGGCACCGGAGATCGCGCCGCCGCCTCGGGCTTCGCGCTTTTCCCCATTTGCAGGGCATCGCCGAACAATCGGGCGCGGCCCCAGAGACCATCCTCGGCCCATTCGGCCTCCATCCCGCCGAGCGTCGCCCCACCGAGCGTCGCGTCAAGCGCGGCGTACCAGCTCGCGTTCGGCGGGGTGCCGCGATCGGCCGGGCCGAGCGCGCCGCCGACGAACAATCTTTCCTCGGCCCGCGTCATCGCGACGTAGAGCAAACGCCAATGCTCCTCCCGCTCGCGCCGGTCCTGCGCCTCGATCTGGCCGCGGAGCGGCTCGCCGACCTCGTCCTTGCGCGGACGGAAGACCGGGATCGCGCCCTCCTCCGTCTCCAGCCTGGCGAAGCTGCCGCCGAAGCCGCCGCCGCGCCGGTCGGGATCGGCGCAGGCGTCGGCGAGGATCACGATTGGCGATTGCAGGCCCTTGGCGCCGTGGACGGTCATCACCCGCACCGCGTCGAGCGGCGCCGAGGGATCGCGCACGATCTCGACGGTGCCGCGCGCGAACCAGTCGAGGAAGCGCTGCAGCGACGGCCCGGCGGCCGAGGTCTCGAAATCGAGCGCGGCCGAGAGCAATTCCTCGATCGGATCGCGCGCTTCGGGCCCGAGCCGTTCGAGCAACTTGCGGCGGCCGTCGAGCGGACCGCTGAGCAAGCTCTCGAGGAACTGATGCGGCGTCGCATAATCGGCCATGGCGAGGATCGCCTGCAGGCCCGCCATCGTGACGTGGTCGGTTCCACGGGCGCGGAGATGCGGCCAGAGCGCGCCTTCGCGGCCGAACGAAGCCTCGAACAAGGAATCCTGCGACCAGCCGAAGAGCGGCGAGACCAGCAAGGCGGCGAGGTTGAGATCGTCGAGCGGCTGGACGGCGAAGCGGATCGCGGCGAGCAGGTCCCTGACCGCCAGCGGCGCGCTCAGCAGCAGCCGGTCGACGCCCGCGACCGGCACGCCCTCGGCATGGAGGCGCGCGACCACCAGGGAAGCGAGATCGCCCCGGCGGCGGACGAGGATCAATATATCCTCCGGCCGGAGCGCCCGCCCCCGGCTCTTCAGCACGAACGGCCGGTCGAGCCACATTCGGATCTGGCGCGCCAGCCGCGCGGCGTAGAGACGAACCGTGTCGCTGATCCAGCCTTCCTCGCCCGCCTCCTCGGCGCTTTCGTCCAGCTCCTCGACGAAAGGCTGCCAGAGCGTGACCGAGCCGGCGCGCGCGCTATGATGCGCCTCGTGCCGCCCGGGCGCGCGTGGGAGGCCGAGGGTGCCATGGCCGAGATGCGCGATCAGCCCGTCCACCGCCCGCAAAATGGCCGGCGAGGAGCGGAAGCTCCGGTCCATCGACAAATCGAGGAAATCCTGCTCGGCCGACTCCGCCTCGCGGGCGAACCAGGCGCGGGCGATTTCGAACGATTGCGGATCGGTGCCCTGGAAGCCGAAGATCGCCTGCTTGTAGTCGCCGACGGTGAAAATGGTGCGGGGACGCCGGCTCGCGCCCTCGCCCGCGAAATATTCGAGCGCGAGGGCGCGGACGATGTTCCACTGCGCCTCGTTCGTGTCCTGGGCCTCGTCGACGAGGATATGGTCGGTCGCCAAATCGAGCTTGTAGCGGACCCATTCGCTTATTCCCGGCGCCAGCAGCAGCCGCTCGGTCCAGCGGATGAGGTCGTCGAAGTCGACGACCCCGTTGGCGCGCTTGGCGGCGGCGTAAGCGAGCGCGAAGCCCTGCCCGGCCCGCAGCCCGGCGGCGAGGCAGGCGACGAAGGCGGCGGTGCGCCGCATCCCGAGCAGCCGCCGGCAGCATGAGACCAGGCGGGCGGCATGGGCTTCGTAATCGGGATCGGCCTTGAGCTGCCCCGCGGTCACCGCCTTTGCCTCGCCGTCCCTGCGGATGACGATTCCGGCGAGCGCCGCGAGACCGGCGCCGCGCTCCGCCCCTTCCCCTTCCTGCCAGGCGGCGATGATCTCGCAGCAATCGAGGCCGGTCTTCGCTCCCCAGGCGCGGTTGGCCGCGGCGACCCGCCCCAGCGCCTCCATCTCGAACGCTTCGTCGCAACATTCTCGCGCGATCGCATCCTCGATATCGCCGCCCGGCAGGCCGAACAGGCGGCGGAGGCGCGCCTCGATCCCTTCGCGCGGACCGAGCGCCGCCATCGCGTCGGGCGCGCGGGCGCATTGCCTGAGGAAAGCCTCGGCGCCGCCTTCGCCGAGCCGGTGGCTCAGCGCCTGCATGTCGGCGATCAGGCCGAGATCGCCGCCCGCTTCGGCGCGGACCAGGGTTTCGGCCAGGGTGGAACGGGCCAGCAATTGCTCCTCGCGCCCTTCGAGCGGCCGAAAGCCGGGCACCAGCCCCGCTTCGGCCGGGAAGGCGGCGAGCAGGCTCTGGGCGAAGGCGTGGATGGTCTGGATGCGAAGGCCACCGCCGGCCGCGTCGAGCACGCGGGCGAACAAGGTCCGGGCCCGGGCGCGCGTCTCTGGAGTCGCCGGCTCGCCGAGCGCGGCAAGCTCGGCGTCGAGCGCGCCATCCTTCCGCCGGACCCAATAAGCGAGCCGGGCATGGATGCGGTCGGCCATCTCCGCCGCGCCGGCCTTGGTGAAGGTGAGGCAGAGGATGTTCGAGGGATCGGCCCCGGCGAGGAGCAGGCGCAGCACGCGGGCGGTCAGCACATGGGTCTTGCCGGTTCCGGCCGAGGCGGAAAGGGCGGCATGGTCGCGCGGGCTCGATGCGCGCCTCTGCTCGGGCGCGAGCGGCGTCAGGGGCTTGGGGCGCGGCATGTCGGGATCATCGTCCCCGAAAGCGGGGCGGGTGTGAAGCTTTTATTGGGCCGCGCGGGCGCGCTCGGCCTCGGCCCGGAGGGCGCCCGGCGCGCGCTCCGGCACCATCCAGCGGCTCTCCCAGATCTGGACGCTCTCGAAGATATGCTCGCTAAAATAGGGATCGCCGGCGAGATAGGCATCGAGTGCCGCCCGGTCCGGCACGTCGAAGACGAACAGGCTGCCGATCATCCGCCCCTCCTCGATCAGCGGACCCGCATAGACGATCAGATCCTGCCTGCCGGCGACATAATCGAGATGGGCGGCGCGGTGGCAGCGCCGCCTTTCGCCGCCGGGGACATCCTTGCCGAGGAGAACGAAATGCATGGCGGCCCCTTGTCACGTTCCGGCGGCGCGGGGAAGCGCGCGCCCGACAAAAACGTCCGCGGGGGAACGGCGCGCCCGACAAGATCCTCATTTGCGGGCTCGCCGGCGCCGACGGCCTGAGCCTCAGTGCTTTTCGAATGCGCGCTCGGCCTCCTCGGCCAGCCTCTGCTCGTAGCGGCGCCCGAACAGGAAGGCGGCAACGATCCCGACCAGGACCAAAACGAGCAGCCCGAGCGCGAGCGGCCGCTCGATCCGGCTGACCCGGTCGCCGAAGACGTAGGCGGCGGTGCCGAACAGGCTCGCCCAGCACAGGCCGCCGAGCGCGTTCATCAAGGCGAAGCGCGGCCATATCATGCGATGGACCCCGGCGAGAAGCGCCGTGAGGACCCGCAGCAAGGCGACGAAGCGGCCCGCGAAGACGATCTTCCCGCCGTGGCGGAGGAACAGATATTCGCCGATCCTGAGCCGCCGCTCGGTGATGCCGAAATGCCGGCCGTGGCGATGGAGCAGCCGGTATCCGAAGCGGCGGCCGATCGCATAGCCCATCATGTCCCCGGTGACGGCGGCGGCGAAGGCGACGAGGATCACCGCCCAGAGCGGGACATGATGGGTCGCGCCGGCATAAAGGCCGGCCGCGATCAAGGCGGTCTCGCCGGGAAGCGGGATTCCGGTGCTTTCGAGGAAGACCAGGAGGAACAGCGCCCAGAGGCCGTAGCTGTGGATCAAGGCGGCGGGATCGAGGGCCATGGTTCGTCAGCCTCCGGCGGCCGGGCCGGGCCGGCTGCCCGAAATTCTCCCAAAATGGTTCTTTTTGCCGATCTTCGCCGTTTCGTCCGTTGCCGAGCGCGCCGGGCGGGGTTATTCTGCCTGGCAGGGCACTGAGGCAAGTGCAATCGCGGGTACAGGTCGTGGGGACGGCCGGGGGAGATCAGACCAATGGCCGATTCGACGCTCTATTCGCGGCGCAAGCTCCTTTATGGCCTGGGCGTCGGCGGAGTTGGTGTCGCCGCCGCATCCTGGACCTCGCCGCTCGCCGCCGCGGTCGCCGCCAACCCGCTCGACAGCGCCGTCGCCAAGGCGCAGGCCGCGGCCCAGCAAGCGGGCCTCGGCGCCTGGAGCGCCTTCGTCGGCAAGACGTTCACCATCCTCAACGGCACGACATGGGTCGCCGTGACCCTGACCTCGCTGACCGCGATGCCCTCGTCCGGCACCCGTCCGGCGGGCGTGCGGGCGAGCGCGATCGCTGCCGTGTTCCAGGGCGTGAACGGCCCGGCCTTCCCCGCCGGCAACCAGATGTACACGTTCAAGCAGCCCAATGGCGCGGCATTCCAGCTCTTCATCGGCGCGAAAGCGGTGAGCGGCACCACCGGGCGGCTGGTCGCGATCCTCAACTAGGACGTATCGACATTCGGATTTCTACCCCCTCTCCCCGCCGGGGATTGGGAGGTGTGGGCTGCCCCGCAGCCCACAGCCGCATCCGGGGGATGCGGCGACCTCCCAATGATGCCGCGCCGCTAAGGACCGCTGCGGGGCAGCGGTCCAGGCGCGGCATGGTGAGGGGCTCGGCGTCCGAATAATTACTCCGAACGCCGAACACCCTCACCAACTACGCCTGAGCGGTAAAGCCGCTAAGGCTCCGTATCATGAGCCGCATGGTCTCGTCCCCCGGACGAGACCTTAGTGGCGGCTCATCCCTCAAGGGAGAGGGAGTATGGGATTGAATGTCGATCCGGCCTAGAAGAGGAAGAGGCGGACAAGCGCCACGGCGCCCGCCGCCATCAGCAGCAAGGCGATCGCGGTGAGCAGCCATTTGACGGCGACGAGCGCCAGCCCCGGCGGCCGCTCGGGCGCCTCGGCGGCCGGCGGCGACGGGCCGGCGGCTTCGCCCGCGAGATAGAGGCTTTCGGGGAGCAGGCCCGGCCGGAGCGCGCGCAATCGGGCATTGGAGGCGGCGAAGCGCGCTTCGATCCAGCGTTCGAGGCCGATGCCGAGGAGGGAAGGCCCCCTTCGCCGCGGCAGGATCCGGCTGAGCGCGGTCAGCAGCCCCGAGCGGGCGGCATAGAAGCCCGGGAGATCGGCGACGCGATCCTTGTCCTCGACCGTGCGCGCGGTGAAATGATTGAGCAGGCGCGCGGCGGGAAGCATCGCGTCGTTCCAGGACGCGTTCGGACGGTCGAAGCGCAGCCGCTCGCGGTCGAGACTCAGCCCGAGATCCGTCTCCATCCGCGCCAGCATCGCCTGATGGTCGGCAAGGTCCTCGAACGGATAGACATGGACATTCTCGCGCCCGAACAGCCCGTCATAGAGCGCGACGAGCCGGTCATAATCGAAATGATCGAAGGCGAAGCGCGGCACCTTGAACGGCTGGGCATAAGCGCCGTGCAGATAGAGAGACGGGAACAGATAGCGATGCACCCCGTGCGTGCCGCCGCCGCGCACATATTGGCGGTAGCAGGCGGCGATCATCGCGGCCTGCGAGCGGACGAAGACAAGGATCCGGGCGTCCGGAAGCACCTCCCGGATCCGCCCGGCGACCGCCGGCGGCAGGAAGCCGTGGAGGCCGCCATTGTGGATATAGCCGCTGAGATTCTCCTCGCAGAGCAGGAGGGGGCGGCCGTCATCGCCTTCGCCAAGCAAGGCCCGCGCCCGCGCCGCGTCGAAATGCATGCCCGAAGGCTGGAGCAGGGCCGCCTGGACCCGCGGCCGCTCGATCCAGCGGTGGCTGGTCGCGTGCGGATAGACGCTGCGCTGGAACCAGGTGGTCGCCGTCTTGTGATAGCCGATATGGACGATCGGTCTCATGCCCCCGGCGCCTCCGCCGCGCCTCTTTCCTCGCCGGAAATGAAGCCCTGCGGGATCAGGCTCTCGCCGCTCGTCCGCACCCAGGCCAGCAGGCCAAGGCCGTAGATCGCCAGCCCCGCGAGCGCCGCGGGAATGGCGATTCCGAAGCCGCGCCCTCCCGAGACCCAGGCAATCGTCTCGGCCACGGCCAGGCCCGCGGCGGCGGCCGTCAGCGGCCCGACCCAATAAGAGAATGGAATGGCGACCTCGTGGAAGCTGCGCAGCAGCAGGCGCCGCCACAGGGCCCTTCCCATCGTGCTCAGCAGGATGGCGAAGGCGATGCCGGTGAGGCCGAAGCGCGGCTCGAGCAGGACGGCGCCGGCGATCGCGCCGACCATGAATCCGGCGGTCATCGCCACCGCGGCACGCGGCCGGCTGTAGATGAGGATAAGCTCGCTCACGCCGAAAGCGCCCTGGATCAGTTCGGCGGCAATCAGGCAGAGCAAGGCGCCATAGGCAAGGTAGAATCGCTTTCCGAGCGCATGAAGCAGAGGCAGGCCGATCGCCGCCAGCACGATCACCCCGACCAGCTGGACGAGGAGGATCAGGCGCGCCGCCGACGCGGTCGAGACGCCGGTGCCGGTCGGGCCCTTCTCGCTATAGGTCCGTGCCACGACCGGGATGAGCATGCCGTCGAAGGCCTGGCGGGCCTGGCGGATCGGCAGGCTGAGCTGGCGCGCCATGCCGTAAATACCGGCCGCGGTCTCGCCGAGCAAAAGGCCGACCACATAGATGTCGAGCCGGGTGGCGAGCGCGTCGATCAGATCGTTGCCCGTGCTTGGGATGGCCATGCGGAAATGCCGCCCGATCCGGCGCAAATCGGGCCGGAAGCGGCCGAGATCGAAGCCGCCATAGCAATGGCGGACGCCGTGGACCGAATAGGCAAGGCTGGCGAGCGTGCCGGCGACATAGGACAGGATCAGCCCTTCCTGCCGCCAGCCGAGCCACCAGGCGCCGAGCGCGACGACGATTCCGGCATAAGGCTGCATCACGTTCTTGGCGACGATTTCGTAGCGCATCGTCTCGCGCCAGCGGGTCGCGCCGAGCAGATATTCGATCAGCGCCTGGAGCGGGATCATCGGCGCGAGGACCAGGATCGCGGTGCCGGTATTGCCCATCGCATTGTGATGCTGCGGCGCAATGAAGATCAGGCCGGCGACCAGCAAGGCGACGGCAAGGCTCGCCATCAGGACGAGCAACGCCCCTTCGAGGACGATATGGACGGCCGGCCTCTGGTCCCCGGGCTCGCGCTCGTTCAGCCATTTGAACAACAGCCATTTGGTGCTGAGGCCGCCGACGATCGCGCCGGTCTCGACCGTCGCGGTCGCGATCGAATAGGCGCCGAACAGAGCGGCGCCGAACAATCGCCCGGCGACGAACAGGAAGAGGAAGCGCGCGCCGAAGCGGATCGCGAAGCCGACGCCCGACGAGGCGGTGCCGCGGACGATCAGCCGCCCAGCCCGATTGCGCTCCGGCTTCGCGCTTCCGTTCCTCAATCCGCCCCCTCGAACAGGCGCGCGCCGCTCTCCACCGGCGGCGCCCCCATTCCGGACGCCCGGCGCAGCGCCGCCTGCTCCTCGAACAGCCGCGCATAGAGCGGCACGATCGTGTCCGGCCGCAGCGCCTCCACGCTCCCCCGGCCGGCCGCGCCGAGCCTGGCGCGCAGCGCCGGGTCGCCGAGCAGCCGGTCGAGCCCGGCGGCGAGCGCGCCGGCATCCTCCGGCGGCACCAGCCAGCCATTGACGTCATGACGGATCAATTCGCGCGGACCGAAACGGCAATCGGCGGCGAGGACGGCGGCGCCGCAGGCCAGGGCCTCGCCGAGCGCGTTGGGAAACCCTTCCCAGCGCGAGGGGAAGACGAACAGGCTCGCCCTTTTCACCCAGGCCCAGGGATTGGCGGTGAAGGGAAGGAAGCGGACGCGCTCCGCCAGGCCGAGCGCGGCCGCCAGCGCCTTCAGCTCCGCTTCGCGATGCCCGGTTCCGACGATGACCAGATCGCGGCCTTTCGCCCCTTCGCTTGCCGCGAAGGCGCGGAGCAGCAGATCGTGCCCCTTCTGCCGCTCGAGCCGCCCGACCGCGACGACGAACGGCCCGCGCGGCTGGTCGGGAAGCAGCTCCGCCGCCTCGGCGCGCACCGCCTCGATGTCGACCGGATTGTGGATCACCCGCAGCCTCTTCTCCGGCACGCCGAGCCCATCGCGAAGCGCGCCGGCCATCGCGTCGGCATTGACGAGCACGCAATCGGCGGAGCGGTAGCAGGCGCGGGTGAGCCAAATGGCGACGCGCCGGCCGACCGGGCCCGATGCCTCGTCCGCGATCGCCCGCAGGACGTTATTGCCCTCGCGCGCGATCCAGGCCGGACGTCTTGAACCCATGTTCGCCATGGAGAGGCCGGCGAGGAGGTTGGTTCCCTTGGCGAAGCTCATCACCACGTCCGGCCGGACCTCTTTCATGATGCTTCGATAGACGAGCGGCGCCACGGCCGCGCTCATCGCCAGGCGGTGCGGCGCATAATAAGAACGGTCGGTGCCCTCCGAGGGAAAAGCGCGCTCGCCCCATTCTCGATAATGGAGCCGGGCGGGGTCGACCATCGGCAGATAGGGGCCGGACCGGCGGAGCAGGCCCATGCGCATGTCGAAGCGCGCGCCGTCGCTCCGGTTCATCAGATGGACGGCAACCCGCTCGGCGCCGCCGCCGTTCAGCCACGAGAGCAAAAGCAGCACCCGGAGGCGCGGCCGTCCATCGGTTCGCGGCGGGCGTTTCGCCTCCATGCGCGGCTCCTTGCCCCCTTCCCCAGCCTATGGCAACGCAGGCCGGAGGTCGCTTCGTCTGTCTCCCAACGCCTTGCTCATCGGTTCCGACGCGTTTCGGCAACGGGCCGCCGCGGACATGGCCCGGGCGGGCGCACGCCTGCTCGTCCAGGCGATGACCTTCGAGGGCGACGCCGCCGGCTTGTGGATGGCGGGGGCGATCGCGAGCAGCAAGGCGGCGGACCGGCGGGTGCTGGTCGACGATTATACCCGCGTCGTCGTCAGCGACCATTTCGTCCTTTCGCCGCATTATCTGCTGAACCGCGCCTTCCGGGACGAGGTGCGGGCGACGCGGGCGATGTTCCGCGGGCTCATCCGCGACGGCGTGCGCGTCCGGACGACCAATCCGATCGCCGGCCGCCTCGCCCGTTATGGCGTGCGCAACCACAAGAAATTGATCGTCGCCGACGACGTCGCCTATATTGGCGGCTTCAACTTCAGCGACCATAATTTCCGCTGGCACGACCTCATGCTTCGGATCGAGGGACGGGACGCGGCCGATTTCCTCGCCGGGGATTTCGACGCGACCTGGGAGAGCCGCTCCGCCTTCCACCGGGCGGATCTCGACGGCATCACCCTGCTCGCGCTCGACGGCCGCACCAACCGCGCGGGCTTCGCTCCGCTGATGAATGCGATCGCGGAGGCGAAAGAGCGGATCGAGATCGTCAGCCCCTATCTCTCCTTCCCGTTCATCGAGGCGCTCGGCGCGGCGGCACGGCGCGGCATACGGGTCGCGCTGCTGACGCCGCTCCCCAACAACAAGCCGATGGTCCGCCACTATCTTTCGCTCGCGGCGCCGCGGGCCGGGCTCGAAATTCTGCTCCTGCCGGAGATGATCCACCTCAAGGGGATGCTGATCGACGGGCGGCGGCTCGTCCTCGGATCGACCAATTTCGACTTTCCCTCTTATTATTCGCTCGAGGAATATGTCGCGCTGATCGACGATCCGGAGCTGATCGCCGCCTTCCGCGCCGAGGTGCTGGAGCCGCTTCGCGCGGTCGTCCTGGAAGGCGCCCGGCTGCGCTCGCCGCCGTGGCACGTCCTGCGCAGCCGGATCATCCTGGCCCTGGGCGGCCTGACCTGCCGCGCGATGGGCGGGATGAAGCGTCATGCCGTCGACTGGCGCGGCTGAAGCGGGATCTCAGGGATATTTGAGCCGGACGCCGATCTCCGTTTGCGGCGCGCGCACCGCGAAGCGGACCTTGTGGAAGGCCGGAAGGCCGAAAAAGGTCGAGGGGTTGTTCGAAAAGCCCGCCCCCTCCTTGGGCATTCCGAACATGTTGCGGTCGAACTTCCGGTTGCCGTTCTCGTCATGATAGACGGCGAGCGCCCAGATTCCGGATTTGGGCACCCAGATGCAGAGCCGGGTCGTGCCCTGCCGCGCCGGCACGCGGCCGACATAGAGCGAGCCGTGATGGGCGAGGAATTTCGAGGAATCGTCGCCATAGAGGGTGACGGCGATCAGCCCCTGGCTCGAGCGGACGCCCTGCACGTCGACGAGCAAACGGACGGTCCCGGGATGGCCGGTGCAGGTCGCGCCGCCGTCGGCCTCGCCGCCGGCCCGCGCGGGACCGGGGCAGAATGAGAGGGACAGGGCCGCAATGACGGCGGGCAGAAGGGTCCGCGCGAGGCGCATTTCGTCTCTTTCGCTGAATCTTCCCCCTGCCGCGCCCTCCAAAGCCGCAGATTGCGACAAATTCAAGACCCGGGCGGTTACGATTTGGACAGGATGGACGGGTTCCAGAGTGGTTTTCAGTCAGGTGGAATGAGCAGGCCGCCATGCCCCCGGCATGGCTGGCGATTGCGGGGATTGGGAGGGGCGGGCTGCCCCGCAGCCCGCAGCCGCATCCGGGGGATGCGGCGACCGCCCAATCGACACCTGCTCATCCTGACGGCCGAAAAGAACGGTAAAACAAAAGCCTGGAATCGTATCCGATCAGACTTGATCGGGTACGAGTCTAGGCCGCCGCTGCCGCGGTAGCGACGTCCTCGGCGAGGAATTCGGCGAGCGAAGCGGCCGCCATCGGCCGGCCGATATGATAGCCCTGGGCGGTGTCGCAGCCCATTTCGGCGAGGAGCTGGAGGCAGGCTTCGTCCTCGATCCCCTCGGCGACGACCTTGGTGCCGAGCTGGTGGGCGAGCTCGACCGTCGAGCGGACCATGATCGCGTTGCGGCTGTCGGTGACGATCGTCTGGACGAAGCTCTTGTCGATCTTGAGCTCGGTCGCCGGCAGCTTCTGGAGATAGCCGAGCGACGACTGGCCGGTGCCGTAATCGTCGATCGAGATGCCGACGCCGAGCGCACGCCAGCTTTCGAGCGCGGCGATCGCCTGGTCGGGGCGGTCCATCGCCGCCGATTCGGTGACCTCGATCGTCACCCGCGCGGTCGGCAAAGCGTGGCTTTCGAGGATTCGGCCGACCGCCTCGATGAACTCATGGTCGGCGAGCAGGGTCGCCGAGACGTTGACGGCGACGCCGATCTCATGGCCCGCTCGGTCCCAGGCCAAGGCGTCGTCGAGCGCCTGGTGGAGGACGTGGAAGGTGAGGTCGCGCATCCGGCCGGCCTGCTCGATCGCCGGGATGAAGCCGTCCGGCCCGATCGGCCCGCGCACGGGGTGGGTCCAGCGTACCAGGGTCTCGACCGCGGCGACCCTGCCGGTCTTCATGTCGAGCTTGGGCTGGTAGGCGTTCCAGATCTGGCCGTCGGCCATCGCGGCGTCGAGCTCGCCGAGCAAGGAGAGCTGCCAGTCGATCGCCTCCCCGTCCGCATCGATGAAGCGGCGCCAGCGGGCGCCATGCTCGGCCGCCTGGATCGCGGCAAGCTCGGCATTGGCGATGAGCTGCCGGGCGCCGCGCTCGGCGCCGCAGGCCAGCCCGAAGGCGAGGACGACGTCGATCGGCCGCCCGCATTCGACCGGCGGCCGCATCATCGCGGCGATGGCGTCGAACCGTTCCTCGATCGATGCTTCCTCGGCGGGATCCTCGATCCAGGCGAGGCAGGCCGGTTCGACATGGTAGATTTCGGTACCGGGGCTGGCGAAGCGCAGCCGCTCCGCCACCCGCTGGACCAGGATCGCGGTCGCCGACGAGCCGAGACCCGCGGCGATCGTCGCGAACCGGTCGATGCGGGCGACGACGACGCTCGCCACCGGCCGCTGCGTCTCCGCCGCCTCGAGCGCGCCGAGATTGGGCAGGCCGGTCGCATCGTCGGTCAGCGCCTTGTCGAGATAGCGCTCGAAGGCGAGCGCGCCGCCGGAGAGCAACACCGCCGTCGCCAGCGCGACGAGGGCCGGCGCCACCTTGATCGTGAGAGCGAGCCAGGATTCGGCGGCAAGGGGGATTGCGAGCATCGCGGCAAGGCTCAGGCCGTAGATCGCCGCCCGGGCGGCGCGGCGGCGCGGCTGGCCGGCGACGAACAGGACAATCAGGGCCAGGGCGAACGACCAGCCGGCGCCGGCCGCCGAAGGCACCGGCCCCCGCAGCAAGGTCTCGGCCGCAAGCGCCTGGACGATCACGCCCGGGACGACGCCGTGCCGCGGCACCGCATAGCGGTCGCCGATCTCGACGGCGGTGGCGCCGACGATGAACCGCTTTCCGGCGATCTCGCGCGCCGGCACCTTGCCGGTGATCAGATCGATGACGCTGTGGCGCGGGATGGTCGCCGGGTCGATCGCATAGTCGATGTCGAACGAACGGCCGACCTCGGCATTCCTCTCCGCGACCAGGCTCGACAGGCTCGGCCGCGGCGTGTCGAAGGTGACCATGCCGAGCGGCATCTGGCGGATCGTGCCGTCACTGTCCGGAACGACCGTCACCGCCGATAGAAAAGCATTGTCACGCAACATCTTGATCGGTCGCGTGTCGATGAAGTGCGAAGTGTCGCCGGCGCTTTGATATTGGCGAAGGGTCGGCAGCGACACCGATCCGCCGGCGCGCTGGAGCGCCGCCCTCAGCGTCGCATCCTCACTTGGCGTCGATGCCGAGGAGAAATCGACGTCGAAGGCGATCGAGCGGGCGCCGGCGGCGTGCAGCCGGTCGACGATCGCGGCGTGGATGCCGCGCGGCCACGGCCATTTCGCCAGCGCGGCGATGCTCTTCTCATCGATCTCGACGATCTCGATCTGGCCGCTCGCCGGGTGCGCGCGAAGCCCGTCGCGAAGGCTGCGGAGCTGCTGGTCGATCCCCCTGCCCTCCCCGCCGGCGAGCAGGGCGAGCCCGGCCAGGACCGCGCCCGCGAAGATGGCGAGGCGGCGCCAGCGCAGGAAAGGCGGGGCGATCCGTTCGAGCCCGATCTTCATCGTCGTGCCTCCGCCCGCGCTCCCTTGCGGTGCGCGGGCGGATCGTCGCTCACTTGCCCTTGCCGCCGGGCGGCGGCGGTGGCGGAGCCGGCGGGGTGGGAGGCGTCGGATGCGCGGGTGGGGCTGGAGGTGTCGGAGGCGCTGGCGGCGTGGGCGGCGTCGGGTGCGCCGGAGGAGCCGGAGGGGCCGGAGGAGCCGGAGGCGTCGGCGGACCCGGAGGCGTCGGCGGCGTCGGATGCGGCGGTGGGGTCGGAGGCGTCGGTGGACCCGGAGGCGTCGGCGGCGTCGGATGCGGCGGTGGGGTCGGAGGCGTCGGCGGAGCCGGAGGCGTCGGCGGACCCGGAGGCGTCGGCGGACCCGGAGGCGTCTTGCCATGGCCATGGCCGTTGCCGTTGCCGTTGCCGTTGCCATTGCCATTGCCGCCGGCATTGCCGTTGTCGTTCGACGGCGGCGGTGGCGGAGGCGTCACATCGCCATTGCCGTTGCCGTTCCCGCCGCCATTGCTTCCGTTGCCGTGGCCATCGCCGTTATTTCCGTTGCCGTTACCGCCGGATCCGTTGCCGTTGGACGGCGGTGGCGGAGGTGGCGGCGGCGTCACGCCGCCCTCTCCATTGCCGTTCCCGTTGGACGGCGGAGGTGGAGGAGGTGGCGGCGGTGGAGGCGGTGGCGGTGGCGGTGTCACGCTGCCACCGCCCGCATTGCCGTCTCCGCTGCCATTCGAGGGCGGTGGAGGTGGCGGCGGTGGAGGCGGAGGCGGTGGAGGCGTCACGCTACCGCCGGCATTGCCGTTTCCGCTGCCATTCGAGGGCGGTGGAGGTGGCGGCGGAGGCGGAGGCGGTGGAGGCGTCACGTTGCCGCCGCCGGCATTGCCGTCTCCGCTGCCATTCGAGGGCGGCGGAGGTGGTGGTGGTGGTGGTGGTGGTGGCGGGGGCGTTGCGCCGCCTTCATTACCGTTGCCGCCGCCCGCGCCGGGATTGCCGCCGCCGGAGCCATGGTCGCCCGAGCCGCCGCTCGAGCTCCCGGAGCCGCTCGCATTGCCCGAGCCGCCGCCATGGGTTTCGGCCCTGCTGACGCTGACCGCCGCCAGCACGACCGGATTGTTGCCCTGGACGAGCCCTTTGGTGACGTCGGCGAGCGAAACCGGGGGCGCCGACACCGGCGCCGCGACCACATTGCCCGGCTGACCGTCGTCGCCGGCGGAATCCGAAGGCTGGGCGGATGCATCCGGCCCGCTCGCGGGCGCGGCCGAAGCCGTCTGCGTGCCGGTCGTCACCAGGCTGGTCGCGGGCGCGGCGGGCGAGCGGATGACTCGGCTGCCATTGCCGTCGATGCGAAGCTGGAAGCGATCGGCCGCGGTCACCGAGGCGATCATGCCCGGACGAACCAGCTCGTGCGCGCCGCCGTCGAGCGTGCCGACATCGACCGCGCCCTGCGTCACCTGGACGCTGGCGCCGGTATTCGTGACGCTGACGCTGAACACCGTCCCCTTCACCACCGCGGCGAGATAGGGCGTCTGCACGCCGAAATGCGGCGTTGGCCTATGTTCAATTCTGAAGAGTGATGTCCCCCACTCTGTAATGATTTGGAAAATTCCCTGCTGCTGTGCCTGCGGTGCAATCCGGACGCGGCTGTTGGGGGAGACGATGACGAAATCCTTGTCGTGGACGAGGACGGCCCGGGCATTGGCGCCCGCGGCGACCACCGAGCCCGACGCCAGCAGGGCGCCCTTGACCGCGGCGCGGCTGCGGCCGGCGTCGAAGACCCTGACGTCGCCGCTGACCTCGCTGACCTTCCAGGCGGGGACATCCGCCGCGCGTGCCGTCGCGCTGATCGCGAGGAGCGCCGGGATCAGCGCCAGGACCGCCTTCTGCATGTCATTCTCCCCACGTCTTCCGAGAGCGCCCTCCTAGGGCAACGTGTTTGCAAGGCGATGAAGAGGCAGGGTTAATGGCGGCTAAATCCGTTGGAGGCTCAAGGGCTTCTTAACCGATTGAGGCTAGGCCGGCGGCCGCAACGACGAGCGGGTTTTTCATGTTTCATGGCGTCAGACGGGCCGCGATGCTGGCGCTCTTGCTGCTCGGCCTGATCCCGGCTGGTGCCATGGCCCAATCGGCCGCCGATCGCGCCGATCCGGCGCTCATGCGCCAGCAGATGGAAGAGGCGCGGCCCACGCCCGCGCCCGGGCAGGCGGCGATCCGTCTTCAGGAACCGACGCGGGCCGCGCCGCCGGCCGCGATCGGCACCGTGCTCGTCGGCGCCGTCCAGGTCGAAGGCAATGTCGCTTTGCCCGCCAGTGCCTTCAGCCCCGCGATCGAGCCCTTTCTCGGCCGCCAGCTCGGCCCCGCCGAGCTCGCCGAGCTCGCCAACGCCGTCGCGGCGGCTGCCCGCGAGGCGGGCTACGGCCTCGCCACCGCCCAGGTGCCGCAGCAGGTGATCCGCAGCGGCATCCTGCGGGTGACCGTCGACGAAGGAAGGATCGACGCCGTCGAGCCGAGCGGCGACGGCGCCGACGCCGTCCGCCCCTTCCTGCGGAAATTGGCGAATGGGCGTCCGGTACGAACCGCCGAGCTCGAACGCCAATTGCTGCTCGCCGGCGATCTTGCCGGGGTGAGCACCGACGACGCCCGCATCGACCGGGTCGGCGGCCGCAACGTCCTGCGCCTCGACGCCCGGCGCAGGCGGGTCGCGATGCGCGCCGGGCTCGACAATTGGGGATCGAGCCCGATCGGCCCCCTGCGCGCCCATCTCGACCTTGACGTCAACGGCGCCCTCTTCGCCAACGACCAGCTTTCGGTCGGCGGCCTGATCACCCCCGCCCAGCCGCGCGAGTTCCAGTTCGTCCGCGGCGCCTGGTCGGTCCCGCTCGGCCATGGCGGCACCCAGATCTCGGTCTCGGGCTATTACGGCCATTCGCGCCCGGGCGCGTCGCTGAAGAGCCGCGATCTCGACGGCAATACGATCGGCGCGACGCTCTCGCTGTCCCATCCGCTGCTGCGCAGCCGCGCGGCCAGCCTCTGGGCGCATGGCGATCTGTGGGCGCTCGATTCCGACCTGGACGAGCAGGGCGCCCTCACCCGCCGCGACCGCTTCCGGAGCGCGACGGCGGGCCTGACCGGTCTCGGCCGGCTCGGCAAAGGCTGGCTGCGCGCCGACATTTCCGTCACCCAGGGCCTGACCGGCCTTGGCGCGACATTGCGGGGCGATCCTTTGTCCTCGCGCGCCGACGGCGGCGGGGCCTACACCAAATTCGCTTTTTCCGCCCAATATGCGGCGGCGCTCGGCGGGCGCTTCAGCCTCGCGCTCGGCACGGAGGGGCAGCTCGCCACCCGGCCGTTGCTCTCGGCCGAGCAATATGGGCTCGGCGGCCGCTCCTTCCTGCGCGGCTACGATTATTGGGAGGTGGCCGGGGACAAGGGCGTCGCCGGCTCGGCGGAGCTTCGCTACGATCTCGGCAGGATCGCGCCGCAGGTGCAGCGCGTGCAGATCTATGCCTATGGCGATGCCGGCGCGGTCGGCAATTTGCGGAACGATCCCGGCGGCGGCACCCTGGCCTCGGCCGGCGGCGGTATCCGCGTGACATTGAAGCACGGCATCAATGCGAGCGCCGAGGTCGGCGTGCCGCTCAAGGACAGCCCGTTCACGCGCAACCCCAGGCCCCGCCTCTCGCTCACGCTCGACTTTCCGTTCTGATCCCGCGAAGGAGGGCCATGGCCCTCCCCGCCCCGCTCGACCGGCTGCGCCTGCCCGTCATCGGCGCGCCTTTGTTCATCGTCTCCAACCCGGAGCTGGTGATCGCCCAGTGCAAGGCGGGAATCGTCGGCGCCTTCCCGGCGCTCAACGCCCGGCCGCAGAGCCGGCTCGACGAATGGCTGCACCGGATCACCGAAGCGCTCGCCGCCTGGGACAAGGCCAATCCCGAATGCCTATCGGCGCCCTTCGCGGTCAACCAGATCGTCCACCGCTCCAACGACCGGCTCGAGCAGGACATGGCGACCTGCGCGAAATGGCGGGTGCCGATCGTCATCACCTCGCTCGGCGCGATCCCCGACGTCAACCAGGCCGTCCACGCCTGGGGCGGGATCGCGCTTCATGACGTCATCAACGACCGCTTCGCCCGCAAGGCGGCGGAGAAGGGCGCCGACGGCATCATCGCGGTTGCCGCCGGGGCGGGCGGCCATGCCGGCACCCTTTCGCCTTTCGCTCTGGTCCAGGAGATCAGGCAATGGTTCGACGGGCCGCTGATCCTCTCCGGCGCCATCGCAACCGGCCGCGCCATCCTCGCCGCACAGGCGATGGGCGCCGACCTGGCCTATATCGGCTCGCCTTTCATCGCGACCGAAGAAGCGAATGCAAGCACAGGATATAAAACAGGAATTGTTGATGGACGTGCGGCTGAAATCATCTATTCGAGCTTCTTCACCGGCGTCCACGGCAATTATCTGCGCGCCTCGATCCTCGCCTCCGGCCTCGATCCGGACAAATTGCCCGAAGGCGATCTCTCGAAAATGGATTTCGCCGGCGGCGAAAGCGCGAAGAAAGCGTGGCGCGACATCTGGGGCTCCGGCCAAGGCATCGGCGCGATCGATAAAATCAGGCTGGCTGGCGATTATATCGCGCTTCTTCACACCCAATATGAAGAAGCGAAGGCGGAGCTAAGGAGCAAAGCGACCCTTTAATTCCCCTCCCTGGAAGGGAGGGGTTAGGGGTGGGTAGCGCGTAGCATAATCGCAAGCCATGGTGCCCATCCTGACGGCGGTGTCCACCCGCTTCGCGGACCCACCCCCATGAGGCGCCGCTAAGGCTCATCCGGGGGATGAGCCAGGCGCCTCATCCTCCCTTTCAGGGAGGGGAGTCGTTACAGCGACCTTTCGAGCCTGCTCAACAAGCTCCGCGCGGGGCTTGGCACCGGCGTTGGCGAGGCGGGGCGCTCGTCGAGGCGCTGGATGCGGGCGAAGAGGTCGCGGCTCGCGTCGATCAGGGCGCGGGCCTGCTCGGGGAGACGCGGCAGCAGGGCTTCGTCGCTCTCGGACCCATCGCCCAGCCGGCGCGACGGCGAGGCGGCCTGGGCGCGGCTCAATTCGCCCGCTTCGACCGCGCGCTGGGTGAGCAGCCAGGCGATGACGTGCATCAGCCGAGTCGTCACCTTCAGCGACTCGCAGGAGAAACCGACGCGCGCGAAGGGATCGAGCGCGTCCCTCTCCTCGCGGCCGGCGCTGTCGAAATAGGAGCGCGCCTCGTCGGCGAGCAGCATCGCCTCCGTATAGAGGGAAGCGATCAGCTTCGGCGTCAGCGGCGTGCCGGCCTCGTCATCCATGGCCCTTCACTGCCACAGCAAGCGGGCAGCGGGAATTGGGAAAGAAGGTAAAGCGAAAAGCGTCCCGCCGCGGATCAGGCGGCGTCGCCGGCCTTTTCCTTTTCGGCATATACGCGGATCGGGTCCTTGCGGCCTTCGACCACGTCCTTGTCGATCATCACCTCGTCGACGCCATTCATCGAGGGCAGGTCGAACATCGTGTCGAGCAGGATGTTCTCGAGGATCGAACGGAGGCCGCGGGCGCCGGTCTTGCGCTCGATCGCCTTCTTGGCGACCGCGATCAAAGCCTCCTCGGTGAAGCTCAGCTTCACGTCCTCCATGTCGAACAATTTCTGATATTGTTTGACGAGGGCGTTCTTCGGCTCCTTGAGGATGCGGACCAAAGCGGTCTCGTCGAGATCCTCGAGAGTCGCGATCACCGGCAGGCGGCCGACGAATTCGGGGATGAGGCCGAATTTCAGGAGATCGTCCGGCTCGCCCTGGCGAAGGATCTCGCCGGTGCGGCGCTCCTCGGGCGCGGCGACATAGGCGCCGAAGCCGATCGACTTGCCCTGCAGGCGGTCGGCGATGATCTTTTCGAGGCCCGCGAAGGCGCCGCCGCAGATGAAGAGGATGTTGGTCGTGTCGACCTGCAGGAATTCCTGCTGCGGGTGCTTGCGGCCGCCCTGGGGCGGAACCGAGGCGGTGGTGCCTTCCATCAGCTTCAGCAAAGCCTGCTGGACGCCCTCGCCCGACACGTCGCGGGTGATCGAGGGATTGTCCGACTTGCGGCTGATCTTGTCGATCTCGTCGATATAGACGATGCCGCGCTGCGCCCGCTCGACATTATAGTCCGAGGCCTGGAGCAATTTCAGGATGATGTTCTCGACGTCCTCGCCGACATAGCCTGCCTCGGTGAGCGTCGTCGCGTCGGCCATGGTGAACGGCACATCGAGGAGCCGCGCCAGCGTCTGGGCGAGCAGGGTCTTGCCGCAGCCGGTCGGGCCGACGAGCAGGATGTTCGACTTGGAAAGCTCGACATCGCCCGATTTGGCGCCGTGGGCGAGGCGCTTGTAATGGTTGTGGACCGCGACCGAGAGGACACGCTTGGCGTGGCTCTGGCCGATCACGTAATCGTCGAGATGGTTGCAGATTTCGAGCGGCGTCGGGACGCCGTCGCGGGTCTTCACCAGCGACGACTTGGTCTCCTCGCGGATGATGTCGTTGCAGAGCTCGACGCATTCGTCGCAGATGAACACGGTCGGCCCGGCGATGAGCTTGCGCACCTCATGCTGCGACTTTCCGCAGAATGAGCAGTAGAGGGTGCTCTTCGAATCGCTGCCGCTAAGCTTCGTCATAGTCTTCCTAACAGGCGCAAACGCGCGCCCTTTGCCATGCCGCCATGTTAGCCCGCACTATCGCACGACCACAATGGCTTATTGATTAACGTCATGAACCCCTGTCCCGGGGAGGGAGAAAAGGCCCCAATCGGAGTGTCTGGACCGCCCGGATGTTCCCGGAAAATCCGGGGGTTCAGGCGGCCGCGGCCTGGTGGTTGCCCTCTTCGTCCCCCGGGATCGGGCGCTTGTCGAACACCTCGTCGACCAGGCCGAATTCCTTCGCCTCGGACGCGCTGAAGAATTTGTCGCGGTCGACGGCGCGCTCGATCGCCTCCAGCGGCTGGCCGGTATATTTGGCCATCAGGCTGTTCATGTCGTGGCGCATGCGCAGGATCTCGCGGGCCTGGATCTCGATATCGGCGGCCATGCCCTGGGCGCCGCCCGAGGGCTGGTGGATCATGATCCGGGCGTTGGTGAGCGCGACGCGCATGCCCCGCTCGCCGGCGCAGAGCAGGAAGGCGCCCATCGAGGCCGCCTGGCCGACGCAGACGGTGCCGACGCGCGGCCTTATGTACTGCATCGTGTCGTGGATCGCCATGCCCGCCGTGACGACCCCGCCCGGCGAGTTGATGTACATGAAGATGTCCTTCTTCGGATTTTCCGACTCGAGATAGAGCAATTGGGCAGTGATGAGCGTCGCCATATGGTCCTCGACCTGGCCGGTCACGAAGACGATCCGCTCCCTCAGCAGGCGCGAATAGATGTCGAAGCTGCGCTCGCCGCGGTTCGACTGCTCGATGACGATGGGAACGAGCGAGCTGACGATGTCCTGATGATCCATGGCGAGGGAAATCCTGTTCGAGAGGTCTTGCCCGGCCAACATCGGCGCTCGCGCGGGAAGGTTCAAGCCCCCGGGACGCCGCTTGCGCCGCCGCTCTGGACCTGCGACTTTCCCGATCCGGGAGGGACGCGGATGCGGACGAAAGCCATGCTTGCGCTGAGCCTCTGCGTCGCGGCGCCCGCCACAGCGGCGCCGGCGGACCCGTCCAGCGATCGCACGCTCTCCGCCGAATATCATCGCTGCGCCGGTCCGAATGACGGCATGTCGGTGGCGGAACAGTGCATCGAGCCGGAGCTGGACCGGCAGGAGGGACGGCTGAACGAGGCCTATCGCCTGATCATGTCGCGTCTGCCGCCGGCACGGCAGGCGGCGCTGCGCGCGTCCGACCGCACCTGGATCAAGGCGCGGCACGCCGAATGCGACCTTATCTATCGCGCGATGGAAGGCGGCACCGGCGACGGCCTCGCCCTCGACACCTGCCTCGCCGTCCGCGCCATCGAGCGCACGGCGTGGATCGAGCATTATCGTTGAGCTTCCGCCTCCAGGAATCCCTCTCCCCGGCGGCTACTGGATGCACGGAAGTGGGTATGCAGGAGCGTTTTGAGCTGATTCACTGATCCTGATTGGATTGGAGGATTGGCGATGGAGCGACTTGGGATTGGTGATCCTCGTGTCGAGGCTCGTGGGGTT
>DASXCT010000027.1:0-17798 GCA_036491055.1 Allosphingosinicella sp.
CCAAAATGGAAGTCCGCGTCGCTCTCGCGCGAAAACTCCTCGTCAGGCTCAACGCAAAGGCGCGAGACGCCAGAGCTCAACTCCGTGAAGCTTGACCAATCAGATAGTCGCTCCACCATGCTTCGCATGGTCCCCCTCCCCCGGAAATCCGGGGGAGGACCTTAAAGGGCCTCCACCACCGCCCGCCGTAGGTCCTCAATCCCAAGCCCCGTCTCGCTCGACGTCGCAAGAACCTCCGGATGCGCCGCCGGGTGCCTCCGCGCCTCCTCGGTCGTCGCCCGTTCCACCGCCTCCAATTTGCTCGCCTTCACCTTGTCCGCCTTCGTGAGCACCAGCCGGTAGCCGACCGCCGCGTCGTCGAGCATCTTCATCACCTCGCGGTCGATCTCCTTGAGGCCGTGACGCGCGTCGACCAGCACCAGGGCCCGCTTCAGCACCGCGCGGCCGCGCAGATAATCGTTCACCAGATGCCGCCATTTGCGGACCATGTCCTTGGGCGCTTTGGCGAAGCCGTAGCCGGGCATGTCGACGAGCCGGAAGCGGAGCGGCGCGCCGACGTCGAAGAAGTTGAGCTCCTGCGTCCGCCCGGGCGTGTTCGAGGTGCGGGCGAGAGCGTTCCGGTTGGTCAGCCGGTTGAGCAAGGACGATTTGCCGACATTGGAGCGGCCGGCGAATGCCACTTCGGGCACCGCCGGATCGGGCAGGAATTTGAGGCCGGGCGCGGATTTCAGGAAGGCGATGGGGCCGGAGAAGAGCTTGCGGGCCTGCTCCTCCAGCGCCTCGCCATCATCCTCGCTCACGTCTTGGGGGCTTGCCAACGATCAGATCCTTGGTTGCATCCTTCGGCGCGTAGCGGGCGTAGAGCCAGCGCTGCTGGATCAGGCCGTAAAGGTTGTTGCAGACATAATAGAGCTGCAGGCCGGCCGCGAAGGGTGCGAAGATGAACATCATGAACCACGGCATCAGCGACATCATCTGCTGCTGCATCGGGTCGGTCGCCGGCGGGTTCAACCGGAATTGCAGCCACATGGTGATGCCGAGCAGGATCGGCAGGATGCCGAGCGCGAGGAAGGCCGGCGGCGTGAAGTGGAGGAAGCCGAACAAATTGACCGGCGTCAGCGGATCGGGCGCGGAGAGGTCCTTGATCCAGAGGACGAACGGCTTGTGCCGCATCTCCACCGAGATCATCAGCACCTTGTAGAGCGCGTAGAAGATCGGGATCTGGATGAAGATGGGGAGGCACCCGGCCATCGGATTGACCTTCTCCTCCTGGTAGAGCTTCAAAATCTCCTGCTGCATCCGCGGCTTGTCGTCCTTGTGGCGTTCCTGCAGCGCCTTCATCTTGGGCTGGACGACGCGCATCCCGGCCATCGACTTGAACTGCTTCTGGGCGACCGGGAAGAGCAGGGTGCGGATGATGAGGGTGAGGCAGATGATCGCCACGCCGAAATTGCCGATATGGCCGTAGAGCCACATCAGGAGGGCGAAGATCGGCTTCATGAACCAGCGGAACCAGCCCCAGTCGATCGCCCGTTCGAGCGGCGTTCCGAGCTGCGACGTATAAAGGTCGAGCAATTGCACTTCCTTCGCGCCGGCGAAGAAGTGGGAGCTGGTGGTGGCGATATGGCCGGGGGCGACCATCGCCGGATCGCCCGCGAAATCGGCCTGGAAGCCCCCCGCGCCACTGTTGCGGAACGAGGAATCGACCGCGCTGCGCTGGTCCGGGACGAGCGCGGTCAGCCAATATTTGTCGGTGAAACCGATCCAGCCGCCGGTCGAGGAGAAATGCTGGTCGCCCTTCTTCTTGATGTCGTCGAAGCTCCAGCTGTAATTGGCGGCGCCGTTGAACACGCCGACCGGGCCGACATGGATGCTCCAGGTGCCGCGGTCGGCCGACGCCGTCGCCCGGCTGACGAGGCCGTAGGAACGCGCCGCCACCGCGCCGGGCCCATGATTCTCGACCGATTGGTCGGCGGTGAACAGATAGGCGTCGTCGACCGCGAAGCGGATGCGAAACACCTGGCCCTGGCCGTTGTCCCAGCTCAGAATCACCGGCGTCTGCGGCGTCAGCCGGTTGCCGCTCGCCGTCCAGACCGTGTTGGCGTCGGGCAGCTTCACGCCTTCGCCGGACCAGCCGAAGCTCGCGAAATAGGCGTTGGGCGTGCCGGAAGGGGAGAGCAAGCGGAGCGGCGGCGAATTGGGCGCGATCGTCTCTCTATGGGTGGTGAGGACGAGGTCGTCGATTCGCGCCCCCTTGAGGTTGATCGAGCCGGCGAGACGCGGCGTCGCGATGGCGACGCGCGGCGTTTCCGGAAGCACCGTCTTCAGGTCCCGCGTCGCGACCTGGCTCTGGGCGGCGGGGCTCGCCTGCGGCCGCGCGACCGGCACCTGCTTGCCGTTCACCGTCCTGGTGACGGGCGGGTTGGCCGGCATCCAGCGCTGGCTGACATAGCCCCAGCCGAGGAGGACGAGCGCGGACAGGGCGATCGCCAGCAGCAGGTTGCGATTGTCGGTCACTCAAATCCTCTCAAGGCACGGGATCGTAACCGGAGCCGCCCCAGGGATGGCACCGGGCGAGGCGCCGGGCGGCGAGCCAGCTCCCCCGGACCGCCCCATAGCGCCGCAGCGCGGTGATTGCATAGGCCGAGCAGCTCGGCTTGAACCGGCAGCTCGGCGCAAGCACGCGCGACGGCCCGATCTGCCAGGCCCGGGCGACCAGGATGAGAGCCTTCGCGATCATTCCACCATCCCGCCCCCGCCGCCATTCCCGTCCGCGCCGTCATTCCCGCTCCCGCCGTCATTCCCGCCCCCACCGTCATTCCCGCCCCCACCGTCATTCCCGCGAAAGCGGGAATCCAGCCCGGCCTCCGAACCGCGCGCACTTCCGTCCGGATGCCCGCCTGCCTCGGAATGACGATCTGGGGTCCTGGCGGCCTTTCGCAAGGCCTTGCGAAGCTCGTCGCGGAGCAGGCCATAATCCCGCTCGATCCCGCCGGGCCGGCCGATCAGGACCAGATCGGCGCCGCCGATCCCGCTTTCGGGCAGCAATTCGCGGGCGAGGGCGCGGAAACGGCGCTTCATCCGGTTGCGGACGACGGCGCCGCCGATCTTGCGGCTGACGGTGAGGCCGAGGCGCAGGGCCGGATCGCCGTCGCCGCGCTCGCGCAGCAGCAGGACGAAGCCCGGCATCGGCGCGCGGCGCCCGCGATTGGCGGCGAGGAAATCCGCGCGGCGGCGGAGCGTCTCGTAGGGTTTGTGGGCCAGGCGCCTGCCGGCGTTCAGGCGGACAGGCGCTTGCGGCCGCGGGCGCGGCGCGCGGCCAGCACCTTGCGGCCGCCGACGGTCGCCAGGCGGGCGCGGAAGCCGTGGCGCCGCTTGCGCACGAGCTTGCTCGGCTGGAAGGTGCGCTTCATCGCTCATTCCTCAATGATCTGAATTGAAAAAGGCCGCCTTTGCGGGCGGCCGCTCCTGGCGCGCCGGTTAGGCAAAGGCGGCGGCAAAGTCAATCTCGCGCCGGTCCTGGAGCGCCATTTTCGCAAGCTCGGGAATAAAGTGCGCCGCCGCTCCGTCCCTCATCCAGCAACGCAATCAGGATGGGCAAGATGGACGATACCAACCGCCGGCACTTTCTCCAATGCATGGCCTGGGCCGGAACCGGCCTCGTCTGGACGATGAGCGGCGGCGTCGCCGCATCCTTGCCGATCGAGGCGGCCGAGGCGAAGGGGAGGGCCGCGCCGCCGGTCCGGCCCTTCACCTTCGTCCAGGTCAGCGACAGCCATATCGGCTTCACCAAGGATCCGAATCCCGACGCGCGCGCCACCTTTCGCGAGGCGGTGGCCAAAATCCGGGCCATGGACGTGAAGCCCGCCTTCATCCTCCACACCGGCGACGTCAGCCAGCTTTCCAGGCCCGACGAGTTCGACGATGCCGACCAGATCCTGTCCGAGGCCGGGCTGCCCACCTTCCACGTCCCCGGCGAGCACGACATGCTCGACGACGGGCAGGGCAAGGCCTTTCTCGATCGCTACGGCAAGGGCAGTTTGGGCGACGGCTGGTATGCCTTCGACCATGACGGCGTGCATTTCATCGCCCTCGTCAACGTCAAGGATCTGAAGGCCGGCGGCATGGGCCATTTCGGGCCCGACCAGCTCGCCTGGCTGCGCAAGGACTTGGCCGGACGGCCGTCGAGCCAGCCGATCGTTCTTTTCACCCATATCCCGCTCTGGACGATCTATGCCGATTGGGGCTGGGGCACGGACGACAGCGCGCAGGCGCTCGCGATGCTGCGCCGCTTCGGATCGGTGACCGTGCTCAACGGCCATATCCACCAGGTGATGCAGAAGGTGGAAGGGAACGTCACCTTCCACACCGCCGCTTCCACCGCTTTTCCACAACCGGCACCCGGGACGGCCCAGGCCCCCGGTCCGCTCAAGGTGCCGGCGGGGCGGCTCCGTTCGCTGCTCGGGATTCGCGAGATCTCGATCCTCGGCGGCGGGCCGCCCCCTTCCATCGCCGAATCCACCCTCGGTTGAACCCAATCCACCCAGCAGGACAGATATGACCAGATTTCTTCTTGCCGCGCTCGCCGGCACCTTCACCTTCGCCGCCGCTTCCGCACCGGCCCAACCGGCCCCGGCGGCCGTTATTGTGAAGATCGGCAATTTCACCTTCGGTCCCCAGGCGCTCACCGTCGCGGCCGGGACGACGGTGACCTGGGTCAACCAGGATGATATCCCGCATACCGTGGTCTCGACCGATGGCGGCAAGAGCTTCCGTTCGAAGGTGCTCGATACCGGGGACCGTTTCTCCTTCACCTTTGCCCGGCCGGGCAGCTTCGGCTATTTCTGCTCGATCCATCCGCACATGGTCGGAAAAGTGGTGGTGAAACCGCGCTGAGCGGCCCTCGACGGCGATGGAAGCGTGAAGGCAGGGAAAGCGGGGCGCTGAAATTGGGGCAGGAAAGGGGGGATCTGGACGCGTTCCGCCATGCGATGCTGCCGCATATGGATGCCGTTTATGCTTATGCCCGTTTCCTCAGCCGCGACCCCATCGCCGCCGAAGACCTCGCGCAGGATGCCTATCTTCGCGCGTTCCGGAGCTTCTCCGGCTATCGCGGTGGGAATGCCAAATCGTGGCTGCTGGCGATCGTCCGCACCTGCTTCCTCGACTGGACGCGCCGCCGCGGCGGCCATGAGGCCGAACCCGCCTGGGAAGGAGACGAGGACCCGGCGGCCGCCGTCGCCGACGGCGCGGATACGCCGGAGGAGGCGCTGATCCGCGCCGCCGATGCGACGGCGCTTCGCCGGGCGGTCGACGGCCTTCCCGAGCCGTTCCGCGAGACGTTGGTGCTGCGCGAGCTGGAGGAGATGAGCTACCGCGAGATCGGCGATTTGATGAACGTCCCGCTCGGCACGATCATGTCGCGCCTGGCGCGCGCCCGTCGGATGCTGAGCCGGATGCTGACGGCCTCGCTCGCCGGAGGAGATGATTGATGGCCGCCTGCGCCGACAAGGAAGCCATGCTCCAGGCCCTGATCGACGGCGAGCTCGACGCGGCCAACGCGCTCGCGATGGAAGCGCATCTCGGCGCCTGCCCCGCCTGCGCCGCCGAGCACCGCGCCTGGCGCGCGCTTCGCGAGCGGCTGGGTGCGGTGGACGTTGCGCCCGCTGCTCCGCCCGCCTTGCGCCTGCGGATCGAGGAGGCGCTGGCGCGGGAAGCGGCGGCGCTGCCGGCAAGACGGGAAGGCAGGCCGGCGCGGCGATGGCGCGCCTGGGCGATCGGCGGCTGGAGCGCGGCCGGAATGATGGCCGCGACGGCGGCGACTTTCGCCATCCTCTTCCTCCAGCCGCCGCCGTCCGATCTCGGCGACCAATTGGTCGCCGACCATGTCCGTTCGCTCATTCCCGGTCATCTGATCGACGTCGCCACGTCCGACCGGCACGTGGTCAAGCCCTGGTTCAACGGACGGATCGACTTCGCGCCGCCGGTTCCGGAGCTCGCCGACCGCGGCTTTCCGCTCGCCGGCGGCCGGCTCGACGTCGCGGCGGGGCGGGTGGTGCCGGTTCTGGTCTATCGGCGGCGGCTGCACGTGATCAATTTGTTCATCCTCCCCGCCGCCGCGAAGGCGGGCGAGGCGCGGCCGTCCGGCGCCAGCGCGCCCGGTTATGCGCTCGTCCACTGGCGGCAAGGCGGTCTCGACTTCTGGGCGGTCTCCGATGTCGGCAAGGCCGATCTCGACCAGTTCCGTACCGAATTCGCCGCCCGCGCCGGAAGCTAGGGTGGATCGATTCCACCTGACTGAAAACCACTCTAAGATTGCACTCCTACTCCTCCCCCTTGATGGGGGAGGCCGGGTGGGGGTGTGGTTGGACGTAGAGCTTAGTGCGGACGGACACCTCACCCCCACCCCATCCCTCCCCCATCGACCTATCGGATTCACACATCCGCGGTCGCGCTTCCAGATCAATCACTTAGGCTTATCCGTCATTCCCGCGAAAGCATGTCCTGAGCGACGTCGAAGGGCGGGAATCCAGGCGGTCCAAGTGACTGATATCAGCTTCGTTCTGGATTCCCGCTTTCGCGGGAATGACGAACAAAAAGGAAATGTGTGAATGCCGTAGCCCACCGAGGGGGAGGGAGCGTGGATCCATCCTAATCCGCGGCTCTTTCCCTCGCCTTGGACATTTCGTGCCGCCGCCGCGCGCTTGCGCGCCTGAGGCTCCAATCGGCCCAGGCGCCCTTCTTCGGATGCCGGCGCTTGAAGCGGACGTAGAGCCTTTTCGCCCAGCCGCTATATTTCAGCACCAAAGACAGGCCCGCCGCGAACACGATGATGCCGCCCGGCCCGGGAATCGGCCCGACGATCGGCGCGGCGAGGATCAACAGGCATCCCAGCACCACCAGGGCGATGCGGACGGGGGGCAGGCGGGTCACCTTCTTCGTTCCTCTCTTCGGTCATGTGGGGCGGGTGGATGGCCGCGCAAGACGGCGGCGCTCCGCAAAGCAATTGACTTGGGCACGCGTCCCCGCCGATTGAGAACAAAAAGGGGGCTGGATGGTCGCGCATGTCGCCACGGTAGCGTTTCTGGGGCTGGAGGCACGCGCGGTCGACGTTCAGGTCCAGATCGCCAGCGGCCTTCCCAAGTTCCTCGTCGTCGGCCTGCCCGACAAGGCGGTGGCGGAGAGCCGGGAGCGGGTCCATGCCGCGCTCGCCGCGATCGGGCTTTCGCTGCCGCCGAAGCGGATCACGGTCAATCTCTCGCCAGCCGATTTGCCCAAGGAAGGCTCGCATTACGATCTGCCGATCGCGCTCGGCCTGCTCGCGGCGATGGGCGCGATCGATACGGAGATGCTGGCCGGCTACCTCGCCGTCGGCGAGCTCGGCCTCGACGGGCGGATCGCGCCGTCGCCGGGCGTGCTGCTCGCGGCGATGCACGCCTCGGCGCGCGGCCTCGGCCTGATCTGCCCGGTCGCGCAGGGGTCCGAGGCCGCCTGGGCCGGCGATATCGAGGTGCTGGCGGCGAGCGACCTCATCGCCCTGCTCAACCATTTCCGCGGCAGCTTCATCCTGTCGCCGCCGGCGGCGGGCGAGGCGGAGCCGCCGGGGCTCGGGCCCGACCTCGCCCAGGTGAAGGGGCAGGAGATCGCGAAACGGGCGCTGGAGATCGCCGCGGCCGGCGGCCACAATCTGCTGATGAGCGGCCCGCCCGGCGCCGGCAAGTCGCTGCTCGCCGCCTGCCTGCCCGGAATCCTCCCCGATCTCACCGCGTCCGAGGCGCTCGAAGTGTCGATGATCGCCAGCGTCGCCGGCGCGCTCGGCGGTGGGAGGCTGGTCCGCAACCGCCCTTTTCGCGCGCCGCACCATAGCGCGTCGATGGTCGCTTTGGTCGGCGGCGGCCTCAAGGTGCGGCCGGGCGAGGTCAGCCTCGCCCATCTCGGCGTCCTCTTCCTCGACGAGCTTCCCGAATTCCAGCGCCAGGCGCTCGATTCGCTGCGCCAGCCGCTCGAGACCGGCACCGTTTCGGTCGCCCGCGCCAATGCCCATGTCACCTTCCCGGCGCGAGTCCAGCTCGTCGCCGCGATGAATCCGTGCCGCTGCGGCCATCTCGGCGACGCCGCGCTCGCCTGCTCGCGCGCGCCGCGCTGCGCCGCCGATTACCAGGCCAAGGTGTCCGGCCCTCTGCTCGACCGCATCGACCTCCATGTCGAGGTCGCCGGAGTCGCCGCCGCCGACCTCGTCCTGCCGCCGCCGGCCGAAGGCTCGACCGAGGTGCGCGCGCGCGTCCAGGCGGCGCGGCGGATCCAGACCGATCGCTATGCATCCAAAGGGATCCGCACCAACGCCGAAGCCGACGGCGAATTGCTCGACCGCGTCGCTACGCCCGACGAACCCGGCCGCCTCCTCCTCGCCCAGGCCGCCGAGGCGATGCGCCTCTCCGCCCGCGGCTTCCACCGAGTCCTCCGCGTCGCCCGCACCATCGCCGACCTCGCCGGCAGCGAGGGCGTCGGCCGCGTCGATGTCGCGGAGGCGCTCAGCTATCGGCGTGTCGCGCCGCGGAATTGAGGGAGCGATAGTCGACCGAATTAGATATCATGTCACCGGACTCCAGGAGAATCCCCGGGTCAGCCACGGGACAGTGATCTGGCACCTGAAGCATACGCGTGAGCGCTACGGCGTGGTGAAACGTACGCTGCTCCCGGTCCCGGCACTATTCGACGATCGCATCGGTTTTCACGATATTTTTGGCGCTAACGCGCCCGGCGCTTTAGGGCAGAAAACCGTCGTTTATCCACTTCTGGTACACACCGATCTGATCGTCGCTCCAGAATGGCCCGCCCTTCGGCATTTTCGGTTTCTCGTCACCCACAAGACGCGCCAGCACGTGTCTCGCATTAGCGTGATCCGCAAATTCGGCGTCTCCGGAGGAGTCCGACATATAGTTATAGTCGGCCAGCTGGACGCCCTCGCTGCATGCACGCGACATCGCCCGGACGGAACATCGTCGCAACATCTGTCTGGAAGGAGGTCGCCATCAATGAGCGGCCTTGTGTTGCGCGCGGAACGGTGCGGACCACTCGAAGTCGGTCTGTAAGAAGGCGATGTCGGAGCCCTTCCCGAGGAGATCGGGCGACGGCCTTCCGACCACGAAGCTCGATCCCAGGGAGCTCGGATCCCCGTTCACCATCGGACCGACCGTGGCTCTGAAATGGCAGGTCATGCACGAGGAGATTCTCGCCCTCCCGCGTTCGATCATGGTGTTGCCCAGGACCGTGGGCTTATCGAAATCGAGCTGCACGCCACGCAACCGGTAGTGGGCCCATTTGCTGCCCATCAGCTCCTTGCGAATCCCATCCTTGTCGCCGCGGTCTGGCGCACTTGCGCCGCGCGTTGTTGAGTCGATCGACGGATCGGCGACGACGGACGTCCCCGGACCTTCCGTCATCTCGTAATCCTCCTGCGCGAAGTCGGCCCAGAACCAAGATCTAAGATCCTTGGTCGTGATATGGAAGCCGACGAGCTTGTAGTAATTATTGCCGACCTTCCGCCAGTGGTAGCGCGCCTTTTCGTCCGCCGAAATGGCGGTCGGATTGATCGTCGGCACCCAGTCCGCTTTAATCTCCTTTGCCATCGGGCTGAATTGAATGAGATCGCGGTTTCCCGCCGCTTTCGCCTGCTGGTACTTCGCCTCAAGGCCCTCCAAATTGTACATTCCCTGCTGCTGCACGAACGTGAACGCCGCCTGATTGAGGCGAACCTCGAAATCGGCAGCCGGATCGGCGCCGGGCCCAATCAGGATTCTGGGCTTTGCCGGCCCGGTGACGGGTAAAGACTGCAGCGGCCTCGATCCGGCCTGTAGCCGCAAGAGGCTCGGACCCGCCGTCGCCAGCTTCAAGTTGGCACTGAACACCTTCCGTTGAGCAGCGCCTCTCGGCAGGTGAGCCCAGTCGCCCGGGTCTGAGCCGTCCGGCTTGAAGACCTCGGAGCCATTCTGGGAGCCGCCATCTCCTGAAGCGAGCGCCCAAGTTTCGAAAACGATTGGCGTATCCTCGTCATATTGCGTGATCGCCTTGCCGGAGGGAATTCCGGCTTGACCAGGCGCCGCCTCCAGGCACACGAATTCGAAGAGCTTCCAGGCATATTCGTCGGGCTGAGATTGCGCGAGGTTGGCGGACGCTTGGTCCCCACCCGGTTCAGCGATTGCAGCAAGAGCCGCTGGAGCGGTTGCTGAAAAGCGTGACGACGATTGCGCCTTCGGGCTGCTCTTGTTCTTCTCGTTACATGCGGCGACCAAAGACGTGCAAACAGCGGAAAAAGCAATCATCTTTGCGAAGTGCCCCCGAGTCGCCATGGTCGCTCTCCACTAACATATATTGCTTTCATCTACATCGTTACTCCAGTCTAAAATAAGAGTCCAGCCTGTCATTAGCCCCTGATTTTTCCAGATACTAACGACGACAAATTAAAGCCCAGGCGAATCAACGGGATCACCTTGGTGGAAGAACTTTGGTTCGACGTCTTGAGCGGCGAGCCATTAGAGATGGTTCATTTCTTTGATTTTTCGGATGTACAAAGGGCTCGGATCGAGCCGCTTTTGCCAATCGAGGTACGGGCAGGGTTCATGTCGACGGTCGCCGCGCGAAGACCGGCTCGATCGCCGTCGGCAAGGCGGCCGATCTCGCCCTCGTCGACGGCGACCCGTCGGCCAATATCGGCGATCTGCGCCACACGCGGATCGTGATGATGGACGGCAAGTTGATGGACGCCGACAAGCTCCGTGCCGCCGTCGGAATCAGCCGCCGCCCGGCCTGGGGTATGGGGGACTGAAGACAAAAAAGGCCGGCGCAAGGCCGGCCGAATTGATGCGAGGGAGGATTGTAGGGCGCTACAGGGACAGTGCGTCGATGCCGACCGTGTGGAAAAGCACCGTGATCGATGCTGATTTCGCGAGTTCGCAGATCACTGATTTGCCCATATCTACCGCCTTTCTCGTCTTGTCGTTCCTTCTCTTTATTGTGTGTTCAAATTTTCTGCCCTTATAATCCGGCGCCAGAAACCGGTAGCTAGCGAGCATCATTAGGATGCTCAAAATCAGAGCGAGCAAAATCCCGCCCAGGCTGTTCGCGGTGGCAAGGATGAATCCTCCCACAGTCCCTGTAGCGCCCCACCACTGGTATCGCCGAAGCGTGTCCCGCGGGGCACGGGTGATATGGTGTCAGGCAGCGATCGCTTCAAGGGCACTACTCTTGCCGCGGCCGACCCTATTGCACCCGCGTCACCTTAACGCCCCGCGCCGCGAGCATCGCCTCGACCGAATCCTTCCCCGCCAGATGCCCGGCGCCGACCGCGACGAATACCGTGCCCGGCTTCGCCATCCGCGCCTTCAGCCAGTCGGCCCAACGGGCGTTGCGGTCGGCGAGGAGCGCTTTCCGAAGCTCGGGCGAATCCTTCATGTCGTCGTTGAAGGTGCGGGCGATGCCGGCGACATCGCCGTTCACCCAGGCGTGGATCATCGCGTCGAATTGCGGCTTCACCTTGTCCAATTCGTCGACCTCGTCGACCAGGAAGGTGCGCTGCGCGCTGTCGGAGAGATGATCGAACAGGCCGAATTGCTGCTCGGCGGTCTCCAGCCCCTCGAGCGGCTTGCCGCTCTTGCGCCACGGGCCGATCAACGTCTCCTCGACGCCGGCATTGGGATCGAGATGGAGCCGCTTGAAGATCACGGCGTCGAGCAGCAGGGCCGCGGCCCAGGTCTTCATCCGGTCGAGCACCAGCTCGGGAATCCCGCTCTCGGCGATCATCGCCTTCAGCGCCGCGCGCTTTTCGGGCGGCACGCGCTCGGCAATCGGCGGCAGGCCGGGCTGGACGGCGAGCTTCAGCATCGATTGGGCGAGTGCATTGGCGTCGTCGATATTGGGGATCTCCATCACCAGCTCGTCCGAGGAGGCGAGCGCCTTGTCGAAGGCGGGCGTGCGCCAGTTCTCCCCCTGGGGCAGCAGGTGGAAGGTGCCGAACAGATAAATGGTCGTGTCCTTGTCGTGGAGCTTCCAGATCGCGGGGCGGCCGTGCGCGGCTGGCGCGGCGTGCGGTGCCGGCGCGGCGCCGAGCAGGGCGAAACCGACAAAGGCGGCCGTCAGCCGCGAAAAGCTCTTGCCACGCATCGAGATCGTCCCTCCATTCGCTCGGCGCCCCTCACGCCGCCTTTCTTGACCCTCTTAGAACCATGGGCCAAAGCGTCGCCAGCCTTTTGTTGCATTGCGAAAGAACCGCTTTGGCCGAGCAGCCGCCGAGCTTCCAGCGCCTCATCCTGACGCTCCACGAACATTGGAGCCGGCAGGGCTGCGTCATCCTCCAGCCCTATGACATGGAGATGGGGGCGGGGACCTTCCACCCGGCGACGGCTTTGCGCTCGCTCGGGCCCGATCCATGGAAGGCGGCCTATGTCCAGCCCTGCCGCCGCCCGACCGACGGCCGCTATGGCGAGAATCCGAACCGGCTCGGCCATTATTACCAGTATCAGGTGATATTGAAGCCGAGCCCGGACGACCTCCAGGCCCTCTATCTCGGCAGCCTGGCGGCGATCGGGGTCGATTTCCTCAAGCACGACATCCGCTTCGTCGAGGACGATTGGGAGAGCCCGACGCTCGGCGCCTGGGGGCTCGGCTGGGAAGTGTGGTGCGACGGGATGGAAGTGACCCAGTTCACCTATTTCCAGCAGGTCGGCGGCTACGATTGCAAGCCGGTGGCGGGGGAGCTCACTTATGGGCTCGAGCGGCTCGCAATGTACGTCCAGGGCAAGGACAATGTCTTCGACCTCGCCTTCAACGACGAGGGCGTGACCTATGGCGACGTCTTCCTGGAGAATGAGCGCGAGTTCAGCGAATATAATTTCGAGATTGCGAACACCGAAACCCTGTTCCGCTGGTTCCGCGACGCCGCCGAGGAATGCGGCCGCTGCATCGAGGCGAAGCTGCCGCTCCCGGCCTATGACCAGGCGATCAAGGCCAGCCACATCTTCAACACCCTCCAGGCGCGCGGGGTGATCTCGGTGGCCGAACGCCAGGCCACGATCGGGCGGGTGCGGGACCTGGCGAAGGGCGCTTGCGAGGCGTGGGTCGAGAAGAACGGGTGGGCTGCGTGATGTGCTTTCCCCGTCATTCCCGCGAAAGCGGGAATCCCGCTTCTTCTCTCCAGCATCCATGCCCAAGCGGGACCCCCGCTTTCGCGGGGGTGACGGTGAAGCATGCCTGATTTCCTCCTCGAGCTCCTCTCCGAGGAAATCCCCGCGCGCATGCAGGCCAAGGCCTCGGCCGACCTTGCCCGCCTGTTCGAGGCGGAGCTGGGCAAGGCGGGCCTGCGCGCCGAGGCGATCGAGACCTGTGCCACCCCCCGCCGCCTCGCCCTGATCGCCCGCAACCTCCCCGCCGCGACCGAACCGGTGCGCGAGGAAGTGAAGGGCCCGCGCGCCTCGGCGCCGCCGCAGGCGCTCGAAGGCTTCCTGCGCAAGACCGGCCTCAGCCGCGACCAGTTGGAGGAGCGCGACGGCATCCTCTTCGCCGTCACCGACAGGCCCGGCCGCCCGACCGCCAATGTGCTGGCCGAAGCCATCCCCGCCCTCGTCCGCGCCTTTCCCTGGCCCAAGTCGATGCGCTGGGGCGCGGATTCCGTCTCGACCGAAAGCCTGCGCTGGGTTCGCCCGCTCCAGGGCATCGTCGCCTTGCTCGGCGAGCAGATTGTCGACTTCGAGATCGCCGGCCTGAAGAGCGGCGCGGCGACGGTCGGCCACCGCTTCCACCATCCGGGCGTCATCACCATCGGCAGCGCCAATGATTATGCCGAGAAGCTGCGGGCTTGCCACGTCATCGTCGATCCGGCCGAGCGCCGCGCCCTCATCGCCGAGGATGCCAGGGCGGCCGCCGCCAAAGCCGGGCTGGCTTTGGTCGAGGATGAAGGCCTGCTCGCCGAAAATGCCGGCCTCACCGAATGGCCGGTGCCGCTACTCGGCCGCTTCGACCCCGCCTTCCTCAAGGTGCCGCGCGAGGTGATCCAGCTCACCATGCGCACCAACCAGAAATATTTCGCCTGCACCATTCCTCCCCGGAACGGGGAGGGGGACCGCCGGAACGGCGGTGGAGGGGGGGCTGTGCCAAATGCCGAGTTGGCGCCCAATTTCGTCTGCACCGCCAATATCGACGCGACCGACGGCGGGACGGCGATCGTCGCCGGCAACGAAAGGGTGCTGTCGGCGCGGCTGTCGGACGCCAAATTCTTCTGGGAGCAGGACCTAAAGGTGCCGCTCGAGCAGCAGGCGGCGAAGCTCGACCAGATCGTCTTCCACGAAAAGCTCGGAACGGTGGCGGACAAGGTGGAGCGGGTGGCGAAGCTGGCGCGCTGGCTGGTCGAGGAAGGGATTGTCGGAGGAAGCGGGGGTTCAAGTCGCTCCCCCGCTACCATCAACCCATCCCGTCATTCCCGCGAAAGCGGGAATCCAGCTACGGACTCAGCACTGGATTCCCGCTTTCGCGGGAATGACGAGGAGAGGGCGCAGCTCGCCGACCTCACCGAACGTGCCGCCCGCCTCGCCAAGGCGGACCTCGTCACCGGCCTCGTCGGCGAATTCCCCGAACTTCAGGGCGCGATCGGCGGCCACCTCGCCCGCGCCCAAGGCGAGCCCCCCGAAGTCGCCGACGCGATCCGCGATCATTACAAGCCGGTGGGGCAGGGCGACGAAGTCCCCACCGCGCCGGCGACGGTGGCGGTGAGTTTGGCGGATAAGCTGGATACGCTGACCAGCTTTTTCTTGGAAAACGAGCGTCCTACCGGATCCAAAGACCCTTACGCATTGCGTCGTGCCGCGCTCGCGGCGATCGCACTGATCGTTGAAAACAAACTACGACTTCCCCTTGTGAACGCAATTATCGCCTCGGGTATTCGGTCGGGGTTGAAAATGGCCGAGCACGCACATTCTGTGCTACGTCAAAGGATATTCGGCAGCCAAAACTCATTGGACCCTGCGGAATGGGAGTTATTGGTTCTACTGACTGATGATCCGGTCGAATATGCGAAAACGGGCGTGATAGCTGTTGGCCGAGATATTCTCGATTTCTTTGCAGATCGCCTCAAGGTCCAGCAACGTGAGGCTGGGGTTCGGCACGACTTAATAGACGCGGTGTTCAATCTGGGTGTGGAGGACGATCTAGTGCGGTTGCTCGCGCGGGTGCGGGCGCTGCAGACATTTGTCGAGACAGCCGAAGGCACCGACCTTCTCGCCGGCTACAAGCGCGCGGCAAATATCCTGAAGAAGGAAGGGTGGTCTCCCCTCCCGCTTGCGGGAGGGGTCGGGGGAGGGAATGTTTCCGCCACGCCGAGCCAGACAGTCCCTCCCCGAGCCCCTCCCGCAAGCGGGAGGGGGACGAAGTCGCTGTCTTACACGCCTGCACCCGCAGAGAATGCCTTGATCGCCGCACTCGATGCCGCTGAGCCTCGCGCACGTACGGCGGTGGAAGCGGAGGATTTCGAGGGGGCGATGGCGGCGCTGGCCAGCTTGCGGGCGCCGGTGGACGCCTTTTTCGACAAGGTGACCGTCAATGACCCCGACCCCGTCAAAAGGGAAGCGCGGTTGAAGCTGTTGGCGCGGATGCGGGATGCGGTGCATCAGGTCGCCGATTTTTCGCGGATCGAAGGGTGAGGTTCGAGCGCTCACGCGGTGTGAGCGCGGACTTCAATCGCTCAAGGATGGAATTGATAGCGCTAACGGCGCGCGGCCGCGCCGCGCCCGCGGCGCCTGCGCAGGGAAGGTTGGGATGACTCGGTATGTTTACCGCTTCGGCGGCGGCGTTTCGGAGGGCAAGGCGGGCGACAGGAACCTGCTCGGCGGCAAGGGTGCGAACCTTGCCGAAATGGCTTCGATCGGACTGCCGGTGCCGCCGGGGTTCACCATCTCGACCGAGATGTGCGCCCGTTATTATGCCGAGGGGCAGGCTTTCCCCGACAGCCTGCGCGAGCAGGTCTCGGACGGCCTCGAACATATCGAAGGAATCACCAACAAGAGGTTCGGCGACAAAACCGATCCCTTGCTCGTCTCGGTCCGCTCGGGCGCGCGGGTGTCGATGCCGGGGATGATGGACACCGTCCTCAACCTCGGCCTCAACGACGAGACGGTGGAGGGTCTCGCCGCCATCTCCGGCGACCCACGCTTCGCCTGGGATTCCTATCGCCGCTTCATCCAGATGTATTCGGACGTCGTCCTCGGCCTGCCGCATGGCGCCTTCGAGGAGGCGCTGGAGATCGCCAAGGAGGATAAGGGCGTCCATCTCGACACCGATCTGGAGGCGGAGGATTGGCGGCGCCTCACCGCCCGCTACCAGGAGCTGGTCGAGGAAGCTTGGGGCAAGCCCTTCCCGCAGGATGTGCACGAGCAGCTCTGGGGCGCGATCGGCGCCGTGTTCGGCTCGTGGCGGTCGGAGCGGGCGAAGGTCTATCGGCGGCTCAATTCGATCCCCGGCGATTGGGGCACGGCGGTCAACGTCCAGGCGATGGTGTTCGGCAATATGGGCGAGACCAGCGCCACCGGCGTCGCCTTCACCCGCAATCCCTCGACCGGCGACCGCGCTTATTATGGCGAATATCTGATCAACGCGCAGGGCGAGGATGTCGTCGCCGGCATCCGCACCCCGCAATATCTGACCCGCGATGCGCGCGAGGCGGCGGGGGCGAAGGCGCCGTCGATGGAAGAAAAGATGCCCGAGGTGTTCGCCGCGCTCGCCCGGGTCTTCGACCTGCTCGAAAGCCATTATCGCGACATGCAGGATATCGAGTTCACCGTCGAACGCGGCAATTTGTTCATGCTGCAGACGCGCAGCGGCAAGCGCACCGCCAAGGCGGCGCTTCGCATCGCGGTCGCGATGGCCGAGGAGGGGCTGATCTCCGAGGACGAGGCGGTGCTGCGGATCGATCCGCAGGCGCTCGACCAATTGCTCCACCCGACCCTCGATCCGGACGCCGAGCGCAAGGTGATCGCCAAGGGCCTTCCCGCCTCGCCGGGCGCTGCGTCGGGCGCGGCGGTGTTCGACGCCGACACCGCCGAGACGCGCGGCGGCGGCGGCGAGAAGGTCATCCTGGTCCGGGTCGAGACCTCGCCCGAGGACATTCACGGCATGCACGCCGCCCAGGGCATCCTCACCGCGCGCGGCGGCATGACCAGCCACGCCGCCGTGGTGGCGCGCGGCATGGGACGGCCCTGCGTCTCCGGCGCTGGATCTCTCAAGATCGACATCGCCAAGGGCGAAATGACCAGCGGCGGCTTCACCATCAAGCGGGGCGAAACCATCACCATCGATGGCGCCGCGGGCAAGGTCTACAAGGGCGCGGTCAAAATGCGCCAGCCGGAATTGACCGGCGATTTCGGCGTCCTGATGGGCTGGGCCGACAATATGCGCACGCTCAAAGTGCGCGCCAATGCCGACACGCCCACCGACGCGGCCACAGCGCGCAAATTCGGCGCGCAGGGCATCGGCCTTTGCCGCACCGAACACATGTTCTTCGATGCCGACCGCATCATCGCGGTGCGCCAGATGATCCTGGCCGACACCGAAGCCGAGCGCGAAGCCGCGCTTGCCAAGCTTCTTCCCATGCAGCGTGGCGACTTCGAGGAGATTTTCCAGGTGATGGAAGGGCTTCCCGTCACCATCCGTTTGCTCGATCCGCCGCTGCACGAATTCCTGCCGCACAAGGAGGAAGAGATCGCCGAAGTCTCGAAAGCAAGCGGCGTCTCCCCCGAGAAGCTGCGCGCCCGCGCCGC
>DASXCT010000028.1:0-92299 GCA_036491055.1 Allosphingosinicella sp.
CCAAAATGGAAGTCCGCGTCGCTCTCGCGCGAAAACTCCTCGTCAGGCTCAACGCAAAGGCGCGAGACGCCAGAGCTCAACTCCGTGAAGCTTGACCAATCAGATAGTCGCTCCACCATGCTTCGCATGGTCCCCCTCCCCACGGCCTGCGGCCGCAGGGAGGACTAAAGATGCCCGGCTTCGGTCAAGTCTGGGGCTGCTCGTACTGCTCTATCACCCACGGCTCTTCCTGCGCCGCCTCGATCCATTCGCGCATCCAGGGGTGGTCGAGCATCGCCTGCATGTAAGCGGCGGCGAAGCGCGGGACCGGCACGGAATAAGTGACGAAGCGGGTGACCACCGGCGCGAACATGATGTCGACCGCGCCGAACGTGCCGAAGAGGTAAGGCCCGCCGCCGCCGTGCCGCGCCCGCGCCTGGGCCCAGAGCTCGAGGATACGGACGATCTCCTGCCGCAACGCGTCGGACATCGGCCGCGGTGGATATTGGCGGCGCACGTTCATTCCATATTCGCGGCGAAGCGTGGCGTAGCCCGAATGCATCTCGGCCGCCATCGACCGGGCCATGCCGCGGGCGACGTCGTCCCGCGGCCAGTAGCGGGCGCGGTCGGTCTTGTCGGCGAGCCATTCGACGATGGCGAGCGAATCCCAGATGACATTCTTGTCGTCCCACAGGATCGGCACCTTGCCGCCCGAGGGCGCGAACTCGTCGCCCTGGCGTCTTTTGTCCCAATCCTCGTCGAACATCGGGACGGTGATTTCCTCGAACGGCAGGCCCGATTGCTTGACCGCCAGCCAGCCGCGCAGCGACCAGGACGAATAAGCCTTGTTGCCGATGATCAGCTTCAACACGCAGAATACTCCTGCACCAATCCCCATTCCTTTGCGCTCCTCCCCCTTGAGGGGGAGGGTAGGGTGGGGGTGTTCGGCGTCCGAGAACATTTGCCGATCGGCGAACCCCCTCACCCCAACCTCTCCCCGCCGGCGAGAGGGAGTCTTGAGATCATGCGTCCTAGGGCATGTCGCCCCAATGGTGGAGCAGGTTCCGCTGGACGAGCTGGAGCCGCGCGAAATTGGCCGGATCCATGTTCAGCCCCTCGAGCGCGGCGACCTCGTTCAGCTCGTAGAGCGTCTCGCGCCGGAACTGGTCGGCGATCCGGCTCTGGATGAAGGTGATTCCGGCGAGCCGCTCGCCCTGCGTCACCGGCTCGACCTCGTGCATCATCGAGGCGGGGTAGACGATCGCAGCGCCGGCGGGGAGGCGGAAGCGCGCCTCGCGGCTGCCGATCTGGATGCGCAGCGCGCCGCCCTCATAGCTGTCCGGATCGGAGAGGAAGATGGTGCAGCTAAGGTCGCAGCGCAGAGGCTTCTCCCCGATCGGGAGGTAAGCGGCGTCGGCATGGTTGCCGTAATGCATGCCGGGCACGTAGCGGCTCAGCATCGGCGGCGCGATCACGATCGGGAAGGCGAAATTGACGAAATCCTCGCTCGCATAAAGCGCCCGCGCAAGCCCGTCGGCGGCGTCCTTGTCGTAGAGCTGGAGGTTGTTCTTGACCGTCGAATCGGGGTTGCTCGCCCGCCCGTCCTGGAATTGCGAACGCGAAGCGAGCTGGCGCAGCGCCTCGATCTGGCGGTCGGTGAGGAGGTCGGGAAGCTCCTTGAACATAAGAGGGAAGATTAGGGCCTGAGGCCGGTTCCCGCAACGTACTCCCCGCCCTTGATGACCCACGCGGTTTACGAGGCCGTTACGAGACACCCAGCGCAGGAGCTGAGCTGTTGCTACTCTCTAATCCGATGGCCGCATCCGCTGTCGGGCACGGCGGCCAAATGATACGAGCCTCTTCGAACAATTGTTCGGCGCGCTTTCTCATCTCCGTCTCATTCCAAATTTCATGGTGATCGAGGAGACGGCGGTTGATCTCCAGACGGCTATGTTGTTTCAGGGCCTCCCGCTTTGCATATGCCGATGATTCTGTGGACAGCCACGGCGCATTGGACAAAGACGGATTCAGCCGTTCGCTCACAAGCGTCAAATTGCCGATGCCATGCAGTGCCCAATCTCTGTCTTCTGGGGTGAGGCCATCCGTCAGCGTCCAGTGCTGCAGCCAATGCTGCGGCAGGATGTGTTCGATCTGGAGCTTCGACCAATCGAACGTCATGAGGGGCTCAGCCTTGTAGGCTCTGCCCTGATACGTCTCTTCCAGAGCTTGCAGGATCATCAACACGCGATCACGGCGCAGCCCGTTGTAAAATTTGCGACGGACCCACTCTGACTTGAACGATTCATCATCGGGCCAAGCCTCGGAACCCGTGGCGCTCGCCCTGAGATGCTCTTGAAGCGCGTCCGCAACAGGCTCGTCCGCCCCTGTATCCGCGATCACTTTGAGCAAGCGTAGCGCGAGGGCGCCGTAACCGCGTGTCTGATATCGGCAGATCATTCGCCGAACGAGGTAGCTTTCAATCGCCACTGCACATGCCTCGAGATCCGAAGTATCCGAACCGGGACGGCCCATCAGCGCCAGCAACACGGGATGAAGTACGATTACGTCCATCACCTTCAGGCGCTGGAGGAATCGATCAAACCTCCCGTTACCGCTGGGTTTGTCGATGCGCTCGTAGAGGTCGGCATCGCGGCGGATGTTCGCGAGCAATTCTGGGACATCCACTGCGCCGTTGAGGGATGCTGCTTTGAGTGTGGCAATGTGGCGGAGAAAGCGGTCGTAAAGGTGCTTCGCAGAAATGGTCTCCATCGTCTCTTTCGTGAGCCAGTTCTGAAGAAACGTATCGATCCGCGCCCGTGCGGCATGTCCCGTTCCCGTGCGCACTCGCCAATATTCATGCTCCCGATCGAAAGGGCGCCAATAACTTTCGTATAGTGGAAGCAATTCAAGCTTTTGACGATTAGCTTCCCAAAGCATCCAGTTCTTGACGAGATCCGCGGATAGGAGGGGAGTGCCATGCGCGTTTAATGTCTCGAAGATCGCTTGTGGCTCATCGCTGGGATCAAGGTCGAGAACAATTACCTTTAGATAATCTTTGAGGGCTGCCGCGAACCGTTGAGCCCTTGGCCCTTTATCGTCTCCGAGCAGGTGGCTCGTGAACGTCTCTCGGAAGTAGCGGTAAGCATCGAACATTTTTCCGCGCGCCGCGCCCACCCCGGCCTCAGCAGTCGAATCCAGCACGAGTCTGTACGAACTGCGATCCTCGTTTGTCGGCCAGACCTTGTACCGTTCCTCCTCCTCCGCAAAGGCTGGATTCTCGGTAAGGGAAGCGATCTGACGGCGAGCAATAGCAATCGTCGCGCATTCCGGCTCATCAGCCTTCGCGCCCACTTCCGCGAGGGCGTGTTCGGCCGCCTTGAGTAAGATCTGAAGCGTTGTAAGTCGCTGCTGCCCGTCGATCACCTCCCGGCGCGGTAGACTGCCGGTCGGATTGGGGGTTTGTTCCAAAACAATGGTTCCAAGAAAATGGCTCGCGACGGAGGCTTCTCCCTTTCTCGCTTCAAGCCGTTCCAAAAGACCCGAAATATCCTCCCAAAGTGGTTCCCACTGATCCTCTCGATTCCAGACGTACGGGCGCTGAAAGAGTGGCACCGTATGACGGGTTTGCGATCCAAATAGCTGTGCGACGGGTATATAAGTGGGTTGCACGGTAGTCTCCCATAATTCGCCACCAGCTTACCCGCACTTTCCACATTGTCCACACTTTGTGACTAGGGTGAAAACTGATATTCAACGTATGTTTTCTTGATTTTCCTACCGCAAGTCGACCTTTATTGGCTAGTTGCAGTAGGCTGGGCGCTATGGCTGAAGCCCGTTTTTATTGCGCTTTGGCAAACTGCTGGGTCCGCATCGAGGCGGTTGCGCTTCGGATCGAGCCCGGGCGCAAGGGCATAGACCGACGGATCGCCGCCGCAGGTCAGGTTCGATTCCCAGCCGACGTTGCGTCCGGGCGCCGCGCCGCCGCTCGCGGCGAGCAGAATGGCGCTGTTATGCGCCAGCACGCCCGGGCCCGTCTTCGCCCAGCCGACATTGCCGAGCCAGCGATTGTCGTCGGAATCGGCGTTGCTGAGCTCGCCCCGCCAGCTGCCTTGATTGTTCGTGTCGACATGGTTGTTCCAGGCGAGATTGCCGGCGGCGATGACATGCTCGCTGAGGTACAAATGGATGCCGCCGCCGCCATTGCCGGTGACGATGTTCGCCGCGACCAGGATATGCCCGGAATAGGGGATTCCGCCTGGGCGATCGACGTTCCTGGTCTTGTCGACGATCACGCCATTGCCGTCGGTATGGCAGCCGGGTGCATCGCCGCAGGCATAGGTTTCGACATTGTCGTGGCTGCGATTGCCGGCGATGATTATGTGGAAGGGGATGTCGTCGGCGGGGGAAGGGGCGACGTCCAGGGCGGCCTGCGGCTGATAGGTGGAGATGCCCGATTCCTGATATTTGTTGGTCGAGGCGTTGCGATAGAGGTCGTTGCCGACCACCCAGAAATATTCGCTGTCGTTGAGCTGGACCCCGCCGCCGCCCATGTCGTGGATTCGGCAATTCTCGACGACGATATGGTGCTGTGCGGCGTTGCCGGCCGCGACCACGCCTTCGCCTTGCGCCATCGCCTTGTTCCCGTCCAGCTCCAGCCCGTCGAGGATGAGATAGGCGGTCTTGACGTCGATCATCGCATAGAAAGGCGCGGCGGCGACGAGGCGGGCGGCGCCCGGAACCGGCGAGCGATAGACGACATAGCCGTCCGCCGCGTTGCGGCTGCCGCCGCGGGTCAGCCTCAGCCCCTGGCGCAGTTCGTAGGTGCCCGGGGCCAGATCGACGCAGTCGCCCGCGCGCAGTACGGGCCTCCCCGCATCCAGCGCCTCGTCGGCATCCGCGACCGATTTCCAGGGCTCGGCCCGGCTGCCGCCGCCATCGGCATAAAAGGTCCAGGGCCTGCCGGCGACCGGATCGACATGGAGCTGGCGTAGACAGGTGTAATGCGGCGCCGGGGCGGAGGCGATCAGGGCGGCAATTTCGGCCTGGGTCGGATCGCCGGCCGCTTGCGCCGGGCTCGCGCCGAACAGGATCGCGAAGGCCGCGCCTCCCGCCGTTCGCGCGATGAATGTCCCCAGCCGCATCGTCAGCCGCGGATAAACAGGTTGCGGAGCCAGAGCGAGCCGCTTCGCGCCGCGCCGCGCCAATCCGCTTCCTCCTCGGCTTCGTTCGGCTTGTAGCCGGCGGGGTCGAACAGCTTGAGCCGCGCGCCCTTGAACGCGGCCTTGTTGCGGGTGACCAGGGTCAGGCCATGCTCCAGAGCGGTGGCGGCGAACAGGGCATCGCGCGTGTCGGCAATGGCAAGCTCCCCGCGCCGCCGGGCAACGGCCGCGTCGATCGGAAGCACATGCCCTTCGAAGGCCGGCACCACCCGGTCGTCGATCCACGCCCGCAAAGCCGCGCCGGGCGCCTTGTCGCCGCGCGCCGGGCGTGCCGCCGCCGTTTCGAGCTCGACCAGGCTGAGGGTGGAGAGGAACAGCCGCTCGCGCGCCACGCCCGCCGCCCAGGCAGAGAGCCCCGGTTCGGCTCGGCCCGCGCGCGCGTTGCGCAGCTCCAGGACGATCGGCGTGTCGAGCAGATACATGATCAGCGCTCCGAAAGATCCCAGCGCTCGGCCGAAATGGATTCCGCGCCATCCGGTCCCGGCCAGGCGAGCAGGTCGACGATGCTCTCCGTCTCGCCGCTCAGCCGCCGATAATCCTCGATGCTCATCAGCACATGGGTGGGACGGCCGCGGTCGGTGACGAACAAAGGCTCGGCGCGTGCGACTCGCTTGGCGGCGCTGACGTCCTGGTTGAATTCCCGGCTGCCGATCGTCCGCATTAGACCGCGTCGCGCGCTCAGGATGATAGCGTTATCATGTAGGTACATTACTACAATGTGGCGCCTTCGCAACGAAAAAGGACGTTGGGCCGAAAAAGCAGCCCGGAATTGCGGACAGAGGTGGTTTGCCGGTTGCGCGGAGGTGGAAAGCGCCTGTTGTTGTCGAGATTGCAGATCGGGAAAGCGGCGGTGGCGGCTGGAATCGGCGGGGCCGAATGGCGGGGACTAAGCGGGGCAGCTTTGCTGCTTGCCGCTGTCGCCGCGCAGCCGGCCCACGCCCAGAGCCAGACGATCACCGTCGAGGCCGAGCGCGACGATGCGCAGCCGGTCTATCCCTCGGTCGGCCTGATGAACGACCATATGCACAATCGCGGCGAGTTCATGGTCGGCCTGCGCTTCGAGGAGGATCGCTTCGGCGGCGCGAACCAACACGGAACCGGTCCCGTCAACGACGCCGATCTGCTCGCCGTGGGCAACATGATGCGCGCCAAGAGCATGACCATGGACATGGCCATGCTCGACCTCATGGTCGGGGCGACCGACGACCTGACTTTGACCCTGTCGCCGCAATATGTGTGGGACCGGATGACGATGGTCGGCATCGATCCGATGGGCGGCATGAACGGATCGATGGCGCTCGGCGAGACGCAGAAGAGCGAAGTCCAGGGCTTCGGCGACACCCTGGCCTCCGCCTCCTTCCGGCTCGTCCGGCGACCGCATCTCAACGCCCATCTGACCCTTGGCGTCTGGATTCCGACGGGCGCGGTCGATCGCCGCTACGCGGACGGCACCTTCGTCGAATATTGCATGCAGCCGGGCAGCGGCACCTGGGACATCGAGCCGTCGGCGAAGATCGGCGGCGGGGAGGGCCGAATCGTCTGGGGCGTGCAGGCCAGCTATCGCCGGCATGTCGAGCGGCGCAACGATTCCGGCTATCGGCTCGGCGACAAGGCCCTGCTCACCGGCTGGGTGACCACTTTCGTCCAGCCCCATTTCAACCTGACCGCCCGCGCCGCTTTGGCCAGCCAGGGCCGGATCCACGGGCAATATAATGGACCGCAAAGCATGGGCGCGCCGCCCGATCTGCCGGAAAATTACGGCGGCGATCTGATCGAAGGCGCGATCGGGCTGAACTGGCAACCGAAGCTCGGCGCGGTGCGCGGGCCACAATTCGGGATCGAAGCCGCCGTTCCACTTTATCAGCGCGCGAACGGGGTCGAGCTTCCCGAAAAATGGCGGGTCACTACGGCCGTCAGGCACACTTTCTAGGAGGATGGAATCTTGTCGCAGGCAAGGAGGGAACGGGCGATGAAGGCCGGGCGGTTTCCGGTAAAGGAATGCCGATGACCGGCACCCTCTCCGATCGGCGGGGGCTGTGGGCCTTCGTGCTCGGCACGGCGGCGGTGACGGTCGGCGTCCTGCTCCACCTGCCGATGTTCCTGATGGGCCGGATGAACGGCTTCGTGCTCGCCGGCATGCCGATGGGCAACGACATGATCGCCGGCATGGGCGCAATCATCGGCGGCGTGTTCGTTGCCGCCTACGGCCTGCTTCCCAAGGACATTTCGAAGCATGTGGCGGTGGCACGTGAAGTGGAGATCGCCGCGCCCGAGGACGCCCATCTCGACTGGGCGCATTGGGGCCTGATGACGGTCCTCGTCGTCGCCCTGGTCATCGACGTGATGAAGCCGGCGGCGCTCGGCTTCACCCTTCCCGGCATGGTCAAGGAATATCACGTCCCCAAGCAGACAGCGTCGCTCGTCCCGTTCTTCGCCCTGGTCGGAACGGTGGTCGGCTCGATCGTCTGGGGCGTGATCGCCGACATTTACGGGCGCAAGGCCTCGATCCTGCTTTCGGCGGTGATGTTCGTCGGAACCTCGATCTGCGGGGCGATGCCGTCGCTCTACTGGAATGTCGGCATGTGCTTCATGATGGGCGCGGCGGCGGGCGGAATGCTGCCCGTGGCCTACGCCCTGCTCGCCGAGATGATGCCGAGCCGCCATCGCGGCTGGAGCCTCGTCCTCGTCGGCGGCCTCGGCGCGGTCGGCGGCTATTTCGCGGCGAGCGGCCTTTCGGCCCTGCTCCAGCCGACCTACGGCTGGCGGATCATGTGGTTGCTCAACCTGCCGACCGGGCTCACCCTGGTCCTGCTCGGCGGCTTCATCCCGGAATCGGCCAAGTTCCTGATCGCGCGCGGCCGCGACGAGGAAGCGCGGGTGGTGATGCGCCGGTTCGGCGCGAAGGTGCGCAAGGTGAAGCCCGAGGCCGCGACGGCGAAAGGCGCCGCCGCCGCGCCGCCGCTCACCGGGCGCAGCCTGTTCGGCAAGCTCGCCGCGCTCAGCGTCGCCGCCACCGCCTGGGGCCTGATCAATTTCGGCCTGTTGCTCTGGCTCCCCATCGATCTCGTCGCCAAGGGCTATTCGATGGCGGTGTCGAGCCGGTTGCTCGCCGAAAGCTCGCTGATCGCCTTTCCGACCGTGTTCGTCGCGGCCTGGCTCTACAGCCGATGGAGCACGAAAGGCTCGGTCATCGCCTTCGTCGCGATCACGATCGCGGGCCTGTTCGGCATTCTCGGCCTCGAGCTTCGCGGCCATGGCAGCCCGGTCCTGCCGGTCGCTTTGATGATCGTCGGCACCAACGGCATCATCGCCATGATCCTGCCTTATACCGCGGAGAGCTTTCCGATGCGGGTGCGCGCCCGGGCGACCGGCTGGGTCGCGGCGTGCAGCAAGGTGGGCGGCGTCGGCGCGCAATTCCTCGCCATCCTCGCCCTGATCCCGCCGCTCGGGGTCACCGCGGCGGTGATCGCGGTGCCGACCGCGCTCAGCCTCATCCTCCTCATCGTCTACGGCAAGGAAACGCGCGGCCGCGACCTGCGCGACCTCGACGACGCGCTCAAGAATGCCGGCGGGGTGCTCTGAAGCCGCGAGGAAGGCGGTCCACTCGTGAGTGCGCGCTGGATTGCCGCGTCGCTGCGCTCCTCGCAATGACAGGAGAGAGGAGGGCTTCGACGAGCTCAGCCCGAGCGGTTCTTCCTGTCCTAAGTTCCCAGCGCGCCGGCATAATTCCCTCTCCCCAGGGGGGAGAGGGTTAAGGTGAGGGGGCTCGGCGTCTGCGGCTCATCTCGGTCGCCGAACCCCCTCACCCCGCCCTCTCCCCGCCGGGGAGAGGGAGTTTTCGGCTCGCATCCAGGTCCTACGCGCCCAGCGATACCCCGTCGTTGATCTGCTCGATCAGCGCCCGGTGGCTGGGTAGATCCTCCGCCGCGCGTTCGCCGAAGCTGCGGATCCTCGCGAACAGCTTCTCGGCCGCCTCCTCATTGGGAAAATCGCCGCGGCCGGACGAGAGGTCGGTGCCAAAGCCCATACCGTAGAGGATATATTGGTAGTTGAAGAAGGCGAAGCTCTCGACGTCGAGGGTGAAGTCGAACCGGCTCGGCGGGCGGTGGCGCCATTGGCCGAGCAGCTCGCGCAGCGCCGCCGGGATCGAGCCGGGCTCGCGATTGTCGCGCCAGAAGGGCTCGTCGCGCCGGCTGAGGCAATAATGGAGCTTGAGGAAGTTGACGATAGCCTCGAAGCGCGCGGCCATCAGCGCGTTGAAGCGCCTGGCCGGCGCGTCGGCCGGCCCGTCATGCGGGAAGAATTCGGCGATCATCGCGATCGCGGCCTCGATCAGCACGATCCCGGTCGCTTCGAGCGGCTCGAGGAACCCGCCCGCCAGGCCGACGGCGACGCAGTTCTTCACCCATTGCGCCTCGCGCCAGCCGGGCTCGAAGGCGATCAGGCGCGCGGTGTAATCGTCATGGCCGATATAGGCGCGCAATATCTCGGCGGCGCGCTCGTCGCCGAGATGCGCCGATGAATAGACGCAGCCGATCCCGCGCGCGTTCGGCAGGCCGATGTCCCAGGTCCAGCCGGCCTCGTGCGCGGTGGAGATGGTGAAGCTCTCGATCGGCGCGTCGGGCGTATCGTAGGGAATCTTGCAGGCGAGCGCGCGGTCGGTGAAGAGCTGGTCCCGCACCGATGCGAGCGGCACGCCCATCGCCCCACCGATCAGCTCGGCGCGGAAGCCCGAGCAATCGACATAAAGATCCGCCTCCAGCGCGCCATGCTCCTGCGTACGGAGGCGGGCGATGCCGCCGTCCTCGGCGCGCTCGACGCCGGTCAGCATCCCCTTGAGGTGCCGGACGCCAAGCTCGATCGCGCGGTCGCGGATCACCTCGGCGAGCCGGCCGGCGTCGAAATGATAGGCATAATCGAGCGGGCCGGCATAATCGCCTTCGCCCGGCCTTTTGGGCGCGCGCCGTGCCTCGGCGACGCGGTTCTGGATGGTCATCGCCTCGGCGAAGGGCGGCCGGCGCGCCGCGTCCTGGAGCAGCCAATAAGGGACCAGGCTCGCGCCCTCGGTGGTGAAGGGCGCCTCGAACGGGTGGAGGAAATGGTGGCGCGCCCCATCCGGGCCGGGGGCATGCAGCCAGTCGTTGAAGCTGATGCCCTGCTTGAACGTCGCCGAGGCCGCACGGACGAAGCGCGTCTCGTCGATGCCGAGGAAGCGCAATGTCGCGCGGATGGTGGGAAAGGCGCCCTCGCCGACGCTGATGATTCCGATCCCCGGCGATTCGAGCAAAGTGATCGCGATCCGCCCCTCGAAGAAGCGCGCGAAATAAGCCGCCGCCAGCCACCCGGCCGCGCCCCCGCCGACGATGATGATCCGGTGCCCATGCGGCATGGGGAAGTGCTAGCGCAGGCGGGGCGGGACGGGAACAACTCAATCGCTCGCAGGAGTCGGCCGTGCGTGGCCGACTTCTTCAGGCGCCGCCTTTCAACAAAGTAGAAACCAGCTTGAGGTCTGGTATGTTGCGAGCCGCTTCACAAGCGCGGACCGATCGAAGGGATTTCGATGCATAGATGGTTGTCGGCCCTGATCGGCGTACTGGCGTTGACCGCGGCGCCCGCGCTGGCCGCCCCTTGCAAGACCCAAGGCGCGGTCGACGCGCCGATCGCCTTCCCCAAAAACGACGCGAGCGACGTCCCGTTCGCCCGATCGATGGTCCCGGTCATCCTGCCGAACACTCCCGCCGCTTTGCCGCCGGCCTTGACCTGTACCCGGGCGACGGTGCGCACCGGGCTCGGCGATTACGTCGTCGGCGGCGAGAATGGTGAGGCCTTTCCGCGAATGGCGCTGCGGGTCGACGGCAAGGCTGGGCCCGTCGTCTATCTTGCGGCCTCTCCCATCGCGCCCGGGACGTTCGCGCTCGTGGTCTATCGGCCGGGTTCGCTGACCATCCTCAAGCGATTCTACGCGGGGATCCCGACCGACAGGCGGTTGGCCGACGACATAAGCGCCGCTTTGGCCGACGATACGGGCGTCATGACCTATGAGCCGGGCCGCGCAATGGTCCATTATTTCTTTGCGCCGGCCGACGGCATCCCGCCGCCGGTGGAGCCCGGATCGCGCGCCGACGGAAGCAGCGTCGCCGCGGGGCCGCAGTTCATGATCCTGAGCTTCGGAAAGGCCGCGCCTGCCCGATCGCACGTTTTTCATTCGGCTGGCTGGTCTTTTACGGCGCCTTCCTCGCCGCGGGCCTCCTTCGAATCTTCGGCCCTCGCTTCACGGCGACGTCTGCCCATCCACTCGACGAGCGCGAGCTGGTGGTGAGGGCCCGCGCGCACGCCGCCTCCGGAATCGTGCTCGCCACCTTGACCATGTTCGGCTGCTTTTACATGGCAAGCGAGAATCTGCCCGGAACATGGCACCCACGGGCCGCGCTGGACTGGTTCAATCTCGGCTTCGGGGTCCAGGCGGCCGGCCTGCGATCGCAAGCTGGTCGGAGCCGCGACCGGGGGCGGACCACGAAGACTGATCGATCAAATAGATTTCGTGGCGCCGCAACCCGGGCCGAGGCCAATCGTTGGGCTCGCACCAAGACCAGAGGATGCCATGAAACATCTGATCATCGCGCTTTGCGCGACCTTCCCGGCCGCCCTCGTCGGCGGCTGCGCGGCGGATTACGGCTATGGCGCGGACGTCTATGCCGGCGGCCCTTATGCCTATGATGGCTATTATGACGACTACTACGGTCCGATCTACGACGGCTATTGGGGCGATGACGGCTTCTTCTATTATCGAAGCGGCACCGGCGACCGGCACTTCCGGCGCGGCGACGCGGCCCATTTCAGCCGCGACTCCGCGAGGGCAGGCAATTTCCACCCGATGCACGGCTCGATGACGCCGGCCCGGGGAATGCGCATGCCCCACTTCAGGAGCAGCGGGACGGAGCACCGGCGTCCGCCTCGCTGATCCAGGGCACCAGGCCACGCACGACGGGCGCGGCGCTCTCCAGCCACCGCATCCCGTCCGCGATTACTGCCTCATGCTCGTGCTGCGCCTGGGCGAGCGCCTCCTGGCGCTGCGCCGGGCCATATTCATAATCGGTGGACTTCGAATAACGGCCCATCAGCTTGTGCCGCGCCAGCCGTTCGGCACCCTCCGCATCGAGCTCCGCCCTGAAGAATGAGGCAAGCGCCCGCAGGCTGTCCGCCGGCGCCTCGAGGAAGGCGTCGAAGTCCATCCGCATGGTCGCGCCGTCCGGCAGCCTTTCCTCCGCCTGCGCGAGGCTGGTCGTCTCGGCGGCCCAGGCCATGGCGAGCTTCTCGCCTTCGTTCATCTGCCACAAATTCCAGCGATGGTCGCCGGTGCGGCGGTGGAGACGGCGGAGGCGCGCCGGGGCGGTGGCGCGCAGGTCGCGGCGGCTATTCTCGCCGGCAAGGATCGTCTCCATCCAGCGCCGCGGCGAGGCGGAGAGGAGGAGGGCCCTGGAGCCGGGCGGCACCAGATCGGCGGCGCTTTCGCTGGTGAAGCTGGTCGCCTTGACGAGCGCCCGCTGCCCGGGGCGGAAGGTGCGGGAGAGGAGGGCCGCCAAAATATCGAGCCGGGCGGGGAGGGCGGCCGGGTCCCACAGGGCCTCGGGCCGGCCGCGCTCGGCCAGCATCTCGTCGAAGGTGCGGACGATGAGCGGCTCGCGCAGGGCCAGGATCTGCGGCAGCGCGCCGAGCAGGCGCGAGATCAGGGTCGAGCCGACATGGCCGCTATGGAAGATATACTGGACGTCGCGCCGCGCGTCCGGCGGAACGGAGGCGGCGAGCGCGGACCAGTCGACGATCTCGCGGCGGCTGTCCGGGCGGAGCGAGCGTTCGTCGAGGAAGGCGGCGTCGCGATACTCCTGCTCGGTTTTCGCGACGAGCAGGACGCGATCGTTGATCGGGTCGAGCAAATGCGGGAACCAGGCGGGCGTCATGGGGGCGGTCATCGAGAGATGCCGTGGGCCATGATCTTCCTTCTCCCCTTGTGGGAGAAGGTGGCTCGGAGAGCCGGATGAGGGGTGCGCGGCTTTGCCGCGCGCCGGCCTTCGGCCGGCACCCCCACCCCAGCCCCTCCCCACAAGGGGGAGGGGTTTAATAGACGGCGACCCAGCTCAAGCCTCTTCGGCAGCCTCACCCTCCGCAGCCTCGTCCTCGGCGGGGGCGGCCGCTTCGGTCGGGATCTCGCCGGGTTCGGCATTGGGGTCGCGCTCCTCGGTGAAGCCTGCGACGTCCTTCTCGAACATCTCGGCCATCACGTCCACGCCCTGGGCCTGGAGATCGGCTTCCTCGGGCGAGCGGGCGACGTTGACGTGGATCGTCACCGCGACCTCCGGGTGGAGGGCGATGCGCACGTCCTGGACGCCGATCGCCTTGATCGGCTTGTCGAGCACGATCTGGTTCTTCGCGACCTTGTGGCCCTGCGCCTCCAGCGCCTCGGCGAGGTCGCGGGCGGAAACCGAGCCGTAGAGCTGGCCGGTGTTCGATGCCTGGCGGATCAGCTTCACGGTCGCGCCTTCGATCTTCTTCGAATCCGTCTCCGCATGGCCGCGGCGTTCGGCATTCTGCGCCTCGATGCGCTCGCGATTGGCCTCGAACACCTTGCGGTTCGATTCGTTCGCGCGCAGCGCCTTGCCGTTGGGAAGGAGGAAGTTGCGGGCATAGCCGTTCTTCACCTTCACCACGTCGCCGATCGCGCCGAGCTTCTCGATCCTTTCGAGCAGGATGATTTCCATGGCTCGGGCTCCTTACTTCACGATGTAGGGGAGGAGGCCGAGATGGCGCGCGCGCTTGATCGCCTGGGCGAGCTCGCGCTGCTTCTTGGCCGACACCGCGGTGATGCGGCTGGGGACGATCTTGCCGCGCTCGGACACGAAGCCCTGGAGCAGACGAACGTCCTTGTAATCGATGATCGGCGCATCCTTGCCCGAGAAGGGGCAGGACTTGCGGCGGCGGAAAAACGGACGTGCCATAAGACCTTATCCTTCTCGCTTAAGCTTCGAACTCGTCGCGGCCGCGGCCGCCACGCTCATTGCGGTCGCCACGATCACCGCGATCGCCGCGCGGGCCACGATCGCCACGGTCACCGCGATCGCCGCGATCGCGATCGCTGCGCTCGCCCCGGCGCATCATCGCCGAGGGGCCCTGCTCGTGGGCGTCGACGCGCAGCGTCAGATAGCGGATGACGTCCTCGTTGATCTGGGTCTGGCGCTCGAGCTCGGCGACGACCGGAGCCGGTCCGTCGAAGTCGAGCATCACATAATGGGCCTTGCGGTTCTTCGCGATCCGGAAGGCGAGCGAGCGCAGGCCCCAGGTCTCGGTCTTGACGACCTTGCCGCCATTATCCTCGATGATCTTGGTGGCGGTCTCCGCCAGCGCGTCGACCTGGGCCTGGGCCAGATCCTGACGCGCGAGAAACACATGCTCGTAAAGCGGCATGGTGCGCATATTCCTTCTTTTGGCCGATTGCTGACGCCGCCCGTTGCGGACGCCCCTCCGGCTGTCGTCTCAAAGCAAGACGGGGCCGGAGAGCTGGACTCTCCGCCCCGGAGGCCCGGCACATAGCGGCCACGCCGGAAAAGGCAAGGGTCGGACCTTTGGCTCCCCTCCCTGGAAGGGAGGGGTTTGGGGGTGGGTAGAGACCGGAGCGGTTCGATACCGCTTCGGGCTCCTATTTGCTCACGAGCCCCCATCGAGGGGGCTCGCTCGCGACCCACCCCTGACCCCTCCCTTTGCAGGGAGGGGAATGATAGTCCTTAATGCGCGAGGCCCTGGGCCATGCGCAGATGCTCGCGCAGGGTCGGCAGCGTATCGCGCGCGAGGGCGGCGGTGCCGCGGTCGCCGGTGCGGGCCTGGGCCTGGAACGCGGCGATCGCCTTGCGGTGACCGGCGACCATGGCGTTGGCGAAGGCGCGATCGAAGGCCGGGCCGCGCATGTGCGACAGGCGGCGGCCGGTGGCTGCATCGGCCGGAGCGACGCCGCCCGGCAGGCGGATGTGCATGCGGCCGGCGAGATCCTGGACCTTCTGGAGGTGGGCTTTGTGGTCGCTGGCGAGGCGGCGGCCGAAATCGCGCGCGGCGGGCGAAGCGCCGCGCTGGGCGGCCATGTCGCCGACCGCGATCTCGGCATTGTCGGTTTGCGCCACCATTTTCAGGAAGGCGGGCGCGGGCGCGGCCTGCGCGGCGGTGGCGACGAAGGGCGCGACGACAAGGGCAAGCAAGGTCAGGCGTTTCATTGTCCGGTCTCCGGCCTGGGGATGAAAGGATTCCCCTACAACAGGGCCGGTCCCGACAAGTTCCGGCGGGTTGACCGTGGACAAGGGCCCGCTCTAGGCGGCGCCCTGACAGGAGGATCGTGATGCGCGCATTCATCTTTCCCGGCCAGGGGAGCCAGGCGGTCGGCATGGGCAAGGCGCTTGCCGAGGCCGGCGCGGCGGCGCGGCATCTGTTCGAGGAGGTGGACGAAGCGCTCGGCCAGAATCTCGCGCGGCTGATGGCCGAGGGGCCGATCGAGGAGCTGACGCTGACCGAGAATGCCCAGCCCGCGATCATGGCCAATGCGCTGGCGACGTTGCGCGTCGCCGGCGTCGATATCCGCAAGGCGGGGTTCGTCGCCGGCCACAGCCTCGGCGAATATACGGCGCTGGCGGCGGCGGGCTCGTTCAACGTCGCCACCGCCGCAAGGCTGTTGAAGCGGCGCGGCCGGGCGATGCAGGAGGCGGTGCCGGTCGGGCAGGGGGCGATGGCGGCACTGCTCGGCGCCGGCCTCGACATCGCCGAGCAGGTGGCGGAAGCGGCGGCGCAGGGCGAAATCTGCGCGGTCGCCAACGACAACGATCCGAGCCAGGTCGTTCTCTCCGGCCATCGCGGCGCGATCGAGCGCGCGCTGGAGATCGCGAAGGAGAAAGGGGCGAAGCGGGCATTGCTGCTGCCGGTCTCCGCGCCCTTCCATTCGCCTTTGATGGAACCGGCGGCGCGGGTGATGGAACGTGCGCTCGCCGAGACCGATATCGCCGCGCCGGCGGTGCCGCTTTATGCGAACGTGACGGCCGCGCCGGTCTCCGATCCCGACGAGATCCGGCGGCTGCTGGTCGAGCAGGTGACCGGGATGGTGCGCTGGCGCGAGAGCGTCGCTGCGATGGCGGCCGCGGGCGTCACCCATTTCGTCGAGTTCGGCGGCAAGGTGCTGTCGCCCATGGTCAAGCGCATCGCACCCGACGCGCGGACGACCAGCGTGGTCACGATGGAGGATATCGAGGCGCTGGCGAAGGAGATCTAATCCCGCCGGAGACGCAGGGGGACTTGTGAGGGACATCGACCAGATCAGCGGCGACGTGCTCGATGCGGCTATCCGGCTCCATCGGGAATTGGGTCCGGGCTTGCTTGAAACCGTCTACGAGACCGTGCTGGCCGCGCAGCTGGCCAGAGCGGGTTATGAAGTGGACCGGCAATACCCGGTCGACATTGACGTTGACGGCCTGCATTTTGCGGCAGCCTTCCGGATCGACATTCTGGTCGACAAGCGGCTTCTCATCGAAATCAAATCGGTCGATCAACTGCATGCTTCGCATGCGAAGCAGTTGCTGACCTACATTCGTCTGACCAAGCAGCCCGTGGGGCTGCTCATCAATTTCGGCGGCGCGACGTTGATGGAAGGCTTTCGGCGGCTCGTGAACGATTATCGGGCGCCCCTTTCGACCGAACCCGCGCCGATCATAAGGGAAGTTTAGATGCGCGCAGAGACGCAGAGACGCAGGGATTTCTTGCCGCTGACCCGTCAGCGGCTAATTTCGTGCGTGTCGAATAAAATGCGGCTTCGCCGCTGCGAAAGCGCCTCTGCGCCTCTGCGTCTCTGCGCGAACCCATTACGGAGTAAGAGAATGTTCGGTTCGGGAATGCCTTCCCGAATCCCGCAACGAGCGGAAGGGGAATTGATTGCGCGCAGAGACGCAGAGACGCAGAGATTTCTTGCCGCTGATCCGTCAGCGGCTAATTTCGGTCGTGTCGAATAAAATGCGGCTTCGCCGCTGCGAAAGCGTCTCTGCGCCTCTGCGCCTCTGCGCGAACCCATTACGGAGTAAGAGAATGTTCGGTCGGGAATGCCTTCCCGGAGCCCGCAACGAGCGGAAGGGGGATTGATTGCGCGCAGAGACGCAGGGACGCAGGGATTTCTTGCCGCTGACCCGTCAGCGGCTATTTCCCGGCTCATCATGTAAAATGCGGCTTCGCCGCTGCGAAAGCGTCTCTGCGTCTCTGCGCGAACCAAAATACGGAGTAAGCGAATGTTCGACCTGAACGGAATGACCGCCCTCGTGACCGGCGCTTCGGGAGGCATCGGCTCGGCCATCGTCTCGGCGCTGGCGGGGCAGGGGGCGCGGGTGGCGCTTTCCGGGACGCGGGAAGAGGCGCTGAAGGGTCTGGCGGGGAAGCTCGGCGGCGATCATGTCATCCTGCCCGCCAATCTCTCCGATGCCGCCGCGGTCGACGCACTGGTGCCGCAGGCGGTCGAGGCGCTCGGCGGCAAGCTCGACATCCTCGTCAACAATGCCGGGGTCACCCGCGACAATCTCGCCATGCGGATGAAGGACGAGGAGTGGAGCGACGTCATCCGAGTCAATCTGGAGGCCGCCTTCCGCCTTTCCCGCGCCGCGCTGAAGCCGATGATGCGGGCCCGCTTCGGCCGCATAATCTCGATCACGTCCGTGGTCGGCGCGACGGGCAATCCCGGCCAGGCCAATTATGCCGCCTCCAAGGCGGGGCTGATCGGCATGTCCAAGTCGCTGGCGCAGGAGATTGCGACCCGCGGCATCACCGTCAATTGCGTCGCGCCCGGCATGATCCGATCGGCGATGACCGACGCGCTCAACGAGGAGCAAAGGCAGAATATCCTCTCGCGCATTCCGACCGGCAATCTCGGTGAAGGGAGCGACGTCGCCGCGGCCGTGGCCTATCTCGCCAGCAAGGAAGCCGCCTATGTCACCGGACAGACGATCCATGTTAATGGCGGCATGGCGATGTTCTGAGTTTCGGGCCGCGCGGAGGACACGCAACGGCCACTTGTCAGGCCCGGCTTGGAGCGGCTAGGGCTTGCGTCAACAATAGCTAGGGAAGGCTGGACTATGAGCGAGACCGCCGATCGGGTGAAGAAAATCGTCGTCGAGCATCTCGGGGTCGAGGAAAGCAAGGTCACCGAGGATGCGAGCTTCATCGACGATCTCGGCGCCGACAGTCTCGACATCGTCGAGCTGGTCATGGCGTTCGAGGAGGAGTTCGGGGTCGAGATTCCCGACGACGCCGCCGAGAAGATCACGACCGTCCGCGATGCGATCGACTATATCGACGCCAACAAGGCCTGACCGGCGGCGCCCCCCGAGGCGGTTGTCGGAGTCGCTTGACAGGAACGGCTCCCCGTCCAAGGCGGGGGGCCGTTCGTTTATCCATGGAGTGTGATCGATGCGACGCGTGGTCGTGACGGGTCTCGGCATGGTGTCGCCGCTCGGCGGCGACGTCGAGACGACGTGGAAGAACATCCTCGCCTCGAAGAGCGGCGCGGGCCGGATCACCCATTTCGATCCAACCGATTATGCCTGCAGGATCGCCTGCGAGGTGAAGCCGGCCGATCATGAATATGGCTTCGATCCGAACAAGCGCGTCGACCACAAGGTCCAGCGCCAGGTCGATCCGTTCATCATCTTCGGAATCGACGCGGCCGGGCAGGCGATCGAGGATGCCGGGCTCGCCGACATGAGCGAGGAGGAGCGCTATCGCGCCGGAGTGTCGATCGGCTCGGGCATCGGTGGGCTTCCCGGCATCGAGAGCGAATCGCTCGTGCTCGAGCATAAGGGGCCGCGGCGGGTGTCGCCGCATTTCGTCCACGGTCGCCTGATCAACCTCATCTCCGGCCAGGTCTCGATCAAATATGGGCTGATGGGGCCGAACCATGCGGTCGTTACCGCCTGCTCGACCGGCGCCCATTCGATCGGCGACGCGGCGCGGATGATCGTCATGGACGATGCCGACGTCATGCTCGCCGGCGGCGCCGAGGCGGCGATCTGCCCGATCGGAATCGCCGGTTTCGCCCAGGCGCGGGCGCTCTCGACCCATTTCAACGACGCGCCGGAGCGCGCCAGCCGCCCCTATGACAAGGATCGCGACGGCTTCGTCATGGGCGAGGGCGCGGGGGTCGTCGTGCTCGAGGAATATGAGCGCGCGAAGCGGCGCGGCGCGAAGATTTACGCGGAGGTGGTCGGCTACGGCATGTCGGGCGACGCCTATCACGTCACCGCGCCGCATCCGGAGGGTGCCGGCGGCTATCGGGCGATGGCAGTGGCGATGAAGCGTTCCGGCCTTTCCCTCTCCGACATCGACTATATCAACGCCCACGGCACCTCGACCCCGCTCGGCGACGAGCTGGAGCTGGGCGCGGTCCGCCGCCTGTTCGGCAGTGATATCGGCCATTTGTCGATGAGCTCGACCAAGTCGGCGATCGGCCACCTGCTCGGCGGCGCGGGCGCGGTCGAATCGATCTTCTGCATCCTCGCGCTGCGCGACCAGATCGTGCCGCCGACGCTCAACCTCGACAATCCGAGCGAGGGGACAATGGGCGTCGACCTGGTGCCGAAGGTGGCGAAGCGGCGCGAGGTGAAGGCGGTCCTCAACAACAGCTTCGGCTTCGGGGGGACGAACGCCAGCCTGGTGATGAAGGCGGTCTGAGCCGCGGATGAAGAAGCTGCTCGCCCTCGGCGTCGCGGCGGTCCTGCTGGTCGTCGTCATCGGCGGCTTCTGGCTGATCCAGGGCTGGCACGGCGCGGGGCCGGCGAAGCAGCCGGTCTCGGTGGTGATCCCGCGCGGCGCCAGCCTGCCCAAGGCGGCGGCCCTGCTAAAGCAGGCGGGCGCCATCTCCTCCGCGGACCGCTTCCTCTTCCAGGCGAAGTTGCTCGGCGGCGGCCGCGGCATCAAGGCGGGCGAATATGAATTTCCCGCTTATGCCAGCGCCGCGCGCATCCTGTGGATGATGGCGAACGGCAGGACCTTGCAGCGCTTCGTGATCGTTCCCGAAGGCCTGCCCTCGATCCTGGTCTGGGAAAGGCTGATGAAGGCGCCGGCGCTGACCGGCAGCGTGCCGGTGCCGGAGGAGGGCTCGGTCCTCCCCGATTCCTACTCCTACCAGAACGGCGAGAGCCGGGCGGCGGTGCTGAAGCGGATGCAGGCGGCGATGAGGAAGAATCTGGACCGGCTCTGGGCCGGACGGGCGCCCGACGCTGCGGTCAAGGACGAGAACGAGGCGCTGACCCTCGCCTCGATCGTCGAGAAGGAGACGGCGAAGCCGTCGGAGCGGACGATGGTCGCCGGCGTCTACTCGAACCGGCTCCGCCAGGGGATCAAGCTCGATGCCGATCCGACCACCATCTACCCGGTGACGAAGGGCAAGCCGCTCGGCCGCCGCATCCTCGAATCCGAGCTTCACGCGGTGAACGGCTACAACACCTATGCGAGGGCGGGATTGCCGGTGGGGCCGATCACCAATCCCGGCAAGGAATCGATCTACGCCGCGCTCCATCCGGCGCAGACGCAGGCGCTCTATTTCGTCGCGGACGGCACCGGCGGCCACGTCTTCGCCGCCACCCTCGCCGAGCAGAATGCGAACAAGGCGAAATGGGACGCAATCCGCCGGGCAAGGGGGATCTAGCCGACCACCCGCCGCCGCTCGAACGGAGCGCCGATGCAGTGGAAGGGTTCGACCGTCACCCGTCCCAATTTCTCGCTGACATGGATGACCATCCGGTCGTCGAGCATCAGGCCCGGAAAATTGCCGCAGAAGACGAGGTCGCCGCGTCGCGGCGGCGTCCCCTCCGGCAGCGCCTCGCCGACCTGCCGCAGCAGATCGAGATCGCGCGGCGCCGGCACGCCGCAAAGCTGCAGGGCGAGCTGGACGAGGCCGCAGGCGTCGATCCCGTGGCACGTGCGGCCGCCCGGTTGCCATGGCGCATTGAGAAGACGCTGGGCGACGGCGGCGGGGTCTTCGTCATGCTCGTCCACCCGGCGCAGATAGGAGGCGGGCACGAAGCCGCTTTCGATGGCCAACAGGGCGCCGCGGCGCTTGCCGTGGAGGCGCGATCCCATCGGAAGGAAGGAGAGGGGCGTCGCGATCGGATCGGGCCCGGACTGGATCGGCGCATTGGCCTCGACGACGACATGGGTCGGCTCGAGCGGCTCGGTCAGCTCGATCGCCTCGACATAGCCGACGCGATGATCGGCGAGGCAATAGCCCCAGGCCCAGCCGCCGCTGGCGTCGAGCATCGCGAAATGCTCGCCGGGGAGAAGCTCGGAGACCTGCTCGGCGCCGTCGGCCGGCTCGGCGCGGAGCGGCGTTGCCAGCATTCCGCAGGCGCGAATCAGCGGCATCGCATAATGGGGCGCGAACAAACGCGCGGCGAGCGCGATGTCGGCGATGTCGTTCCGCCAGGCGTTGACGCGCGGGTCCAGGGGGATCGATGGCCCGTCGAGCATGATCCTCCTATCCGTGCTGGAAGAGGATTCCGCGTTCCTTGCTGCCGTTGCGGCGGCTGGCGCTTTCCTGCTGCTCGATATTGCGTTCGAAGCGCTCAAGGAACTCCTGCCCTATCCCGGTCTTGGCCACGAACACGTTGCGGCGGTCCGCCTCATCGCGGACGCGGCGCAGATAGCCGAGCGTCCCCAGCGTATTCAAGGCGCGCGTGATCACGGGCTTCGATACGCCGAGAATGTGGGCGAGTCCCCGCACCGTATGGGGGCCGGGCGTGAGGTAGACGAGCATGAGCAGCGCCATCTGCCGGTTGGTGAGGTCCGGCTGGCCCGACCGCACATAGCTGATCAGCGTCTGCATCCAGCTCCTGAGAGCGCGGTCTGCCACTGGTTTCTCCAATCCACGAGCCGCTTTATTACGGCTGTTAAACCAGTCAGGACGCGTTTCGTTTCTTAGCTATTGAGAATTCGACGCAAAAATTGCGCGCTCCGTCAGCGGCCGTAGCGGGCGGAGAGGACCGACCAGGCGGCGCGCAGGCCGAGCGCGTCGCCGCCCTTGGGCCGGCCGGGCCTGGCCGCGGGGCGCCAGGCGAAGGTGTCGAAATGGGCCCATGGCGTCGCTTCCGGCACGAACTTGCGAAGGAACAAGGCCGCCGTGACCGCGCCCGCCATCGGCGCGTCCGAAACATTGCTGGTGTCGGCGACGTCGGAGGCGAGCATCTCGTCATAAGGCGCCCAGAGCGGCATCCGCCACACCGGATCGGCGGCCTCGTCGCCGGCCGCGACCAGATCGGCGGCCAGTTCGTCGTCGCTCGCAAACAAAGCGGGGAGGTCGGGCCCGAGCGCGACTCGGGCCGCGCCGGTCAAGGTCGCGAAATCGAGGATCAGCGCCGGCTGCGATTCGGCGGCGCGGGTCAGCGCATCGCCGAGGATCAGCCGCCCTTCCGCGTCGGTATTGCCGACCTCGACCGTCAGCCCCTTGCGGCTGCTCAGGATGTCGCCGGGCCGGTAGGCGGCGCCGGAGACCGCATTCTCGACCGCCGGGATCAGCAGATGGAGGCGGACGGGGAGGCGCGCCTTCATGACCAAACGGGCGAGCGCGAGCGCGTGGGCCGCGCCGCCCATATCCTTCTTCATCAGCCGCATGCCCGACGATGGCTTGATGTCGAGCCCGCCCGAATCGAAGCAGACGCCCTTGCCGACGATGGCGAGCCGCGGGTGGCGCTGGTCGCCCCATTCCGCCTCGATCAGCCGCGGCGCGCGCGCCGGGATGGCGGCGCGGCCGACGGCGGCGATCATCGGATAGTCGCGCTCCAGCGCCTCTCCGGACGTGACGGAGAGCGTAGCGCCGCATTCCTCCGCCACCGCGCGCGCCGCCGCTTCGAGCTCGGCCGGGCCGAGATCGCCGGCGGGAATGTTGACGAGGTCGCGGACGAGATTGGTCGATTCGGCGACGAGCAACGCCTCCTCGATCCGCGCCGGGTCGTCGGTGAGAAGGACGCGCGGGCCCTTCCGGTCCTTCGGCTTCTTGTATCGCTCGAAGACATATTGGCCGAGCAGCCAGCCGAGCATCGTCGGCCCGGGCGAGCCGCCCTCGACGCGATAAATGCCTTCGGGGAGGCTCTCGGCAGCCCTGGCAAGGCACCAGGGGCTGAGCTTCGCGACATTGGCGACGCCGAGCAGGGCCGACCAGCTCTCCTGCCGGTCGCCGGGCAGGATGGCGAGCTGGAACCCCTCGCCGCGGAAGCCCTGCGCCGTCACCGCCTGCCGCACCCGCTCGCTCTGCCCCTTCAGCCAGGCTTCGAAGCCCTTCGAGTCGACGAGGAGGAGCAATGTGGCGGGCTGGCCCTTGTCGGGCTTCAGGAGGGCGGCGAGGTCGGTCATGCGGGCCTCATGACGCGCGGCGCCGCGAGTGTCGAGAGGAGCGGCAGTCCGGCTCAGGCATGGCGCCACTGGTTGACGATTTCATAGGCCATGACGGCGGTCGCGACGGCGGCGTTCAGGCTGTCGGCCTTGCCCTGCATCGGGATCGTCACCAGCAGGTCGCATTCCTCCTCATAGGCGCGGGGGAGGCCCTGGGCTTCGTTGCCGACGAGGACGAAAGCGGGCTTTTCGTAGCGCGGCGCCTGGTAATCGCGCTCGGCGCGCAGGCTGGTGCCGATCAGCCGGCCGGGGCCGCCGCGCAGCCAGTGGACGAATTCCTCCCAGGGCGCGGCGGCGATCTTCTGGGTGAAGAGCGCGCCCATCGAGGCGCGCACCGCCTCGACCGAGAAGGGATCGACGCACTCGTCGACCAGGATCAGCCCGCCGGCGCCGACGGCATCGCCGGTGCGCAGGATCGTGCCGAGATTGCCGGGATCGCGCAAAGCCTGCGCCACGATCCACAGCGGCGCGGCGCCGCGGTCGAGCGTTTCGAGGCCGGTGTCGAAGGCGCGATAGACGCCGAGCACGGTCTGCGGATTGTCCTTGCCGCTCAATTTGTGGAGGATGTCGGCGTTGGTCTCGACGACGTCGCCGCCGGCCGCCTCGGTCTCGGCGATCAAAGCGTCGAGCAGGGGATGGCGGCCATCCTCGCCGTAGAAGAGGATCTCGGGAAGCCGTCCGGTCTCGCGGGCTTCGGTCAGTATCCGGAGGCCCTCGGCGATGAAGCGGCCTTCGCGCCGCCTGTTCTTCTTGTCGCGAAGCCCGCGGACCTGCTTGACCAGCGGGTTGGAGAAAGCGGTGATCGCGCGCGGCAAGGCTCATTCCTCGCCGAAGCGGTCCTCGACGAGCTCGGCGAGCGCCTCGACCGCCGCCTCGGCGCCGTCGCCCTCGGCGCGGATAGTGATCGAATCGCCCATCGCCGCGCCGAGCATCATCAGCCCCATGATCGAGGTGCCGCAGACCTTGGCGCCGTCCTTCTCGACCTCGACATCGGCCTGCTGCTGGGCGGCGACGGTGACGAACCGGGCGCTGGCGCGGGCATGCAGCCCTCTCTTGTTGAGCAGCTCGACCGTCCGCTCGGCCATGCTCAGACCGTCTCGCCCAATATCTCGGAGGCGACCGAAATATATTTGCGCCCCGCCTCGCGGGCGGCGGCGACGGCGCCTTTCACGTCCATCAGCTTGCGGGCACCTTCGAGCCGGATCAGCATCGGTAGGTTGACGCCGGCAATGACCTCGATCTTCTCCGATTTCATCAACGAAATCGCGAGGTTGGACGGCGTTCCTCCAAACAGATCGGTGAGCAGGATGACGCCGCCGCCGTCGTCGACCCCGGCGATCGCCGCGGCAATGTCGTTGCGGCGTTCCTCCATATCGTCGTCGGGGCCGATGCAGATCGCCTCGATCCGCTCCTGCGCCCCAACCACATGCTCCATGGCCGTCACGAATTCCGCCGCAAGGCGGCCATGGGTCACCAGAACCAAACCGATCATTCGACCTTCCTATAAGCGGCGCGCCCCCGGCCGCCGTCGACCCCCGGACGAGCGCGCGAAGAGAGGTCGCGATGTTCGAGAGTGGGCGAAAATCCCGCCTCGCGCAACCGGGCAGCGACGCGCTCGGCGACGTGCACCGAGCGATGTTTCCCCCCCGTACAACCGAAGGCGATCGTCACATAGGATTTTCCTTCCTCGCGATAGCGCGGGAGGAGCGTGAGCAGGAGGGTCTCGATCTGGGACACGGCGCCATAGGCCTCGTCCCGGGCGATATAGTCGCCGACCGCCGCGTCGAGGCCGGTCAGATCGCGCAATTCGTCCTCCCAATAGGGATTGCGCAAGAAACGCATGTCGAAAACGATGTCGGCGTTGCGCGGCAGGCCGCGGGCGAACCCGAACGACACGATCGAGAGCGTCGGCGCATCGGCGGGCGTGCCGAAGCGCTCGCGAATCTGCTGCTGGAGCGCGTTGGTTGTGGTGTCGGTCGTGTCGATGACGTGGTCGGCCCAGCGGCGAAGCGGCGCCATCAGCTCGCGCTCGGCGGCGATGCCGTCGGTGGCGGGGCGGTCGGGCGCGAGCGGGTGGCGGCGCCGCGTCGCCGAATAGCGGCGGATCAGCTCGCTTCCGGCGCAGTCGAAGAACAGGGTCTCGATCGGGAAATCATGATCGTCGGCAAGCGCCTTGATCTGCTCGACGATGCGCCGGGCGTCGAAATCGCGGGTGCGGCTGTCGATGCCGATGGCAAGCGGCCGGCGCCGGCGGGCGGTGCCCTTGCCCGGCGGCGTCGAGAGCAGGTCTTCCAGCAGCGAAAGCGGGAGATTGTCGACCACCTCCCAGCCGATATCCTCGAGCGTGCGGAGCGCGGTCGACTTGCCCGCGCCGGACAGGCCGGTGACGAGGAGGAGGCGCTTGGGGGCGGGGCCGGCTTTCACTTGAGGGGAAGTCCGAAACGGAGGAGCGCCCGTTCTAGCTTGAGCGGGGCCGACGCCTCAAGCGCGGCGAGCGCGATTGCGGGGATCGCGGCCCCGAGCAGGACCGCTTCGCCCGCCGCGTCGGGGAGCCGCTCGGGGCTTCGGTCGAGGTCGATGACGAGGCAGATCGGCGCCTCCGCGATCGGCTCCATCTCGACGATGCCGATTCCGCGCACCTCCAGCTTGCCGGCGATCGTCTCCGGCGCGCGGGCGAGGATGCGCCCGCTTGCTTGCGAGAGGACCACATAATCGTCGCCGACCAGGCGGGCGCCGCGGTCGACCAGGCGCAAGGCGAGGTCGGACTTGCCGCTGCCCGAACGGCCGCGGATCAGCACGCCGCGCCCCCCGATCGCGACGCAGGTCGCATGCACGGTCTCGCTCATGGCGGGGGGATTTCGGGAAAGCAGAGGACGAAGCGGGCGCCGGAGCGGCCGTCGCCGCGCTCCTCGATGCGGATCGTGCCGTCATGGCCTTCGACCGTCGCCTTGGCGATGGCGAGGCCGAGGCCGGAATGGCGGCCAAAGTCTTCGCCTTCGGGGCGGAGGCTGTGGAAGCGGCGGAAAATCTCCTCCCGTGCCGATTCGGGGACGCCCGGCCCTTCATCCTCGACCGAGACGAGCACTTCGGAATCGACATGGACCGCGCCGATCTCGACCAGCCCGCCCTCGGGCGAGAAGGAAATGGCATTGTCGACGATATTGTCGATGGCGCGGGCCAGCCGGGCTTTCTCGCCGAGCATGACGGCGGTCCCCGCCCGCGGCCGGGCGAAGGCGATGCGGACGGCGCGGTCCGCCGCCCGTCTCTCCCAGGAATCGAGCATCGATTCGATGAGGGCGCCGAGGTCGACCGGTTCGAACCGGGCCCGCGACAGCTCGGCGTCGAGGCGGGAGACCGCGGCAATGTCGACGATCAGCCGGTCGAGCCGGGCGACGTCGTGGCGGACGATTTCGAGCAATTGGCGGCGAAGCGCCGGATCCTCGATCCGGTCGAGGCTGTCGACCGCGGAGCGCAGGGAGGCGAGGGGGTTCTTGAGTTCGTGGGTGACGTCGGCGGCGAAGGCCTCGGTGGCGTCGATCCGGTTCCGCAATGCCTGGCTCATGTCGCTGAGCGCCCGGGCGAGGAGGCCGATCTCGTCGCGGCGGGCGGGAAGCCGCGGCACCCTGACCTCGCGGGCGCGCCCCAGCCGCACCCGATGCGCGGCGCTGGCGAGCCGGCGCAGCGGCAAGGCGATGGTTCGCGCCAGGAACAAAGAGAGCAAGGCCGAGAGCGAGACGGCGAAGAGCAGGACGATGCCGAGCGTGCTCCGTTCCTCGCGGACGACCCGCCTGATGTTGCGGGCGTTGCGGGTGAGGAGCAGGACCTGGTGCTGGCCGGCGATCGGCATCGCCGCGGAGAGAAAGGGCGAGCCCTCCTGCGACTCCCGCAGCGCCGTCGTCACCGCGTTTCCGCCAAGCGCCCGCTGCACCTCCGGCCAGGCGGCGAAGGTTGCGCCTTCGGGATAGGCGAGGAGGGGCGGGCGGCGCGATCCGACCAATGCTTCGAAGGCATGATCGAGACGGCGCGCGAATTTCTTCCGCCAGTCTTCCTGGGCCGGGCTGCGCAGATCATAGGTCGGCGGGCTGCCGGTCCAGCTGTCGAGGACGAGCCGCCCGTCGGCGTCGAATACGCGCAGCCGCGTCATGCTGTGGCGGCCAAGGCCGGTCAGCAAAGCCTGGCGCTCGTTGGGCTCGGCGAGGGCAAAGGCGTCGGCCGCCATCCGCACCTCGGTCCGCGCATTGGCCAGCCCCTGCTCGGTCAGCCGCCGGCGGAATCCGTCCAGATAGAAGAGGCTGCCGGCGAGGACGGCGAGGGCGAAGATGTTGACCGCGAGGATGCGGTGGAGGAGCATCCACCGCCCCGACCATCGCACCGCGAGGTCCGGCTCCTCATTCCTCGCCAAAGCGGTATCCGACCCCGTAGAGCGTCTCGATCGCCTTGAATTCCGGATCGATGGCGCGGAACTTGCGGCGCAGGCGCTTGATATGGCTGTCGATCGTGCGATCGTCGACATAGATGTCGTCCTGATAGGCGACGTCCATCAGCTGGTTGCGCGATTTGACCACGCCGGGCCTTTGCGCCAGCGCCTCCAGGATCATGAATTCGGTGACGGTCAGCGTCACCTCCTTGCCATCCCAGCGCACCCGATGGCGGGCCGGGTCCATGACCAGCCGGCCGCGGACGAGCGAGACCGATTCCGGCGCTTCCGCTTCCTCCGCCGACGCGCCGCGAAGCTCGCTCCGCCGCAAGATGGCGCGGATGCGGGCGATGAGCAGCCGCTGGGAGAATGGCTTGGAGATATAATCGTCGGCGCCCATGGCGAGGCCGAGCGCCTCGTCCAGCTCCTCGTCCCTGGAGGTGAGGAAGATGATCGGCAAGTCGCCCTTCTCGCGCAGCCGGCGGAGCAGCTCCATCCCATCCATGCGCGGCATCTTGACGTCGAGCACCGCAAGGTCGGGCGGATTGTCGACCAGGGCCTTCAGCGCCGTCTCGCCGTCCGAATAGACCCGGGTCGCGAAGCCTTCGGCCTGGAGGGCGATCGAGACGGAAGTCAGGATGTTGCGGTCGTCGTCGACCAGGGCGATGCATGTCGACATCCGGTCGTTCTTACTGGAGCCGCCGAGCCGGCGCTAGGGCGGCGAAATCGTCCAGCGGACAGTCCCGCCTTTGACGGAGGGCGGGCGCTCCACTATGCGGGCGCCAACCCGACGGGCGGCCCCGACGCCGCCCCTTCGTCGCGGAAACGAACTTTTGGAGAGATACGTCGTGGCCAATAAAGTGCCGTCCTTCGGCCTTGCCGACCAGGGCATCGTCACCCCCGCCGAGATCCAGTGGAATCTCGGCACGCCCCAGCTCGTGGAAGAGGCAATCCGCCGCGGCGAGGGCCTGCTCGCCAAGGACGGGCCTTTGGTCGTCCGTACCGGCAAGCATACCGGCCGCTCGGCCAGGGACAAGTTCATCGTCCGCGACGCCGAGACCGAGAGCACGATCTGGTGGGACAACAATGCGTCGATGACTTCGGACCAGTTCGCATTGCTCAAGGCCGACTTCATGGCCGCGCTCGGCGAAAAGGAGCATCTGTTCGTCGCCGATCTTTATGGCGGCTCGCAGCCCGAGCATCGCGTCCGCGTTCGCCTGATCAACGAGCTTGCCTGGCACAATCTCTTCATCCGCACCCTGCTGGTGCGCCCGGCGGCCGGCGACCTGCCCGGCTTCGAGCCCGAATTCACGATCGTCGACCTGCCGACCTTCCGCGCGTCGCCGGAGCGGCATGGCTGCCGGTCCGAGACGGTGGTCGCGGTCAATCTTACCGAGCGGCTGATCCTGATCGGCGGCACCTCTTATGCCGGCGAGATGAAGAAGTCGGTGTTCGGCGTGCTCAATTACCTGCTTCCGGTCGAAGGCGTGATGCCGATGCACTGCTCGGCCAATATCGGGCCGAAGGGCGACACCGCCATCTTCTTCGGGCTGTCCGGCACCGGCAAGACGACGCTCTCGGCCGATGCCAGCCGCACCCTGATCGGCGACGACGAGCATGGCTGGTCGGACACCGCCGTCTTCAACTTCGAGGGCGGCTGCTACGCCAAGATGATCCGCCTCTCGGCCGAGGCGGAGCCGGAAATCTTCGCGACGACCAAGCGCTTCGGCACGGTGCTCGAAAATGTCGCGATCGATCCCGACACGCGCGCGCTCGACCTCGACGACGCCACCCATGCCGAGAATACGCGCGGCGCCTATCCGATCGAGTTCATCTCCAATTGCTCGCGGGACAATATGGGGCCGGTGCCGAAGAACGTGGTTTTGCTCACCGCCGACGCCTTCGGCGTGCTGCCGCCGATCGCGCGGCTGACGCCCGACCAGGCGATGTACCATTTCCTCTCCGGCTATACCGCCAAGGTCGCCGGGACCGAGATCGGGGTGACGGAGCCGGAGGCGACCTTCTCGACCTGCTTCGGCGCGCCCTTCATGCCGCGCCATCCCTCGATCTACGGCAATCTGCTCAAGGATCGGATCGCCAAGGGCAATGTTCGCTGCTGGCTGGTCAATACCGGCTGGACGGGCGGCAAGTACGGCGTCGGCAAGCGCATGCCGATCCGCGCGACCCGCGCTTTGCTCAACGCGGCGCTCGACGGCAGCCTGAACCATGCCGAGTTCCGGATCGACGAGAATTTCGGCTTCGACGTGCCGGTCGCGGTACCGGGCGTCGACGGTGCGATCCTCAATCCGCGCGACACCTGGGCCGACAAGCAGGATTATGACGCGACCGCGGCGAAGCTGGTGAAGCTCTTCATCGACAATTTCGCCAAGTTCGAAGCGCATGTCGACCAAGGCGTGAGGGAAGCCGCACCGACAGCCGCCTGACGCATGTTTTCTCCCCTCCCTGCAAGGGAGGGGCTGGGGGTGGGTCAGCGGAGCGGCGGCTCGATGCCGCCGTTTCGCTCCATGCTCGCTCGGGGGCGTCGAGCCCCCTCGCTCGCCACCCACCCCTTGATCCCCTCCCTGGCAGGGAGGGGAGAAATGATCAGGAGCGCGTCGGCGGGGGCCGGCGCGCTCCTTTCTTTTTTGGGGAAATCCGATGACCGAAGACCATGAACCGCGTCTCTTCGCCGACGACGAAGCGATCCGCCATATCGGCGAAGGCCTGCTCGCTTGCGGTCTCGAACGCCCGGAATGGACGCACGAGGCGCATCTCGCCGCCTGCACGTGGCTGATCGTCGAGCGGCCGGACGTCCTTCCCGAGCGCGACCTGCCCGCCATCATCCGCCGCTTCAACGAGAGCGTCGGCGGGGTCAATGACGAGACGCAGGGCTATCACGAGACGATCACCCAGTGCTTCGTTCGCGCGGTGCGCTTGTTCCTCGCACGGACGCCGGAGAATCTGCCGCTCGTCGAGAAGGTGAACGGCTTGCTCCGCGCGCCGGAGGGGCAGCGGGATTGGCCGCTGCTTTTCTACAGCCGCGAGCGGCTCTTCTCGGTCGAAGCGCGCCTCGGCTGGTCCGAACCCGACCGCGCGCCGCTGGCCCGTCCCCGTGTCCCATGAAGGTGTCGAGAGAGCGAGGCGTCGTCGCTCATTAATTCCCAAACCAATTCTGCGCGGACATAGGCACGTTCGGACCTCGTGGATGATATCAAACGCTGGTGTGAGAGACTGTATCGGTTAAGTTCATATGGGACGATTCAGCAGGGGGGTGGAATGTTAATCAAGTGCGAGAGCTGCGGCGGGCGAGTATCCGACACCGCGCAGCATTGCCCACATTGCGATGCACCGGTTAACCAGGCGCAGGTGGATTTTTCTTGCGTAGAATGCGGCGAGCCTATCTCTGGCGAGGCGGAGAGCTGCCCACATTGCGGCTACGTCCGAGATAGCCAAATTTCCGAGCCGGCTACCCAAAAAAATCCGCCTGTATTCCTATTGGTCGGTATTGCGTCCGTCGTTCTCACCCTATTCACACCGCGGATATTCGTCTTTTTCCCTCTGCTTTTCGCGTTGGCGTGCGCTGGCATATCGTGGTCGCGGCGCGAAAGCGGATGGGCGGCAGGGGTTGCGATCGTTGGATGCTTCACAGCATTCTTGATTTTTGCTCTCAATTATCACCCATCTTATCAAGTAACCTATTCAGTTACAGGAAGTGGTCAACTTGCGTCTGTGACTTACGAAGGTCCAGGTGGAACAGAGCAGGAAAAAATTGTCGCTCCTTGGCAGAAAACGTTCACTGCGTTAGATGGAAAATTCCTCTACATTTCAGCGCAGAATGAAAGTGAGACAGGCGGAGAATTACAGGTATCAATTGACGCAGATGGAAAGAACCTAAAATCTTCTTCGTCTAGTGGAGAATTCACAATCGCCTCAACCAGCGTCTCGTGCTGTACGGCAGACTAAATTTTTCCTGAGACGCGGAAGCAATATGTGACTCGCGCCTCTTCGCAAGAGATGAGCGGCCCGCCACACCGAGCAGGGCTGTTCGCCTGTGACCTCGCGCTTCCGGAGCGACGATGGGCCGCTACGGTTTTGCAGCGCCGCTTTTGCCTTCACAGGAGGCGCCATAGCCGCCAAGGTGAGGGCGATGCCGATCAAATCCCTGCTGCTCGCTGCTCTCGGCCTGCTCCTCGCCGTCGCCGCGCCGTTCGAGCCCGCGCATCAAGGGACAAGGATCGTCTATCGTCACGCCGCCCTGATCGACGGCACCGGCGCGCCGCTGCGCCCCGACATGGCGGTGGTCACCGACGGCGAGCGGATCGCCGCGGTCCTTCCCGACCGGGCGTTGACGCCGGCCCAGCTCGCCGGCGCCGAGCAGGTGGACCTGACCGGCCGCTTCCTCCTCCCCGGCCTGATCGACAGCCATCAGCATCTGGCGACGCCGCCCGACCGGCCGGCGGCCGAGGCCAGGCTCAAGCGCGACATCTATAGCGGCGTCACCGCGGTCCGCGACATGGCCGACGATCTGCGCAATGTCGCCGACCTCACCCGCGCCGCGCGCGTCGGCGAGATGCCGTCGCCGGACATCTATTATGCCGCGCTGATGGCGGGGCCGAGCTTCTTCGACGATCCACGCACCCACGAAGCCGCTTTGGGCGCCGATGCCGGTCACGTCCCCTGGATGCAGGCGATCGACGGCCGCACCGACCTCGTCACCGCCGTGACGCTGGCGCGGGGCACATCGGCGACGGCGGTCAAGATCTACGCCAATCTGCCCGGCCCGCTGGTCGCGGCGATCACCCGGGAGGCGCATCGGCAGGGAATGAAGGTCTGGGCGCACGGGATGGTCTTTCCAGCGACTCCGGAAGAGGTGGTCGGCGCCGGCGTCGATAGCGTCTCCCACGTCTGCTACCTGGCTTATCAGGCGATGACGAAACGGCCGGATTCCTATCGGCATCGTGTCCCGGTCGACCAAGCCCTGTTCGAGCATGACAACCCCGTCATGGCGTCGCTCTTCGTCGAGATGCGCCGGCGCGGCACGATCCTCGACGCGACCGACCGCGTCTATATCGAGGGCGAGGAAGCGGCCCGGAAGGCGGGGAAGATTCCGCAATGCACGGTCGCGCTGGCGACGCGGCTCACCAACCAGGCCTGGCGCGCGGGCGTGCTCATTTCCACCGGCACCGACGGCGAGACGCCGCCGGACGCCGAATGGCCGGCCGTGTTCGACGAATTCGAGCTGCTCGGCGGCCCGGCGGGCCTTCCGCCCGATGCGGTGATCCGCGCCGCGACCCTCACCGGCGCCATGGCTCTGGGCCAGGAGAAGGACATGGGCAGCATCGAACCCGGCAAGCTCGCCAATCTCGCCATCCTGTCGAAGAACCCGCTGCAGGACGTCCACAATCTTCGCAGCATCGTCCTCACCGTGAAGCGCGGCCGCCGCTTCCCGCGCGCCGATTATCGTCCCGAGCCGAACCATGGAGGCTGACCGCCGGACCATCCTCGCCGGCGGGGCCGTTGCCGTCTTGACCGCCGCCGCGCCGGTGCGGCAGCGTCGGCACGAAATGCTGATCGTCAACGCGCTGGGCGGCCTCGAAAATCCGAACCATTGGGAGGAAGACACGTCCGGCGCCGGCGTCGGCGGCATTACCCGCGGACCGCTCGAGCCGCGCATCCTCGCCGACGCCCACGCCTCCGGCATGGACGTCGTCAACGTCACCTTGGGCTATGTCGCCGGGCCGATGGAGAAGTTCGAGTACACGATCGCGGATATCGGCGCGTGGGACGCGCGCGCCCGCCTCCAGTCGCGCGACCTGATGAAGGTGCTGACCGCCGCCGACATCCTGCAGGCGAAAAGGGAAAAGCGGATCGGCCTCATCTACGGCTTCCAGAATGGCGCGATGATGGGCGACAAGGCCGAACGGGTCGATATCTTCGCCGATCTCGGCATCCGCGTGGTCCAGCTCACCTACAATCCGGCCAACCGGCTCGGCGACGGCGCGATGGCGCCGGAGAATCGCGGCCTGACGCCGTTCGGCCGCGAAGTGGTCGAGCGGCTCAACGCGAAGCGGCTGATGGTCGACCTCTCGCATAGCGGCGAGCGGACCTGCCTCGACGCCGCCCGCGCCTCGACGCAGCCCATCTCGATCAACCATACCGGCTGCCGGGCTTTGGTCGACCTGCCGCGCAACAAGAGCGATGCGGAATTGCGCCTCGTCGCCTCGCGCGGGGGCTTCGTCGGCATCTATTTCATGCCCTTCCTCAACGTTACCAGCGTCGCCCATGAAGAGGACGTCGTCGCCCATATCGACCATGCGGTCAACGTCTGCGGCGAGGACCATGTCGGCATCGGCACCGACGGCGGCACCACCGGCATCGACGACATGGCCGCCTATCGCGCCCATGTCGCCCGGCAGGTGGCGGACCGGAAGAAAGCGGGGATCGGCGCCGCCGGCGAGAATCCCGACACTTTGCCCTTCGTCGCCGACCTGCAGGGGCCCGGCCAGTTCCGCCGCCTCGCCGATCTGCTCCGGCGCAAGGGCTATCCGGAGCGTCGGATCGAGAAGATCATGGGGCTCAATTTCCTCGCTTATGCACGGGAGGTGTGGGGGGCATGAACAAAGACAATCTGCTCGTCATCTCCCGCGAGGAGGTGGCCGCGAACCTCAGCTTTGAAATGTGCATTCCCTTGATGCGCGAGGCGATGATCGCGCTCTCGACCGGAAGGACGCGCCAGCTTCTCCGTCAGATCATCGATCTCGACGGCGGCCGCGCCTTCGGCGTCATGCCCGGCGCGATGGAGCAGACGTTCGGCGCCAAGGTGTTGAGCGTCTTCCCGGCACGCGCGGGCGTGCCGTCGCACCAGGGCTTCGTCGCCTTGTTCGATCCCGAGACCGGCGCGCTCGCCGCCCTGCTCGATGCGTCGGAGATCACCGGCATCCGCACCGCCGCCGCCTCGGCCGCGGCGACCGAGGCGCTCGCCCGCCCCGATGCGCGGCGCCTCGCCATCATCGGCACCGGCGAGCAGGCGCTCCGCCATGCCGAGGCGATCGCCGCCGCGCGTCCGCTGGAGCATATCGCGATCTGGGGCCGCTCGCCGGACAAGGCGCGGGCGCTCGCCGAACGCGTCGGCGGCGAGGCGGCCCGATCGGTCGAAGAAGCCGTGGCCGACGCGGACATCGTCTGCACCGTCAGCGCCGCCGCGGAGCCGGTTCTGTTCAACAAATGGGTGAAGGACGGCACCCATCTCAACATCGTCGGCTCCAGCCGGGCGGGGCCGGTCGAGATCGACACCGCGCTCGTCCGCCGCGCCCGTTTCTTCGCCGATCACAAGGAAAGCGTGCTCCGCCAGGGCGCCGAATGGCTGGTCGCCGTCGCCGAGGGCGCGGTCGGCGAGGAGCATCTGCTCGGCGAGATCGGCGAGGTGTTCGCCGGGACGTTGCCGGGCCGCAGCGGGCCGGATGACGTCACCCTCTACAAATCGCTCGGCAGCATCGTCCAGGATCTCGCCGCCGGCTGGTATCTGGTGGCGCGGGCGCGCGAGGAGGGGTTCGGCACGCGCGTTCGCTTCTGACCCTGGGCCGTGCATCCATTCCGGCCGGGAATCGTTGCGGTGAAGAGTTCAAACCCGAGGGAGAAGACCATGGCGGACCTCAGCCGCATCCGCGAACATATGGAAGTGATCGGCGCCGACGGCGTCCATCTCGGCACGGTCGACAAGGTCGAAGGCGAGCGCATCAAGCTGATCAAGGCCGACAGCGGCGCGCATTCCGACCATCATCATTATGTTTCCGCCGGCCTCGTCGCCGATATCGAGGGCGACAAGGTCCGCCTCTCGGCCAATGGCGAGAACGCCTTGTTCATGGAGGAGGAGAAAGACGGCAGCGCGCTCGGCGAAAGCAGCCTCTTCACCTGGAAGAATATCGGCATCGGCGCGGCGGCCGTGGCCGGCGTCGCCGCGGCTGCCGGCGCGGCGGCAATGGTGCGCGGACGCAGCTCCAGCGGCTCGAAATCGAAGAGCGGCAGCAAGAGCAAGGCCAAGACGAAGGCCTGAGACTTCATTCCCCGTCAGGCAGCAGGGGCCTGGCCTCGTCGTCGGGCGCCAGCGGCTCGACGACGAGGCAGGTCCCCTGGGCGCCGGTGATCCGCACCCGCATTCCCGCTTCGCAATCGGGGCCGCGGCAATTCCACACGCTGTCGCCGACCGTCACCCGCCCTTCGCCATGCTCGATCGGCGCCGCCACGATCACCGTCCGGCCGATCAGCCGCGCCGCGCGATTGTTGAGCAGGGGATCGGTCGTCTCGACGGGATGGGCCGCATACCAGCGACGCCCGACATAGATGGAAAGGATCGACAGCAAGGCGAACAGGACGAATTGGAAAGCCACGCCCACCCCGGTCAGCAGGGTGAGCAACCCGGTGCCGGCCGCCGCCGCGGCGATCCAGATCAGGAAGACGCCGGGAAAGAGAAGCTCGGCAATGCCGAGCAGAGCCGCCGCGAGCAGCCAGAGCCAGTGCGGCTCGATCCCGTTCACGATTGGCTGCTGCCGCCCTCGAACGGACCCTTCCGCTTCGCCGGCGGCGAAGCGGGCGCCGCATCGCCGGTCGACGGCGTGCCGCGGCCGAACGCCTCGCGTGCCAGCTCGCCAATGCCGCCGAGCGTTCCGATGAGCTGCGTCGCCTCGACCGGGAAGAGGATCGTCTTGGCGTTGGGCGAGCGGGCGAACATGCCGACCGCATCGACATATTTCTGGGCGATGAAATAATTGATCGCCTGGGCCGATCCGCCTTCGATCGCGTCGGAGACGAGCTGGGTCGCCTTGGCCTCGGCCTCGGCGGCGCGCTCGCGCGCTTCGGCGCTGCGGAAGGCGGCTTCGCGCGTGCCTTCGGCCGAAAGGATCGCCGACTGCTTCTCGCCCTCCGCCTTGAGGATGGCGGAGGCGCGAAGGCCCTCGGCTTCGAGGATGACCGCGCGCTTCTCGCGCTCGGCCTTCATCTGCCGGCCCATCGCATTGACGATGTCGGCCGGCGGCCGGATGTCGCGCACCTCGACGCGGGTGATCTTGACGCCCCAGGCCTCGGTCGCCTGGTCGACGACGCTGAGCAGGCGGGCATTGATCTCGTCGCGCTTGGAGAGGGTCTCGTCGAGGTCCATCGAGCCCATCACGGTACGCAGGTTCGTGGTCGAGAGCTGCATGATCGCGGTGTAGAGGTCCGACACCTCATAAGCGGCCTTGGCGGCATCCAGTACCTGGAAGAAGACGACGCCGTCCACCGCGACCATCGCATTGTCCTTGGTGATGATCTCCTGGCCCGGGATGTCGAGCACCTGCTCCATCATGTTCACCCGCCGGCCGACCCGGTAGAAGAAGGGCATGTAGAAGTTGAAGCCGGGCTGGGCGACATTGGTGAAGCGGCCGAAATGTTCGATCGTATAATGATAGCCTTGGCGGACGATCTTTATACCCGACATGAGGAACAGGAGCACCAGGATCACGACGACGAGAACGACGATCAGTGCCATGTGACGAGCCCCTCCGCGGCGAAGGCCGATATCATGTAGACAAAGCAGGCGGCTTCCAAGCAAATTCGGATCATGTCCGACCGTCCCGACCTGCGCCTCTGCCGCTCCCTGCTCTTCCTTCCAGCCTCGAATCCGCGCGCGATCGAGAAGGCGCGCGGCCTCGCCGCCGATCTGGTCGTGCTCGACCTCGAAGATGCGGTGAAGCCCGCGGACAAGGATCGGGCCCGCGCCGCCGCGGTCGAAGCCGTCCGTACGCCCTTTCCCGGCCTCGCCGCGATCCGGATCAATTCGAAGCCGCCCTGGCACGAGGCGGATCTCGCCGCCGTCGCCGGCTGCGACGCCGACTTCCTCGTCCATCCGATGACCGCGGGGCCGGAGGAGATTGCGCGAGTCGTGGCGGCGGCCGGCAAGCCGGTCATGGCGATGGTCGAGACCGCCCGGGGCGTGCTCGCCGCGCCCGCTATCGCCCGCGCGGCGGCGGCCCTGGTTGCGGGCACCAACGATCTTTCGGCCGATCTCGGCCTGCGCCCCGGCCATGCCCGCCCGGCGCTCCGCACCGCCTTGCAGACGATCCTGCTCGCCGCCCGCGCCGCTGGGATCGCGGCCTTCGACGGCGTCCACAACAGGCTCGACGATCCGGACGGCTTCGCCGCCGAATGCGAAGAGGGGCGAAGCTTCGGCTTCGACGGCAAGTCGCTCATCCACCCCAACCAGATCGAGGCGGCGAACCGCCTGTTCGGCCCGTCGCCGGCGGAGATCGACGAGGCGCGGCGGCTGATCGCCGCCGCGACCGGCGGCGCCGAGCGCTGGGAGGGCGAGATGATCGAGCAGCTGCATGTCGAGCAGGCGCGCTTCATCCTGAAACGGGCGCGGCCGAAAGCGTGACCGCGCCGGCCTTTCCCGACGTTCCCGGGCTCGAAGCCTATTGGGCGGACGCGACGCGCCGGCCCGGCGCCGCCGCACCGGCCGACATCGATGTGCGGCTGCTGCTCGACACGCTCGGCCTCGGCGTCGAGCAGACCGGCCCCTTCCTGGGCTCGGCGCCGTCGTTCGAGGCGTTCACCGCCTGGATCGTGGCCGAGGCCGGATTGCCCGATCCGCTCACGCTGGCCCGTTATCGTGCCTGGCACGAGGGACACGAGCCGCCGGAGCCGATCCGCCGCCGGCAGCGCGCGCTCGCCGATGCGCCGCCCGTGCTCGACGAAGCCGATCTCGCGCGCTGGGACCGGGACGGATATGTCGTCCTGCGCGGGGCGATCGCGCCCGACGAGGCGCGCGCCGCCGAGCAGCTCCTTTGGCGGACAATCGGAGCGACGCCGGACGATCCCGACACCTGGTACGGCGCGCGCCGGGGCGGAATCATGATCCCGGTCTACCGGCATCCCGCGCTCGAGCCCGCGCGCCGCGCGCCGCGAATCCACAAGGCCTTCGCCCAGCTTTGGGGGCGGGAGGATCTGTGGATGACGACCGACCGGATGAGCTTCAACCCGCCCGAGCGGCGCTCCTATCGCTTCCAGGGGCCGAAATTGCACTGGGACGTCAGCCTCGCCTGGCCGATTCCGTTCGCGACCCAGGGCATCCTCTATCTGACCGACACCAGGGCCGATCAGGGCGCGTTCCAATTGGTGCCGGGCTTCCACCGCCGCATCCGCGCCTGGCTCGAGGGGCTCGGCGACGCCGATCCGCGTGGCGTCGACCTCAGCGGCGAAGCGATCGGCATCGCCGCCGACGCCGGCGACCTCGTCATCTGGCGCTGGGACCTGCCGCACGGCGCCAGCCCCAATCGCTCGAGCCGGCCACGCATGGCGCAATATGTGAACATGTATCCGGCCGACCTCATCACCAATCCGGTCTGGCGCTGAGCGGAGCCTGTCGGCCGGGCGCCTCATTGGTTGGCGTCGAGGTCGCGCCAGCCGCCCAGCCTCAGCGCCGCCGCCTTGGCCGCTTCGCGCATTTCGGTCGCGAGCGCGTCGTCGCCGCTCGCCCGGGCAACCACCATCCCGCCGATGCACAAGGCCGCGATCGCCAGGGCGGCCGGCCGGTCCGGACGGCCGCTCTCGCCGGAATCGGCCTGCAGGTGGGCGATCATCGCGTTGAGCGCCCGTTCATAAGCGCGTTTGGCACCGGCGTCGCTCCGCGCCACGTCGCCGGGAAGCGCGACCATCGGGCAGGAATCGTCCACGTCCTGATAATGCTGGCGCGACAAATAGGCGCGGACGATCTGGGCGCCGACCTCGCCTTTGGAAACGTCCACATTCACCCCCTCCCAGCGATTGCCGCAGGCGGGGTTGGTGAAGAAGCAATCCATCGCCTCGGCATAGAGCTCGCTCTTCGACGAGAAATAGCGATAGAAGCCGCCGCGGCTCAGCCCGGCCGACGCCATGATCTCGTCGATCGACACCGCTTCGAAGCCCTGACGGTTGAACAGGCGCTGGGCGCCGCGGACGATGCTGGTCCGGACCTTGTCATGATGCCCGACAGGATAAGGCATGGCGCTTCTCCCCGATTGATGCGGCGAATGACATGCCTCAAAAGATGTTGTTGAACATCTTTTATCCCGCTGCTTACTCCGCATCGCCGCGCGGTCCGATCCGGGCGCCGCACAGGTCTGGGAGGGGATTCATGACGGACGCAGGCATGGGAAGGCGGTGCCGCGGCGTCGCCCTGGCGATCCTGGCAATGGCCGCGACGGGATTGGCCGTCGCCCCCGGCGGAAGCGCCCCGGCCCATGCGGTGGAGGACGCGCGAACCGCGCTCCACCAGGAAGTGACGATCGCCGCCCCGCCGATGCGCGTTTACGATGCCTTGCTCGACTCGAAATCCTTCGCCGGCTTCACCGGCATGCCCGCGCGGATCGACAGGCGGGCCGGCGGCGCGACCTGGCTGTTCGGAGGCCTGGTGACGGGCCGCAATGTCGAGCTGGTTCCCGGCCGGCGGATCGTGCAGGCGTGGCGGACGGTGCGGGAATGGAAGCCGGGCGTCTATTCGCTGGTGCGGTTCGAGCTCCAGCCGCGCGGGTCCGGGACCCTTCTGGTCCTCGACCAGACGGGCTTTCCGCCCGGCAATTTCGCCCATCTCGATGCCGGTTGGCCGCTCCGTTACTGGGCGCCGCTCAAGAAATTCCTCGCCACCCATCGCTGAGCGCGCGGGCATTCAGCCGCCATCATCCGGATCGTCGTCCGGCTCGGGGTCATTGGGGCCGAGGACGTTCCAGCGCTCGGTGTCGGTGGCGATCGATCGGACGGGGTGTCCCGCGGCGTCGGTCGCCGGCTTGTAGCGGAAGCGCTTCTCGACCAGCCGGCAGGTGGTGGCGTCGAGGTCGCCATTGCCGCTCGATCGCGTGACGACGCAATCGGTGACGTGTCCGTTGGTCTCGACGAAGAAACGGACGGAGACGGACCCGCCGATTTTCGCTTCGCCCGTCCGGTGCGGATAATCGGAATTCTTGAGCTCGCCCTTGATCCAGCGCGCGCGCGTCCCCTTGAGCCCGCCGCCGCCGCCATTGCCGCCATTGCCGCTCCCGGTTCCGTTGCCAAGGCCGCCGCTGCCGGTCCCGGGGCCGCGAATGGGAGCCGCGCCGGCATTGGGCGCTGCGCCCGGCCCGGCGATCGGCGCCGCCGCCACCGGCGGCGGCGGCTTCAGCCGGATCGGCGGCGGCGGCGGCCGGACGATCTCGGTCGGCTTCGCTTTCAGATTGGGCGGCGCGGCGGCGCCCTCCTTCCGTGGCTTGCGCCTGGGCGGGGGAATCGGCTTCTGGGGCGGCGGCAATCGTTCCGGAAGGATGCCGATGAGCTGGAGCGGCTCTTTCACCGCCGCCGGCGGGCGCATCCCGAGGCCGAAGATGAGCGCGCAAGCGAGCGCGCCTTCGAGCAAGGCGGCGCCGACGGCGGCCTTGATCCGGTCGTTCCTCCTGGCGTCGTCGGGGTTAGCGAACATGTTCGAAACCTCAAGTCAGGCAGGAATTTCCCTGCCTGACCGGGTGAACGCAGGCTGACGCGATCGGGTTCAGCTCGGCCGGGTTGAGCTCGGCGTTCAGCTTCGGGGGGGCTTGGGTCCGCGGCCGGGGCCCCGATTGGGACCGCGTCCGGGCCCCGACGGCCGGCCGCCGCCCGGCCTCGGCCCGCGTCCCGGCGGCCCGCCGCGTCTTTGCCCTTCGCCGCCCGATTCGCGCCGCGGCGGCGGGCTGCGCGGCGGCCCACTTTGGCCGGGCGCCACCGAATAGCCCTCCTTCAAAAGCCGGGTGAAGGCGGCGCGGACGCTTGCCGTTATGCTCGCCTGCATTTCGGGCGGAAGGTCGGCGAAGGTGGTGTTGGCATGGAGCGCGCCGATGTCGCGCACCATGTTGTTGGGCAGCCCTTTCGACGCCGTCTTCAGCGCCGCGATCGCATCGAGCACGGCGGAAAAGATGATCTCCTGCATCACGTCGGTCGCCGATTTGGTCATGACCCCGCCTTAGGGTCCGGACTCATTATCGGCAATGGCCAGGATCGCCCGGAGAGGGGCACCGGCAAGGAGCGGTGTGCAAAGCGGGCTTGTTCATTTCCTCTCGATGAAATCGCGCGGCAAGACGGCGCCCGCTCTAGCGCCATCCCGGTCCCTTGGTTACATGGGCCGCCAACCTGCTGATTCAGGATCCGGCGCACCCATGGAAATCCCCCTCGGCCTGACCTTCGACGACGTGTTGCTGATTCCGGCGGAATCGGCGGTGCTGCCGAGCCAGGCCGACGTCCGTACCCGCATCACCCGGGAGATCGGCCTCAACATCCCGATCGTCTCGTCCGCGATGGACACGGTGACCGAGGCGGAGATGGCGATCGCGATGGCGCAGCTCGGCGGCATCGGCGTCCTCCACCGCAATCTCGAGGTCGACGAGCAGGCGGCGGCGGTGCGGGCGGTGAAGCGCTTCGAAAGCGGCATGGTGGTCAACCCGATCATCGTGTCGCCCGAACAGACTCTGGCCGACGTGCTCGAATTGATGGCGAAGCACCGCATCTCCGGCATTCCGGTGGCCGAGAAGGACGGCCGGCTGGTCGGAATCATCACCAATCGCGACGTCCGCTTCGCGGAAAATCCGAAGCAGCCGGTCTCGGAGCTGATGACCAGCGAGAATCTGGCGACGGTCGGCCCGGAGGTGACCCAGGAAGAAGCGCGGCGGCAGCTCCACCAGCGCCGGATCGAGAAGCTGATCGTCGTCGACGAGGATCGGCGCTGCATCGGCCTGATCACCGTCAAGGATATCGAGAAAGCGGTCGCCTATCCCGACGCGACCAAGGACGGGTCGGGGCGGCTGCGGGTCGCCGCCGCCACCACCGTGGGCGACAAGGGTTTCGAGCGCAGCCGTGCCTTGATCGAGGCCGAATGCGACCTCGTCGTCATCGACACCGCCCACGGCCATAATCGCGACGTCGCCAGGGCCGTCGAGCGGGTGCGCAATCTGTCGAACAAGGTCCAGATCGTCGCGGGGAACGTCGCGACCGCCGAAGCGACGCGCGCGCTCATCGCGGCGGGCGCCGATGCGGTGAAGGTCGGGATCGGCCCCGGCTCGATCTGCACGACGCGGGTGATCGCAGGCGTCGGCGTGCCGCAGCTCACCGCCGTCCTCGAAGCGGCGGGCGAGGCGGCGAAGAGCGACACGCCGATCATCGCCGACGGCGGCCTGCGCACCTCGGGCGACATCGCCAAGGCGCTGGCGGCGGGCGCATCGACGGTGATGGCCGGATCCCTGCTCGCCGGCACCGAGGAAGCGCCGGGCGAGACCTTCCTCTACGAGGGCCGCTCCTACAAATCCTATCGCGGCATGGGCTCGGTCGGCGCGATGGCGCGCGGCTCGGCCGACCGCTATTTCCAGCAGGATATCAAGGACCAGCTGAAGCTCGTTCCCGAGGGGATCGAAGGGCAGGTGCCCTATAAGGGGCATGTAAGCGACGTGATCCACCAGCTCGTCGGCGGCGTCAAAGCGGCGATGGGCTATACCGGGTCGCCGACCATAAACGAGCTGCAGAAGCGCGCCCGCTTCGTCCGCATCACCAATGCGGGCCTGCGCGAAAGCCACGTCCACGACGTGTCGATCACGCGCGAGGCGCCCAATTATCGCCGTTAGGATCCTGAATACGGGCCTTCAGCCATGATTCCGGCCGCCCGCGTCCAGGCGGCGATCGAGATACTCGATTTGGTGATCGCCGCCGCCCGCGACGGCGGCCCCGCGGCCGACACGTTGGTCGCCCGCTATTTCGCGACCCGCCGCTATGCCGGGTCGAAGGACCGGCGGGCGGTGCGCGATCTCGTCTACCGCGCGATCCGTGCCGCGGCCGAGCGACCGGATTCGGGGCGCGCCGCCTTGCTGAACGCGGCGTCGGGCGATCCGGACCTGCTCGCCGCGTTCGACGGCTCGCGCCACGGGCCGGCGCCGGTCGCGCCGGGCGAGATCGTCGAGGCGGGGGAGGCGCCGGCGGTGCCGGCCTGGCTCATCCAGCGGCTCGATCCCTGCCTCGCCGCCGACGAATGGCCGGCCTTGCTCGGCCGCGCGCCGCTCGACCTTCGCGTCAACCGCCTCCAAGGGACGCGCGAGCAGGCGATGCGGGCGCTTGCCGAGGCGGTGCCGACGCCGCTTTCGCCGATCGGCCTCCGCCTCCCGGACGGCTTTCGCGTCGAGGAGACGGGAGCCTGGTCGTCGGGCCTGGTCGAGATCCAGGACGAGGGCAGCCAATTGCTCGGGCTCGCCTGTGCAGCCAAACCCGGCATGGCGGCGCTCGATCTGTGCGCCGGCGCCGGCGGCAAGACCCTCGCTCTGGCCGCCGAGATGAACGATGAAGGCCGCCTGGTCGCCTCGGACACCGACCGCGCCCGCCTTTCGCGGATGGGGCCGCGGCTCGAGCGGGCCGGCGTCACCATCGTCGAGACGCGGCTGCTCGATCCCGGACGGGAAAAGGAAGCGCTTGGCGGCCTTGCCGGCGCCATGGACCTCGTCCTCGTCGACGCGCCCTGCTCGGGCACCGGCACCTGGCGGCGCAATCCCGAGCTGCGCTGGCGGCTGAATCCGGAACGCCTCCGCCGCTTCGTCGAAGCGCAGGCGCGACTGCTCGATCTCGCCGCGTCGTTCGTCCGCCCCGGCGGCGCGCTCGTCTACGCAATCTGCTCGATCCTGGCGGAGGAGGGGCGGGGACAGGCCGAGGCCTTCTCCGCCCGTTCAGCCCTGGTTCCGGAAGACATCGCCACGCCGTTCGCCGAGGATTTTGGACGCGCCGCCGGGCCCGGGCGGCTGCTCAGCCCAAGGCGGGACGGCACGGACGGCTTTTTCGTCGCGCGCTGGCGGGCGCCGTGTTAAGCATGCCCCTGATTGGATATGGAGATTTTGATGCGCCTCACCCCGATCGCCCTTTCCGCCGCGATCATCCTCGCCACGGTGGCGAGCGCCAGCTTCTCGCAGAAGCCCGACAGCCAGATCGATCCGCGCTCGCTCGCTTTGACCCAGCAGGCGGACGCGCTCAACGCCCAGGGCCGTTATTCCGAAGCGACCGGCCTGCTCGAAACCGCGCTCGCCGTCGATCCGCGCAATCGCGGCGCCTATATCGGCCTTGCCCGCGCCGCCCAGGGCGAGAAGATGTTCGGGGAGGCAATCAAATTCTATTTCGACGCGCTGAAGCTCGAGCCGAACGACGTCAACGCGCTCGCCGGCCAGGGCGAGGCCCTGGTGCAGCGCGGCGCGGTCGCACGCGCCAGGCAGAATCTCGACCGCATCCACACGCTTTGCCGCAATCCCTGCCCGCAGGCCGCGCAGCTCGCCGCGATCATCGCCAAGGGCCCGCCGCCGGCGGTCGTCACCGCCGAGCGCCCGGAACCATCCTCGCCGCAGCATAATTAGGGTCGGACGATTTTTGCGACCGGCAGGTAGCGCTCAGTCCATCTGGCCGATGCCCTCGCAGCTATAGTCGAAGGCGGCGAGGCCCGCTTCGAGGTGCGAGGCGAGCAACGGCATGTCCATCAGATCGTCGACCGCGCTTTCGGGATCGGTATCGCTCGCCTCCGCAAAGGCATCGTCCCACTCGCTGACGTCGAAGGTGCCGCGGCCGACCCAGGCGAGTGCCAGCGTCTCGGCGAGCTGGTCGTCGGCGAGATCTTCGAGGATCGAGCGCAACTCCTCCTCGACGCTGGTGTTGAGCTCGTCCTCGAGCGGCGAGACGACGCCGCCCTCGCGGTCGCCGTCATAATCGTCGACGTCGTCCGCATCCACGTCCGGATCGGGCGCGGGCACCTGGGCCTCATTCTCGCGGGCGCGGATGATGATCCTGCACAAGGTGTCGAGCGGCGTCAGCAGATCCATAAGTCTCTCCGTCGCTCCGCTAACGACGATGCGCGGACAGGGTTCCCACGCCGAAACGAGGGGCGGCAGCGGTTGAAATCGGCCCCCGGGCACGCCAGTTGACGCTTGGCGCGGCGCTGTTATAGGGCCGCGGGCGCCGGCGCCGAGACGCAAGCGCGCGCCCGATGGGGCGGAGTAGCTCAGCTGGTTAGAGCAGCGGAATCATAATCCGCGTGTCGGGGGTTCAAGTCCCTCCTCCGCTACCATTTTCTCTTTCGCCTCGACGATCCTTCCGCCCTCCATCCGCAGGATATGGTCGCAGCCGTCGAGCGTGCTTCGGCGGTGGGCGATCATGACGATGGTGAGATCGGGGCCGAGCGCCATGATCGAGCGGATCACCGCCGCCTCGGTCTCGTCGTCGAGGGCGCTGGTCGCTTCGTCGAGGATCAGCACCTCCGCCCGTTTGTAGAGGGCGCGGGCGATTCCGATCCGCTGGCGCTGGCCGCCCGACAGGCGGATGCCGCGCTCGCCGACCTTGGTCGCATAGCCCTCCGGCAGCCCCTCGACGAAATCGTCGATATGGGCGGCGCGGGCGCAGGCGCGCACGCGCTCCCCGTCGATGGCGGCAGCCGCCACGCCGAAGGCGATATTGGCGGCGATGCTCTCGTCGATGAGGAAGATGGCCTGGGGAACATGGGCGAGCGTCGCCTGCCAGCGCGGCCGCGTTTCGGCATCGAGCGCTTTGCCGTCCACCCGGATCGCGCCCGCGTCCGGCTCGAGCAGGCCCATCAGCAGGTCGAGCAACGTGCTCTTCCCGCTCCCCGTCGTGCCGGCGATGCCGATGCGGCTGCCGCGCTTGATGACGAAGCCGACGTCGCGCACGGCGAGACCGGCTTCGCCATAAGCGAAGGAGACGCCGTCGAACGCGACCTCGCGCTCGAAGGGCAGGGGCGCGCCGCCTTCGGGCGCCGGCGGCAGGACAGGCAGAGCAAGGGCCGAGGCAACGTCGTCGATCGCCTGGAGATTGCCCGACGTCTGGCTCCAGCCCTGATAGGCCTGCTGGATCAGGGGCAGCAGCCGCTGCGAGCCCAGAGCGAGCGCGCCGAGCACCGGAATGGCATGGACGAGGCCGGCCGGCCTCAGGCTCATCGCCAGCGCGATCGAGGCGATCACCGTCATTCCCGCCGCTTCGATGATGAAGCGCGGCCCCTGGGCGATGAACGCATTGACCGCGATGGCGCGGCGGAAACGCCGGTCGAGGGCGCGAAAGCTTCCCTCGAACAGGGGCTGGGACCGGTCGAGGATGATGTCGCGGATGCTTCCCAGCCCTTCCTGGATCATCTTGGTCCGCTCCTGCGCCGCCGCCGCCAGCAAGCGGGAATTGGCGCGCAGCCGCGCTCGGGTCAGCGTGGAGATGGTCGCATAGACGAGGCCGATCGAAACCGCCGCCGCGACCGTCGCCAGCGGGCTGATCGCGAACAGCAGCGCGCCGATCAGCAAGGCCATGACCGCGCCGACGACCCCCTGCATCAGCGGCTGGAGCGCGCTCGAGGCGAGGTCGCGCACCTTGTCCATCGCGGCGAGGGCATCGCTGCTGTGGCGCTTCACATAATCCGCATAAGGCTGGCGCAGCATCCGGCCGAACAAGGCGGTGGCGATATCGTGGCTCACCGCCATCACGAATCGCTGATTCTGCCAGAGGAGCAGCAGCCGAACGATCGCCGCCGCCACCGATCCGGCGATCAGCAGCAACGCGGCCGAGAAGATGCTGTCGATGCCGAGGGCTGCGAGCCATCTCCCCGCCATCCCCGGCATCGCCGATCGCCCGCCGCGAGTGAGGAAGGCGAGGAAGGGAAGAACGGCGGCGATCGTGACCAGCTCCGCGACGGTGCCGGCCAGCATCGTCCCGAGGGTGAAGAGAAGCTGGCGCCGGCGGCGGCGGTCGAGGGCGCTGTAGAGGCGGAAGATCGGGTGCACAGCCGGTCTATGGCATAGAGCAATGGTCCAAACCCAGCCCCGCCGGCCGTTTCGGGTGCGGAGCGGCTGGCCCTGGCTGCTTCCCGCTGCTAGCGCCGCCGCTTCGTTGCCCCGGGGAGAAAAGCGCAATGCGCGGCCGCGCGACGCGTCCAATCGGAGAAAACGCGGTTACGATCCAATTTGGAAATAACTGCGCTTGCTTTTTGCGCAGACCCCATCGAAGGCTTTTGCTGTAACCCAGATCAATCGAAAAACCGAGTGTAATCATCGGTTTCCGATTACTTCTGAAGAGGGACTTTGTAAAAGCAATGGGTTTCGGGGCGAGGCTCGCGGAGGAGCGGAAGCGGCTTGGGCTGAAGCAGGCGGAGTTCGCCGCTTTGGTCGGCACGGATGTGCCCAAGCAAAGCCTTTACGAAAACGACCGGCGTGAGCTGCGCGCCGACTATCTCGCCCGGCTTGCCGATGCCGAGGTCGACGTCGTCTACGTGCTGACCGGCCAGCGGATGGAGGGCGACTGGCTCGGGCAGGGGGCGAGCGACCTTCTCTCCGCCTACGTCACCCTGCCGCCGGACCTGCAGGAGGTGCTGGTGCGCTTCGTCAGCGGCCTTCGGGAGCATCTCGGCGGACGGGGACGAACGCTCCACAGCGGCCGCAGCGCCTATCGGGCGCGGGAGCCCCATTAGGAGTCGGAGCGTTACGCCGCCGTGGCGGAACGACGCATCGGCACGGCGGGCTGGACGATTCCCAAAACGGTCGCGGACCAATTCCCGCCGGAAGGCAGCGCGCTCCAGCGCTATTCCGCGATCTTCTCCTGCGCGGAGATCAATTCCTCTTTCCATCGCTCCCACCGCGAATCGACCTGGGCGCGCTGGGCCGAATCGGTGCCGGACGATTTCGCTTTCGCGGCCAAATTGCCGAGGGAGATCACGCATCGGCGGCGGCTGGCGGGTTGCGCCCCGCTGGTCGACCAGGCACTGGCCGAAATGCGGCCGCTCGGGCGCAAGCTGCGTGTCCTGCTCGTCCAGCTTCCGCCGAGCCTCGCCTTCGACGCCCGAATCGCCGAGGAATTCGTCGCCGCGCTTCGAGGGCGCTGGGACGGGTTCGTGGCCTGGGAGCCGCGCCATCCGAGCTGGTTCGCGGTGGAAGCGGAGGCGCTCCTCGTCCGCAACCGCATCGTCCGCGTCGCCGCCGATCCGCCGCCGGCGGCCGGCGCCGATCGGCCGGGCGGATGACCGGGATTGGTCTACATCCGCCTGCACGGCTCCCCGGCCAAATATCGTTCCAGCTATGACGACGGCCGTCTGGAAGGGATCGCCGCCCGGCTCGAAACGGCCGGCGAGGCCCCGGCCTGGTGCATCTTCGACAATACGGCATCGGGCGCGGCAGCGGGTGATGCGCTGAAGCTGAGGGCGCTTTTGGAGATTGAGAAGCGGCCGTAACACGTCCCAATCCTCCCCTGGATTTCCAGGGGAGGGGGACCGCACGAAGTGCGGTGGAGGGGCCAGCTCGGTGCCAATGCCCCTCCACCATGCTTCGCATGGTCCCCCTCCCCTGCAAAAGCAGGGGAGGATTTGGGGAACCCGCCGCCGATCAGGCCGGCTCAGACATGCTCGCTCGCCGAGGGGATGACGCCGCGCCTGATCTGGTCGAGCTCGATCGATTCGAACAGGGCCTTGAAATTGCCCTCGCCGAAGCCCTGATTCCCCTTGCGCTGGATGATCTCGAAGAAGATCGGGCCGATCATGTTCTCGGTAAAGATCTGGAGGAGCAGGCCTTCGCCCGTCTCCGGCGAGCCGTCGATCAGGATCCGCCGCCCGCGCATCGCGGCGACGTCGTGGCCGTGGCCGGGCAGGCGCTCGTCGATCATGTCGTAATAGGTTTCGGGGCTGTCCTGGAACTGGATGCCGTTCGCCCTCAGCGCGTCGACCGTGGCGAAGATGTCCTCGGTGGCGAAGGCGAGATGCTGGATGCCCTCGCCTTTATACTCCTTCAGATATTCCTCGATCTGGCTATATTCGTCCTGGCTCTCGTTGAGCGGGATGCGGATCTTGTCGTCGGGCGCGGTCATCGCCTTGGAGAGAAGGGCGGTCTGCTGCCCTTCGATGTCGAAATAGCGGATCTCGCGGAAGTTGAAGATGCGCTCGTAGAAATGCGCCCAATGGCTCATCCGGCCGCGATTCACATTGTGGGTGAGATGGTCGAGAATCCTGAGGCCGACCGAATTGGAGTCGCGGGTCGCGCCCGGCACCGGCTCGAAATCGACGTCGTAAATCTGCTCGGCGCCGTAAAGGTCGACCAGATAGAGGCAGGAGCCGCCAATCCCCTCGATCGCCGGGATTTCGAGCTCGCCCGGGCCGCGCGGAGTCTCGACCGGGGTCGCGCCGCGCTCGAGCGCGAGCTGGAACGCCTTCTTCGCGTCCCTGACGCGGAAGGCCATGCCGTTGGCCGACGGGCCGTGCGCCTCGCGGAAATCGGCCGGCTGGCCCGAGGGCTCCATGTTGAGGATCAGATTGACGTCACCCTGGGCGTAATGGCGGACGTTCTTCGACTTGTGGTTGCCGAGATGGGTGAAGCCCATGGCGGTGAACAGGCGGGCGAGCGCCTCGGGATCGGGGCCGGTGAACTCGACGAACTCGAAGCCGTCGAGGCCCAATGGATTGTCGTAAGCGGTGGCGGGGGCGTTCATTTCTGACTCGCGAAAAGAAGGGTCGGGAAGCGGGCGGCTTCTACCATGGGCCCGCGCGGCGGCAAATGAGTTGCGCAAGGGGCGGGGCGAACCCTATCTCCCGGGTCGACCAACCCATCGGAGCCAAGATGCCCGCCACCCATTCGACCCGCATGCTCATCCTCGGCTCCGGCCCGGCCGGCCTTTCGGCCGCGATCTACGGCGCCCGCGCCGGGCTCGCGCCGATCGTCGTCCAGGGCATCCAGCCGGGCGGGCAGCTCACCATCACCACCGACGTCGAAAATTATCCGGGCTTCGCCGAGGTCATCCAGGGCCCCTGGCTGATGGAGGAGATGCAACGCCAAGCCGAGCATGTCGGCGCCCAGATGATGTGGGACACGATCGTCGAGGCCGATTTCTCGCGCCGGCCGTTCCGGCTGATCGGCGACGGCGGCAATGTCTATACCGGCGACACGGTGGTGATCGCGACCGGCGCCCAGGCGCGCTGGCTGAACCTTCCGTCCGAGGAGCATCTGAAGGGCAGGGGGGTCTCGGCCTGCGCGACCTGCGACGGCTTCTTCTATCGCGGCAAGAAGGTGGCGGTGATCGGCGGCGGCAATACCGCGGTCGAGGAAGCGATCTACATGACCAACCACAGTCATGACGTCACCTTGATCCACCGCCGCGACAGCCTGCGGGCCGAGAAGATCCTCCAGGATCGGCTGTTCGCGCATCCGAACATCAATGTGCTGTGGAACAAGGAGGTGAACCGTTTCGTCGGCGCCGGCGATCCCGAAGGCCTGGTCGCGATCGAGCTTCGCGATACGAAGAGCGGCGCGCTGTCGACGCTGGACGTGGAGGGCGGTTTCGTCGCCATCGGCCATTCACCCGCAACCGAATTGTTCCAAGGCAAGCTCGCCCTCGACAAGGACAATTATATCCAGGTGGAGACGGGCAGCACCCGCACCGACATCCCCGGCGTGTTCGCCTGCGGTGACGTCATGGACAAGATCTACCGCCAGGCGGTGACCGCCGCCGGCACCGGCTGCATGGCCGCGCTCGACGCCGAGCGCTTCCTCGCCGAAGCCGAGTTCGAAGCCTCAGCCGCCGCCTGACCTGCCCCTCCCCTTCAGGGGAGGGGTTGGGGTGGGGGCTGTGATAACGGGTGACCGGCTTTAGAACCGCCGCAGCGCCGCCAGCACCGCTTCCGCCAACGCATCCTCATCCCCCGGCCGCGCGAAGGTGTGCGAATCGCTGTCGATCCGTTGCGGCGGCGCATTGGCCCCGCGGATGCGGCGATAAGCCGGCTTCTCCCATTCGGCCTCCGCGGCGATGGCGGTCCCATCCCGGCTGGCGAGGATCAGCGCCACGGGCAACCGGCCCTTGTCCAACGCCGCCGCGACTCCCTCCGCGAGCGTCGACGGTTTGGCGGCAAGGCTCCTGATGCCTTTGAAGAGCTTCCCGTAAGAGACTGATCCTGAAAGAAGCTTCTTCCAGCCGTCGAGGCTGGCGAGCCGCCGGCGGTAATGGGCCTTCACCGCGGCGGGCGCGGGCGTTCCCGCCTGCGCCTCGACCAGCCAGGGGTTGAGCAGGATCAGTCCGCCCAGCCCCGCCGAAGCGCCGTGGAAGGCGAGGGCGGAGGCCCCGTCGCAGAGGCCGAAGCCGACCAGCCGCTCGACCCGCGGGCATTCGCGCCGGAACGCCGCGGCGGCGGCTTTGATATCCGAGCCGCTGTCGCGCCAGTCGGACTCCGCGCCTTCGCTGTCGCCGACGCCGCGCCGGTCGTAGCGCAAGCAGGGAAAACCCTGATCCGCCAGCCTCTTCGCCAGCCGCTCATACATGCGGTGCGAGCCGATGCGGGTCTGGGTGCCGCCGGTCGCCATCAGCAGGCCGGTCGCGCCCGCCGCCTCGTCCAGGCTGGCGCCAAGCGCGGCGCCTTCGCAGTCGAAGCTCAGGAGGCGGCGCACGAAGCGATCCATTCGATGATGTCCGAGGAGATTGTCTCCACAAGGTCAGGTGAATTCTGAGGTTCGGAACGGCGCCAGAGCGGTGGCCCCTCCACCTTCCGGTCCGCCTCCGCGCGGTCGCTGGCGAGCCGGACGACGCGGGCGCTGCCCTTTGGCGTTGCGGCGCGGAGCGATTCCAGGAGCGCGGCCGAAGGCGCGTAGCCGGCGCCGCCACCCTCGGCCACCAGGCCCGCCCGCTCGAGATCGCGGACCAGCGACGCGCCTTCCACGGGTGCCAACCGCCAGGTAAAAGGCGCGAGCCCCGAATCCAGAAGGCACCCGCCGCGAACGCTCGCCACGCCGCGCACGCCGTCGGCGGCGGCCCGTGCGGCGTCGCGCCAATCCTGCCAGCTCATCTGTTCGAGCGCCCGCTCGCTCTCGCCGGTGCCGGGAAGGTCCGGAAGCCGGCAGCACCAGCCCGCCGCCGCCACGCGCCGCATCACGCCCGCCAGAAAGGCGCGAGTTCGGTTCATTTCCTCGAAGAGGGGCGGAAGGAAGAGGAGCGCGGGCGCGGCGGGATCGCCGATCCGCATCATCCATTCCTGGCGGCCGTCGACAATGTAGCGGTCATAATGGAGACCGCTTGACGTCATGGCAGCGCCTTGGCCCGGGCGAAGGTGAGGAGGGAGCCGTAGGTCTCGAGCATGTCGGCATTCACCTCATGGTCCTCGATCAGGATGCCGAGCCGTTCCTCGAGCTCGGTCAGCAGGCCGGCCACCGCCATCGAATCGAATTCCGGCAGGGCGCCGAACAGCGGGGTCGCCTCGTCGAAACCCGCGACCTGGGCCGCCGGCAGGCCGAGTATGTCGACCAGCACCGCCCGCAACGTCGCATCGACCTCATTTTCGTCTTCGTAATGCGACGCCATTTCTGGACCCCTGCTCGGTTCGCGCGCCGCCTAACCGCTTCGGGAGCGCCGGACAAGCGCCGAAGCCTTGGCGCGCGCCGCGCCGATCAGGCCGGAGAGCCGGCGGGGATTATAGGCCGCCAGCCGCCAGAGCGGCGCCCTGATCTCCATCCAGTCGCGCTTGTAGCCATCGTCGCCGGTGCCGTAATCGATCCGCGACACCCGATCCTCGTCCAGGGCCGACCGGAACATCGCCATCGACAGGATTGTGCCCGGCGAGAGCGGCTTCGCTGCCTCGTCATAAGCGAGCTTGTGGATCCAGGCGGTGCCGTTCTCGACCGTCCAGAGCTGCGCCGCGACCGGCTTGCCGTCTTTCCTGGCGATGCCGAGCCGGAGCGTCCCGGCCGCGCCTTCCTCCTCGGCCATGGCGCGCAGGAAAGCCGGCGAGCCTTCCTCGCTTTTCCAGCTCGCGGCATAGACTTTCTCGTAATCGGCCCAGGCGCCGGCATCGAAATGGCGGTGGATTATGATCTCCAGCCCCGCCGCCTTGGCCTTGCGCTGCGCCGTATTGCGCAGCTTCGACGGCCGCCCGGCCCAATAAGCGGCGAAGTCCTGGTCCTGGGTCGCCACCTGCCACGACACGCCCACAGGCTCGGTCCGCACGATCCAGCCGGCGCGGCGGAAAGCCTCGGCGAGGCCGACAGGCTCTTCGCCGAGCGGGTAAAGCGAGAGGCGCGCGAGGCCGGTTCGGCGCAATATTCTTGCGATGGATTCTGAAGTTTCAGCGATTTGTTGCTGATCCGGATCGGAAGTGACGATTCCAGTACGCAACGAATACCAGCAGGCGAGCGCCTGGGCACGCGAGCCTTCGACGGCCAAAAAGAGCCACGCCTTGCCGCCATTCGAGGCGGCGCGCGCGACCAGCAGCCGTCCCGGCGGCGGGCAATGTTCGGCGACTTTCTTGTACCAGCCGAGCCGATCGAACAGGCTCGGCCGCGCCGCGCGGTCGAGCGCGCCGGCGGCGTCGGCTGCGACCGCGTCCAGATCGTCGAACAGTTTCACATCGACGGGCAAATCGCTATCCCCCGAGCCGCCAGCCTCACTGGCTTAGCATGGAGCCGATGTGCAAGCCCCCGATCCGACGCCATATCCGCTCGATCACCTGACGCTGCACGGCGAGGCCGCGGCGCCGGCCCTGCGCACCCGCGACGGGCTGCTCGATTATACGGGGCTTGAGAAGCATGTCGGGACGCTCGCCGCGGCGCTGAAGGCGAAGGGGTTGGAGCGCGGCGACCGCGTCGCTTCCTGGCTGCCCAAGAGCCGGATGACCGCCCTGCTGCCGCTCGCCTGCGCGCGGGCAGGCTTGGTCCATGTACCGGTCAACCCCCTGCTGAAGCGCGCCCAAATCGCCCATATCCTCGCCGACAGCGGCGCGCGGTTGCTGATCAGCGGCAAGGCGCGGATCGGCCTGCTCGGCGAGGACGACGTTCCGGGCGGCTGTGTGCCCGTCGAGACCGAAAGCGAATCCCTGCTCGACTATCCGGACGCGCTGCCGCCTTCGGACGAGGATCCCGACAGCCTCGCCGCCCTGCTCTACACGTCGGGCTCGACCGGCCGCCCCAAAGGCGTGATGCTGAGCCATGCCAATATGTGGCTCGGCGCGATCAGCGTCGCGCATTACCTCCGCCTCGCGCCCGAAGACCGGACGCTGGCGGTGCTGCCGTTCAGCTTCGACTATGGCCAGAACCAGCTCCTTTCCACCTGGGCCGCCGGCGGCTGCGTGGTGCCGCTCGAATATCTCGCCGCGCGTGACGTCATCCGCGCGGTCGAGGAGCAGGGCATCACTACCCTGGCCGGCGTGCCGCCGCTCTGGGTGCAGCTCGTCGAGGCGCCCTGGCCGCCGCGCGCGGCGCTCTCGCTGCGGCGGCTGACCAATAGCGGCGGCCGGCTTCCGGTCTCGATCGTGCGGCGGATGCGCGAATTGTTCCCGGCGGCCGAGCTCTATCTGATGTACGGTCTCACCGAGGCGTTCCGCTCCACCTATCTCGAGCCGGCTTTGCTCGACGACCATCCCGATTCGATCGGCGGCGCCATTCCCTTTGCCGAAGTCATGACGTCACGGCCCGACGGAAATCTCGCCGCGCCTGGCGAGGAGGGCGAATTGGTCCATGCCGGGCCGCTGGTCGCCAAGGGCTATTGGAACGATCCGGAGCGGACTTCTCTGCGCTTCAAGCCGGCGCCGGAGGGCTCGCGCTACGGAGGCCTCGCCGTCTGGTCGGGCGACCGGGTGCGCTCGGACCAGAAGGGCCTGCTCTATTTCGTCGGCCGCGAGGACGCGATGATCAAGACGAGCGGCAACCGCGTCAGCCCGACCGAGGTCGAGGAAGCGGCGGTGGCGAGCGGCTTCGCGATCGAGGCGGTGGCGCTCGGCACGCCCGACGACCGGCTCGGCGAAGCGATCCTGCTCGTCGCCCGCGGTCCCGGCCCGGACGAGGCGCTACGGGCCTTTCTCCGCCGCGAGTTACCGAATTTTATGCAGCCGTCGCATATCGTCTGGCGCGACGAGCTGCCGCGGAGCCCCAACGGCAAGCTCGACCGCGAGGCGATCAAGAGCGAGCTTTCGACATGAGCAAGCCGATGGGGGCGATCCCGCCCGGTTATAAGGCCGAGGACGGCGTGCTGGCGATCGGCGGCCGTCGCGCCGATGCGCTCGTCGAGGAGGCGGGCGGGACCCCGCTCTTCGTCTATGATTTCGGGATCGTCCGCCGCCAGGTCGCCCGCTTCCGCGCCGCTTTTCGTGGCGTCAACCTTCATTATGCCATCAAGGCAAATACTTATCCTGATCTCCTGAGGGAGATTGCAAGCCTCGTCGACGGTTTGGACGTCGCTTCGGACGGCGAGATGCGGGCGGCGCTCGCCGCCGGCGCCGAGGCCGCCGACATCAGCTTCGCCGGTCCCGGCAAGACCGACGCGGAGCTGATCGCCGCGATCGACGCCGGCATCACCCTCAACCTCGAATCGGAGGGCGAGGCGGAGCGGGCGCTCGCCATCGCCCGCGGCCGCGGCCGCCGCGCCCGGCTCGCGGTGCGGGTCAATCCCGATTTCGAGATCCGCGGTTCCGGCATGCGGATGGGCGGCGGCGCCAAGCCGTTCGGAGTGGATGCCGGGCGGGTGCCGGCGCTCGTCCGCCGCCTGATCGAGGCGGAGGCGGACTGGCGCGGCTTCCACATCTTCGCCGGCTCGCAGGCGCTCGACGCCGACGCGCTGATCGAGGCGCAGCGCGCGACCGTGGCGCTCGCCGCGTCGCTCGCCGGGCAGGCGGGCCCGGCGCCACCGCTGGTCAATCTCGGCGGCGGCTTCGGCATCCCCTATTTCGCCGGCGAGCAGGTGCTCGACGTCGAAAAGGTCGCCGCCGCGCTCCACGACACGCTTCAGGCGCGGCCGAAGATCCTCGCCGAAAGCGCCTTCGCGATCGAGCTCGGCCGCTGGCTGGTGGGGGAGGCGGGCGTCTATCTCACCCGGATCGTCGACCGGAAGATCAGTCACGGCAAGACTTTCCTCGTCACCGACGGCGGCATGCACCACCAGCTCGCCGCCTCGGGCAATTTCGGCCAGGTGGTGCGCCGCAACTATCCGGTCGCCATCGCCACCCGCTTCGATGCCGCTCCGGAGGAGGAGGCGACGATCGTCGGCTGCCTCTGCACGCCACTCGATCGATTGGGCGATGACGTCATGCTGCCGCACGCCGAAGCGGGCGATCTCGTCGCAATCTTCCTTGCCGGGGCCTACGGATTGTCGGCGAGCCCGCAGGCTTTCCTCGGTCATGAGCCCGCGCGGCAAATCCTTGTTGAATCAGCGAATTAACCTTTCCGGAAAGCCAAGTCCCAAAAAGGGACTGCCCGGAAAGGCGGCTTGTTCCTAACCGTAATTTTACCTCTTCAGCCCATAGCAGCCGCGAAATCTTCGTGGGAGCCGCGCCCGAAGTGCGACCTCCGCGAAGCAGGGAGCGGCCGATGCGAAGAGGATTGTCCATGCGTCTATTCACCAATTTCGGCCTCGCGCTCGCCATCGGGGCCGGAGCCCTCGCCGTTTCGGGCTGCGCAAGCGCCCATTCGGGCCACACCCTCCCGCCCGCCACCTTCGTCAGCAGCGACGACATCGGCGCCGAAAAATATATCATCGGCCCGCTCGACCAATTGAATGTCTTCGTCTGGCGCAATCCGGAGCTCAGCACCAAGATCCAGGTCCGTCCGGACGGCATGATCACCACGCCCCTGATCAGCGACATGGTCGCCGCGGGCAAGACTCCGGCCCAGCTCGCCGACGACCTCCGCTCCGCGCTCACCAAATATATCGACAATCCGCAGGTCTCGGTGATGGTAGAGAGCTTCCAGGGCACCTTCGCCCAATCGGTGCGGATCGTCGGTGCGACCGAGAAGCCGGCGGCTCTGCCCTATCGGGCGAATATGACCCTGCTCGACGCGATGATCGAGGTCGGCGGCCTGTCCCAATATGCGTCCGGCAACCGCGCTCGCCTGATCCGGCGCGACCGGGTCTCCGGCAAGCAGGTCCAGTACGATCTCAAGATCGCGAGCCTGCTCAAGCATGGCGACATCAGCGCCAACGTCCGGCTCGAGCCGGGCGACGTCATCATCATTCCCGAGAGCATGTTCTGAGCGCGCTCCGCGCCCGGATCCGGACTGGAAGCTGAAACGGCAATGGACGGACTTTACCAACAGCTCCGGATCACGCTCCACCAATTGTGGCAGCGGCGCTGGCTTGCGCTCGCCGTCGCCTGGGGCCTGTGCCTGCTCGGCTGGTTCGGCCTCGCCTTCGTGCCGAACAGCTACGAATCGACCGCCCATGTCGCGGTCGAGGCGCAGGAGATCCTGCCGAGCCAGGTCGGCATGCCGCAGCCGACCCAGACCGACCTCACCCGGCTGAAGCAGACCCTGACGTCCACGGAGAATCTGACCAAGGTCGTCCGCCGGACCGACCTCAACAGCCTCGTCTCGAACGATCGCGACCTCGCCGCCGAGGTCGAGATGCTGCGCCAGGCGGTCAAGGTGACCGCGACTCCGGAGAATATCTTCGAGATCGGCGCCACCGCGAAGGTCTCGGGCTTCTCCAACGCGCAGAACGCCAGGCTCGCCAGCGCCATCGTCCAGAACCTCATCGACCTGTTCGTCTCCGACAATCTCTCGGGCGACCGGACCGAGGCCAATCAGAGCCTGACCTTCCTCGACAACGAGGTCCACAAGCGCGAGCAGGAGCTGCAGCAGGCGGAGCAGAAGCGCGCCGATTTCGAGCAGCGCTATCTCGGCCTGCTGCCGGGCGAGGGCTCGATCGAGCAGCGCATGTCGACCGCGCGCGCGCAGCTTGCCGACATCGACCAGCAGGTCATCCAGGCCCAGACCTCGATCGCCGCCTTCCGCACCCAGCTCGCCTCGACCCCGGCGACCATTCCCGGCGTCGGCGGCGAGGGCGGCGGCTCGGCCTCGGGCCAGCTCGCCGCCCTGGAAGGCCAGCTTGCCCAGGACCAGGGCCGGGGCTGGACCGATTCTCACCCCGACGTGATCGCGCTGAGGCAGCAGATCGACCGGCTGAAGCCGATCGCGGCGCGCGAGCCGCGCGGCGCCGGCGGCATCTCCAACCCGTCCTACGTCTCGATCCAGTCGATGATCGCCGAGCGGCAGGGCCAGCTCCAGGCCGCCGCGTCGCGCAAGGCCCAGCTCCAGTCGGACATGGCCCAGCTCGGCTCGAAGCAATCGTCCGAGCCGGGCGTCGCCGCCGAGCAGGACCGGCTCAACCGCGACTATGATTCGCTCAAGCGGCAATATGACAAATTGGTCGAGGACCGCGACCAGGTCCGCCTGCGCTCGGACATCACCACCAAGACCGACAGCTTCAAGTTCCGGGTCATCGATCCGCCGAGCCAGCCGACCCTGCCCAAGGCGCCGAACCGGCCGCTGCTGCTGACCGTCATCCTGTTCGCGGCGATCGCCGGCGGCATCGGCGCGGCCTTCGTCGCCGCCCAGCTCCAGCGCACCTTCACCACCCAGAACAAGCTCGCCGAGGCGACAGGGCTGCCGGTGCTCGGCACCGTCCACCAGGTGCTGACCGGGGAGCTGCGGGCGCACCGGCGCCAGCGGCTGGTCTGGCTCGGCGGCGGGGCAGGGGCCCTGTTCGCCGGCTACGCGGTGCTGATGCTGGTCGAATTCTGGCAGCGCAGCGCGGTCTGAGGGGAACAAGATGAACAAGCACAGCCCCCTCGGCCAGTCGGGCTCGCTCCTCGAGCGGGCCGCCGAGCTTTACGGCTTCGAGGTGCCGACCGCGAAAGCGGGCGTCGCCCGCGCCGCGCCGCTCGTCGAGCCCATCCCGGAGCCGCGCCCGCGGCCGCAAGCCTTCGAACCCGCCCCCGAGCCGGCCTATGAGCCCCAGCCGCTTGCCGAACCGGAAGTTCGCGCGCGGCCGAAGCGCGCGCCTTTGCCCTTGCCCTCGCAGCGGCTGGCGCGGATCGACCGCGCGCGCCTGCGCCGCCAGGGCCTGGTCGATCCCGACACGCCGATCGGCCCGCTCGCCGAGGAATTCCGGATCGTGAAGCGCCAGCTTCTCGCCATTGCCGGCCAGCCGGGCATCGCCGAGGAGAAAAGGCATGTGGCCCTGGTCTGCTCGGCCAATCCGGACGACGGCAAGACCTTCTGCGCCCTCAACCTCGCTTTGTCGCTGGCCGGCGAGCAGGATGTCGAGGTGCTGCTCGTCGATGGGGATTTCGGCAAGCCCGCGATCCTCGACATGCTCGGGGTCGAACCGCAGGACGGCTTCGTCGACGCGATCGCCGATCCTTCGCTCGATCCCGAAGGCCTGATCGTCCGCACCGATATCGGCGCTTTGTCGCTGCTCGGCGCCGGCCGCCAGGCCGACAACATCACCGAGCTTCTCGCCTCGGAACGGACGCGTGAGGTGCTGGCCCGCCTCACCGAAGCCAATCCCCGGCGAATCGTCCTTTTCGATTCTCCGCCGGCTCTCGCCGCTTCATCGGCGTCGGTGCTGGCGAGCCATGCCGGACAGACTTTGATGGTGGTGCGGGCCGACCGGACGGCGGAGGCGGATCTCCGCGAGGCCCTCGACCTCTTCGCCACCTGCCCGCACGTCTCCCTCCTGCTGAACGGCGCGGGCTTTGCCGCCTCCGGCCGGCGGTTCGGCAGCTATTACGGACACGACCAATGACCCGAAACCTTCTCCAGCGCCTGACGCGCGGCGCGCTCGGTCTCGCCGGCGCCTGCGCGTGCCTGCTCGCCGCCGGCCCGGCCGCGGCGCAGCAGCAGCCGCAGCAGCAACAGCGCCAGGTCGAGATCCATCCCTATCTGCAGATCGAGCAGGTCGCGAGCACCGACTTCGGGGGCGGGGAGACGCTGACCTATACCGGCGTCGGCGGCGGCCTCGACGCCTCGATCCAGACCCGCCGCGTGCAGGTCAGCATCGACTATGACTATCAGCACCAGTTCAGCTGGAAGCGCGGCGAGAAGGACGGGGACGTCCAGAACGGCCTCGCCGCCGCCCGGCTGGAAGTGGTGCCGAACGTGCTCAGCCTCGATGCCGGCGCGATCGCGACCCGCACCCATGGCGACCTGCTCAATCCGGTGCCGGCCTTGCGCACCGATTCGAACCGCAATCTCGCCGACGTCTACAGCGTCTATGGCGGCCCGACCCTTTCGACCCATGCCGGGCCGCTCTCGGTCGGCGCCGATTATCATGCCGGCTATGTGAAGGTGAACGACCATAGCGACGAGACGGCGCCCCCGGGCACGCCGCGCATCGACCGCTACGACAGCAGCGTCGTCCAGCAGGCGGAAGCCAGCGTCGGCATGGACACCAAGCAGTCGCCGGTCGGCTGGACCGTCGGCGCCGGCTGGGCTCGTGAGGACATGAACCGATTGAAGTCCAAATATGACGACAAATATGTGAGCGGCGACGTCGTCGTGCCGCTGACGCCGACCTTCGCCGTCACCGGCGGCGGCGGCTATGAGAAGATCAAGGCGTCGCAGCAGGACGTCCTCGTCGATTCGACCGGAAATCCGGTCACGACCTCGGACGGCAATCTGATCGGCGACCCGACCAAGCCGCGCCTCCTCACCTACGACCAGGCCGGCTTCATCTGGGATGTCGGCGTGATCTGGCGGCCGAGCCCGCGCACCGAGCTGCAGGTCCGCGGCGGCCGCCGCTACGGAAGCACGACCGTGACCGGATCGTTCGAACATAAATTCAATAAAGACTATGCCTTTAGCGCCTATGTCTATGACAACGTATCAAGCTTTGGCCGCCTGCTCGTCGCCGACCTGAACGGGGTACCGCGCAATTTCCAGATGGCCAATGCCGCGCAGGCGCTGACCGGCTTCGCCGGCCCCGGCGGCTGCGTCTTCGGTGCCCAGCCGGGCACCGGCACCTGCTTCTCCGACGCGCTCCAGTCGGTCAACAATTTCAACTTCCGCAACCGGGGCGTCGGCATTTTGCTCTCCGGCGGCCGCGGCGTGTGGAGCTTCGGCATCGGAGCGGGTTACAACAACCGCCACTATATCGCTCCGCCGACGGCGGATTTCCTCCTGCACGGCGCGACCGAGCAGAGCTTCACGGTCGATGCGGACGTCCAGCGCCATTTCACCCGCACCTCGGGCATCGACTTCGACGCCTACGCCGCCTGGTACGACAGCGGGCTGCGCGGCGAGAAATCGAGCTACAGCACAGGCCTCACCGCGACTTATTATCGCAGCCTGTTCCTCGACCGGCTGCAGGCGAACCTGTCGGCGGGGGTCTACAACACCAGCGGCCAGGGCCTGGACAGCACGTCCGGCACATTGCTGGTCGGCCTGCGCTACGGCTTCTGACGGAAGGGCAAAGATGTACACCGATTTTTACGGCCTGACCGAACGCCCGTTCCAGCTGACGCCCGACGCGCGCTTCTGGTTCGAGAGCCGTACCCACAAGAAGGCCATGGCCTATCTCGGCTACGGCCTTGCCCAGGGCGAAGGCTTCGTCACCATCACCGGCGATATCGGCGCCGGCAAGTCGACGCTCGTCGCCCATCTGCTCGCGACGATCGACCGCGAGCGGCTGAACGCCCTCCACATCGCCTCGACCCAGGTGGGCGGCGACGATCTCCTCCGCCTGGTGGCGCAGGGGCTCGGCATCGGCACCGCCGGGACCGAAAAGGCGCGATTGCTCGATGCAGTCGAGCACCGGCTCGGCGAGGAGGCGCGCCGCGGCCGCCGCACCCTGATCCTGGTCGACGAGGCGCAGAATCTGTCGACGGCGGCGCTCGAAGAGCTGCGCATGCTCTCCAATTTCACCGTCCAGGGCCGGGCTTTGGTGCAGATCCTTCTGCTCGGCCAGCCCGAATTCCGCGACCGGATCGCCGCCGAGCCCGGGCTCGAGCAATTGCGCCAGCGCGTCATCGCCAGCCACCATCTCGAGCCGATCGAGGCGAACGAGGTCGAGCCCTATCTCGTCCACCGCCTCGCCTGCGCCGGCTGGCAGGGCCGCCCGTCCTTCGCGCCGGGTGCCTTCGCAACGCTCTACCGCCATTCGGGCGGCGTCCCGCGCCGGCTCAACAAGCTCGCCAACCGGCTTCTCCTCCAGGGGGCGGTCGAGCAGGCCGAGGGGTTCGACGCCGACGATGTCGAGCGGGTCGTCGCCGATCTCGACGCCGACGCGCCCCAGGTTTCGGCCACGCCCCGGGCCGTGCCCGCCTTGGCGGAGCCGGCGCCTGCCCAATCCTCGGTCCGCGACCTCGCTTTGGAGCGCCGCGTCGCCGCTTTGGAAGCACGGATGGACGAGCAGGAAGCGATCGTCCGGCGCGTCTTGACCCTGCTCATCGAATGGGTCGAGAACGGCCAGCAGGCGCCGGGTTACACCAACGCCGCCTGAGGCGGCCGGAAGGGCAGGACATGCTGAACGCCCTGTCGGTGGACGTCGAGGACTGGTTCCAGGTCGGCGCCTTCGAAACCTGCATTTCCCGCGACGATTGGGAGCACCTGCCGCGGCGCGTCGAGGCCAATGCCGATGCGGTCCTGGCCCTGTTCGACGAAGCGGGGGTCAAGGGGACGTTCTTCACCTTGGGCTGGGTCGCCGAGCGCCACCCGGCTTTGATGCGGCGGATCGCCGAGGCGGGGCATGAGATTGCAAGCCACGGCTGGGACCATGCGCGCGTCTTCACCCTCAGCCCCGACGCGTTCCGCACCGATCTCGCCCGCGCCCGCAAGGCGATCGAGGATGCGAGCGGTGCGCGCCCGCGCGGCTATCGCGCGCCGAGCTTCTCGATCGACAAGAGGACGCCCTGGGCGCACCCGATCCTGGCCGAGCAGGGCTATGCCTATTCCTCAAGCGTCGCGCCGGTGGCGCACGACCATTATGGCTGGCCCGAAGCGCCACGCTTCGCCCACCGGCCTCTGCCCGACGCCGACCTGATCGAATTGCCGGTGACCACGGTGGAGGTGGCCGGGCGCCGCCTGGCCGCGGGCGGAGGCGGCTTCTTCCGCCTGCTGCCTTACGCTTTCTCCAATTGGGCGGTCGGACGGGTGAACGGCGCCGAGGGGCGGCCGGCCGTCTTCTATTTCCATCCCTGGGAGATCGATCCGGGCCAGCCGCGAGTCGCCGGCGCGCCGCTCAAGTCGCGGCTGCGCCATTACAGCCGGCTTTCGGCAATGCGCCCCAAGCTGCTGAAATTGTTGAACGCGTATCTTTGGGGCCGTACCATTGACGTCGTCGAGCGCGAGCGGGAGCGGCTGGCATGAATATCCGCCGCTTCGACCTTAAAGATGCCCGCGACAGCGCGGCGATCGACGCTTTCGTCGCCGCGCATCCCGAGGCGCAGCTCTTCCATCGCCCGCACTGGAGCCGGGCGGTCGAGCAAGGCTGCGGCGCCAGGGCCCATTATCTCGTCGCCGAGCGCGACGGCGGCGCGATAGGCGGGCTGCTGCCGCTGAGCGAGGTCCGCTCGCCTTTGTTCGGCAATTCGATGGTCTCGGCCGGTTTCGGCGTCGGCGGCGGCATCCTCGCCGAGGATGAGGAGACGGCGCGGGCGCTCGCCGAAGCGGCCTGGGCGCTTGCGCAGGAGAAAGGCTGCACCGGCCTCGAATTGCGCGGCGGCGCGGTTCCCGAGGGGACGTGGCGGCTGAACGACAGCATCTACGTCAATTTCGCGTCCGACCTGCCGCGAGGCGACGAGGCGATCCTGCTCTCGATCAAGAAGCGGCAGCGCGCCGAGGTGCGCCGCGCTTTGGGATTCGACCTGACCTTCGTCGAAGGCACCGGCCCGGCGGAGCGCGACGTCCATTACCGCATTTATGCCGCCTCGGTCCGCAATCTCGGCACGCCCGTCTTCCCGCGCCGCCTGTTCGAGGCGATGGCGGCCGAATTCGGCGACGACGCCCATATCCTCACCGCCTGGAAGCATGGCAAACCGCTCTCCAGCGTGTTCAGCTTCTTCTTCAAGGGAATCGTCGCGCCTTATTGGGGCGGCGGCATCGCCGAGGCCCGGAAATGGCGGGCGAACGAGGCCGTCTATTACGAATTGATGTGCCGCGCCGCGCGGCGGGGCTGCACGCGCTTCGATTTCGGTCGTTCGAAGATCGGCACCGGCGCCTATGCGTTCAAGAAGAATTGGGGGTTCGAGCCGGAGCCGCTCGTCTATGCGACGCGCACCGCCGACGGCGTGGCGCCGCGCCAGATCAACCCGACCAGCCCCAGATACCGGCTCCAGGTCGAGACCTGGAAGCGGCTTCCCTTGTGGCTGGCCAACGGGCTTGGCCCGCTTATCGCCCGGGGGTTGGGGTGATGAATGACGTCCTCTTCCTGGCCCACAGAATCCCATACCCGCCGGACCGGGGCGACAAGATCCGTTCCTGGCATCTGCTTCGGCATCTCTCGACCTTGGCGCGGGTCCATCTCGCCTGCTTCGCCGACGACGAGGCGGATGCCGCCCATCTCCCGGCCCTGCGCGAGGCGCTGAACGGCCGGCTCGGCGAGGCGCGGGTCGAGATCCGCCGCATCGGCAAGGCGGCGGCAGGCGCGCGGGCCTTGTTCGAGGGGCGCCCGGTCTCGCTGACCCTGTTCGACAGCGCCTCGCTTCGCGATTTCGTGCGGCGGCTGCTGGCGACCCGCGACGTCGGCACGATCTTCGCTTTTTCGGGGCAGATGGCGCAATTCGTACCGGCGCGGGCGCCACAGCGCTTCGTCATGGATTTCGGCGACATGGATTCGGAGAAATTCGCCGCTTATGCCGACGAAGGCGGGCTGATGGCGCCGATCCACCGCCGCGAGGCCCGAACCCTCTTCGCCTTCGAGCGCAAGGTCGCCGCCCGGGCTGAAATCAGCCTGTTCGTCAGCGCGGCCGAGGCCGCCCTGTTCCGCGACAAGGTCCGGCTGCCCGGCGCCGACATCCGCGCGCTCGAGAACGGCGTCGACCTCAAATATTACGATCCGGCACCGCCGGTCGCGCCCGCCGAAGCGCCCCACCCGCTGATCGTCTTCACCGGCCAGATGGATTATGCGCCCAATGTCGAGGCGGTGCGCCGGTTCGCGCAAGAGGTGCTGCCCAGGCTCCCCGGCGCGACCTTCGCGATCGTCGGCCGCAATCCCGCCGATTCGGTGCGCAGGCTCGCCGCCGGCCAGGTGATCGTCACCGGCGCGGTCGACGACGTTCGCGCCTGGCTTGCCGCGGCCGATGTCGTGGTGGCGCCGCTCCGCATCGCCCGCGGCATCCAGAACAAGGTGCTGGAGGCGATGGCGATGGGCAAACCGGTCGTCGCATCGCCCGCCGCCTATGAGAGCATCGCCGCCGAGCCCGGCCGCGACCTCATCGTCGCCGAGACCGAGGAAGACCAGGCGCGGGCGATCGCCGCCCTGCTCGCCGACCCCGCCCGCGGCGCCGCGATCGGCGCCGCCGCGCGTCGGCGGATGGAGGAAGCCTATCGCTGGGACGCGCAGCTCGCGCCGCTCGCCGAAATCGTCGGCCCCCCCGGCCGCAGGGAAGCGGCATGACCGCGCTCGCGATCGACGAAGTCGGCGCGCAAGCGGCCGATTCGGGCTGGCGGACGCATCTTGCCGGTCTCGCAATCGCCTGGGCGGCGATCCTGCTCGCCTTCGCGCGCGACGCCACGGACATGGTCTCGATCTGGTGGAACAGCTCCACCTTCAACCATTGCCTGCTGATCATCCCTTTGCTCGGCTGGCTGGTCTGGCAGAGGCGGCCGGAGCTGAGCCGGATCGCGCCAACCGCCTGGGCGCCGGGCCTGCTGCTCGTCGCCGCCGGCGCCGGCGCCTGGCTGCTCGGCGAGGCGGGGATGCTCGCGCTCGCCCGCCATGCCGGCCTCATCCTGATGCTGCAGGGGGCGGCGATCGCCTGCCTCGGCAAGGCGGTGGCGCGAGGCCTCGCCTTCCCGCTTTTCTACATGCTGTTCCTGATCCCGTTCGGCGAGGAAGCCGAGCCGTTCATGCAGACGCTGACCGCCGACATGGCGATGCGCCTGCTCGCCTGGACCGGCGTTCCCGCCCATATCGAGGGCGTCTTCATCGCCACCCCGACCGGCAATTTCGAGGTCGCCGAGGCCTGCTCGGGGGTGAAGTTCCTGGTCGCGATGCTGGCTTATGGCGCGCTCGCCGCCAATCTCTGCTTCCGCTCCTGGCCGCGGCGGATCCTGTTCATGGCCGCCTGCCTCGTCGTGCCTGCCGTCGCCAACGGCATCCGCGCCTGGGGGACGATCTACGTTGCCTTTCGCAGCGGCAGCAACGCCTTCGCCGAGGGGATGGACCATGTCATTTACGGCTGGTTCTTCTTCGGCGCGGTGATGGTTTTGATCATGGCCTGCGCCTGGCCCTTCTTCGACCGCAAGGCCGGCGAGCCGTGGTACGATCCCAGGCGGCTGCAGCGGCCCGGAACGCCGGCCGGCGCGGCGACCAGGCTCGTCGGCATCGCCGCCGCCGCGGTGGCGCTGGCGGCGGTGCCGCCGCTCTGGTCGGCCGCGATCGCTTCGGTCGGCACCCAGGCGGCGCCCGCCGGCGTCGCCCTGCCCGACGTGCCCGGCTGGACCCTGGTTCCGGCGCGTGGTCGGCCGTGGCAGCCCCATTTCGATGGCGCCGACCTGCTCCGCATCGGGCGCTATCGCAACGCCGTCGGCCAGCAGGTCGATCTCGCCATCGCTTTCTACGCGCATCAGGGCGAGGGCAAGAAGCTGGTCGCCTACGGCCAGGGTGCGGCGGTGCGGCCCTGGGCGTGGACCGCCGACACCGCGCCGCCGCCCCACGGCAAAGGCGAGCTGCTTTATTCGTTCGGCACCGTCCGCGAGGCTTTGAGCTTCTACCGGGTGGGCAATATCCTCACCGGCAGCCCCGCCGCGGTGAAATTGGAGACGATGAAGGCGCGCCTCTTCGGCGGGCCGCAGCGGGCGGTGGCGGTGATCGTCTCGGCCGAGCAGCCCGCCGACGGCAGCAGGGTCCGCCCGGCGCTCGATGCCTTCCTCCGGGCGCTCGGCCCCGTCGACCGCCTTGCCGACGATGCCGCCAGCCTGCCACAGAGGCACTGATGTGCGGCATAGCGGGGCTCTTCCATCCTGAGATTCCCAAGCCCGTCGATCCGGCGCGGATTCGGGCGATGGCGGACGTGCTCGCCCATCGCGGACCGGACGGGAGCGGGGTCTGGACGGGGCCTGGGGTCGGTTTCGGCCATCGCCGGCTGTCGATCATCGACCTCGAAGGCGGCGTCCAGCCGATGCGTTCGGCCGACGGCGCGCTCGTCCTCACCTACAATGGCGAGATTTACAATTTCCGGGAGGTGAAGACGGAGCTGGAGGCGCTCGGCCATGGTTTCGCCACCCACAGCGATACCGAGGTCATCCTCGCGGCCTGGGCGCAATGGGGCACCGCCTGCCTCGAACGGCTGAACGGCATGTTCGCTTTCGCGCTTTACGATGCGAATGAGGATGCGCTCTTCCTCGCGCGCGATCGGCTGGGCGTGAAACCGCTACATTATGCGATCCTCCCGGACGGGGCTTTGATCTTCGCCTCGGAGCTGAAGGGGTTGCTCGCTTATCCCTTGCTTCGCCGCGAACCGAGCCCGCAGGCGGTCGAGGATTATCTCGCTTACGGCTACGTGCCCGACGAGAGCTGCATCGTCGCCGGCGTGAAAAAGCTCCCCGCCGGCCATTTCCTGCTGGTGCGGCGGGGCAGGGGTGTGCCCGAGCCCGCCCGCTGGTGGGACGTCGACTTCACCAACCCTTCCCGCGCTCCGGTCGCCGCGCTCGAGGAGGAGTTGGTCGAGCGGCTGCGCGAGGCGGTGCGCTCGCGCATGGTCGCCGACGTTCCGCTCGGCGCCTTCCTCTCGGGCGGGGTCGACAGCTCGGCGGTGGTCGCCTTCATGGCCGAGGCGAGCCGCAAGGCGGTCGAGACCTGCTCGATCGGTTTCGACGCGGCCGACCATGACGAGACGCGCTACGCCGCGATGGTCGCCGAGCGCTTCGCCACGCGGCATCGCACCCGCATCGTCGCCGCCGAGGATTTCGCTCTGATCGACCGGCTCGCCGAAGCCTATGACGAGCCGTTCGCCGACGCCTCCGCCTTCGGCACCTATCGCGTCTCCGAGCTGGCGCGGGAGAAAGTGAAGGTCGCGCTGTCCGGCGACGGCGCCGACGAGGCCTTTGCCGGCTATCGCCGCCATCGCCTGTTCCTGGCCGAGGAGAAAGCGCGGCATTTGCTCCCCGGCGGCGCCCGCAGCCTCGCCGGAACGGCCGGCGCCCTCTACCCGAAGCTCGACTGGGCGCCGCGTTTCCTGCGCGCCAAGACCACCCTCGTCGCGCTCGGACGGTCGAGCGAGGAAGCTTATGCCGATGCGGTGACGGCAACCTCTTTCCAGGTCCGTTCAAGGCTTTACGGATCGCATTTCAAACAGGCTTTGCAGGGCCATCGCGCCGAGCAGGCTTATGTCCGCGCGATGCGGGGCGCTCCGGCCGAGGAGGCTTTGTCCCGCGCCCAATATGCCGACCTCAAGATCTGGCTGCCCGGGGACATTCTGACCAAGGTCGATCGCGCGAGCATGGCGGTGAGCCTCGAAGCGCGCGAGCCTTTGCTCGACCATCGGCTGGTCGAGTTCGCCGCGCGGGTGCCGGCAAAGCTGCGGCTGCGCGGCGGCAGCGGCAAATGGCTGATGAAGCAGGCGCTCGGACGCTTCCTCCCCGACGAAATCCTCCACCGCCGCAAGATGGGCTTCGTGACGCCGATCTCGGCCTGGTTCCGCGGCCCGCTCGCCGCCGAGGCCGAAGTGGTCGCGGCGAGCCCCGCCTTCGCCGAGCTCGGCTGGTTCGACACCGCCGCCATCGCCCGGATCGCCGCCGATCATCGCTCCGGCCGCGCCGAGCATGGCCGCACATTGTGGCAATTGCTGATGCTGGAGCGGAGCCTTCAGCGCGTCTTCGGATTCGGCCCCGCATCCTCCGGATATTCTGCCGCCACGAAATAGAGGCCGTCCGGCGGCGCGTTCAGGCCCAAAGCGGCGCGGTCCCGCGCTTCCAGCGCCGCCTTCAGATCCGCGGCCGACCATTTGCCGCGCCCAACGAGCTGCAGGCAGCCGACCATCGAGCGCACCTGATGGTGGAGGAAGGAGCGCGCCGCCGCCTCGATCTCGATCGCCTCGCCTGCGCGGCGCACGTCGAGCCGGTCGAGCGTCTTGACCGGGCTCTCCGCCTGGCATTGGATCGAGCGGAAGGTGGTGAAATCGTGCCGCCCGACCAGGCATTGCGCCGCCTCGTGCATCTTTTGGGCGTCGAGCCCCATTGCGACCTGCCAGGCACGGCCCCGCTCCAGCGCCAGCGGGGCCCGCCGGTTGACGATCCGGTAGAGATAAAGCCGGCCTGTGCAGCTGAAGCGGGCATGCCAGTCGTCCGCCGCGATCTCGGCCTCCAGGATCGCGACCGGCAGCGGCCGCAGCCGGGCGTTGAGGCCCTCGGTGAGGCGGAAAGGCGCGATCGGCTTCGCGATATCGCAATGCGCCGCCATGGCGAGGGCGTGGACGCCGGCATCGGTGCGGCCGGCCGCGTGAAGCACGGCACGCTCCCCGGTGATCGCCTCGACCGCTTCCTCGATCGCCTGCTGGACCGAGGGGCCGTGCGGCTGGCGCTGCCAGCCCATGAACGGCCCACCATCATATTCGATCGTGAGGCGGAAGCGGGTCACGAAAGGCGGGTTCCTGGCGGGATCGGAAAGCCGCGCAGCAACTCCTCCGCGCTCATCGCCGCGCGGCCGGCGCGCTGGACGAGGAGGGGCCGGATCGATCCCTCCGCACAGGCGATGGTGAGCCGGTCGTCGAGCACGGTGCCGGGCGGGCTTGTCTCTTGTGAAATCTCACTATTATAAATCTTTATCCGTTCTCCCTCATGTTCGATGAAAGCACCCGGCGCCGGATTGAACGCACGCACTTGCCGCGCTACCTCCTGTGCCGTGCGGCCGAAATCGAGCTTCGCCTCCTGCTTCTCGATCTTGGAGGCATAAGTGATCCCGGTTTCGGGTTGCCGGATGCGCTCTATGCCTAGCAGGTTGCTCAGAACCTCCAGCATGAGCCCGGCCCCAATCTCCGCCAGCTCCGCGGTCAGTTCTCCTGCCGTCTTGACGTCAATCGCCGTTTCCCGGACCGCCAGCATCGGCCCGGTATCGAGCCCGCGCTCCATCTGCATGATCGTGATTCCGGTCTGCGCGTCGCCGGCAAGGATCGACCGCTGGACCGGCGCCGCCCCCCGCCAGCGCGGCAGCAAGGAGGCGTGGACGTTGACGCAGCCGAAACGCGGCGCGCTCAGAATGGGCTCGGGGAGGATGAGGCCGTAGGCGGCGACGACGGCGACGTCGAGCTTCAGGTCGGCGAAGGCCTGCCGGGCGTCCGGATTGCGGAGGGTGAGGGGGGTGCGGACCTCGATTCCGTGTGCCTCGGCAACCTGTTGGACAGGCGACGGGCGAGGGGCCTTGCCGCGGCCGGCGGGACGGGCCGGTTGGGAGTAGACCGCCATCACGTCATGACCAGCCCCAATCAGGGCTTCGAGCGTCGGTACCGCGAAGGACGGCGTTCCCATGAAAGCGATGCGCATGGCGCACCCATATCCTCCCCTGCGTTCGCAGGGGAGGGTGTTGGAGCTTTGGATTGGCCCCGGCAATCCAAGATCGTGTCCGGGGGACACGATCTCGCTCCAACACGCGCGAAGCGCGGTGGAGGGGCACTGGCGCCGAGGCGACCCCTCCACCAGCCTTCGGCTGGTCCCCCTCCCCGTTCCGGGGAGGAGTTTACGTCCGTGCGTCTCCCTCCTACCTACTTCCCATGGCCTCTCCCGAAATCGATACCCTCACCCAGGCGCTGGCCCGGTTGCCGGGGCTTGGGCCGCGGTCGGCGCGGCGGGCGGTGCTGCATCTGCTGAAGAAGCGCGAGACGGCGCTGGCGCCCTTGCTGCGGGCGCTGGAGCGGGTGAATGAGAGCCTCTCCGTCTGCTCATTGTGCGGCAATGTCGATACGTCCGATCCGTGCGGGGTATGTTCGGATCCGCGGCGGGACGATCGATTGCTCTGCGTGGTCGAGGAAGTGTCGGACCTCTGGGCGCTCGACCGTTCGCGCCTGTTCCCCGGCCGCTTCCACGTCCTCGGCGGCCGGCTCTCGGCGCTGGAGGGCGTTCGGCCCGAGGATCTCAGCATCGACAAGCTGGTCGGCCGCGTCGCCCGCGGCGGGATCGACGAGGTCGTGCTGGCGATGAACGCGACATTGGAAGGCCAGACCACCGCCCACTATCTCGCCGAGCGGCTCGAAACCTGGCCGATCCGCCTGACCCAGCTCGCCCACGGCCTTCCCGTCGGCGGCGAGCTCGACTATCTCGACGAAGGCACGCTCGCCCAGGCCCTGCGCGCGCGCCGGCCGCTGGCTTGATTTCGGGACCTTGCGCACCTAATTTTCCATCATGGCCATTCGCCCGATCCTCGAGACCCCGGACCCGATTCTCCGGCAGATTTCCGCGGCCGTCGACGACGTGACGGACGAGATCCGCGCGCTCGTCGACGACATGTTCGAGACGATGTACGCCGCACCCGGCATCGGCCTTGCCGCCATCCAGGTCGGTGTCGCGAAGCGCATCCTGGTCATCGACCTGCAGGAGCCGGAGGAGGAGGAAGGCGAGCCGGTGAAGAACCCGCTCGTCTTCATCAACCCCGAGGTCGTCGAGACGTCGGAGACGCTCCAAGCCTATAATGAGGGCTGCCTGTCGGTGCCGGACATGTATGCCGAGGTCGAGCGGCCGGACCGCATCCGCGCCCGCTGGCTGGACCGCGACGGCAACGCGCATGACGAGGCGCTGGACGGCCTGCTCGCAATCTGCCTGCAGCACGAGATGGATCATCTCCAGGGCATTCTCTTCATCGACCATCTTTCGCGGCTGAAGCGCGACATGATCCTCAAGAAGCTCGCCAAGGCCCGCAAGGAGCGCGCGAAGCTCGCCGCTTAAGCGGGCGGCCGCTCTTCCAGCCTGTTCGTCAGCCGCGCCTTGATCGCCGGCCATTCCTCGTCGAGGATCGAATAATAGATTGTGTCGCGGAAGCGCCCCTGGTGCGGGATCCAGCGATGCTTGCGGAAGATCGCCTCCTGGCGCGCGCCGAGCCGCTCGATCGCGCGCCGCGAGCGGTCGTTGAGCCGGTCCGTCTTCAACTCCACCCGCACCGCGCCGAGCGTCTCGAAGGCGTGGGCCAGCACCAGCTTCTTGGTCTCGCTGTTGGCGGCGGTCCGCTGCCAGGGCCGGGCGAACCAGGTCCAGCCGATCTCCAGCCCGCGATCCTGCGCGCGGATATTGGCGAAGCGCGTCGATCCGATCGCCTCCCCGGTCGCAAGGCTGCTTATGGTAAAGGGAAAAGCGATGCCGCGCCGCGCCTCGTCCAGCGCCTCGGCGACCCAGGCATGCATATCGGCCGCGTCCGTCATCGGCGTCGGAACCCAGCGCCAGAGGTCCGGATCGAGCCCGATCGCCGCCAGCGCCGGCGCGTCCGACGCGGCCATCGGCTCCAGCAGGACGGATCGTCCGCGCAGCGTCACCGGCTCCAGGCGGAACAGGCCGGTCAAGGCGCCTTCCCCGGCGCGACGACAAGATGCATTGTCAATTGGCAAAATCCCTATATAAAAACATCTCTAGCGAGGAGAGAGGCGATGGACAAGGTCGACGCGCGTTACGACATCGGCACCGATGCGGTGCTGCACGGCAATGACGAATTGATCGACGTCGCCGCGATCGCCGCCGCCAACGCGCCCTGGTGGAACCGCACCCTCTGCGCCGTCAACGACGCCTGGATCCGCCTCGGCGTGCTGGAGGGCGATTTCCACTGGCACAAGCATGACGAGCAGGACGAATTCTTCCTCGTGCTCGAAGGCCGGCTCGACATCGAGCTGGAGGACAGGATCGTGGTCCTGGAGCCGGGCAAGGGCTTCGTCGTGCCGCGCGGGGTGATGCATTTCCCCCACGCGCGCGGCCGCACCGTCGCCTTGATGGTGGAGCAGGCGGGGGTCGTGCCGACCGGCGACTGACCGGCGCGTCTTCAGGTGACGGCGAGCGCTTCCGCCCGGCACATCAAAGCCAGCGGCCGCCCCTCATTGTCGCGGAATTCGGCCATCCACTCCTCCGTGCCGTCGGGGTGCCGGTGCAGCAGATGCGGGGCGTTGAAGAAGGCGACGCCCTTGTCGGCGAGGTTGCGGTGCGCGGCGTGGATGTCGTCGACCCGCAGATAGAGGATCGATTCCGGCGCGGCCTCGTCCATCTCCTGCAGATAGAGCCGGACCTCGCCGAGCTGGAAGAAGGCCATGCCGGGAAAGGCGTAGAGCAAAAGCAGGCCCAAAGTTTCACCATAAAAGCCTTTGGCCGCCTCCAGATCGGCGGTGGTGCGGCAGATCTGGACGAGCCCGGTCGGATTGGCGTCGGCGGACATGGCGGTCTCCTTCCTGCTTCTCTTGAGCGTGCTTCCCTCGCGAACGCCGTCCCAGCGACGCAGCTCGACGCGGGAGGCGAGGCCGAGCTTCAGGAGGGCATTGGCGACATGGTATTTCACGGCGTCGAGCGAGACGCCCTGGCGCCTGGCGATCTGCGGGTTGCTCATGCCGTGGCGCACGGCCTCGACCACGCGCCACTCGGCCGGCGTCAATATGTCGGCATGAGGCGGGCGGCCGCGGAGTCTCTTCAGCGCCATGGCACGAAATTAGCGGGCCCGCTTCACTTCGCCCATCAGGGCGAGCGCATTGCCGTCGGGGTCCATGAACTCGAGGAGCTGGAGGTCGCTCGCCTCGAGATGCTGGACGGTTTCCGGTAGGCCCAGGAACCGGACGCCGCGCGCCTTCAGCGGCTCGGCGCGGGCGAGGCCGGGATCGTTGAAATAGAGCTCGACCGCGCCGGTCGGCGCGCGCGTCCCGGTCTGCTCGAGCCGCAGGCGCACGCCGCCGGCGTCGAGGAAGGCCGCATCCCCCGCCGTGAACAGGAGCTTGAGGCCAAGCACGCCCTCGTAAAAGGCCAATGATCGCGAAAGGTCCCGGGTCGGCAGGGTGATCTGCAGCAATCGGGCGTCGGAGAGCGGGCCGGCGGGCGCGGCTCCGGCGGCGGGCGTCGCGGCGGCGAGCGCGAGGGCAAAGGCGAAAAGGTGAACCATCTCTCTTCTCCTGGATGCGATGCGGAAGGGTAGGCCGGGACGCGCCGAATTTCACTACCCGACGCCCGGCGCCCGCGGAGGGGGCGGTACGGCGTCCGGGTCCGCTTCATCGGGACGGCCGATTTCCACCGGCGCGTCCACGCTCTTCCCCGTCCGCCGGGGCGCCCGTAAAGAAGGGGCGATGCTGACCCTTTCCTCCACCCAGGCGGCCGTGATCGCGCTCGTCTGCGGAATCTGGCTGACGGCGGCGGTCTGGGCGACCTTGCGCGGCCTCAACCGGACGCGCGCCGAATCGGCCGACCAGGGGACGGCGGGGACTCGACAGGCCTTGCTCGATTCGTCCCCCGCTCTGCCGTTGCTCGTCGCGCCCGACGGCCGGCTCCAGGGGCCGCCGCGGCTTGCCGCCGCCTTCGGCCTGGAGCGCCTGCCCGAACGGCTCGACGGGCTGGACGGCGCGGAATGGGGGCCGCTGAGGGATGCGATCGGGCGGGTCGGCGCGACCTCGGCCAGCTTCGATCTTTCGTTGAGGCCGCCCGGCTCCGCGCGGGTGCTCCACGTCCGCGGCGGCCCGGCGCCGCCGCGCTGGCGCGACGGGACGATCCTCATCTGGTTCCTCGACATGACCGAGAGCGAGGAAAAGGCGGCCGCGCTCGAGGCCCGGGTCGAGCGGCTGACCGGAGCGCTCGACGCGCTCACCGGCCTGATCGAGGCCGCGCCCTTCCCGATGTGGTATCGCGGGCCCGACCTCAGGCTCGCCATGGTGAACAGCGCCTATGTCGCCGCGGTCGAGGCGGAAAGCGCCGAAGCGGCGATCCGGAACGGCATCGAGCTCGTCGACGAAGGCGAGGCGGCGGCGGCGCAGGCGGCCCTGGCGCGCGACACCGGCGGCCCCCATGCCCGCACCGTCCCCGCCACCGTCGCCGGCGAACGGCGGACGCTGCAATTGGTCGAGCTTCCGCTCGGCGAGAGCGGCGTCGCCGGCTATGCGATCGACGTCGAGGAACGCGAGCAGGCGCGGACCGACCTTGCCCGCTTCGTCCGCGCCCAGCGCGACATGCTCGACCGGCTCTCGGCCGCCGTCGCCCAGTTCGGCCGCGACCGCAGCCTGATCTTCACCAACCGGCCGTTCGCCCACCTGTTCGGCCTGCGCGGCGACTTCCTCGCCGACCGGCCCGAATTCAACCGCCTGCTCGACGCGATGCGCGAGGCGGGGCAGCTTCCCGAGGTCCGCGACTATCCCGACTGGAAGAAGGAGCATGGCCGCTGGTTCACCGGCGGGCTCGCCGCCGAGGAGGAGGATTGGCTGGTTCCGGGCGGGCGGCATCTGCGCGTCGTCGCCCAGCCGCTGCCGGACGGAGGCCTGCTGCTGATCTTCGAGGACCGGACCGAGCAGCTCCAGCTCGCCTCGGCCCGCGACACCCTGCTTCGCGTCCGCACCGCCACCTTCGACAATCTGTTCGAGGCGGTCGGGGTCTTCGCCTCGGACGGCAAGCTCCACCTCTGGAACAACCGCTTCCGCGAGCTGTGGGGCTTCGACGAGGAGCAATTGGCCGACCATCCGCGCATCGACACCCTGTCGCCCTTGATCGCCAGGCAGCTCCGCAATCCCGCCCATGCCGGCCTGCTGCGCGAGCTGGTGCGCAGCGCCACGGTCGAGCGCAAGCAGCGGAACGGCCGGGTCGGGCTCACCGACGGGCGCGAGTTCGAATTCGCCGCGGTGCCCCTTCCCGACGGCAATGCGCTCTTCACCATGCTCGATATCACCGCCTCGCGAACGGTCGAGGCGGCCTTGCGCGAGCGGACCGAGGCGCTCGAGGAGGCGGACCGGCTGAAGACCGCCTTCGTCTCCAACATGAGCTACGAATTGCGCACGCCTCTGACCTCGATCGCCGGCTTCGCCGAGATGCTCGAGGGCGGCTATGCGGGCGACCTGCCGGCGGTGGCGAAGGATTATGTCGCGGCGATCCTGCTCTCCGTCGGCCGGCTCGGGACTTTGATCGACGACGTGCTCGACCTGACCCAGAGCGACAGCGGCAGCCTGTTGCTCGCCGAGGACAAGGTCGACCTCAGGACGCTCTGCGCCCAGGCGGCGGAGAGCTTCCGCGAGGCGGCCGCGGCCAAGGGGATCGATTTCGCGGTCGAGATCGGCCCCGGCCTCGGCACGATCACCGGCGACAGGAAGCGCCTGCGCCAATCGCTCGACAACGTGCTGAAGAATGCCGTCGCTTATACCGGCGAGGGCGGGCGCATCCTGCTCCACGCCGCGGGCAACCGGCGCGCGGCGGAGATCGTCGTCTCCGACAATGGCAGCGGCATCGCCCCCGCCGACCAGGCCCGCGTCTTCGACCGCTTCCACCGCACCGCCGAGGGGGGCGACGCCGCTTTGGGCCTCGGCCTCCCGATCGCCCGCCAGTTCGTTGAGGCGCATGGCGGCACGGTCGAATTGGTCTCGGAAGTAGGGCAGGGCACCACCGTCACTTTCCGCCTCCCCCGGAAGCGGGGGTGAGCATTCGGCGGAGACCCGCACGGAAAGCCCCTCCCCCTCGATGGGGGAATGAGACGCCTGGTTCCATCCCCCGGATGGAACCTCAGTGGCGTCTCATGGGTGGGGGTGAGGTTGGTCGTAGGGCGCGGCGATGAAGCATCATCCGCCAACGGAGGCGACGCGGCGCGCCAGGCGCCTGAGAAACGATCCGACGGATGCGGAAAAGGCGATGTGGCGACTTCTCCGCGCCAATTTTCTGGAGGCGAGGTTTCGCAGGCAAGCGCCGATCCGGCACTACATCGTCGATTTCGCCAGCCATCGTTCGAAGCTGGTTATCGAAGTTGATGGCGGACAGCATAGCATGGACGCCGATGGCGAGCGCGATCATACCATCATGTCCGAGGGCTACCGCATTCTCCGCTTCTGGAATCGCGATGTGCTCGGCAATCCCGATGGTGTCGCTTCCGTCATCGCCGACGCGCTGCCCCGGCCTCACCCCCACCCATGGGGCGCCACTAAGGTTCCGTCCGGGGGACGGAACCAGGCGCCCCATTCCCCCATCGAGGGGGAGGAGAAAACGGACCGGTCATGATCTCCTTGCCCGATGCGGAAGCGACGGAGGCGTTGGGAGCGAAGATCGCCCCGCTGCTTCGCCGTCATGACGTCATCGCCCTGCATGGCGATCTCGGCGCCGGCAAGACCACGCTCGTTCGCGGCATCCTGCGCGGGCTCGGCTTCGACGGCGAAGTCGCCAGCCCGACCTTTCCGATCGTCCAGCCTTATGAGGAGCTTGCCGTGCCGGTCTGGCACGTCGACCTCTACCGGATCGAGGATCCGGCCGAGCTGGAGGAATTGGCGCTGGACGAGGCGCGGGAGGCGGCGGCGTTGCTGATCGAATGGCCGGAGCGGCTCGGCGGCGCGCTTTGGCCGGAGGCGCTGCTTCTCACTTTGGCCCGGACCGGGGACGGCGCGCGCGCCTTGACAGCGCAGGTGCCCGCCGCTTGGGGGGAGAGGTGGCCGCCCCGATGATTCCGCCTGCCTCCGCGCCTTTGTTTCTCGCCGAACATGGCTGGGAAGGCGCGGAAATCCTGCCTCTGGCGGGCGATGCGAGCTTCCGCCGCTATTTCCGGGTGGTGAAGGACGGCCGGACCGCGGTGCTGATGGACGCGCCGCCCGAGCATGAGGATCTCGGCCCGTTCCTGCGCGTCGCCGGCCATCTGCTCGACCGCGGCTTCGCGCCGCCGCGCCCGCTGGCGATCGACCGCGACAAGGGCTTGCTGCTGCTCGAGGATTTCGGCGACGACCGGGTCGGGCCTCTGCTCGCCCGCGAACCGCATCGCGAGCGGCCGATCTACGAAAATGCCGTCGATATCCTCGCCCGGCTTTCGGCCGAGCGCGCGCCGGACGACCTCCCGCCTTATGACGACGCCGCCAAGGCACGCGAAGTCTCCTTGTTCACCGACTGGTATGTGCCGGCTTTGGGTTTCGAGGTGGATGCGGCTGCCTTCCTCCCCGCCTGGCGCGAAATCTGGGACGACGTGCTGCGCGCGATCGAGGCCCGGCCGGTGATGGTGCTTCGCGATTATCATGCCGACAATCTGATGGTCGTGCCCGGCCGGGCCGAGCTCGGCCTGCTCGATTTCCAGGACGCGCTCGCCGGCCATGCCGCCTACGATCTCGTCTCCCTGCTCCAGGATGCCCGGCGCGACGTCGATCCGGCGCTCGAAGAGGCGATGATTGGCCGTTTTGCGGAGAAAGCCGGCGTTGCGGACCGCACCCGCTTCCGCGCCCATTACGAGATCCTCGGCGCGCAGAGGAACACCAAAATCCTCGGCATCTTCACCCGCCTCTGGAAGCGCGACGGCAAGCCCACTTACCGTTCGCTTCAGCCGCGCGTCTGGGCCTATCTGGAGCGCAATTTCGCCCATCCGGCTTTGGCGCCGGTGCGGGCCTGGTTCGACGCCAACGTGCCCGAGGAGATGCGCGCCGCCGCCTGGCCGCAAGGCAAGGCGGCGTGACCCGCTACCGGCGCCCGCTCGCTCTTCGCCCGGCGCCGGAAGCGACGGTGCCGGAGGTGGCGATGGTGATGGCCGCCGGCCTCGGCAAGAGGATGCGGCCGCTGACCGCGACCCGGCCCAAGCCTCTGATCGAGGTGGCCGGCAAGCCCCTCATAGACCATTGCCTCGAACGGCTGCGCGCGGCGGGGGTCCGCAAGGTTGTCGTCAACGTCCATTATCTCGCCGATTCTCTCGAAGCGCATCTCAGGAACCGCGTCAAAGGCCTTGAAATCGTGATATCGGATGAACGCGAGCAGCTCTTGGAAACGGGCGGAGGCCTGGTCAAGGCGCTGCCGCTGATCGACGCCGATCCCTTCCTTGTCGCCAATTCGGACAATCTCTGGGTCGACGGGCCGGTCGACGCGCTGCGCCTGCTCGCGGCCGGCTGGGATGCGGCGCGGATGGACGCTTTGCTCCTCCTCGTGCCCCTCGCCCAGGCCCATTGTCACAAGGGCCAGGGCGATTTCCATATGAGGCCCGACGGCGCGCTTCGACGCCGCCGGCGCGGCGGCGTCGCGCCCTTCGTCTTCACCGGCATCCAGATCGTGTCGAAACGGCTGTTCGAGGGCGACCTTCCCGAAGGTCCGTTCTCGACCAACATCCTCTGGGACCGGGCGATCGAGGCGGGCCGGCTGTTCGGCGCCGTCCACCAGGGCCTCTGGTTCGACATCGGCGCGCCACCCAATATCCGCAAGGCGGAAGAAGTGCTTGGGATGATCTGAACGATTTCAATCATTTATGCCTGTCTATTGAATCGGATTGACGTCATTGCGAGGAGCGCAGCGACGCGGCAATCCAGCGTGGCGGATGCGTCCCGCGCAGAACTGGATTGCTTCTCCGGGCTTCGCCGGGCTCGCAATGACCGCGAAGAAGCCGAACGGTGTTTGGGGTTTCAAACTCCCGAACGCAGCGGCTAGGCTGGTCTCGTGATCCCCGTCCATCCCGCCGTCTTCACCATCCCGCCGCACCGCGCCTTTGCGGATGCGCTGGCGGCGGGGCTGATCGCGCGCTTCGGCGGCGGGCCGACGGGGCTTGCCCAGGGGCTGGTGCTGGTGCCCAACAATCGCGCGGCGCGGGCGATTACCGATGCCTTCGTCCGCCGTTCGGGCGGCGGCCTGCTGATGCCGCGGCTGGTGCCGATCGGCGATCCCGCGCTCGACGAGAGGATCGGCGGCGCGCTCGAGCCGCTCGACGCCGGCGAACCGGTGCCGCCGGCGATCGAGCCGATCGAGCGCCTGTTCCTGCTGGCGCATTTGGTCCGCCAGCAGATGCCCGGCACCGATGCCGCCGAGGCCTTGCGCCTTGCGGAAGATCTCGCCCGCACGCTCGACCAGCTCATCGTCGAGGGCATAAAGCCCGAGCGGCTGCGGGATTTCGCGGCCGAGCGGCCCGATCTGTCGCTCCATTGGCAGGCCTCGCTCGACCGTCTTGAAATCATCCTCGATGCCTGGCCCCGCCTCCTTGCCGAGCGTGGCCGGATCGATCTCGCCGACCGGCGCAACCGGCTGCTCGAGGGGCTTGCGGAGCGCTGGCGGGCCAATCCGCCGCGCGGCTTCGTCGTTGCCGCCGGTATCGATATCGCCGCTCCCGCCGTGGCGCGGCTGCTTCGAATCCTCTCGCGGCTGCCGGAGGGGATGGTCGTCCTTCCCGGCCTCGATGCCTGCATGGACGCGGAGGAATGGGATTCGCTCGGGCCGCACGAGCCCGATCCGGTCGCCGGCCATCGTCGCCGCGCGATCGAGACCCATCCGCAATTCCATCTGAAATTGCTGCTCGACCGGATGGGCGTCGGGCGCGGCGAGGTGCAACACTGGCGCTGGGGGGGAGGAAAGGATGCTCCCGCAATCAGGAGCCGCGCCATCGCCAATGCGATGAAGCCGGCCGCCTTCACCTTCAAATGGCAGGAGTTGAGGCCGGCGGAACGGCGGTTGACCGGCGTCCGCGCCATCGAGCTCGCCGATCCGGCGCAGGAAGCGCAGGCGATCGCGCTGGCGCTTCGCGAGGCGCTGGAGACGCCGGGACGCACGGCGGCTTTGGTGACTCCCGATCGCGGCCTCGCCCGCCGCGTCTCGGCGCATCTGAAACGCTGGGGGATCGAGGCGGACGACAGCGCCGGCCGGCCGCTGTCCGAAATGGCGCCGGGGACCCTGCTGCTCGCCCTCGCCGGGGCGGCGGCCGAGCAGTTCGCGCCGGTGCCTCTGCTTGCCTTGCTCAAGCATCCCCTCGTGCGGAAGGGCGAGGTCAGGCTCGAATGGCTGGACGGCGCGCGCGCGCTCGATCTGGCCTTGCGCGGGCCGCGGCCGGCGGCGGGGCTGACGGGCATAAGCGGGCATCTCTCCGACTGGAGCGGCCGCGACCGCGCGCAACGCCAGCGGGCGCTGACATGGTGGCAGGAAGCGCGGCCGCTGCTGGCGCCGCTCGAACGCGCCTTCGGCCGCGACGCCGCGCCTTTGACCGAGCTGCTGGCGGTGCTTCGCGAGACTGCCTCCACTTTGTGCGGCGACGACATCTGGTCGGGTCCGGCCGGCCGCGCCGCCGCCGATCTGTTCGCGGCGGCCGAGCCGGCGGCGTCCGGCGCCGGGCGGGTCGCGCCCGCCGGCCTGCCCGCCCTGCTCGAGCAATTGATGTCGCGCGTCGCCGTCCGCCCGCCTTACGGCCAGCATCCGCGCCTCTTCATCTGGGGCCTGCTCGAAGCGCGGCTCCAGCAGGCCGATTTGATGATCCTCGGCGGGCTCAACGAGGGGATCTGGCCGCAATTGCCGGCGCCCGACCCCTGGCTGGCGCCGCGCCTGCGCCACGCGCTCGGCCTGCCGAGCCTCGAGCGGCGGATCGGCCTCGCCGCCCACGATTTCGCTTCCGCGCTCGGCGGGCCGGAGGTGATCGTCACCCGCGCGCGGCGCGATGCGCGATCGCCGGCGGTCGCCTCGCGCTTCTGGCTGCGGCTCGAGGCGATGACCGGCGGGCTCACCCGCTCACCGCTTCACCGCGCCTGGGCGGAGGGGATCGACCGTCCCGAAGCCTATAAGCCCGCCCACCGGCCCGCGCCCGCGCCGCCCGCCGGCATTCGTCCGCGCCGGATCTCGGTGACCGAGGTCGACCGGCTCAAGGCCGATCCCTTCGCTTTCTACGCCCGCAAGATGCTTGGCCTGCCGGCGCTCGACGAGGTCGACGCCGATCCCGGCGCCGCCTGGCGGGGAAGCGCGGTTCACAAGGTGCTCGAAGCCTGGATGAAGGAGGACGATTGCGATCCCGCGCGGCTGCGCCCGCGCGCCGAGGCGCTGCTTCGGGATTCCGCGGCCCATCCGCTGATGCGCGCGCTCTGGCAGCCGCGCCTGCTCGAAGCGATCGACTGGATCGCCGAGGAAGTGGCGAAGAATCGCGAAGCCGGGCGGCGGCCGGCGCGGGCCGAGGCCTGGGGCGCGACCGACATTGCCGGCGTGACGCTTCAGGGCATGGCCGACCGCATCGACCGGCGCGCCGACGGCGCCCTCGCCATCGTCGACTACAAGACCGGGACGCCGCCGGGGGCCAAAGCGGTGGCCGAAGGCTATTCGATGCAGCTCGGCCTGCTCGGCCTGATCGCGGAGCGCGGCGGCTTCGATGGGATCGAGGGCGTGCCGGCCGCTTTCGAATATTGGTCGCTGGCGCGCAAGGCCGGCAGGCTTGGTTATATCGCCAGTCCCGTCGGCGGTCGCAATGGCCTCGATCCGGCGGATTTCACCCGGGTCGCGGCGCGCCACTTCATCGCCGCCGCCGAGGCCTGGCTGACCGGCGACGCGCCGTTCACCGCCAAGCTCCACCCGGAATTCGCGCCTTATGGCGAATATGACCAGCTGATGCGGCTGGACGAATGGTACGGCCGCGAGGTGTGAATGTCAGTGCGGCGGCGGCAGGCGGGCCGCGTCGCGGGCCTGGGCGGTCGCTTCGCGGAAGGAGCGGTCGCGCTCCGCCTCCGCGTCGCGGCGCGCGCGGGCGTGGGCGGCGTTGCGGCTCGGCCGCGCCGCCTGGTCGATCGGCGGCGGGGGCGAGGAGAGGATCGGCGCGCTCAGCGTCACCGATCCGTCCGGATTGCCGACCAGGAGGGAATCGGCCGGCGCCTGGGCGGCGAAGGCGAGCAAGGCGAGCAGGACGGGCATGACGCCATCCTGACGCCGCCTCGGCCGCGCTGCCAAGCCCCGCTTTCCCGCCGTCCCGGCACGGGACGTAGCCGCCGGCACCCCTGAAGCGCGCATCGCCATCTTGCTTTTGGCGTCCGTCCGTGCACCCAAAGCGACATGGATTTCGCCCGCCGCGCCTGGGACCACAGCTTCCCGATGGATCCGATCGTCCGGACCCTCCTCGACACCGATTTCTACAAATTGCTGATGGCCCAGATGCTCTGGGAGAAGCATTGGCACGACGAAGCGAGCTTCGCGCTCGCCAACCGCAGTGCCGACATCCGCCTCGCCGATCTGATCGACCTCGGCCAGCTCCGGGAGCAGCTCGACCATGTCCGCGCCCTGCGCTTCGCGCCGAACGAGCTGATCTGGCTCAACGGCCAGGAATTTTACGGCGAGCCCAACCTGTTCTCGCCCGCCTTCATCGATTTCCTGCGCCGGCTGCGCCTGCCCGATTACGAGGTCGGCGCCGATCCGGAGACCGGCCAGATCGTCTTTCGCACCGAAGGTCGCTGGTGCGAGGCGACCTTCTGGGAAATCCCCTTGCTCGCGATCGTCAACGAGCTTCGCAACCGCGCCATCCTCAAAAGGATGAGCCGCAGCCGGCTCGACATCCTCTACGCCCGCGCCAAGGTGAAGCTCTACGCCAAGCTCGAGCGGCTGGCGGCGCTGCCCGACCTCAACCTCACCGATTTCGGGACGCGGCGGCGCCACTCCTTCCTGTGGCAGGAACATTGCGTGCTCACCGCCGCCGAGGTGATCGGCAAGGGCTTCACCGGCACGTCCAACGCCTATCTGGCGATGAAGCACGGGCTCGACGCCAAGGGCACCAATGCCCACGAGCTGCCGATGGGGTTCGCCGCCTTGTGCCCGTCGGACGACGACGAATGCTTGCGCGAATCGCAGTACAAGGTCCTGCTCCAATGGCAGAATGCCTATCGCGGCGGCCTGCTCGTCTTCCTGCCCGACACGTTCGGCACCACCCAGTTCCTCGACCATGCGCCGCAATGGGTGTCGAACTGGACCGGGGGGCGGCCGGATTCGAAGGACCCGATCGCCGCCGGCGAGGAGTTGATCCGTTTCTGGGAGAGCCGGGCGGTCGATCCGAAGAAGAAATTGATCGTCTTCTCCGACGGAATGGACGTCGCGCTCCCCGGCTTCGCGCCGAACGGCAACGACATCGCCGCGGTCCACGCTCATTTCCACGGCCGCGTCCAGCTCGGCTTCGGCTGGGGAACGATGCTGACCAACGATTTTCTGGGCTGCCACCCGGGCGATGCGGAGGCGCTGAAGCCGATCTCCCTGGTCTGCAAGCTGGCGGCGGCGAACGGCCGCCCTTCGGTCAAGCTCAGCGACAATCCCGGCAAGGCGACCGGGCCGTCGGCCGAGATCGAGCGCTACCGCCGCGTCTTCGGCACCGCGGGCGCGGAAGCGAGGTCTTTGTTGGTTTGAAAGGGTCCGGCACGAGCTGGACCCTCCTGCATCGGTTTAGCGGCAGCGGACGTTGCCGCGACCGGCCGCGCTGCCGAGCGATGGCTCCGTGCCGATACAATTTGCGACAATTTGGCGTGTCCCTTGCGATAGCCGAGCGACGGCCGGGGTCCATCTCCCTCTCAACGCCGATGGGGCGTTCAGATGAGGAGACAGGAAATGAAGAAATTGATCCTTGGCGCCGCCGCCGCCGCCACGATCGTGGCCGCCGCGGCCCCGGCTTCGGCCCAGACCTTCCGTCATGACGGTCGCGGCCGGGTCGAGCAGGTCCAGCGCAACGGCTTCGCCAATCGCGGCTTCGACCGGAACGTCCAGTTCCGCCAGGTCCAGACCGGCCGCTGGCAGATGGGCCAGCGCTTCGACCGGAATTATGCGGCCAATTACCGGATCATCGACAATCCGGGTTCTTACCGGCTGCGCGAAGCGCCCCGCGGCTATCGCTGGGTCCAGTCGGGCAATGACGCGGTGCTGGTCGCGCTCGCCAGCGGTCTGATCGGCGCGCTCGTCGCCAATGCCTTCTAAGGCTGTGGCGGCCAAGAAGGAGGCTCCGGGGCTTCGGCTCCGGAGCCTTCGCCTTTTGAGACGGGGAAGCTAAGGAGTTTCGATGCCAGGAGAGCCGCACATATTGCTGGTCGACGATGCGCGCGACATTCGCGATCCGCTCGCCGCCTATCTCGGCAAGAACGGCCTGCGCATCACCAAGGCGGCCGATGCCGCCGAGGCGCGGCAGGTGCTCGCTGCCCATGCCATCGACCTCGTCCTGCTCGACATCATGATGCCCGGCGAGGACGGCCTGTCACTCGCCGGCTTCGTCCGTGCGACCAGCGGGATTCCGGTGATCCTGCTCACCGCCAAGGCCGAGGAGACCGATCGGATCGTCGGCCTGGAACTGGGCGCCGACGATTATGTGACCAAGCCGTTCAGCCCGCGCGAACTGCTCGCCCGTGTGAAGGCGGTGCTGCGGCGGACCGGGGAGGGGCCCCGTCCGGTCCACGCGCCCGATGCCGAGGCCTATGCCTTCGGCCCCTGGGTGCTGCGCACCGGCGAGCGCGAGCTGGTCGGGAGCGACGGCGTCGCGGTGCCGCTTTCGACCGGCGAATATAATCTTTTGCTCGCCTTCGTGACCCATCCCAGGCGCGTGCTGACCCGCGACCAGTTGCTCGACCTCAGCCAGGGGCGCGAGCTTGCCGCCTTCGAGCGCAGCATCGACAATCATGTCAGCCGGCTGCGCCGCAAGATCGAGGCCGATCCCGCCGATCCGAAATGGATCAAGACGGTGTGGGGCGGCGGCTACAGCCTGGCGGCGGAGGTGAAACGGCTGTGAGCAAGGCGCTGCCGCGGAGCCTGATCGGCCAGATGGCTTTGCTGATCGGCGTCGCCCTGCTCGTCGCCCAGCTCGCCAATTTCGCGTTGACCTTGAGCGACCGGCAGAAGCTCAGCCTCGCCCAGAATGAGGGGCCGGCGATCACCCGCTACGCCTCGGTCGCGGCCGACGTCGCCGGCGCCGAGCCCGATTTTCGGGGCCCCTTGGTCGCGGACGCCTCACGGCGCGGCGCCCAGTTCCGGCTGGAGCCGCGGAGCGCGATCATGGCCGATGCCGCGCGCGCCCCGGAGGTCGAGGGGCGGGTCCGCGATATGCTCGCCTCGAACGGAGTCTCTGCGAGCGACGTCCGCGCCGCTTATGCCGAGCCGCGCGGCGGCCGCGGGCACGACATCCGCATCCTGGCGATTTCGGCGAATCTCGGCGGTGCCGGCTGGCTCAACGCCCGGCTGGCGACGCCGCGGCCCGATCCATGGCTTGCGGTCCGGCTCGGCGCCGCGACCCTGTTCCTCTATCTGGTCGTGCTTGGGGCGACGCTTGTGCTCGCGGTTCGGATGGCAAGGCCGCTGCGCGATCTCACCGAAGCGGCGGACCGTTTCGGCGGCCGCGAGGCGCCGCGCGAAGTGACGCCGCGCGGCCCGGGCGATCTGCGCCGTGCGATCGAGGCGTTCAACGCGATGAACCGCCGGCTCGTGTCCCTGCTCGACGAGAAGGACCGGATGCTCGGCGCGATCGGTCATGATTTGCGCACCCCGCTCGCCTCGCTCCGCATCCGCGCCGAGGCGGTGGAGGATGAGGAGGAGCGTGCACGGATGGTCGCAACGCTCGACGAGATGGCGGCGATGCTCGAGGATATCCTCGTCCTCGCCCGCTCGGGCCGCTCGCGCGAGGAGAGGCGGCCGGTCGACCTCGCCGCGCTCGCCGATGCGGTCGTCGAGGAATATCGCGCGCTCGGCGCCGACGCCGAAATGGCGGATTCGCCGCGGCAGGTGGCGGAAATCCAGCCCAACCTCGTCCGCCGCGCCGTCCGCAATCTCGTCGACAATGCGGTCGAATATGGCGGCGCCGCGCGCGTGTCGGTGCGGCGCGAGGAGAGCGATATTCTCATCGAGGTGCGCGACCACGGCCCCGGCCTGCCGCCCGACGAGCTCGCCCGCGCCGCAGAGCCCTTCCACCGGGCCGAAAGCTCGCGCAGCCGCGAGACCGGCGGCGCCGGCCTCGGCCTCGCCATCGCCCGCGCCGTGGCGGAGAGTCATGGCGGTACGCTGAGGCTTGCCAATGCCGAGAGTGGGGGACTGGAAGCAACGCTCGTCCTGTCAGTGGACGCGCACTGAATGCTCCCCGGCGAAAGCCGGGGTCCAGTACGGACTCGGATCTGGGCCCCGGCTTTCGCCGGGGAACAGCAAGGGTGCCGCGCCTAATCCGGCGACACTTCGGCGACGATCCGCTCCGCCTCGGCGAACAGCGCCGGATCGACCTTCGCGTCCGACGCCGCGGCATTTTCCTCCAATTGCTCGGGCTTCGACGCGCCGACGATGGCGGAGGCGACGTTGGGCTCGCGCAGCACCCAGGCCAGAGCGAATTGGGCGAGGCTGAGGCCGGCTTCGGCGGCGAGCGGCTTCAATTCCTGCACCGCTTCCAGCATCTCGCGCCGGAGCAGCCGGTCCATCCAACCGCCCATTTCGTCGCTGGTGGCGCGGCTGCCCTGGGGCGGCGGCGCGTCGGGCCTATACTTGCCGGTGAGCACGCCCTGGGCGAGCGGCGACCAGACGATCTGCGAGATGCCGTTGGCCGCGCAGAGCGGAATCACCTCTTTCTCCGGCTCGCGCCACAGCAATGAATATTGCGGCTGGCTGGAGACGAACTTCTCGACGCCCGCCATGGCGAGCGCCGCCCGGATGCGGTCGGCCGGCCATTCGGAGAAGCCGATGAAGCGGGCCTTGCCGGAGCGGACGGCCTGGGTCAGCGCCGCCATCGTCTCCTCGAGCGGCGTGTCCCAATCGTAGCGATGGCATTGGTAGAGATCGACATGATCGGTCCGAAGCCGCTTCAGCGAGGCGTCGAGCTGCTTCTCGACCTGCGCGCGGGAGAGGCCGCGATCCTGCTCGGTCATCGGGAAGAAGAGCTTGGTCGCAAGGATGTAGGAATCGCGCGGACGGCCCTGCAGCACTTCGCCGAGGAACGTTTCCGCCGCGCCGCGGCCATAGACGTTCGCCGTGTCGATGAAGTTGATGCCGAGATCGAAGGCCTTGGCGACGCAGGCGGCCGCCCGGTCCCGCTCCACCCCGACGCCGTAGGTGAGCCAGGAGCCCAGGGAAATTTCGGAGACTTGAAGGTCGCTCGATCCGAGCTGACGATAGCGCATGCGGGACGCCCTCCTTGCTGATCGGCCAAAGCCCCGGCGCCGCGGATCGTTCCCGCCTTGCCCCTTGCGCCAGCCCTGTTATACGGGCGCGCGACCGGCGGCCCGGCGGGCGTGGCGGAACTGGTAGACGCGCCAGGTTTAGGTCCTGGTATCGAAAGATGTGGGGGTTCGAGTCCCTTCGCCCGCACCAGTCCCGCGGCCCGCTCCGAAACGCCGCCACCCCGCAAAGACGAAGGTTAGAGCCGAAACCCATGCAGACTGTCGAGACGTTGAACGAGGGCCTGAAGCGCGCCTACCGGATCACCATCCCCAAGAAGGAGATCGACGCCCGCGTCGACGGCGAGCTGAAGAAGGTCGCGCCGCAGATCCGCATGCCCGGTTTCCGCCCCGGCAAGGTGCCGCCGAACCTGGTGCGCAAGATGCACGGCGCGGCTTTGGAGCAGGAGGCGCTCAACACCGCCGTGCAGGAGGGCGTGCAGCAGCTTCTCGCCGAGCAGCGCCTGCGCCCGGCCATGCAGCCGTCGGTCCGGCTGGAGGAAGGCGGCCAGGGCAAGGATGCCGTGATCGAGGTCGAGCTCGAAACCCTGCCCGACGTGCCCGACCCCAAGGTCGAGGGGCTGAAGCTCGAACGGCTGAACGTCGAGCCGACCGATGCCGAGATCGACGCGCAGCTCCAGCAGCTCGCCGGCAACCAGAAGAGCTTCGAGGCCGCGCCGGCCACGCACGAAGCCGCGCAGGGCGATCTCGTCGTCATCGACTATGAGGGCAAGGTCGACGGCGAGGCGTTCGAGGGCGGCAAGGGCGAATCGATGCGGGTCGAGCTTGGCTCGGGCCGGCTGATCCCGGGCTTCGAGGGCCAGCTCGTCGGCGCCAAAGCGAACGAGCAGCGCACGCTCAACGTCAAATTCCCCGACGATTATCCGGTCGCTTACCTCAAGGGCCGCGACGCATTGTTCGAGGTCACGATCGGCGAGGTCCAGCAGCCCCGCGAGCTGAGGATCGACGATGGTTTCGCCCAATCGCTCGGCCTCGAAAGCCTCGACCAGCTTCGCGGCCTGCTCCGCGGCCAGATCGAGCAGGAGCTGAACGGGCTCACCCGCACCCATATGAAGCGCAAATTGCTCGACCAACTCGCGGCCAGCCACGATTTTCCGGTGCCGGCGTCGATGGTCGAGGCCGAGTTCGCGCAGATCTGGCAGCAGCTCGAGCATGAAGCGACGCACGAGCCCGATCCCGACGCCGCCCGCGCCGAGATGGAGTCGGAGCGCGACGAATATCATGCCATTGCCGAGCGCCGCGTGCGGCTCGGCCTGCTCCTCTCCGAAATCGGCCAGCGCAACGGCGTCAACGTCAGCGACCAGGAGATGAACCCGCTGATCATGCAGGCGGCGCAGCAATATCGCCCCGAGGACCGGCAGAAGTTCATCGATTATGTCCGCCAGGACCCCATGGCCGCCGCCCAGATCCGCGCCCCTCTGTTCGAGGACAAGGTGGTCGATTTCCTCTTCTCGAAAGCGGAGATCGCCGACCGCAAGGTGACTCGCGAGCAGCTCCAGGAAGAGATCGAGTCGACCGATACGGACGAGCATGTCCATGGTCCGGGCTGCGGGCACGACCATGGCCACGATCATGGCGCCAAACCGAAGGCGAAGAAGGGCAAGGCCAAGACGGAAGCGCCGGCTGAGAAAGCGAAGCCTGTGCCGAGCAAGGCCGAGGGACCGGCGAAGGGGAAGGCCAAGAAGGCGGAAGTGGCTCCCGAGCCTGCGGCCAAGGCGGCAAAGCCTGTCCCGAGCAAGGTCGAGGGGCCTGCAAAGGCGAAAAAGGCCGAGCCCGAAGCCAAGGAGGCGCCGGCCAAAAAGGCGGCTCCGAAGAAGGCGGGCGCCAAGAAGGCTTGAGCCTCTATGCCCCTCCCCCTTAGATGGGGGAGGGATACGGAGCCTTGGCGACGAAGGAGCCAAAGCGCAGTTGGGTGGGGGTGACAGAATCCGCGGCAATCCTCCGATGGTGTCACCCTCACCAACTTCGCCTAAGCGGCAGAGCCGCCAAGGCTTCGTATCCTCTCCCCTCGAAGGGAGAGGAGTCTATTGGGGGGCCGTCTTGAACAATTCAGCGCCGCGCATCGCCATCCTCCTCCCCTGCTATAACGAGGAGGCCGCGATCGCGCAGACGGTGGCGGGGTTCCGCGCGGCGCTGCCGGGCGCTGCGATCTACGTCTACGACAATAACAGCAAGGACCGGACCCGCGAGGTCGCGGCGGGGGCGGGGGCGATCGTCCGGTCGGAGCGGATGCAGGGCAAGGGCAATGTCGTCCGCCGCATGTTCGCCGATATCGACGCCGACATCTATGTCATGGCCGACGGCGACACGACCTATGACGCCGCCGCCGCGCCGGAGCTGGTCCGCCGCCTGGTCGACGAGCGGCTCGACATGGTCGTCGGCGCCCGCAAATCGGAGGTCGAAGAGGCCTACCGGCTCGGCCACCGGCTCGGCAACAGGCTGTTCACCGCGATCCTCGCCAATCTGTTCGGCCACAGCTTCACCGACATCTTCTCGGGCTATCGAATCTTCTCGCGCCGCTTCGTCAAGAGCTTCCCGGCTCTGTCGCGCGGCTTCGAGACCGAGACCGAGATCAGCGTCCACGCGCTCGAGCTCGCCATGCCGGTGGAGGAAATGGTCACCGCCTACGGCGCCCGCCCCGAAGGCTCGCATTCGAAGCTCTCCACCTGGCGCGACGGCTGGCGGATCATGCGCACCATCCTCCATCTCTTCCGGATCGAGCGGCCGGTGCTCTTCTACGGCGGCTTCGGAGCGTTGCTGGCGATCGTCGCCATCGTCCTCGCCATCCCGCTCGTCATCACCTTCGCGAAAACCGGCCTGGTGCCGCGCTTCCCGACCGCCATCCTGGCCACCGGCCTGATGATCGTCGCCTTCCTCAGCTTCGCCGTCGGCCTCGTCCTCGACACGGTGGTGCGCGGCCGCCGCGAGGTGCGGCGGCTCGCTTATCTCGCTTTGCCGGCGCCGGGAAACGAAAGAGAAGCCGGTGCATAAGGGCTCCTGCCTGTGCGGGCCGTCCGCTTCCGGGTCGAGAGCGAGCTTCGTCCACCTGATCATTCAGGCATCGCGCCAACCCCCCTCTCCCCGGCGGGGAGAGGGCTGGGGTGAGGGGGTTCGGCGTCGGAGAATGATCCCTACCGTCCGACCCCTTCACCTACCCTCTCCCCGCCGGGGCTACGGGATTCACGGAAGTTGTTGAGCGAGTAGGAATCCAGCGAGGACGGCGGCGAATTGCTTCCAGCCTTGTGCCATGGTTTTGGTGCCGGGCGGTTTTCCGTAGCAGTTCCAGCCGCCATA
>DASXCT010000029.1:0-3865 GCA_036491055.1 Allosphingosinicella sp.
CGTGCAGTTCGCGGTCAATCCGGCCGACGGCCGGCTGGTCATCATCGAGATGAATCCGCGCGTGTCGCGCTCCTCGGCGCTGGCGTCGAAGGCGACCGGCTTCCCCATCGCCAAGGTCGCGGCCAAGCTGGCGGTCGGCTATACGCTCGACGAGATCGCCAACGACATCACCGGCGGCGCGACGCCGGCGTCGTTCGAGCCGACGATCGACTATATCGTCACGAAGATCCCGCGCTTCGCCTTCGAAAAATTTCCCGGCGCGGAGCCGACGCTGACGACGGCGATGAAATCGGTCGGCGAAGCGATGGCGATCGGCCGCACCTTCCCCGAATCGCTGCAGAAGGCGCTGCGCTCGCTCGAGACCGGGCTCAACGGGCTCGACGAGATCGAGATCGACGGACTGGGCCTCGGCGACGACCACAACGTGCTGCGCGCCGCAATCGGCCAGCCGACGCCCGATCGCCTGCTCAAAGTGGCGCAGGCGATGCGCTTAGGGATGGGCGTCGAAGAGATCCACGAGGTGAGCAAGATCGACCCCTGGTTCCTCGAGCGGATCGCCGAGATTGTCGCGCTCGAAGGCAAGGTGCGCGCTTACGGCCTGCCGCCCGACGCCGGCAACTTCCGGGCGCTCAAGGCCGCCGGCTTCTCGGACGCGCGCCTTGCGGCCCTTTCGGCCAAGGCCGAAGCCGACGTTGCCGCCGCTCGCAAGCGCCTCGGCGTTCTGCCGGTGTTCAAGCGCATCGACACCTGCGCCGCCGAATTCGCCGCGCCAACGGCCTACATGTATTCGACCTACGAAGCCCCATTCGTCGGCAAGGTCCGATGCGAAGCGGATCCTTCGGAGCGCGAGAAGATCGTCATCCTTGGCGGCGGCCCGAACCGGATCGGGCAGGGGATCGAGTTCGATTATTGCTGCTGCCACGCCTGCTACGCGCTCGGCTCCCAAGAACCAGGGGGGCCGGGCTTCGAGACGATCATGGTCAATTGCAATCCGGAGACCGTCTCGACCGATTACGACACGTCGGACCGCCTCTATTTCGAGCCTTTGACCGTCGAGGACGTGCTCGAGATCCTCCATGTCGAGCGGCAGAGAGGCGAATTGGTCGGAGTCATCGTCCAGTTCGGCGGCCAGACGCCGCTCAAGCTCGCCGCCGCGCTGGAGAAAGAAGGAATCCCGATCCTCGGCACCTCGCCCGACGCGATCGACCTTGCCGAGGACCGCGAGCGCTTCGCCGCTTTGGTCAACAAGCTCGGCCTGCGCCAACCCGAAAACGGCATCGCCCGCTCGCGCGAGGAGGCGATCGCGGTCGCCGAGCGGATCGGCTATCCGGTGCTGACCCGGCCTTCCTACGTGCTCGGCGGCCGGGCGATGGAGATCGTCGACGGGCCGGCCCAGCTCGACGATTATATCGTCACCGCCGTCCAGGTCTCCGGCGACAGCCCCGTCCTCATCGACCAATATCTGCGCGACGCGATTGAGGTCGACGTCGACGCCATCTCGGACGGCAAGGACGTCGTCATCGCCGGCGTCATGCAGCATATCGAGGAAGCGGGCGTCCATTCGGGCGACAGCGCCTGCTCGATCCCGCCCTACAGCCTGGAGCCCGGCATCGTCGACGAGATCGAGCGGCAGGCGCGGGCGCTCGCCATGGCATTGGGCGTGAAGGGCCTGATGAACGTCCAGTTCGCGGTCAAGCAGGGCATCGTCTACCTGATCGAGGTCAATCCCCGCGCCAGCCGCACCGTCCCCTTCGTCGCCAAGGCGATCGGCACGCCGGTCGCCAAGATCGCCGCCCGGGTCATGGCCGGCGAGCCCTTGATCAGATTCCTGCCCATCCACCGCGACATCCCCCACGTCGCGGTCAAGGAAGCGGTCTTCCCCTTCGCCCGCTTCCCCGGCGTCGACCCCGTCCTCTCGCCCGAGATGAAGTCGACCGGCGAGGTGATCGGGATCGACCGGGATTTCGCCAAGGCCTTTTTGAAATCCCAGCTCGCCGCCGGAGTCTTTCCGCCGACCGAGGGCACCTTGTTCGTCTCGGTCAAGGACAGCGACAAGCCGCTGATCGTCCCGCCGGTGCGGGCCTTGTGCGAGATGGGCTTTCGAGTCGTCGCCACCGGCGGCACCGCCGATTATCTCGCCGCCGAGGGGATCGCGGTCGAGCGGATCAACAAGGTCGCCCAGGGCCGGCCGCACATCGTCGACAAGATCAAGGACGGCGAGATCGACATCATCTTCAACACGACCGAAGGCTGGCAGAGCCACCGCGACAGCGCCTCGATCCGCGCCTCGGCCGTGACGACGAAAATCCCCTATTTCACCACCGCCGCCTCGAGCGCCGCGGTGACGCGGGCCATTGCTGCATTGCGGCAGGGCGATCTTGAAGTTCGCCCCCTGCAGGACTATTATTCCGTCTCCAGAGCGTGATCCTCACAATTCGCGTGCGTAATGGCCGCCCCGCTTGCCGGAGGCGGCCGAAAGAAGTTTGACGAAAGGCAAAGGTTATGGCGACGGTCGAAAAGATGCCGATGCTGGCCGAAGGCTATGAGATGCTGCAGACCGAAGTGCGGCACCTCAAAATGGTCGAACGTCCGCAGATCATCGATGCGATCGAGGAAGCGCGCGGCCATGGCGACTTGTCGGAAAATGCCGAATACCATGCCGCCAAGGAGCGCCAGGGCCAGATCGAGGCGCAGATCGCGGACCTGGACGACCGTCTCAGCCGGGCGATGGTGATCGATCCGACCACCTTGTCCGGCGACAAGATCGTGTTCGGCGCGACCGTCCATCTGATCGACGAGAACGACAAGCCGATCAAATATCAGATCGTCGGCCAGACCGAGGCGGACGCCCGCGTCGGCCGGATCAGCTACAATTCGCCGCTCGGGCGGGCGCTGATCGGCCGGACGGTCGAGGACGAGGTCGAGGTGTCGACGCCGTCGGGCGACCGTTATTACACGATCGAGAAGGTCGAATTCATCTGACATTCGCGACGGGAAGGGCCAGTATCCGCCCTTCCTCTACGGGGCTTCTTCGATTCACATGCGACCGCCGCAAGACTGGCAGCGCGCCCGCTTCACGCTGTTGATCGCGACGGTGACCGCCTTGGCGTGGCTGGTCGTCTATGCCGCCGGCCGGCAGCAGGCGGCGGCGGTGGTGGGCGGCTTCATCTCGGCGCGGGTGGACGTGCTCCGCGGCGTGGATCTGCTGGTCGCCTTGCTGGTGACGCCGCTGACGGCGACCCTGCTTCATTCCGGCCCGTTCCACATCGTCTTCAATCTCGTCGTCCTGCTCGTCTGCGGACGGGTGGTGGAGAACATCCTCGGCTCGCGGGCGACGCTGTTGCTCTACATCGTCGGCGCCTATGTCGCGGCTTTTTGCCACTATATCGTCCAGCCGCACGATGCCGTGCCGATGATCGGCGCGAGCGGCGCCATCTCCGCCATCGTCGGCGCCTGGGCGATGCTGTTCGGCCGCAACCGGGTGAATGTGGCCAATCCGGTGCTGAAGCGATCGCTCCATGCCCTCGGGCTGCTGGCGGTGTGGATCGTCCTCAACCTGCTGATCGGCTATGTGTTCGAGCTCCGCGGCGCCAGGATCGCGGTCGCCGCCCATATCGGCGGCTTCCTCGTCGGCCTGGTTCTCGCGAAACCGCTCCTGCTCCTGAAGTGGCGCGGCGCCTGATCCCGGACTAACGGATCGACATTCAGATTTCGCGGCAAGACCCCCTCTCCCCGGCGGCTACTGGATGCACGGAAGTGGGTATGCAGGAGCGTTTTGAGCTGATTCACTGATCCTGATTGGATTGGAGGATTGGCGATGGAGCGACTTGGGATTGGTGATCCTCGTGTCGAGGCTCGTGGGGTT
>DASXCT010000030.1:0-86480 GCA_036491055.1 Allosphingosinicella sp.
CACCGGTACAGGATCTCTCGCTTGATCCCGAACTCGCGCGCCAAAGCCGTCCCGCTCTCCCCCGTCTCCATCCGACGAACAATCGCAAGCTTGAACACTCGTCCAAAACGGCGTCGCCTCACCTTCGACATCAGCTCTCTCTCAAACGAGAGCTGTCCCTTATTTTACCGTCTCATTCCAGGGGTGCAGTCCAGGGCGGCGTATTTTGGGCCATGGCCCGTCTCGCGCGCATCGTCGTTCCCAGTGTCCCTCATCATGTGACGCAGCGCGGCAACCGGCGGCAGGAGGTGTTCTTCGGCGAGGCGGATTATGCCGCCTACAAGGCGCTGGTGGCCGAGGCCTGTGCGGCAAACGACGTGCGTTGCCTTGCCTGGTGCTTGATGCCGGACCACGTTCACTTGATCCTCGTGCCGTCGACCACGGACGGCTTGCGGGCGGCGCTGGCAGAGGCGCATCGCCTTTATTCGCGGCGGATCAACTTCGCCAAGGGCTGGACGGGTTATCTCTGGCAGGGACGGTTCGCTTCCTATCCGATGGACGAGGCGCATTTGCTGATGGCGGTGCGCTATGTCGAGCTCAATCCGGTGAGGGCGAAGCTGGCGAAGCGGGCGGAGGATTGGCTTTGGTCCTCTGCGCGGGCGCATGTCACCGGCAAGCCGGACGGACTGACCGATCTCGGCGCGCTTGCCGGCGTGCACCGCAACTGGCGGGCGATGCTTCGCCGCGGGCTCGAGGCGGGGGATCTGCCGCCGGAAGCCGAAACCGCGATCGAGACGCACCAGCGCACCGGCCGCCCGTGGGGCGGCGCAGGGTTCATCGAGAAGATGGAAGGGGAGACCGGGCGGAAGCTGAAAAAGCAGAAGCCGGGGCCGAAGCCGAGGCCGAGGCCGAGCACTAAGTAGCGGAGTTAAGTATTGTGTCCCCGGAATTCCGCCGCCCGAGATCGAAGAGTATTTGCGAAAAATCGGCAAAGCGCGATCAGTCGCGCACTGAATACCAGCGCCAGTTGCGGTTCCTGCGGCACCGAAGCCAATAAAGCTGGAATTCCGCATCGTCCGCCCTGAGTGAGCCCCAGCACCAGCCCAACTGATGCGCGCGCTTCATCAGCCGGTCCCGACGCGCGCAAACGCGGTCTATGACGGCAGGTGTGTCGATCCCGCCACATTTATCAGCTGCAACTGCGATCTGATGGATGATCCTGTGCGCGGGCCCGCTGGGTGGCGCCCCATATTCAGAAATGCAGCACGCTGCTGCGGGCACGGCAGGCAAAGTCACCACTGCGAGGAACAGGGCAAACCTTGTCAGCCGCCTCCGGCCCCAAAAGCGTGCCCATCGGCTGCGAGACGAGCCGCCCGCCGCGGGAGCGATTGCGACGCCGGACAATCTGATTCCCATAACCACGACCCCTTTCTGCCGTTCCGCGCTTCCGATCCGGCTAGCGCAAATCCTCCGCGATGATCTGGTTCGTATTCATGACGCGTCCTTGACCCGTGATGGTCCCGGACGCACGCACATGGCGGCCGAGCCGAATCAAACTCTTTGCCGCTGGCGGGAAAGACCCCCGCAAGACATCCAAATCGATATTTCTGTCCTGTCTCGTCCTAAGGGTAAAACTTTCGATCTGGTTTGTCTCGCGATCAGACGCCACCGCCACGACAGTTCCCGAAAGCTTGAACACTTCGCACGCATCCATCGCTGGCATACCTCGGCAATCGGCAAAATAGTCAAGGCCGCGAACGCCGTAGATAACGCCGTGCCGCTTCAGCAGGTGAGGCCGTTGGGCGGTTGCCGCGGAGGCGGCGGCTCCAGCAAGGACAAGAAAAGCGACCGTCCGGAAAAGCCTCATAGCCACGTCCTCTTATTGCCGGCGCGATGTCATACGGCCGGCGCCCAATCCGCACTCATATCAAAAGTGGGCGCTTGGAACAATAGAAGAACAGAGGGGGTAGTGGGTCAGTTTGAAAAACCGTCAGAGAAAGATCGGCACCCGATGCCGACTCCACAAGGGCGCCCGTTCGTGGGAGGATCGGCGCGATGTCTATCAGAGCAAAGATAGGAACGGTCACCCGATGGGCCACGTGGCCCATTCTCGTCGTCGTCGGCTTCAATATTGAAAACGCCGCCAGCCAAGCCGGGTACGGGATACTCATCAATCAGCATTGGAAGGATTCAATTCCGATGTTGAAAACCGCATATGAGATGGCGTCCTCTCCTTTTATTACTTATCCGTCCCTGATGCTTCTTGGGGCGAGCTTATATGAGTGGATTGCTCGCATCGTCGACAAGGCTGAACTGCCCGGACGTGGTTTTCAACGTTGGCTGATCAAGTTCAATTCGGATGTGACGTCTGGGGTGTTTCTCAAGAATGGATACTATCGGAGAACGATGAAGCCAGCAGATTTGAAGACAATGAATCGGCGCCTCGGCACGTGCGGCCTTCCACTGATACCGGAGACTTTCAAAGATGAACGCCTGAACGGTATTTACGGGAGCTATCTTGCTCTATTAGCCAAGGGGCGCTTCGAACACGCCCAGGAGTTCATTAAGGGGCAAATCTAGCCCAAACGCTTCTTATATGGCCCGCGCGCCTTCGGGGCCGCTTCCGCATTCTCGACGAGCTTGGCGATATCGGCGATATCCCAAAGCCGATCCGTCACGCCAGCCGCCATGGCAGGCGTAACCCGGAGCGTCTTATGGATGCGGACGAAGTTGTAAAACATCATGTGGAGGGTGACCGCGTAAGCGCCATCCGCTAGCCGGACAGAATTTCAAACTGACCCACTACCCGGTTTTGCCGACTTCTAGCCCGTAACCCGCGCGCTACGCGGTGCCGGTGGCGACGAGACGCGTTGTCGTCCCCAGCGAAGGGACGTTCCAGGCTCAAATGACCATGACGATCTTGCCGCATGCCTCGTTCGACTCCATGAGCCGATGGGCGTCGGCAATATCCTCGAACCTGAATATCCTTTCGGGGCAGGCCCGATAGCGGCCCTCCGCGCATCGCGCGACGATCCGCGCGAGCGGCACGGCGTCGAGCGAAAAGCCGGGTTCACCGAAGGCGAAGCTGCCGAACAGGCTGAACTCGACCCCGACCGGCATGTCCCGAAGCGGGTCGAAGGCCGCGATCGGCGCGGTGCCGCCCAAGAAGCCCACCTGGCAGACCCGTCCGCCGGGCCGCGCCATGGCGAGCGAATCGAGGAAGACTTGGTTGCCCACGATGTCGAGCACGGCATCGACGCCGTCGGGCAGTATCGCGCGGACGTCGCGGGCCGCCGTCCCATGCTCGATGAGGGTCTCGCCGGCGCCGATCTCGCGCAACATACTTCGCCGGTCTTCGCGGCGCGTGGTGGCGATGACGCGGATGCCCGCGTCGGCGGCGAGGTTGACCGCGGCCTGGCCGAGCGCCGAGGTGGCGCCGCGCACGACCAGGGATTGGCCGCGTGCGAGGCGGAGATTGCCGAAAAGGGCCTGCCATGCCGTCGCATAGGATTCGGGGATCGCCGCCAGCTCCGCCCAGCCGAGGCCGCATCGATCGATCGGCACGACGTTCGCGCGCCTCACCCGCGTCCGCTCCGCGTAGCTGCCGTCGATCACCCGGCCCATTCCACCCATCAGGGCGGCGACCGGCGTGCCGACGTCCAGCTCGCGCGTCGGATCGGCCAGGACTTCGCCGACGCATTCGATCCCGGACACCTTCATCGCCTGGGGCCAGCTTCCCGCCCGCATGTAGGTTTCCGCGCGATTGATGCCAAACGCCTTGACCGCGATGACCACCTCGCCTTCGCTAGGCTCGGGGTCCGGCAGGCGTTCGACCCGGAACACCTCCGGTCCGCCATGCTCGTGGAAGGTGAGTGCACGCATTGCCGCCTCCATGTCCGGGAAGGCGCGATCTAATCGGCTCACCCGAATATTGATTGCGCAAAGTTCCGAAAAAGACTGTAGGCTAAGCCTACATGCTCGGCGTCACCATCCAGCAGCTTCAGTGCTTCGAGGCGGTTGCCGATCAGGGTGGGCTGCAGGCGGCGGCGCGGAAGCTCGGCCGTACCCATCCCTCCCTATCCGCCGCGATCCGCGCGCTCGAATCGCAGCTTGGCCTGACCCTGTTCGATCGCGGCGGCTATCGCATGATCCTGACGGACGAAGGGGGGGTCGTCCTGGAGGAGGCGCGGACCCTGCTGCGCCGGCTATCGGCATTGAAGACGCACGCCGCGCAGCTTGCCTTGGGCGAGGAAACCCGCCTTCGCGTCGTGATCGGCGATCTTTGTCCCTTGCCGGCGACGCTGAGCCTGTTGCGTGACTTCTTCGCCGAGGCTCCGTCGACCCGTCTCGACCTGGCCTTCGAAGCGCTTGGCGGCCCGGCGGAACGATTGTTCGAGGACGAAGCCGACCTGATCTTCCATCATGTCGACAAGGCGGATCCCCGGCTGGAGTTCGTCGATCTGGGCGACGTCCGGCTGATCCCGGTCTGCGCGGCCGGCTACGGACCGGCCCAGATCGCCGGCCCGATCACCGCCGAGCGGGTCGGCGAATGGACGCAATGCGTGATCCGGGACAGCGCCAGAGTAGGCGAGGGCGCCAATTACTATCTGGTCGGCGGCGCGCGGCGCTTGACGGTGAGCGACCAGCTCATGAAGCTGGAGGTGATCCTGCAGGGCATGGGATGGGGGCACATGCCCGCGTTCCTGGTCGAGGAGAAGCTTGCCGACGGATGCCTGCGCTCGCTCGCCTGCGAAGCATTTCCGGGCGGACGGTTGGCGCTAGTCGCCGCGCGCCGCCGCGATCGGCCGCACGGGCCTGTTTCGCAGCGGCTCTGGGCGCGGTTGAGCAGCCTTGCATGCCAGCCGCGGAGGAACGGGCCTTCCCCCGATGCCGGCGTCGGTGCCGAGGGGTGATCCAGGGTCATCGGAGGGGCCGGGCTTCGTGGGCGGTTACGTGACGCGACGGCATTCGACGGGCATGAATTCGTGCCACGTTGCTCGGCCCTCGGATTTTTCCCCGCGCCAGAAAAAAATGTCGCGGGAAGCGCTCGCATAGATCGCGCGCGTCGATGAAGCAGCGGCGCTCGAGCGGCGCCCGTGCGATCCCAGGCCTACTGATCTCTGCCCGAGAGGTTGCCGGGCAGGCCCGCGAAACACCCACCCATGCGCAATCAATCCTTGGAGAATGATCAATGGCTTACCAGGACGGCGATTCCAGGACCTATGGCGGCGTCACCTACGTGCGCCAGAACGGCCTCTGGTATCCGCAGCCCGACGCCATGCTCTCGGCCGCCCAGGGCGGCGGCGCGCCCGACGATGCGAGCCAAGGCAACCCGTCCGATGCGTCGGCGCCGGCCACGGCCGATCCCGGCCAGCTCGTCGGCCAGATCGCCCAGGCCAAGGACCAGTTCGTCAACGCGACCGACCCCGGCCAGAAGGTCAACGCGCTCTGGCAGCTCGGCTCGCTGATCATGGCCGCGAGCCAGCAGCCGCAGCAGGGGGATGCAGGCAATGGCGGCGGCGCGAACGGCAATTCGCCGCAGCCCGCCCCGCCGGCACAGAACCAGCAGAATGCGCCGCAGGAACCGGACGATGGCGGCAGCGGCGCGCCGCGACGGCCGCTGCCTCCGCCGCTGCTCGGCCAGTCTCAGGGTTCCGGTGGCGGAGACGACGGATCGGGCATTCCCCTCCTGCCGTCCGGTCAGCAGAATCCGCCGCCGTTTGCGGCGGATCTTCCCGGCGCGCCCGGCGGATCGGACGACGGTCAGCAGCCATCGGCCCTGTCCCTCCTGTCTTCCGGTCAGCAGATGCCGCCGCCCTTCGTTGCCGGGCTAGCCGGCGCCCCCGGCGGCGCGGCCAATGCCCTTCAACAGCTCGGCGCGCCGCTCCTGCCGACGCAGGACCAGCAGAATGCGCCGCAAGGAGCGGGGGGCGGAGGCCGGCTTCCGCAGCAGCTGCTGCCCCCGTCCTTCTGGGACCAGCCTCAGGGCCCGGGCGGAGCCAGCGGCCAGCAGTCCTCCGGCATTCCCCTCCCGCCGCCGGACCAGCAGAACCCGCCGCCATTCGTGGCCGATCTCCCTGGGCCCCCGGGTGGATCAGACGGCAGCCAGCCACCATCCGCCCCACCTTCGGGCCCGCAGATGCCGCCACCCTTCGTTGCCGGGCTCGCCGGAGCGCCCGGCGGCGTGGCCAGCGCCCTTCAGCAGCTTGGTGCGCTTGGCGGAATGGCCGGCGCCCTTCCGCAGTTCGCCGTGCCTTCGCCGGCACAGAGCCAGCAGAATGCGCCGCAGGGGCCAAGCCAGCAGAATCCGCCGCCATTCGTTGCCGAGCTTGCCGGTGCCCCCGATGGTACAGGAAGCGCTCTGCAGCAGTCCGGCACGTTGTTCAGCGCCGGCCCAGGAGGCACGGCCAATCCCGCGCGGTCGCGGAGCCTGTTTGCCCCAGGAAACCAGCCGCGCGTGCTGCAGCCCATTCCTCCGATTGATTCGTCTTTGCCCGGAATGCCCATGGATGGGCTCGTCCCGCCCTTCGCCGTACCTCAACCGGCTGGCCGCCTGACGCTGGACGACGTCTATCATCGGTTTTCACAGATTCTCCATATAGGAGAAGGGGGCGATGACTCATATAATACCGGCACAAAGGGCTTGCATGGCCGCGTGGGATACTCTTCGATTAATCCACCGGCGGGTATGGTAACAGGAAAAACGATAAACCAAATTTTGAGTACAGATGGGCTTCCGGCGACTGATCACAGGCGTATGCATACCGTTGGACGATATCAGATGGTTCACGATACCCTTTCAAATGCCGCAAAAGCGCTTGGTCTGACTGGAAACGAGCGCCTTACCCGTGAATTGCAGGATCGAATTTACAGGAGCTACCTTATTCCCTCTGCCGGAAATGGCGCATTGGGTCGATTCTTGACCAAGGGCGTTGGTACAGTTGATCAGGCGCAATATGCCGCGGCCCATCAATGGGCTTCAATTGCCGTTCCCAAAGGTCTTCGGAGGGGGAAAGCCGCGGGCTATCAGATTTCCGACGGTACGATGTCCTATTATCCGAAGCCAGCAAACGCGGCTAGTATGCGGGAGACTCATGCGATCAGGAGTCTCCTGACGCAATGGCAACAGCAAAGGGGTAATTGAATGATTCGTCTAATCTCGTTGTTGATGTCGCTCGCTCTGAGCGCGCCGGGTGTACCCCACAAGCAGCATGTCGCTAACGTGGGGTCACCGGTCCATAGATCATTGAAGCTTGAGGGCATGACCTATGATGCGGCCCGCAAGATCATTTTGGGATATGGTTGGAAACCCGCGCTTGGCGAGTGCTATTCGACCAAGGAAAGTTGTTCTCTGTTTCCGGAAATCCAATCCTGTTCGGGCGTCGGCCCCGGCTATTGCTCCATGGTGTTCGCTAAAGGAAATCGATGCCTGTCTCTCGGGACAAGCGGCGGCGCGCCGACGGGAGACGGAGATTATGATACGTACGTGACGGTCGTCTTATTTGGAAAGGGTCCTTGCAGCAAGGATGATTGAGCGCTGCGGCTACGAAATTGTATTCCGGGGACACGTATTCCGGGGACATAATACCTAATTGACAGGAACTGAGCGGTGGCGCACTTTGGGCCATGGTCCGTCTCGCCCGCATCGTCGTTCCCGGCGTTCCGCATCATGTGACGCAGCGCGGCAACCGCCGGCAGAAGGTCTTCTTCGGCGAGGAGGATTATGCCGCCTACAAGGCGCTGGTGACCGAGGCGTGCGCGGCAAACGGCGTGCGTTGCCTTGCCTGGTGCTTGATGCCGAACCACGTTCACTTGATCCTGGTGCCGTCGACCGCGGACGGGCTGCGCGCGGCGCTGGCGGAGGCGCATCGCCTTTATTCGCGGCGGATCAACTTCGCCAAGGGCTGGACGGGTTATCTCTGGCAGGGACGGTTCGCTTCCTACCCGATGGACGAGGCGCATCTGATGGTTGCGGTGCGCTATGTCGAGCTCAACCCGGTGCGGGCGAAGCTGATGAAGCGGGCGGAGGAATGGCCCTGGTCCTCGGCGCGGGCACATCTCACCGGCAAGCCGGACTGGCTGACCGATCTCGGCGCCCTTGCCGGCGTGCACCGCAATTGGCGGGCGATGCTTCGCCGCGGGCTCGAGGCGGGGGATCTGCCGCCGGAAGCCGAAGCGGCGATCGAGGCGCACCAGCGCACCGGCCGCCCGTGGGGCGACGCAGGGTTCGTCGAGAGGCTGGAAGGGGAGACCGGGCGGAAGCTGAAAAAGCAGAAGCCGGGGCCGAAGCCGAGGCCGAGGCCGAGGCTGCACTAAGCAGCAGAGTTAAGTATTGTGTCCCCGGAATTCACCGGAATTCAAGCCGAGATACTGATGTGCGAGGCCGTCAAGAACGATGAAAGGACAGAGCAACTCGAACGGCGCTTGCGGAGCCTGTCTTTCCCGGCCGGACGACACGCGCAACGTTGACGGGGAGAAGTTATGATTCACGCTTTCTCATTGTTGATGTCGCTGGCGCTGGGCGCGCCGGTTGTGCCGCACAAGCAGCATGTCGCGAACGTAGGGTCACCGGTCCATAGATCGTTGAAGCTTGAGGGCATGACCTATGATGCGGCCCGCAAGATCATTTTGGGATATGGTTGGAAACCCGTGGTCGGCCGGTGCGAATTTGATGAAGATATCTGTGCCCTCTTTCCAGAGATCGAATCATGTTCGGACGTCGATCCGGGCTATTGCGCCATGGTTTTCGTCAAAGGAAATCGATGCCTGTATCTCGGGACTAGCGGAGGCGCGCCGCAGCGGGCCGGGGATTATGATACGCACGTGATAGACGTTAAGTTCAAACGCAGCCCGTGCAGAAAATATAATTGAGCGCTGCGGCTACGAAATCGCGGACATCGAGCCTCAGCGAAGATTCCGTCGATGGCTGCAGGATGTGGCACGCTCCCCATCCTCGCCATATTCCCACCATTTCATATTGGGTCCGAACATGACCTCAATATCGGGATTATCGTCGTTGACGAAGAAGTAGCTACCGCCCCTTGCCGGATATTTCTTGCCGTGCACGGTGATGCTCGAATGCTGGTCTCGCGTATCGATGATGACCAGGCCATGCTTCGGAAAATGGCAGACGTAGGTTTCACCCAGCGCAAGATTGCGGTGCGCCGGTCGATGCGCGCCGCCCGCGGCCAGCATCGATGCGATCAGCAAGCCGAGCATATCGTTCCTATCCCTTCCTGACGGCTTCGCCTCCCGCGGCCGCGATCTTGTCCATAGCAGGCGCGCATTCCTGGAACAATGTGGGAACATCGGTGCGATCCGCCGTTTCCGCCCGCATTCCCGGAGCCAAGCCGTCCGCAACCGTCCTGAGGAGAATGATCGATGGCCTATCAGGACGGCGATTTCGGGCCTTTCGGCGGTTTCGCCTCTCTGGACCAGAACGGCCTGCCGTTGCCCCAGCCCGACGCCTTTTTCGCGGCGGATCAGGGCGACGGCGATACCGGCGCCGCGCCCTATGATCCGAGCCAAGGCAGTGCGCCCGGTGTCTCGGCGCCGGCAGCCGGTCCCGACCAGCTTGTCGGCCAGATCGCCCAGGCCAAGGACGCGTTCGTCAATGCCACCCATCCGGTCCAGCAGGTCAACGCACTCTGGCAGCTCGGCTCGCTGATCATGGTCGCGAGCCAGCAGCCGCAGCAGGGGGGCGGCAGCAGTAACGGTGGGGCGGATGCTGACCCATCGCAGCCCGCATTCCCTTTTTCGTTGTCGCAGGATCAGCAAGATCCGTCGTTAGGATCGGACGGCGGCACCAGCGGCGCTCCTCAACAGCCACTGCCGCCACCGATGCTCGGCCAGCCCCAGGAGGCCGGCGGTGGGGCCAGCGATCAGCAATCATCGGATATTCCCCTTCTGCCGGCGGACCAGCAGAATCCGCCGCCGTTCGTGACCGGACTTCCCGGCGTACCCGGCGGTGTGGCGAGCGCCATCCAGCAACTTGCCGGGCCGCCGTCGCTCGCACTGGGGCAGCAGGCCGGGCCGCAAGGGTTCGACGCCGGTGGAACTGGTGGGACCCCGCCTCCGGCCCCATCGCTCCTCGGGCAGGGACCCAACGATGACGCCGCCGGCCAGCCGCAATCGGGCATTCCGCTCCAGCCGTCGGATCCGCCGAATTTGTTGTCTTTTTTTGTGGCGCCGGATGATGGCGGGGCCGGGACCGCCGTGGAGCAGCTCGGCGCGAAGGACTCCGGCTATGGAGGCAACGCGCCGCTGCAATCCGGCTCGCTGTTCCAGGTCGCGACCCTCGACAATGGGGGCACCGGTCCGCAGTCCCCCAGCCTGTTCAACACGGCCGGCCAGCTCGGCATGCCGCAGACGATTCCAGCGGTCGCGACCGTCGGAGGCCAAGGATCGTCTCTTCCGGCCTCGACGCCTGCCGCGCAAACCTATGGCCTTCTGGCCGCCGTCCAGCCATCCGGGCACGGCAAACCAACGGCACCCGGACGCCCTCCGGCGCCGGCACGACAGGCGGCACCTCCAACCAATCCCTTTTCCGTGGACAATTTGAACCTCGGTCCCAATGAGAAATACCGGGACGCGATTGTGGCCGTCACCAAGACGAGCCCGTCCACGCCTGTCGGGCTAGCCGGGTTGATCGGCGGCGAAGCGCAACCGGGTGCGGACGGAAAATGGGATCCGCACAGCGCGAACAGCGAGTCGAGCGCGCAAGGACTGGGCCAGTTTACGGAAGCCACCTGGCTAGGCGAAACGGAGCGGCGGGGGAGTCATCTGAACGATATCGCGTTCTTGCTCGGATTGCTCGATAAGAACGGTAAGGTCGACCCGGCTTACAAGCATGCATTCCTGAAGCTTCGCTACGATCCGAATATGTCGATCATCGCCGCCAATGACTATGCCCGGTACAATCTGAGCGTGCTCGAAAAAAAGCATCTGATCTTGGACCATTCGCCTGCGGCGTTAATGGAATATGCCTATCTCGCCCACCACGAGGGCTTGCAGGGTGCGATAGATGACCTGGAGGGCACCCGTCATATAACGAACAAATTATGGAAAAATGTGCCCGCAAACGAGCAGAGCTACTGGCTGAAGACCAATGGTAGCGATCGCAACCAAGCCTATATCGCTTGGCTGGCGCATTATGTCAGCCTGCGCGTCAACCCGCTCCTCTATATGAAGGATACTCGGAACGTGACCGTTCCCCCTCCGGAAGCGCTTTATCGGCCAAAGCGACCGCAGCCGCCGCAGCGATAAGCGGAAGCGGGCGCGACGACACTCAAATCGCGAAAAACGTGGACATGGTACATTCCACCCACTATTGAGAACAAAAGCAGCACGTGGATGCGAAGCTGCACTGGGACGCGCCTATGGGGTTACTTGGTTCTTACTCCAGGCTGGTCGGGCCGGCGGTGCTGCTGGGCGCTGCTATTCCGGTTCTGCTCTGGACCTCGGCGCCTGCCGCCATGTCCGCGGAAACGGCACGCCACGGGACCACCGTCGCGGCTCAGAACGCTCGAAGGGCTTTAAGCCCCGCCCGCCGTGCTGCCCGCGCGATTGCGGCAATCAATGCCCGGTTCGAACATTGTTTCGAAGTGGCATCCAGTGGCCCCGGCAAGCTTCCCGGAACCTGTCATGGCGAAGCCGTCCAGGCCTATGAAGCGCTCCTGCGGCCTGCCCCGCAAAAGCCGTTCGACAAGTTCCTGCTCCATTTGTTCGATCCGCTCTATTGGTATCTGACCCATGGCGAGGAAGCGGAGGCATATGAGAATGTCGTCACCGGCTCGCAGATGGACCTGGCGCGGATGCGCGCCGCCATCCTCACGGGCGCGGACAGGCGCGCGCCGCGCGCGCGGCGCGGTCGCCCGTCGCTGGACAGCCTGTTCCGCAAGGTGCCCGACATTCCGCTCGAAGATAGGAAGCATGTCGGCCGGGATCTTCGTCTCGAATGGGTGAGGGTGCGCAACGCGGACTGCGCCGCTTATCCGGTGCCGCGTTGCGCCGTGCGGCTGGATGCGGCGCTGGCCCAAATGCTGGACGGCGTTCTCAACGACAAATGAGGCTCGGTGCGGGGAGCCGATCAGGAGAGGTTTCGATTTTCAGCTCCAGAAGTTGGGAGAGCAATGTGCGTTGGAAGCTGGGTATCCTCTCTCTGGTCGTCGCGATGCCGTTCTGGGCGGGAAGCTTCCTGGCCGTTCCCTATACGAGTTGGGGCGTGGAGGACGAGCAGGTCCGTCCGGCGTGGCCGGCCTGAGCGCCGGCTTCGCGCTGGTCGCGATCGTGCTGATCCTGGCCTCGGCGTTCATTATGCTTCGGGACCCGGCGAACCGCCGCGGCTGGAAGCCGATCCCGTTCGCATTGGCGCTGCTGTTCCTCGGCGGCACCGCGATCGCAAGGCTGGTCTGGATCCGATTCTACGTTCTTGCCTGAACCGGCACCCGTGCCGTGCCGGCGGCGATGAAGTGGGCTGGCGGGCGACGATAAGCGTCGCTTTTTCCCGCATGCCCGTCCAGCGTCCGCGATAGGGTGCCGTCGACCGCGGACGGCCTGCGCGCGGCGCTGGCGGAGGCGCATCGCCTTTATTCGCGGCGGATCAACTTCGCCAAGGGTTGGACGGGTTATCTCTGGCAGGGGCGGTTCGCCTCCTACCCGATGGACGAGGCGCATCTGATGGTTGCGGTGCGCTATGTCGAGCTGAACCCGGTGCGGGCGAAGCTGATGAAGCGGGCGGAGGAATGGCCCTGGTCCTCGGCGCGGGCACATCTCACCGGCAAGCCGGACGGGCTGACCGATCTCGGCGCCCTTGCTGGCGTGCACCGCAATTGGCGGGCGATGCTTCGCCGCGGGCTCGAGGCGGGGGATCTGCCGCCGGAAGCCGAAGCGACGATCGAGGCGCACCAGCGCACCGGCCGCCCCTGGGGCGACGCAGGGTTCGTCGAGAAGCTGGAAGGGGAGACCGGGCGGAAGCTGAAAAAGCAGAAGCCGGGGCCGAAGCCGAAGCCGAGGCCGAGGCTGCACTAAGCAGCGGAGTTAAGTATTGTGTCCCCGGAATTAGAGGAATGGCCCTGGTCCTCGGCGCGGGCGCATCTCACCGGCAAGCCGGACGGGCTGACCGATCTCGGCGCCCTTGCTGGCGTGCACCGCAATTGGCGGGCGATGCTTCGCCGCGGGCTCGAGGCGGGGGATCTGCCGCCGGAAGCCGAAACGGCGATCGAGGCGCACCAGCGCACCGGCCGCCCGTGGGGCGACGCAGGGTTCATCGAGAAGCTGGAAGGGGAGACCGGGCGAACGCTCAAGCGGCAGAAGCCGGGGCCGAGGCCGAGCACTAAGTAGCGGAGTTAAGTATTGTGTCCCCGGAATTCTACCCTAAGTATTGTGTCCCCGGAATTCTACCCTTTCCGGATCAGATCGTGAAGTCGCGCAGCTCTTCCTTGTCCCGCTCTCTCTTCTCCTGGGCCACGAAGGCCGCATTCATCATCGCCGCAATGCCACCGTCGAGGGAGAAACGCGGCGTCCTGACGCGTCCATCCTTCAACGGTATCGCGAATCCGACCTCGCCTCCCTTGCTGACCATTCTGACAAGCGCCGGCTCCATCTTGAAGATGAAGGCGTTCAAGCCGTCATCATGATAGCATTTGATCCGGATCCGATGGACCCCGTCGGGGCCGTTAAGCGTCGCGGGATATTCTTCTCCTGCGTTACAGCCGGGCTGGAAGTCGACGTAGAAGACGCAGACCTTGCCGCATAACTGGCCAAATGCCGAATCTGAATCGCTCGAGGTGTGGGCATCGGTATAATCCCCCCCGGTCGGCCGTTAACCAGTCACCGAAGCGAGCAGGGGTTCGCACGGGCGGGGGCCCGTAGGTCACAATCGGCGGCGGTGGCGCCTCCCTCGGCGCACCGGCTGCCGGAACAGCCATGAGGATCGCGAACCCGATTGCGATGAATTTCTGCATCACCACGTCTCCCCAAGCGTCAGGGTCCCAAATCGTGCCTATTGGCGACTCACCGTGCTTACATCGGAGCCGTCTTACACAATCCCTGAATAGGGCGGCCTTGAATATGGCGGGACCCGGTCGAAGGATAGGCAATCCAGCTCCGAGGACGAAGATGGCCAAAATCGCGGACCCCTTAGCCGGCCGGTCCCGCCGCCGGGGCGCGGTTCATGTTCGTAGCAGAGGGCGCTCGACGGAACAATAGAGGAACGATGCTGGAGACGGGCGGGCTGGGACGATGCGTCGTGCCCGCGCTTCCGGCCTCAGCATCATTCGCATTTCCAGGCGGTCGTTCGCGGCCGCCTTTGTCTTTGGAAAGGGCCGCCGGTGGAGGATTTCATGGATGCCGATTCCCGCGTTCAGCTGACGCGGATCGAGGGCAAGCTCGATCTCGTCAACGAGCGCCACGAAACGATGAAGGAGGACGTCCGCAAGATCGAGCGGACCCATGCCGATTTCTCGCGCCGGGTCGACGAGCGCTTCCATACCCACGGCAACCGCCTGCAGATGCTCGAGGCGCGCAACCATGTCAGCGAGGGCGAGCGGGCGGCGGTGCGGGCCAGCGCCAGGGCCTTGTGGGCGGTGGCCGGCGGCAGCGGCCTCCTCGCAGCCTTGCTCGCCGCGATCATGCGGCATTTCGGGATATGAAGGGGCTGGAGGTCGCGCGGCGGCGGCTGCGGCGGGGACTTTCCGGTGGATCCGGAGATTCCGGCGGAGATGCAGGCGTTGCTGGATCGGCTGGACGGGGAGGGTGAGCCGAAGAGGAGGGGACGCCGCCCGCTTGTCCTCCCCACTTGTGGGGAGGGGGCCCGCCCGTAGGGTGGTGGAGGGGGGTTCGAGCCCCACGCTAAGCCTCCCATCCCCCGCTTCGCCAGATGACGAACCCCCTCCACCGCGTTTCACGCGGTCCCCCTCCCCGTCCCGGGGAGGACGAGAATTGGAGGCCGCGCCATGAACGAGAATCGCCGGGTGCCGATCTATCGTTTCTTCGCCCGCTTTCGCCACCGCTGCCTGACGCCCGCCGAGCGGATCGAGCTCGACCGGCTGCTCGACGAGGCCGGCGCGCGGCGCCGACCTGGACCCTCACCAGCCAAGGAGACATGCCGATGACCCCGCCCGACGACATCATTGCCGCCGCCCGCGCCGCCGAGAAGAAATGGGGTATCCCCGCCGCGATCTCGATCGCGCAATGGGCACTGGAGAGCGGCTGGGGCCGGCACATGCCGCCGGGCTCCAACAATCCGTTCGGGATCAAGGCGCGGCCCGGCGAGCCGTCGGTCATCGTGCCGACGCGCGAGGTGATCCACGGCCGCTCGGTGATCGTCGAGGCGCCGTTCCGCAGGTTCGCGAGCATCGCCGAGGCCTTCGACCGCCATGGCGAGCTGCTGGCGACGGCGCCGGCCTATGCCCGCGCCCGCGCCTTCGAGAAGGCGCCCGACGCGTTCGCCGACGCGCTGACCGGAGTCTATGCGACCGATCCCCATTACGGGACGCTGCTCCACGCGATCATGCGCGGGGCGAACCTCTATCGCTACGATGCGGCGACGGCTTCATGATCGGCAATGTGCTCAAGGGCTGGTTCACGGCCGCCGACAATTGCTCCTACGAGCTCGGGCGGGCGCTGTGGGCCGTGTTCGCGCTGGCGCTGATCGTGTTCGAGGCGGCGCACGTCTTCTGGAGGTTCGACTTCGACCCGCTGCCTTATGCCGCGGCGGCCGGATCGCTGATGGCGGCCGGCGGCAAGGGCATCGCCTGGAAGGACCGGGGCGCGGGCGGAACGTCCTGAACCGCTTATCCTCCCCGGGACGGGGAGGGGGACCAGCCAACGGCTGGTGGAGGGGGGCAAGAGACCCACGCCGATCCTTTCAACCTGCCGCTTCGCCAACGGGCGAACCCTCGACTGCCCTGCCACGCGCTGACTCTCCTCCAACGCCCTGCCACGCGCTGACCCCCCTCCACCGCGTTTCACGCGGTCCCCCTCCCCGTTCCGGGGAGGACGAGGGGACGGCGCCGCTCCCACCCCACCAAGGAGAACCGAAAATGCACCGTTTCATCGCGGCCTTCGCGGCCGCCACGATTCTTGTCGTGCCCGCTGCCGCGCAGCCGCAGGACACGATCCTCCCCATCTGCGACAAGGCGCTGGTCGCCGCCATGGACGGCGGCGATGCCAAGGCCGTGGTCGACCGGGCGACGCGCGCCATGCCGGAGAAGCAGAGGCAGCGCGTCGGCACGATCTGCGCCATCTATTTGATGGGCGCGCTCGCGCTTGCGAGACATGCGCGCGAGGCCGCCCGACTTCCGGCCGACGGGACCGCGATATGATTGGCGCGATCTTCGCCGCGCTCGGCCTCGGGGCCGTCGCGCTGGGCATCTTCCTGTGCGTCCGCACCAGGCCGGACAGCCTGATATGAGCGGGCTCGTCGCCGGGATCGGCCTGAAGCTCGCGCTCGGCGGCCTGATCGGCCGGGTCAAGCAGGCGGCGGCCTGGCTGTTCCTCCACCCGGCCTGGCTGGCGGCGATCGGCTGCGCGCTGTTCGGCCTGATCCAGCTCGGCGAGGCGCGCCATGCGCGGAAGCAGGCGGCGAATTTCGAGAGCCTCTATCATGGCGAGCAGGCGGCCCACGCGATCACGAAAGCCTCGCTCAGCCAGGCGGACGGCGAGATCGCCGACAACAACCGCCGCATCGACGCGGCGCACGCCGAGTTGACGCGAGAGCAGGCGCAGGCCGCCGCCGCTGATGCCCGCAACGCGAAGCTCGCGCGGTCGACCGACGCGCAGATCGCCGCGCTCCAGGCAAAGGCGTCCGATCCGCACCGGCCTGCCTGCACCCTGTCGGACGAGGCGAAGAAAGCTCTGGGAGATTTGTGATGTCGGAAAGTCGCAAACATATCGCCGCCGCCGCGCTGCTTTTCCTGCTCGCCGCCTGTGGCGCCGGGCCCCGGCCGGTCGGCGAGCATGTCGTCTACCAGAATGTCGAGAAGGAGGTGCCGCGCCCGTGCCCGGTCGCGGTGCCCAGGCGCCCGGCCAAGCTCCAGCGCCCGCTACCGGCCGACCCGGCGGCGCTCGCCGATCTGCTCATCGCCAAATTGCTCGAATGGGACGGACCTGGGAAATATGGCGACCAGGCCGAGGCGGCGCTGAAGCTGTGCACGGCGCAGGGCGCGGCGAGCGCGGGGTCGGGCGCCCGCTGAAGGCGCGGCCAGGTCGAGGGACGCGCCGTCAGCTCATCCGATCAAACAATGCTTCCTCCTATCTCACGGGGGGCGCTCACGCGTAATTAAGGGTGGACCGTTTATGGTGGTTCTACCCTATATGAGAGCGCGGGCGGTGAGGTGTAACGAGAAACATGGGTAGTGTCTCAGTTTGAATTTTCTTCTCGCGGCGGCGCGAATATCCTGTATGCTTAGCGCAAAGCAGGAGTCATCCCGATGCCAACTGGCCCCCAAGGGCAGAAGCGTCCCGCCGACGTGATCGGTGCGGCGATCAAGGTTGCACGTATAGCAACTGGCGAGGCTTTAGACGAGGACGATCGCGTTTCTAGCGCAGCGGCCGAGATGGGCCGAAGGGGCGGTAAGGCGCGCGCTGCGAACATGTCAGCGGAGCGCCGAGCCCAGATAGCTCGAGCAGCCGCCACCACGCGGTGGAGCAAGAGCGGAAGAAAGACAAAATGACCACCGAAGCCGTGGTCATCAACAAGATTGGAATTGCGCTCGCTACCGACAGCGCAGTGACGATCTCGGGTTCCGGAAAGACGAAGGTTTTCGACACCGGCGATAAACTTTTCGAACTCGACCTTCAGCACCCCGTCGCGATTATGATTAATGGAAACATGGACTACTTGGGAGTTCCATGGGAATTGATTATTAAAGACTTCCGCGAACGGGAGAACCCGGAGAGGAAAGACACGCTCCAAGAAACGCTTGTGCAGTTTCTTGACTTCACAACTAGCCATAAGGCCTCCGGCGCGGATTCCGAGCTTCGCTATATCCGAGGCCTCGGCGCGGAGGAATGTGAAGCAATCAAGCAGAAGGTATCTCGCAGAATATTCAAAGAAGACAAGGAGCCGGACGGCGATGCGGGAGATTATCTCGCGACTCTTATAGTTGATGAAGCGAACCGGCGGCGGGAATACTTTAATAGGGTAAAAAAAGCAGACAGCCTGTCCGGATTAACCGCTAAGCACCTTCTCGCGACGTATTCTGTAGAGCTTGGGAAACTTATTCGACAGCTCTTCGCCCCGGTCGAATTGTCGCGAGCGCGAGCCTTGGTTGTAAAGCGGATGATCGTCTCCGCTCTTCTAAGTTCCAGAGCGTCGAGCTTCAGCACGGGCATCATTATCGCGGGTTACGCGCCGGGGGACCTTTTCCCATCCCTCGCCATTGCCGAGATCGACAGCTCCGTCGCCGGTCGCCTAAAATATTCTGTCGGCGAGGGGTTGACGGTAGATCGCACTGAAAATCCGGGCCGCGTAATCTCGTTCGCGCAGACAGACGTCGCGGATCGGATTCTGTCCGGCGCTGACCACAAATTCATGCGGAAAACAGCCGATTTTATTAAGGAATCCTTAGAGAAATCGAAAGACAGCGTTGTAAAGGCCTTGGAGAAAGTAGGTGTAAGCGGAGATGGAGCCTCTTCCGTATTTGATACGGTTATACGGGCGACCACTTCTGAATTTAAAACGACATTCTGGAAGGATGCTCGGGAAGATTTTCAGAAGGACTTCAATGAGATGGTGGCGCTAATGCCTAAGCAGGACATTATTGAGCTTGCAGAAGCCATCGTCAGCATTACCGCGATCGAACGCAAGGCATCTTCTGAGCAGGCAACGGTCGGTGGCCCTGTTGATGTGGCATTCGTTACGAGACATGAAGGATTTGTCTGGATTAGGAGGAAGCATTATTTTGAGAAGGACTTGAATCCGCGGTATTTTAGGCGTAGATTTTCAGAGCAAAAACCGGGAGAAGCGGCGTGAACCATCTACATGACTATGATCAGTCATACGGTGATGGCAAAGTAAGCCATTCCGAATTGGACAAAAACTTGTCGCTAACGGTGGATCGGTCGGCAGCGCGTGTCGGGGAACGCGTAGCCAGGGAGCTTGAGCGACTCGCTGAAGAGCATAGCAAACTGAAAAAACGTGCTTGACGCATAGCATATAATTTCATATTCAATGGGCATGAACAAATTGCCCATTTCGAAGCGCGTCCAAATCCTCTCCATGCTGTGTGAGGGCGTCTCCATGCGGTCGATCAGCCGCATGGCGGACGTCTCCATAAACACGGTGGCCAAGCTGCTCGTCGAAGCCGGGGAAGCAAGCCTCGCACTCCATGACGAGACCGTGCGGAACGTGAAGGCGAGCCGCGTCCAGTGCGACGAGATTTGGTCGTTCTGCTACGCCAAGGGAAAGAATGTCGCGACCGCGAAAGTGGCGCCCGGCGGCGCCGGCGACGTATGGACGTGGACCGCAATCGACGCCGACACGAAGCTGATGGTTTCCTATTTCGTTGGCGACCGCTCTGGCCAATCCGCAATCGAATTGATGGACGATCTCCGCGACCGTCTCAGCAACCGGGTTCAGCTTACCACGGACGGCCACCGCGCCTATCTAGAGGCCGTTGAGGGCGCCTTCGGCGGCGACATTGATTACGCCCAGCTCCACAAGATTTACGGCGCCACGACCGTTGCGCCGGGCCGCTACAGCCCCGCCGAGTGCGTCGGCATCCAGAAGCGCCGCGTCGAGGGCAACCCGGACGCGGCGCACGTCTCCACGTCCTACGTCGAGCGCCAGAACCTCACGATGCGCATGTCGATGCGCCGCTTCACGCGGTTGACGAACGCCTTCTCAAAGAAGCTGGCGAACCATATCCACGCGCTGGCGCTTTACTTCGCGTTCTATAACTTCTGCCGCATCCATAAGACGCTGCGCATGTCACCCGCGATGGCCGCCGGGATCACGGACCGCCTGTGGTCGATGGAGGACATTATCGCTAAGATCGACGCGATGGCCCCGGCGCCGAAACCGCGCGGACCTTATAAGCCGCGCGCGACGGCAAATTCAAACTGAGACACTACCGAAAGATGGCCAGGCTTGCAGTCTCCCGCGGCAGCGGAAACGTCTTTGCCGATCTGGGCATTCCCGATTCGGACGGGCACAAGATCAAGGCCGGCCTGGTGCGCAAGCTCGCCGATGTGATCGCCGAGCGAGGGCTGACGCAGACCGCGGCAGCGCAACTGACCGGGATCAGCCAGCCCGATCTTTCCAGGGTCTTGAGGGGGCGCTTTCGGGATTTCAGCTCCGATCGGCTGATGCGCGCGCTCGCAAATCTGGATTCGGAGGTGGAGATCAGGGTCCGTCACGACGGCCACGACGTGGGAGAGCCCATCCGGGTGCACGCCCACGGCTGACGGTCCCCCCGACGTGCTTCTGTCGGGCTCTTGGGCGCTGCAGCGACGACGATCGCCGCTATGATCTGCGTCGGTTCATGATGAGGATAAGGGTCACGATCAGGACGATCGGCAACAACAGGATCGCCACGTGCCAGATTGAAAAAACCATCATCCACGTTCCCCCAAAAGAGAAACCCACTCTATCAGATGCGCCGGTTTTGCAAAGCGCCGGCGCGCGATTTAGCGAGAAGGCGGACTTGTCCGCCGAAGCTTCAGCGAAGGCGGAAGCCTGTTTTTATCCGAGGCTCTCACAATTCCCGGATCAGCCGCGTCGCCACCGCCAGCCAGGGGGGCGTCGCGACCACGATCTGGCGCCCTCGGCCGCCGAGCGCCAGCAGGTGGATCTTGTCCTCTTCGCGGCCGATCAGGCGGCCGAACAGGAAGCGGCCGGCGGGGCGGGGGATGAGGACGTCGCGGTTTATCGCCTCGCCATAATCCTGGGGCTCGAGCCGGCGGCACCAGATCTCGTCGCCGCTGCGATAGTCGCCGAGGCCCGCCGCCACCGCCACCGCAAGCGCGCCGGGCCCGGCCTGGGGCGCCGCCGTCACCCGCTCGCGGCGCGGCGCGACGGCGCCGTCATGCTCGATGACGGCCGCCACCGGCACCGCCTCCCGGTCCGGCAGGCGGACGAGGTCGCCCGCCTCGACCCCCATCGCCTGCGCGATCCGGTTCAGCCAGCCGACCGAGACGGTGCGCGTCCCCGTCTCCAGCCGGCCGATCGTCTGCGGCGTGGTCGGCGGATCGCAGCGTTCGGCCACCTCCTGCAGCGACAGCTTGCGGGCGCGGCGGACTTCGCGGATGCGGGTGATCATCCTTCTCTCCCCCTATGAGCGATAACCGTAACGGTTCGTTCTTCTCCATCGTATTCGCCCTTTTGGCAAGAGCTGCCGATGGGCCGTCCCCATCATTTCCTTCTCCCCGGCTGCGCGGTAGAAAAGGGGCGTGCGGCCGGTCCTTCTCCTCTCCTTGCTGCTGGCGTCCGCTTCCGCGCCCATCGCCGCGGACCGCGAGGGATATGTCGCGACCGACGACGGCGCCCGGCTCCATTACCGGATCGAAGGGGAGGGCCCGGAGACCCTGGTCGTCGTCCATGGCGGGCCGGGCAATTCGATGGAATCGATCCGGCCCGATTTCGCGCCCGCCGCAATGGGCCGGCGGATCATCTATTACGACCAGCGCGGCAATGGCGGGTCGAGCCTCGACATGGATCCGGGGCGGCTCGCCATCGGCCGCCAGGTCGCCGATCTCGAGACCATCCGCGCCCATTTCGGGCTCCGCAAGATGAACCTGCTCGGCAATAGCTGGGGCGGGTTGCTCGCTTCTTATTATGCAATCGCCCATCCCGACCGGGTGGGGCGGCTGGTGCTGCACGATCCCGCGCCGCCGGCCCGGGCCTGGCTCGAGGCGATGAGCGACGAGCTCGGCCGCCGCGCCAGGCTCCTGCCCGAGGCGGATCGGCGCGCCTATCTCGCCGCCGCCAATCCCATGGCCTGGTACCGCGCGCCCGATCCTCTGGTGCCGTGCCGGACCTTCATGACGATCCTGTTCCGCCTCTACGCCTGGGATCCGGCCGCGCCGGGCGCGTCGCACGCCGATCCCTGCGCCGGCGGGCCGGAGGCGGTGCGGCGCCAGCTCCTCGTCAACCGGCGAATCTGGGCGGGCCTGCCCAATTACGACGTCAGGCCCCTGCTCGGCCGGGTGACGGCGCCGGTGCTGGTGATTTATGGCGAGGCCGATCCCGTTCCCCGCGCCGCCGCCGAGGCCTGGGCGGCGGCCTATCCCGATGCGCGGCTGCTGGTCATTCCCCGGGCCGGCCATCTCTCGCATGTCGAGCAGCCCGGCATCTTCTTTCCGGCGCTCGACTCGTTCCTGCGCGGCCGCTGGCCGGCGGGGGCGATCGCCGTCGCGCAGCGCTAGATGTCTTCACCGCAGGGAGCGATTTCAGGGGCGATCGGACCCGCGCAGGCATTGCCGATCGCCGGCCTCGGGGCGAGACCGTTATTTTGGGTTCGCGCAGAGACGCAGAGACGCAGAGAGTCCGGGCACGCTCCAACCGTTCGGCTAATCGGGGTCGATCCGGTTCGACACGCCGCTTTTTCGGATGGGCTGCGCCGGATGGCGTGGAACGCGGAGCCTCTGCGTCTCTGCGTCTCTGCGCGAACCAATCCTCAAGCCTGTCCGTGAACAGGATGGGCGCTGGCTCGCCCTAATCCCGCTCCGCCCGCTTGCGGGCCTGGGCCAGAGCGCGTTCGGCGATGTCCACGGAGTCCCGCTCCATCGTGCTCAAAAGCTGCGTCTGAACCAGGTCGTTGATGATCTTCACAAGGTCTTCCGCCACCTTGAGAGGAAGCGTTACAATCGTTCCGGCCACGAAACCCCCACTGAATCCTGCGAATTCTTCCGTTCTGGCTGGATATGTAGCGAATGGCGACCGAGGACTCCATGAAAATCGGAGCGGGATCGACCGGGAAATAGGGGTTTTCGAGAAATAGGTACAATTTTCCATCACGCCGGCCGCTCATGTGAGAATGAGAATTAATTTCATTCTCCTGCCACACGATTTGAAGATGCCGTTTCGCGTGACTACGGCCACATTATGCCGTCACCGATAAAAGCGGCCTGCCGTAGCGTTGCGAACCATCCTGGAGCCCTTTTTCATGACGGCGCGCGGGTCGTTGGAACGGCAATTTTTGTGCACGCGAAGGCGCAAAGGCGCGAAGATGCCGGGATTCCGGAGCGTTGTCGCGGACGCTCGGCATCGATTGCCGGCGTCGCCGGCCTCGGATGAGGCCCTTTCGAAAGGGCGCGCACCGCGAGAAGAACGCGGACCCCTTCGCGCCTTCGCGCGAACAAAATATCGAAGCGATTGAAATTGGTCGCGACCGCCGGCGCGGCGCCCCGGAAAGCTTCAGCCCGTGCGCGGGGAAGGAGGGTCCGGGTCCGGATTGGCGATCGAGCCGCTCCCGGTCTCGACGATCTGGCCGGTCCGACGATCCGGATGGCGGTGGCGGCCGGACGGGCGGCATGGACGGCCACCGTGAAGAAGATGACGTCTTTCTCGTCCCGCACGGTCAGCGACAGATCCGCGCCGGAAAGGATGGCTTCGGGCCGGTCCTGGATCACCTGGCCGAGCGTGACGACCGCTTCGCGCATGGCTTCCGCGACGCCGGACATGTGGGTGCCGAGGACGTCGGGACCGTCCAGGCGCTGCGACAGATGGAAGAAGAAGCGGGGCATCGTGCCTCCCGATTTGCCCCCATATTGGGGGAAAGCCGGGCCGGCCCTAACCCAAATGAGGATGTTCGCGGAATAGGCGCGTCTCCCTGCAAACGGTCTGTCCGCGGGGCGAAGCGCCATGCCGGCCGCGATTCCCCGCCCGCTACTTGCTCGGCCGGGCGTCCGGGGCGGCTTGCTGAACATGGTCCGCGCTCGCCCCGGCGCCATTGGGGTCGTAGTGCAGCGACATGCCCTTCACCAACGAGATGACGATGAGAATTGTACCGAAGAGGGCGAAGTAAATGCCGGGGGCGGCGCCTTTCAGCTCGATCCTGTAGCGGTCATAGCCGGCCTTCATGTCGCCCGCGGACAAGGTCTTGTCCGCAAGAAAGAGACGATAGCCCATATAGGTCAGGAGCACGCCGGCAAGCAGAACGCAGAGCCGATAGGCCGCCGCGACCAGATAGACCTTGAATTCCACATCCACGAGCATGCTCCCCCGATTGCCCGGCGAGCATGGTAACACGCGCCATGGATCGAGGCCAATGCGGGGTCGTCGCAGGCTCGATCCGGTTTTGTTCACCCGAAAGCGCGAAGAAGAAAAAGGAAGCGGCTTCGCCGGAAGGGTGATGGAACCCGCGGACCCTCTGCGCCTCTGCGCCTCTGCGCGAACCAAATAGGGACTTGGCGACCTCTCCGCCGTCGGCGGTTGGCGGCATCGAGGCTGCAGATTGTTCGCGCAGAGACGCAGAGGCGCAGAGAAGAAGAAAAGGATGGTTGCGGCTTCGCCGCGAGGACGCGGGAAACGCCGGTCCCTTCGCGCCTTCGCGGCAGTCGCGGGGACACAATACCTAATTGGCGATCGTTGGGAAGCGATCCCGAAAGGTCGATGCCGGATCAAGTCCGGCATGACGGGAAGAGGAGCTTGGACGGCTCCGGATCAGGTTCGGGCTCGAAAGGGGCCGGAGAAGGATCAGTCCGTCCCCACCTTCTTCACCCCCAGCCGCGGGATCTCGATCCTGGGGCAGCGGTTCATCACCACCTTGAGGCCGGCGGCTTCGGCGCGGGCGGCGGCTTCTTCGTTGATGACGCCGATCTGGAGCCAGACCGATTTGGCGCCGGCCGCGATCGCTTCGTCGACCGCTTCGCCGGCGGCCTGGGGGCGGCGGAAGATGTCGACCATGTCGATCGGCTCGCCGATCTGGGCGAGCTCGCGCCAGACATATTCGCCGTGGACATGCTCGCCGGTGATCTGCGGGTTGACCGGGAAGACGCGATAGCCCTGCTCCTGGAGGAAGCGCATCACGCCGTAGCTCGGCCGGTCGGGACGGTCGGAGGCGCCGATCATCGCGATCGTGCGCGTGTTGGCGAGCAGGGCGGCAATGTCCTCGTCGCGGGTCAGGGGCATGGTGGGTCTCCTTGTTGCTTCGTCATTCCCTCGCTTTCCCCGTCACCCCCGCGAAGGCGGGGGTCCCGCTTTTTTTCGGACTCATTGCCCAAGCGGGATGCCCGCTTTCGCGGGAATGACGAAGAAGAATCGGTGGTTCACGACTTCCGCTCCAATTGCTCCAGCAGCCGCGCCGCGATCGCCGCGAATATCTCCGCTTCCGGGCCTTCGCCGGCCGCGGGAGGGGTGCCGGCGTCGGAGGCGCGGCGGAGGTTGAGGGTGAGGGGGATGCGGCCGAGGAAGGGAATCGCCATCACACTGGCCGCCGCCTCGGCGCCGCCGCTGCCGAACGGGTCGGAGACGGCGCCGCAATGCGGGCATTCATAGCCGGCCATATTCTCTATGAGGCCGATCACCGGCACGTGCATCTTGCGGAACAGGTCGATCGCGCGGGTCGCGTCGATCAGCGACAGATCCTGCGGGGTCGAGACGATCACCGCGCCCGCCGGCTTCCATTTCTGGATGAGCGAGAGCTGGATGTCGCCCGTCCCCGGCGGCAAATCGGCGACCAGCAGGTCGGCATCGCCCCAATCGCCCTCGACGAGCTGCCCCAGGGCGCTCGCCGCCATCGGCCCGCGCCAGGCGAGCGCCGCGCCGGCATCGACCAATTGGCCGATCGAGAGCATCCGCACCCCCCAGGCCGCGACCGGCACGATCTGCCGGTCGGCCACTTCCGGCCTCTCGTCCGCGCCCATGATCCTGGGCTGCGACGGGCCGTAGATATCGGCGTCGACCAGCCCGACCCTGCGCCCGGCGCGGGCGAGCGCGATGGCGAGATTGGCGGCGACCGTCGACTTGCCGACGCCCCCCTTGCCGCTGGCGATCGCAAGGATCGTCCGCTCGACCTTCTCCGCCGTCATCGCGACCCGCACCTCGGCGACGCCGGGCATCGCGGCGAGAGCGGCCTTGACCTCGCGTTCCAGGGCGGCGCGGCGGGGGGCGTCGAGCCCGGTCACGTCCAGCACCAGGCTCGCCACCCCGCCTTGGCGGCGGAGGGCGGAGACCCGGCCTTCCGCGCCGGCCAGGCTGGCGAGCGCCGCCCGCAAGGTCTCGACTCCCGATTTCTCGTCGCTCATTGCCCGCCAGATAGGGTCGCCGCGCCCGCTTGCCACTGTTTTTCCGCGAGGGGCCTCCCTATAAGGACGCGCATGAACCGAATATTGGGCCGGGGTCGGCGCCCCGCCGCGACGATGAGCGAGAATAAGAGCGGGCCCTGGGGCCCGTCCGGCGGCGGCAGCGGCGGGGACGGCGACAATGGCGGGGACGGCAGCGGCGGGGGCGGCAAGCAGGGCGGCGGCCCGCGCAGCCCCTGGGGCGGTCCGCCGCGGCGGCGCCGCCCGTCGGGAACGCCCAACATCGCCTCGCTCGACGATTTGCTGAAGAAGAGCCGCGAGCGCTTCGGCGGCCGCTTCCCCTATCAGGAGGGCAAGCCGTACTGGCTCTACGGCATCGCCGTCTTCATCCTGCTCTGGGTCGTCTTCACCAGCTTCCACCGCGTCGGCGCGCAGGAGGAAGGGGTGATCACCACCTTCGGCAAGTACAGCCGCACGGTCGGGCCGGGAATCAACCTCACCTTGCCCTCGCCGATCGAGCGGATGACGACGGTCGACCAGCAGATCAAGGCGATCGCCATCGCCGGCGGCACCGGCGGCGACGAGAACCTGATCCTCACCGGCGACGAGAATATCGTCAACGTCGCCTACACGGTGCGCTGGCGCGTGCGCGATCCGCAGCTCTTCCTGTTCAGCGTCCAGGACGAGGAAGGCACGATCAAGGAGGTCGCCGAGAGCGCGATGCGCGCCGTGATGGCGACGGTGACGCTCGACGAGGCGATGGGCGGCGGCCGCAACGACATCGAGAACCGGGCGCAAAGGCTGATGCAGCAGGTGCTCGACCGCTACCGCGCCGGCGTCCAGATCGAGGGCGTGTCGATCCGCCAGTCGGACCCGCCGGAGAAGGTCAACGACGCGTTCAAGGCGGTCACCTCCGCCCAGCAGGAAGCGCAATCCTATATCAACCAGGGCCAGGCCTATGCCCAGCAGGTGACGCAGAACGCGCAGGGCGAGGCGGCGGCGTTCGACAAGGTCTATGCGCAATACAAGCTCGCCCCCGACGTGACCCGCAAGCGCATGTATTACGACACGATGGAACGGGTGCTCGCCAAGGTCGACAAGACGATCGTCGAGGCGCCGGGCGTGGTGCCCTATCTGCCGCTGCCGGCGGTCAAGGGCCAGCCGGCCCAGCCGTCGGCGCAGGGAGACCAGAAATGAGCCGCCGGCAATGAGCAGAACCTTGCGCAACCCGATCGCGCTCGCCTTCGCGGCCCTGCTGCTGCTCATCCTCGCCGGCGCGACCTTCGCCACCGTGCCGGAGACCGAGCAGGCGGTGATCGTCCGCTGGGGCAAGCCCGTCCGCGTCGTCAATCCGTATCGCCGCGGCGTCGAGTTCGGCCGCACCGGTGCCGGGCTGATCGCCCGCACGCCGTTCGTCGAGCAGATCGTCTGGATCGACAAGCGCATCCTCAGCGTCGAGATGGACAACCAGCAGGTCCTGTCGAACAACCAGCAGCGGCTCGAGGTCGACGCCTTCGCCCGCTACCGGATCGTCGATCCGCTCAAGATGTACATCATGGCGCGGACCGAGCAGAATGTCGGCGACCAGCTCCAGCCGATCCTCGGCTCGGCGACCCGCGACGAGCTCGGCAAGCGGAATTTCGCCGCCTTGCTGAGCCCCGAGCGCGGCCAGATCATGCAGAACATCCGCGCCGCCCTGAACCGCGTCGCCAGCCAATATGGCGCCGAGATCGTCGACGTCCGCATCAAGAAGGCGGATCTGCCGCAGGGGACGCTCGAATCGAGCTTCCAGCGGATGCGCTCGGCGCGCGAGCAGGAAGCGACCTCGATCCGGGCGCAGGGCCTCAAGCAGGCGCAGATCATCAAGGCCGAGGCCGATGCCGAGGCGGCGAGCACCTATGCCGAGGCCTATAACAAGGATCCGGATTTCTACGATTTCTACCGGGCCATGCACTCCTACGACGTCGCCTTCGGCACCGGCGCCGGCGGCCAGAATGGCGACCAGGGCCGCACCACCATCATCCTCTCGCCGGACAACGAATATCTGCGCCAGTTCAGGGGACGGAACAAATGACGTTCGTGGCGGTCTGAATCGGGGGTCGACCATTCAAATCCGGTTCTAACGTCACCACATAGCTTGCGAGCATCGATCGATCCGCCCGGGACTGCCCGTCCGGGCCCTGAAAATTAGGAGGATCTCCAACGTGCGTTACGTCTACGGCCTCACCGCCGCCCTTCTCGCCGGCGGCGCCGCCGCCACGCTGATCGTGGGCCCGGTCGGCGCTCAAACCGCCCAGAACGAACCCAGCGCCATGGCCGCCGCCGCGCCGCACGCCGGCGCGCCGATGAGCTTCGCCGACCTCGCCGCCCGGCTCTCCCCGGCGGTGGTCAACATCTCGACCAAGCAGACCATCAAGGTCACCCAGAACAGCCAGCTCCCGCCCGGCTTCGAGGAATTCTTCCGCCAGTTCGGCGCGCCGGTTCCCGACGACGGCGACAATGGCGGCCAGCCGACGACGCAGCATGGCAGCTCGCTCGGCTCGGGCTTCCTGATCTCGCCCGATGGCTATATCGTCACCAACAACCACGTCATCTCGCCGGCGCGCAGCGGCGCCACCGTCGACCAGATCACGGTGACCCTGCCCGACCGGCGCGAATATCCCGCGCGGATCGTCGGCCGCGACGAGGTCGCCGATCTCGCCCTCCTCAAGATCGACGCCAGCGGGCTTCCCTTCGTCCGCTTCGGCGATTCCACCCATGCCCGGGTCGGCGACTGGGTCATGGCGATCGGCAATCCGTTCGGCCTCGGCGGCACCGTCACCGCCGGCATCGTCTCGGCGCTGCACCGCAACCTGCCGGGCGGCGGCGCTTTCGACCGCTACATCCAGACCGACGCCTCGATCAACATGGGCAATAGCGGCGGCCCGATGTTCGATCTGAACGGCAACGTCATCGGCATCAACACCGCTCTGCTTTCGCCGACCGGCGGCAATATCGGCATCGGCTTCGCCATCCCGGCCGAGCAGGTCAAGCCGGTGATCGACGCGCTGATGCACGGCCAGAAGGTCAGGCGCGGCTATATCGGCGTCAGCCTGCAGACGCTGGAGGACGACATTGCCGAGGCGATGGGCATTCCCAAGAACCAGGGCGAGCTGATCCGCGGCGTCACCGCGGGCGGCCCCGCGGCCAAGGCCGGGATCCAGCAGGGCGACGTCATCGTCGCGGTCAACGGCCAGCCGGTGACCCCCGACCAGACGCTCGCTTACCTGGTTGCCCAGCAGCCGGTCGGCTCGCGCGTGCCGATGACGCTCATCCGCAATGGCCAGCGCGTGAACGTGACCGTGGAGGTCGGCGAGCGCCCGCCCGAGGACCAGCTCGCCAGGCTGAACGGCTTCGACGACAACAATCCGGTTGCGGAGCCGGGGGAATCGCAGCAATCGGCCGGCCAGCGCTCGACCCGCGAGGGGCTCGGCGTCACCGTCCAGGCGCTGACCCCCGACGCCGCCCGCTCGCTGCACCTCAACGATGCGAATCTGAAGGGCGTGGTCGTCGCCGCGGTCGATCCGAACAGCGACGCGGCCACCAAGGGCCTCCAGCAGGGCGACATCATCCTGTCGATCAACCAGCGCGCCACCCGCACGCCGGATGAAGCGGCCGCCGCCGTCGCCGCGGCGCGGACGTCCGGGCGCAATACGGTGCTGCTGCTGGTCCGCCGCGGCAACACCCCCGCCGCTTATGTCGGCGTCGAGCTGGTCCACCCAAGCGCGCCCGCGGGCAAATGACCGGATTCCCTCTCCCCGGGCGACCGGGGGGAGGGAAATCGCGTTCGAAAAGCGCGACGAACGGCTAGACCCCACTCCACCCTCCCCCTTAGATGGGGGAGGGATACGAAGCCTTGGCGACGAAGGAGCCAAAGCGCAGTTGGGTGAGGGTGACAGATTCCGCGGAAATTTTCTGACGGTGTCACCCTCACCAACTTCGCCTAAGCGGCAGAGCCGCTAAGGCGAAGTATCCTCTCCCCTCAAGGGAGAGGAGTTTGGTGGCGGGAGGAGCGTAGGCGTGGACGAACGAGTGGAGAGCAAATCCGAGCTGACGCTGCGGGCGATAATTCTCGGCGGGCTCATCACCCTCATCTTCACCGCCGCCAACGTCTATCTCGGGCTCAAGGTCGGCCTCACCTTCGCCACCTCGATCCCGGCCGCGGTGATCTCGATGGGGGTGCTGCGCTGGTTCCGCTCGGCCTCGATCCTCGAGAACAATATCGTCCAGACCGTCGCCTCGGCGGCGGGGACGCTGGCGGCGATCTGCTTCGTCCTGCCCGGCCTCGTGATGATCGGCTGGTGGCATAATTTTCCTTATTGGACGACGGCGCTCGTCACCGGCCTCGGCGGCATGCTCGGCGTGCTCTTCTCGGTGCCGCTGCGCCGCGCTTTGGTCACGGATTCACCGCTTCCCTATCCCGAGGGCGTCGCCGCGGCCGAGGTGCTGAAGGTCGGCGAGGGCGACCGCGAAGGCGCGAAGGAAAGCGGCCGCGGGCTCGTCGCCATCGTCACCGGCTCGGCCGTCTCGGCAACCTTCGCCCTGCTCGCCGCGATGAAGATCACCGCCTCCGACGCGGAGGGCTATTTTCGGGTCGGCAACGGCGTCAGCGGGGTCAATCCCGGCTTCCAGTTCGCTTTGCTCGGCGTCGGCCATCTCGTCGGCATCTCGGTCGGCGTGGCGATGGGGCTCGGCCTGATCATCGCCTGGGGGATCGCCATGCCGGTTTTGACCGCGGTCGCGCCGCACGCGGCCGGCATGGCCCTGGTCGACCGCGCGGGGGACGTCTGGGTCCACCAGATCCGCTTCCTCGGCGCCGGCGTGATCGGCATCGCGGCGGTCTGGACCCTCGTCATCGTCATCGGCCCGATCCTGCGCGGGCTCGCCTCCGCGCTCGCCGCCTCGCGGGCGCGCAAGGCGGGGGCGGGCGGGGCGCTCCCGCTCCAGGAGCGCGATATCCCGATCGGGCTGGTCGGGCTCGGCACCCTGGCCTGCCTGGTGCCGATCGCCTGGCTGCTCGCGCATGAGCTCGGCGGGGCGGGCGGTGGCCACACCGTTTTGATCGTCGCCGGCAGCCTGGTCTTCGTCCTGGTCGCGGGCGCGTTCATCGCCGCGGTCTGCGGCTATATGGCGGGCCTGATCGGCGCCTCGAACAGCCCGGTCTCGGGCATCGGCATCCTCTCCGCGCTCGGCGCCTCGTTGCTGCTGGTCGCGCTGCTCGGCAGCGGCGGCGATTCGAAGCCGCTCGTCGCCTACGCCCTGATCGTCACCGGCGTGGTGTTCGGCGTCGCCACCATCTCCAACGACAATCTCCAGGATTTGAAAACGGGCCAGCTCGTCGGCGCGACGCCGTGGCGGCAGCAGGTCGCCTTGCTGTTCGGGGTATTGTTCGGCGCGGCGGTGGTGCCGCCGGTGCTGGACCTGCTCAACGCCGGCTATGGCTTTGCCGGGGTGGCGGGCGCGGGGCCGAACGCGCTTGCCGCGCCCCAGGCGGCGCTCATCTCCACCCTTGCGCAGGGTGTGCTCGGCGGGACGATGCACTGGCAGATGATCGGCTGGGGCGTGCTGCTCGGCATCGGCCTCATCCTGCTCGATTTCATCATGGCGAAGCTCGGCCTCCTGCGCCTGCCGCCGCTCGCCGTCGGCATCGCCATCTATCTGCCGATGTCGGCGACCCTGATGGTGGTGATCGGCTCGGTGGTCGGCTGGCTCTACGACCGCCGCGCGCCCGCCGCGCGCAATCCCGAAGCCTATAAGCGCATGGGCGTCCTCGCCGCGACCGGCCTCATCGTCGGCGAGAGCCTGTTCGGGGTGCTCCTCGCCGGCATCGTCGTGGTGACCAGCAGCCCGACCCCGCTGGCGGTGGTCGGCGACGGTTTCCGGCCGATCGCTCTGTGGGGTGGCCTCATCCTCTTCGCCCTCCTCGCCTGGTGGACCTACCGCCGCAGCGCGAAATTGGCGGAGGCGTAAAAATCCTCCCCTGCATTCGCAGGGGAGGGGAACCATGCGAAGCATGGTGGAGGGGCAAGCACCGCCGCAAGATTCCCCTCCACCGCCTTTCAGGCGGTCCCCCTCCCCGGCAAAAGCCGGGGAGGATGCGAAAGCCTAATCCTCCACGCGCTTGCGCCCGATGCGGTTGACGACGATCGCCGGCATTGTGAAGGCGAACAGGCATGCCAAGACCGCCTTGAGTCCCTTGTGCACGGCCACGCCGACGCCTTCGTCGGCGAAAGTGCCATACTGGTCGTGGAATTCGAGCAGGAATCCTCCCGCGGCGATAAGCGCCAGCGTCATCAGGAAAGCGGCAATCGGAACGTTCCGCCTGAAGAGCCTGCGCGCGACGAAGCTGGAGCCAATATGGGCCGGGAAGAAGAACAGGATCGCGAGCGGAAAGCCCGGCCACAGCAGGACCACGAACAGCTCACCCATGTGGGACGGTTCGAACAAGATTCCGGTCTCGTAAGCGGCGAACGCGTAAACGCCGACGCAGATCGCCACGGCCGTCATCGCCCAGCGCCGCGCCCATCCTTTTTCAACCTCGATCCACGTCATGACGGCGAGCGTTAACCCGCTGCCTTGCAGATTCGATGGAGACCGCATTCGATTTCGGCGGATGCGGGGGTCCTTCATCCTCCCCTGCTTTTCGCAGGGGAGGGGGACCGCCTGAAAGGCGGTGGAGGGGAATCTTGCGGCAGTGTCGGCCCCTCCACCACGCTACGCGCGGTCCCCCTCCCCGTTCCGGGGAGGAGCTTTATCTGCCATGCGCTTCCAGCCAGCGCGTGATCTCCGGCAGCCGCGTCTCGCGCACCTTCACGCGGTCGCGGATCGAGGCGATGGCGATGTCGGCGGGGCGGCGCGACTGGGCGTTCATATAGCGGTCGGCGAAGGCCTGGAGCTTGGCGATCATCGCCGGGTCCGACGAACCGGCGGCGAGGCCCGGCAGATAACGCGAGCGCGACGAGGCGTCGACCAGCGCCTCCACCCGATCCTTGTGCGCCAGCGCGAAATCGAAGGCGAGGTCGGGATGGTCGGCGGCGACCGCGGCGATGATGTTGGGGCTGGTCGTCGGCCCGGGCTCGTCGGTCAGCGCGAGGTCGAGGGCGCGCTGGGCCAGCGCCGGGTCGTTGGCGGCGCCGAGCAGGCGGTAGAGCTGGGCGCGGACCAGCGGATTGCGCTCGGCCTTGGCCGCTTCGTGCAACCGGTCCCAGCCCGCCGCGTCGATGTTGCGCGCGACGACCGCGAGGATGGTCGTGCGCAACGGGCCGGAGGTCGCCAAAGGATCGCCCGCCGCGTAGAGCCGGTTGGCCTCGCCGACCGTCGCCGGATCGCCCCAGGCGCCGAGCGCGGCGATCAGGTTCGAGCGAAGCACCGCCTCGTTCGCCGGCTCGCTTGGCCGCGCCCGCCAGCCGATCCTGCGCAGCACCGGCCCGAGCCTGGCCGACGCGTAATGGGCAATCGCCGCCTGGTGCGCCGCGTCGCCGGCATAGAGGCCGTGGACCTGGTCGAATACCCCGATCATCCGGCCGTAAAGCGCCGGATTGGCGTCGGCCGGCGCCGCGGCGACCATGTCGAGCGCCAGGGCCGGCGATTCATAGCCGCCAAGCCCGAGGCTCCAATTGTCGGCGAGGAGGCCGATCTGGTCGATCGGCTTCAGCCGCCCATAAGCGCCGGTCAGCGCGCGCAGCATGTCCGGCGTGTAGAGCGTCCGATAATAGCCGGTCTGGCCCTTGTTCACGAGCACCGCCCCGCAGCCCGGCACGGACAGCCGGCCGCTGCCGCCGCTCACCACCGTCCGCGCCTCCGCGCCGCCGGGCGAGGCGGCGATCACCGGCACCCGCCAGCGCAACGGCGCCTTGTCCGGCGCGTCGCGGCTATATTCCTCCTGGCGGAGCGACAGCTCGGTGCGGCCGGCGCGGCAGGCGGCATCGGTCACCCGGATCAGCGGCACGCCCGGCTGGAGCGTGAAATCATGGGCGATGGCGGTGACCGGCTTGTGCGCCGCGGCCTCGATCGCCGCCCAGAGATCGTCGCTCTGCGCGTTGGAGAGGCGGTGGGCGCGAATGTAAGCCTGGATGCCGCGCCGCCACGTTTCCGAGCCGACATAATCCTCCAGCATCGTGATCACCGCCTCGCCTTTCTGGTAGGTGATCGTGTCGAAGGCCTGGCTCATCTGGTCGACGGTGGTGATGTGCTGGACGACCGGGTGGGTGGTCGCGACCGAATCGAGTCGCATCGCCGCCTCGCGGCTGTCGACCAGGCCGAGCTCGGGTTCCCATTCGGGGTGGAGCGCGGCGGTCGACTTGGTCGCCATCCACGAGGCGAAGCCCTCGTTCAGCCAGATATCGTCCCACCAGGCCATGGTGACGAGGTCGCCGAACCATTGATGCGCCATTTCGTGCGCGGCGACGCCGAAGATGCGCTGGCGGCTCGCCTCGCTGGTTATGGCGGGATCGAGCAGGAGGACGTTCTCGAAGGTGAAGATCGCCCCCCAATTCTCCATCGCGCCGAAGAACTGGCTGCTGCCCGGGCCGGCGACATTGTCGAGCTTGGGGAGCGGGAAGGGCGTCCCGAAATAATGGTTGTAGAAGGGGAGGATGCTGGCGGCGCTGGCGAGCGCCCAGCGGCCCTGCTCGCCGTTTCCGCGGCGGGTGACGACGCCGATCTCGGTGCCGGCGGCGCGGGTGGTGATGCGGTCGAAATCCCCCGTCGCGAAGAAGAGGAGATAGGAGGACATGGAAGGCGTGGTCATGAAAGTGACCGTCTTGAGCCCGCCCGGCCGCGGCTTGACGCTTGCCGCGGGCATGTTGCCGACGACGCTGTCGCCGGCCGGGACGGTGACGGTGAGCGTGTAGGGTGTGCGGAAGCGCGGCTCGTCCCAGCCGGGGAAGAAGCGGCGCGCGTCCGGCGCCTCGAACTGGGTGAAGAGCGCGCGCTTGCGGCCCGACGCGCTGTCATAATCGAGCGCGAAGAAGCCGGCCGCCTGCTGGTAGATCCTGCCGCGATAATCGATGACGAGACGATAACGGCCGGGGCGGATCACCGACGGGAAGCTCATGGTCGCAATCTGCGCCGCCGCGTCCATATGGATATTGCTCGCCGCCATCGGATGCGCGCCGCCGGGCAGCGGCGCGAGCGTCACCTTGCCGAACTCCATGTCGACGGCGTTCAAAACGATGTCGCGCACCGGCTGCAGCACGTCGACGTCGATCGTCGCGGTGCCGGCAAAAGCGAGCTTCGCGGCATCCGGCCGGATGTTCAGCGCATATTGAGCGGGCCGCACCGTCTTCGGGAGCTGGGTCGGAATGTCGCGCCGGTCGAGCGGCGGCAGCACCGGCTCCGAAGCGGCGGCAGGCGCGCGATGCACCCCCCGATGCCGCGCCGGCGCGGCGCCGGCAGCGACGGGAAGGGTTGCGGCAAGGGCAAGCAGCGAGCAGGCGGCGCGAAGGCGCATTTCGATGATCCTCCCATAGGCTTTTTCTTATGCGCCGGCTCCTTGCGCGCGGCCTGCTTCTTGTCAAATCGGGCGACGGATCGACAGCGGAGGGGGCTCTCATGCGATGCCCCTTGCCGCGGAGCGGCCTCCATCGCTGATTTGTTTTCACGCGAAGGCGCGAAGAAGAAAAAGGAAGCGGCTTCGCCGGAAGGGCATTGGAACCGCGGATTCTCTGCGTCTCTGCGTCTCTGCGCGAACCAATAGGGACTCTGAGACCGCTACGCCGTCATCGGTGGCGGCATCGATGCTGCAGATTGTTCGCGCAGAGACGCAGAGACGCAGAGAAGAAAGAGAAGAATGATTGCGGCTTTGCCGCGAGGGCGCGGGAACCACGGACCCTTCGCGCCTTGGCGCCTTTGCGAACCGAATACAGCCGCCGGGACCCAAAGACGGTTTACGGAAAAGCCGGAGCCAGGCTCAATAGCCGAAGATCGGCGCCACCTTGCTGCCCTGCTGGATGCGGGCGCGCAGCTCGGCGGGGGTCCAGAGGTGCTCGACGCCGGCTTCGCGCTGGCGGATGAGGTTGACGATCGCGCTGTTGACCGGGGTGGGGCGGCCCAGCTTCTTGCCCAGCTTGACCACTTCGCCGTTCAGATAGTCGATCTCGGTCGGGCGGGCGGCGGCGAGGTCGTCGGCCATGGAGGAGCGGGCGTTGGCGTCGATCTTCTGGGCCTTGAGGAACAAGGCGAAGATCGCGTTGGGGGCGCCGATGACGTGGGGCAGCAGCTTTGGCGGGACCGGGCCGATCTTGGCCGGCTCGATCCCCGCCGCCTCCAGCATTTCGAGCGCCTCGACGATCGAGGCGGCGACGACGCGGCGATAATTGCGCTCGCGAAGCTGCTCGAGCAGGGTTCGGCCGGAGAGGGCGTTGACGGCATTGTTGAGGTTGATCAGCAGCTTGCCCCAGGCGACGTTCGGCATGTCGTTCGCCAGCTTGAGCGTCGCGGGGCCGCCGTCGCCGATCCATTCGGCGAGCGCGCGGGTGACCGGCAGGTCCTCCGCCACCAGCTCGCCGGCAACGCCCTTGTGGAAGCGGCCGTGGCCGAGATAGGCGATGTTGAACGGCACCATCCCCTGCGCCACCGCGAATTTCTTGCCGAGCGCGCCGCGCAGGGTCTCGGCGTTGGAGACGCCGTTCTGGAAGCTGAGGATCGTCGCGCCCTTCTTCGCGTGGCGGGCGATCTCCTCCGCCGCGGCCGCGGTGTCGTTGCTCTTGACGGTGAGGAGGATGATTTCCGCCGCCTTCAGCGCCGCCGGCTGCGTCGAGAAATCGACCTCGCCGGGCGGCAGGCGGGTCCGCCAGCCGGCGCCGTCGGTGAGAATGAGGCCATGCTCGGCGATGTCGGCGCCGATCCGTTCGCGGCCGATATAGGATATTTCCAGTCCCGCCGCCTGCCACGCCCCGCCGACGAAGCAGCCGACCGACCCCGCGCCGAAGATCGCGACCTTCAACTCAGCCGCGCCCGCGATAGGCGGGCACGCCCTGGTCGGGCAGCCACAGGCCCTTGGGCGGCGGGCCCGATTGCCAGAAGACGTCGATCGGAATGCCGCCGCGCGGATACCAATAGCCGCCGATGCGCAGCCAGAGCGGCTCCATCTCCAGGGCCAGCCGCTCGGCGATGCCGACGGTCACATCCTCGTGGAAGCCCGCATGGTTGCGGAAGGCGCCGAGGAACAATTTCAGCGACTTGGATTCGACGATCGTCGCGCCCGGCGCATAGTCGATGACGAGATGGGCGAAATCCGGCTGCCCCGTCACCGGGCAGAGCGAGGTGAATTCGGGCGCGGTGAAGCGGACGAGATAGGGTCGGCCGGGCCGCGGGTTCGGGACGTAATCGAGCACCGCCTCCTCCGGCGAAGCGGGGAGCGCGCTGGGGCGGCCGAGATGGGTGAGATCCATGGGGCGCCATCTAGGCGATGAGGCGGAGCGCGGGAAGGGGTGGGGGTGTGGTGGTGCAACGCGGAGTTGGGGACGCGCTCGGCCTGGAGCCGATTGCGATCACGCCGATTCGCCCCTCTCCTTCAGGGGAGGGGACGGGGGTGGGGAATGTTCTCCCGTCCAGAGCGGGGCCGACAAGCCCCACCCCAACCCCTCCCCTGAAGGAGAGAGGCTGACGTTTCCGTCTGATCGCAAACCGCCCCAAGTCCCTTCCCCGTCGAGGCAGGGCTATCGCATATGCGCTTTCCGACAGCCCTCCAGCCGTTCGGGCTGAGCCTGTCGAAGCCCACCCCTTCTCTGCGGCAGAAAGAAATAAAGTCCTTCGACAGGCTCAGGACGAACGGAAAGGGTCGCCCGGTTCCATATGCAATTCCCCTGCCCATCGAGGGGAGGGGGAATGTGCGAGTGGAGGGACCGCGACGGTCCGACTGCCCCCGCCTGATAAATTCCTGCATCCGCCGCCGCATCCAGTCCGTATAGGAGTCACAACCCGGGGGCGGGAGACCGATATGCTGCTTTTCATTCTCGCCTATCTGGGCGGCATCCTCACCATTTTGAGCCCGTGCATCCTGCCGGTCCTGCCCTTCGTGTTCGCGCGGGCGAACCGGTCGTTCCTGAGGAGCGGGCTGCCTTTGCTGCTCGGCATGGCGCTGACCTTTGCCTTGGTCGCGACTCTGGCCGCAGTCGGCGGCGGCTGGGCGGTGCGGGCGAACCAGGCGGGGCGCTGGGTGGCGCTCGTGGTGCTCGGCCTGCTCGGGCTGACCCTGATCTTCCCGGCGCTGTCGGAGCGGCTGACCCGGCCTCTGGTCGCGCTTGGGGCACGGCTTTCGCAATCGGCCGACGAAGCCGAAGCGGGCGGGCGCGAGCGGATCGGGCCTTCCTTCCTGATCGGAATCGCGACCGGCCTGCTCTGGGCGCCCTGCGCGGGGCCGATCCTCGGCCTGATCCTGACCGGCGCCGCGCTCCAGGGCGCAAGCATCGGCACCACCATCCTGCTCCTCGCCTATGCGCTCGGCGCGGCGACCTCGCTTGCGCTGGCTTTGCTCGTCGGCGGCCGGGTGTTCAAGGCGATGAAGCGCTCGATCGGCGCCGGCGAGTGGGTGCGCAAAATGCTCGGCGTGCTGGTCCTGGCCGGCGTCGTCGCGATCGGGCTCGGCCTCGACACCAATGTCCTCGCCCGTCTCTCGACCGCGCGCACCTTCGCCTTTGAGCAGGGCCTCGCCCGCCGCCTCGGCATGAAGATGCCGGAGCCCGGCGGCAGCGGTGCGCTCGCCGAAAGGAACGGCAAGCTCGCTTTTCCCGTCGAAGGCCGGATGCCCGAGCTGGCCGGCGCGACCGAGTGGATCAACTCGCCGCCGCTCACCCGCGCGGCGCTGCGCGGCAAGGTCGTGGTGGTCGATTTCTGGACCTATTCCTGCATCAACTGCCTGCGCTCCATCCCTTATGTGAAGGCGTGGGACGAACGTTACCGCAAGGACGGGCTGGTCGTCATCGGCATCCACGCCCCCGAATTCGCCTTCGAGCGCGAGCCCGCCAACGTCCGCAAGGCGGTGGCCGATCTCGGCATCCATTATCCGGTCGCGCTCGACGACGGCTACAATCTGTGGCGCGCCTTCCGGAACAATTATTGGCCCGCCCATTATTTCATCGATGCCCAGGGCCGCATCCGCGCCCACCATTATGGCGAGGGCGATTACGGCGTGTCGGAACGGATCATCCGCCAGCTCCTGACCGAGGCCGGCCATCCGCCCGCCGGAACGCCGATGACGCAGGTGAAAGGGCAGGGCGCCGAGGCGGCGGCGGCGATGGGGGAGCTCGGCTCGCCCGAAACCTATCTGGGCTATGCCCGGGCCGATCGTTTCGTCTCGCCGGGCGGGCTGCTGCACGATGAAGTGAAGGATTATGCGCCGGCGCCGCTGGCGCTCAATTCATGGTCGCTCGCCGGCCGCTGGAAGGATGGGCCGCAGGTCGCGGTCACGCAGGCGCCGGGCGGCCGCATCGCCTTCCGCTTCCACGCGCGCGACCTCCACCTCGTCCTCGGCAGCGTCGGCGGCAAGCCGGTGCGCTTCCGGGTAACGATCGACGGCAAGGCGCCCGGCGCGGCGGCGGGGAGCGACGTGAACGCGGCGGGCGAAGGGCGCGTTTCCGGCGAGCGCCTCTACCAGCTCATCCGCCAGCAGGGCGCGATCCGGGACCGGACGTTCGAGATCCTCTTCCTCGATCCTGGGGCGCAGGCGTTTTCGTTCACGTTCGGGTGATCGATAAAATCCTCTCCCTTAGACGGGAGAGGATACAGAGCCTTAGCGGCTCTGCCGCTTAGGCGAAGTTGGTGAGGGTGACACCGTTCGTAACTATTCTCCGCCGCTGTCACCCTCACCCAACTCCGCCTAAGCTCCTTCGTCGCCAAGGCTTCGTATCCCTCTCCCGTCAAAGGGAGAGGGCTTTTTTCTCTTCGCTTCCCGCCTCACTCCACACCCGGTTCCGCGAGAATGCGGTCGCGGTGGCCGACATGGTCGCGCAGGGTCGGTCAGCAGCATTTCGGCCATGTCGATCGGATGGCCCCTGCGGTCCTCCCCCAGCCGCCGCGACTGGACAGGATGGCGCCGGAACGACAAGGAAGAGCCTTCCTTCCTGCTTCGGGCGGAGAGAGATGCGCGCTGCCTGGATTTCGGCATTCCTGCTGCTCGCCGCCGCGCCGGCCGCGGCGCAGGAATCGCCGCCTCTGCTGAAACCCGCCGAGGCCGCCGCGATCGCCAACGAAATTTCCGGCTCGGCGGCGAAGCGGACGGTCGAGGCGATCTCGCTCCACCACCGGATGCGCGGCTCCGAAGGCTATCGCGCCGCCGCGGAATTGATCCGCGACCGGCTCGTCGCCGATGGGCTGAAGGAGGTCGAGATCCTGTCGCTGCCGGCGGACGGCCATGTCTATTACGGCACCCAGCGCTCGCGCCCGGCCTGGAACGCCTCGTTCGCCGAATTGTGGGAGGAGAGAGAGGACGGCGGCCATTGGGCCGATGCCGAGCGCATCGCCTCCTGGGCCGGCCAGCCGATCGGCCTCGCCCAGGACAGCGTCGGCGGCCGCGCCGAGGGTGCGCTGGTCGACGTCGGCGCCGGCACGTCCGAAAGCGATTATGCCGGCAAGGACGTAAGCGGGAAGCTCGTCCTGGTCTCCGCCCAGCCGGGCGCGGCGGCGCATCTCGCGGTCACCGTCCACGGCGCTGCGGGGCTTATTTCCTGGGCGCAGAACCAGAAGCAGGCCTGGTGGGGCGAGGACCAGAATCTGATCCGCTGGGGCCATCTCGACACCTGGGCGGATCCGGCCTTCGCCTTCATGGTCTCGCCGGCCCGCGCCCATGCCTGGCAGGCGCGGCTCGCCGCCGGCGAGACGGTGCGGCTTCGCGCCCGGGTCGAGGCGGGGCGGACGCCGGGTTTCTATCTGATCCCGACGGCGGTGATCCCCGGCCGCGACCGCGCGCACGAGATCGTCTTTTCCTGCCATCTCGACCATCCCTCGCCGGGCGCCAACGACAATGCCAGCGGCTGCGCCGGCATCCTCGAAGTGGCGCGCAGCCTCGAGCGGCTGATCGCCGACGGCAAATTGCCGCAGCCCCGGCGGACGATCCGCTTTATCTGGCCGTGCGAGGTCGAATGCACATTGGCCTTGCTCAACGGTCGGCCGGAATTCGCCCGCCGGACGCTCGCCACCCTCCATCTCGACATGATCGGCGGCGATACCGAGAAGACCAAGTCGATCCTGCGCGTCCAGGGTTCGCCGCCGAGCCTGCCGAGCTTCGTCGGCGATATCGGCTTCGCGATCGCGCGCTGGGTCAATGCGCAGAGCCTGGCTTATGCCGACAGCGGCGAGGCCGCCTGGCCTTTGGTCGATCCCGAAGGCGACAAGAGGGCGCTGCAGGCGGAAGTGGGTGGCTTCTCCGAAGGCAGCGACCACCAGATCTGGGCGGAAGGGAGCTGGCGGGTGCCGGTCATCTACATCGCCGACTGGCCCGATCGCACCATCCACACCCAGCGCGACGTCCCCGCCAATCTCGACGCCACCAAGATGAAGCGCGCCATCTTCATCGCCGCCGCCTCGGGCTGGTTCCTGGCCAATCTCGGGCAGGGCGACATGCCGGCGCTGGAGCGGGCGATGGAGTCGGAGGATCTGCAACGGATGGCCGACCTGACCCGGCGCGCCGCGGCGGCGCCGGCGGAAAGAGACGATCTGATACGCAATGCGGGCGAATGGCAGGCGTTCGAGGGGCTCTCGCTCGCGCGCTTCGGCCTCAACGGCGATCCGGCCATTCCGCCCGGGGCGGGCCTTTTCTCGTCGATGGGAGGGGCGGCGCCCGTCCCCGACAAGCCCGCTTATGCCGTCGTCTACCGCCGCAAGCCCGAGCCGAAGGGGCCGATGGACGGGTTCGGCTATAGCTGGCTCGACGATCATCTGAAGCAGGCCGGGCTGCCGCGCCCGGCCTTGCTGGCGCGCGAAAGCGACCGCGACGGGCCGAGCTTCGGCTACGAGACTCTGAACCTGGTCGACGGCCGCCGCAGCGTCCAGCAGATCCACGACGCGCTCGCCGTCACGGTGGCGCCGGCGCCGGTCGAAGAGGTGGCGGATTATCTGGCCACGCTGGCTCGGCTCGGGCTGCTCGAGCGGGCCGGGGGCTGAGGAGGGATGATGGACGACCTGGTCTCAACCGAATGGCTGGAAACGCAATTGGGCGGGGCGGATTTGTGCGTGGTCGACGCGACCTTCCTGCTCCCGGGCCCCCTCCCCGAAGGCGCCCGTAACGCCCGCGCCGAATATGAGGCCGCCCATATCCCGGGCGCGATCTTCCTCGACATCGACGAGGTGGCGGATACGGACTCGCCGTTCCCGCACATGCTGCCCTCAGAGGCGAAGATGGCGAGCCGGGCGCAGGCTTTGGGTCTTTCCGACAGCGCGCGGATCGTCGTCTACGACAACAGCCCGCTGCACAGCGCCGCGCGCGGCTGGTGGATGCTGAAGAGCTTCGGCGCGCGCCAGGTCGCGATCCTCGACGGCGGTTTCCAGAAATGGACGGCCGAGGGGCGGCCGGTCGAAAGCGGCGCGCCGGCGCCGGGACGCGGCCATTTCACGGCGCTTCTGGATGCCGGAAAGGTCGCCGACAAGAAGGCGATGCTCGCCCTGATCGGCGACAGCGGGTGGGAGATCGTCGACGCGCGCGGCGCCGGCCGGTTCGCCGGCGAGGAGCCGGAGCCGCGGCCGGGCCTCGCCTCGGGCCACATGCCGGGCGCGCGCAACCTGCCGCAAGGCCGGCTGTTCGACGACGACAATCGCTGGAAGCGGGGCGCGGCCCTGCGCGCGGTCTTCGACGAGGCGGGGGTCGATCTTTCGAAGCCGATGGCGACGACCTGCGGCTCCGGAGTCACCGCCGCGATCCTGCTGTTCGGCGCGCATCTGCTGGGGAAGGACGACGTGACATTGTACGACGGAAGCTGGTCCGAATGGGGCGCCGATCCGGCCACGCCCAAGGCGACGGCCCCCGAAAGCATGAGACGCGCATGAAAGACGAGAAGCCCGACACGAAGCTCGTCCATGGCGGCCGCCGCAAGGAATGGCGCGGCCGCATCGTCAACCCGCCGGTGCACCGCGCCTCGACCATATTGTTCGACAGCGTCGCCGAGCTGCGCGCGGCGAAGCCGGGGCTCGGCAGGTTCAATTACGCCCTCCAGGGCACCCCGACCCAATGGGCGCTCGCCGAGGCGCTGACCGAGCTCGAGCCGGGCGCGGCCGGTACCTTCCTTTATTCCTCGGGCCTCGCCGCGCTCACCGCCGCGATCCTGACAATCGTTGCGGCGGGCGACGAATTGCTGGTCACCGACAATGTCTACGGCCCGACCCGCCGCTTCTGCGACGGCTTCCTGAAGCGCATTGGCGTTTCCACGCGCTATTTCGATCCGATGATCGACGGCGACGGCCTCGCCGCCTTGATCGGCGAGCGCACGCGCGGCGTCCTGCTCGAAAGCCCCGGATCGCTGACCATGGAGGTGCAGGACGTCCCCGGCCTCTGCGCCGCCGCCAGAGCGAAGGGGGTCGCGACCCTGCTCGACAATACCTGGGCGACGCCTTTGTTCTTCCCCGCGATCGCGGCCGGGGTCGACCTCTCGATCCTCGCCGGCACCAAATATGTCGGCGGCCATGCCGACGTCATGCTCGGCTCGGTCACCGCCAATGCGGACTATTATGCGAGGCTCGAGCGGACGAGCTGGGATCTCGGCCATTGCATCAGCCCCGACGATGCCTGGCTCGGCTCGCGCGGCCTTCGCACCATGGCGGTGCGGCTTCGCCAGCACGAGGCGAGCGCATTGAAGGTCGCGCAATGGCTGAAGGGCCGGCCCGAAGTCGCGGCCATGCTCCACCCCGCTTTCCCCGATTGCCCCGGCCACGAATATTGGCTTCGCGATTTCCGCGGCGCGTCGGGCCTGTTCTCGTTCGTGCTGCGCGGCGGCGACGATGCAAGCCGCGGCCGCTTCATCGACGCGCTGGAGCTGTTCGGCATCGGCTATTCGTGGGGCGGTTATGAGAGCCTCGCCGTCCCCGTCGATCCGGCGCCGGTCCGCACCGTCACGAGCTGGCGGGCGGAAGGGCCGGTGGTTCGGCTCCATATCGGCCTCGACGATCCCGACGATCTGATCGCCGACCTCGCCCGCGGCTTCGCGAGCGCGCCGTGACCGAGACGATTCAGGGGCTCGGCCTCGCCTGGCCGACCTATGACGATTGGGTCGTCGCCGCCGTCGCCGCGGCGCTGGCCGTCGCGATCTTCTTCGTCGCCTTTCTCGCCGGGCGGCTGGTCGGGCCGCGCATCGCCGGGCTCTGGGAGAGAAAGGCGGGCGGGCGCGGCGAGGAATTGATCCCGCACGTCTGCAGCCTCACCCGCTACGCCATAGCCGCCATCCTGACCGCTATCGTCCTCAATATCGACGCCTGGCGGCAAGCCGGCGCGATCGTCCTTGGAATCGCGCTCGCGGCCGCCGCCTCCTTGCTCATCTGGCGGATCGTGCGCAGCCTCGCCATGCCGCGCTGGGTCGCGATCCTGCTCGGCCTCGCCACCTTCGTGCCGCTGCTGGCCCGCGCGGTCGGCGGGCTCGACCCGATCCTCGACGCGTTCGACCGGATCGGCTTCCAGGTCTCGAAGCACCGCATCTCGCTGCTGACCCTGATCGAGTTCGCGGTGATCGTCGTCGCGCTCTACGCGGCGGTGAAATTGCTCAACCGCGTCGTCAAGCAGTCGGTGCTTCGCGCCTCCGGCCTCGATGCCACCCAGCAATTGCTCGTCCAGAAGATCTCCGGAATCGTCATCGTCGTCACCGCCTTCTTCATCGGCATCGATCTGATGGGGATCGATCTCACCGCGCTCACCGTCTTCTCGGGCGCGTTCGGGCTCGCGGTCGGCTTCGGCCTCCAGAAGACGTTCGGCAATCTGATCGCCGGCATCATCCTCCTGATGGACCGCTCGATAAAGCCGGGCGACGTCATCGCCGTCGGCGACAGCTTCGGCCATGTAACCAAGATCGGCGTCCGCGCCGTCTCGATCGTGACCCGCGACGGCAAGGAGCATCTGATCCCGAACGAGAATCTGATGACCCAGGAGGTCGAGAACTGGTCCTATTCGAGCCGCGACGTCCGCGTCCACATCCCGGTCGGGATCGCCTACGATTGCGACGTTCCCGCCGCGCAGAAGCTGATGATCCAGGCCGCGACCGAGGCGAAGCGCGTGCTCAAGACCCCGCCGCCGAGCGTCTGGCTCCGCGCCTTCGGCGAAAGCGCGATCAACCATGAGATATTGGTCTGGATCAGCGATCCGGAAGCCGGCGTCGGCAGCGTCCGCTCGGAAATCCTCAACCGCCTCTGGGCCCTGTTCCGCGAGCACGGCATCACCGTCCCCTACCCGCAACGCGACATCCGCGTGAAGGAATGGCCGGCCGGTTTGAATCCTCCCCGGAACGGGGAGGGGGACCGCGCGTAGCGCGGTGGAGGGGGTTCAGCGCGTGGCACGGGTTCCTCGGACCCAGAACCTGGCCCAAACCCCCCTCCACCAGCCTGCGGCCGGTCTCCCTCCCCGCGAAGCGGGGAGGACAGGCTAAGCCCGCACGATCCGCTCCAATTCCCCCAGCGCCCTTGCCAGCCGCTCGGCCAACACCCGGGCCGCGGCCTGGCCGGGCCGCTTTTGATCCTCGAGCCGCACCAGGGCCTCCAGCCCCGCCGCCGCCCATCGCGCTACATCGGCGGCATATTGGTCGAACCGGCGCTGGTCGATCGGCAGCGCGCGCTCATAAGCCGCGCCGATCCGCGCCGCCTGGTCGAGCGCGCCATCGCTTTCGGCCGGGGCGGCGCCCGCAACCTCCTCGACCAGCGACAGCACCTGGCGGAGCTGCGCGACCTCGGCGCCGGCATCGGCCAGCCCGGGAGCGAGAGCGGCGCCCTGTTCGTGCTTCATGCCGCCGCCCCTAAAGGACCGGCGCTAAGGAACGGCTAACGGGCCTATCCGCTGTTGCGGCCGGCGCGCGGGTCCGGCAGGGAAGGCGGATGATCCGCCTGCCGATCGCCTTCCTCCTGCTCGCCGGCGCCGCGCCGGCTTTTGCCCAGCAGCAGGATGCGGCGGCGGCGCCTTCCGGCGGATCGTCGGGCCTCGGCGCCAGCGGCGACGCCTTCCTGCTCTCCGACTATCGTTATCGCGGCGTCTCGCGCTCGGACGATGCGCCGGCGGTGCAGGGGCAATTCACCCTCTCGCTGCCCGACGGCTTCTATGCCGGCGCCCGCGCCACCAGCCTGCGCCGTTTCGCCGGCCATGGCGACGCCGAGGCCGATCTCTATGCCGGCTACGGCACCAACATCGCGCCGGGCACGACGCTCGACGCGGGGGTGATGGCCTATTGGTTCCCCGACGCGAACGGGCGGACCGGCTATTTCGAGCCTTATGCCTCGATCTCGCATACTTTGGGACCGGTGGAGGCGACGATCGGCGCCAAATATGCCTGGCGCCAGCGCGCGATCGGCGGCGACGACATGCTCTATCTGTTCGGCCAAATCGAAGCGGGGATCCCGAGGACGCCGGTCACCCTCACCGCCGAGGCCGGGCGGCAGGAATCGGGCGCCCTGGGCAGCTATTGGAACTGGTCGGTCGGCGGCCGCTACAGCTTCCGCCATTTCGAGGTCGGGCTCCATTATGTCGACACCGACCTCCCCCGCCACGGCGCCGGAGCCACGGTCGTCGCGTCGCTGGGCTTCAGGTTCTGATCTTATGTCCTCCCCGGAACGGGGAGGGGGACCAGCCGCAGGCTGGTGGAGGGGGGCCGGCGCGTGGCACGGGCCCGGAAAATCCCAAACCCCGACGTACCTCCGCGAACGGGAACCAGATTCAGCACCTGGCCCAACCCCCCTCCACCGCGCTACGCGCGGTCCCCCTCCCCGCGGAGCGGGGAGGACAAGCGAGTCCCCGCGGAGCGGGGAGGACAAGGGGACTATTGCGGGGTGCTGACGGTTGCCTGCTGGCCCGCCGTTGCCGGGGCGCCGACGATCTGTTGGGTGGTGGCGCCCTTGTCGACGACCTGGGTGTTGGGATCGCCGGCGACCGAGCGGGCGCCGTCGGCGACATGGTCGTTGCCGGCGGCGTCGAGCATCGTCGTCTCGCCCTTGCTGCGCGGGGCGGGGCCGCCGAACAGGGCCTCGAGCGCCTCCTGGCGCGGATCGGCCGCCTGCGGGCTCGGCTCGCCCGCCTTAGGCGGCACCAGGGCATAATCGGGCGGCATCACCAAAGGCTGGGCGCGCACCACCGAGAATTCGTCGGGGCGGCCGCGGCCCGCGATCTTGTTGTGGCTGCAGCCGGCGAGGAGGAGGGCCGCGGCGGACGCGGCCAGGGTGACGATGAGGGTACGCATTTCAGACTTTCTCCCGAGGGGCTTTCCGTTCGCGCGTCAGCAGCGCCCGGACCAGCAGCAGCAACACGCCGATGGTAATGGCTGCGTCGCCGAGATTGAAGACCAAAAAGGGATGCCACTCGCCGAAATGGATGTCGAGATAGTCGACGACATAGCCGAGCCGCACCCGATCGAGGATATTGCCGAGCGCGCCGCCGAGCACGAGGCCGAGCGCGATCGTGTCGTCGCGCCTCTCCTCGCGCCACAGCCAGGCCAGGACGAAGATCGAGATCGCGGCGGTGAGCCCGACGAGCAGCCAGCGCTGAAGCTCGCTTCCCGCGGTCAGGAAGCCCATCGAGACGCCATGGTTCGGCACCCAGTTCAGCCGGAAGAAGGGCAGCAGGTCGATCTGGTTGCGATCGGGCAATTGGACGACATCGGTCACTCCCCATTTCGCCGCCTGGTCGACGATCAGGACGAGGAGGCCGATGGCGAGGCCGAGGATCCGGTTCTCGCGCAGCACATTCCTCGCCGCCGGCCCCGTTGATGCTTCAGCCATTCACAACCTCCTCGCAGCGGCCGCACAGGCCGCCCTCCTCGGGAACCTCGGGCAGATGCCGCCAGCAGCGGCCGCATTTGAGATAGTCGGTGCGCGCGACCTCGATCGTCTCGTCGTCCGACGGTTCGACCGCGGAGACGATGTAGATTTCCTGCAATTCGCCGGCGTCGAGCCCGGTCAGGTCGAGCTCGACCCGCGGCATCAGCACCCTGGCCTCGTTCGAGGAGCCGATCGCTTTCTCGCGCCGCAGCGGCTCGATCCGCTCGGTCACCGTCTCGCGCGAGGCGCGGACCAGGGCCCAGCGCGCGCCCAGGGCCTCGTCGCGCCATCCGGCTTCGATCTCGGGCCATTCGAGCAAATGGACCGAGCCGTGGCCCGGATAGCGCGTCTCCCACGCCTCCTCGGCCGTGAAGCAGAGGAAGGGCGCGAGCCAGCGCACCAGCGCGTGGAAGACGATGTCGAGCACGGTGCGATAGGCGCGGCGCTTCGCCGAGGCCGGCGCGTCGCAATAGAGGCTGTCCTTGCGGATGTCGAAGAAGAAGGCGGACAGATCGTCGTTCGCGAAGGCCATGATCGCCCGCGTCGCCCGGTTGAAGTCGAAGCCCTCGACCGCCTCGCGCATCTCCGCGTCCAGCTCGGCGAGCCGGTGCAGCACCCAGCGCTCCAGCTCCGGCATATCCTCCGGCCCGACCCGCTCCGCTTCCTCGAAATCGGCGAGCGCGCCGAGCAGATAGCGGAAGGTGTTGCGCAACTTGCGATAGGCGTCGGTGGTGGTGGCGAGCACCTCCTTGCCGATCCGGACGTCCTCGAAATAGTCGGTCGAGGCGACCCAGAGGCGGAGGATGTCGGCGCCCGATTCCTGGAGCACCTTCAGCGGATCGACCGTGTTGCCGATCGATTTCGACATCTTGCGTCCGTCGCGGTCGAGCGCGAAGCCGTGGGTCAGCACCGCCTCGAACGGCGCCCGCCCGCGCGTGCCGCAGCTTTCGAGCAAAGACGATTGGAACCAGCCGCGATGCTGGTCCGAGCCCTCGACATAGAGGTCGGCGCGCACGTTCTCGCCATAGCGCGCCTCGATCACGTAGGCGTGGGTCGATCCGCTGTCGAACCAGACGTCGAGGATGTCGCCGACCGGCTCGTAATCGTCGAGATTGTAGCCGTTGCCGAGCATTGCCTGATGGTCGGCCCCGAACCAGGCGTCGGCCCCGCCTTCGTGGAAAGCGTGGATGATGCGGCTGTTGACGGCGGGATCGCGCAGATAGTCGCCGGTCCTGCGGTCCACATAAAGCGCGATCGGCACCCCCCAGGCCCGCTGCCGGCTGATCACCCAGTCGGGCCGGCCCTCGACCATCGAGCGGATACGGTTCTTCGACCGCTCCGGCACCCAGCGTGTGTCTTCGATCGCCGCGAGCGCGACGCCCCTTAGCCCCTCCCCTTTAGGGGAGGGGTTGGGGTGGGGCCTGTCCTCAGCCGCCGCGCGGGAGCCAACCTCCCCCACCCTTTGATCCCCTCCCCTGAAGGGGAGGGGAGATTCCGGCGCTTGCGCGTTGGCGTCGCCGCTGGTGCCCTCACCCTGGCTCGCTTCGCTCGCCTGTTCCTCTCCCGCAAGGGGAGAAGGGCCGTCCATCGGGATGAACCATTGCGGCGTGCAGCGGAAGATGATCTTGGCCTTGGACCGCCAGCTATGCGGGTAGCTATGGCGGAAGTCGGCCGAGGCGGCGAGCAGGGCGCCGGCGTCGCGAAGGTCGGAGCAGATCGGCCCGTCCGGCGCGTTGAACTTGCCGTTGATGACGCTGCCCTGGCCGCCGAGCCAGCCCCAATCCTCGCGATAGCGGCCGTCGCCGGTGACCGCGAAGACCGGGTCGATGCCGTTCGCCTTGCACAGCAGGAAATCGTCCTCGCCATGGTCCGGCGACATATGGACGAGCCCGGTGCCCGCATCGGTCGTGACGAAATCGCCCGGCAGGAAGGGACGGGGCCTCGCGAAGAAGCCGCCGAGTTTGTGCATCGGATGGCGAGCAATGCTGCCGGCGAGGGATCTCCCCCGAATTAGGTATGGCGCACCCGACGCATCGCGGCAGTGCCTCCACTCGATGCCCAAATTGACGGCACGAGAGCCGGTGAAGCCGCGCTCTGCACGTTCCATGAAGGCCGGCACGAGTATTGTAGCAATTAAACAGCGCCTACTGCCGTCGGTGACTAGGGTGTAGTCGATCGTGTCGCCGTAAGCGATCGCCTGGTTGACGGGGATCGTCCAAGGCGTTGTCGTCCAGACTACCGCATGCGCGCCGACCAGCTCCGGGATCGGGCTCTCGACGATCTCGAACGCGACGTCGATCTGGGTCGAGACGATCTCCTCATATTCGACCTCGGCCTCGGCCAAAGCCGTCTTCTCGACCGGCGACCACATGACCGGCTTGGCGCCGCGATAGAGCTGGCCGGTCTCGGCGAATTTCAGCAATTCCTCGACGATCTTGGCCTCGGCCTCATATTTCATGGTGAGATAGGGATCGTCCCATTCCCCCATCACGCCCAATCGCTGGAACTGCCCGGCCTGGATCGCGACCCATTTCTCGGCATAAGCGCGGCATTGGGCGCGGAATTCGCGCGGCGGCACCGCATCCTTGTCGAGCTTCTTCTTGCGATATTCCTCCTCGATCTTCCATTCGATCGGGAGGCCGTGGCAGTCCCAGCCGGGCACATAAGGCGCGTCCTTGCCGAGCAGGGTCTGCGAGCGGACGACCATGTCCTTCAGGATCTTGTTCATCGCATGGCCCATATGGATGTCGCCATTGGCGTAGGGCGGGCCGTCGTGGAGGATGAAGCGCTCGCGCCCCCGGCGCGCCTCGCGCAGGCGCTTGTAAAGGTCCATCGACGCCCAGCGGGCGAGGATCGCCGGCTCCTTCTGCGCGAGGCCTGCCTTCATTGGGAACTCGGTCTTCGGCAGGAAGACCGTGTCGCGATAATCACGTCTGTCGGACATTGAAGGCGGGGCTTAGCGGGAGGGGCCGCGGGCGTCCAGCGTCGGAGGCAGGGTGAAGCCGTATCCAGCAAAGACACCCCCCTCTCCCTTGAGGGGAGAGGATACGAAGCCTTAGCGGCTCTGCCGCTTAGGCGTAGTTGGTGAGGGTGACACCGTCAGCGGATTGCCTCGGGCGCTGTCACCCTCACCCAACTCCGCTTTGGCTCCTTCGTCGCCAAGGCTCCGTAACATGAGCCGCCTGGCCTCGTCCCCCGGGCGAGACCTTAGTGGCGGCTCATCCCCTCAAGGGAGAGGGGAGGTTACTACCGCCGCAGATCCGGGCCCATCGTGTAGAAATCGTCCACCCACAGCCAGCCGTGGAAATCCGCCGGCACCTCGTCGTACTGCTCGGGCCTGTCGAGCCCCGAGAACCGCCCGCCCTTCTCGCTCCGATAGATCAGGACATGCGCGTTCGCCCCGGCCATGCGGGCGAAAAAGCGGTAGGGCCAGCCCCAGAGCCGCCAGCGATGCTCGAGCGGCACCGCGACCGTCGCGTCGCGGCAGCTCGCGGGGACGAAGCCCGACCAGCCGATCTTGCGATAATCGTCGAGGCAGGCGCCGCCGGGCGGGACGGTGGAGGTCCAGGAAGCGGGCGCCAGGCGGTGCATGTGCGCGGTCACCGCCGGGTCTCCGAAAAAGACGTATTTGTCGTCGATCGGGGCGCCGACGCGGCGGAATTCGGCGGCGAGCGCGTCGGCGTCGGCGGGATCGCGGCCCTGGAAGTGGAAGACGATCCGCATCGTCGGAATCTCGCGCAACAGCTCCTCGACCGTCGGCATCGCGCCGACGCCGTGGCCGCGCAGCGGGAAGCTGCGGCCGTCGTCGGGCGTATAGGAATAGCCGATGTCGATCCGCTTGAGCTCGGCGAGATCGTGGCCGCCGATCGCGCCATGGCCGTCGGTGCGGCAGTCGAGCGTCCGGTCCGCGAACAGCACCATGCGCCCGTCGCGCGTGCGCTGGACCGGTACCGCGACCGCGTCCGCGCCCATATGCGTCGCCTCGTAGAGCGAGGGGAGGGTGTCCTCGATATAGATATTGTCGCCCGGCGGCTTGATCCTGGTGGCGGCGCAGTCTCCCGCGGCGCCGTCGGCCATCGGCTGCGCGATCCCGCCCGCCGCGACGACGACCAGCCGCCCCGCCGGCCGCGCCGCCATCCAGGACGCATTGATCAGGCTCAATGGCACCGCGACCAGCGCCAGCACGATCAGGATCGGCCGCCAGGGCCCACGCCTTCGGCGCGCCGGCGGCGCCTCCTCCCCCTCACCCTCCACGGTCATGAGGGGAGTGTAGCGCGGGCGGCAATGCTGTCTAGTGAACAGATTTTATGGATTATTTCTGGCGGACAGGGGGAAGGCGGAATTCCGCTTCTCTTTCGTCATCCCCGCGAAAGCGGGGATCCCGCTTCTTTTCTTCCGGCTCCGTGCCCAAGCGGGATTCCCGCTTTCGCGGGAATGACGGGAGGCTTAAGCCAGCCGCCTCTTCGCCTCCGTGCAATCCAGCGCCATCTGCGCCTGTAGCGCTTCGATGCTGTCGAACTTCGCCTCCGGCCGCAAATAGGAGACGAGTCCGACCTCGACCGCCTGTCCGTACAGATCGCCGTCGAAATCGAAGAAAAAGGGTTCGAGCAATTCCCTGGGCGGCGCGAAGGTCGGCCGGATGCCGAGATTGGCGGCGCCGTCGAGCATTCGCCCGTCCGCCAGCGTCCCCCGCACCGCATAGACTCCGAAAAGCGGGCGCAAATAGCGGTCGAGCGGGATGTTGGCGGTCGGATAGCCGATCGCGCGGCCCCTTTTGTCGCCATGCTCGACCGCGCCCTCGATCGCGAAGGGGCGGGTGAGCAGCCGCGTCGCCGTCTCGCAATCGCCCGCGTGCAGCGCTTCGCGGATGCGGCTGGAAGAGACGGTCTCGCCGCCGTCCCGCACCGGCGCCACCGTCTCCGCGGCGAAGCCGTATTGCGCGCCGAACGCGGCGAGCATGGCGACGTCGCCGCCGCGATTCCGGCCGAAGGTGAAATCCTCGCCGGTCACCACGCCGGCCGCGCCGAGATGCTCGACCAGCCAGAGGCGGACGAACTCCTCGGGGCCGAGCGCGGCGAAATCCCGGTCGAAATGGAAGACGAACAGCGCGTCCACGCCCGAAGCCGCGATCAGCCGGGCGCGCTGGTCCATCGTCGTCAGCCGGAACCAGGGCGAATCCGGCCGGAAGAAGCGCATCGGGTGCGGATCGAAGGTGGCGACGAGCGCCGGCCGCCCCTCGGCGCGCGCGCGGGCGAGGGCGCGGCCGACGACCGCCTGATGGCCCTTGTGAAAACCGTCGAAATTGCCGAGCGCGACGATGCCGCCGCGCAAGCCGGCCGGAACCGCCGAGCCGCTGTCCAGCCGCTCCATGACGCGCTCATAGCAGAGTGGCAACGCCGGGCAACGCGCCTCAACGACGTGCCAGGGTGACGAAGCTGTACGCCGGCCGGCCGTCGCGCGCGTCGTGCGTCTCGCGCGCTACTTCCTTCCACAGGGCCCGGTCGAAGGGCGGCAGCATGGTGTCGCCCTCGATCGCTTCATGCACCTCGGTCAGCTCGACCCGGTCGGCAACAGGCTCGAACAGGCGGAAAATGTCGGCGCCGCCGATGATCGAGACGCGCGGCGCATTCGCGACCTTGAGCGCCTCCGCCGCGTCGTGCGCCACCTCCGCGCCCTCCGCTTGCCAGTCGGGATCGCGGGTGAGGACGATATGGCGGCGGCCGGGCAGCAGGCGGGGGAGGCTTTCGAAGGTCTTGCGCCCCATCACCATCGGCGTGTCCATGGTCAGCGCCTTGAAGCGCTTGAGGTCGTCGGGGAGATGCCAGGGAAGGGTGTTGTCGCGGCCGATCGCGCCGTTCGCGGCGCGCGCCACCACGAGGGTGACGATGCTCACACCGCCACCGGCGCGGCGATATGCGGGTGGGGATCGTAGCCGGCGATCTCGAAATCCTCATATTCATATTGGTCGATGGCCGCAGGGCGGCGGCGGATCGTCAGCCGGGGCAGCGGCCGGGGCTCGCGGGTAAGCTGGAGGCGGGCCTGGTCGAGGTGGTTCGAGTAGAGATGGCAGTCGCCGCCGGTCCAGACGAACACGCCCGGCTCCAGCCCCGCCTGCTGGGCGAGCATATGGGTGAGCAGGGCGTAGCTGGCGATGTTGAACGGAACGCCGAGGAAGACGTCGGCGCTCCTTTGATAAAGCTGGAGGTTGAGCCGGCCGGCCGCGACCTGGGTCTGGAACAGGCAATGGCAGGGGGCGAGCGCCATCCTGCCGATCTCGGCGGGGTTCCAGGCGGTGACGATCTGGCGGCGGGAGGCGGGGTCGCGGTTGATGAGGTCGATCAGGTTGGCGATCTGGTCGATATGGCGCCCGTCCGGCCCTTCCCAGTCGCGCCATTGCTTGCCGTAGACCGGGCCGAGATCGCCATTCTCGTCGGCCCATTCGTCCCAGATTCCGACCCTGTTCTCCTTCAGCCAGCCGATATTGGTGTCGCCGCGCAGGAACCAGAGCAGTTCGACGACGATCGAGCGGATGTGCAGCTTCTTGGTGGTGAGCAAGGGGAAGCCCTCGGCGAGGTCGAACCGCATCTGGTGGCCGAAGACCGAGAGGGTGCCGGTCCCGGTCCGGTCCGGCTGGGCCACGCCCTCGTCGAGGATGCGGCGGAGGAGCTGCTGATAGGGCTGCATAAGGTGACTATGGCGGGTGGGGCGAAGGTTGGGAAGACCGACTCCCCTCCCTGGAAGGGAGGGGCAGGGGGTGGGTCCGCGCGGAGCGCGGATGCTGATTCTGAGGCCAGGGCGCTCAGCAGCGGCATCGAGCCGCCGCTTCGCGGACCCACCCCTAACCCCTCCCTTTCAGGGAGGGGGATTCGTCGTTACGCCGGGCAGACCTTGATCTGCTGGGGCGCCGGTCGCGGCCCCCTGGGCTCGAACTGGGCGAAATAGGATTGGCTGTCGGCGAGGCGCTCGAAGCGGGTGAGCTCGTAGCCCAATGCGCCGAACTCGCAGACCAGCAATTTGGGCGGCGTCCCGTGCTGGGTGGTCGGCCGGTCGGCGTCGACGACGACGATCCGGCCGCCGGGGCGGAGGTCGGAGCGCAGGTGCCAGAGCACTTCCGAGGGCCGCTGGATCTCGTGATACATGTGGATCATGAAGACGCGGTCGAACGAATTGTCCGGCAGCATCGGGTCGTTGGGCGTGCCGAGCTTCACCGCGACATTTTCCAGATTCTCGCGCTGGACGCGGCGGGCGAGGTTGTCGCGGGTCTGCGGCACGATGTCCTCGGCGAGGACGCGGCCCTTCTTGCCGACCAGAGGCGAGAGGCGGACGGTATAATAGCCCTCGCCGGCGCCGATGTCGGCGACGGTCATTCCGGGCTCGACGTCGCCCAATTTCATCACCGTCGACGCTTCCTTGTAGCGGTCGCGCTCCTCCTCGTTCGAATAGCGCGCCGAGACGATCGGCGCGACCGGCCGGTCGGGAAGCGGGAAGGGATCGGGCGGCGGCGCCTTCCTGCACGCGGCGAGCAAAGCGAGGGCGAGGAGGGAGGTACCGATCGCGCCTCGCTTGAAAGCCCCTCCCCTCGATGGGGAGGGGTTGGGGAGGGGTGAGGTTCGACGCAGGGCCGAGTGGGTCTCGCAACGCACCCCCACCCAGCCTCCCCCATCGAGGGGGAGGGACTTTAGCGACGTGGAGACCGAGGCGCCCCTATTCCACATCGTCGACCTGCACCTTCTCGCCCGTGACCCGCTGCGACAGGGCCGCGGCCATGAACGGATCGAGCGCGCCGTCGAGCACGTCCGAGGGCGACGGCGAGGTCACGCCGGTGCGCAGATCCTTGACGAGCTGATAGGGCTGGAGGACGTAGGAGCGGATCTGGTGGCCCCAGCCGATATCGGTCTTGGCGGCGTTGACCGCGCTCGCTTCGGCCTCGCGCTTCTGGAGCTCGGCTTCGTAGAGGCGGGCCTTCAGCATCTTCATCGCCTGGGCGCGGTTCTTGTGCTGCGAGCGCTCGTTCTGGCAGGCGACGACGATGCCCGTCGGCAAATGGGTGAGGCGCACCGCCGAATCGGTCGTGTTGACATGCTGGCCGCCCGCGCCCGACGAGCGATAGGTGTCGATGCGAAGGTCCTTCTCGTTGACCTCGATGTCGATATCGTCGTCGACCACCGGATAGACCCAGACGCTCGAGAAGCTGGTGTGCCGCCGGGCGTTGGAATCATAGGGGCTGATCCGCACCAGCCGGTGCACGCCGCTCTCGGTCTTGGCATAGCCATAGGCATTCTCGCCCTTGACCAGAAGGGTCGCCGACTTGATTCCCGCCTGCTCGCCCGAATGCTGGTCGACCAGTTCGACCTTGTAGCCGTGGCGTTCGGCCCAGCGCGTATACATGCGCTGCAGCATCTCCGCCCAATCCTGGCTTTCGGTGCCGCCGGCGCCCGCATTGACCTCTATGTAGGTGTCGTTGGCGTCGGCCTCGCCGGCGAGCAAGGCGGCGACCTTGTCCGTCTCCGCCCGCCCGGCCAGCTCCTTCAATGAGGCGACGGCATCGTCGACCATCGCATCGTCGCCCTCGGCCTCGGCCATCTCGATCAATTCCGCCGTGTCGGCAAGGTCCTGCTCGATCCGGCGGGTGGCGCCGATCGCCTCGTCGAGCCGCCGCCGCTCGCGCATCACCTCCTGCGCGGCCTTGGGGTCGTTCCACAGCGACTGGTCCTCGACCCGCGCGTTCAATTCGTCGAGACGCGCCAAGGCCCGGTCCCAATCGAGGAACCGGCGGAGAAGATCGAGCGCCGACTGGATCTGGTCGACAAAGGCTTGCGCTTCGGCGCGCATCGAACTGTACCTTTCGTCATCCCGGTGAAAGCCGGGATCTCAATTCTTGCTCCCCGGCCCCTCGACGGAGTTCATCCTGAGCGGCGTCGAAGGGCTCGGGATAAACCTCAGCAAAGCTGAGAGCCGGGGTCCAGTTTTCTTTCTTTCCGCCCTCAGCGAAACGCGGAGGCCGGATACTTTTTCTCAGAGCTGGATCCCGGCTTCCGCTGGGACACGGCCCGCAACTTGCGTTGCGGGCCTAGTAAATTCCGCCCTGATTTTGCAAGAAAACGCTGTCGCGGCTCTGCTGCTCCGGCGGCGGCGCGGCCTGCGGCTTGGGCGGCGCGGCGGCGGCGAGCTCGTCGCGGCGGGCGCGGCGCGGCTCGGTCTCGGGCTTGAATGCCTCCCAGATCACGTCCGACTTGGGATCGTCGCTCGGCCAGGCGCCATAGATCTGCTGGCCGCTATGCCGGTCGATCCGGACCATCCTGATGCCCGGCGGCTGGCGGAAGGGCACCGGCGGCAGGCTCATCAACGCCGCCTTGGCGAATTGCTTGAAGATCGGTGCGACCAGGGTTCCGCCCTGGGCATAGCCGCCCATCGGCCGCGGCTGGTCGAAGCCCATATAGGTGCCGGCGACGATCTGCGGCGTGCCGCCGATGAACCAGACGTTGGTCGGGCCGGTGGTGGTGCCGGTCTTGCCGAACATCGGCCGGCCGAGCTCGCGCAGCGTCTGCGCGGTGCCGCGCTGGACGACGCCCTCCATGATATGGACCATCTGGTAAGCGGTCAGCGGATCGACGATCTGCTTGGTCCGAAGCGGCGGCCGCGGCATCGGCTTGCCGTCCCAGTCCGGCGCGTTGCAGCCTTCGCAGGGCCGCGTGTCGGCGCGGTAGATGACTTTCCCGTTCCGGTCCTCGACATAGTCGACCAGGCCCGGCTTCACCGCCCGCCCGCTATTGGCGAGGATCGCGAAGGCGTTGGTGATGCGGATCGGCGTCGTCTCGCCGGCGCCCAATGCGATCGAGAGATAATCGGGATAGTCGCCGACGCCGAGGTCGTGGGCGCGCTTGGTCACCTTGTCCATGCCGATCTGGTTGGCGGTGCGGACGGTCATCAGGTTGCGCGACTGCTCGACCGCCCAGCGCATCGTCTGCGGCCCGGCATTCTGGCCGGAGAAGTTGCGGAAGCATTTGTTGCCCAGCCCCGCGCCCTGCCAGACGCAGAACGGCCCGTCGACGATGATCGAGGCCGGCGTCATGCCGTTGTCGAGCGCGGCGGAATAGACGACCGGCTTGAACGTCGATCCGGGCTGGCGATGGGCCTGGACGGCGCGGTTGAAGGCGCCGTTGCGGATATCCCAGCCGCCCTGCATGGCGAGGATGCGGCCGCTCGCTATCTCCTCGACCACCATCGCGCCCTCGACCTCGGGGATCGATTTCAGCGCCCAGGCCGCGCCCGCGCTCTTGACCACGATCACCTTGCCGGGCGTCAGGAAGTTGAAGGCCGCGGTCGCGGTGCCGCGCTTCGGCATCGCCGCCAGCGAAGCGGGGAGGATGCCGCGGCTGCCGTCGGCAAAGCCGATCGCCGCTTCATTGCCCGCGCGCGACAGCACCACCGCCGCCCGCCAGTCCGAATAGCCGGTGCCGATCGGGAGGTCGCCAAGCGCCTGCGCCCAGTTCTTGCCGAGGTCGACCGACTGGCCCGGATCGTTCCAGCCATGGCCGTTGTCGTAGCGGACGAGGCCGTCGCGCAAGGCCTGCGCCGCCGCCTGCTGCTTGTCGCCGTCATAGGCGCTGCGGATCCAGAGGCCGCCGGTATAGACGCCGTTCGGCCCTTTTTCCGTGCCCTCGCCATAGCGGGCGACCAGCTCGCGCCGCACCTCCTCCATATAATAGCCGCCGACGTTGCGGACATTGTCGTGCGGGGTGGCGACGGTGCCGAGCGGCGCCGCCTGCGCCGCTTCGCGCTGGGCGGCGGTGATGAAGCCGTTCTTCGCCATCTCGCCGAGCACCCAGTTGCGCCGTTCAAGCGCGCGCTCGGGATGGGCATTGGGGTCGTAATTGCTCGGCCCCTTGGGCAGGATGGCGAGGAAGGCGGCCTCGGGCAGGCTGAGCTGGTTCACGTCCTTGTCGAAATAGGCGCGCGCCGCCGCCTCGACGCCGTAGGCGTTGCGGCCGAGGAAGATCTGGTTGAGGTAGAGCTCCAGGATCTGCTGCTTGGTCAGCACATTCTCGATCCGGCGGGCGAGGATCGCCTCCTTGATCTTGCGGCTGACCGAATATTGGTTGCCGACGAGGAGGTTCTTGGCGACCTGCTGGGTGATGGTCGAGCCGCCGCGGGCGCGCTCGCCGGTGCCGGCCTTGCGGACATAGTCGAACACCGCCTGGGCGAACCCGCCATAGTCGATGCCGTGATGGCTGAAGAAGCTCTTGTCCTCGGCGGAGAGGAAGGCGTCGATCAATTTGGGCGGGAATTCGTCATAGCTGAGTTGCACCCGCCGCTCGCGGGCGAAGGTCTGCACCGGCTGGCCGTCGATGTCGCGGACGATCGAGGGGAGCGGCGGCTGGTAGGTGAGCAGGGATTCGGCCGAGGGCAGGCCGCGGGCGAAGATCAGCAGCAGCAGGAAATAGAGGACGAACGGGCTCGCCGCGAGGATGACCAAAGCCTTGACCCACCAGCGCCGCCACGCGTTGCGGGCGGCGGCGCCGAAGCGGCTGCCGGCGTCGCGATAGAGGGTGATGCGGGTGAAGGTGGGACTGTCGGCACTCATTCGGACGTCGCTCTAGCCGATTGAACGGGGAGGGTGAAGGCGGATCGGAAGGCGGATCATCGCGAGGCGATCCGATAGAGGCGGCGGGCGAAATGGGTCTCGATCGCGTCCTTCACCCCCAAAGCGATCTGCTTCTGGCCTTCCGGCGATTCGATATAGGCGGCGTCGGTCGCGTTGGTGAGATAGCCGGTCTCGAGCAGGATCGAGGGCACGTCGGGCGCCTTCAGCACGATCAGGGACGCGAAACGGTGCCAGTTCGGCCGGAACGGGAAATAAGGCGCGCCCTCGCGGCGAAGCAGGCCCGCGAAATCCGTGGAGACGTTCATGCTCTCGCGCTGGGCGAGGTCGATCAGCACCCGGTTGACCCCCGCATCCTGGCTGAGCGGCGCCCCGCTTAGGGCATCGGCGCCGTTCTGCTGGGCGGCGAGCTGCGCCGCCTCCTTGTCCGAGGCGACCTCGGAGAGGGTATAGACGGTCGCGCCGCGGGCGCCGTCGTTGCGCGGCGCGGCGTCGGCATGGATCGAGACGAACAAAGCGGCGCCCATCCGCCGCGCAATCTCATAGCGGTCGCGAAGGATAAGGAAGCGGTCGTCCTCCCGCGTCATCGTCACCCGCACCCGGCCCGAGGCGGCGAGCACGTCGCGGATCGAGCGGGCGACGGCGAGCGTGATGTCCTTCTCCTGCCGCCCCCCGAACGGCGAGATCGCGCCCGGATCCTTGCCGCCATGGCCGGGATCGAGCACCACCAGAGGCCGCCCCGGATCGCGCGATCCGTAGATGCGCGGCATCGGCGCGTCGTCCTTCGCCGCATGGGCGAGGTCGATCGTCACCCCCTGCCCATTGTCGCCGCCCTGCTTCGAGCAGCCGGCAAAAGCGAGGCCGGCGAGAGCTATCGCGAGGAGGAGACGCGTCACCTTTTCGTTCTGCCGCCCCAGCGGCGCTTCGGTCCAGCAAAATCGGGCGGAAGACGAGGGCCGCTCCAAGCCGCCTTCATGTCCCGGAGTCCGTAATTTTGTTCGCGCGAAGGCGCGAAGGCGCGAAGGGTTCGGTGCTTCCCGCGCCCTCGCGGCGAAGCCGCAACCATTCTTCTCTTTTTCTTCTCCGCGTCTCTGCGTCTCTGCGCGAACAATCAGCAGCATCGATGCCGCCACCAACGACGGCGGAGCGGTCTCGGAGTCCCCTATTTGGTTCGCGCAGAGACGCAGAGACGCAGAGAGTCCGCGGTTCCAATGCCCTCCCGGCGAAGCCTCGTTCTTGCCTTTTTCTTCGCGCCTTCGCGCCTTCGCGTGAACAAATAGCAGCGATGGAAGCCGCTCCGCGGCAAGAGGATCAGCCCGGCCGGAAGACCAACGCCAGGCCGTTCATGCAATAGCGAAGGCCGGTCGGCTTCGGCCCGTCGTCGAAGACGTGGCCGAGATGCCCGCCGCAGCGCCGGCAGATCACCTCGGTACGCTCGAAGCCGAGCGTGCGGTCGGCGCGGGTGACGACCGCGTGGGGAAGGGGGCGCCAGAAGCTCGGCCAGCCGGTGCCGCTGTCGAACTTGGTCTCCGAAGCGAAGACCGCCAGCCCGCAGCCGGCGCAGGCGAACAGACCCCTGCGATGCTCGTGCAGCAATGGGCTCGACCCCGGCGCCTCGGTCGCCGCCTCGCGCAGCACCGCATAACGCTGCGCGCCGAGCATATGGCGCCATTGGTCGGATGTGTGGGTCACCTCGAACTGCGCCGTGGCCGCGGAGGCGGGACCGGTCCGGACCAACAGCAAGGCCGAAGCGGCGGCGGTGCCGCCGGCGCCGAGGAAGAAGCGGCGGGTGAGAAGGGTATTCGTCATGAGTGCCTCCCGGTTGTTCCTCTGATGTACGGAGGCACAGCGCGGTCGGATGCGCAGGGCCATCGCGATCCTCCCCGGGGCGGGGAGGGGGACCAGCCGGAGGCTGGTGGAGGGGGTTCGGAATCCGGTACGAGAGTGGACGCTCAGCACCTGGCACGACCCCCCCCTCCACCGCCGTTCCGGCGGTCCCCCTCCCCACAAGTGGGGAGGACAATTCAGACCCTTTTCAACATCCCCGCGGCGATCACCGGTCCGGTCGGCAGCCCGGTCGGCGAGCCCTGCATCGGCTCGACCGACACCGCGAGCATCGCCCCTTCGCGCATTGCCATGTCCCCGGGCACGCGCATCCGCATCGGCCGCCCCGCCGGCATCATGCCCATGGGGAGCGGCTTGCCGCCGGCGGGGATCAGCCAGAGTTCGTGCGACCGGCCGGCGGGCGGCGGCATGTCGGCGGCCGCGGCGACGATCAGGCTTCGGCTCGCCGGCTCCCAGGTGGCGACGAGCCTGGCCGGGCTGTCCGCCGCCGCCAGGGTCGCGGCGAGCGGCGCGCCCGCGGGCGGCTGGGCGGGTGGGGCCGCCGGCGGCCTCGTCACCAGCACGAAGGCCAGGGAAGCGGCGATCGCGGTCGCGGCGGCGGCATAGGCCCGCCAGAAAACAGTCCGCCGCCGCAGCAGGACGACGTTGGACGGCGCCGCGTCCGGTGTCCGGATGCGCGCCTCGATCGCCGCCCACAGCCGCGCGGGCGGCGCGACGGGCGCCGCCTCGTCGAGCAACGGCGCCAGCCGCCCCGCCCAGCGCCCGGCCAAATGGGCGAATTCGGGATCGGAGCGCGCCAGCGCCGCCGCGCCCGCCCGCTCCGCGCCCGTCAGCAGGCCGAGCGCGACTTCGGCGGCGAGCAAATCGCGTTCGTCGCTGGAGGAGGGACGTTCGTCGGTCATCGTTCCAGGCACGCTCTCAACCGGAGGAGGCCGCGGCGGATCCAGCTTTTCATCGTGCCGAGCGGCACCGCGTCGCGCTCGGCCAGTTCCTGATAGGTGAGGCCGTCGAAAAAGGCGGCGCGGATCGCGTCGCGCGACTGGTCGTCGAGCTCGCCGAGGCAATAAGCGAGCCGCGCCCGATCCTCCTCCGCCTCGACCAGATCGAAGGCCGAGGCGCCGTCGTCGGCCACCTCATGGGCGGCGTCGATCGTCTCGGCCGCCGGCCGGCGTGCGCGGAGCCGGTCGATCGCCTTGTTGCGGGTGAGGATGGACAGCCAGGTGATCGGGCTCGCCTTGTCATGGTCGAAGCTGGACGCGCGGCGCCAGATCGCGACGAACGCCTCCTGCAGCGCCTCCTCCGCCTCGGCCTCGCTGCCGAGGATGCGCAGGCAGATGCCGTAGAGCTTGGCCGAGGTGCGCGCATAGAGATCGGAGAGCGCGCCGCCGTCGCCGGCCGACACCGCCGCCATCAGCCGCGCAAGCTCCCCGGCCCCCTGGTCCATCGTAACGATCATGCACCATCCTTCGGCGGGCGGGAAGACGGGGGGCAGCAATCCTCCCCCGGATTTCGGGGGAGGGGGACCAGCCGAAGGCTGGTGGAGGGGCCCTTTCCGAGTCAGTAGGCCCCTCCACCGCCTTTCAGGCGGTCCCCCTCCCCTGCAAAGGCAGGGGAGGATCTGCATATCCTCAGGGCATCAGCACCGTATCCACCACATGGATCACCCCGTTCGACTGCATGACATCGCTCGTCGTGACGCGCGACATGCCGCCTTTGGCGTCGGTGAGGACCAGCCATTTGCCCTCCATCTTCGCCATCAGGGGCTCGCCCTGGACAGTGGTGAGGGTGGCCATGCCGTGGCCGGCGCGGATCCGCGCGGCGATCGCGGAGGCGGTGAGGCGGCCCGGAACGACATGATAAGTGAGGATGCGGGTCAGCGCATCCTTGTTCTCCGGCATGACCAGGCTGTCGACCGTGCCGGCCGGCAGCCTGGCGAAGGCGGCGTCGGTGGGCGCGAAGACGGTGAACGGGCCCGGGCCGGACAAGGTATCGACCAGCCCCGCCGCCTTGACCGCCGCGACGAGGATCGTGTGGTCCTTCGAATTGACCGCATTCTGGACGATCGTCTTCGTCGGATACATAAGCGCGCCGCCGACCGTCGGATTGGCGGCCGAAGCCGGCAGGCCCGCCGCAAGCGCGCAGGCGGCCGCCGCCGCGAGCGCGGCGCGAGTGAACAGGGTCTTCATGGTTTTCCTCCTTGGATTGCAGCTTTCAGCCGCTGCGGGAGGAGATACGGAGGCCGGAAGCGGAAGGATGCGGCGGCAGGAAATTATACTGTCATTACCCGGCATGACCATGAGAACCAGCATGGTATCCCGACCAATGTCGCAAACTTTCGCTGTTGTTTCTACACCGGAGTCCGGAGGCCTCCTCGCGCCTGAGGCGATACGCTAAATTCCGCCAGTGCACTGCACGTATACTCGTTCAATTTGCCTTGAAGTTCTTATCCTCAGCACGAGATTGTATAGGACCGCTGGCGTGTCATAGAATGCCATAGACTGGTCAAGCAGGTTATGACCGAAATCGTCATAGTAAAATTTGAACGTTATAGTTCCCCGTCTCGCAATAGAATAAACTTGTCTTTGAGACAGGCCGGCAGGGGCAAAAATTCCTGCTCTAATATAATATTCTCGGACGCCATCAATGGATTCGCCGATTGTAATAAGAGATTTACTTTCTAGCTCATGAGCTACATCGCGAGGAATTCGTTCAGGAATATTATACTCAATGTCCTTGATCTGCGACACATGCGTGTTCAGTGGTTGACTGAAACACCAAGTGTTCTGTGCGATAACCGAATTATGTGCAGTAAATAATCCTGCTACAAATCCGGTCAATTGCCGCATACTCATTGTATGCTCCTACACATTTCCGGGAACACAATCCTTAATTCCCGTGGCGCTTTTAGCTTCGGTCTCGGTTTCTGTCCCCCCGTCGCTTCAGCTTCCATCAAATAGGTATCGTGCCCCCGGGTTTTCTGTACCATATTTTGCGACCATCATGAGACTCCTACGAGATGAACCCACTCCATTCCCCCAACCCAAATCAAGAGAGAAGCCAATATTGCTATGATTTTAGTGAGTCTGCTCGTAGTCTTGGCTGTCCTGAAAAACACTACTTGGAATATAATTGCAATGCAAAATGCTAACATCGTCCAAGCGAGCCACGCAAAGACATCCCCTCCGCTTCCCATCGTATCGGATGGATCATACCCAGATATAGCTATCTGCCTCAGCCAAACAGGAGATAAAGAAAGCAGTAAGCTGACCAAGACGTAAACCAAGCGCTTTAGGTTGGTTGATGTGACTATGTTTACGGATGGCATACAATCTTAGCCTTTCCTTCCGGGTTGCGGGGACGCAATACTTAATTGCCGTGGTGCTTCGGCCCCGGCCCAAGCCGCTGTCGCTTAGGCGCTTCAGCTTCCGTCAATTAGGTATTGTGTCCCCGAGTTTCCCCTCCTCCGAGTTTCTGAAAGATGCGGCGGGCGAACCTATCCTCCCCGGGACGGGGAGGGGGACCAGCCGGAGGCTGGTGGAGGGGGGTCGGCACCTGGCACGACCCCCCTCCACCGCCGTTCCGGCGGTTCCCCTCCCAAGTGGGAGGACAGCTGCCCCGTCTCTTCGCTTCGCAACGGCCCGCCAAGCCCATAACCGGTTGCCGCTGACCCTCGCCGATGCTAGCAGGAAATATCGGCATCGTGTTGAAGGTTCTCATACACCTTCTCATCTAGAGGCCGTGGGAATTCGCGCCGGCGGTCCATGCCGGCCACCAAGGTTGACGCTGCATGAGTGATGCTCTGTCCGGACTGGTCCGCCCCCGCCTGACGGGTGGCGCCGCGTCCGGTCTCTTGCGGCCGGCGCTTTCCGCCGGCCATCGCCCCGCAGCAGAGGCAAACACAAACGTTTCAACCCGGACATTGGAGGCGCGCGCCGCACCGGCCGCGCCTCCGTCCTTATTCGAGCGCGCGAGCCGCTCGTTCCCCGGTTCGATCGGGGCCGCGCCGCGCGTGTGGAGTGATTTTGATGACAATGCGCATGTTGATCGACGCGCGCCACCAGGAAGAGACCAGGGTGGCGGTGGTCAAGGGCAATCGGATCGAGGAATTTGATTTCGAATCCGCCGAGCACAAGCAGCTCAAGGGAAATATCTATCTCGCCAAGGTGACCAGGGTCGAGCCGTCGCTGCAGGCGGCGTTCGTCGATTATGGCGGCAACCGTCACGGCTTCCTGGCCTTCTCGGAAATCCACCCCGATTATTACCAGATCCCGCGCGAGGACCGTGAGGCACTGCTCCGCGAGGAAGCGGAGCATGCCGCCGAGGAAGCGCGGCTGCGCGCCGCCGAGCTCGACGAGGAATATGAGGATGGCGGCGACCGTGAGGACGGGGAGGGCGACGAGCCCGCTCCCAGGGCGCGCCGCGCCTCCGCCCCCTCCGACGAGGAGGATGAGGAAGCGCCGCCCCCCGCCGCCGAGGAGAATGAGAGCGCCAGCGAGGAAAGCGCCGTCGAGGTGCTCCGCCGCAAGCGCCAGAATCTGCGCCGCCGCTACAAGATCCAGGACGTCATCCGCCGCCGCCAGGTCCTGCTCGTCCAGGTCGTCAAGGAGGAGCGCGGCAACAAGGGCGCGGCGCTCACCACCTATATGAGCCTCGCCGGCCGCTATTGCGTGCTGATGCCCAACACCTCGCACGGCGGCGGCATCAGCCGGAAGATCTCCAACGGCGCCGACCGCAAGCGGCTGAAGCAGATCATGGCCGACCTGTCGCTGCCGACGAGCATGAGCTGCATCGTCCGCACCGCCGGCCTCTCGCGCACCAAGGTCGAGATCAAGCGCGACTTCGACTATCTCGCCCGCTTGTGGGACGAGATCCGCGAGCGGACGCTGAAAAGCTCGGCGCCGGCGCTCATCTACGGCGACAGCGACCTGGTGAAGCGCGCCATCCGCGACATCTACAATCGCGACATCGAGGAAGTGATCGTCGAGGGCGACGAGGGCTATAAGGCCGCGCGAAGCTTCATGAAATTGCTGATGCCGAGCCACGTCCGGCGTGTGAAGCAATATGCCGACCATGTGCCGCTCTTCCAGCGCCAGGGCGTCGAGGACCAGCTCGCCGCCATGTACCAGCCGGTCGTGCAGTTGAAATCGGGCGGCTATCTGGTGATCAACCCGACCGAGGCCCTGGTCTCGATCGACATCAATTCCGGCCGCTCGACCCGCGAGCACAATATCGAGCAGACCGCCTACGCGACCAATCTCGAAGCCGCGCAGGAAGTGGCGCGCCAGCTCCGCCTCCGCGACATGGCCGGCCTCGTCGTCATCGACTTCATCGACATGGAATCGAGCGGCCATATCCGCAAGGTCGAGAAGGCGATGAAGGACGCGCTGAAGAACGACCGCGCCCGCATCCAGGTCGGCCGCATCTCCTCCTTCGGGCTGATGGAGATGAGCCGCCAGCGCCTCCGCACCGGCGTGCTCGAAGCCTCGACCCGGCCCTGCCCGCATTGCGACGGCTCCGGCCTGATGCGCACCGCGGCCTCCGCGGGCCTCTCGGCCCTGCGCATGCTCGACGAGGAGGCGGCGCGCGGCCGCGGCAGCCGGATCGTGCTTCGTGCCGGCCGCGAGGCGGCGGTCTATGTCCTCAACCGGAAGCGCGGCGAGATCGACGAGATCGAGCAGCGCTACGGCGTCGATATCGAGGTGCTGATCGACGACGGCTTCGAAGGCGCGCGCATGGCGGTGGAGAGCTTCGGTCCGCCGCCGGCCCAGCGCCCGCGCATCGCGCCGGCCCCGGTCCAGGAGCCCGAGGAGGAAGAGGAAGAGGACGAGGCCGAGTTCGCCGAAACCGGCGATGAGGACGAGGAGGAAGCGGAAGAAGAGGAGTCGCGGGCCCGGCCCGAGCGCCGCGAGCGCGCCGGCGAGGAGGATCGGTCCGGCCGCAAGCGCCGCCGGCGCCGCGGCCGCCGCGGCGGCCGCCGCCACCACGAGGAGGAGCAAGGCGAGGGTGCCGAGCCGGCGGAAGCCGGGGACGATGCCGAGCCTTCGGCCGAGGAGGGTTCGGTCGAGCAATCGCCCGCCGAGGCGGCGCCCGCCGAAGCCGCGCCCGAACCCGCCGCCGAGGAAGAGGAGGCCAGGCCCAAGGGCCGCCGCCGTCCGCGCGCGCGTCGTAAGGCCGAGGTGGGCAAGGCCGAAACGGACAAGGCCGAGGTGGAAGCGCCCGCCGCCGAAGCCGCGCCGGAGCCGGAGCCGGAAGCGGCCGCGCCCGAACCCGAGCCCGCCCCCGAACCGGAAGCCGCCGAGCCCGAGCCCAAGAAGCGCCGCCCCCGCCGCCGCAAGCCCGCGGACGCCGAGGAAGCGCCGACCGTCGCCGCGCCCGAGCCCGCCAATGACGAGGCCGCCGCGCCGGCCGCCGCCGAAGCCGCCGAAGCCGCCGAAACCGGCGAAGGCGGCGAAGACGACGGGCCGCCGCGCCGCGGCTGGTGGCAGCGCACCTTCGGACCCTGACGGGCCGCGCCGCTCATGTCCGGTTCAGGCCGTCGGCGCGAAGAAGCGATCATGGCCGACACATTGCGGATGCGATCGAGTCGGCGGAGGACAAACGGCTGCGGAAATCCCCTCCCGCAGCCGCCTTCGCCCCGGTCCGCGCGCGGCCTGCCCCGGCTTGACAGGGCGAAGGGCTCATGATCGCGGGCCGCTCCCGCCTCACCTGGCTCGCCCGCTTCCTGATGCTGCTGGCCCTGAGCTTCGCGGTCGGCATCCGCCCGGCGCTCGCCCAGGAGATATTGCGCGACGCCGAGACCGAGCAATTGTTCCGCGACATGGAACGGCCGATGATCCTGGCCGCGGGCCTGCGCCCGGAGAATGTCCAGATCCTCGTCCTCCAGGACCGCTCGATCAACGCCTTCGTCGCCGAGGGCCAGACCGTCTACGTCCATTCGGGCCTGATCGCCGCCGCCGACAATGTGAACCAGGTCCAGGGCGTCGTCGCCCACGAGCTCGGCCATATCGCCGGCGGCCACGTCATCCGCATGGCCGAGGGCGAGAAAGCCGCGACCGGGATCATGCTGCTCTCGCTGCTGCTCGGCGCGGCGGCGATGGCGGCGGGCGCGGGCGAGGCCGGCGCCGGCATCATGGCGGCGGGCCAGCAGGCGGCGATGGGCAAGTTCCTCGCCTTCAGCCGCACCCAGGAGGCCTCGGCCGACCAGGCCGGCGCCAAGTTCCTGAAGGAAGGCGGGGTCAGCGGCCGCGGCATGATCCAGTTCTTCAAGAAGCTGCAGAATGAGGAATATCGCTATTCGATCCCGCAGGACGACGCTTATGCCTATACCCATCCGCTGACCGGCGACCGCATCCAGCTCCTCCAGGAGGAATTGGAGGCTTCGCCGAGCTGGAACAAGCCGACCGACCCGAAATTGGAGGCGCGCTTCCAGCGGGTGAAGGCGAAATTGATCGGCTATCTCTACGATCCGCCGCAGGTGCTCGTCCGCTATCCCGAGAGCGACCATAGCGAGCCGGCGCGCTACGCCCGGGCCTATGCCTATCACAAGCAGGCCTATCCCGAGCGGGCGCTGGCCGAGATGGATTCGTTGCTGAAGGACGAACCGGGCGATCCTTATTATCTCGAGCTCAAGGGCCAGATCCTGCTCGAATCGGGCAAGCCGGCGGATGCGCTCGCGTCGCTGCGCGAGGCGGTGGCGCACGCGCCCGACCAGCCGCTCATCGCTTCCCTGCTCGGCGACGCCCTGATCGCGACCGAGAAGCCGCAAAATATGGAGGAGGCGAAACAGGTGCTTCGCTCCGCCATCGCCCGCGACAATTCGAACCCGTTCGCCTGGTACCAGCTCGGCATCGTCTACGACCGCCAGGGCGACGAGCCGCGGGCGGCGCTGGCGACGGCGGAGCGCTACAACCTCCAGGGCCAGGCCAAGCTCGCGCTCGCCAATGCCGAGCTTGCGATGCGCGGCCTCCAGTCCGGAACCAACGACTATCTGCGCGCGCAGGATATCGCCATGGTCTCGCGCAACCGGGTCGATTACGAGAAGAAGCATCACATCTCCGAACTCAATTGAGGGCGACGGGCCCGCAACGGCGGCGGACCCCGCGCCGCCGGCGGCGCCGCCCGTCGCTGGCGGCGGCCGTTCCTGGCTCGCGGCGGCGTTCGTCGGGGCGCTGGCCGGGGCGGCGGCGATGTGGCTCGTCTCCGGGCCTCTGGTCCGCGACTATCTGCTCCACCATCCCGAGGTGATCGCCGAGGGGCTGCAGAAGCTCCAGGAACGCCAATATGCGGAGGTCATCGACGCCAACCGCGCCGATTTCGAGAGGCCTTATGGCGGCGCCTGGGCGGGGGCGAAGAATGGCGACGTCGTCCTGGTCGAATTCTTCGATTATGCCTGCGGCTTCTGCCGGAAGACGAATGCGGACCTCGACCGGCTGGCGAGGGAGGATCCGAGGCTCAAGATCGTCTGGCGCGACTGGCCGATCCTCGGCCCGGACAGCGAGGCCGCGGCCCGGATCAGCCTCTCCGCCGCCGCCGCCGGCCGTTTCAAGCCGTTCCACGACGCCCTGTTCGCCGCCGGCCGCCCGACCCCTTCGGGCGTGGCCTCGGCCGAGCAGGCGGCGGGCCTTGCTTCCCTGGCGCCGCCCAAGGATGCGGATGCCGAGCTCGCCCGCAATTACGACCTCGCCCGCGCCATCAGCGCCAACGGCACGCCTACGTTCGTGATCGGCGACAGGATCCTGCGCGGCGCGGTCGGCTACGATGCGCTGAAAGCGGCGGTTGCCGCGGCGCGGGAGCGGGGCTGAACCCCCCTTCGTCGCCCCAGCGCAGGCTGGGGCCCCAGCGAGAAAAGACGCCGCCGCTTTTCACCCGCCGGGGTCCCAGCCTTCGCTGGGACGACGGTGAAAGGAGCTCAGCCCGAACGGTGTGTTCGGCTCACCCCTTGAACCCCTGCGCCACGACATACCATTCGGACGAGCCCTTGCGGCTGGCGGGCGGCTTGGCGTGCTTGACGGTCGTAAAGCGCCGCTTGAGCTCCGCGACGAGCGACGCATCCGCACCGCCGGCCAACACCTTGGCGACGAAGGCGCCGCCGGGCTTCAGCATCTCGCCGGCGAATTCCAGCGCCGCCTCGACCAGGGCCATGGTGCGCAGATGGTCGGTCTGGGGATGGCCGACCGTGTTCGCCGCCATGTCGGAGAGGATGAGGTCGGCCGGGCCGCCGAGCGCCTCCTTGAGCCGACCGGGCGCGTCTTCGTCCATGAAATCCATCTGGAGGATGGTCGCGCCCTCGATCGGGTCGGTCGGCAGCAGGTCGATTCCGACCAGGGTCGCGCGCGGCAGGCGCTGGCGCACCACCTGCGACCAGCCGCCCGGCGCGATGCCGAGATCCACCACCCGCTCGGACCCTTTCAGGAAATGGAAGCGCTCGTCGAGCTCGATCAACTTGTACGCCGCGCGCGAGCGATAGCCCTCCGCTTTGGCGCGCTTCACATAGGGATCGGCCAATTGCCGCTCGAGCCATTTGGTCGAGCTCACCTTGCGCCCCTTCGCGGTGCGAAGCCGGGTCACGCGAAAAATCCTCCCCGGGACGGGGAGGGGGACCATGCGTAGCATGGTGGAGGGGGGGTCGTGCCAGGTGCCGAACCCCCTCCACCAGCCTTCGGCCGGTCCCCCTCCCCGTCCCGGGGAGGAGCAAGGCGGCCGCCCCTCACAATTTATACCCGTCGCGCGCCATCAGTGACCGCAGGATGCCTTCCCTGATCCCCCGATCCGCCACGCCGAGCGTCTTCGCCGGCCAGATGTCCATGATCGCTTCCAGGATCGCGCAGCCGGCGACGACCAGGTCGGCGCGGTCGGCGCCGATGCAGGGGAGCCGGGAGCGTTCCTCGACGCTCATGCCCGACAGCATGCGATTGACCTCGCGCATCGAATCCGCCGGCATCAGCAGCCCGTCGACGGCGCGCCGGTCATAAGCGGGCAGAGCGAGGTGGACGCTCGCCAGGGTCGTCACCGTGCCGCTGGTGCCGAGCAGGCGGATATTCTCGCGCCCCGGCGGCAGCAGCTCCGAGAAGCGGCGGAAGGCGTGGCGGACCCGCTCCTTCATGCGGCCGAAGGCGGCGAGCCGTTCGGGCGCGTCCTTGAAGTTGCGGCCCTCGCTCTCGGTCAGCGAAACCACGCCCCAGGGCGCGCTCCACCAGCATTTGATCTTGGGAATGCCGACGCCGTCCGCGTCGACCAGCACCAGCTCCGTCGAGCCGCCGCCGATGTCGAAGATGAGCGCGGGGCCGTCGCCCGGCTCGAGCAGGCGGTGGCAGCCGAGCATTGCGAGCCGCGCCTCCTCCTCGGGCGAGATGATCTCGAGCGCGATCCCGGTCTCGTGCCTGACCCGCTCGACGAAATGACGGCCGTTGACGGCGCGGCGGCAGGCCTCGGTCGCGACCGAGCGGGCGAGCGAGACGCGGCGGCGGCGGAGCTTGTCGCCGCAGACGCCGAGCGCGGCGACCGCGCGGTCCATCGCCGCGTCGGCGATCCGGCCGCTGGTCGCCAGCCCCTCGCCCAGGCGGACGACGCGCGAGAAGGCGTCGATGACGGTGAAGCCCTCCTCGCAGGGCTTGGCGATCAGCAGCCGGCAATTGTTGGTGCCGAGATCGAGCGCGCCGTAGCAGGTGCGGAGGGGAGGGCGCCGCCCGGCAAAGGGGCCGATATCCGCATCTGCCGGACCCGGTACCGGCGGGGGCGGAGCCGTCGCGGCTTCATGCGCCATACCGAAATACTCTTATTTTCTCTTCCAGGCGGCGTGGCGCCGCCCTGACCTGCCCTCAGGGTACATCGTTCCGGGGGCGGAGGGCAAGGGAGGGGGATTGGAGGTAGTGTCTCAGTTTGAATTTTGGTCTTAGCGCTATCGCATCCGGCCCCGCCTCCTATATGCCTAGCGGCAAGAAGGAGGCGGCATGTACGTCTACATCCTCGTCGGTGCGGCATTAGGCCCCGTCTTCGGCCTCCTAATGCGCCACGTACACAGCGTGTGGATTGCCATCGCAATAGGCGCGGCGGTTGGCTTCGTGCTGGGCGCTGCGAAGAAGAGGTTCAAGAAGCACAATGCCTAAAGGACCTCGTGGAGAGAAGCGCCCAGCCGACGCCATCGGCCTCGCCGTCATGGTCAGCAAGATCGCCACGGGCGAGATTGAGGACGAGCGGGACGAGGTGCGTAGCGCCGCCGCTACCCTCGGCAGCAAGGGCGGGAAGAAGCGAGCGGAGAACATGACGCCGGAGCGCCGTGCCGAAATCGCACGAAAGGCGCCACCGCCCGGTGGAAGCCGGAACTTTAACCGGCACTGCATCAGTTTGAAATCGCCCGGCGCGGCCTGTAGGGGCCGCGAACCTTCGACGCCTGCTTCGCATCGACGCGGGCCAGCACGTCCTCAAAGCTGAGGAACGAGGGGACCAGCCCGGCGGCCATCGCTGGGGACGTGCGTAGCTTGGAACGCGTCCGGACGAAATTATAGAAGATGGTGTAGAGCGCCACCATGTGCGCGCGATTGGCGACCTTCTTGCTATGCCCGTTGATCAACCTTCGGGGGCGCGCTTCTGTCCATTGGAGCCTTTAGGCATCCTGCTTTCCCGACGTGAAAGGTTCTTGCGGTGCAAGCCATTCGACTTCAAGCCGGTTCCAAAGGTTCGGTCTGAATACGCGCGTCGCCTTTTCGGCGGTCACTTTGAGAGTGCCATCCTGAGCCAGTTCGATCTGGTTGGCTTTGGTGGCCAGCTCGGCTTCGCCATCTCTACCGACCACTGGCATATAAACTCTGATGGCATATTGGTTGGCATATTGGTTGCCGGCCATATCGCCTCCTGCTTTCCACTAAGCATATAGGAGGCGACCGGGGCTATGCACTACCGGATTTCAAACTGACGCAGTGCTGGATTGGGTCCTTCAGCAGGCTTGGGATAGAGCGCTATCCTGCTCCCCGGCCCCTCGACGGAGTTCATCCTAAGCGGCGTCGAAGGGCTCGGGATAAACCTCGGCGGAGCCGAGAGCCGGGGCCCAGTTCCGAGTCTGACCCCGCCCGGAGCTCGAAGGCTCGCCGAAGCGCTCCACACAGCCTTGACCCGCTCCGGACCGGGCCCTATCTCGCGGCCCGCGCTGCCCCGTCGTCTAATGGTAAGACTACGGACTCTGAATCCGTCAATCGTGGTTCGAATCCACGCGGGGCATCCATCGATAAATTCCCTGTTATCGAAGCCACGCGCCGACCCGCGCGTGCCGGACCGCCCGGCATCTGGTCGCTCCGCGGCAAATAGGCTAAGCTCCACCCGGTCCGTGCGTATCGCGTCCAAAAGGGCTGGTGTCCGGCGGGGCGAGACGGGCTCGGCGGCGGCGCGAGGGGCAATCGGTTTCGCTTCGCCCACGATCGTCGGGGTCTGTCGCGTCTCGCTCGAACGACCAATGGAGGCTTGCCCGCATGCATGCCGTCCCGTCCGTTTTTGCGAGCCTTGCCGGCCTCTTATTGTGCCTTCTGGATCCGGCCGCGGCGAGCGCGCAGGTGCCGCCCGACGCGCAAGGCAAGCCGATCGCCAGGCCGATCAAGTCCCTGCGCACCTTGCTCGTCCCCGATCTTTCGCAGCCGCGACAGCGCCTCGTCTTCGAGCGTCGGGGCAAGGATTTGTGCGGACCCGGATACACGCTGCAGACGGTGCGATCCCCGTCCGACCTGGCAGCCGACACGTTCGTCTCGCAATCCGTGCCGCCCGGGAGCAGGGTCACTTGCGCCAAGGTGGTGAGCGTCACGCTCGCTTCCCCGCAACAGCCCGCATCGACCGGCGACAAGAATATTGGCGGCAAGATCCCGGTTCCCCCGCCGCAATTCGCGGTGGGCGACCTCAACGATTCCGAGGCGCTGGGCCTGCTGCGCCAGCGGTCGCAAGCCTTGTGCAAGGCGTCGGCGACGGTGGAGCAACGCGGGCGGCAGTCGGCCGAGACGCCCGCCGGCGGATATGACGGCCAGAGTCCGGCGCCGGACACGATCTATACGTGCAACATGACGTTGATCGTCTGGCGCTCGCTCGGTCCCGCGCCGGTCGGGCCTCCTCCCGTTTCCTCCTCGGGCAGGCACAAGCGGATCACGATCGGCTTATTGTCCAGCCAGGCCGCGATCGACCGCCTGTCCGGGCTCGTGCTCGGCGCGTGCGACCAGCCTCTTTCCCTTTCGCAGGAGCCGCGAAGCTCGGACAGCCCGAAGGGGGACTATCTCGACCAGTCGCCCGCCGCGGGATCGATCTACGCGTGCGGCGAGCCGGTCGCCGTTTTCGTTTCGAGCGGACCGGCGACACCGGACTGGTATTATGCCGCGGCCGGCGCCGCCGCGCTCGCGATCCTGTTGCTTCTCGTCAAGCTCGCACGGGCGGTGCCGGGCTGGATCAAGCCCCCTGTGTACGGCCTCGTCGCCGAACGCGCCCGCCTGCGGGCGCGCGTCGAAAGCGGCATCCCGGTGGAGCACAGCATAAGCGTTCGCGCGGGCCCCGGCCGGCTTCGCGCACGATCGCTCGATCCGATCAGGGGCATTATCGTCCGGGGGGAATGAGATGAACGACCTGGCATTGAAGGATTTGCTCGGCGACCGTTCGCAGGCGCTGTCGTCGCTCGGCGAAGGCTTCAAACGGGGTCCGGTCCGAACCGCCTGGCCGAAGATCCGCGGCCTCGTCGCCGAAAAGCTCGATGCGGCGCTGGATGTCGATCTGTTCGATGTGCTGGCCGACCTGTGGACCAGCCAGGCCGATATCGACCTGGGGGCGAAGGGGCGCGGCGTCGAGATGAGCGGGGTCGTGACGCTCGGCGAGCACAAGGTGTCGGTCACGCTCGATCCCGATCTTGCCTTGACGGTCGACGGCGTCGCGGCGGGGCGCATCGGCCTCGCTCTGTCGTTCGAAATTACGGTGAAGGGCGCAATCCTGACGATCCGCAACAACGCCCTTTGCGAAGCCGAGCTTGGCCCGGTCGAGATCGAAGCCCGGTTGGAATGCAATGGAGCCGATCTCCCCTTGAGCGTCGATGTCGGCAAGTTCGATGCCCTCGGGAAGCATGAATTCCATCCACCGTTGCGGCTGCGCCGGGCGAGCGCCGCAAGCACGGGACATCAAGCCTGAAGGCCGGCGGGCAACCGCCTTTCCCGGTAAGCATAAGGCGACGGCTGCCTATGACCCCTTCGGCCCTTGCCGTTCGTCCTGAGCCTACCGGACGACGGGTATGTAGAGGATGTGCGGCGCCGGGCCGAAGCCGAACAGGACCTCCCGCCCGGGCGCGGCGGCCGCTTCCCAGCGCAACGCGCCCTTGCGGTCGAAGCCGAGGAAGTGAAGGCGGAGCCCATCGAGGTCGAGGACATCGCCTTCCTTGCCCGGGGCGAAGGTCAGAACGCGGGAATGGACCTCGGTGTTCGAGGACGCGTCGCTTGCGTCCAGCCAGAAGATGATCGGGCCGGGGGCGTCCGCTTTCCTGTCCTTGTCGCGGTAGCGCCAGAAGAGGTGGCCGTTGACCGCCGGCCCGTCGCGATAGGCGGTTTTCGCATAAGCGATCGGATGCGGCAGCTTTCCGGCCGGCGACAGATGGACCCCCACCAATCGGTTGTTGCGGTTGATCAGGATGGCATCCGGATCGAAGACCTCCGATCCCGCCTTCCAGACCGCGTCGAAGCGGCCGTCGCCATCCTCGTCGACCAGGCAGGGCGCGCCGGTGCCGATGCCGCGCGGCTCCAGCGGCGCGCAATAGACATTGTCCTTTCCGGAAAGCCCGACCAGGACCTGGCCGGCCTCGAGCGGATAATCGGCGCTCGCCCCGATGGCGTGGGCGGTCTCCGGATCGACCGCATCGACCAGCTTCACCGCCCGCGAATGGCGGATCTCGACGTTCGTCAATTCCTGGCCGGATCTGGTCGTGGTCGGCGCGTCCGGTATCTCGTCCGCATCGACGATGAACCGGGCGGTGAAGATATGGCGCGCCGAGCCCGCGGCGGACGCGGCGCCCGGCATCGAGATGGCCAGAGCCGCGGCCCCGAGCAGGCGCGCAGCCTTTCCCCAGCGATGAAACCTGTCCACAAGCCCCCGTATCTCGCCCCTCCCGGCGAACGCCGGGAAGCCTTTTCTAACAGGGATTTAGGCGGTGGAAAGCCCGGCGGGCCAGCGCCGGCTTGGCCTGTGGCGGCCGGGCGCCCTTGCCGCTGCCGAAGGGGGCATTGCTCAATGCCGCGCCTGGCCGGGAGGGAGCTCTGGTGCGAGCCGTCCGCAGCGGCGCGCCATGACTAACGGAAAATAAAGGATATTCGCTCATTGCGGTCCCGTTCCGATGGACGGGGAAAGCGAATGTCCATGATCTGCCGTTTATACGCCCACGCGCCGATTCCGAGCCGGTTGTGGAATGGCGGTTATTATTTCACCAAATGCGCGCGCTGTGAGTGCGACCTCATCCGCCGCGGCAGCGCCTGGATGGAAATACCCGCCGGCTACCAGGTGGTCTGGCGCGAGGTGAAGGGGCCGCCGGCCGACTGGACGCCCTGGTCGCCCGGCAAGCTCCGCAAGGATCCGAGCCTCACCGAATTGCTCGCGCCGATCGCGCCCGGCCGGCCTGCCATCGCCACCCTGATCCTCGACCAGGGCCACGCGGTGGACCGCCTCCGCGTCGCCTGAACCGATGAAGGAATTGCCGAAGCCCAGGCCCGGCCATCGCTGGGAGCCGGTCCTCGTCGCAATCGACGCGGCGCCCGCCGACGGCGCCGAGCCGCCGCCCGCGCCCGCCCTTCCCGCGCCCGACCGCCGCGCTCATGTCCGCGTCGCCACCATCATGCGCACGGGCACGCTCCGCGCGCCGGCGGGCCGCGCACCCTGCATCGTCAAGGACATCTCGCCGGGCGGCGCGCTGGTCGCAAGCCGGCTCGCGCCCGCGCCGGGCGAGGCCGTGTCGCTCCGCATCAAGAGCGGGGGCGAGGCGCGCGGCCGCGTCGTCCGGACCGGGGGCGAGCTCGTCGCCATCCGGTTCGACGCGGAGATGGACCTTTGCCGCCTGCTCGACGCAAGGCGCCTCTTCGGCCGGGCGCGCGCCAAGCTGCCGCCGGTCGAAACCTGCCGCCCCGCCACGCTCGACGACGGCGACGGGCCGGCGCCCGTCACCCTGATCCGGATCTCGCAGGGAAATGCCCGCGTCGCCGGTTTCGCCCAGGCTCCCGCCGCCGCGACCCTGACCCTGTGCCTGGACGGCCTGCCGCCGATCGCGGCGCGCGTGACCCGCGTCGCCGACGACCGGCTGCACCTCGCCTTCAGGCGCAGGCTCGCTTACGGCGCGCTCGCCACCTGGCTCGCCGCTCCCGGCGGCGTGTCGCCGGACGAGCCCGCTAATTGTCGTCCGTTCCAGCCATGATCCGGGGGGCGCCGCCGGCGCGGCCGGCGGTTCGCGCTATCGGTCGACCCTGACGGCCGAGTCGAACGGGACGACGTGCATTTCGCCTTGCTGATCCTCGATCTCGATCCAGTGGCGAAGGTCGATGTCCCCTTTCGCCTTGATCTCCTCGGCCATGATCGCCCGCGCGCATTCGATGGCGTAGGCGCGGGCGGCGTCGAGATCGGGAAGGTCCCGGCCTTCCCGATCGATCGTCTGGTCGTCGTTGAACACGTGGAATTTGAACAACGGCATGCGATGCTCCTCGCACAATGGCGGGAGCAAAGGGACTCGCAGTCGCCGCCGTGCCGGGGTCGAAAGCAGCGATGGGCGTGCAGCGAACGGGGTTGATCTTCGTTCCGTTGGCGAACATAGATCAATAAGATCGAGGGAGTGGATGTCATGCGAGGCAATCCGCTGCTCGCAAGGCTCGAGATTTTCGCGGATCTGAGCGACGACGAGAAAGTGGAGCTCGCGGCGATCTGCGGCGACGTGCGGGCGTTCGGGACCAGGCAACATATCATCCGCGACGATGCCAGGCCGGAGCATGTTCACCTGATCGTCGACGGCTGGGCGGCCCGCTACAAGAGCCTTCCGGACGGCTCGCGCCAGATCCTCGCCTTCCTGCTCCCCGGAGATTTTTGCGACCTGCATGTCGCGGTCCTCGGCCACATGGATCACGCCATCGTCGCGCTCACCAAGTGCAAAGTCGCCTTCATCGCCAGCCGCGCCATGGATGTGCTGACGTCGAACCACAATTCGCTGACCAAGGCCCTGTGGTGGGGAACCCTGGTCGACGAGGCGGTCCTGCGGTCCTGGGTCGTCAACCTGGGCCGGCGCGACGCCCGTGCGCGCATCGCCCATCTGCTCTGCGAGCTTCACCTTCGCATGCAGCAGGTCGGATTGGCGAGCGGCGACCGGTTCGACATGCCGCTCACCCAGGAGGAGCTTGCGGACGCGACCGGCCTGACCTCCGTCCATACCAACCGGACGCTGCAGCGCCTTCGCGCCGAGGGACTGATCGAGCTTCAGGGCCGCGTGCTGACGTTGCTCGACCCCGGCGCCTTGCGTCGAGCGGCCGGCTTCGATCCCGGCTATCTCCACATCAAGCGCCGGCAGACCGCGCCGATCTAGATTCGCTTCGATCGAAGCGACGCCCGAATCATCGCGGCGATCGAGGCGCGCGTGAACCGCGTCGCGGGCGACCGGCCGCATCTCGCCTTCAAACGCAATCCCGTCCCCGGTGCCCTCGCCCCCTGGCTCGCCGCGCCGGATGTGCGGGCGGAGCAGGGGCTAATCCAGCGCCCCTTTTTCCCCTCTCCCTTGGACGGGAGAGGATGAGCCGCCTGGTTTCGTCCGGGGGACGAAACCAGGCGGCTCATGAAGCCTTGGCGGCTCCGCCGCTTAGGCGAAGTTGGTGAGGGTGACACCGTCGGCGAATTTTCTCCAGCGCCGTCACCCCCACCCAACTCCGCTTAAGCCCACCTGAAGGTTCGCCAAGGCTCCGTATCCATGCCGCGCTGGCTCGTCCCCCGGACGAGCCTTAGCCGCGCGGCATCCCGTCAAGGGAGAGGGAGTCGCGACTCACTCCGCCGTCACCGCCTTGCCGATCTCCTCGCCGCGGAAGCCGATCGCTTCGGCCTGGGCGATTCCGGGCAGCACCGCCACGTCGTACAATTCCTGGATTGTGTGCTCGAAGCGCAGCCATTCGACCGTGCGGCCGCTTTCCGTGTCGACGATGAGGAGGCCGCAGCGGGCGGCCGCATCCTTCTCCTTCAGCCTGTCTTCCAGCTCCAGCCCCTCGAACGTCTGGTTGGCGCGGGGGCGGGAGAGGCCGACGATCGCGTAACGGCCGGCGAAGGCGAGGCCGCGCGCATAGCCCGGGCAGAAAGCGACCGCGGTGAAGGCGCCGCTCGCCGGATCGATCACGCCCAATTCGCCCCGGCCCGAATTCAGCACCCACAGCCGCCCGTCGCGCAGCCGCGGCGAATGCGGCATCGAAAGGCCCGAGGCGACGATCTCCCCCGAGCCGACGTCGACGATGACGCCGCCGTCGCGCCGCCGCTCGCGCCAGCCGTCGGCGACGTCGGAGCGGCTGATTGCGCTGACATAGGCCGGCCGGCCGCCGTCAATGGCGAGGCCGTTCAGATGGCAGCGATCCTCCGCCGCCAAAGCGGTCACGAACGGCGGCCGCCAGAGCGGACGGAAGCTCGCCCGATCGCTGATCGTGGCGAGACAATTATAAGCGGTGGCGACGAAGATCGGCCCCGCAATCCCGTCCCCCGTATCGCCCCCCGTATCGCCCCCTGTATCGCCGACGCCGATATCGTGGATGTCGATCGCGCCGGTGACCCGCCCCTCGCGCGGAACGAAGCGCCGGTCCGCGCCCCGCGCGCTGCGCCCGCCCACCGCCAGGTCGTTGCCGAAGCGCCAGAGGATCGTCCGGCTGCTCGTCCAGAGGTCGCTGCCGTCGGTCCACAGGCCCTGGCAATGGTCGATCAGCCTTTCGTGCGCGCGCAGGCTCCCGTCGGGCTTGCGGCCGATGAAGAAGAGCCGGCCCGCCTGGTAGGTGGTGAGCGCCAGCGCGACATCCTCTTCCTTCAGCCAGGCGGCGAGGCCGAGCGAGGACAGGACCATATGCTGCGGCGAAGGCGGGGGCGGGGAGGGCGGGGGCGTTGCGGCCATGGCCCGGCTGTCCCGCCTTTTCGGCCGCGGATCAAGCCGCCGCGTGGGGCCTTAGGACGTTCGACATTCACGCGCGCCAAACCCCCTCTCCCCGGCGGGGACAGGCGTAAGACCCCCTCTCCCCGGCGGGGAGAGGGCTGGGGTGAGGGGGCTCGGCGTTGGAGAATCATCCCCAACGCCCGACACCCTCACCAACTCCGCCTAAGCGGCAAAGCCGCCGCTAAGGCTCCGTATCCTCTCCCTCCAGGGAGAGGGAATTCCAATCTGAATATCGATCCGTCCTAAGGCTCGACAGGACGCGCAGGTTACCGATAGTTAACGTGACAGGAGGGCGCACCGACTCGGCCCTCCTGAAGACCAGGGGGGAAGCCGATGGCGGCACGGGCGCTTGCGATTGCAGCTCGACACGAACAATCTTTGTTCGCCGATCCGCCGGCCGCGCCGGACCCGTTCCAGGATCACGGGTTGCTGCTGACCGATGCCCTCGTCCCGTCGGCCCCGGTCGCGCCGTTCGATCTCGCCAATGCGCCGCCGGTGCTCGGCGACCTCGCGGCGACCGTCACCTTCGGCGATAACCAGGTGTTCGCGGCGTCGCAGATCATCGACAACGCCGTCACCTTTTCCGACCCGGACGACAATTTCAACGGCGGCACGCTGACCGTTTCCGGCCTGCTCCCCGAGGACGTCGTCGCCGTCCAGGACCAAGGCACCGATCCGGGGCAGATCGGCGTCTCCGGCACCGATCTGACCTATGGCGGCACGATCGTCGGCGGCATCGACGGCGGCAATGGGGATACCCTGACCGTCACCTTCAACGCCGCCGCCGATTCGGCCGCGATTCAGGCCTTGATCGAGGACATCGCCTATACCGACACCAGCGGTACGCCGACCGCGAGCCGCGACCTTCTCTTCGACATTGCCGACGATGGCGGCCTCCACGCCAGCCAGAACGTCACCGTCGACCTGACCGCCAACAGCCCGCCCTTCATCGATCTCGACGCGAGCGATTCCCCGGCGACCGGCACCGCCTTCGCCTGGGGGCAGGGCGAGGGGCCGGTCGCGATCGCGCCCAACGGCATCGTCGACGATCCCGATCAGCCCGCCGATTATGGCGGCTATACCTTGACCGTCGCCTTCACCGCCAACGGTACCGCGGACGACCAGCTCGGCATCCTGGACACGGGCTCCGGGCCGGGCGGCGTCCAGGTCTCCGGCGGCGAGATCTTCTTCGAGGGCACCGACGTCGCGAGCATCACCGGCGGTGACAATGGGTCGCCGCTGACGGTCAGCTTCAACGCCAATGCCTGCGGCTGCTCGCTCGACGCGGTGGTCGAAGCGATCACTTATGCGAACGACGCCGCCCATCCCTCGACGCTCGACCGCGGCGTCACCTTCGCCGTCGACGACGGGCTCGGCGACAATTCGGTGGCGAGCGCGGTCGCCACCGTGTCGGTCGTGGCGAACGATCCGCCGGTGCTGACCGGGCTCGACCCTTCCGTCACCTTCGCCGAGCACGACGTCAATGCCGGCCCGCAATTGCTCGACCCGACCGTCACCCTGACCGACACCGAAGGGAATTTCGACGGCGGCACCCTGACCGTCTCCGGCCTGCTGCCCGAGGATTCGGTCGGCATAAGCGACGTCGGCACCGGCGCGCACCAGGTTTCGGTCTCCGGCAGCGACATCAGCTACGAAGGAACGTTGATCGGCTCCTTCACCGGCGGCGACGGGCAGGATCTCAACGTCTCCTTCAACGCCGCCGCGACCAATGAGAGCGTCCAGGCCGTCCTCCAGGACCTCACTTATGCCGATGCGAGCGACGCGCCGACGGCGAGCCGCGAGCTGATCGTCAACGTCGCCGATTCGTTCGGCGCCGATCTCGGCGTCAGCGCCGCCGTCGCCGCGACGCCGCACTTCCACGAGCTGGTCGGGCCCACCAATCCGTTCGACGGCCTCGCCGTCCAGGGCTTCTCGGCGCCGGCCTTCGTCGACCTGGACGGCGACGGCGATCTCGATCTCGTCGTCGGCGATTTCTACGGCCATCTCGCCGTCGCCCTCAACGACCATGGTGTGTTCACGCCGGTGTCGGGCGCGGCCAATCCGCTCGCCGGGCTCGCCACCGATTATCTCGCCAGGCCGGCTTTCGTCGATATCGACGGCGACGGCGACATGGACCTGGTCGTCGGCGGCTTTGCCGGCGGGCTGCGGGTCTTCGGAAACGATCATGGCGTCTTCACCGCTTTGCCCGACGCCGCCAATCCGCTCTTGAACCTGTATGTCGGCGGCTCGGCCGCGCCGGCCTTCGTCGATCTCGACGGCGACGGCGACATGGATCTGGTGGTTGGCGACGCCTCCGGCACCCTCCACGCCTTCCAGAACGATCATGGCGTCTTCACCGAGCTTACCGGCGCCGCCAATCCGTTCGACGGGATCCAGATCCCCGGCTCCGCCACGCCGACCTTCGTCGACCTCGACGGCGACGGCGACATGGATCTGGTCGTCGGCGACAATTATGGCGAGCTGCTTGCCTTCCGCAACGACGGCGGCACCTTCCATGCTTTGACCGGCGCGGACAATCCGTTGAACGGGATCATTTTCGGCTATTCCTCCGCGCCGGCCTTCGTCGACGTCGACGGCGACGGCGACATCGACCTCGTCATCGGCAGTCATTACGGCACGCTGGAGACGTTCGAGAACGCGCCGCCGCACGGCCAGCCGATCGTCGTCAACGTCGTTCCGGACAACGATGCGCCGCTGATCGACCTCGACGGTCCGGCGACGCCCGCTACCGGCACCGCGATCACCTGGGCGGAAGGCCAGCCGCCGGTCGAGATCGCGCCGCTCGGAACCGTGTCCGACCCCGACCAGCCGGCCAATTATGGCGGCTATACCTTGACCGCCGCCTTCACCGCCAACGGCACGACCGACGACCAGCTCGGCATCCAGGATACCGGCTTCGGACCGGGCGGCATCCACGTCTCCGGCAATGAGATCTTCTTCGAAGGGACCGACGTCGCCAGCTTCACCGGCGGCGCCAACGGCGCGGCGCTGACGGTCAGCTTCAACGCTTATGCCTGCGGCTGCTCGCTCGAGGCGGTGCTGGAGGCGATCGACTATTCGAACAGCGCCGCCAATCCGTCGCTGCTCGACCGCGACGTCACCTTTACGGTCGACGACGGCAGCGGCGCCGCCAATGCGACGGCCAGCGCCGTCGCCACCATCTCATTGGCCGAGAACCACCCGCCGGTGATGACCGGGCTCGATCCCTCGGTCACCTTCGCCGAGCATGTCGTCAATGCCGCGCCGCAATTGCTCGATCCGACCGTCACCTTGACCGACGCGGACGACAATTTCGACGGCGGGACTTTGACCGTCTCCGGGCTGCTGGCCGAAGACAGCGTCGGCATAAGCGACGTCGGCACCGGGGCGCACCAGGTCTCGGTCTCCGGCAACGACATCAGCTACGAAGGCACGCTGATCGGCTCCTTCACCGGCGGCGACGGCCACGATCTCAACGTCGTCTTCAACGCCGACGCGACCAGCGAGAGCGTCCAGGCCGTCCTCCAGGACCTCACTTATGCCGATGCCAGCGATGCGCCGACGGCGAGCCGCGAGCTGATCGTCAACGTCGCCGATTCGTTCGGCGCCGATCTCGGAATCAGCGGCGCGCTCACCGCGCCGGCGCATTTCCATGAGCTGGTCGGGCCGGCCAATCCGCTCGGCGGCCTTGCCGTCTACGGCCTCTCGGCGCCGACCTTCGTCGATCTCGACGGCGACGGCGACATGGATCTGGTCGTCGGCAATGCCTTTGGCAGCCTCAACGTCGCAATCAACGATCATGGCGCCTTCACGCCGGTGTTCGGCGCGGCCAATCCGTTCGACGGGATCGTCACCGATTATGCCGCGCGGCCGGCCTTCGTCGATATCGACGGCGACGGCGACATGGACCTGGTGGTCGGCGGGGTTTCCGGCGGGCTGCAGGTGTTCGAGAACGACCATGGCGCCTTCACCGAGCTGACCGGCGCCGCCAATCCGCTGGCGAACGTCCACGTCTATGCCGCGGCCGCGCCGGCCTTCGTCGATCTCGACGGCGACGGCGACATGGACCTGGTGGTGGGCTCGGCGGACGGCAGTCTCCACGCTTTCCAGAACGATCATGGCGTCTTCACCGAGCTGACCGGCGCCGCCAATCCATTCAACGGGATCCTGGTCGATTATGCGGCCGCGCCGACCTTCGTCGATCTCGACGGGGACGGCGACATGGATCTGGTCGTCGGCGACAATTATGGCGGGCTGCACGCCTTCCGCAACGACGCCGGCACCTTCCATGCCCTGACCGGCGCGGCCGATCCGTTCGCCGGGACGACCGCCGGCTATGCGGCGACCCCGGCCTTCATCGATCTCGACGGCGACGGCGACATGGATCTCGTCACCGGCAATTATTACGGATCGCTGCAGGCGTTCGAGAATGCGCCGCCGCACGGCCAGCCGATCCTTGTCAACGTCACGCCGGAGAACGATCCGCCTCTGCTCGATCTCGACGCGGTCGCGGCCGGCACCGGCGCCGCCGCCGCCTTCACCGAAGGCGATCCGCCGCTGACGATCGCGCCGCTCGCCATCTTCGCCGATCCCGATCAGCCTGCAAATTATGGCGGCTATGTCGTCACCGCCGCCTTCACCCATAATGGCGACACCGACGACATGCTGTCGATCGCCGATCTCGGCTCGGGTCCGAACCAGATCGCGATCTCGGGCTCCGATTTGCTTTACCAGGGGGTGGTCGTCGGCAGCTTCACCGGCGGCAGCAACGGCGATCCCCTGGTCGTCACCTTCAACGCTTATGCCTGCGCCTGCTCGGTCGAGCTGACGCTCGAGAACATCCTCTTCTCCAACGCATCCGACAATCCGTCGGAACTGACGAGGACGGTCGCCTTCACCCTCGACGACGGCAATGGCGGCATTGCGAGCGCCGATGCGATCATCGGCGTCACCGCGGTCGACGATCCGCCGGTCGCCCAGGACGACGCGGTCGCCACGCCCGAAAATGCAATGGTGAGCGGCAGCCTGTTCGCCGACAACGGCTCCGGCCCGGACCACGACCCCGACGGGCCGGCGCTGCAGATCGCGGAGGTCAACGGATCGGCGGTTGCGGTCGGAACGACGATCATCCTGGCCTCGGGCGCGAAGCTGACCGTCAATTCCGATGGCACCTATACTTACGATCCGAACGGCCAGTTCAACCATCTGACCAACCCCGCGGGCGGCGAGGTCGGCGCGGTCAACACGTCCGCGACCGACAGCTTCACTTACTCGCTGGTCGGCGGCAACACGGCCACCGTGACGGTGACCGTGAACGGCGTCGCCACCGCCGACGATTGGCTGGCCGGCGATTCCGGCGCCAACGTCATCACCGGCACGCCCCACGCCGATTTCTTCGTGCTGAACCAGGGCGGCGACGACACGGCAAACGGCCTCGGCGGCAACGATCTTTTCTATTTCGGCGCTGCGATGACGTCCGCGGACAATGTCGACGGCGGGCCGGGCAACGACCAGCTTGCGTTGCAGGGCGATTATTCGACGGTGCCGCTGACGCTGGGGGCGGGCGTGGTCAATGTCGAGTCGCTGTTCCTGATGGCGGGGAGCGACACAAGGCTCGGCGACACCGCCGGCAACCATTACAGCTACAATATCACCACCGACGACGCCAATGTCGCGAGCGGCCAGACGCTGACCGTCGACGGCAGCCAGCTCCGGGTCGGCGAGGATTTCACCTTCAACGGCTCGGCGGAGACC
>DASXCT010000031.1:0-59989 GCA_036491055.1 Allosphingosinicella sp.
TGATGTGGATCCGATCCGCGAACTCCCATGCAGGCCCGCAGCTCACATCGCTGCATCAAAGGCCGGACAGATGGCAGCAACCGACAACGGGCCAAGCTCTCAAAATCCCCCTTGCGCTGAAGGGGGCGTCCACAGATGAACCGACCCTTACTCTTCCGTTAACTATTTTCTCTTTCAGATCAGTATTTTGCCGGAAACTTGCGCCGCCCTCGGCCGTTCTGGGCGCGCAACCTTTTTCCGGAGACCCCCCATGTCCGAGACGCACGACACGTCCAAGCTCGACGACCTCATCGTCACCCTGATCGACAGCGTGAAGGGCTTCGAACATTCCGCCGAAAAGGCCGAGGCGGCGCGCTATCGTAGCTTCTTCCTCGAGATGGCGCACGAACGGCGCGCGGCGGTGGAGCTGCTCCAGGCGGCGAGCCGGGCCGAAGGCGGATCGCCGGCCGATTACGGCTCGGCGGCCGCCACCCTGCACCGGCGGGTCGAGGATCTGCGGGTCGCGTTCGGCGGCGGCGACGAAGCCGTCGTCAAGGAGGTCGAGCGCGGCGAGGATTATCTCAAGGAGGAGTTCGAGCGGGCGCTGGCCGACGAACGCATGTCGCCCGCCGCGATGGAGGCGGTGCGCCAGGCCTATGCCTCGGTCCGCCGCGGCCACGACAAAGCGAGCGCGCTCAAGCACGCGCTGGAGAGCGCCGACTGAGGCCCTCCGGACGGGAGGCGCGGCGTTCCCCGGTCGGGCGCCGCGCCTCCCCATTCCGAAGCGGCGCCGTGTCACGCGCCGAACATATCCTTCCCCTCGATGCGCAGCCGCCGGGACATTTGCCGGGGCGGCATCGCCGGTCCGCGCGAAAACGGCGGCCGCTCGAGCGGCGTCCGCTTGGACCGAATCGCGCGCAGGTCTAAAGAGGCGGCCGGGCGGGGCCGAGGAGAGGGATATGCTGAAGGACAAATCCTCGTCCGCGATCGTCGCGGTTCGCGACCTCGATCGGGCGCGCCGTTTCTATGGTGAGACGCTCGCGCTGGAGCTCGAGGGCGAGGGGCCGCAGGGCGTGCTCGCCTATCGCACCGGGGCGACCAGGCTGATCGTCTACCGTTCCGACCAGGCCGGCACCAATCGCGCCAATGCCGCGGTGTGGGGCTGCGGCGACGAGATCGACGCGATCGTCGCCGATCTCGAGTCGAAAGGGGTCGCCTTCGAACATTATCCGGAGATGGCAGGCCTGCGGATCGAAGGGAATATCCATGTCGCCGGGCCGATGAAGATGGTCTGGTTCAAGGACCCGGACGGCAACATCCTCCACCTCAACAATATGTGAGGCGTCCGACGGGCCCGCCTGCCGTGCCGGCAGCCCTTCGGCCGGGCGCCGCCCCAGGCTTTCTCCGGAAACCCGCGGCCCCGCATTCCCCCGCCGCCGCGCCGCCGCTATTCCGGCCGCATGCAGCCCCCGGCCACGATCGAGATGCTGTCGCCGGACGACGCCGCCCTGTTGGAGGCGATGTCCACCCTGTTCGGCCAGGCCTTCGAAGAGCCTGAAACCTATTGCGGCGCACGGCCGAGCCGGGCCTATCTCCGCCGCCTGCTCGCCAAGCGCGACTTCATCGCCTTGGCCGCGCGCGACGGCGATCGGGTCGTGGGAGGCCTCGCCGCTTATCTGCTCGAGAAGTTCGAGCAGGCGCGCAGCGAGATCTACATCTACGATCTCGCCGTGGCGGCGAGCCATCGGCGGCGCGGCATCGCCACCGCCTTGATCGAGGCGCTGAAACGGCTCGCCGCCGAGCGCGGCGCCTATGTCATCTACGTGCAGGCGGACCTCGGCGACGAGGCCGCGATCGCGCTCTACACCACGCTCGGCGTGCGCGAGGACGTGCTCCATTTCGACATCGGGATCGGCTGACGGCGCCTGCGCTCTAAGTCTTTGTTTTACCGTTCTTTTCGTCCGTCAGGACCGAAAACCACTCTAGTTGCTGGTGCCCGACGTGTCGCACGGCTTCCACGGCACCGGCTTCGCCGCCAGCGCGGACACGATCGCATTCACCATCGCCGGGCTGATCTTCGCGAACGGATAATGGATGCCGACCACGCGCGGCCATCTCTGGGTGTCGTCGGTGTAGATCAAGGCCTTGATCGATCCGATCGCGACCGCCGCATTCTGGACCGTGGTGGCGTTGAGGTCTCCGGAAAGGGGAATGATCGTCGCGATCTTGGGTCCGGTCAGCCCGAGCGACTGCGCCACCATGCTCCCGCGGATGCGATTGGCGTTCACCGCCGCCGCGAGCGCCCCCAGGCCGGCGATGCTGATATTCCCCTTGAGGACCGTGACCTCGGCGGTGAGCCTCAGCCCCACGCCCACATAGACCGGGACGATGATCGACCTGTTGCCGTCTCTCGGCGATTCCCCCTGCGCGAGCAATCTCAGGTGGACCGGGCTTTCGGGAGCGGCCTGATCGGGCGCAAGATCGGAAGGAACCTCGAATCGAAGGTTGGTCTCGTCATAGGCGATGAAGTCTTCGGTCACTTCATATTTGTTGCCGCTGGCCGAGGCCGAGACGACGGGGATCTTCGCGTTCGCATCGACGTCGATCTGCTGGGTCGACACCCGGGACGCGAGATCGTGCAGCGCATCGAGCAGATCGGGAAGCTGCCCGGTGGTCCGGGGCGTGCACGTGCTATAATTGGTGAAGGAAACCGGCAGCGGATCGATCGCGACATAGCGGAATCCCGCATTGACGTCGCCGATCGATTGCGGCGGCTCCAGCCATGAGCTGCACGCGGAAAGCGGCAGCAAGCAGACGAGAATCGAAGATTTCTTCATGGCGCCCCCCAGTCCAGACTGGATGTTATAAGCTCCTATTCCTTCATTCGGAAGCCGGCGCGGCCGCCGCTTATCCGGCGACAGAGAAGGGAAGGAGGAGCCTTCGACAAGCCCGGACCGAACGGTTTAGAGAAATGGTCTTTGCGCCTTGGCGTGCACCGAGGATGCGGCGCCCCGCCCGCGCCGCGCAAGCGAGGCTTGATCCTCCGCCCGTGCGGGCACAAAGCGCGAATCGAGAGGAAGCCGCAATGATCAAGATCACCGCCTTCCGCTGGGTTCCGCCTTTCGCGCAGGGGCTGGTGCGCGACCTGCGCGTGCGCTGGGTGCTGGAGGAGCTGGGCCTGCCCTATGAGACTCGGCTGATCGGGCTGGAGGACCGCGACTCGCCCGCCTATCGCTGCCAGCAGCCGTTCGGCCAGGTGCCGCTCTACGAGGAGCAGGAGGAAAGCGGCGAGACGCTGACCCTGTTCGAATCGGGCGCGATCGTGATGGTGCTCGCCGAGCGTTCGGAGATTCTCCTCCCCGCCGAGCCGGCGGCGCGGGCCAAGGCGATCCAGTGGATGTTCGCCGCGCTCAACTCGATCGAGCCGCACGTCGTCAATTTGGCGCTCGCCAGCAGCTTCTACGCCAATGAGGAATGGGCGAAATTGCGCACCCCGTCGTTGCGCGAGCTGGTCGAGAAGAAGCTCGATGCGCTGGGCTCGCGGATCGGCGACCGCGAGTGGCTGGAAGGAAGCTTCACCGCCGGCGACCTGCTGATGGTGACGGTGCTCAGGATCCTGCGCGACACCGACCTGCTCGACACGCACGCGACTTTGAAAGCCTATCGCGCCCGCGGCGAAGCCCGCCCGGCCTTCCAGCGCGCGCTCAAGGCGCAGATGGAGCCTTTCCCGCACCACGCGCCGACGGGGCTGTGAGCCGGCCGGCAGAACAGGGGTCGCGACGAGACACCTGGAGAATGCCGGCCATGGCCGATTTGCAGGAAGCGATCGAAACGGCGGGCAATCGCGGCCCGCCTTGCCATGCCCCGCTGCTTCTGCTCGAATGAGGCGAAGGGGATTCTTCCTTGCCGTTGCTGTTGCTGGCCGCACTGCTGCTTTCGCCGATCGCGACGCCGGTGCCGCCGCCGAGGAAGCCGCCTCCCGCGCGGGCCGGTCTGCCGGCGCCGCCGCCGCCGGGCTGGCCCGACCCGCTCCCGCCGCGCGTGAAGCTCGACGTGCAGCAGCAGCCCGATTGGACCGATTTCAGCATCTACCCACAAGCGGCCCAGGCGCTCGACCAGGAAGGAAGGGTGCGCGCGGACATCATCGTCGGCCGCGACGGCGTACCGCGCCTTTGCCGGATCGCCATCTCGTCCGGCTACGATGCGCTCGACCAAGGCACCTGTCAGCTCGTGATGGAGATGCGCTTCGCCCCGCCGCACGACGATGAAGGCCGTGCGGTCGAAGCCCCGTTCCACCGTATTTTCAAATGGCTGCTGAACGACCAGACGCCGTTTGCGCCGGCCCGAATGACGGCACGGCTCACCCTGTCGCACGGCGCGGTCACGAATTGCGGAATCGACCAGGAAGGGCCGGCCCCCGAACATTGGGCAAAAACGGCCTGCTGGGTCTTCCGGTCCAACGCCGCATATTATCTTCACGACCGAAGCGAGCGCGCGACCCGCGCGACGATCCTCGTCGACCTGCTGCCGGACGGCGCGCCTCCGGTCGCGGCCGCCACGGCCCCGGGCCGGCTCGTCGCGACGCGCCAGACGGCGTTCGACGTCGATTCCGACGGCGATCCCAAGGATTGCCGCACCGGCCGGGACGAAGGTTTCGGACCGACCGTTCCGACCGACCACCAGAATCCGTGCGGCTTCTTCCTCGTCGGCTCCTGGTTCGATTCGGCCGACCCGCAGACCGTCCGGCACGGGATTTTCGAGGTGCGCGTCTATCTCGAAGACGGGAAATAGGAGCCGGCTTCCGCGGTTGGCCGGGATGCAACCTTCGCGCGGCGCGCCCGTTCGGAAAACGATATCGTCAGGGAGGTGGAGATGGTCACCCGCACCGCAAGAGCGCGCTACGAAGGCCTGGGCAAGGACGGCAAAGGCAGCGTCTCGACCCAGTCGGGCGTGCTCCAGGACCAGGGCTATGGCTTCGGCACCCGCTTCGGCGACGTGCCCGGGACCAATCCCGAGGAGCTGATCGCCGCCGCCCATGCCTCCTGCTTCGCGATGGCGCTCAGCTTCGCGCTGGCGAAGGAGGGCCTCACCGACGGCACGCTCGAGGTCCAGGCGAGAGTGACGCTCGAGCCAGAAGGCGACGGCTTCCGAATCTCGCGCTCGGACCTCAAGCTGGACGCGCGCGTGCCTGGGGTCGAGGAGAGCCGCTTCGCGGAGATCGCCAAAGGCGCCAAGGCGAATTGCCCGGTCTCGAAATTGCTCAAGGCGGAGATCGGGTTCGATTACCGGCTGAACGGCTGAACTCCCCGTCATCCCCGCGGAGGCGGGGATCCAGCTTTTCTTCTTCCGACTCACTGCCCAAGCTGTATCCCCGCCTCCGCGGGGATGACGGTTAGGGAGCGGTGCCCGCTGGATCTTCCGAATCTTCATCGGCGAGATGGCCGTCGAGCGAGACGCCGTTCCGGCTTCCGCCGCGCGACCGGCCGGATTAGGCTCGCCGCTGACGGAGGCGAGGATGACGGAGAATAACCGGGAAGGCGGCTGCGCGTGCGGGGCGGTGCGCTATCGGCTCGCCTCAGCGCCGATGTTCGTTCATTGCTGCCATTGCACGAGCTGCCAGACCGAGACGGGCAGCGCCTTCGCCCTCAACGCGCTGATCGAATCCGACCGGGTCGAGACGCTCGCCGGCGCGCCCGAGCCGGTGATGATTCCGTCCGAAAGCGGCATGGGGCAGCAAGTGTGGCGCTGCCCCGCTTGCCGCGTCGCGGTCTGGAGCAATTATGGCGGCGCGAAGGACAGGCTCCGCTTCGTCCGCGTCGGCACGCTCGACGCGCCGGCCGCGCTGCCGCCCGACATCCACATCTACACGCGCTCGAAGCTGCCCTGGGTGCGGCTCCCCGAGGGCGCTCTGGCGGTCGAGGCTTATTATGACAGCAGGAAAGCCTGGCCGCCCGAGAGCCTGGAGCGGCGCGCGAGGCTGTTCGGCTAGTTTCCCGTCATTCCCGCGCAGGCGGGGAGGGGCGGGAATGACCGAGACGTTCAATCCACCACGATCTCGCCGCTCATGCCGAACATCTTGTGGAAGGCATGGGTGCATTTGAGCGGATAGGTGCCAGCGCGCGGGACCAGGGCGATGTCGCGGCTCTCATGCTTGCCGAGCTCGACCCGTCCGCCCGGCGCCGCGCCGGGATCGCGCATCGTCGCGGCGGAGAAGAATTCCTTCGCGGCGAAATCGTGGCCGCCCCCGGAGACGTTGACGAGATGGAGCACGACCGGCTGGCCGGCGCGCAGATGGATATTGCTCGGCGTGAAGGAGAAGCTGTCGAGCTTCACCTCCACCCGCTGGGCGGCGCGCCAATCGGGCTGCGCGATGGCGGGAGCGGCAAGAGCGGCGGAACAGGCGATCGCGAACAGACCGGAAGCAAGACGGGACATGGGCATCTCCTCTCTCCAGCGGCGGCGGCGGCCGCATCGTTCGGCCTGCCGCCGAAGCTCAGCTCTCCACCGTCACCTCGCTCCGCAGCGAATTGGCGATGAAGCAATGTTCGTGCGCCTCATGGTGGAGGCGGGCGAGCGTTGCGTCGTCGGGCTGCTCCCCCTCGAAGGCGATGCGAGGCCGCAGGACGATGTTTGTGATGGCGGTCCGGCCGTCGAGGTTCCCCATCACGCCGCGCGCCTCGTCGCGATAGGAGGCGATTGCGAGCCCCGCCCGCCGGGCGAGATCGAGGAACCAGAGCATGTGGCAGGCCGCCGCCGAGGCGACCAGCATCTCCTCGGGATCGACGGCTTTCGGGTCCGACATCGGCGGCCGCACGACATCAGGCGAGGCCGAGCCCGCCACCCGGGCGCCGCCGTCGAACGAGATCTCATGGACGCGGCTGTAGCGCCCCTCGCGGAAATGGCCGTCCGAATGCCATTCGATCGTTGCGAGATGCTCGGCCATCGATCAGGCCGCATTCTTTTCGAGGAACGCTTTTTCCCGCACGATCCAGGAGGCGAAGCTGGGGCGCGAGAGGATCGAATCCACATAGGCCAAAGTGCGCGGATAAAGCGTCCGGTCCGGCCGCGCGTCGATATGGTCGAGATTGGCGAAGGGGCTGGCGACCGAAATATCGGCGAGGGTGAGCGAGTCGCCGACCAGGAAGCCGCCGGCGTCGGGCACCATTCGTTCGAGATAGTCGAGGATCGGCGGCAATTCCTCCTTCTCGGCCTTGTCGGCCAAAGCGAGATCGCCCGGCCGGCCGAGAAAGCGCGGCGCCACCAGCCGGTTGAAGAAGATTTTCGCGCCGCAGCTCATCAGGATCGTGTCGGCGAACTCGTCATACCAGATGGTCCGCCCCCTTGCCTTGGGCTCGGCGGGGATCAATGCCGGCTCTGGTACTTTCGCTTCGAGATAATGGACGATCGCCGAGGAATCGGCGAGAGCGAAGTCGCCGTCGCGAAGGCCCGGCATCTTCCGGAACGGGCTCGCTTCCTCGAATTCCGGATCGGCGGCACCGAGGGCGGTCGGCCGCAGCTCGATCTCGATCCCCTTCTCCGCCCCGAAGGCGAGCACCTTGCGTACGAACGGCGACAGCGACGAGCCGTAGACGATCATCGAAATTCCCCTTTTAGTTTCGAATCGAAACCTAACCCAATGCCGGCCTCACCGCAAGCCGAAGCGAAGACCGACCCAGAGCGTGCGCGGTGTCGCCCGCTCAATGATGCCCGTGCCGCTGATCCCCGCATAGACGCGCTTGTTCGCGAGATTCTCGCCGCGAAGCGCCAGCGCCAGCTTGCGCGCGACCGGGACCAGAAAGGCGGCGTCGAAGGTGACGGCGCCGGGCAGGATCCGGCTGTTGAGATCGTCCTCATATTGGCCGCCGACATTGCGGGCGGCGAGCGATCCGAGCAGGCCGCCACGACCGTGCCAGGCCAGGGTCGCCGCGGCGCTGCTGCGCGGCGTCTGGGCGGGACGAAGGCCGTCGAGCGGGGCGGCGAGGCCGCTCGAACGCACCCGCGCATCGGTCCAGGACCAGCCGCCGCCGAGGCTCCAGGCGCCGAGCGTCAGCCGGCCGTCCAGCTCGACGCCGCGCGAACGGATCGCGTCGATATTCTCGCGCTCGAAGAAGGTGCCGCCGGCGGCGACGAAGCCGACGATCGGGAAGCTGCCCGGGCCGTGACCCAGAGTGACGTTGGCGATCGCATCTTCGAGCCTATTGTCGAAGATGGTGAGGCCGAGCTGCGCCGCTTTATATGGCCGCCATTCGAGCCCGACTTCCGCGCCCCGCATCCGTTCGGGCTTGAGCAAGGGATCGTTGGCGGTAGCGTCCGCGCCCAGCCGGAACGGACGGTAGAGCTCGTTGAGCGTCGGCAGCCGCCAGCCGAGATAGGCGGCGGTGCGCAGGGTGAGGCCGGGCAGCACCCGCCAGGCGAGGCCGCCCCGCCCGGTCGGCTCCCAGCCGGTGCGATTGGGGAAAGCGAGATCGGTGAGCGGGACGGCGGTGGCGAGCACGCGCTCCTTGAGGAAGCCGTCCGCGATGCTCCAGCGGTCGATCCGTCCGCCGAGCGTCGCGGTGAGATTGCCGCCGGTCCAGCTTCCTTCCGCGAACAGGCCTTCGGTATCGGTGCGGCCGCCCGCCTGCCGGTTCCTGGTGCCCACGCCGTTCACGAAGGCGAACAATTCGTCCGTCTGCCCCTCGGTCCGCCGCCAGTCGCCGCCGAGCCGCAGCGCGATGGAACGGCCGATCTCCGGCCGCCATTCGAAGCGCGTGCCGAGCCCGGTCGCCGGCACGCTGTACTGGAGGGAGGTCTGGGTAGCGATTGTACGCGCGGCATTCACGCTCGCGAAGCTGTTATAGAAATCGCGCGTCTGGACGTAGCCGAGCAGGCTCCAGCGCGGCCCGACCAGGCGCAGCGAGCCGTCGGCGCCGGTGGTGCGGATGGCGCTGAAGGCGGTCCCCCGCTGCCGCGCGTCGTGAAAGGCGAGCATGTTCGCCTGCAGCTCGATGCCGCCGGGAAGCGGCGCCACCGCGCGCAGATCGACGCTGGCCTGCGCATAGGGCGCGGGCCGGTCGGCGGGGCCCTGCTGCTCGGGAACGGTCGGAACGAAACCGTCGCCGCGCGCATAGGCGCCGGTCAGGGTGAAGAAGCCGCCGCCGAGCCGCTCGCCGATTCCGGCATGGGCGTCGATGCTGTCGCGGCTGCCATAGTCGAAGCTGCCGCTGAGCCCGCCGAGCGCATCCGGCCCCGCGCTCTGAAGCGCGATCGTTCCGGCGAGCGCGCCCGGCCCATAGACGCCGCTGCCGCCGCCCCGCACCACGCGCACCGAGGCGAGGCGCTGCGGGTCGTAAGCCGGCCAGGCGATCCAGCCGCCGAACGGATCGGTCTGCGGCACGCCGTCGAGCAGGACGAGCGCCCGGCTCGAGGCATTGCCGCCGAGCGCGCGCAAGGTCGCGCCCTGGCTGGTCGGATTGGCCGAAGTGGCGTCGGAGCGGCGGAAAAGCTGGAAACCGGGGACGGAAAGGAGGACGTCCTCGAGCCGGTCCGAGGCGGAAGAGGCGAGCTGGTCCCGGTCCAGGACCACCGTGTCGTATACCGCCTCTCCGGCCCCGGCACCGAGACCGCGGCCGGTGACGATGATTTCCTGCTGTTGCTGTGCGAGTGCTGGGGTAGCCGTGCCGAGAAGAAGCAAAGGCAGGAGCAGCCGGCGCGTCACCCGCGCCGTCTATCCCTGCCCCATGCTGTCGGAAAATGAATTCGGGCGGTCCGTCTGGTGTTCCCCGGCGAAAGCCGGGGTCCAGTACGGAGTCAGATCTGGACCCCGGGTTGCGCCGGGGAGCGACTAACGCGCCGCGCGGCGCCTCTGGCGCTGGCGCCTCGGCTGGGCGGTGGGCTGGGCCGGCCGCGCCCGATGGCGCTGCTGGGGCCGATGGCCGCGCGGGCGCTCCTCCCGCTCGCGGACCGGCTCGGCCGGCCGCGCCGCCTTGAGCCGCGCCGCCTCGTCGGTAAAGCCGGCGGGCAAAGGCACGATCTCCGGCTTCTGCTTGGTCAATTTCTCGATGTCGCGCAGGTAAGCGCGCTCGTCGTCCGCGCAGAACGCGATGGCGACGCCGGCCGCGCCGGCGCGGGCGGTGCGGCCGATGCGGTGGACATATTGCTCGGCCACGTTGGGCAGGTCGAAATTGACGACGTGGCTGACGCCCGAGACGTCGATGCCGCGCGCGGCGATGTCGGTGGCGATGAGAATCGGCACGCCGCCCGAACGGAAGGCGGCGAGCGCCTTCTCGCGCTGGGGCTGGCTCTTATTGCCGTGGATTGCGCCGGCGGCGATCCCCGCCTGGCCGAGCTGGCGGACGATGCGGTCGGCGCCGTGCTTGGTGCGCGAGAAGATCAGCACGCGGTCCATCGAGCCTTTCGACCCGAAGCCGACGCGCAGCATCATCGTCAGCAAGGCCGGCTTCTCCGGCTGCGAGACGAAGGTCACATATTGCTCGACCCGCTCGGCGGTCGAGGCGGCCGGCGCCACCGCAACCTCGACCGGATCGGTGAGGAAGCGGTCGGCGAGGTCGCGGATCGTCTTCGGCATGGTCGCCGAGAAGAACAAGGTCTGCCGCTTCGCCGGCACCCATTTCACGATCTGCTTCAGCGCATGGATGAAACCGAGGTCGAGCATCTGGTCGCCCTCGTCGAGGACGAGGATCGAGACCGAACGAAGGTCGAGCGCGCCCTGCTCGACCAGGTCGATCAGGCGGCCGGGCGTGGCGACGAGGATGTCGACGCCGCGCTCCACGTCGCGCCTGTTCTTCGCCAGCGAGGTGCCGCCGAAGACGGTGGCGATCTTCATGTGCGAGAAGCGGGCATATTCGCGGGCGCTGTCGGCGATCTGCGAGGCGAGCTCGCGCGTCGGCGCAAGCACCAGCATCCGGCAATTGCGCGGGAACGGGCGCTTGTTGGCGGCGGCGAGCCGGTCGATCGACGGCAGCATGAAGGCGGCGGTCTTGCCGGTGCCGGTCTGGGCGATGCCGAGCAGGTCGCGGCCCTTGAGCAGGACCGGAATGGCCTGCTCCTGGATCGGCGTCGCGGTGGAATATTCCTTCAGCGCGAGCGCCTGGAGGACGGGCTGCGAGAGCCCGAGATCTTGAAAAGACATTGGAATGAAAACTCACAAAGATGCGGCGGCCGCGCAGCCTTCATGGCGCGCGGAACGCGGCGGGTTCTGCTGACCCGCGTGAAAAGGGAAAGCCTTGGAAATGACGAAGCGGAGCCGGGGCCGAGGGCCTGTTCACGCTGCAATGACGCTTCGCTGGAGCCGCATATAGGGAGGGAGGCTTAACAAAGCAAATCCGCCAACCCCCTCCCCCTCGATGGGCTACGGCATTCACACATTTCCTTTTTGTTCGTCATTCCCGCGAAAGCGGGAATCCAGAACGAAGCTGATATCAGTCACTTAGACCGCTTGGATTCCCGCCTCGCGGGAATGACGGATAAGCCTAAGTGATTGATCGGAAGCGCGACCACGGATGTGTGAATCCGATAGCCCTCAAGGGAGAGGGATTCAATGCCCCGTGAACACCGCCTTGGGCAGCATCACGTGCACGCCCTTGTTGCGGTCGACCAGCTCGGTCACCTCGACGTCGCCCGCGACGCTGAGCAGCATATAGGCATCGTCGCGATTCATGTGCCTTTCGGCGACGAGGAAGTCGATCATGTTGCGGAGCGCCTTGCGGGCGGCGTTGCTGAGATCGTCGTCGAAGCCCATCGCGACATAATGGGTCGGCGTCTCCGCGCGCGGATAGTCGCTCTTCTCGCCCTTGTGCAGGATGAACTGGAGCGTCCCGACCAAAGAGGTTTCGAGCGCGGTGATGTCGACCTCGCCATTGCCCTGGCCGGCATGGCCGTCGCCGATCTCGAACAGGCCCCCGGGCACGAAGACCGGCAGGAACAGGCGGGTGCCGGCGACCAGGGCCTTGTCGTCCATATTGCCGCCGATGAAGGTCGGCGGGGCGCTGTCGTAGCGGCCGATCGCGGGCGGCGGCGCCACCCCCATCGAGCCGAAGAAGGGGTGGAGCGGCACCTCGATGCCGGGCCCGAATTTCGCGACCATGCGCTGGCGGTCGAGCGGAATGATCCTGAACCTTGAATAAGGGAAATCGTCGGTCAGGAAACCGGCGCCGTAGCGGAACGCATTATAGGCATAGGGAATGGCGAGATCGATCTTCTCGATCCTGATCTCCAGCGTGTCGCCGGGCTCGGCGCCCTCGATATAGACGGGACCGGTGAGGATATGGCCGCCGGGCCCGCGCGCGCTCTGCGGCACCTTGTCGAAGACCTCGCGCAGGCTCGCTTCGACCTGGTCGGCGGGAAGCCCGCCGCGTTCCAGCGCATTCGGGCTGCTGGTGAGGAGGGTATGGAAGACCACCGTGTCGCCCGAATGGATGCGCAGCGCCGGCGCCGAGGCGGCATCGTAATGGCCCCAGGCGACGGTCGTCGGCGTCGCCTGCAGCGTGTAGGTCGCCGCCGACCCCACCGATCCCGCCACGAAAAACAGGCCAGCGAGGAGGCCCCGCATCGTCGTCGCAAACCGCCGCTGGATCATTCCGCCTCTCCTTCGCCTGTCCCATAGGAGCGACGGAGAAAGGCTGTCGAGCCGCCTTTGCGCTTATTTTCCGCGGCGGCGCGCCCGCGCTTGTTTCCAGACGTCGCGGATGACGGCGGCGACCGTGTCGGGCGCGTCGAACGTCACATATTCGGAGCTGTTCTTCACGAAGATCTGGCGGGAATCGGACGAGAGCGTGAGCCAGCGCGCCTGCGCCTCGGCGATCGTCTGCTGATATCGATGCTCCTCCGGCGTCGGGACCCATTTCGGGTCGAAAAAATGGACTGCGTGGTGCATCGTCGTGATCACCCGCACCGGCGTCCGGCCGAGGAAGCGGCGGTGGCGCCGCAGGAAATCCTCGTCGGCCGGCATTTGCGAGAATTCGGAGATGTTGGCGTCGATCATGTCGGCCCTGCGATGCGCGATCTCGAGCAATTTCGCGTTGAGCGCGGGCGACCAAACCGCCTCCGGCAGGCCGCGGAAATAACCGTCGGCGCAGGTCCGGTCGGGCCGCCCGGCGCGGTGCGGCAGCATCGGCAGCGGCTTGCCGGAAGCGATCAGGTCGCGGCAGGCGCCGAGGCTCGCGACGACGTCCGGTATGACCTTGTGATCCTCCTCCCGCAGCGCCTCCGGCTCGACGTCGCCGGTATCGGCATCGACCAGCACCAGCCCCGCTATGTCCGCCGGATAGAGGTCGGCGAAGGCACGGACGTTGTCGCCGCCGAAGGCATGGCCGGCAAGGATATAGGGACCCCTGATCCCGGCCTTGCGGAGCGCGCTGCGCAGCTCGCCGGCGATGCGCATCGCGGTGCGCGGCATCGGGCCCGACGTGCTGAAGCCGGTGCCGGCGCGGTCGTAGCCGCACACGGTCGTCCACTCGGCGACGCGCGGTTGCACGAGCGCCCAGGCCGGGGCCCAATCCTCGAAGCCCGAATCGAAGATGACCGCCGGCCCACCCTTGCCCATGCAGACGAGGTTGAGCCGGGCGCCGTCGGACGCGGCGACCAGCCGGCCGGGCCGCGCATAGATTTCATCGCCCGGCGCCGCGGCGGCGGGAAAAGCCGCCAGCAGTGCCGCGAGGATTGCCGGAACCATAAGCTTCATCTTGTTGCTCCTGTCGTCCCGGTCCGCCCCGCCGCTTCGCGGATCGCCCGCAACACCAGCTCCGGCTCGTCGAACTGGATATAGCCGTCGGGGCTGCGGTGGGCGGCGACCAGCCTGCCGTTGCTGGAGAGAGCGATCAAATCCCGCTCGGCCCCCATCCGCTGCGCTTCCAGCCGCGCGTGCCGCGCATGAACCTCCGGCGGCGTCGCCGGCCCGTCTTCATAATAAGGCGCGGTCACCAGCACCCGCACCGGCCGGCTGCCGAGCGATCGGCGATGTTGCCTCAGATAATATTCGTCGGCCGGCAACTCCTCCAGCTCGGCGATGACCGTGTCGAACAGATCGGGCCGAGTCCGCACTTCGTGGAGAAGCAGGTTGTTGAGCGGATCCGACCAATTCTTCTCGGGAAAGCCGCGGAAGAAGCGGCGGTCGCAGCTTAGCTCCGGCGGCCCCGGCGAGACGGTCTCCGCCTTCGCCGGATCGGCGGCGGCGACCGCATCTCGGCAGCGCCTGAGGTCGACCGCCTGGCGGATGAAGACGCCGTGGCTCCCCGCCACCCATTCGGCCTGTGCGGTGTCGCCGACGTCGCTGTCGACCAGCACCAGCCCCGCCACCTCGTCGCTATAAAGATAGGCGAAGGCGCGCATATTGTAGCCGCCGAAGGCGTGGCCGACGAGGACATAGGGTCCGCCGATGCCGGCCGCGTGCAGCGCGTCGTGCAGCTCCCGCGCGATCCGTTCGCTGGTCCGCGGCATCGGGCCGGGATCGCTGAAGCCGTTGCCGGCGCGGTCGTAGCTGCAGGCGCGGGTCCATTTCGCCACCTCCGGCTGGATCGTCGCCCAGGCCGGCGCCCAGTCCTGGTGGCCGGCATCGAAGACGACGGTCGGCGAGCCGCTGCCGGTGCAATAAAGGTTGAGCCGCGTCCCATCGGCCGCGACCGTCTGCCCGGGCCGCGTATAAATTTCATCGCCTGGCGCCGCCTTCGCGGCCCCGCACGCCGCGGCAACCGCTGTCAGGCCGATGCACAAGGCCCGCTGCATCTTTTCCTCCGCGCTCGATTGCCAATTGCTAACTGCCGCCCTTGCCGCCGCCGAACGATAATGTTTGATGGCGCTTATTACCCGAGCTAATAAGCTGAAGGTGGCGTACCTTCCTTCTTTCTTCGCATTGCGCGCGCTCGAGGCGGCGGCGCGGCACGGCAGCTACAGCGCCGCCGCGCGCGAGCTCGCCGTCACCCAGGGCGCGATCAGCCAGCAGATCCGCAAGCTCGAGGCGGAGTTCGGCATGCGCCTCTTCCACCGCCGCGGCAACCAGATGATCCCGACGCCGGAGGCGGCCCGGCTCGGCGAGGAGATCCGGACCGCGGTGGCGCGGCTGCAGGCGGTCGTCGACGAGATGATCCCCGCGCCCGAACATGAACCCCTGGTGCTCAGCGTCAACGAGGCCTTTGCCGCGCTCTGGCTCGCGCCCAAGCTGCCGCGGCTGCTCGCCGGTCCCGCCGGCGCCAATCTCGACATCCGCGTCGAGATGCGGGTCGCCGATTTCACGACCGACGGCGTCGATGCCGGCATCCGCGCCGGCCGCGGCGACTGGCCGGAGGTCGAGAAGGAACGGCTCACGACCGAGCGTCTCTGGATCGTCTGCAGCCCGGAATTCGCGGCGCGCCACCCGATCCGCGACGCCCGCGACCTGCTCGGCGTGCCCCTGATCGACAGCCCCGACCGGCTCTGGCCGTTGCTCTTCGACCGCTGCGGCCTGACGGCGCCAATGCCGTCGGGGCTCGCCTCCAACGGTTCGGTGCTGGCGCTGGACGCGGTCGTCCGCGGCCTCGGCGCGGGCATGCTTCGGTCGAGCATGGTCGAGGAGGAGCTTCGCGCCGGCCGGCTGGTGCGGCCGATCCGCGATTCGTTCGCGCTTCCGCTCAACTTCATCCGCCCCGGCCGGCTCGTCCGCTTCGTGCGCGAGGGCGATCCGGAGCCGCCCGAGATCGGCTATTTCCTGGTCTGGCCCAAGCATAGCCGCAAGCTGGCGCGGATCCACAAGCTGCGCGACTGGCTGTTGGCGGAAGCGAAGGCGCTCGCCGCCGAGGCCGAAGCCTGGGAGGCAGCCGGGTAGAGGCACTTCCTTTCAGGCTGCGCTTGTCGAACACCGTCATCCCAGCGAAGGCTGGGATCCCAGCGGGTGAAAGACCCGATCTCTTTTCTGCACTGGGCCCCCATCCTTGGGCTGCGCTGAACTTCATTCTGAGCGACGCCACAGGCGGAGTCGAAGGGTCGGGGCCACGAAGAGACAGGCTTCGACAGCCGCGGATCAGGTAGGGGGCCGAACGGAAGAAGGAGCGAAATCGGGATCGGCGGTCTATTTCGCCACCGTCAGCACGCCCTTCATGCCGGGATGGAATTTGCAGGCGAACGCGATCGCGCCGGGCTTGCGAAGCACGATCCTGCCGCTCTGGCCGGCCTGGAGGTCGACGTCGAAACTATGGTCGGCGGCGGTGGCGGTGTGGCGAAACATGTCGTGATTGACCCAGAGAATCTGGTCGCCGACATGCAGGCCGGCCGGGGCCGGCGCGAACTTCATGGCCTTGATCTCGATCGTGACGATTCGAGGCTTGGCGACCCGTGGCGCGGCGCTCGCGGGGGTTGCGAGCGCCAACGCCGCCGCCGCGGCCGCTGGGAGGGCGGTGCCGAGGCGGCCGGGCCGCATCAATGCAGCTCCGAGGCGAGATGCTCGGCGTGCTGCTGGTGCTCGGTGAACAGGGTCAGCCCGGTCTGGAGCAAGGACTTGAGCTCGCCGTTCGACGCGTTCGGGATCAACGCATTGCGCAGCGCGCCGTTGACGATCTTGTGATAGGCGACCTCGTTCTGCACATAGGCGCGGTCGAAGGCGGCGCCGCTCAATTTGCCGAGCTCGGCAAGCTTGGCGGCGGCGCCATGGCTGAGCGCCTGGCTGGTCGGATTGTCCTGCGGAGTCACATGGAGCTTCTTCACCAGGGCCAGCGCCTTGACGTTCACGGCGCCGTGGTCGCGCACCATTTCCTCGGCGAAGGCGCGCACCGCCTTGTTGTGCGAGCGGGCGAGCGCCTGCTTGCCGGCGGCAATGTCGATCTGGCCGGCCGTGTAGGCGATATGGGCGATCTGGGCGTCGTTGATGGCGGCGGCGACGGCCGGCATTGCGGCGCAGGCGACCAGGGCGGCGGCGCCGCCGGCGAGGATTTTGCGGATCATCTCTTCCCTCCTGTTGGGCGCGTCCCTTCCGGACGCGCGACGGCCATCAGATGCCGGCCTGGGCGCCAGGTTCCCGTTCGCCGCGGCGGGAACCTGGCGGCCCTCCCGCCATCCAACCGGGTTCAGCGCGGGAGGCGGATGTGGAGCTTTACGAACAGGACAATGGCTTTGCCGACGCGGAGGCGGGCTTCGCCGCCCCCGTCCCGTCGCGCCGGGCGCGGCCGGGCCCAGCCGAGGTCGAGGCGGCGGTGCGGACGCTGATCGCCGCCGCCGGCGACGATCCGGACCGCGAGGGCGTCGCCGACACGCCCGCCCGAGTCGCCCGCGCCTATAAGGAATGGTTTTCCGGCTATGGCGCCGATCCGGCTCGCCTGCTCGAGCGCACCTTCGCCGAGGCGGAAGATTATGACGAGACCATATTGCTGCGCGACATCCCGCTCGTCTCGACCTGCGAGCATCATCTGGCGCCGATCACCGGCCGCGCCCATGTCGCCTATCGGCCCGCGGGACGGGTGGTCGGAATCTCGAAGCTGTCGCGGCTCGTCGATGCCTATGCCCGGCGGCTCCAGCTCCAGGAGCGGCTGACGCGGCAGATCGCGACCACTTTGCACCGGACGCTCCACGCCCGCGGCACCGCCGTCATCGTCGAGGCGAGCCACGGCTGCATGTCGACCCGCGGCGTCAACCAGCACGGCGTCTCGATGGTCACCAAATGCTGGCTCGGCGACTTCCAGACCGACCCGGCGCTCCGCCGCGAGCTGCTGGAGTCGCTTGGCGGATGCCGCTAATTCGAGGGGAGAAGCCATGACCGCCGCAACCGCCCTTGCCGATCTCGAAGCGCTGACCGACATCGCGCTCGCGCATCTCATCGCCCAGGGTGACCGCGCCGCCGTCCGGCTCGTCACCACGCGCAACAACCAGCGCCTGTTCCGCGCCGCCTGGTCCATCCTCAAGAATCGCGACGAGGCCGAGGATGCGGTGCAGAGCGCCTATCTGAACGCATTCGCCGCGATCGGCGACTTCGCCGGCCGCTCCTCGCTGTCGACCTGGCTGACCCGGATCGTGATCAACGAGGCGCTCGGCCGCGCCCGCGCCGCCAGGCGCCGGCGCGAGCGGCTCGACAGCGATTCAATCGTCCACCTCGACGAATATCGGGAGAAATTGATGCGCGGCTCCAGCTCCGAGACCGCCCCCGACGCCGCGGTCGCCCGCGAGCAGATAAGGGCCTTGCTCGAAAAGGCGATCGCCGAGCTTCCCGACGCCTTCCGCCACGTCTTCGTGCTGCGCGAGATCGAGGGGCTGAGCGTCGAGGATACGGCCGAAGCGCTCGCCATCGTCCCGGCGACGGTCAAGACCCGCCATCTGCGCGCCCGCCGCCGCCTCCAGGACGCGCTCGCGCCCGAGGTCAAGGCCGCGCTCACCGGCACCTTCCCCTTCGCCGGCGCCGACTGCGCGAGGATGACCGAGCGGGTGCTGGCGGCGATGGGGTGAATTCCTAGGTCCTCCCCTCGATTTCGAGGGAGGGGGACCATGCGAAGCATGGTAGAGGGGCCTTTCTGACTCCGTAGGCCCCTCCACCGCACTTCGTGCGGTTCCCCTCCCCTGCAAATGCAGGGGAGGATCTTTAGTCCGCCGCCCCAACTTTTGGCGGAAGCGGAAAAAGGGTCGCGAACGTCTCCGCCGCCCCGCGGTCGCCTTCGACCTTCAGCGCCCCTTCCGCTTCCAGCGCGTCGAGCGGGACGCCGCCATAGACGGCGGCGGCGATGGCGGTGGCGGGGCCGGTCAGGATGAAGTCGGCCTGCTCCGGCGTGCCGCGCTCGGCCTCGACGCCGCCATCGGCGACATGCACTTCGTAGCTTTCCGGCCCGATCCGGAAGCCGGCCTTTATCTCCAACCCGGCCGCGCGCGCGGGATCGACCATCGTGCGGAAGGAGAGGAGCAGCGACACCGCGCTGAGCGGCAGGCGCGGATCGTGGCTCGGCGAGCGCGCCGCCCAACGGCCGAGCACCTGGAGGATCGGCTCCGCTTCATGGCCCCAGGGCGTCAGCGCATAGACCTGGGTCGAAGCCGGCGGCGGCAGCCGGCGCCGGGCCAGCACCCCCGCCGCCTCCAGCCCTTCGAGCCTTTGGGTCAGCACGTTGGCGCTGATCCCGGGCAGGTCGCGGCGCAAATCGTTGAATCTTTTCGGCCCAAGCATCAGCTCGCGCATCACCAGCAGGGCCCAGCGCTCTCCGATCAGGTCCAGCGCATGGGCGGCGCCGCAGGCATCTTCATAGCTGCGTTTGGAAGATATTGAATTCGAATCAGTTATTTTTTGTAACTCCATGGTTGCTTTTTATAACTCAAGCGGGCATCAAGGTCAAACAGCGATTCGCAAGGGAGACAAAACATGCCCAGGATGATCTTCGTGAACCTGCCGGTCACCGACCTCAAACGCGCCACCGCCTTCTACGAGGCGCTCGGCGCGCAGAAGAATCCCCAGTTCAGCGACGACACCGCTTCCTGCATCGTCTTTTCCGAGACGATCTTCGCGATGCTGCTGACCCACGATAAATATCTCCAATTCTCGCCGCGGCCGATCGGCGATGCCCACCGGACGAGCCAGGTTCTGCTCTGCCTTACCGCCGACAGCCGCGCCGAGGTCGACGACATGGTCGAACGCGCGGCGGCCGCCGGCGGTGTCGCGGATCCGTCGCCGAAAGACGAGTATGACTTCATGTACGGCCGCAGCTTCCAGGATCCGGACGGCCATCTCTGGGGGGTCAATTGGATGGATATGGCGGTGCTCGGCGACCAGAATGCGGCACAAGCCGCCGCCGCGTCCGTCGCAAGCTGAACGGGTGGAGGCGAGGATGCACGAGCTCGAGATCGACCGGCGGATCGCCGCGCCGCCGGAGACGGTCTACCGCATCTGGACCGGGCGGCTGCGCGAATGGTGGGCGCCAAGGCCCTGGACCACGCCGGCGGCCGAGCAGGATTATCGCCCGGGCGGCCGCAGCTTCGTTGTCATGCGCACGCCGGAGGGCGAGGATATGCCGTACGAAGGCGTGTTCCTGGAGGTGGTGCCGAACGAGAAGATCGTCTTCACCAACGCCTTCAAGGCGGGCTGGGAGCCGCAGAACCCGTTCATGGTCGCGATCTTCACCTTCGCGCCCGACGATGGCGGCACCCGCTATCGCGCCCGCGTCCGCCACTGGAGCGACGAGCAATTGAAGCGGCACGAGCAGATGGGATTCCACGATGGCTGGGCGATTTGCGCCGCGCAACTGGCGGCGCTCGCCGAAGCCGAAGCCTGAAGGAGAGCAAAAATGGCCTATATCGACGGATTCGTGATCCCGGTTCCATCGGGAAAGAAGGATGCCTATCGCGACATGGCGAAGACGGCGGCCGCGGTGTTCATCGAGCATGGCGCCCAGCGGCTGGTCGAATGCTGGGGCGACGACGTGCCGCACGGCAAGGTCACCGATTTCCACCGATCGGTGGACGCGACGGAGGATGAGGGCCTCGTCTTCTCCTGGATCGTCTGGCCGTCGAAAGAGGCGCGGGACGAAGGCAGCCGCAAGGTGATGGCCGATCCGCGGCTGCAGCCGGGACCGGACGTGCCGTTCGACATGAAGCGGATGATCTACGGCGGGTTCGAGCTTCTGCTCGACACCGGCGAGACGGTTTGACGGAGGGCGCGATGACCGATCAGTTCATCTGGTACGAATTGATGACCGACGACGCGGACGCGGCGATCGACTTTTATTCCCATGTGGTCGGCTGGACGGCGGCGGACCATCCCAATTCGTCCATGCCCGGCGGCGTGCGCTACACCGTCCTCGAGGCCGGCGGGAACGGGTTCGGCGGCGTCCTGCAGATCGACGAGGACATGAAGGGCGCCGGGATGAAGCCGATCTGGGTCGGCTATGTCGGCGTCGCCGACACCGACGATGCGGCGCGCCGGATCGCCGAAGCGGGCGGGACGATCCACGTGCCGCCGACCGACATCCCCAATGTCGGCCGCTTCGCCATGGCTTCCGATCCGGCGCGCGCCTCGTTCTACGTCATGACTCCGGAACCGACCGAGGGCCGTCCGCCCGTCGCGCCGGACACGCCCGGCCATGTCAGTTGGCGCGAGCTCTATTCGAGCGCCGGCGAGAAAGAAGCTTTCGCTTTCTATTCCGGCCTGTTCGGCTGGCGGACGATGCTGGAAATGCCGATGGGGCCGATGGGCACCTACCGGATTTTCGGCGACGGCGAGACCCAATGGGGCGGGATGATGAACAAGCCCGAGGAGATGCCCGCCTCGCGCTGGAACTTCTACGTCACCGTCGACAGCGTCGAGGCGGCGGCGGAACGGGTGAAGGCCCATGGCGGCAAGGTGCTGATGGGACCGATGCAGGTGCCGGACGACAGCTTCGTCATCCAGGCGGTCGATCCGCAGGGCGCGGCCTTCTCGCTCCGCTCGGTCCAGCGCTGAGGAGAATCTTATGTCGAAGATCACACCCTGCCTCTGGTTCGACGGCAAAGCCGAGGAGGCCGCGAATTTCTACGCCTCGCTGCTTCCCGACAGCCGCGTCGACAAGGTCCACCGCGCCGCCGCCGACACGCCGTCGGGGCCGGCCGGATCGGTGCTGTTCGTCGAGTTCACGCTCGCCGGCCAGACCTTCCAGGGCCTCAACGGCGGCCCGCAATTCCCGTTCACCCAGGCGGTCTCCTTCTCGATCGCCTGCGAGGACCAGGCGGAGGTCGACCGCCTGTGGGACGCGCTCATCGCCGACGGCGGCAAGCCGGTCCAGTGCGGCTGGCTCGAGGACCGCTACGGCCTCTCCTGGCAGATCGTGCCCAAGGCGATGGGCCGGCTCATGCTCGGCGACGATCCCGCCGGCGCGAAGCGGGCCATGGAGGCGATGATGAAGATGGTGAAGCTCGACATCGCGGAGCTGGAGCGCGCCTATCGCGGCGAATGAGGATCGCAGCGATGGTGTCTCGACTCGAGTTGTAACCGAATTTAGTTGCTCTGATATTCAGTGAAAACTCTCCTCGGAAAGCCAATGCCCTGCCTTGTCTGCGGTGATGCCGCCACGGTGAAATCACATTTGACGCCGCGAGCATTCGTACACGACATCCGCGGTGCACATACGCATGTATACGAGGGTAGCCGAGCGCGAGAAGGGACCCGATACACTCAGGCCGGGATGTTCGACAAAGACATCCTTTGCCACACGCACGAGCAGATGCTCCACGATTGCGACGATTACGCAGTCGATTGGGTTCGCCGACTCAATATAGATTCTCGCTCCGTTTATGACGGAAAACTACTGCTCGTGCCCAATAGGCGCCCCGACCTACTCCTGAAGTTCGTATGCTCGCACATTTGGCGACACTCCGTTTCTCAGCAAAACGCTGCGCATAATATGGATCTTGGTCCTTGGGAGGTGCAGCTCCGACATCTGATCTTTGGTCATGGGAGCCGGTACAATCCGTCCTTCCATATAACCCGGCAAGCGTGGACGAGCGAAGGCGGGGAACTTGGAGATCTATTAATACCACCTCATCGTATTCCCGCGCAGGGACGCCGGCGTTGGGAGTTCGATCTTGGCGGGCTGCTCTGGCTGACACGCCTCGATGAACGTGACGTCGACCGCAACCTCGAGCGCTTCAAAGCCAATGATGCAGACCCAGTTCCTGTCTTGGTGCTCGATAACCGCGAACTCGTAGACCGACCAGGTATTATTGACATTGCTGTGAACATGTTCCGCCGAGATTACCTTCAAGAGCAGCAAGAAAATCAGGGCCCTTGCCCCCTGATTATTCCCTAGGCGGAGCACCAAAGCGAGGTTGGCGGGCCACGAATCGACCGAGCGTTTGGTGGCGAGCCATGCGGTTGGTCACCCATAGCAGTAAATTGAAGAGACGCCGGTCACCTCCTCTTCCGCTCCGCCCACCAGCAGCTGAACATGGCGATTGCGTAGAGCATGCGGCCATGGTCGGCGCGGCCGCCACGATGCTCGGCGAGGAGGCGGGCGACGGCATCGGGCTCGAGATAGCCGGCCTTCGCGGCGCCGCTGTCGTTCCAGGCGCTCAAAGCGAAATCGCCGAGGCCGCCGCGGAACCAGGCGTCGAGCGGCATCTGGAAGCCCTGCTTGGGGCGGCGCATTACCGAGGGCGGCAGCCAGTCGGCGACGGCGCGGCGGAGGACATATTTGCCGGTCCGGCCGTGCAATTTCATGGCGAGCGGCAGGGTCAGCGACCAGTCGACCATGACATGCGAGAGGAAGGGCACGCGCGCTTCCAGCGAATGGGCCATGCTCGCCCGGTCGAGCCGGGGCAGCATCGCCGAGGGGAGGCTGACGCTGAGGTCGGCGAGCAGGAACTGGTCGAGCGGGTCCCTGGCGGCCGGATCGAACAAAGGCGCATATTCGCGCTCCTGTTCGGCGAGGCCGTGCGGCAGCTCCTGCTCGGCGAGGAAGCGCGGCGTGTAGAGGCGCCGGCGAAGCGCCGCGGTGCTGAGCTGAGTCCCGGCGAAGAATTGCCGGTAGCCGTCGGGCAGATGCGCATATTCGGCGGCGCGGGCGCCGTGCCGGTGGAGCAGGGGCGCGACCGGCGCCAACGCCCGCAGCAAGGGCCGCCAGCGCTGGACATCGCGGGCGTGGCGATGGCGATTGTAGCCTGCGAACAATTCGTCGCCGCCTTCGCCGCAAAGGACGACCTTCACCTCTTCGGCGGCGAGCTTCGAGAGATACCAGGTCGGGATCGCCGCGTCGGGCGCGAACGGCTCGTCATAGCAATGCTGGACGATCGGCAGAATATTCGCCGCCTCGTCGAGCGCGACCGGCCGAACGATATGCTCGACGCCGAGATGCCGGGCGACCTCGGCCGCCGCCGCCGTCTCGTCGATGCGGGCGCCGGGATAGGAGATGGTGAAGGCCTTGACCGGCGTGTCCGACACCCGGACCATCGCCGCCGTCACCGCCGAGCTGTCGACGCCCCCCGAGAGGAAGGAGGCGACCGGAACGTCCGAGAGCATGTGGCGCTTGACCGTCGCGAGCAGCATCGTCCGCATCCGCTCGACCCATTCGGCCTCGGAGACGCCCGGCTCGACGCGCAGGCGCGGCTTCCAGAAGCAGCCGGTCCGCGCCTCCCCATCCGGACCCAGCTCGAGCCAATGGCCGGGCTCCAATTGCCGCGCCTGGCGGTAGATGGACCGCGGGCGGCGGACATGGCCGTAGCTGAAGAAATCGTGGACCGCGCGCTCGTCCACGTCGAAATCATGGTCGGGCAGCAGGGTGATCGCCTTCAGCTCGGAAGCGAAGGAGAGGCCGCCTTTCTGCTCGGAGACATAGAGCGGCTTGATGCCGAGCGGGTCGCGGCCGAGGGTCAGGCGCCGCTCGCGCCGATCCCAGAGCGCCGCCGTGTACATGCCTTCGAGCTTCGGCCAGGCATCCCTGCCCCAGATCGTCAGCGCGGCGAGCAATGTCTCGGTGTCGCAATGAGTCTCGAAGCGCCATCCCGCTGCTTCAAGTGCCGGCCGCAGCGCCAGATGGTTGTAGATCTCGCCGTTGAAGACGAGGGCGAAACGGCCGTCCGGCGTCGTCATCGGCTGGTGCCCGTGGGCGACGTCCTGGATCGAGAGGCGGCGCATGCCGAAGCCGAAATCGCCGTCGGTGAGCATGCCGCCCTCGTCGGGCCCGCGATGGAAGAGGGCGGCGCACATGGCGGCGACGGCCGAGTCCGGGACGGGCCTGCCGCCGCGCCGGTACCAGCCCGCAATGCCGCACATAGATAAGGTCTCCGTCGAACCAGGAAGCTGCCGCTTAGAGGCGGGCCGTGGCAAGGGGAAGGCGGCGCGGCTTTTACACTCTTGTCAGTAAGGGCCGGCAGGCGCATTTTCCGGAAGGCACGAGGCCGCGGGACGGCCCGGATATGGGGAGGGCAATATGGGTAAATCGGTGGCGAAGCTGCTGTGCGCGGCGGCTCTGGCGGGCGCGGCGGGCCTGTGGTCGGCTCCGGCCTCGGCGCAGCGGGTGACGCGGATCGTCGCGTTCGGCGATTCCTATGCGGATACCGGCAATCTGTTCAAATTGATCGGCATCGCGCCGCCGTCCGTTTATGCGACCGGCCGCTTCTCGGGCGGCACCAATTTCGTCGACACCATGTCGCAATTGCTCGCCGTTCCCGACGACAATTTCGCGATCGGCGGCGCGCTCACCGGCAGCGGCAACATCACCGCCCCGGGCCCGCTGGGCTTCACCACCGAATTCCAATCCTTCCTCGCCGGCGGCGGCCCGGCCGCCTTCCCGCGGGTGAGCGGCCGCTTCGGCCCCACCGACCTGCTCGTCATCTCGATCGGCGGCAACGATGCGCGCGCCTATGAGCAAAGCCTTGGCCTCGCGCCGAGCAGCGCGCAGCTCAGCGCTCTCGTTGCCGGCGCGCCCGCCGCGGCGCAGGTCAGCGTCACCCAGGCGACCACCGGCCTTACCGCCCTCGTCAATGCCGGCGCGCGCAACATCACCTTCGTCGCCGGCGACGTCGGCCGCCTCCCCGAAGTCAATGGTCTTCCGATCGCCCAGGCCGGCAGCGCCTTTTCGGGCGCGTTCAACGCCGGCATGACGACGACGCTCGCCGGCTTCGCGCAGCAGGGGGTGATCGTGAACTATCTCGATCTCAACAAGATCGGCGACGTCGTCGGTGCCAATCTCTCCGCCTTCGGCCTGCAGAGCCTGGGCGCCTGCCCGATCGCCTGCGTCACCACCAATCCCGAATTGCTCGACAAGTTCTTCTTCTATGTCGACCAGCTCCATCTGACCTCGGCCGGCTTCGCGATCGTCGGCCGCTACGCCGTGCGCCAGCTCGCGGCGCCGCTCCAGCTCCAGGCGCAGGCCGAGACCGGCCTCCAGGCGGCGGGCGCTTTCGGCGCGACCCTGTCGGGCCGTCTCGACCTCGGGCGCGGCCATGCCGCCAATGGCGGGCTCGGCTTCTACGTCCTCGGCCACGCATCGAGCCGCGATTATGCAAGCACCCTCACCAGCGAGCCTTATTCGCTCGACACGGCGGGGGCGACCGCCGGCGCCGAATATCGGATGGCCGGCGCGGTGATCGGGGTCGCGGTCGACTATACCCGGCCGAAGGTCGATTTCGGCACCGGCGACGGCAATCTCAAGGCGAGCGACTGGCAGGCCGGCGCCTATGCCGGCTGGTCGGGCCTCGGCGCCTTCGTCCAGGGCTATGCCGGCTATGGCTGGCTGCGCTACCGCATCAACCGGGCGGCGGTGATCGACACCATCCATTCGCGGCCCGACGGCCAATCCGTCACCGCCGGGGCCAAGGCGGGCTATCTCGCCGGATTCGGCGGCGTCCATGTCGGCCCGATCGTCGCGCTCGCTTACGAACGGGCGACCGTCAATTCCTATACCGAGACCGGAGACCCGGTGCTGACTTTGAACGTCGGCCGGCAGAAAGCGGATTCTTTGCTCGGCAATGCCGGCCTCGAGCTTCGCGGCGACATCGGCGCCGCCGGCCTCGCCATCAGCCCCTATGTGGCGGTGACGGCGGAACGCGAGCTGCAGGGCGACGCGCGCATTGTCACTTATGCCGAGACGGCGGCGCCGACCATCGTCAACAGCTTCAACCTGCCGCGCCGCCCGCGCGACACGCACGGCCGGGTGAGCGCCGGCGCCAGCCTCGCGCTCGGCGGCAAGCTGTCGCTGCAGGTCCAGGGCAGCACCTCGTTCGACCGCAGCGGCGGCGACGACCGCGGCGGCTTCATCGGGCTGAAAATCGGGTTCTGAAACTAAAATCCTCCCCGGGACGGGGAGGGGGACCAGCCGCAGGCTGGTGGAGGGGGCTCGGCACCTGGCACGACCCCCCTCTACCGCACTTCGTGCGGTCCCCCCCGTCGAAGGGCCTGTCCTGGGCGACGCCGCAGGCGGCGTCGAAGGGCCCTTCCCTTCCTTGCGACAGAAAGAAATAAGGCCCTTCGACAAGCTCAGGACGAACGGAAAGGGTCGCCCAATTCCAAATGCGATTCCCCTGCCGTCCCGGGGAGGACTCCCGCTTGATCCCCCGCCCGCTCGGGCCCACATGGGCGCCATGCTGATCCAGACCGAGACCACGCCCAATCCCGCGACCCTCAAATTCCTGCCGGGCCGGCCGGTGATGGAGGCCGGGACGCGCGACTTCGCGACCCCGGAGGAAGCCGGGGCCTCGCCGCTGGCCGAGGCGATCTTCTCGACCGGCGAGGTGGAAGGAGTCTTCTTCGGGCGCGACTTCGTCTCGGTGACGGCGGCGCCCGGCGCGGACTGGCGCGACCTCAAGCCCCAGGTGCTGGGAATCCTCCTCGATCACTATTCGAGCAACGCGTCCTTGTTCCGGCCGGGCAGCGCCGCCGGCATCCAGGTCGAGGGCGAGGATTATGGCGAGGATCCGGCCGACGCCGACATCGTCGCCCAGATCCGCGAGCTGATCGAGACAAGGGTGCGGCCGGCGGTCGCGCAGGACGGCGGCGACATCGTCTATCGCGGCTTTCGCGGCGGCCGCGTCTATCTCGCCATGCACGGCGCCTGCTCGGGCTGCCCCTCCTCGACCATGACCCTGAAGCAGGGGATCGAGTCGCTGCTCAAACATTATGTGCCGGAGGTCGAGGCGGTCGAAGCCGTCTGACTTGCCGACCCCGCCGGTTCCTCTTATCCTCCCGGGTCTCCAGGGGGAGAAAATCCATGTCCATCTCAAGGCTCGCGGCGGTCGTCATCCTGGCGTCGCTGATCGCTTCGGTGACCGATTGGCTGTTCATGGGCGCGATGTTCCACGACCGCTACATGATCCATCCCGAGATCTGGCGCGGCAGCCTCGACGAGGGCTGGAAGATCGTCCATTCCGAGCTGATCGCGATTCTGTCCTGCCTCGGCTTCGCCTTGCTCGCCGGGATGCTGCGGCTTCGGACGATCGGCGCCTATCTTGCCGCCGCCTTCCTGGTCTGGCTGGCGGTGGCGGTGCCGATGCTCGTCCAGGACGGGATCTGGATGAAGATCGATCCGGTGGTGCTCGCATCGCACGGGGTCGGCTGGTTCGTCCGCTTCGCGATCACCGCTTTCCTCTGTGCCTGGCTGCTCCGGCCGGCCCAAACGGAGCCGCCCGCCGCCTGACATAAGGAAGCGTCTGGCCTCCGGGCCGTAAAAAAAGCTAGCGGTTGTCAATGTATCGCATTGGCCTCCGCTCATGATCCTCGCGATCGAAACCACGACCGTCGCCTGCTCGGTTGCGCTGATCGAGGGGGACGATCTCGTCGACGAACGCCACGAGATCGTCGGCCGCGGCCATGCCGAACGGCTGCTGCCGCTGATCGAGGATCTGCTGCGCGGACGGCGGCCCGATTCGATCCTCGTCGACGTCGGTCCGGGCAGCTTCACCGGGCTGCGCGTCGGCCTGGCCGCCGCGCAGGGCCTGAGGATCGGCTGGGGCGTGCCGCTCCGCGGCTTCTCCGCGATGGCCCTGCTCGCCCTCCAGGCGGAGGATCGCGCGGCGGCGGTTGCGCTTGCCGGCGGACACGGGCAGCTATTCGTGCAAAGCTTCGGCCATGATCCGCTCACGCCGCTCGATCCGCTCCGCTCGCTCCCGCCCGAGGAGGCGGCGCGCGTGATTCGTGCCCCGCTCGTCCTCGGCTCGGGCGCGGCCGCCCTGGTCGCGGCGCGCGGCTTCGGCGAGGCGGTCGACGCGCTGCCGCGGGCGGCGGACGCTCGTTTCCTCCCCGAAGCGCTCGCCGATCTGCCGCCGCGCCCGATCTACGGCCGGCCTCCCGACGCGAACCCCCAGGAAGCGAAGCCGGCCCGATGAGCGCGCCCGAAATCCGCATCGAGTCCGGCAGCGCCGCCGACCTCCCCGCGATGATGCGGGTGATGGAGGACAGCTTCGATCCCGCTTATGGCGAGGGCTGGACCGGGCCGCAATGCGCCGGCCTGCTGCCGATGGCGGGGGTGTGGCTGAATCTCGCCCGCGAGGGCGAGAGCCTCGCCGGCTTCGCCTTGTCGCGGATCGTCGCCGGCGAGGCGGAGCTGCTGCTCCTCGCGGTTTTGCGGGGCCGGCAGAAGCGCGGAATCGGCCAATTGCTGCTCAATCGCTTCATCGACGATGCGCGCGCGCGCGGCGCCGGGCAGCTTCATCTGGAGGTACGCGACGGGAATCCGGCGGTCCGGCTTTACAAGCGGGCCGGCTTTTCGCAGGTCGGTCGGCGCCGCAATTATTATGGCGGCCGGGACGGTCAACTTTTCGATGCGCTGACCTTGGCGAGGACTTTCGACCCCTGAAAAAATAGCCGCTCTCGACCACCGAATTCGTGCTTGAAAAAACAACCAAAATGGATCATTTGCCGCTCAAGGGGAGTGGCAATTTTCTCCGTGGCAACAATGGGCAGGCTTTAGAATGGCTGAAGGCAGCGAACAGAACGAAACCCTGATTACCCTCACCGCCGACATCGTCTCGGCGCATGTCAGCAACAACAGCGTGGCGGTCAACGACCTGCCGCAGCTGATCCAGAACGTGCACAATGCCCTTCACGCCTTGGGCACGCGCCAGGAAGAGGCGCCCGCGCGGCCCGAGCCCAAGGTCTCGATCCGCTCTTCGATCAAGCCGGACTATATCGTCTGCCTGGAAGACGGGAAAAAGCTGAAGATGCTGAAGCGGCATCTGATGACCCATTATCAGATGACACCGGACGAATATCGGCAGAAGTGGGGCCTCAACGCCGATTACCCGATGGTCGCGCCCAATTACGCCGAGCAGCGCCGGACGCTGGCCAAGAAGATCGGCCTCGGCACCAAGCGCCGTCGCACCGGCCGCGCCAAGGGCTGAAAGGATCGGAGCCGGGGCCATGCGCCCCGGCCCGTCTTTCCCCGCCGGCATTCGGCAGGGTCCAGGGTCGATCCGAGAGACGGCATGACGGCGCTTCGCGGTCGCGCGTTGCGGGGATCGCGTTTGGCCCCTAAACATAGAGCCGGATGAGCCGCCGGATCGATATCGAAGCGCTGTGCGCCGAAAAGGGCCTTCGGATCACCGAGCAGAGGCGGGTGATCGCGCGGGTCCTCTCCGAATCGGAAGACCATCCCGACGTCGAGGCGCTCCACGCCCGCGCCGCCGCGATCGACAGCGGCATCTCCATCGCCACCGTCTATCGCACCGTCCGGCTGTTCGAGGAGGCGGGAATCCTCGAACGGCACGATTTCGGCGATGGCCGCTCCCGCTATGAGGCGGCGCCCGAATCGCATCACGACCATCTGATCGACGTCGAGACCGGCAAGGTGATCGAATTCGCCGACGACGAGCTCGAAGCGCTGCAGAAGAAGATCGCCGAGCGATTGGGCTTCCGCCTCGTCGACCATCGGATGGAGCTTTACGGGGTGGCGCTGGGGCGGAAGACCTAGGGGTCTGTGGCGCAAGTTCGTTTCTGGATCCGAGCCCTTGGCATCGGCGGCGCTCTGCTCGTCTTCGTGCCGCTTCACTATCTCTGGGCCCTGTTCGGCGCCTCGCCGTGGCCGCGCGTCTATCTGCGCTGGGTCGGCTGGGCGGCGGGGCTTCGAATCCAGGTGACCGGAACGCCGCTCGCACGGAACGTCCTGTTCGTCTCCAACCATACGAGCTGGCTCGACATCATGATCCTCGCCGGCACGACCGGCACCGCCTTCGTCGCCAAGGAGGAGGTGGCGCGCTGGCCGGTCGCCGGCTGGCTCGCGCGGCTCAACCGCACCGTCTTCATCGCCCGTGCCCAGCGCAGCGCCGTCCGGGAGCAGGCCGATGCCTTGCGCGACGCGCTCGCCTCAGGCCGCCCGGTCGCCTTGTTCCCGGAAGGGACGACGGACGGCGGCCACGACATCCTGCCCTTCCGCGCCAGCCTGCTCGCGGCGCTGTTCCCACCGTTGCCGCGCCTCCGCGTCCAGCCGATCGCCATCCATTACGCGCCGGCCGCGCGCGACATCGCCTGGGGCGACGCGGAAGGCGCGAAGGAGAATGCGGTCCGCATCCTCTCGCGGCGCGGGTCGATTCCCGTCACCCTCCACTTCCTCGCGCCGATCGATCCGGCGGATGCCGGCGGCCGCAAGGCGCTCGCCGAACGGGCGCGGGCCGCGATCGTCGCCGCGCTCGACCCTGCTTCCGCCGCGTCGGGGGATCGCTTATAGCCGCCGCGATGACGAAGCCCGCCCCCAAGACCTTCCAGATCAAGTCCTACGGTTGCCAGATGAACGTCTATGACGGCGACCGCATGGCCGAATTGCTCGAAGCGGAAGGCCTGTCCGCCGCCGGCGGCGACGCGGCCGACCTCGTCGTGCTCAACACCTGCCATATTCGCGAGAAAGCGGCGGAGAAGGTCTATTCGGAGATCGGTCGGCTGAAGCGCGAGGACGGCAGCCGGCCGATGATCGCCGTCGCCGGCTGCGTCGCCCAGGCGGAGGGCGCCGAGATTCCGCGCCGTGCGCCGTCGGTCGACGTGGTGGTCGGTCCCCAGGCCTATCACCGGCTGCCCGAGCTGATCGCCCGCGCGCGGGACGGCGGCCGGGCGATCGACACCGACATGCCGGTCCAGTCGAAGTTCGGCGCGCTGCCCGGCCGGCGGCTTCAGGGACCGAGCGCCTTCCTCACCGTGCAGGAAGGCTGCGACAAATTCTGCACCTATTGCGTGGTGCCCTATACGCGCGGCGCCGAAATCTCCCGTCCCTGGGCGGCGGTGATGGACGAGGCGCGGGCTCTGGTCGACGCCGGCGCGAAGGAAATCATATTGCTCGGCCAGAACGTCAATGCCTGGGCGGCCGAGGACGGAAAAGGGCGGCCGCAGGGTCTGGACGGTCTGATCCGGGCGCTCGACCTTCTGCCGGGTCTCGAACGGATCCGCTACACGACGAGCCATCCGGGCGACGTGAATGACGGCCTGATCCGCGCCCATGAAGAGGTCGGGAAATTGATGCCTTACCTGCACCTGCCGGTTCAGTCGGGAAGCGACCGGGTGCTGAAGGCGATGAACCGCAGCCACAAAGCCGGCTCCTATCTCGCCACGCTCGAGCGCGTGCGCGCGGCGCGGCCGGACATCGCGATTTCGGGCGACTTCATTGTCGGTTTTCCGGGCGAAGCCGAAGCCGAGTTCGAGGAGACGCTGAAAATCGTCGAGGCCGTGAACTACGCTCAGGCTTACTCGTTCAAATATTCCCCGCGGCCGGGCACGCCCGCCGCCAGCATGGACGACCAGGTGCCGAACGAGGTGAAGGACGCGAGGCTGCAGCGGCTGCAGGCGCTGCTCAACGAACAGCAGCTCGCCTTCAACCGCGCCACGATCGGCAAGCGCACGAGCATCCTGATCGAGCGGACGGGAAAGAAGCCGGGCCAGATGGTCGGGAAATCGCCCTGGCTGCAGTCGGTCCATGCCGAGACCGACGCGCCGCTCGGTGCGCTCGTCGAGGTGGAGATCGTCAGCGCCGGGCCGAACAGCCTCGGCGGTACTCTCGTCGTCCCAGCGAAGGCTGGGACGCCAGTGAGGGTTCGCACGGAAACCTCAGACCGGGCCGACATTCCGGCGCGAACTCCCGCTGGTGCCCCTGCCATTGAACGGGACCGCCCTGCCCCCCGGGCAGGGCTGGGCAGTGCGGGGCACTGCCCACCCGTTCAATCGGGGGCGACGGATCAGGCGGCCGCCTGATGCCGTCGAAGAAAGCCGCCGAAACGGCCGCCGCGCCCCGCGCCCGCCTGGAAGTGGAATTCGAGCAGCCGCATCTGCTCGGGCCCCTGTTCGGCGAGTTCGACCGCAACCTCGTCGCGATCGAGGACCGGCTCGGCGTCTACATCGCCGCGCGCGGTTCGCGGGTGCAGATCGAGGGCGAGCCGGAGGCGGCGGCGCGGGCCCGCGACGTGCTGGTCGGCCTCTACAACCGCCTCGACGAAGGCCATGATATCGATGCCGGCATGGTCGATGCCGTGATCGCCATGTCGGGTCAGCCGACGCTGGAGGGGATCATTTCGCCCGAGGTGGCCGAGCCGCCCAAGACGATGATCCGCACCCGCAAGAAGACGATCGTCCCGCGTTCCAAGATGCAGGCCGTCTATATGGAGGCGTTGGGCCGCGACGACCTCATCTTCGCGCTCGGTCCGGCCGGCACCGGCAAGACTTATCTCGCCGTCGCCCAGGCGGTGCAGCAATTGATCGGCGGGTCGGTCGACCGGCTGATCCTGTCGCGCCCCGCGGTCGAGGCGGGCGAGCGGCTCGGCTTCCTCCCCGGCGACATGAAGGAGAAGGTCGATCCCTATCTCCGCCCGCTCTACGACGCGCTCTACGACATGCTTCCGGCCGAGCAGGTCGAGCGCCGCATCGCCTCGGGCGAGATCGAGATCGCGCCGATCGCCTTCATGCGCGGCCGCACCTTGAGCGACGCCTTCATCATCCTCGACGAAGCGCAGAATACGACGCCGGCGCAGATGAAGATGTTCCTCACCCGCTTCGGCATGAGAAGCCGGATGGTCGTGTGCGGCGATCCGCTGCAGGTGGATTTGCCGAATCCCGGCGCCTCCGGCCTCGCCGACGCGGTGGGCAAGCTCGAAGGCATCCCCAAGATCGCGATGATCCGCTTCGGCCCCGGCGACGTGGTTCGGCATCCGCTCGTGGGCCGGATCGTCGAGGCCTATGAGGGGAAGGGATAGTGAGTTGGTTCGTCCAAAATCCTCCCCTGCTTTTTGCAGGGGCGGGGGACCGCGCGAAGCGCGGTGGAGGGGCCAACTCGGTGCCAATGCCCCTCCACCAGCCGTCGGCTGGTCCCCCTCCCCTCGAAATCGAGGGGAGGATCTGGTGATCCGCGTCGAATCCGATGCGTCGGAGGATTGGGACAGTAAAATCTCCTGGCCCAAGCTCGCCGCCGAAGCCGTCCCCGCCGCGATCGCCGCCAGCCGCCACGACGCCCTGATCGAATCAGGCCTCTGCGTCGAAGTCTCGGTCAAGTTCACCGACGATGCCGAGGTCCGCTCGCTCAACGCCGCCTATCGGAGCAAGGACAAGCCGACCAACGTCCTCTCTTTCCCGATGTTCGAGGCGGATCTGCTCGACGGCCTCGTCGCAGCCGATGGCGGGGAGGTCCTGCTCGGCGACATCGTCCTCGCCGCCGGGACCTGCGCGCGCGAGGCGAAGGAGAAAGGCATATCGGTCCGCGACCATGGCGCGCATCTGGTGGTGCACGGCACGCTGCATCTGCTAGGCTATGACCACGAACAGGGAGACGAAGAGGCCGAGGCGATGGAGAAGGCGGAGCGCCGGGCGCTGGCGTCGCTCGGCATTGCCGACCCCTATCCCGCGGAAGCCGGTTCCTGAACATGCCCGACGATCCCGATCGAAGTCCCGACAATGCCCGGCCCAGCTTCTGGCGGGGCCTGCGCACCTTCCTGTTCGGCGACGACGGCGAAGCGACCCTGCGCGAGGAGATCGAGGAGGCGATCGACAGCCATGAGGGCGAGGTGCCGGCGGTCGGCGACCTGTCGCCGGTCGAGCGGCAGATGCTGCGCAACCTGCTCGACTTCGGCGAGAGCAACGTCGCCGACATTTCGGTGCCGCGCGGCGACATCGTCGCGGTGCCGAGCACCATCCTTTTCGCGGATCTCGTCGCCGCTTTCGCCGAGGCGGGCCATAGCCGCCTGCCGGTCTATGAGGAGAGCCTCGACCATGTGATCGGCATGGTCCACATCAAGGACGTCTTCACCCTCCAGGTCTCCGGCGCCGAGCCGCCGGCGGACATCGCGCCTTTGCTGAGGACGCCGCTCTACGTGCCGGAATCGATGGGCGTGCTCGATCTGCTCGCGCGGATGCGGGCCGGGCGCGTCCACCTTGCCATCGTCGTCGACGAGTTCGGCGGCACCGAAGGCCTGGTCACGATCGAGGACGTGGTCGAGGAGATCGTCGGCGACATCGAGGACGAGCATGACGAGGAGGCGCCCGGCCTGCTCATCCCGCTCGAGGACGGCATCTGGGAAGCGGACGCCCGCGCCGAGCTCGATGATGTGGCGGAGACGGTCGATGCCCGGCTCGCCGCGGTCGACGAGGATGTCGATACGATCGGCGGCCTCGCCACCGTCCTGGCCGGCCATGTTCCCCAGCAGGGCGAGATCGTCGAGCATCCCTCCGGCTGGAGACTGGAAGTCACCGACAGCGACGCCCGCCGCGTCACCCGCCTCCGCCTCCACGCGCCCGAGGAATCCGCGCTTTCGGAATAGGTCTTCCAAACAAAGCCCGTTCGGGCTGAGCCTGTCGAAGCCCTCTTTTTCTTTCAGGAAAGGAATGGCCTTCGACAAGCTCAGGCCGAACGGATGAGGGTGTGCGCGATCAGCCCGCCGGCTCGCGCAGCAGCGGCAGGATCAATTGCTCCATTTCCTGCTCGTTGAAGGCGCCGGCCTTGGCGTAGCGGATGATGCCGTGGCGATCGATCACGTAGGAGGTCGGAACGCCGTCGAGGATCGGATAGCCCCCGCTGCCCGTGAAGCGCAGGACCAGCGGATAAGAGAGCACTTCCGACACCCGCTTCAATTGGTAGGGCGCCACCGAATCCTCGGTGGTGACCCCGAAAATCTCGAAGCCCTGGTCCTTGTAGCGCTGGTGGAAGGCGCTCATCATCGGCATCTCGGCCTTGCACGGGCCGCACCAGGTCGCCCACCAGTTGATGACGACTACCTTGCCCTGGAGGTCGGCAAGCTTGATCTTGTGCTTGTCGTAGGTGGTGAGCTGGAAGGACGGCGCGGGCTGGCCAATGACCGCCTTCGCCGCCATCGCGCCGGCCGGCGCCGCCAGCATCGACAGCGCGATTGCCGAATTCATCCACGTTTTCATCATCATCCCCCATCCCTGCCCGGTTCCTGATTGCCCCCGCGGCGCCCTTCCTGTCAACCGGCCGCAATTGCGCGCGGGACGCGGGCATGGTGTATGGAGCGTCATGACCTATCGGCATGTCCGGCTCGCTTTCAGCCCCGCCGCCGTCGCCACGCTCGTTATCGCGCGGCCGGAGACGCTGAACGCCCTTGCCGCCCAGACCCTGGCCGAGCTGCGCGAAGCGACGGACGAGGCGGTGCGGAGCGGGGCGCGCTGCCTGCTGCTGACCGGCGAGGGCCGCGGCTTTTCGAGCGGCGCCGATCTCGCCACCGGCGGCGGCCTTCCCGAGGATGCGGGCGAGGCGCTGGAGAAAGGCTTCAATCCGCTGATCGAAACCCTGTTCGCATTGCCCATCCCGTTCGTGGCCGCGGTGAACGGCCCCGCCGCCGGCGCCGGCTGCTCGGTGGCGCTCGCCGCCGACATCGTCATCGCCGCCCGCTCGGCTTATTTTCTCCAGGCCTTTATCAATGTCGGGCTGGTGCCCGATGCGGGCGCGACCTGGCTGCTGCCGCGCCTCGCCGGCCGCGCCCGGGCGATGGAGATGATGATGCTTGGTGAGCCCATCTCCGCCGAGCAGGCACGCGATTGGGGCATGATCGCCCGCGTCGTTGAGGACACGGACCTGGAAGAGGAAGCGGTGGCGCTTGCGACCCGGCTGGCGCAGGGGCCGACCGTGGCGCTCGGCCTCATCCGCCGCCTCGCCCGCGACGCCCAGCATTTGCCGCTGACCGACGCCCTCGCCGCCGAACGGATCGCCCAGCGCGAGGCGGGGCGCACGCAGGATTTCGCCAATGCCGTCGCCGCCTTCCTCCAGAAAAGGCAGCCGCGCTTCGAGGGCCGCTAACGCATCATTCGCCGTCATTGCGAGGAGCGAAGCGACGCGGCGATCCAGCAACTCTCGTCTCGGTTTCAGCACTGGATTGCTTCCCCCGGCCTTCGCCGGGGTCGCAATGACGGAAAGGAGCGATCCGTTGCCCTCCTTTACGGCCGAGCCTAAGGAACGGCACTACCCGAAACGGTCACGGAAACGACATGGCGACGACCATCGAAGAGCTGGAAGAAAGGCGCCGGAAGGCGGAGCTTGGCGGCGGCGAGAAGAGGATCGAAGCGCAGCATGCCAAGGGCCGCCTGACCGCCCGCGAACGGCTCTGCGTCCTGCTCGATGAGGGCAGCTTCGAAGAATATGACATGTTCGTCGAGCATAATTGCACCGACTTCGGCATGGAATCGCAGAAGGTGCCCGGCGACGGCGTCGTCACCGGCTCGGGCACGATCAACGGCCGCCTCGTCTGCGTCTTCGCGCAGGATTTCACCGTCTTCGGCGGCTCGCTCTCCGAACGGCACGCGCAGAAGATCTGCAAGGTCATGGACATGGCGATGAAGGTCGGCGCGCCGGTCATCGGCCTCAACGACAGCGGCGGCGCCCGCATCCAGGAAGGCGTCGCCAGCCTCGCCGGCTATGCCGAAGTGTTCCAGCGCAACGTCCTCGCCTCGGGCGTCGTCCCGCAGATCAGCCTGATCATGGGCCCCTGCGCCGGCGGCGCCGTTTACTCGCCGGCCATGACCGACTTCATCTTCATGGTGAAGGATTCGTCCTACATGTTCGTCACCGGGCCGGACGTGGTGAAGACGGTGACCAACGAAATCGTGACGCAGGAGGAATTGGGCGGCGCCATCACCCATACCACCCGGTCGGGCGTCGCCGACGTCGCCTTCGAGAACGACATCGATGCGTTGCTCGCCACGCGCGACGTCTTCGATTTCCTGCCGCTCTCCAACCGGCACGATCTTCCCGAGCGGCCGTGCAGCGATCCCTGGGACCGGATCGAGGACAGCCTCGACACCTTGATTCCGGACAGCGCGACCAAGCCCTACGACATGCACGAGTTGATCCGGAAGGTCGTCGACGAGGGTGATTTCTTCGAGCTCCAGCCCGCCCATGCCGCGAACATCATCATCGGCTTCGCAAGGATCGAGGGGCGGACGATCGGCATCGTCGCCAACCAGCCGATGGTGCTTGCCGGCGTGCTCGACATCGCCAGCTCGAAGAAGGCGGCCCGCTTCGTCCGCTTCTGCGATGCGTTCGACATTCCGATCGTCACCTTCGTCGACGTCCCCGGCTTCCTGCCCGGAATCGCGCAGGAGCATGGCGGCATCATCAAGAACGGCGCCAAATTGCTCTTCGCTTATGCCGAGGCGACGGTGCCGAAGATCACGATCATCACCCGCAAAGCCTATGGCGGCGCCTATGACGTGATGGCCTCCAAGCATCTGCGCGGCGACTTGAACCATGCCTGGCCTTCGGCGGAGATCGCGGTGATGGGCGCCAAGGGCGCGGTCGAGATCATCTTCAGGAAGGATATCGGCGATCCCGAGAAGATCGCCGCACGCACCGCCGAATATGAGGCGCGCTTCGCCAATCCGTTCGTTGCGGCATCGAAGGGTTTCATCGACGAGGTGATCATGCCCCATTCGACCCGCCGCCGAATCGCGCTCGGCCTCAGGAAGCTGCGCGACAAGCAGCTCGAAAATCCGTGGAAGAAGCATGACAATATCCCGCTTTGAGTGCCGCCTTGCATCCCGACGAAAGTCGGGATCCATGGCTGGGGACTCATATTTCCCAAGACTGGGCCCCGGCTTGCGCCGGGGAACGAGGCATTGATGAATTCGCGTTACGACGCGCTGGAACGGCTGCAGCGCCTGCGCGAGCAGGGCGCGCTGAGCGAGGAAGAGTTCCAGGCCGAGAAGATGCGGCTGCTCGGCGCTGCGCCGGCGGAGGGAGCCGGCTCGCCGCCGGGCGCACCGGTCGAGATCGTCGACGAAGAGGCGCAGCGCTCCCGCCGGGTGCTCTATGCCATATTGGGCGGGATCGGGCTGCTGGTCGCGATCCTGATCGGCGTGCTGCTCGGGCGCACCGTCATCGGCGGCCAGGCGCCGCCGGAGGCCAATGTCGCGATGTCCGAGAGCAATGCCTCCGCCGCCGACGAGAATCTGATCGCGCCGGCACCGCCCACCGACGTGCGCACCATGCCGATGCAGGAGCAGCTCGCCCGCGCCTTCACCGCGGCATTCGGCGCAAAGGACCAGGCCCAGCTCCAGATCGGCGGTCGTACTTTCGTCTATCATCCGGGCCGGCTGCTCTGGGTCGGCGACAAGGCGGTGCTGATCAGCCCGGCGAGCGGCGCCGGCGACTGCCCCGACTGCGCCGGCACGGTCGCCGTCCATTATCTGACCCCCGCGCAGGATCAGTTCCAGGTGTCCGGCTCCTGGCCGGAGGCGGTGAGCGGCGCCCAATGGAACACGCCGCCGCGCTGGCGGATGACCGGCACCTACACGAATCTTCCCGCCATCTGGGAGGAAGGCCGCAACCGCACCCAGGATTGCGTCTCAGGGAGCGCCACCCTGACCGAGCTGACCCCCGGCGGTCCGGTCACATCGGGCCCGATCCGTTTCTCCTATCGCGGCAAGAACGGCCTTGCCGGCCTGTTGCTCGGCGACACGAATATCGAGGGCCATGTCGCCAACGTCCAGAAGGACGTGTCGTTCGACATCGTCTATTCGGGCGACAAGCAGTTCACCGAAAGCTGGGTAAAGCAGGGCGACCGCTTCGTCCTCCAGGGCGGCGAATCGAGGATGCCGCAATGTGCAAGCTGAGGTTCCGCCCCTCCCGTCTCGCCCTGCTGGCGCTTTTCGCGGCGCTGGCCGGCTGCGGGCACGCCGAAGTCGCGCGCACGCCTCTCGAGGGACTGATCCTTGGCGATAGTCGAGAGGGGAGTGCCGCCCTCCAGGCCTATGTTCGGGCCCGGCGGACCGATGCGCGCCTCGGGCAAGAGCTGGAGCGGGCCGGCTTCGCGAGGGAAATCCATTCCCGGGACGGCTGCACCGATTACCGCTATCATAAGCAGCTCGACACGATGGGCCAAAGGCGGGATGCGCTCGTCTGGCTTTGCCACGCGGACGTGGGCGCCAATGTCGCTTACACATTTCTCTAGGAAGGTAAGATGAAGCTCGGCCGGCTGAACCATGTCGGAATCGCCACCCCATCGATCGCGAAGAGCGCCGCTCTCTATCGCGACTTTCTCGGCGCGACGCGGATCCACGAGGCGTTCGACCTCCCGGCGCAGAGAGTGCGCGTCTGCTTCGTCGATACGCCCAACAGCCAGATCGAATTGCTCGAGCCGCTCGGCGAGGATTCGCCGATCGCCAGGTTCCTCGAAAAGAATCCGGCCGGCGGCCAGCATCATGTCTGCTTCGAAGTGCCCAATATCCACGAGGCGAAAGCCGAGATGGAGGCGAAAGGCGCCAGGATACTCGGCGAGCCCCGCATCGGCGCGCACGGGACGCCGGTGATCTTCGTCCATCCCAGGGATATGGGCGGCGTGCTGGTCGAGCTGATGGAGACGCCGCAAGGTGCGCATTGAGCGTATGTGCAGGTCCACCACACCGCTCGTCCCGAGCGTAGTCGAGGGGCGTCTGTGATGACTCGATGCCAGCGCCCCTCGACTTCGCTCGGGACGAGCGAAGGCTTTTGTGCGTTGGAAACTGCATGACCGACGGCAAACCAACCACCGCCGACTGGCAGGCCGCCGCCTCGCGCGAGGTGAAGGGCAAGGACATCGTCTGGCACACGCCGGAAGGGATCGAGGTCCATCCGCTCTACACGGCCGAGGACGTCACCGGCATCGACCCCGGCCTGCCCGGCTTCCCGCCGTTCACCCGCGGCCCCTATGCCTCAATGTATACCGGCCGGCCGTGGACGATCCGCCAATATGCCGGCTTCTCGACCGCCGAGGATTCGAACGCCTTCTACCGCCGCAACCTCGCCGCCGGGCAGAAGGGCCTCTCGGTCGCCTTCGATCTCGCCACCCATCGCGGCTATGACAGCGACCATCCGCGCGTCGTCGGCGACGTCGGCAAGGCGGGGGTCGCGATCGACACGATCGACGACATGAAAATCCTGTTCGACGCCATCCCGCTCGACACGATGAGCGTCTCGATGACGATGAACGGCGCCGTCTTGCCCGTCATGGCCTTCTACATCGTCGCCGCCGAGGAGCAGGGCGTGGCGCAGGACCGGCTCTCCGGCACGATCCAGAACGACATCCTGAAAGAGTTCGCGGTCCGCAACACCTATATCTATCCACCCACGCCCTCGATGCGGATCGTGGCGGACATCATCGCCTACACGAGCGCGCGCATGCCGCGCTTCAACTCGATCTCGATCAGCGGCTATCATATGCTCGAAGCCGGGGCGACGGCGGTGCAGGAGCTCGCCTTCACCCTGGCCGACGGCATGGACTATGTTCGCGCGGCCCGCGCCAGGGGGCTCGACGTCGACGCCTTCGCGCCGCGCCTCTCCTTCTTCTTCGGCATCGGCATGAACTTCTTCATGGAGATCGCGAAGCTGCGGGCCGCGCGCACCCTCTGGCACCGGATCATGGACGGCTTCGGCGCCAAGAACCCCAAATCGCTGATGCTGCGCACCCATTGCCAGACGTCGGGCGTGTCGCTGACCGAGCAGGATCCCTGGAACAACATCGTCCGCACCACGATCGAGGGACTGGCGGCGGTGCTCGGCGGCACCCAGTCGCTCCACACCAACAGCTTCGATGAGGCGATCGCGCTGCCGACCGATTTCTCGGCCCGGATCGCGCGCAACACCCAGCTCATCCTCGCCGAGGAAAGCGGCATCGCCAACGTCGCCGACCCTTTGGGCGGCAGCTATTTCATCGAAAGCCTGACGAAGGAGCTGGCCGACAAGGCCTGGGACCTCATCCAGGAGGTCGAGGCGATGGGCGGCATGACCGCGGCGGTCGGCGAGGGCATGCCCAAAAGGCGGATCGAGGAGGCCTCGGCCGAGCGCGCCGCCGGGGTCGACCGCGGCGAGACCTTGGTCGTCGGCGTCAACCGCTATCGGCTGGCGGACGAGGCGCCGATCGACATCCTCGAAGTCGACAACGACAAGGTCCGCGCCGGCCAGATCGCGCGGATCGAGCGGGTGCGCGCGGGGCGGGACGAGGCGCAATGCCGCGCCGCGCTCGACGCCCTGCGCGACGGCGCCAGGGGCGACGCCAATTTGCTCGGCCTCGCCGTCGAGGCGGCGCGGGCACGGGCGACGCTCGGCGAGATCAGCCAGGCGCTGGAGGATGTGTTCGGCCGCTACGCCACCAATCCCGAGCCGGTCCGCGGCATCTATGGCGGCGCTTATGAAGGCGATCCGCGCTGGGCGCAGGCGGAGGCGGGCGTCGGCGCGGTCGGCCGCCGGCTCGGCCGCAAGCCGCGCCTGCTCGTCGCCAAGATGGGCCAGGACGGCCACGACCGCGGCGCCAATCTCGTCGCCTCGGCTTTCGCCGATCTCGGCTTCGAGGTAGTGGCGGGGCCGCTGTTCCAGACGCCGGAGGAAAGCGCGAAGCTGGCGATCGACAAGGATGTCGACGTGGTCGGCGCCTCCAGCCTCGCCGCCGGGCACAAGACGCTCGTGCCCGAATTGATCGGCCGCCTGCGCGACATGGGCCGGGCGGACATCAAGGTCGTGGTCGGCGGCGTCATCCCCGCCCAGGATTATGAGATGCTGCGCGAGGCCGGCGTCCAGGCGATCTTCGGGCCGGGCACCAACCTCGTCGATGCCGCCGGCGAGGTGCTGAAATTGCTCGGCCACAACATGCCCCCGCTGGAGGAAGCCGCGGAATGAGTGAGTTCGAACAGATCAGCCCCTCCCCTTCAGGGGAGGGGATGGGGGTGGGGGATGTCTCGCTCGCGCCGAAGCCGGACAGGCCCCACCCCAACCCCTCCCCTGAAGGGGAGGGGCTAAGAAACGACTGGACCCGCGAGGAAATCCGCGCGCTGTTCGATTTGCCTTTGCTCGATCTGCTGTACGAAGCCCAGACAGTCCACCGTCGCCACCACGCGCACAACGAGGTTCAGCTCTCCACCCTGCTCTCGATCAAGACCGGCGGCTGCCCGGAGGATTGCGGCTATTGCAGCCAGTCCGCCCACGCGACGACCGGGCTCAAGGCCGACAAATTGATGGACGTGGACGCGGTGCTCGCCGCCGCCGCCGAAGCCAAGGCGGCGGGTTCGGGCCGTTTCTGCATGGGCGCGGCCTGGCGCGAGCCCAAGGACCGCGACATGGACGCGCTCTGCGCGATGGCGGCGGGCGTCAAGGCGATGGAGCTCGAAACCTGCATGACATTGGGCATGCTGACGCGGGACCAGGCGGACCGGCTCGCCGAGGCCGGCCTCGATTATTACAACCACAATCTCGACACCTCGCCCGAACATTATGGCGCGGTGATCACGACGCGGACCTATCAGGAGCGGCTCGATACGCTCGGCCATGTCCGCGCCGCCGGCATGGCGGTCTGCTGCGGCGGTATCGTCGGCATGGGCGAGAGCCGGGAGGACCGGATCGGCTTCCTCCACGCCCTCGCCACCCTGCCGGCGCACCCGGAGAGCGTTCCGATCAACGCGCTGGTGCCGATCCGGGGGACTGTGCTCGGCGACATGCTCGCCGACACCCCGCTCGCGAAGATCGACGATATCGAGTTCGTCCGCACAATCGCCGTCGCCCGCATCCTGATGCCGCGCTCGATCGTGCGGCTCTCGGCCGGCCGGGAGTCGATGTCGGAAAGCACGCAGGCCCTCTGCTTCCTCGCCGGCGCGAACAGCATGTTCACCGGCGACAAGCTGCTGACCACCGGCAATGCCGGCGCTTCGGCCGACGCGGCGATGTTCGAGAAGCTGGGTCTGGTGCCGATGACGAGCGAAGAACCGGCAAGGGTGGCGGCCGAATGATCGCCCCTTTCCGTCGTCCCCGCGAAAGCGGGGATCCAGCTTCTTTCCTTCCGATCCGCTTCGGCTTAGCCATCGCCGCACTGGATTCCCGCTTGCGCGGGAATGACGAAGAGGGCGAATGTTCAAGAAAATCCTGATCGCGAACCGGGGCGAGATTGCCTGTCGCGTGATCCGCACGGCGCGGAAGATGGGGATCGCGACCGTCGCCATTTACTCGGACGCCGATGCGCGGGCGCCGCATATGCTGATGGCCGACGAGAGCGTACGGCTGGGGCCGCCGCCGGCCGCCGAATCCTACCTCAGGGCCGATCTGATCATCGACGCCTGCAAGGCGACCGGCGCCGAGGCGGTGCATCCGGGCTACGGCTTCCTCTCCGAGCGGGAGAGCTTCGCCAGGGCCTTGGAGGAAGCCGGGATCGCCTTCATCGGCCCGCCGCCCGGCGCGATCGCGGCGATGGGCGACAAGATCGAATCGAAGAAGCTGGCCAAGGCGGCGGGGGTCAATGTCGTCCCCGGCTATCTCGGCGATATCGCGACGACCGACGAGGCGGTGCGGATCGCCTCGGACATCGGCTATCCGGTGATGATGAAGGCCTCGGCCGGGGGCGGCGGCAAGGGCATGCGCCTTGCCTGGTCCGAGCAGGACGTGCGCGAGGGCTTCGAGGCGACCAAGCGCGAGGGCCTCGCCAGCTTCGGCGACGACCGCGTGTTCATCGAGAAGTTCATCGAGCATCCGCGCCACATCGAGATCCAGGTGCTCGGCGACCGGCACGGCAACATCCTCTATCTCGGCGAGCGCGAATGCTCGGTGCAGCGCCGCCACCAGAAGGTGGTGGAGGAAGCGCCCTCGCCGTTCGTCACGCCCGCGATGCGCAAGGCGATGGGCGAGCAGGCGGTCGCCCTCGCCCGCGCCGTCGGCTATTACAGCGCCGGCACGGTCGAGCTCATCGTCAGCGGCGCCGATCCGAGCGGCAGGAGCTTCTACTTCCTCGAGATGAACACAAGGCTCCAGGTCGAGCATCCGGTGACCGAGATGGTGACCGGCCTCGATCTCGTCGAATTGATGATCCGCGTCGCCGCCGGCGAGAAGCTCCCCTTCGGCCAGAAGGACGTGACCCTGACCGGCTGGGCGATCGAGAATCGCGTCTATGCCGAGGATCCCTATCGCGGCTTCCTGCCCTCGACCGGGCGGCTGGTGCGCTACCGGCCGCCGGCTGAATCCCGCTCCCGCTTGCGGGAGGGGTCAGGGGAGGGGATGTCGGCCTCAGCCCCGGCCAACCCACCGCCCCTCCCCCCGCCCCTCCCGCAAGCGGGAGGGGAGAGCATTGTGCGCGTCGACGACGGCGTCGCCGAGGGCGGCGAGGTCAGCATGTATTACGACCCGATGATCGCCAAATTGGTGACTTGGGCGCCGACCCGCGAGGGCGCGATCGACCGGCAGGTCGAGGCGCTCGACAGCTTCGTCATCGACGGCATCGGCCACAATGTCGATTTCCTCTCGGCTTTGATGCAGCATCCGCGCTTCCGCGAGGGGCGCCTCACCACCGGCTTCATCGCCGAGGAATATCCGGAAGGCTTTACCGGCGCGCCGGCCGACGATTTGCTGATTCGCGACCTCGCAATGATCGCCGCGCTCGCCGGCGAGACGACCGACGCCCGCGCCGGCGCGATCAGCGGCCAGCTCGCCGACCCGGTGCCGCCGCCGGAGCTGAGGGTGGTACGGATCGACGGGCGCGAGCATCGCGTCCGGCTGGAGCCGTTCGACGGCGGCCAGCTCGTCACCGTCGACGACAGGAATGGCGGCGAGCTGATCGGCCGCTGGGAACCAGGGCAGCGCCTGTTCAAGGGCCGCATCGACGGCCGCGCCCGCATTGTCCAGATCGCCCGCCTGGGCCGCCGCTGGCGCCTGACGACGCGCGGCGCCAGCCATGCGGTCGAGGTGCTCCCGGCCCATGTCGCAACGCTTCGCCGCCACATGATCGGGAAGGCGCCGCCGGATCTTTCCAGATATCTGCTCTGCCCGATGCCCGGCCTGCTCACCGCCCTCCATGTCGCCGAAGGCGACCGGGTCGAAGCCGGCCAGCCGCTCGCCGTCGTCGAGGCGATGAAGATGGAGAATATCCTGCGCGCCGAGAAAGCCGGGGTGGTGAAGAAGGTCGACGCCAAGCCGGGCGAGAGTTTGGCGGTGGATGCGGTGATCCTGGAATTCGAGTGATCAGTCCTCCCCGGAACGGGGAGGGGGACCAGCCGAAGGCTGGTGGAGGGGGGGCTGTGCCACGCGCAGACCCCCCTCCACCGCGCTACGCGCGGTTCCCCTCCCCGTCCCGGGGAGGATAAGTTGGAACCTCGCTCCCTGGTCGGTTGGCAGCGCCTGGATTGTCCCACCGCAGGCCGAGAGCAACGACCGCGCGATCGACAGGCCCAGGCCCGAGCCACCTTCCTTGCGCCGGGTCGTGTGGAAGGGATCGAAGATTCGCTCGCGATCGGCCTCGGGAATACCCGGCCCGTCGTCGGCGATGTGGAGGATCACCCGCTCCCCTTCCGCCCGCCCCGCAATGCGCACATGCCGCGCACCGGCCTGGCGACTGTTCTCGACCAGGGTCTCCAGCACCGCCGCCAGCATCTCCGCCGGCGCTGCCACCATCGGCAGGCCGGCGACGTCCGCACTCACGTCGAAATCCTTGCCCCTCTGCGCATCGACCACCGTCAGCGCCGGGCCTTCCACCTCCGTCTCCGCGCCCTCCGGAGTCGCCGCCATGTCGGCGCGGGCCAGATCGAGGAGGCGACGCAGCAAATGCGAAAGTCGGTCGGCGTCGGCGGCGGCGTTGGCGAGGAAGCGGCGGCGCTCGGCCGCCTTCATCTCGGGATGCTCGTCGAGCAATTCGATCGCACCCTTGATCCCGGAAATGGGCGTCTTGAGCTCGTGGCTGACCGCCGCGGCGAAGTCGCGCAGATAGCGCGAGCGCCGCTCGATCCGCTCGGCCATGGCGGCGAAGCTGACATAGAGGGCGCGGATCTCGATCGCGGCGGTCGGCGGCGGCTCGGGCACGCTCACCAGCCCGCGCGCGACATTCTCGGTGGCGGCGCTCAGCGCCTCGATCGGCTGCGAGATGCCGCGCGAGAGCAGGCCGGCGAGCACGAGCAGGGTGAAGAAGATCAGACCTGCACCGAGCGCGATCTTGCCGCGATCCTGGTAGATGCCGAGGAACAGGCCGCGCGGCGAGCGCGACAGCATCAGGATTCCGATCACCTTCCCGTCCGAGAAGATCGGCCGGACATATTCGACGCGGATGCCGGCGGCGCGGCTCAGCCATTCGAGATCGTAGGTCGGCTGATAATCGGCGCGCTGGCGGAGCACCGTCCGGGTCGCGCCGCGGGCGGCGGCGCGCACTTCCGGCAGGTCGGCATAAGAGAGGCCGGTGTCGCCGCGGCCGAGCAGGACCGTCCCATGCGCATCGAGAATCCGGATCGCCGCCAGGGTCGTCCGGTTGGTGTCGATGACGATCGGCCGGAGCGCCGCCGCCGCGGCCGCTGCGCGCGCGTCGGGAGCCACGGCCGGCTTGAGGGGACCCGGCTGGACCGGCCGGATCGGCATCTCGCTGAGGTCGAGCCGCGGCCGCTGCGGATCGAGGCCGGGCGGCACGTCGTGCGCGCCCCAGGCGGCGCGATAGGCGCCGGAAAAGACCGCGGCCTGCGCGATCAGCTCCGCCTCGGTCTGCTGGACGAGGGTGTTCTCGTAGACCCTCAGGAACACCGCGCTCACCCCCGGCAAGGCGGCCACGAACAGGAAGGTGACGAACAGGATGGTGCGCAGGCGCAGCGCCGGCCAATGGCGCTTGACGAAATCCTTGAGCGCGCGGATCAAGTCCCGACCTCGCCCAAGACGGGAATCACGTCGCCGGACCGCCGATGCAGCGGCCGATCCGGTAGCCGATGCCGGCGCGGGTCTCGATCAGATCGCCGCCGCCGCGCTCGGCGAATTTATGGCGCAGATTGCGGATATGGCTGTCGACGGTGCGGTCGGTGATCGCGAAGCCGGGCCCGTGCAGCCGGTCGATGATCTGGTCGCGGGTGAAGACGCGCGACGGCAGGCTGGCGAGCAGCAGGAGGAGCTGAAATTCGGTGACCGTGACCGGCACCGCCTCCTTGTCCCATTCGGCCTCCCACGCTTCCGGGTCGAGGCGGAGGCGGTTGTGGACCACCGGTCCCTTTGCCCCCGCCTCGGCGACGGCGCGGCCGCCGCGCTTCAGGATCGCGCTCACCCGCGCCACCACCTCGCGCGGCGAGAAAGGCTTCACGACATAATCGTCGGCGCCCAATTCCAGCCCCACCACCCGGTCGATCTCATCATCGCGGGAGGAGAGGAAGAGGATGGGAAGGTCGCCCGACGCCCGCAGCCGCCGGCATACCTCAAGCCCGTCCATGCGCGGCATGTTGATGTCGAGGACGAGCAGGTCGGGCCGGTCGCGCTCGACCGCCGCAAGCGCCGACTCGCCGTCGCCGGCCTCGGCGATCGTCATCCCCGCCTTGGCGAGCGCGAAGCTCAGCACCTCGCGGATATGCGGGTCGTCGTCGGCGATCAGGATCTTGTGGCTCATGGCGTAGACGTCCCTCATTGCGACCGGCCTGTCAAAGTCGGCGGCTGGAGCGTGCCGTCGCAAAGGCGGCGGCCGGCGGTGAAGCGGGGAAGACGGCGCGCCGCGACCAGGGCCTGGGCATCGGCGAGCCGCCGCGCGCCGCGCCAGGTCCAGGCGCGCCAGTCGCTTTGCCTCTGCGCGAGCCGGTCCATGACCAGATTGCGCGTCCAGGACACCCGCTCGCGCAGCGCCGGATTCAGCCTGGCGCTTTCGAGGTCGATCAGGGGCCGCAAGGCGGAGGCGTCGAGCCGGTTCAAATAGCAGAGATCGAGCTCGACGCCGGGGCCGCCGACCTCGCGGGCGTGGCGCACATTCCAGGCCGCGCTGACCGTCCCGAGATCGACGAAGGCGCAGGCAGCCAGCGCGAGCAGGCCGATTGCGGCATTGGCGTTGATCAGCCAGGCGCCGCTCTTCCGCCACGCGATCCGCCAGCAGATCAGCACCAGCCCGATCGCGACAAGCATCATCCAGATCAGCGCCGCGATACGCAGTCGGGTCAGCGCGTAGGCGTCGACATAATAAAAGGTGCGCAACATGGTCGAAGCGACGAGCAGCACATTCTGCGCGATCCAGATGGTGACGAGGCGGCGGATGCGGGCCTGGCCGGCGAGGACCGACCCCGGCCGGAGCGTCGCCAGCACGAACAGGCCGGCGAGCAAGGCGGTGGCGATCAGGGGATAGGCGCCGCGATGGGCATAGCCCGCGAAGGTCATGCCCGCGGGGAGCCGCGCGCCGCTCCACAGATAAAAGAGGTCGAGCCCGTTCTCGAGCGCGAACACCGCGTTGAAGGCGACCAAAGCAAGGGCGACCGAGCCTGGGCTGAAGCCGGGCAGCAGGCGGTCGGGATCGCTCGCCCGCGCCGGGCCGAGCAGGACGAGCCGCGGGCGGAACAGGGGCCAGAGCAGGGCCGCGACCAGCAGCCAGAGGCCGATGCGGAGGAAGGAGATGGCTGCAATGAGGCCGACGACGTCGATCCTGGTGAAGGCATTTTCCAGGATCGGGTTGGCCGCGGTGAACAAAGCGAGGAAGAGGCCGGTCCCGATCAAAGGCAGCCAGAGATTGGGGAGATGCACCGAGAGGCGGATATGGCCGCCCCGCTTGCGCGCGGCATGCAGGCGGCGACCGTCGCCGAGCGGCGCGAGCAGGCAGCGCAAGGCGTGGGCGCCGAGGCGCAGCGCCCAGCGCCAGGCATCGTCATATCCCGTCGCCCGCGGCAGCAGGACGAGGAGCGAGACCGAAAGCCAGAGCAAGGCCAGCGCGAGCGGCGACGGATCGTCGGCGAGCGCTGCGACAAAGACCAGCGAAAGCATGGCGGCGATCCGGGCAGTTCGGGACCGCCGCAACGGCTTCAGCGCCAGGATCAGCCCGCCGAGCAAAGCGAGCGCGAACAGGGCCAGAATCGCGCCCGCCGCGTCGGCAAGGAAGAAAAGCCGGTCGGCGAGCGCCACCAGCAATGCGCAGGCGAGGATCTTGCCGACATAGGTGAAGCGGCGGGCCGGGCCCGCGGGCGCGGCCAGGGCGACGGTCCGTTCGGCCATATTCTGTCTCCTCCTGTCGGCCGCGAGATGGACGATTCGCGTCAAGGCTCTTGCCGCCGCGCCGTTCGGATGCCGCGCGCCCTTTGTGCAGAAAGCGTGCAGAGGCCCGGCGACGCCCGATATCTTATGTCGTTTCCAGCGCGGAACAGTGCGGCCCATCCGGCCGTTTCGTCTCCGCCTCCGGCTGGAGACGGGTTTGCGTTCGCGAGAGGAGGTCAAGAAAGATGGGAAAGGTGAAGCGGGCGGCCTGGATCGGCTTCGGGTTCGCCGCTCTGGCCTGGATCGGCCCGGCCGCGGCCCAGACGGCGCCCGACACGGACGTCCCGACCGAGACGCAGCAGCGCCTCGCGGAAGGCCAGGACAGCGGTTTCGACTGGAACTGGATCGGCCTCCTTGGCCTGTTCGGTCTCGCCGGGCTCCACAAAAGGCCCGATTATCATGACTCGATCTGAGGAGGAGGGAATCATGCGCAGCAAGCATCTTCTCGCGGCCGCCGCGACATTCCTGATCGTGCTCGCGCCGGCTTCCGCCTTGGCGCAGGGTGCCGGCGCCAACGCCAGGACCGCCGCGCAGAACAGCGCCAACGCGGCGCCGAACAATGCGCCGGCCAACCTGGTGACGGGCAATTCGTCGGCCGGCGGCGGCGCCGCTCCGGCCGCGAGCGACGCCGGCACCGGCGACCCGACCGCTCCGCACCCCGTTTACGAAGTGCAGCGCGGCTTCCCCTGGGGCATATTGGGCGTGATCGGCCTGATCGGCCTGGCGCCGCTCTTCCGCCGCCGCGGCGACGGCTGAAGCAGAGGACGGGCTCGACAGCCGCAATCTCTCATCTCAGACTGGCCGGATGATCGGCCTGTCCGTTGCACTTCTGTCGGCAATCCCCGTCAACACGCGCGCGACGTAGACGGCGTTCGATACGACGCCGGGGAGCGCTTCTGTCCTTCGGGCCTTTAGGTATCTGGCGAATCCCCGGCATTCAAAATGGCATCGATCTCCCCCAACTCCCCTTGAAGCTCGGCAACGAGACCCCTGTAGTCCGGGGGATACAGGCAACCGTGGGAGCCTAGCCTGATCGCATCGAGTTGGGCGACGATCCTCTCGCGTGCCTCAATAAGCATCTCTTTCGTCGGGGCTTCCTCGTCGGACATCGTGCCGCGCTCCATGCTTCCCGCTAAGCATATAGGAGCGGGCACGCGGCGCACTACCGGATTTCAAACTGGCGCAGTGCCCGGAGCCCATCCGGCTTGCGGCTGCTCGCCGTCCGTGAAGGTCCGCGGGCGGCTGCCCCGGCAAATCCGATGGCTGAATCCGCGCCTCGTCCGACACCCGCAACGGGTCGGCGCCAGCGGTGCTCCGGCTGCGCCCAACCGCGGGCCCGTTCATCTGGCGTACAGGCTGCGACCGCAGATTTGTCGCGCAAATTCAAGGACGTCCCGAGTGGGGACCGGGCGTGAGCGAGGGGCGCGTAACATGGCGATGTATGTCTACAGCACGGCCGGGGAACCGGTCGGCTTCCTCTATGAAACCTTCGTCCACAATCTCGAGGGCCGGCCGCTCGGCCGGATCATCGGCTCGCGGGTCCATCGGCTCGACGGCTCCTATGCCGGGGAATGGTTCAAGGAGATGGTGGTCGAGCGCCCCGGCGCCCGCCCCCGTACCCTGCCGCCGGTCGCCACGCCGCCCCGCCGGATTCCGCCGGTGACCGGGACGCGCCGCCGTGCGGTGGTCGATTACGGCTTCGCCGACGCCTTCGAGCGGCTCTACGAGGGCGGCGGGCTCAGCGAAGCGGCCGAGTAATCCGGAACCGGTGGTGCAGCCGTCCGGTTTATCCCGCGACATGCCGAAAGGGCTGAGATGATCCTCGTCGTCGACGACGACCCGCAGGTTCGCGCGACCATCGTCCGGGGTCTCGCCGCGCTCGGCTATGGCGTGCGCGACGCCGCGAGCGGGGCCGAAGCGCTGGAGCGCGTCGCCGAACAGAAGCCGCAGCTCGTCATCCTCGATTATATGATGCCGGGAATGGACGGAGCCGAGACCGCGCGCGCGATCGCCAGGATCGACCCGGACCTGCCGGTCGTCTTTTCGACCGGCCATGCGGCGCTGAGGGTGCTTCGCCAGGCGGCGGGCGAGGACGCGTCGATCCTCGAAAAGCCGTTCACGCTGGCCGAGCTCGACCAGCTGATCAGCGAGATATTGCAGATGCGGCGGGCGCGCTCGGCCTGATCAGGCTCGGCCGTCGGACCGATAGGCGGCCATGAACGTAGCGACGGCCGCCTCGACATCGGCGCGAATCTCCCGCGGCGCCGGCACCTCGACCACGTTGAACAGCCGTCTTTTATAGAGCGTCGCCTGGCAGAGGGCGAGGAACTGGTCGGCGGCGCGCAGCGGATCGGGCGCGTCCAGCCGCCCCTCGGCGGCGGCGCGCTCGAAGATCGCGGCGAGCCGCGTCCGGCCCTGCTCCGGCCCCGATGCGAAGAAGAGCGCGCCGACCTCCGGATTGCGTCCCGCCTCGGCGATCACCGTCCGCAAATGCCGCATCATCTCGACCGAGGTGAGGCGCGTCAGGTAGCGGGTGCCGAGATCGGTGAGCAGAGCGGCGATATCGCCGCAATCCGTCTGGCCGCCGAAGATCGTCTCGGCGCTGAGCGCGCACTGGCGCTCGACATAGGCGCGGAACAATTCCTCCTTGCTCGTGAAATAATTGTAGAGCGTGCCCTTGGAGCCGCCAAGCCGGGCGGCGATCGCCGACATGGAAGCAGCGGCATAGCCCTGCTCCAGGAAGATCTCCCCGGCCACGTCCAGAATCTCGCTTCGACGATCGCGCGCCATCTTTACTCCTTGACGGCCCCCGAAAGCGGGACCATAGGCGCGCATTATGACCGTACCGTACGGTTTTGGCAATGGCCCGATTCGCCGCGCTCTCGCGGTCCTTCTGGGCTGCGCGATGCTCGCCGGCTGCGTCGGCGTACCCAAGCTCGGCGCACCCGCGGCGCGCGAGGCGCCGTCGGCGCTCGCGACCCAGCGCGCCTTCGCCGCCGCACCGACGTCCTGGCCGTCCGACCGCTGGTGGGAGGCCTATCGTGATCCGCAGCTCAGCCGGCTGATCGACGAGGCGCTGAACGACTCGCCGACCCTCGCCGAGGCGCAGGCACGGCTGCGCTCGGCCGAGGCGCGCGCGGAGCGGGCCGGCGCGAATCGCGGACCAACCCTCACCGGCAACGCGCAGGCCGAATTGCTGAAGCAGAGCTACAATAACGGCATCCCGCCCCAATTCGTGCCGCACGGCTGGAACGATGCCGGCCAAATCACCCTGAATTTCAGCTACGATTTCGATTTCTGGGGCCGCAATCGCGCCGCTCTCGCCGCCGCCACTTCCGAAGCGCGCGCGGCATCGGCCGATGCGGCCGAGGCGCGGCTCGTCCTCTCGACCGCGATCGCCTCGGCCTATGCCGAGCTGACGCGGCTCCATGCCGAGCGCGACCTCGCCGCGGAGGCGGTGCGGGTGCGCGCGCAGAGCCTCGGCCTGGTCCGCCAGCGCGTCGCCAACGGCCTCGATTCGCTCGCCGCGCAGCGCCAGGCGGAAGCGCAGGTGCCGCAGGCCGAGGCCGCGCTCGCCGCGATCGACGAATCGATCGGCCTGGTCCGCGACCAGATCGCCGCGCTCGCCGGCGCCGGCCCGGACCGCGGCCTCGACATCGCGCGCCCCGCCGCCGAGGAATTGCATCCGTTCGGCCTGCCGCGGAATCTCGCCGCCGATCTGATCGGTCGGCGCCCGGACATCGTCGCGGCGCGATGGCGGGCGGAGGCGGCGACGCAAAGGGTCGGCGTCGCCCACGCCGCTTTCTATCCCAATATCAACCTCAACGCCTTTATCGGCTTCCAGGCGCTCGGCCTCGTCAATCTGTTCAAATCGGGTTCCGACGCCGGCAGCGTCGGCCCGGCGATCAGCCTGCCGATCTTCGATGCCGGCCGCATCCGCGCCGATTACAAAGGCGCGCGCGCCGACGCCGACGCGGCGGTGGCGAGCTACAATGGAATGCTGGTCCAGGCGCTGAGGGAGGTCGCCGACGCGGCGACCTCGGAACGCGCCCTCGGAGCGCGGCTGGCGGAGAGCCGGCAGGCGCTCGCGGCAAGCGAGGAGGCGTATCGGCTCGCCCAACTGCGCTACCGGGGCCAGCTCGCCAACTATCTGACCGTGCTCGACGCCGAGGACCGGGTGATCGCCGCCCGCCGCGACGTCGCCGATCTGGAGGGCCGCGCCTTCTCGCTCGACGTCGCTCTGGTGCGGGCGCTCGGCGGCGGCTTCGCGGGAAGCTGACGAAGATTCAGGATGGAAACGCAGATGGACGACAAAGCCGCACCCGCCGAAGACGAGAAGAACGCCGATGCCAGGGCGACCGCGAAGGCGCGTCGGCGGCGCTGGCTCGGCCTGCTCGCGCTCGTCGTGGTGGCCGGCGGGATCGCCTATTTCCTCTACTGGCTGCTCGTCGCTTCCCATTATGAGAGCACCGACGACGCCTATGTCGGCGCCGAGGTCGCGATGGTGACGCCGCAGGTGAACGGCGCGGTGGCCGCGATCCGCGTGCGCGAGACGGAATCGGTGAAGGCCGGGCAGGAATTGGTGGTGATCGATCCCACCGATGCCCGCCTCGCTCTGGCTTCGGCCGAGGCCGATCTCGAGCGGGCGGAGCGGCAATATCGGCAGAGCTCGGCGACCGGCCGCTCGCTCGCGGCGCAGGTGCAGGCGAGCGCGGCCGGGCTGGGCCAGGCCGGCGCGCAGGTCGCCAAGGCCCGGGCCGACCTCGCCCGCGCCCAGATCGACCTTCGCCGCCGGCAGAACCTCGCGCCGACCGGCGCCGTCGCGGGCGAGGAATTGACCAATGCGCGCAACGCTTATGCCGCGGCCCAGTCCGAGCTGCGCGAGGCCGAGGCGGCGCGGGCGCAGGCGGTGGCGGCGCAATCCGCGGCGGCGGGCAATAGCGAGGCCAATCAGGCGCTCGTCCGCGGGCCGATCGCCGAGAATCCGATCGTCGCCGCGGCCCGGGCGCGGGTCGACCAGGCACGGATCGACCTTGCCCGCACCGTGATCCGGGCCCCGGTCGCCGGCATCGTCGCGAAGCGGGAGGTCCAGGTCGGCCAGCGCGTGCAGGTCGGCGCGCCCTTGATGAGCGTGGTTCCGATCCAGAACGCCTATGTCGACGCCAATTTCAAGGAAGTGCAGCTCAAGAAGGTCCATGTCGGCCAGCCGGTCGAATTGACCTCGGACCTCTATGGCGGCGACATCGTCTTCCACGGCCGCGTGGTCGGCTTCGCCGGCGGCACCGGCTCGGCTTTCTCCCTGGTGCCGGCGCAGAATGCGACGGGCAACTGGATCAAGATCGTCCAGCGCCTGCCCGTCCGCATCGCCCTCGATCCTTCCGAGCTTCGCGCCCATCCGCTTCGCGTCGGCCTGTCGATGAAGGCGGTGATCGACCTTTCGGCCCGCTAGGCGTCGCGTGGCCAGCCGAGGTCCTTCTGAAGAAGGCGGGCCGCCGCCGCTCCGCGGCACGGCGCTTGCCTTCGCCTCGGTGGCGCTGGCGCTCGGCACCTTCATGCAGGTGCTCGATTCGACGATCGCCAATGTCGCGGTGCCGACCATCGCCGGCAATCTCGGCGTCAGCGCCGACGAGGGCACCTGGGTCATCACCTCTTTCGCGGTGGCGAACGGGGTCTCGGTGCCGCTGACCGGATGGCTGATGGGCCGCTACGGCGTCGTCCGCACCTTCGTCGCCTCCGTCGCCTTGTTCACGATCGCGTCCCTGCTCTGCGGCATCGCCTGGAACATCAGCGGCCTGATCTTCTTCCGGGTCCTGCAGGGGGCGGTGTCGGGGCCGATGATCCCGGGCTCGCAGGCTCTGCTGCTGATGATCTTCCCGCCGGGCAAGCGCTCGACGGCGCTCGCCATCTGGGCGATGACGACCCTGATCGCGCCGGTCTTCGGCCCGATCCTCGGCGGCTATATCTGCGACAATTGGAGCTGGTCGTGGATCTTCCTGATCAACGGCCCGGTCGGGATCGTCTGCGCGATCGTCTGCTGGCGCTACCTGAGGAACCGGGAGACGCCGACCCGCAAGCTTCCGGTCGACGGCATCGGCTTCGGCCTGCTCGTCATCTGGGTGGGGGCGCTGCAGGTGATGCTCGACACCGGCAAGGATGCGGACTGGTTCTCCTCGAGCGCGATCGTCGCCGAGGCGCTCATCGCGATAGTCGGTTTCGCCGCCTGGCTGATCTGGGAGTTGACCGAGGAATATCCGATCGTCGACCTGTCGCTGTTCCGCAGCCGCAACTTCGCGATCGGCACGCTCGCCTTCGGCCTCTCCTACGCCGTCTTCTTCGGCAACAATCTGCTGCTGCCTTTGTGGCTGCAGACCCAGGTCGGCTATATCGCGACCTGGGCCGGCCTGGTCGCGGCGCCGAGCGGGGTCGTCGCCTTCTTCCTGACGCCGCTCGGCACCCGGCTCATGGCCAAGGTCGACGCGCGGATCACCGCCAGCGTCGCACTCGCTGCCTTCGCCCTCTCCTTCTGGATGCGCGCCGGCTATACGCCCGACGCCACCTATTGGGATTTCGCCAAGCCTTTGCTGGTCCAGGGCATCGGCATGAGCCTGTTCTTCACCTCGATGCTCAACATCTCCTTCTGCGACGTGCCGCCGCAGCGTTTCCCGGCCGCGAGCGGCCTCTCCAATTTCAGCCGCATCTCCGCCGGCAGCTTCGCGGCTTCGGTGGCGACCACTGTCTGGGACAATCGCGCCGGATTCCACCAGACCCGTATCGTCGAGGCGATCGGATCGGGAAATGGAGCGGCCTGGAACGAGGCGATCAGGCACTTGCGCGATACCGGCCTCAGCATGGCGCAGGCGGCCGGCGCCGTCACCCAGATCGTCGTCAAGCAGGCCTATATCATGGCCGCGCTCGACTTCTTCTGGGCCTCGGCCTGGCTGAGCATGTTGCTGATCCCGCTCATCTGGTTCGCCCGCCGCTCGGTCAGCGGCGGCGGCCATGCCGCGGCGGATTGAGCTGTGGACCCGCGAGATCAATCGCAATTGCGGCAAAGCCGGCCCAGAAAGTGCGTGTTAGGGTCAATGGCAGATCGGGCAGTCTCTGGACGGGCGCCCGCAAAAGACAGGAGGATCAGAGATGAAATTCCGGACCCTGAGCGTCGCAGCCGTTTGCCTGCTTTTCCCCTTCGCCGCCGCCCATGCGGCATCGCATTCGGAAATGGTTCCGGTCGCGCAGGGCGTGAGGCTGCATGTCCTCGAGGCCGGTCATGCGTCGACGCGCCCGACGCTCCTGCTGATCCCGGGCTGGCGGCTTACCGCCTCGATCTGGGCGCGCCAGCTCGACAGCCTCGGACAGGATTGGCACGTCATCGCCGTCGATCCCCGCTCGCAAGGCGACTCGACGATGACCGGGGACGGCGACACGCCCGAGCAGCGCGCGCGCGACTATCATGCGCTGATCGCCGCCATGCACACCGGTCCGGTCGTGCTCGTCGGATGGTCGCAGGGCGTGCAGGATGTGGCCGCCTATGTGGATCGGTTCGGCGTGCAGGACGTGAAAGGAATCGTGCTGGTCGATTCGACCATTTCCAAAGGCGCGGCCGACATCCCCAATCGCCTGGATTTCACGGTCCAGCAACTGAAGCTGCTGCCGCTCCTGTCTGCGGCGCCGCGCGATTTCACCGCCGGCATGATGCACGCGATCATCTCGCGTCCCTTGCCCGAAGCCGAATTCGCGGCCATCGTCGACCAGGGCATGAAGACGCCGCCCGCGATCAGTCAGGCCATGCTCGTCGCCGACATGTTCGGCGTCGACCGCACGAGGGCCATCGCCAAGTTCAAGATCCCGACCCTCGTCATTGCCTCATCCCGTTCAGCCGAGCTTGACGCCGAAAAGGCGCTCGCGGCGGCACTCCCCGATGCGCGGATCGAGATCGTGGAGAATGCCGCGCACGCCGTCTTCGTGGACCAGCCGGCGCAGTTCGACACCTTGTTGAAGGCGTTCCTGAAAGGTCTCTAAGGGACTCGACTATGGTGACCCCAACGGGACTCGAACCCGTGTTTTCGCCGTGAAAGGGCGACGTCCTGGACCGCTAGACGATGGGGCCGAAGCGGAGGGCCCGGGACTTAGGAGGCGGGAGCCGAGGCGTCAATCCGCCCAGGCGGCGTCCTCGAGATGGAGCTCGGCGGCGATGCGGTCGCCATATTCGTCCCTGCGGATGCGGCCGGCGATCCAGAGGCGGCGGTGCGGCGGCGCGGCGAGCATCGCCTGGCCAAGCGCACTGTCGGCTTGGCGGAAGGCGATCGCCTTCACCCGCCGCCCGTCGTCGCCGGCGACGACGAGGCGGAGATGGTTGCTCCCGACCACATCCGCCTTGACGATCCGCACGGGGCCCGCCGCCACGCGCGGTCCCGGCCAGCCGGCGCCATAGGGTCCGCCCGCCTCGAGCGCGTCGCACAGATCGGGACAGACGCCGCCGGGTGCCAGCACCGCGTCGAGCAGAAGCGCGCGGTCGCCGGCGGCGCGGTCGACGTCCGCCGCCAGCCTTTCCTCCAGGAAATCGGCGAGCGCCTCGATCCGGTCGGCCGCCACGGTCAGGCCGGCCGCCATGGCATGACCGCCGCCGGCGATGAGCAGCCCGCTATCCTTCGCCGCAAGCACCGCCGCGCCGAGATCGACGCCGGCGATCGAACGGCCCGAGCCTTTGCCGATCCCGTCCGCGCCGATCGCGACGACGATTGCCGGCCGGCCGGTCTTCTCCTTGAGCCGGCCGGCGACGATGCCGATCACGCCGGGATGCCAGCCGGGCGCGGCGACCAGAGCGACCGCGCGATTGCCCTTGGCGCGGCACACCTCCTCCGCCGTCTCGCAGATCGTCGCCTCGATCGCCCGCCTCTCCTCGTTGAGCCGGTCGAGCTCGGCGGCGAGCCCGCGCGCTTCCTCCGCATCCTCGGTGGTGAGCAGGCGCACGCCGAGATCGGACTTGCCGACCCGGCCGCCGGCATTGATCCGCGGGCCGAGCGCGAAGCCGAGATCGGTCGCATTCGGCGCCCGCGTCAGCCGCGCCGCCTCGGCCAGCGCGGCGAGGCCGATATTGCCCCGGCGCGCCATGATCTTCAGCCCCTGGGCGACGAAGGCGCGGTTGAGGCCGCGAAGCTGGGCGACGTCGGCGACGGTGCCGAGCGCGACGAGATCGAGCGTTTCGATCAGCTTCGGCTCCTCTCGTTCGGCGAAATAGCCGCGCGCGCGCAAAGTCCGCAGCAAGGCCGCGCCGAGCAGGAAGCACATGCCGACGGCGGCGAGATGGCCGTGCGCCGCCGCCTCCACCGCCTCGTCGAGCCGGTTCGGGTTGACCAAAGCATAAGCGACGGGGAGCGCGCTCGCGCATTTGTGATGGTCGACGACGATGACGTCGACCCCGGCCCCGCGCGCCATCTCCAGCGCCTCGAAAGCCTGGGCGCCGCAATCGACGGTGACGATCAGCCGCGCGCCTTCTTGCGCCAGCCGCACCAGCGCCTCTCCCGAGGGGCCATAGCCCTCCATCAGCCGGTCGGGAATGTAGGCGCGGGGCGCACAGCCGAGGCCGCGCAACAGCCGGACGAGCAAGGCCGCCGATGTCGCGCCGTCCACGTCGTAATCGCCGAAGATGGTGACCGCCTCGCCGCCCTCGACCGCGTCGGCCAGCCGCTCGGCGGCTTTGTCCATGTCGCGGAACAGCGACGGGTCGGGCATGAAGCCGCGCAGGGTCGGCTGGCGATGCCGCTCCAATTCCTCGCGCGCGACGCCGCGGGCCATCAGCAACTGGTCGACGAGGTCGTCCGGCCGGAAATCTTCGTCCAACCCGTCCCCCGCCGTCCCACGCCAGCGCCAGGGCTGGCCGAGGATCGAGTGCGACACGCCGCAGACATGGGCTTTGGTGAGCATCGGCGGCAGCTTAGGCCTTGGGAGCCCCCACGTGAATCCCGTGCGGCGAAAAGCTGTGGAAATCTTGCCATCATCCCGGCGAAGGCCGGGATCTCAGCGAGAAAAAGCGCAGGTATCAGGGCCGCACCTTGTCCACTCCCCGCGGCTGATCTCCCTTGGATCCCGGCCTCCGCCCATATGCGCTAAGTTAGGGATTCCCCTGCGGTTTGATTTATGATTCACGCTTTGGATGTTGTTGGGCATCCAGGAGCAGGACTGGCCTGCGGTTATGTCGCGGATCGGTCGTTCGATCGATCTTGAGGCATCGGCGC
>DASXCT010000032.1:0-24280 GCA_036491055.1 Allosphingosinicella sp.
GCAAAACCTCAAGATCAAACGCTTCCTGGGGCGCAGCGAAAATGCCGTCAAAAGCCAGATCTATATCGCCCTCATCGCCTTCCTGCTGCTCCGCCTGTTCCGCCAGACACACGCCAAAAGCCATAAGCACGGCGCCAAGGCTCTCATCGCCCGGCTCAGGGTCGCCCTCTTCGCAGCCTTCACCCTCAAAAACAGCACAGCGCCTCCCCCACGACACCCACGGCAGCTCCCCCCAAACCCCCAACTCGCGTTCAATCTACCCTGTTAACGAAATCCCGGACAGCAGTGCGCGAAAGCGGGAATCCCGCTTTTTCTTGCCGCGGCCATGGCAGAAGCGGGACTCCCGCTTTCGCGGCAGTGATGAAAAGGGGGAGAGAAGGCTTGCGGCGGGCGATCGGTGAACCCGACGCGCATCCGCCATTGCACCCCCCGGGGGGCTTTGCTAGAGGCGCGCTCCTGCCGGCGCCGGTGCACATCCGGCGGCAATCACGTGCGGTCGTGGCGGAACTGGTAGACGCGCAGCGTTGAGGTCGCTGTGGCCGAAAGGCCGTGGAAGTTCGAGTCTTCTCGACCGCACCACGCACCGAAAACAAAACCATCCGGGGGATGGTTTTGCGGTGTGTCCCCCGGACGTGCCAGGATCGTGCAACGATCCTGGGCGAACACCCGACAACCCGAACGTGCTCCGCGAAAAGTCGTGCCAGACGACTTCCAAACAATCCCCCAACCCTTGCATGGCCGCCCGATCCACGGCACGCCTCGCTCCATGCTCCTCGACATCGAAACCGGCTATGAAGGGAAATTCGATTTCCCGCTCCGCGCCGAGGAGCCGGACATCGTCTACATGCTCGCCTCGGTCCCCCGCACCGGCAGCACTTTTCTCAGCCATTTGCTGTGGCGGACCGGATGCCTCGGTGCGCCGCTCGAATATCTGAATTTCGACCCGACCGGCCCCTATTTCTTCGCGAGCCATTCGGCCGAGAACCAGGATCGGCTGTGGACGTCGGTCCGGCACCGGCGCACGTCGCCCAACGGCGTGTTCGGCTTCAAGATCTTTCCGATCCAGCTCCAGGGCCTCAGCCAGTCCAATCCCGGCTTGCTGGCGAGCCTTCGCCCAAAGCGGATCGTCTATCTCGACCGGCGCGACCGCACCGCGCACATCGTCTCTTATGCCCGCGCCAATCTGTCGGGCGTCTGGCGGCAGGAGCAGGAAAAGAACCTCGCGGCGCCACCGGATTATTCCCAGGAGGCGCTCGACATGGCGGCGCGCGGGATCGAGGTGCAGGCGGCCGGCTGGGAGAAGATGTTCCGCGAGCGCGGCATCGCGCCGCTGCGGCTCTGGTACGAGGATGTCGTCGAACGGCCGGACGAGGCGGCGCGGATGGTCGCCGACCATCTCGGCGTGGCGCTGGTCGCGGGTGCGGAGGTGGCCGTGCCGCCGGTCCGCAAGCAGTCGAACCGGGGCGCGGAGGATTGGGCGGCGCGCTATGAAGGCGCGAAGGCCGCGCCGTCACGATCGGGGACGTAACATATTCTCCTTTCGCCGCTTGGCCCGTTGCGCCACATTCCGCCGATGGAGCATCGCCCCATAATCCGTCGCGCCTTCGGCTTCTGGATCTGCCTCGCTTTGGTCGTCGGCAACATGATCGGCGCGGGCGTCTTCGCCATGCCTTCGGCGCTCGCGCCGTTCGGCTGGAATGCCGCGCTGGGCTGGATCGTCACCATTGCCGGTTCGCTCTGCCTCGCCTTCGTCTTCGCGCGGCTCGCGCGCCGCTTCCCGCAAGCAGGCGGCCCTTATGCTTATACGCGGGAAGCCTTCGGCCATGGCGCCGGCTTCGCGGTCGCGTGGAGCTACTGGGTCTCGATCCTGAGCGCGAATGCCGCCATCGCACTGACCGCGATCTCCTATCTGAGCCATTTCCTCCCCGGGCTCGCAACCGCGCCCACCGTGCCGGCCCTCGCCTTCCTGTGGGGGCTGACGGCGCTGAGCTGCGTCACCCTGCGCGGCGCCGGCGACGTGCAGGTGGTCACGACGGCGCTGAAGCTGCTGCCGCTCGCCGCCGCAATCCTGCTCGTCGCGGCAATCCTTCTAAGGAGCGGGACCGCGGCCGTCGCCGCGGCCGGCCCGCCGGTGCCGATCAGCCTCGGCGCGGTCAGCTCGACCGCCGCGCTGACGCTCTGGGCGATGGTCGGCTTCGAATCGGCGACAATACCGGCCGAGCATGTCCGCGATCCCGCCAGCACCATTCCGCGGGCGACGCTGACCGGCACCCTTTTCACCGGCCTCATCTATATCGTCGCCTGCACCGGCGTGGCCCTGCTCCTGCCGCGTGCCCTCGCCGTCCGTTCCAACGCGCCCTTCGCCGACTTCATCGGGCTTCATTGGGGCGCCGGCCCGGCTTCGCTGGGGGCGCTGTTCGCCGCGATCAGCGCGATCGGAGCGCTCAACGGCTGGGTGGTGCTCCAGGGGGAAATCCCGCTCGCCATGGCTCGGGACGGAATCTTCCCGCTCTGGCTGGCCAGGGTCTCGCGGATGGGGACGCCGGTTCGCGCCCAGCTCGTCTCCTCGGGAATCGTCACCCTGCTGCTGCTCGCCAACCGGAGCCCGTCGATGGTGAAGCTTATCGTCTTCATGGCCCTGGTTTCGACGACGGCGACGCTCGTCGCGTATCTCGCCTGCGCGCTCGCGGCCCTGTGGCTGCAGCGAAACGGCCGGCTGGAAAAGTCCGCATTGCTGGTCGCCGCCTGCCTTCTCGGCCTTATCTATTCCGGCTGGGCGGTCTATGGTGTCGGCTGGGAACCGGCGATTTCGGGCTTCGGGCTGATGGCCTGCGGTCTGCTGGTCTACCTGACGATGCGGCGCGGCTCGCCTGGGAACGAGTCCGCGGCCGAATTGGGGAACCGTGGAGGATGATGCGGCCATGGCCGAACGGGAGGACAAGGAGCGGCTGGAGGTTCCGGAGCAGGAATGGCGCCGGCGGCTGACGCCCGAGCAATATCATGTGCTTCGGGAGGCGGGGACGGAAGCGCCGTTCACCGGCCGCTACGTCCACAATCGCGAGGAAGGGGAATATCGCTGCGCCGGTTGCGGGACCCTGCTGTTCGACAGCGATTCCAAATATGACAGCGACAGCGGCTGGCCGAGCTTCACCCGCCCGGCGAGCGACACAATCGCCGAGCATAAGGATTCGAGCCACGGCATGCGCCGGGTCGAATTGCGCTGCGCGAAGTGCGACGGCCATCTCGGCCACGTCTTTCCCGACGGGCCGGGGCCGACCGGGCTTCGTTATTGCATCAATTCTGCATCGCTCGATTTCAAGCCGCGCATGGAAAGCTGACCCTCCACCCGCTTGTGGCGGGACTCGTCTGGCCTTAGGTTGCCGTGCCGATGGCCAGTAACATGTCTTCCCGCTCGCCGGTCAGGCGGACGCTCGTCACCATGTTCAAGATCGGGCTCTATGGCCTCATCGTCGGCGTGATCGCGCTCGTCGTCGCGGTTGCCGTCGCGATGACCCAGCTTCCCAAGTTCGACGAGCTGCAGAGCCGCACCCATCTCGGCCAGCAGGTCCAGGTCCATGCCGCCGACGGTTCCGTGATCGTCTCGGTCGGCCCGATCATCGGCGACTGGCTGCCCTACGACCAGATCCCGCAGGTCATGAAAGATGCGATCGTGTCGGTGGAGGACAAGCGCTTCCGCCACCATATCGGCGTCGACCCGATCGGCCTCCTGCGCGCGCTCGACGTGCGGGCGACGAAGGGCCATTGGACGCAGGGCGGCTCGACCATCACCCAGCAGCTTGCCCGCAACATCTTCCTCACCAACCGGCGCACCTTCACGCGCAAGGCCCGCGAAGCCATCCTCGCCCTCGCGCTCGAGCGGCGCTTCACCAAGGACCAGATCCTCGAACTCTACCTCAACCGCGAATATTTCGGCGGCGGCGCCTACGGCATCGACGCGGCGTCGCGCCGCTTCTTCGGCCATTCGGCGCGGACCCTCACCCTGTCGGAGGCGGCGATCATCGCCGGGCTGCTCAAGGCACCGTCCAATTATTCCCCCACCGCCGACGTCGACGCCGCCAAGGACCGGGCCGCCGTCGTCATCCAGGTGATGCGCGAGAACGGCACGATCACCGCCGAGCAGGCGGCGCAGGCCCAGCCGGCCAACGTCCAGATCGCGCCCGTCCAGAAGCAGAACAGCGTCCGCTACTTCACCGACTGGATATTGTCGCAGCTCGATACCCTGATCGACGTGCAGGGGCAGCCGATCGACGTCTGGACCACGCTCGATCCGAACATGCAGAAGCTCGCCGACCAGGTGGTCAATGCCGACGCGCCCGACGGCGCGCAGGGCGCGCTCGTCGCGCTCGAGCGGGACGGCGCGGTGCGGGCGATGGTCGGCGGCAAGGATTATGTGAACTCGATCTACAATCGCGCGACCGAGGCGCAGCGCCAGCCCGGCTCCTCGTTCAAGCTCTTCGTCTATCTCTCCGCGCTCGAGGCGGGCCACAAGCCGGACGACATGGTCGAAACCAGCTTCTCGCTCAACGGCTGGAGCCCGCGCAACGAGGGCCATGTGCTCCCGCCGGCGATCGGCCTTCGCCAGGCCTTCGCCGAATCGATCAACACCGTTTCGGCGCGGCTCGGCCAGGAGGTCGGCTACGGCACGGTCGCCGACATGGCCCAGCGGCTCGGCATCACGTCGAAGGTCGGCAGCAATCCGGCGGTCACGCTCGGCAGCTCCGAGGTGCGGCTGATCGACATGACCCGCGCTTATGCGGTGATCGCGAACAAGGGCGTCGCCGTCGTGCCTTACGGGATCAAGCGGGTGACCACCGCCAGGGGCGAATTGGTGTACCAGCACCCCGCGCCCGATTCGCGGGTCCTGGTCTCGCCCTGGGTCGCGGCCGAGATGACCGACCTCATGCAGACCGCGGTGCTCTCCGGCACCGGCCGCGCCGCCCAGATCGGGCGGCCGGTCGCGGGCAAGACCGGAACCACCACGCTCAACAAGGACGGCTGGTTCCTCGGTTTCTCGAGCGGCCTCACCACCGGCATCTGGATGGGCCGCGACGATTCGAAGCCGGTGCCGGGCCTCCAGGGCGGCCGCGCGCCGGCCCGCGCCTTCCACGATTTCATGATCCGCGCCGTCGCCAATCGGCCGGTCGAGAATTTCGACGTCCAGGTGAAAGTGCCCGACTGGCAGGAGGAGCCGGACAACGAAGCCTGGTTCGGCGGGCCCGACAACGGCCAGTTCGTCGACGAGAACGGCAATCCGCTGCCGCCCGACCAGCAGCCCCAGCCGCAGGGGCCGCTTGCCGACCAGCCGGCGCCGCCCCCCCAGCGCGGACCGGCGCCGCCGCCGCGCGCCGACGAGATGGACGGGAATGCGCCGCCGCCGAACCAGCGGCTCGACCAGCAATGGCTCGACCATGCGATCGGGCGCGACCGGCCGCGGCGGCCGCGCCAGCCCGACCGGTCCTCAGATACGGGCGATCGCGTGGAGCGCCGCCCCATGCCGCCGCAGCCATAAACGCGCCGGCCTGGGGTCGGCGCCGAGCAGGCGCTCGACCAGGGCATGGAAGTCGGGCCCGTGATTCATGTGGACGCGGTGCGCGACCTCATGGGCGACGGTGGCGCGGCGCACCCAGTCGGGCGCGAGGATCAGCCGCCAGCTGTAACGGATCGCGCCGGACGACGAGCAGCTCCCCCAGCGCGACACCGGATCGCCGACGCCGACCCGGCTGACGCTCACGCCCGCTCTGGCGCCGAGCTCGCGAGTCTCGCGCGCGAGAATCTCGGCGGCGTGGCGCCGGAGCCAGCGGAGCAGCCGCGCCTCGAGATTTTCGGCGGGGCCGCCGACGATCAGCGTGTCTCCGTCCAGGCGCGGCACCCGCGACGCCGATTCAGTCCAGCGGATGCGGTGCGGGACGCCATGGAGCGGCAATTCGGCGCCGTCGCCCAGGCCGCTCGCGGGCCGGACCAATGCGAGTTGCCCCTCGATCCAGGCGCGATGGCCCGCCGCCCATAAGAGCGCCTTGCGGCGCGAGGCGCGCTTCGGAATGGTCAGCACGACCGCCCCGCTGCGGCGGTCGACCCGCAGCCGCATCGTCCGCGCGCGCGGCGACACGACGAGCTTCAGCGCCGCCTCGATGCCGCCGCTTTCGAAATGCAATTCAGAGATCATCGTCGATCACATGCCATTCGAGGTCGCCCGCTTCGTCCTCCGCGACCGTCCAGCCGCGCACCGATTGGCCGGCGCGGTGCACCGCCTCGCGGTCGCCGCAGATCAGATAATGCCATTCGGGCAGGGGCTTGCCGGCGGCGCGAAGCCGGTAGGCGCAGGTCGCGGGCAGCCAGTCGAAGCGGCCGACATTGGCTTCGTCGAGCCGGATGCAGTCGGGAACGAAGGCGCGGCGGCCGCGATAATGGGTGCAGCGGGCACTCTCCCGGTCGAGCAATTTGCAGGCGACGTTGGTCGGATGCACATCGCCGGTATCGGCATCTTCGAGCTTGTGGAGGCAGCATTTGCCGCAGCCGTCGCAGAGCGCCTCCCATTGGGCGCGATCGAGCGCGGACAGATCCCTTTCCCAGAAACGATCCTCCGCCGTCACTTGACCCACCGGGCCAGCTCGGCCGCCATCGCCTTCGGCCCCTCGTCGTCGGGGAGCAAAGCGAGCGGCTCGCCTTTCGGGCCCTGCAGCACGATCTGGCGGCTATGGTCCATCGCATAGCCGCCGCCCGGCTGGACGTCGCCCTTGCGGGCATAGACGATGAACTTCTTCTCGACGTCGGCGATCTCGGCCGGGGTCCCGGTCAGGCCGATCAGGCGGGGGCTGAAGGCGGCGAGATAATTCTTCATCTCCGCCGGCGTATCGCGCTGCGGATCGACGGTGATGAAGATCGGTGCGACGCGGGCGGCGCGGCCCGGGTCGCTCTCACCGAACGATTTGAGCGCCTGGCCGATCGTCGCGAGATCGGTCGGGCAGACGTCGGGGCAATGGGTATAGCCGAAATAGACGATCCGGTACTTGCCGGCGAAGTCGCTGTCGCGGACGATATGGCCGTTCTGGTCGATGAGGGCAAACGACCCGCCGATCGCCGCATCCTGGAGCGGCGGCGGCCCGGATCGTCCGCACGAAACCGCCGGCACGACCAGCAGCAGCGAAAGCAGCAAAGTCAGCTTCTTGACGCTTTCGTTCATGGCAGCCTCAGCCATGCTTTGCTATGGCCGGAGGATCAAGTCCAACTGGGGTGAACTGAGGTGGGCAAATTTCTCAGCCGCGCCGCGGCGGCGGCACTGATACTGGCGCTGGCAGCTCCCGCGGCGGCGCAAAATTATTCCGAGGGCTATAATTTCCTGAAGGCCGTCAAGGATCATGACGGCAACAAGGTGAACGACATGCTGAGCGTGGCCGGCACCACGGTCGTCAACGCCCGCGACGCCGGCAACGGCGATACCGCCCTCCACATCGTCATCCGCAACCACGACACGACCTGGCTCGCCTTCCTCCTCTCCAAGGGCGCGCGCGCCGACATCCCGAACGGCGCGGGCGACACGCCGCTCCTCATCTGCGCCCAGATCGGCTGGACCGACGGCGCCGAATTGCTGCTCTCCAACGGCGCCGGCGTCGATCTCGGCAACAGCCGCGGCGAGACGCCGCTGATCCTCGCGGTCCAGCATCGCGACGTACCGATGGTGCGGCTGCTGCTCGCCCACGGCGCCAATCCCAACAAGACCGATCACGCCGCCGGCTATTCCGCGCTCGATTATGCGCGGCAGGACAGCCATGCCGTGCCGATCGCGCGAATGCTCGAGGCGAAGGCCGGCGGCGCTCCCAGGCCCTAGAGTGGTTTTCAGTCAGGTGGAATGAGCAGGCCGCCATGCCCCCGGGCATGGCTGGCGATTGCCGGTGGCAATCGACGCCTGTTCATCCTGACGGCCGAAAAGAACGGTAAAACAAAGCCTGGAATCGTATCCGATCAGACTTGATCGGGTAGGATTCTAGGCGAAACCGGCCAGCGCCGGATCGAGGTCGCCGACCAGCCGCCGCGCGGCGCGGCGGGCGAAGCGCAGGGTCTCGGCCTTGCGGCGGGCCGGGGCGAGCTTGCGGAGCGGCGCTTCGCGAATCATTGCGGCATCGTAGCGGTCGGCGACGATCAGGCCGCAAAGATGCGGGCAGAAACCCTCCGCCTCGAACGGCGCCAGATCGAAGCCCGCCGGCACCGCCCAGAAGAAAAAGTCGCAATGTTCGAGATAGTCGCGCCATTTGCCGTCGCCGAGCAAATCGGCGCGCGACACCTTGATCTCGACGATGGTGATCAAGCCTGCCGCATCGATCGCCATCATGTCCGCCCGCCGGCCGTTCGGCAGCGGCACTTCGCACAGGCCGAATCGGTCCTGGTGGAAGAAGAGCCGGGTCACGCCCCGCGCCACGTCCCGCGCCGCCAGCGGCGCATCGGCGAAGCAGGGATCGGGCGCGGGACTCGGGGCGGAGGCCATCGGCCGATACTAGAATAAAAGCAGAACGCGGGGAAGCTTGAGCCTTAGCGATAGAAGATCTGGTTGCCGATCTGAGCCACGCGTACGGCGTGCCAGCCGGCGGCGACGCCGCGGGCATGAAAGAAGAGCGCGCGCTCGGCGACGCGCTCGGCGCTGCCGTCGAGCACCTTGCGGGCAACGCTGTCGGCCTCGCGCCAGGCGGCGGAGCTGCGCGACACGGCGGGAAGATGCCCGTGACGGACGAAGGAGAATTGGCCCCTCTGCCTGACGACGCCGCAGACCGAGGACGGGAAGCGGCCCGAGCGGGTGCGGTTGACGACCACCTGCGCGACCGCGACCTGGCCCCGGCGCGGTTCACCCTTGGCCTCGAAATAGACGGCGGTGGCGAGGCAATCCTCCTCGGCCGTGCCGGCGACCGACTCGCCGGTGGGTTCGGCCGTCCCGACGGCGGGTTGAGAAGTCATTTGGTCCAGGACGGCGTTTACCGGGGCGACCGGCGCGGCTTGTGCGGGCGCGGTTCCGGCTGGAGCGGCCGTCATGGCCGGTGCGGGCGCCGCCGGCGCCGCGGCGGTAGCACCCATCTGCCAGGCGCGCGAGGGCGTGGCGTCGAACGTTCCAAGCAACAGCAAGAGCATGGCCGCGGCAACGCCGCCGGCGCCGGTCGAAAACCTCATTCAAAATCGCATCAATGCGGCCGGCCGGTCCTAAGCGGATGCGCCTGGCATCCGGACTGCCTTCCGTCTCGCGTGCAATCCCCTCCCAATACAAAGGGCCGGACCGCTCCCGCTCTCGCAAGAATGAGGCGGCCGCTACGGGTCGCGGCGCGAGGGGTCAACCAATGGCGTTCATTTCATCGGCGAAGCGTTCGGCTGCCGGGATATCCAGTTCCAGGACCCACAAATCGGGGTCGAATCGCCGCCGCCGTGCGATGAAATCCGGAACTTCTTCGGTCCGACCCGAAAGCTGATTCGGCGACGACGCCCAGATATAATGGCCGTCCGCCTGCAGCACCCGCTCGAAAAATCGCGGTTTTCCGCCCTTTTCGAGCAGGATGACGAGGATCGATCCGGCCGTGGCGTCGCCTTTGGCCAGAACGGCCCCGAAACCACCTTCGGCCTGCGCCCGGCGCAACAGGGCGCCGGCGAGGACCGAGCTGGCCAGCCGCGCGCTCATGGGCCGTCCGCGCGATATCCGGCGAGGCTCGCCAGCTTGATATGCGAGCGCATGAAGGTTCCGGTGCCGCGGCCCGCTTCCTCGCCGTCCGCGTCGATCAGCCGCGCCTCGCCGACCAGCACCCGCCGCTTCCCGCTCGCCCAGCGGCCTTCGGCAATCACGTCGCCGCCGCGCAAAGGCCGGGTGAAGAGCAGGTTGAACGCGGTGGTGAGGAGGAAACGGTCGGTGACCAGGCTGTTGCAGGCATAGAAAGCGGCATCGTCCATCATCTTGAAATAGAGCGTGCCATGGGCGGCGCCGGCGGCGTGGAACAGGGCGTCCTCGACCCGGAAGCGGATCCGCGCGAAGCCCGGCCCGACAATCTCGATCCGCGATTCGAACAGCCGGTTGACCGGCGCCGAACGGTAGAGCGATTCGAGCGCGCGATAATGAGCAGCGGCCCCGGCTTCGCCCTCAGGCGGCATGGACGCTTTCGATGCCGGCCAGAAGCGCGAAGATGGCGTCGCGCGAGCGGGCGCCGCGCAGCTTGGCAATGAGGTTGCGGTCGCGCAATGCCCGGCTGACGCCGGCGAGCGCCTTCAGATGCTCGGCGCCGGCATCGGGCGGCGACAGGATCGTGAAGACCAGATCGACCGGCAGGCCGTCGACCGACTGGAAATCGACCGGAGTCGCGAGCCGCGCGAAATAGCCGACCGGCCGATCGAGCCCGTCGATCTTGCAATGGGGAATGGCGACGCCGCCGCCGAAGCCGGTCGAGCCGGCCTTCTCGCGCTCGCCAAGGCAGGCGACGATCGCCTTGGCCGAGAGGCCGGTGCGCCGCGCGACGGCGAGGCCGACCTGCTGGAACAGCCCCTTCTTGTTGGCGGCCGCCAGATGCTCGTCGATCGCGTCGACCGTCAGGATATCGGAAAGATCGTTCATGTGCCTCCGGGCGCGAACCGCCCCGGACCCCCGCGGGAAAGAGAATGTGCAGATAGGCGCTCGACGGCGGCTCCGCCAGTCGCGGGCACGATTCAGGCCTCGTCCGGGCTCGCCGCCTCTTCGCCTCGTCGCGCGCCTTGATCGTCCGCCATGGCGAATTCGTCGGCGCTGTCGGCGCGCCGGTCCTTCACCTTGCGCATGTGCCGGCGCATCTGCTTTTCGACCTTCTCCGCCGCGGCATCGAAGGCGGCATGGGCGTCGGCGGCGCGATCATTGGCCTTCATCACCAGGCCCTGCGGCGCGTGCGCCACGATCTCGCAGGTGAAGCGGTGATCGTGCGGCCCCTTGCCGAAGGTGACCTGAATCGAAACGAGCCGCGCCGAATATTTGTGATCGGCGCCCCGAAGGCGCGAATCGACATGGGCTCGAAGCGCGTCGCCGGTATCGACCTGATGGCCGGAAACCCGGATGTCCATGAGCTTCTCCGTGGATGCGGGGCGGGGGCGCGGATTAGGCTTCCCCGCGGCGACGCGTCAACCGCCCAACCGGTTCCAGATCGGATCCTCGATCGTCGCGAGGAAGCGGGCATGGGCCTCCAGCTCCTCCCCGGTCGGTGCGTGCGGCCTTGGCGGACGAACCTTCACTGTGATTCGCGCGACCTCGACCTCGGCGACCGTGACGGCATCGATCGGCTCGGCGACGATGTCGGCGAGGCCGAGGCCGATCTGCCGGCCGCCGGTCAGCTCGACATAGCAGGCGGCGAGCAGCTGGGCGTCGATGAGCGCGCCATGCTTGACCCGCAGGCTGCGGTCGATCCCGAAGCGGGTGCAGAGCGCGTCGAGGCTGTGCTTGGCACCCGGATGCCGGGCCCGCGCCAGAACCAGCGTATCGACCATCCGGGTCGTGCAGACGAACGGGCGCGCGCACAGACCGAGCTCGTTGTTGAGGAAGCCGAAGTCGAAACCGGCATTGTGGGCGACGAGCGGGCAATCGCCGAGGAATTCGAGCAGCTCTTCCACCCGCTCGTGGAAAAGCGGCTTGTCGGCAAGAAAGACGTCGGAGAGGCCGTGTACCGCTTCGGCGCCGGCCGGCATCGACCGCTCGGGATTGAAATAAGCGTGGAAGCTGCGGCCGGTCTCGACCCGGTTCCAGAGCTCGACGCAGCCGATCTCGACCATGCGGTCGCCGGTCAAAGGGCTGAGACCGGTGGTCTCGGTGTCGAACACGATCTCGCGCATCGCGCGACTATGAATCGGCGGCGCCGGTCAGGCAAGCAATGATGCGCCGAACCGAAGCCCTTGTTTCGTCGAAGGAACCGCCGGTCGGGATGGCGAAATCCGCGCGCGCCCTCTTCTCCGCGTCCGGCATCTGGCGGGCGAGGATCCTGTCCAATTTCTCCGCATTCATGCCGGGCCGCGCGAGCACCCGTTCCCGTTGCACGTCGGCGGGCGCCGAGACGATTGCGATCCTGTCGACCCGATCCGCGCCGCCCGCCTCGAAAAGCAGGGGAATGTCGAGCACGACCAAAGGCGATCCGCCATGCGCGGCGATGAACGTCTCTTGTTCCCGTGCGACCGCCGGATGGACGAGCGCTTCCAGCCGCCGCAACTTTTCCGGCGCGCCGAGCACCCGTTCGGCCAGCGCCGTTCGGTCGACGCCTGCCGCCCCCGTCGTCCCTGGAAACGCCGCCTCGATCGCCGCGACCAGCGCCCCTTCCCGCCCCTGCAGCCGATGCACGGCCGCATCCGCGTCGAACACCGGCACGCCTTCGTCGGCGAACATCGCCGCCACGGTCGACTTGCCCATGCCGATCGAGCCGGTGAGGCCGAGCTTGATCATTGGGTCAAAAGCCTGCGCAGCTCGGGTCCGTCGAACGGCTCCGGGGGCGACGCCTTGAAGAAATATTGGAAGGCCATCGCCGCCTGCGCGACGAGCATTTGAAGCCCGTCGATCGCGGTCAGGCCGAGGGCCCGGGCCTGCCGCAGCAAAGCCGTGTCGAGCGGATGGTAGACCATGTCGAATATGATTGCGTCGGCGCGCAGATTGCGAAGGTCGATCTCGAGCGGCGGATGATCCTCCATGCCGAGCGCGCTCGCATTGATCAGCAAATCGGCGGCGGGAAGCGTTCCGAGCGGTCTCGCTTCCCCGTCGAGCCCGAAATCGGCGAGCAGCCCGGCGGCCTTGGCCGGATCCCGATTCAGGATGACGAGCGAGCGCGGCTTCGCCTGCCGCAATTCCTCCAGCGCCGCCCGCGCCGCGCCGCCGGCGCCGATCAGCACCACGTCCCGTCCGCCGGCGCCATGATCCCCAAGCGCCAGATGCAGCCCGATCCAGTCGGTGTTCATGCCTGCCAGGCGGACCTCCTGGCGGACCACCGTGTTGACCGCGCCGATCCGCCGGGCGGCCGGGTCCACCGAATCCAGCAAAAGCGCGATCTCCACCTTGAGCGGCATGGTGACGTTGCAGCCGCGCCAGTCCGGATCCACCCATCGTTCGGCGAGATAGGATCGAAGCTCTCCCGGCTGCACGCGGGTCCGGCGATAATCCGCCTCGATCCCCAGCCTCTCGAGCCAGAATTTGTGGATGAGCGGCGATTTGGAATGGGCGATCGGGTCGCCGATCACCTCGGCATAGGGGATGCCCATCAGCTCCGGGCCAGGCCGCGCTCGCGCAGATAAGCGAGCAAAGGGAGGAGCGGCAGGCCGAGGATGGCGAAATGGCTGCCCTCGATCCGCTCGAAGAGCTGGACGCCGGGGCCCTCGATCCGATAGCCGCCGACGCTCCAGCGGACATGCTCCCATTCGCGGTCGAGATAGGCGGTGAGGAAGGCATCGCCGAGCGGCCGCATCGTCATCACCGCCGTCTCGAAACCGAACCATCTGGCTTCACCATTCTCGCAGACGATGGCGGCGGAATGGAGCTTGTGGGTGGCGCCGCCGAGGCTTTTGAGCTGCTGTCGCAGATCCTCGCGCGACGTCGGCTTGCCGAGCAGGCTGCCGTCGGCGCGCTCCAGCACCTGGTCGCAGCCCAGGACGAGATCGCCGTCGCCGGCGTTGACGCTGAGCGCCTTGAGCTGGGCCAGCTCCTCGGCAATTCCGACCGCGTCGAAACCGGCGCTTTGCAGGCCCGCTTTCGCCGCTTCCTCGTCGAGCTCGGCCTCGACCGGCTCGAACGGCACGCCGGCGGCTTCGAGCATCGCCCGCCGCGCGGCGCTCTTCGAGGCGAGCAGCAACCTCATCCGGCGGCGGCCGGCGCGGCGTCGATCCGCTCGTTGCAGAGCTTGACGATGGCGAAGGCGGTCTCCTCGATCGAGCGGCGGGTGACGTCGATCACCGGCCAGCCATTGTCGGCGAAGATCCGCCGCGCGAAGGCGAGCTCGGCATTGACCGCCTCGCGGTCGACATAGTCGGTCTCGGGCGCCTGGTTCAGCGACAGCAGGCGGTTGCGCCTGATCTGGATCAGCCGGTCGGGATTGGTGGTGAGGCCGACGATCAACGGATGCTTCAGCGCGTAGAAAAGCGATGGCGGCGGCGCTTCCGGTACCAGAGGGACGTTCGAGACCTTGTAGCCGCGATTGGCGAGGTAGATGGAGGTCGGAGTCTTCGACGTGCGCGAGACTCCGGCAAGGACGATGTCCGCTTCCTCCCAATTTTCGGCGCCGATCCCATCATCATGGGCGATGGTGAACTGGATCGCGTCGACCCGGGCGAAATAAGCGGCGTCGAGCGCGTGCTGGCGCCCGGGCTTGCCCTTCGCCTCCTGGCCGAGCATTGCCGACAAGGCATGGGTCACCGGGTCGAGCACCGACACGGCATGGATGCCGCGGCGGCGCGTCTTCTGCTCGAGCTCGCGGCGGATGTTGCTGTTCACGAGCGTGTAGAGGACGAGCCCCGGCCGCCGCTCGATATCGTCGAGCACCCGGTCGAGATGGCCTTCCGACCGAACCATCGGCCAGAGGTGCTGCAGCATTTCGACATGGTCGAACTGGGCGAGGCAAGCCTTGGCGATCAGCTCCAGCGTCTCCCCCGTCGAGTCCGACAGCAAATGGAGGTGGAGCGGATCCGTCATCGGAAGGATCCCTTCTGCCTGTGGATAAGCATGGGGAAATCGCTAGCTTAAGCCTCGGGACGGTTGCAAGCATAGCATTTGCCCCCGCGATTGCGCGATCGGTCCACAGATTCGCAAAGGTGAAGAAGTTCCAAAGGCCGTCCTGTGGATCATGGGGATTGAATGCGCGAATCCGCGGGCTTGCGCGCCTCCTTCGGAGTCAAGCTGTTGGCAAAATCGGGCGGAGCCAATAAACCCCGCGTTCAGACGCCCAACAACCTTCAACAACCTCTCTTATAAAGATTCTTATAAGAGTAGAGAGCGGAGCCCTCCCGATCCCGATGACCGGCTCGACCAAGCCCTTGCTCGCCGTGCTGAGGGGGAAAAAGCCTGAGAAATCACCGATTTGGCTGATGCGCCAGGCGGGGCGATACCTTCCCGAATATCGCGCTCTGCGGGCGACCAAGGGCGGCTTCCTCGCGCTCGCCACCGATCCCGCCGCCGCCGCCGAAGCGACGCTCCAGCCGATCCGCCGCTTCGGCTTCGACGGCGCGATCCTCTTCTCCGATATCCTGATGATCCCCTTCGCCTTGGGCCAGGACCTTCGTTTCGAAGCCGGCGAGGGGCCCCGCCTGTCGCCGCCGCTCGCCGAATCGGCCCTGTCGTCGCTGACCCCCGATTCGGCCCGTCTGGAGCCCGTCTACCGGACTGTGGAGAAAGTGGCGGCCTCGCTCCCGGCGGAGACGACTTTCCTCGGTTTCGCCGGCAGTCCCTGGACCGTCTCCACCTATATGGTCGCCGGCCAGGGAAGCCGCGAGCAGGCCGAGGCGCGGCGCTATGCCTATCGCGATCCGGCCGCCTTCCAGGACATGATCGACCGCATCGCCGCGGCGACGATCGATTATCTTTCCGGCCAGATCCACGCCGGCGTCGAGGCGGTGCAATTGTTCGATTCCTGGGCTGGCAGCCTGGCGCCGGCCCAGTTCGAGCGCTGGGTGATCGCCCCGACCGCGCGGATCGTCGCCGGGCTCAAGGCGCTCCATCCCGACGTTCCGGTGATCGGCTTTCCCAAAGGCGCCGGCGGCAAGCTCCCGGCCTATGCGCGCGAGACCGGTGTCGACGCGATCGGCCTCGACGAGACGGTCGACCCGGCCTGGGCGCACGCATTCTTGCCGGAGAACATGCCGGTCCAGGGCAATCTCGACCCGCTCGCGCTCATCGCCGGCGGCGAGGCGCTTGAAAGAGCGGTGGAGGGCATCCTATCTAGGCTCGCGGGGCGCCCGCATATCTTCAACCTGGGACATGGCATTTTGCCCGACACGCCGATCGCCCATATCGAGCAGCTTCTTCAGCTGGTGCGCCGGTGATCCATGGCCTGCAGGAAGCGCTCAGCTTGACCTACGTCTGGATCAAGGCCGGTCATATCATCTTCGTGATCTTCTGGATCGCGGGTTTGTTCATGCTGCCGCGTTATTATATCTACCATCAGGAGACGGCGCCGGGATCGGCCGAGGAGAAGAAGTGGATCGAGCGCGAGCGCAAGCTCCGCAACATCATCATCACGCCGTCGATGATCCTGGTCTGGCTGTTCGGGCTGAGCATGATGTGGATCAACCAATGGTGGATCGCCCATTGGTTCCAGCTCAAATTCCTGCTCGTGCTCGGCCTTTCCGCTTATCATGGCTGGATGATCGGTTACGGCCGCAAGCTCGCGCGGGGCGAGCGGCCGCTCAGCCAGCGGACGCTCAGGATGATGAACGAGATTCCCGGCCTCGTCGTCGTCATCGTCGTCGTCCTGGCGGTCGTGAAGCCTTTCTGACGGCTGCGCAGCGGCCGTCACCCCGGCAGGCTGGGGTCTCGTGGAGAAATGTTGCGCTCTTCCTGCCCCGAGATGCCGGCTTTCACCGGCATGACGCGTGGCCCGCTTGACTTGATTCCGGCTCCGGCATAACGGCGGAGACGTCGTTCGCCCGCCGTTCCGCGTGGGCAATCCAGCCGCATTCCCAGTTCCCGCCGCGCGCCGGACGACCATCCTTAATTCGAGAAATACTCTCATGCATCTCAAAGACTTGAAACAAAAATCACCCGCCGAGCTGGTCAATATGGCCGAAGAGCTCGGAATCGAGGGCGCCTCGACCCTGCGCAAGCAGGAGCTGATGTTCTCCATCCTCAAGGTCCAGGCCGAGAATGGCGAGGAGATCATGGGGCAGGGGACGATCGAGGTCCTGCCCGACGGCTTCGGCTTCCTGCGCTCGCCGGAAGCCAATTATCTCGCCGGCCCCGACGACATCTATGTCGCGCCCAACCAGGTGCGCAAGTTCGGCCTCCGGACCGGCGACACGGTCGAGGGCGAGATTCGCGGGCCGAAGGACGGCGAGCGCTATTTCGCGCTGACCCGCCTCACCTCGGTCAATTACGACAATCCCGAAGCGGTCCGGCACCGCGTCAATTTCGACAATCTGACGCCGCTTTACCCCGACGAGAAATTGAGCCTCGATTCGCTCGATCCGACGATCAAGGACAAATCGGCGCGGGTCATCGACATCGTCTCGCCGCAGGGCAAGGGCCAGCGCGCCCTGATCGTCGCGCCGCCGCGCACCGGCAAGACCGTCCTCCTCCAGAACATCGCCCGGGCGATCACCGACAACCATCCCGAGGTCTTCCTGATCGTGCTGCTGATCGACGAGCGGCCCGAAGAGGTCACCGACATGCAGCGCTCGGTCAAGGGCGAGGTCATCTCCTCGACCTTCGACGAGCCGGCGAGCCGCCATGTCCAGGTCGCCGAAATGGTGATCGAGAAGGCCAAGCGCCTGGTCGAGCACAAGAAGGACGTCGTCATCCTGCTCGATTCGATCACCCGTCTGGGGCGCGCCTACAACACCGTCGTGCCGAGCTCGGGCAAGGTGCTGACCGGCGGCGTCGATGCCAATGCGCTGCAGCGGCCCAAGCGCTTCTTCGGCGCGGCCCGCAACATCGAGGAAGGCGGATCGCTCTCGATCATCGCCACGGCGCTGATCGACACCGGCTCGAAGATGGACGAAGTGATCTTCGAGGAGTTCAAGGGCACCGGCAATTCCGAGATCGTGCTCGACCGCAAGGTCTCCGACAAGCGCATCTTCCCGTCCTTGGACGTCGGCAAGTCCGGCACCCGCAAGGAGGAATTGCTGGTCGACCAGGCGACGCTTTCGAAGATGTGGGTGCTGCGCCGCATCCTCATGCAGATGGGCACGGTCGACGCGATGCAGTTCCTGCTCGACAAGATGAAGGATGCCAAGTCCAACGAGGACTTCTTCGCCTCGATGAACCAGTAGGTCCGGCGCCCGCCGATGTTCGATTTCGGCAGCATCTTCACCGCGGCGGGCCTGGTGACGCTCGGTCAGGTGATCCTGATCGACCTCACCATGGCCGGCGACAATGTCGTCATCATGGGAACGTTGACGTCGGGCCTGCCGGCCAAAGACCGGCGGCGCGTGATCCTGTTCGGCGTCGGCATGGCTTTGGTTTTCCTGATCGGCTTCGCTTTGGTCGCGACGCAGCTCCTGAAGATCACCGGCCTGCTGCTCGCCGGTGGGCTGCTGCTGCTCTGGGTCGCCTACAACATGTTCCGGGAGCTGCGGCCGAAGCCCGAAATCGTCGCCGACGATCCGGCGACGGCGACGGTCGAAGACCCGCCGGCGAGCAAGACCTTGCTCCGGGCGGCGATCCAGGTGACGCTCGCCGATCTGTCGATGAGCCTCGACAACGTCCTCGCCGTCGCCGCGGCGGCGCGCGACCATCCGGCCGTCCTCTTCGTCGGCCTCGCTCTGTCGGTGACCCTGATGGGCCTCGCCGCGAGCATCGTCGCCCGCCTGGTCCAGCGTTACCACTGGATCGCCTGGGCCGGCCTGGTCGTGATCCTCTACGTCGCCCTCAAGATGGTCTGGGAAGGCGCGCACCAATTCGGCCCGACCGCAGCCCTCCTCGCCTCGGCCGGAGCCTGAGGTGGACCCTCCCCCGCCGCTCGAGATCGTCCCCGAATCGCCGATCAGCTTCGCCGCGTCCGCCGCCCTGGTCGGGACCACGCGGCCGCATTGGTGGGCGAGCCTGGCGGAAGGTATCCTCTTCGGGCTGATCCTGATCGCCGCGAGCGCGTTGCTGGCCGGCCGGAACGGGTTGATCGGCGCCTTTCTCGGCTATGTCTTCACCTGGACGTGGCTGTGCCTGATCCGATCGGTTCGGGTCCGGCACCGGCTGAGAGCGATGTGGAACGTTCCACCCTACCTTCTGTCGCTCGACGATTGCGGCGTGACGGCGGCATCGGAGAGCGGATCGGTCCGGCGGGCCTGGTCGCGCGCGACCAATCTGATCGAGAGGCCCGAATGGGTGGCGATCGTCTTCGACGGGCTGGAGGTGCTCGCCGTTCCGGCATCGAGCTTCCCGAGCGCCGAAGCGCGCGAGGATTGGCTTCGCTATGCGCGGGCGTACGCCAGCCGGCGATAGCCGGATCGACCGTCAGGGAACCAGGATCGTCGACCCCGTCGTCGCGCGCGCTTCGATCGCGCGGTGGGCCTCGGCGGCGTCGGCGAGCGGGAAGCGGGCGCCGATGCGGACCGGCACCTTGCCCGTCGCGATCATCTCGAACAGCCGCGACGCGGAGGCCCTCATTTCCGCCGGAGTCGCGCAATAATCGCCGAGCGTCGGGCGGGTAACGAAGATCGAGCCGGCCTTGAGCAGGTCGAGCGCGGTGAAAGGCGGCGCCGGTCCCGACGCATTGCCGTAGGTGACGAGCAGCCCGCGCCGCGCGGTCGAAGCGAGCGAGGCGGCCCAGCTCGCCTTGCCGACGCCGTCGAACACGATTGGCACGCCCTTGCCGGCGGTCAGCCGCCGAACCTCGGCGGCGAGATCGTCCATCGGCACGCAGAGCGATTCGTCGGCGCCCGCCTGCTTCGCGAGCGCCGCCTTCCTTCTGTCGCCGCTATGGGCGATCACGCGGGCGCCGATCGCCTTCAGCCACGGCACGAGGATCGAACCGACCCCGCCCGCCGCGGCGTGGACGAGCGCCGTCTCGCCCGCCTGCACGCGGGCGCAGCGCTCGACCAGATACTCGACCGTGCAGCCCTTCAGCATGGTCGCCGCCGCGGTCTCGGCGTCGATCGAATCGGGGAGCGCGACCAACCGGTCCGCATCCATCTCGCGATGGGTCGCATAGGCGCCGGGCGGGCCGGTGAAATAGCCGACCCGGTCTCCCTCGCGGAAGCCGGCGACGCCTTCGCCAACCGCCTCGATCATCCCCGCCGCCTCGCCGCCGAGCCCGGTCGGCATCGGCAGAGGGTAGAGGCCGGAGCGATGATAGGTGTCGATGAAGTTGAGCCCGATCGCCTCGTGCCGAACGACGACCTTGCCCGGCCCGGGACGCGGGACGTCGATCGGTTCGGCTTCCAGCACCTCCGGGCCGCCGGTGCGGCGGAGGATGAAGGCATAAGGTCCCTTCATCCGAGATGCTCGGCGAAGAACGCCTCCGTCCGTTGATCGGCCTGGCGGGCGGCGTCCTCGCTCCGCCTCTTGCCCATTTCGGCCGCGAAGCCGTGGTCCTGGCCGGGATAGTCCCACAGAGTGATTCGGGGCTGGTCGTCGAGGCCCTCGTGCATCGCCTGCCGCACATCGGGCGTGACGAAATGGTCGGCGCCGGCGATATGGAGGGCGAGCGGCCGGGCGATCGCATTCTTCTCGCCGAGCAGGTTTGGGATACCGACCGCATAATAGCCGACGCTGGCGTCGACGTCGGTCCGCGCCGCGGTCATGTAGGCGAGCCTTCCGCCGAGGCAGTAGCCGACCGCGCCGACCTTGCCGGCCGCATTGCCATCGGCGCGCAGCCGGGCGCGGGCGGCGCGGATCGTCGCCTCGATATCCTTTATGCCCTTGTCCTGGTCGAACCGGCCCATCAGGTCGAGCGCCTCCTTGAACTCGCTCTCGACATCGGGATCGAGCTCGACATGGGACTTGAGCCGCCAGAAGAGATCGGGCGCGAGGGCGAGATAGTTCTGGCGCGCCAGATGGTCGCATTTGCGGCGAATGCCCTCGTTGACCCCGAATATCTCCTGGATGACGACGATCGCGGCGCGGGGGGTTCCGGACGGCTCGGCCACATAGGCGTCGAAGCTGCTTTCGCCGTCGAGCGTGTCGATGCGGATCGTGGCCATTGGGGCTCCTCCTTGTCTCGCGGCGCGCTTCTATACAGATAGAGACGGTCCGCAACGCAATTGGGGTTCTTTGTGGTGGCATTGCTTCGCGAAAATTGAGCAGATCGCCATGCCCCCGGCATGGCTGTCCAGTGCGGGGCATTGGACATCTGCTCAATGGTATCCACCTTTTCGCGCAATGCTCTGGAGGAGACGAGCGCCATGAAAGTCACGGTCGATGTCGATTGCACGCCGGAAGAAGCGCGCCGCTTTCTCGGCCTGCCGGATCTGACGCCGGTCCACCAGGCCTATGTCGAACGGATGCAGAAAGCGGTGAGCGAGGGCATCACGCCCGAAAGCTTCGCCGAGATGGCGCGCGCCTGGGGGCCGATGAGCGAGGCCGGCATGGCGATGTGGAAGACGATGGTCGAGGGCATGAGCGGCCGACGTGACGGCTGACACGATCTACGCCCTCTCCTCCGGAAGCCCGCCGGCCGCGATCGCGATCGTCCGGATCAGCGGCCCCCGCGCCGCGGCCGCGCTCGAGGCGCTGGCCGGCATACCGCCCGAACCCCGCATGGCCGCCCTGCGAAGCCTGCGCTCGGACGGCGAGATGCTCGACCGCGCCCTCATCCTCTTCTTTCCCAGCCCGGCGAGTGCGACGGGCGAGGATGTCGCCGAGCTCCACCTCCATGGCGGCCGCGCCGTGGTCGGCGCGGTGCTCGCTTCGCTTGCGCGGATCGAGGGCCTGCGCGCGGCGGAACCGGGCGAGTTCACCCGCCGCGCTTTCGCCAACGGCCGCATCGACCTCGCCGAGGCGGAGGGCCTCGCCGATCTGCTGGAGGCCGAGACCGACGGCCAGCGCCGCGCCGCGCTGGCGCTCGCCGGCGGCCTGCTCAGCCGGCGGATCGAGGATTGGCAGGGCCGGTTGCTGCTCGTCTCGGCCCGGCTCGAAGCGATGCTCGATTTTTCCGACGAGGGCGAGGTCGGCGACGTCATGCCGTCGGGCTGGAGCGACGGGCTGACGGAGCTCGCCGCCGAGATGCGGAGCCTGCTCGCCGGCCCGCCGGTCGAGCGCCTCCGCGACGGCGTCCGCGTCGTCGTCGCCGGTCCGCCCAATTCCGGCAAGTCGAGCCTGCTCAACATTCTCGCGGGCCGGGAGGCGGCGATCATTTCCGCCATCGCCGGCACCACCCGCGACCTCATCGAGGCGCCGACCCGGATCGGCGGCACGCCCTTCCTGCTCGTCGATACTGCGGGCCTGCGCGAGACCGGCGACGAGATCGAAGGGATCGGAGTCGCGCGCGCCCGGGCGACGATCGATGCCGCCGATCTGATCCTCTGGCTCGGACCGCCGGCCGATTGCCCCGATCCGGCCCGCGCGATCCTGGTCCAGTCGAAAAGCGATATCGTCCCGCCCGATCCGGCGGCGGACATCAGGGTCTCCGCCGAGACCGGAGAAGGGATGGGCGCCCTCGTCGCTTTGCTCATCGCCCGCGCCCGCGCCTTGCTCCCCGGCGAAGGCGCGCTTTCGCTCAACGCCCGCCACCGCGCCGCCGTCGCCGCGGCGCTCGACGCGCTCGACGAGGCCGGCTCCGCCACTGACTTCCTGATCGCCGCCGAATCGCTCCGCCAGGCCCGCCAGGCCCTCGACCGGGTTACCGGGCGCGCCGGGGTTGAAGCTATGCTCGACGCCCTCTTCGGACGCTTCTGCATCGGCAAATGATGTGCGAAAATAGAAGAAAATGGCATTCTTCCCGGATGAACTGTGCAGCGGCCCGTCTCGGCAAGCAACGTTCCACGTGGAACAATCGCCCTTCGGTCACTAAGGAGCTGGGGATGGGCAGTTTCGACATCATCGTGGTTGGAGGCGGCCATGCCGGCTGCGAGGCGGCGGCCGCGGCGGCGCGGATGGGCGCTTCGGTGGCGCTCGTCTCCTTCACGCGCGCCCAGATCGGCGCGATGTCGTGCAACCCGGCGATCGGCGGGCTCGGCAAAGGCCATCTGGTGCGCGAAGTCGACGCCTGCGACGGCCTGATCGCGCGCGCCGCCGATCATGCCGCCATCCACTATCGGATGCTCAACGCGAGCAAGGGCGCTGCCGTGCGTGGTCCGCGCGTCCAGGCGGATCGGAAGCGGTACACGCATGCGATTCATGCATTGCTCGGCGAGCAAGCGGGGCTTGCCATCATCGAGGGCGAAGCGGCGGCCCTGCGCCTGGACGGGCGTCGCGTGGTGGGGCTGGATCTTGCCGGGGGCGAGTCTCTGTCCGCGCGCGCGATCGTGCTCGCGACCGGTACCTTCCTTGGCGGCAAGCTCCATTTCGGGATGACGAGTTGCGCCGGCGGCCGGGTCGGCGAGCGGGCGGCGACCGAGCTTGCGGCACAGCTCAACGCGCTCGGCCTGCCTTTGGCCCGGCTGAAGACGGGGACGCCGCCGCGTCTCGATGGGCGAACCATCGACTGGGCGGCGCTCGAGCGGCAGGAATCCGACGAGGCAGGCTGGACGATGTCGCCGCTGAGCGCCGGCCGCGTCGCGCCCCAGCTCTTCTGCGCGATCACCCGCACCAACGCGGCGACCCACGACATCATCCGCGCCAATCTCGACCGTTCGCCGCTCTTCGCCGGCGCGATCGAAGGAATCGGCCCGCGTTACTGCCCTTCGATCGAGGACAAGGTCCACCGCTTCGCCGACCGCGAGGGGCATCAGATTTTCCTCGAGCCGGAAGGGCTCGATGACGTCACCATCTATCCGAACGGCATCTCGACCTCGCTGCCGGCGGACGTTCAGCTCGCCATGCTGCGCTCGATGGCGGGGCTGGCGCGGGCGGAGATTCTCCAGCCCGGCTATGCGGTCGAATATGATCATGTCGATCCGCGCATCCTCGAGCCGACGCTCGGCGTTCGTGACGTCGAGGGCCTCTATTTCGCCGGCCAGATCAACGGCACGACCGGGTACGAGGAGGCGGCGGCACAGGGGCTGATCGCCGGGCTCAACGCGGCGCTGTCCGCTTCGGGCGCGGAACCGTTCGCGCTGGACCGGGCCGACGCCTATATCGGCGTCTTGATCGACGATCTCGTGACCCGCGGCACCAGCGAGCCGTACCGGATGTTCACCTCGCGCGCCGAATACCGGCTGACCCTGCGCGCCGACAACGCCGACCAGCGCCTGACGCCAAAGGGGATCGCGATCGGCGCGGTCTCCGGCGAGCGTGCCCGCGCCTTTGCGGCGAAGATCGAGGCGCTCGACATGGCGCGCGCGCTCGCTTCCGAATTGCGCCTGTCACCGACCGCGCTGCGCCGGCACGGTCTCGCGGTCAATGCCGACGGGGTGGCGCGCTCGGCCGCCGAATTGCTGGCGCATCCCGGCATCGACATGGGCCGGCTCGCCGCGATCTGGCCCGAACTCGGCGCGGTCCCGGCCGCCATCGCCGAGCAGCTCGAAATCGACGCGCGCTATTCGGGTTATCTCGAACGGCAGG
>DASXCT010000033.1:0-18775 GCA_036491055.1 Allosphingosinicella sp.
ACGGCCATGACGAGGCGGAGAGGCGGTCAGGGCTAGGCGCGAGGAGTGGAGCGATGGCGATCCATCGTGACCGACGAGCAACGACGCCATGGCCGTCTCTCCGCCTCGCCCCTTCGGGGTCGCCCGGAGAAGGGCACCGGCGACGTCGCGGCGCTTGTGCGGGCAAATAAGCCCGCCCTGCACACCGCTCCTGGCCGGGGCCCTTCTCCGGGCGATCCTGGCCATTGCCGGTTATGAGTCCGGACCCTAGTCGGGTCGAAGCACCGGACGACTCGGAAAATGCGGCAAACAAGGGAATCGCCCTCAGGCCGCGCTCAGATTAGGCGCCTGAGCGCGTCGACCAGGGGAACATCCGCCGGCGGCATGTCGGCGAGCGCCATCTCCTCGGGTCTCAGCCAGACGAAAGCGGTGGCATCGAGCGCCTGCGGTTCGCCGGCCCATTGCCGGCAGAGATAGAGAAGCAGGAGCATGTGCCGGCCCGCATTGTCGGCGCTGGCGAAGGCGGCGGGGACGAGCAGCGACTCGTCGACGGCAATCCCAAGCTCCTCGTCGAGCTCGCGGACGAGGGCCGATTCGGGGCGCTCGCCCGATTCGACCTTGCCTCCGGGAAACTCCCAGAGTCCTGCCATGGCCCGGCCCGGCGGGCGCTGCTGGAGCAGCACCCGGCCCCTGGCATCCACGAGAGCCGCAGCCACCACCGTCAGCGTCGATGTCGGAATTTTTTCCAGGACCGGCCCCGTTGGTAGGAAAGCGTTAACGAGAAGAACCTATCCAGCCCTGCTCAATGGGCGCTGTGCACCAGGGGGATAGGGTCGATGAAGCGATTTGCAAAGCTGGTCGGCGACAAGAAGGGCGCGACCGCCATCGAATATGGCCTGATCGTGGCCCTCATCGTCATTGCGATGATCGGCGGCCTCAAATTCTTCGCCGGCAATGTGATCGGCATGTGGAATTCGGTGCAGCAGAACGTGTCGGCCAACGGCTGACGCACCGGACAAGGGAAGGCGGCCGCTAACCTTTTGGCAACTTCCTTCCAATAAATCCCGCAAGGCTCGCCCGAAGTGGACAAGGGGGCGGCACGGGAAGTGTGGAACTCAAGATTTGAAAACAGGAGACCGGAAATGTATTTCATTCGCAAGATCATCAAGAGCAACAAGGGCGCGACCGCCATCGAATATGGCCTGATCGCGGCTCTGATCGCCGTTGCCGCCATCTCCGCGATGCGCAGCGTCGGCACGACCCTGAACACGACCTTCGGCAACGTCGCGACCCAGATGGGCAGCTAATCCGGACCTGGATGAGGGACGGCTCAGGCTTGCCCGGGCCGCCCCTCCTCCTCCGGACGTTCATTTCGGGAGAGCAGACAATGCTGAAGATCAGAAAGCTGATCAGGAACAACAAAGGCGCCACGGCCATCGAATATGGCCTGATCGCCGCCCTGATCGCCGTCGCCGCCATCACCGCGATGCGCAGCGTCGGTACCACCCTCAACACCACGTTCGGAAACGTTGCGACGCAGATGAACGGCTGATCCTGAGGGACAGATCGAGGACAGGGCGGCGGACTCGTTCCGCCGCCCTTTCTTTTTGCGTGGCGGCCCGGACAAGCCCCTTTTCTCTCCGCAAAACCTGGCTTCGCGGGCCAGTGTAGTATGGAATTAATACACTTTTCCCCTTGCGCAGCCCCGCTCCCCTGCCCCATCTAGCGGGGCAATAGAGGAGGGAGCGATCATGGCCACCACCGCGACCGAGACCAAATTGACGCTCGAGGCGCCCGATCCGGTGCAGAGCGTCGCGCCGGAGCAGGCGGCCGGCCTGGTGCCGATCGAGGAAGGCGTGAAGTCGAAGCTCGACACGATCGTCGACAAGTTCGTGAACGAGCTGGTCGCCGCCGATTCCAACAGCCCCGAATTCGGCAAGAAGGTCGACGAGCTCACCAATATGGGCCGCAAGCAGATCGCCGAGGCGGCCGGTCATTCGAACCGCTTCCTCGACCGCCCGGTCAAGGCGATCGACAAGGAGAGCGGCATCGGCGCCGATCTGACCGAATTGCGCCGCACGGTCGAGCAGCTCGATCCGGGCCGGCAGGGCAATCTGTCGAAGCCGCGCCGGATCCTCGGCATCATTCCGTTCGGCAACCGGCTCGGCAATTATTTCCAGAAATACCAATCGTCGCAGACCCACATCAAGAAGATCCTCGACAGCCTCGGCTCCGGCAAGGACGAGCTGCTGATGGACAATGCCGCGATCGACACCGAGCGCGCGGGCCTGTGGAAGGCGATGGGCCAGCTCGAGCAGATGATCCACATCTCCAAGGCGCTCGACCAGAAGCTCGAAGACAAAGCGAACGAGCTCGACGCCACCGATCCGGCCAAGGCCAAGGCGATCCGCGAGACCGCGCTCTTCTACACCCGCCAGCGCACCACCGACCTGCTGACCCAGATGGCGGTGACGGTGCAGGGCTATCTCGCCCTCGATCTCGTCAAGAAGAACAATGTCGAATTGATCAAGGGCGTCGACCGCGCCTCGACGACGACGGTATCGGCGCTGCGGACGGCGGTGACGGTCGCGCAGGCGCTGACCAACCAACGGCTCGTCCTCGACCAGATCACGGCGCTCAACACGACGACCGCGAACGTGATCGATTCGACCGGCAACATGCTGCGCAACCAGACCGGCGAGATCCACAAGCAGGCGGCCTCCGCGACCATCCCGCTGGAGACGCTGCAGCGCGCCTTCCAGAATATCTACGACACGATGGACATGATCGACCAGTTCAAGTCCGAGGCGCTCGGCAACATGAAGCAGACGGTCGTGGCGCTCTCCAGCGAGGTCGAGAAGAGCCGCGGCTATATCGGCCGCGCCGAGGGCGTCGAGCAGAACCGGCTGGCCGGCGGCAGCGGCGCGTCGCCGCTGCTGGCCCCGATCGAGCATTGATGGCCGGGCGGCCGCGCAGCGTCGACGAAGCGATCGCCCGCTTCGACGAGCTCGTCGATCGTTACGAGGGCTCGGCCGAGGCGCGGGCGGCGCTCAGGCGCGACGTCGGCCGCGGCGCCCGCGCGGTCGGTCGCCGGCTCGCGAACATGGGGATCGCGATCGGAATCCTGATCGTCGCCACCATCGCTTTCGGCCTGTTCGTCGGGCCGATCGGGATCAACGGCCTGTTCCTCGTCCTGCTGGCGATGCTCGCCATCCTAATCCTTTTCTCGGTCTGGCCGGGGGAGCCGAAGCGCGTCGCCTATAACGACCAGCTACCGACCCGGACCCTGGTCCGGCAGCTCGACAGCCTGCTGGTGCGCGAGCGCGCCGCCCTTCCCGCCACCGCCGCCAAGCGCATCGATGCGATCAGCGCCCAGCTTCCCCTGCTCGAGAGCCGCCTCGCCGAAGCCGACCCGCTCGACCCGCTCGCGCTCGATGCGCGGCGGCTGATGGGCAAGCATCTGCCGGACCTGATCGAGCGCTACGAGCGCGTGCCCGCGGCCTATCGCCAGGAGAAAGACGGCGAGGGGCTCACCGTCGACGAGCGGCTGGTCAAGAGCCTCGACGCCGCGCGCGGCGCGCTGGACGAGGTCGGCGCCAAATTGGCGCAGAGCGACCGCGACGCCTTCGAGACCCAGGGCCGCTTCATCGAGAGCCGCTACAAGGATTCCGACGCCGCGAGCTAAAGTGGTTTCAGTCGGGTGGATCACCTGACGACCGAAAAGAACCGCAAGACAAAGGCCCAGAGCTGCGTCCGAGCAAATTCGATCGGACACGGCTCTGACTCAGCGCAGGCGGCGCCAGAGGATGAAGAGCGCCAGCAGCAAGGCCCAGCCGCCGAGCGCCAGATAGAGCGCGAGCGGGAAAGGCGCGGCGAGGATGGCGGCGAGGCCGACCAGCAATGCCACCGCCTCGAGTCCGGCGCGGAGCCGGCTGGTGGCGAGGCCGCAATGGCGGCAGCGCGGCACGGCGCCGAACCAGGACAGGAACGGGAGGCGCGGCCACAGGCTGAGGCTCTCCCCGCAGGCCGGGCAGCGGCGGCCGGCCAGGACCGGCTTTCCGGCGAGACGCGCGGCCACCGCGCCGCCCGCGGCCATGCCGAGCACGAAGGCGAAGGCGGTCCAGGCGCTAATGTGCTGAATTTGAAGTTCGCCCTGGTATTGGATCGCGCTCGGAGCGAACTTCAAATTCAAAAAAGCACACTAGGATCATTGGTTTGCTAGTGAAAACCGCCATCAGAGGCCGGCGGCGGCGAGGGTGCGCTGGGCCTGGACGAGATGGGGGCGGTCGATCATCCGCCCGTCGAGCGACAACGCGCCGGCGCCCGGGCTGGCCGCGAAGGCGGCGACGATGGCGCGGGCCTGGGCGATCTCGGCCTCGCTCGGCGTGAAGGCGGCGTTGATGATCGGCACCTGATCCGGGTGGATGGCCATCATGCCGGTGAAGCCGTCGCGGCGCGCGCGGGCGGCATAAGCGGCGAGGCCGTCGAGATCGCGAAAGGCGGGATAAACGGTCTCGATCGGCGCCACGCCCGCCGCCGCCGCGCCGAACAGGCAGAAAGCGCGGGCGATCTCGTAAGGCGCGGTGAAGCTTCCATCCTCCTCGCGCGCGGTGGCGGCGCCGATCGCCGCCGGCAGATCCTCGGCGCCCCAGGTGAGCCCCGCCAGCCGCCTCTGCCCGCCATAAGTGCCGAGCTGGAACATGGCCGCCGGAGTCTCGGTCGCGATGGCGAGGATCTGGGCAGTGGCATTGCCCGCCTCGGTCAGGCGCCGGGTCAGCTCGGCGATCGACACGCCGCCTTCGGCCTTGGGAAGCACGATCCCGTCCGGATGGGCGGGGAGGATGGCGGCGAGATCCTTCTCCGCCTCGCTGCCGTCGAGCGGGTTGATCCGCACCCAGAGCGGCGATGTCGGATTGGCGTCGAGGAAGGCGGCGACCGCCCGCCGCGCCTCGGGCCTGGCGGGCGCGGCAACCGCGTCCTCCAGATCGAGGATCAGGGCGTCGGCCCCCGCCCGGAGCGCCTTCTCCATCCGGTCCGGCCGGTCGCCCGGCACGAACAGGAAAGAGCGCAACCTCAATGCGGCCGCCTCTGCATCAAGGCGGCGCGCTCGCAGGAGCAGACCAATTCGCCCCTTTGGTTGAGCAGGCGATGCTCGAAGGTGACGATGCCGGCATTGGGCCGCGACTGCGAATCCTTGAGGCTCAGCACCTCGGTCTCGGCGCGCAAGGTGTCGCCGACGAAGACCGGCTTGGGCATCCGCACCTTGTCGTAGCCGAGATTGGCGACGAGCGTGCCAAGCGTCGTGTCGCCAACGGTGAGGCCGATCATCAAAGCGAAGGTGAAGGTGCCGTTGACGACGATCCGCCCGAACTCGGTCGCCGCGGCATAGTCGGCGTCGATGTGGAGCGGCTGCGGATTGTGGGTCAGCGCCGAGATCAGGAGATTGTCGGTCTCGGTCACGGTGCGATGCGGCTGGTGCTCCAGCCGATCCCCGATCCGCCATTCGTCATAAAAGCGGCCGGCCATCCTACACCGTCATCCCGGCGGAGGCCGGGATCCCAGGACAAGACGTCTCAGGCTCGTGGGCAGGCTCATGGGCAGGCCCGTGGGCAGGCTCGTGCCCTTTTCTCGCTGGGATCCCGGCCTCCGCCGGGATGACGAGCAAGCTCATTCCGCCTTCTCCACCCGCACCAGCAGCATTCCCTCGGTCACCTGCGCGCCTTCCTTTGCCTCGAGCGCCGCGACAATGCCATCGAAGGGGGCGGCGAGGCTATGCTCCATCTTCATCGCTTCCAGGGTGACCAGCTTCTGACCTTTCGCCACCTTGTCCCCCTGGCGCACGTCGACCGAGATGATCCGGCCCGGCATTGGCGACAGCAGGGTGCCGTCCCCCGCCCCGCCCCCGCCGCCCGCGCCGGACGCGCCGGGCAGGCCGAAGGCGAAGGCCTGGCCGGCCGAGAAGACCAATACCCGATCGTCCGACGCCGTGGCGATCCCTTCGAGCGGCGTGTCGCCGCCGCCCTCGACGAGCCGGGTCTCACCGCCATGGCTGAGCGCGACGCGCAGATCGCCCGGCCGGTTGAGCCGGAATCCAGACAGCGCCGCCCAGGGATCGGCATCGTCGCCCGAGCCGAAATCGGCGGCGAGCAAGGCCGTGGCCGCGAGGTTCCAGACGGCGTCCGACGGCGCCGGATCGGGCACCAGCCGCTCGATCCGCGACGGGATGAAGCCGGTATCCACCCGTCCCGCGCGGAAATCCTCATCGCCGGCGGCGCGGGCGAGGAAGGCGGCGTTGGTCCGAACCGGCCAGATCTCGACCTGGTCGAGCGTCTCGACCAGCCGGTCGATCGCCTCCTCGCGGCTACCGCCGCGGGCGATCAGCTTGGCGATCATCGGGTCGTAATAAGGGCTGATCCGGTCGCCCTCCTCGACGCCCGTATCGACGCGGATCGCGCGGCCGAGCACGAAATGGTCGAGCCGGCCGATCGAGGGCAGGAATTCGTGCGCCGGATCCTCGGCGTAAAGCCGCGCCTCGACGGCGTGGCCGCTGATCGACAATTGCTCCTGCCGCAGCGGCAGCGTCTCGCCCGAGGCGATGCGGAGCTGCCATTCGACCAGATCCTGGCCGCTAATTTCCTCGGTCACCGGATGCTCGACCTGGAGCCGCGTGTTCATCTCCATGAACCAGATCCGGTCCGGCCGGAGGCCTTCGGACGCATCGGCGATGAACTCGACCGTGCCAGCACCGACATAGGAGACCGCCTCGGCCGCCTTCACCGCCGCGCCGCACACCGAAGCCCGCGTCGCCTCGTCCATGCCGGGCGCGGGCGCTTCCTCGATCACCTTCTGGTGCCGCCGCTGGAGCGAGCAGTCGCGCTCGAACAAATGGACGACATTGCCGTGGCTGTCGCCGAACACCTGGACCTCGATATGGCGCGGCCGCTCGACATATTTTTCGATCAGCACCCGGTCGTCGCCGAACGAGGAGGCCGCCTCGCGCTTGCAGCTCGCCAGCATCTCGTCGAACTCGGCCGCCGCATTGACGCGCCGCATGCCCTTGCCGCCGCCGCCCGCCACCGCCTTGATCAGCACCGGAAAGCCGATCGCCTCCGCCTCGCGCTTCAGCCGCCCGGGCGCCTGGTCCTCGCCGAGATAGCCGGGCGTCACCGGCACGCCGGCTTCCTGCATCAGTTTCTTGGCGGCATCCTTGAGCCCCATCGCCCGGATGCTCGCCGGCTTCGGCCCAACCCAGACCAAACCGGCGTCGATCGCCGCCTGCGCGAAATCGGCATTTTCGGAGAGAAATCCGTAACCGGGATGGATCGCCTCCGCCCCCGTCTCGCGCGCGGCGGCGATGATCTTCGCGCCGACCAGATAGCTCTCGCGGGCGGGCGACGGCCCAATATGCACCGCCTCATCCGCCTCGCGCACATGCAGCGCATGCCGGTCCGCATCCGAATAGACGGCGACAGTGCGGATACCGAGCCGCCGCGCCGTCCGGATAACGCGGCAGGCAATCTCCCCGCGATTCGCGATGAGCAGGGAATGGATCACTAAAGCTCCTCCCCGGACCGGGGAGGGGGACCGCGACGCAAAGCGTCGTGGTGGAGGGGCCGCACACGACATGCCTCTACGATGCCCGCGACGACACCTTCGAGATTCCCGAACACCTCGGCGGCCGGAATGCGCATCGTGACAAAGCCGATATCTTCGATAATACGGTCCCGGTCTTCATCCCGTTGCGGCCGATCCCCACGATCATGGGCTTCGCCATCGACTTCGATCGCAAGTCGCGATTCCAGGCATGCAAAATCCAGCGAATAGATGCCTTGCGGGCATTGGCGGCGGAATTTAAAGCCGCTCGGCCGTTTGCGCAGTACGCTCCAAAGCAGGGCCTCCGGGGGGGACAATTTCTTTCGCAACTCGCGTGCGCGCGCGATCGTGTCGTCGGGAGCGCCGATCGTCCGGTGCTTCACGCGGCGCCCCTTCTCCTCTCCGGAACGGGGAGGGGGACCATGCGAAGCATGGTGGAGGGGCCGATTCTCGACCTCAACGTTCAAATCGACCCCTCCACCACCCGGCTGCGCCGGGCGGTCCCCCTCCCCGTTCCGGGGAGGAGCTTGGGGCGCGGAGCCTGTCACGCGCATCCGGTCGTCCGTTGGGACCAGGTGACGTTGAGCACCTTCCAGGTGCCGCCCTCGCGAACGAGGTCGAAATGGTCGACGCCGCAATGGTGCGGCTTGCCGTCGATGGCGAAGACGTAGCGACCCCAGACCATCGCGATGTCGCCATCGACGCGGACCTGCGGGTCGGTCAGCGCCTCGCGGTATTTTTCGGGGCCGGGCTTGAGGCCGCCGGCGAATTCGGCCCAGGTCAGGTGGCGGACCGCGCGGGTGCCGTCTGGACGCTCGATGGCGACGGTCGCGCCGCCCTCGGGCCGAACCAAAGCGAGGATCGCCTGGCCGTCGCGGGCGGCGAGGCCAGCGAACATCGCATCGACCGTGCGCATCGCACCGGCTTCGTCGGAAGAAGGGTTCAAGGGCGCGGCAGCTGCGATCGCGATCGCAAACCAGATCATGTCTTTCTCCTCCGGAGATCGGGCTGGCCCCAGGATAGGCGCAGTGCCTCGACCAGCGCGAGTGCCTTTCCGGAGAGATGGCGATGCGCGGCCTCCTGGCCCGCCGCATCGTCATTGAACGATTCGAGAGCGCCCGTTGCAAGCACTTCCCGATCCTCGTCATTGCCCTCTTCGGCGAGCACGTTGAAGAACACGAATATAGAGGCCGCCTCAGCCGCCGAGAGCTTTCCGCTCCTGACCAGGGCCGAAACGTCTCCGAAGATGCACGTGTCGCCGTTGCTGAAATCGATCTCCGGCCGCTCGCGAAGGAAAGGGCACGCGGCGAGGAGCCAATCGACTCGTGGACGAGAGCTCTTCACCATGACGAATGGCCCCGACGTCATCGCTACATCCTGAACAGCCCGAACCGCGCCCGTTCCGCAATCGGCGCGTTCAGGCAGGCGCTGAAGGCGAGGCCGAGCACATCCCGGGTCTGGACCGGATCGATGATGCCGTCGTCCCACAGGCGCGCGGTCGCGTAATACGGATTGCCTTCGTCCTCGTAGCGCTGGCGGATCGGCGCCTTGAAGGCTTCGGCCTCCTCGGGCGTCCATTTGTCGGCGTCCTTGTGGACGGTGGCGAGCACCGAGGCCGCCTGCTCGCCCCCCATCACGCTGATCCGGCTGTTCGGCCAGGTGAACAGGAAGCGCGGCCCGTAGGCGCGGCCGGCCATACCGTAATTGCCGGCGCCGAAGCTGCCGCCGATCAGGATGGTGACCTTCGGCACCTGCGCCGTCGCCACCGCGGTCACCAATTTGGCGCCGTCCTTGGCGATGCCGCCCGCTTCATATCTGCCGCCGACCATGAAGCCGGAGATATTCTGGAGGAACAAAAGGGGTGTGCGGCGCTGGCAGGCGAGCTCGATGAAATGGGCGCCCTTCAGCGCGCTTTCGGAGAAGAGGATGCCGTTGTTCGCGAGGATCGCGACCGGCATGCCCCAGATGCGCGCGAAGCCGCAGACGAGGGTCGATCCGTAGAGCGGCTTGAACTCGTGGAAATCGGAACCGTCGACGATGCGCCCGATCACCTCGTGCACGTCATAGGGCGTGCGGACGTCGTCGGGGATGATGCCGTAGAGATCGTCGGGGTCGAGCTTGGGCTCGACCGGCTCGGCGATGTCGAGATCGATCGGCTTCACCGTATTGAGCCTGGCGACGATGCTGCGCACGATCGCCAGCGCATGCTCGTCATTCTCGGCGAGATGGTCGACGACGCCGGACTTGCGCGCGTGGAGGTCGCCGCCGCCCAGATCCTCGGCCGAGATCACCTCACCGGTCGCCGCCTTCACCAGCGGCGGGCCGCCGAGGAAGATCGTGCCCTGGTTGCGGACGATCACGCTCTCGTCCGACATGGCCGGGACATAGGCGCCGCCGGCGGTGCAGCTTCCCATCACGCAGGCGATCTGGGCGACGCCCTCGGCCGACAGATTTGCCTGGTTGTAGAAGATGCGGCCGAAATGCTCCTTGTCGGGGAAGACCTCGGCCTGGTGCGGCAGGTTGGCGCCGCCGGAATCGACGAGATAGACGCAGGGAAGCCGGTTCTCGCGGGCAATCTCCTGCGCGCGCAGATGCTTCTTCACCGTCATCGGGAAATAAGCGCCGCCCTTCACCGTCGGATCGTTGGCGACGATCAAGGTCTCGCGCCCGGAGACGCGGCCGATGCCGGCGATCATCCCCGCGGCCGGCGCTTCGCCATGATACATGCCGTTCGCCGCGAGCGCGCCGATTTCGAGGAAAGGCGAACCCGGGTCGAGCAGCCGCATCACCCGGTCGCGCGGCAGCAACTTGCCGCGCGCGACGTGGCGCTCGCGATGCTTTTCCGGCCCGCCGAGCGCCGTCTTGGCGACGCGCTGATGCAGCTCGTCGGCCAATGCGCGATTGTGCGCGGCGAAGCGGCGATAGGTCTCGGAGCCTTCGTCGATCTTGGACGTGATTTCGGTCACACGCCCTCCTTCGTCATTGCGAGCGGAGCGAAGCAATCCAGAACGGTGCCAACGACAAACCCTGGGCTGGATTGCCGCGTCGCTGCGCTCCTCGCAATGACGGCTGCGGGTAGCATCAGGAATGCACCGGCTTCTTGCGGATCAGATAGCGATAGACGCCGATCACGTTGATGAAGAACAGGATGATGTTCTGCGTCCCGATCCCCTTCGCCTCCTTCGACAGGAAGCCCCAGCTCACCAAAGCGATGGAGGAGGTGACGAAGATGATGAAGCCCCAGCCGGTCGGTTTGCGGCCGAGATCGAGCGAGACGATCAGGGCCGCGATCGCGCCGGCGATCGAGCCATACCATTGCAGGGCGTCGATCATATCTTCTCCGTCACCCCGGCGGAGGCCGGGGTCCCAGCGGGTGAAGAACGCGGCGCCAGTTTTCTCTGGGACCCCAGCCTCCGCTGGGGTGACGGAAGAGCGCTCACGCCCCCGCTCCGATCAGCTCGCGGCCGATCAGCATGCGGCGGATCTCGTTGGTGCCGGCACCGATGTCGAGCAATTTGGCGTCGCGCGCATAGCGTTCGACCGGCCAGTCCCTGGTGTAGCCGGCGCCGCCCAAAGCCTGGATCGCCTCAAGGCTCACCTTCACCGCGCTTTCCGAAGCCAGCAGGATCGCTCCGGCTGCGTCGAAGCGCGTCGTCTTCCCCGCATCGCAGTTCTTTGCCACCGCATAGACATAGGCCCGCGCCGAATTCAACGCGACATACATGTCCGCGATCTTGGCCTGCATGAGCTGGAAGGCGCCGATCGGCTGGCCGAACTGCTTGCGCTCGCGCACATAGGGAAGGACGGTGTCGAGGCAGGCCTGCATGATGCCGAGCTGGATGCCGGCGAGCACGGTCCGCTCATAATCGAGGCCGGACATCAGCACGCCGACGCCGCCATTGACCGGCCCCATCACATTCTCGTCCGGCACGAAGCAATCGTCGAACACCAATTCGCCGGTCGGCGATCCGCGCATCCCCATCTTGTCGAGCTTCTGGCCGGGCGAATAGCCGTCCATCCCCTTCTCGATGAGGAAGGTGGTGATGCCGCGGCTCCCCTCGCCCGTCTTGGCGTAGACGACGAGCGTGTCCGCCTCATGCGCGTTGGTGATCCAGAATTTGGTGCCGTTGAGGACGTAGCCGCCCTCCGCTTTCTCGGCGCGAAGCTTCATCGAGACGACGTCCGATCCCGCCCCCGCCTCCGACATGGCGAGCGCGCCGACATGCTCGCCCGAGATCAATTTCGGCAGATATTTCTCTTTCTGCGCGTCATCGGCCCAGCGGCGGATCTGGTTGATGCAGAGGTTGGAGTGCGCGCCGTAGGAAAGGCCGATCGAGGCCGAGGCCCGCGCCACCTCCTCCTGCGCCACGACATGTTCGAGATAGCCGAGGCCGAGCCCGCCATATTCCTCCTCGACCGTGATGCCATGAAGGCCGAGCGCGCCCATTTCCGGCCATAGATCGCGCGGAAACCAATCCTCCGCGTCGATCCGGGCGGCGAGCGGCGCGATCCGGTCGGCGGCGAAGCGGCGGGTCGTCTCGCGGATCGTGTCCGCCATCTCGCCGAGCGCGAAATCGAGCCCGAGTTCCATCCGTTCCTCCTGTTCCCGCGGCCCTAGCAGAGCCCCCGCGATTTGAACAAGCGCGGCGCAATCGCTATCTCGCCGCCACCTAACCCGTTCATGTCGAGCGTAAGTGCAGGCAAAGACCCCGTTCGTCCCGAGCGTAGTCGAGGGGCGCTCGTGATGACGCCGTGCCAGCGCCCCTCGACTTCGCTCGGGACGAACGACGTTGTTGGAGCCTTGAGACCATGACCGCCGATCCGATCGTCATCCTTTCCTATGCCCGCACGCCGATGGGCTCGTTCCAAGGCGCCCTCGCCGGCGCCAGCGCGACCGAGCTCGGCGCCACCGCCGTCCGCGCCGCCGTCGAGCGGGCCGGCATATCGGGCGACCGGGTCGAGAAGATCTTCATGGGCTGCGTGCTTCCCGCCGGGCTCGGCCAGGCGCCGGCGCGCCAGGCGGCGCTCGGCGCCGGCCTTCCGCGCTCGGTCGAGGCGACGACGGTCAACAAGGTCTGCGGCTCGGGCATGCAGGCGGCGATCTACGCCCATGACATGATTGCGGCGGGTTCGGCCGATTTGATCGTCGCCGGCGGCATGGAGTCGATGTCGAACGCGCCTTATCTCATGAAGAAGCATCGCTCCGGCGCGCGCATCGGCCACGACACCATCTACGACCATGTGATGCTCGACGGGCTCGAGGATGCCTATGACAGCGGCCGCGCCATGGGCACCTTCGCGGAGGATGCGGCGCGCGAATATCAGTTCACCCGCGCCAACCAGGACGATTATGCGATCGAATCCCTCCGCCGCGCCAACCAGGCGATCGAAAGCGGCGCGTTCGAGCGCGAGATCGCGCCGGTCACGCTCAAGACCCGCAAGGGCGAGGAGATCGTCGCGACCGACGAGCAGCCGGGCAAATCCAACCCGGAGAAGATCCCGAATTTGAAGCCCGCTTTCGCCAGGGACGGGACGATCACGGCGGCCAACGCCTCTTCCATTTCCGACGGCGCCGCCGCGCTCGTCATCACCCGGCAGAGCGTCGCCGACAGTTTGGGCGTGAAGCCGGTCGCCCGCATCGTCTCCCACGCCGCGCACGCGCAGGAGCCGTCCAAATTCACCAGCGCGCCGGTGCCCGCCGTCCGCAAGGCGCTGGAGAAAGCCGGCTGGAGCGTCGACGATGTCGACCTGTTCGAGGTCAACGAGGCCTTCGCCTGCGTCGCGATGATCGCGATGCGCGACCTCGGCATTCCGCGCGACAAATTGAACGTCCATGGCGGCGCCACCGCTTTGGGCCACCCGATCGGCGCCAGCGGCGCCCGCCTCCTCGCCACCCTGCTCAGCGCGCTGGAGACCACAGGTGGCAAGCGCGGCCTCGCCACCCTCTGCATCGGCGGCGGCGAAGCCACGGCGATGGCGGTGGAGCTGGCGGACTGACCCTATTCCCTCCCTGCAAAGGGAGGGGCCAGGGGTGGGTCGCGGCTGAGCCCACTCGATGTGGGCGAAGACGCTGTAGGCTCGCTTCGCTCGCACCCACCCCCTGCCCCTCCCTTGAAAGGGAGGGGTGTCCGGGCCTAGGAAAATGCGCTTTCCGCCCCTATGTGCGCCTCTCCCATGGCAATCACGCTCCCTTCCCCGCCCAAGGTCGGCATGGTTTCGCTCGGCTGTCCCAAGGCCCTGGTCGATTCCGAGCGGATCCTGACCAAATTGCGCTCGGACGGCTACGATCTGTCGCCCGATTATGCCGATGCCGACGTGGTTTTGGTCAACACCTGCGGCTTCCTCGATTCCGCCAAGGAGGAGAGCCTGGCCGCGATAGGCGAGGCGGTGGCGGAGAACGGCCGGGTCATCGTCACCGGCTGCATGGGCAAGGAAGCGGAAATGATCCGCGCGAAATTCCCCGAGGTGCTCGCCGTTACCGGGCCGCAGCAATATGAGCAGGTGGTCGGCGCCGTCCATGTCGCGGCGCCGGTGCCGCCCTCGGCCTATCTGAACCTGGTGCCGGAGAGCGGGCTCAAGCTCACGCCGCGCCATTACTCTTACGTGAAGATTTCCGAGGGCTGCAACCATCGCTGCAGCTTCTGCATCATTCCTTCCCTGCGCGGCGATCTCGTCAGCCGCCGCCCCGACGCGATCCTGCGCGAGGCGGAGAAACTGGTCGCGGCCGGGACGAAGGAATTGCTGATCATCAGCCAGGACACATCGGCTTACGGCGTCGACCTGCGGCACAAGGCCTGGCCGTACCGGGGCAGCGAGGTGCGGGCCCACATGACCGACCTTGCGCGCGAGCTGGGCCAGCTCGGCGCCTGGGTGCGGCTTCATTACGTCTATCCCTATCCGCATGTCGATCGGGTGATCCCGCTGATGGCCGAGGGGCTGGTCCTCCCCTATCTGGACATCCCCTTCCAGCATGCCTCCCCCTCCGTGCTGAAGGCGATGAAACGGCCGGCCAATGAAGCGAGAGTGCTGGAGCGGATCCGCGGATGGCGCGACATCTGCCCCGACATCGCCATCCGCTCGACCTTCGTCGTCGGCTTCCCAGGCGAGACCGAGGCGGATTTCGACTATCTCCTCCAATGGCTGGAGGAGGCACAGCTCGACCGGGTGGGCGCCTTCCGCTTCGAACCGGTCCAGGGCGCGACGGCGAACGGCCTTCCCGGCGTCGTGCCGGAAGAGGTGAAGGAGGAGCGCTACGCCCGGCTGATGGACCTCAGTGCCCGCATCTCGGCGGCTAAGCTGCAGGCGAAGATCGGCCGGAAGATCGACGTTTTGATCGATCTTGCCGACGGAGAAGGCGGCGCTACCGGCCGCTCGAAGGCCGATGCGCCCGAAATCGACGGCGAAGTGCATCTGCGCGACGCACCCGACGCGAAGCCCGGCGACGTCCTCCGCGTTCTGGTCGAGGATGCGGACGAGCACGATCTGTTCGGAGTCCCCGTCGCTGCCTGATCCAGGAGGAAGAGATGTTGCGAAGCGTCAATCCGGCCAATGGCGAGGAGATCGGCACTCATGAGGAGCTGAGCCCCGCCGGAATCGACGCGAAGCTCGACAAGGCCGTTTCCGCCTTCCGCCGGTGGCGCATCAGCGATGTTTCCGAGCGCAGCGCCCTCCTCTCCCGCATCGCCGACCGCTTCGAGGCGGAGAAGGAAAAGCTCGCTCGCATGGCGACGCTGGAAATGGGCAAGACGCTCGCCAGCTCGGTCGCCGAGGTCGAGAAATGCATCGCCGCCTTCCGCGTCGTCGCTCGGGACGGTCCGGCGATGATCGCGCCGGAGCAGCAGAAGCTCGCCGCCGGCGGCATCGCCGAGCTGCGCTGGCTGCCGCTCGGCCCGGTGCTGGCGGTGATGCCGTGGAACTTCCCTTATTGGCAGGTGGTGCGCTTCCTCGCGCCGGCGATCATGGCCGGCAATGTCGGCCTCTTGAAACATGCCAGCATCGTCCAGGGCGTCGCCGGCCTGATGGAGGAGACGATCCTCTCCGCCGGCGCGCCGGAAGGCCTGTTCCAGAACCTTTCCATCCGCTCGGGCGCGGTCGCCGGCATCATCGCCGACGACCGGGTCGCCGCAATCACCCTCACCGGCAGCGAAGGCGCCGGCAGATCGGTCGCCGAGGCCGCCGGCAAGGCATTGAAGAAGGTGGTGCTGGAGCTTGGCGGCTCCGATCCGTTCATCATCATGCCCTCGGCCGATCTCGACGCGGCGGTGAAGCAGGGCGTCAAGGCGCGGATCCAGAATACAGGCCAGTCCTGCATCTGCGCCAAAAGGATGATCGTCCACGCCGACATCCACGATGCGTTCCTGGAGAAATTCTCCGCCGCGATGAAGGCGGTGAAGGCCGGCGATCCGTTCGATCCGGCGACGGACATGGGCCCGCTCTCCAGCTTCGAGCAGCGCGACACGGTATTGAAGCAGCTCGACGAGGCGAAAAGGCTCGGCGCGACCCTGCTGTTCGGCGGCGAGACGCCCGACGGGCCCGGCGCCTATATGGATGCCGGCATCCTCACCGACGTGCCGCTCGACAGCCCGTTGATGGCCGAGGAGATATTCGGCCCGATCGCGATGGTGTTCCGCGCCGCCGACATGGACGAGGCGATAAGCATCGCCAATGCCATCCCGTTCGGCCTCGGCTCCTCCGCCTGGACGAAGGACCCGACCGAGCAGGAGCGGTTCATCCGCGACATCGAGGCCGGGATGATCGCGATCAACCAGATGCTCGCTTCCGCGCCCGAGGCGCCGTTCGGCGGCGTCAAGCATTCGGGCCACGGCCGCGAGCTCAGCCGCTACGGAATGCACGAATTCATGAATTTGAAGACGGTGATGCCCGCCGCCGGCGTCCGGCTCGGCGGCCGAACGGAGGCGCTCGACTGATGACCGATCCAATCGCTCTCGATCCGAAGCGCACCGCGCTCGTCCTCGTCGATCTCCAGCAGGGCATCGTCGGAATGCCGCTCGCGCCGCGCTCCGGCGACGAGGTGGTCGAGAGCGCGAAGGCGCTCGCCGACCGCTTCCGCAAGGCCGGCGCGGCGGTCGTTCTCGTCCATGTCGGCCGCAGGCCGGACGGCCTGGATTGGCCTTCACAAAAAGTCGACCGGCCGATGCAATTGCCGCCGGGCGGCCTTCCGCCGGAATGGACCGAGTTCGTTCCCGGCCTGGCGGAGGAAGGCGATATAACGATCCTCAAGCGCCAGTGGGGCGCCTTCACCGGCACCGCGCTGGACATCCTGCTCCGCCGCCGCCGCATCTCGACGATCGCGCTCGCCGGCATCGCCACGAATTTCGGCGTGGAATCGACCGCCCGCCACGCTTGGGAGCTGGGCTACGACCTGGTCATCGTCGAGGATGCGACCAGCTCGCGCTCGGCCGAGCAGCATGATTTCGCGATCCAGAACATCTTCCCGCAGATCGCGCGCATCCGCCGCGGCGACGAACTGGTGCTTGGCGGCGGGTAAGAAGGGAAAGGCTTCGACCGGCTCAGCCCGAACGGAGCAAATGGGGACGATCTATTCGGCGGCTTCGGCCGTCTCGCCGGGATCGAGCTTGGTCAGCGCGCGCGGCATGAGGTCGACGACCGGCAACGGCTCGATCTCCTTCGCGCCGCCCGAAACCTCCAGCGCCTCGAAGCGCTTGGCCTGGGTCATCACCTGGCTCTCCAGGCTGCCGACGAAGGCATTATAGGCGCCGGTCGCCAGCTCGAGGTTGCGGCCGAGCCGGACGACATGGCCGCCCATCGTCGCCAGCCTTGCGTGCAATTCCTTGCCGAGCCGGGCGATCTCCGCCGCTTCCTCCGCCAGCTTCTCCTGCCGCCAGACGCTGGCGACGGTCCGGGCGATGGCGACGAGGTTGGTCGGCGTCGCGAGCATCACCCGCCGCTCGAACGCCCATTCCCAGAGCCCCTCGTCCTGCTCCAGCGCGGCGGTGAGGAAATGCTCGCCCGGAATGTACATGACGACATAATCGGCGGCGTCGCCGAATTGCTGCCAATAGGCCTTGCCGCCGAGCTGCTGGGCGTGGGCGCGGATCGCGGCGGCATGGGCCTTGAGGTGCGCCGCGCGCAATGTCTCGTCCACCTCCTCGGTGGCGTCGAGATAGGCGTTGAGCGCGCATTTGGCGTCGACGATCAATTTGCGCCCGCCCGGCAGGCGCACGATCACGTCGGGACGGAGGCGGCCGTCCTCGGTCGCCACCGACACTTCGGACGCGAAATCGGCGTAGGGCGAGAGGCCGGCTTGCTCGAGCACGTTGCGCAGCGACTGCTCGCCCCAGCGGCCCCGCGCCTTGGGGTTGGCACGAAGCGCGTTGACCAAACGTGCCGTCTCGTCGCGCACCTGGGTCTGGCCGGCGCGGACCAGCTCGACCGCCTCGCGCAGGCCGGCATAATGGTCGACGCGCTCTTTCTCGACCTGCTTCAGCCCTTCCTCGTAGCGCTTCAGGGTCGTTTCGACCGGCTGGAGCAATTGCTTCAATTGCGCCTCGTTCTTCTCGTTCGCCTGGTGGAAACGGGCATCGGCGCGCTCGAGGAAATTGCGCTGCGCCTCGCCGAGCAATTTGCCGCCGATCTCGCTGAACTGGGCGGACAGCGCCTCGCGCGCTTCCTTCAGCTCCTGGAGCCGCGCTTCGAACGCTTTCTCCCGTTCCTCCTGCGCGGAGGAGAGACGGGCACAATCCTGCTGCGCGGCGGCGCAGGCACTGCGCATTTCGTCGAGCTTGGCCGAAAGCTCCGGTACCTGCCGCGCCCGCTCCTCCGCCGCTGCGAACTGGGCGCCGGCGGCGCGCAACTCCTCGAGCGACCGATCGCGCTCGGCACGCAGCGCGGCCACTGGCCGGCCGCCGAGGAACCAGCCGAGCCCGACCCCGACCGCGACGGCCAAAAAGACGATGACGAGGACCGAGGGGTCCATCTCTTCCTCCCGGAACGAAGGGCGAACCTAAAGCAGCCGGGAGTCGGCCACAAGGGGCGGCGGAAAATGGCCCACAGGAAAAGCGCTTCCCGCCATCCCGGCGGACGCCCATATGCGCTAAGTTAGGGATTCCCCTGCGGTTTGATTTATGATTCACGCTTTGGATGTTGTTGGGCATCCAGGAGCAGGACTGGCCTGCGGTTATGTCGCGGATCGGTCGTTCGATCGATCTTGAGGCATCGGCGC
>DASXCT010000034.1:0-73050 GCA_036491055.1 Allosphingosinicella sp.
CCACCGGACACCAATCTGTACCGCGAGGCCGCCGAAGTTGACCTGGATCAAGCCCTGGCGGCCTGTGGAAGCGTAATACGCCTGCTGGACGAAGAGGCGTATGGTTCGGCGATGGGCACAATGGCATGTCTGCGCGCGCCATTGGACGCGTTTTTCGAAAAAGTCACGGTCAATGCACCTGAACCGGATCTTCGCCGCAATCGTTTGCGTTTGCTCAGTCGGGTCCGATTTATCATGGATCAGATCGCCGATTTTTCCCGTATCGAAGGCTAGATGAGGTCCGTCATGACCAAATGGGTTTACAGCTTCGGCGCCGGCCAAAACGAGGGCGGCGCGGAAATGCGCAACCTGCTGGGCGGAAAGGGGGGCAACCTCGCCGAAATGTCCTCGATCGGGCTGCCGGTCCCGCCCGGCTTCACCATCTCCACCGACCTCTGCACCGCCTTTTACGACAACGGCCGCAAGTATCCCGACGACCTCAAGCCGCAGGTCGATGCCGCCCTCAAGGCCGTCGAAAAAGCCGTCGGGCTGAATTTCGGCGATCCCAACCATCCGTTGCTGGTCTCCGTCCGCTCCGGCGCGCGCGTCTCGATGCCCGGCATGATGGACACCGTGCTCAATCTCGGCCTCAACGACGACACCGTCGACGGCCTGGCGAAGAGCGCCGGCGATTCGCGTTTCGCCTGGGACAGCTATCGCCGCTTCATCCAGATGTACGGCAGCGTCGTACTCGGCGTGCCGCATCATCGCTTCGAGGAGATCATCGAGCAGGCGAAGATGGAGCTCGGCGTGATCGAGGACACCGAGCTTTCCGCCGAGGACTGGCAGCGCGTCGCCGAGGGCTACAAGGACATGGTGCTGTCCGAGACCGGCGCGCCCTTCCCGCAGGAGCCGGAGGCGCAGCTCTGGGGCGCGATCGGCGCGGTGTTCGGCAGCTGGATGAATCCGCGCGCCGTCACCTATCGCCGCCTGCACGACATCCCCGCCGAATGGGGCACCGCCGTCAACGTGCAGGCGATGGTGTTCGGCAACATGGGCGATGACTGCGCAACCGGCGTGGCGTTCACGCGAAATCCATCCAATGGCGTCGACGAGTTCTACGGCGAGTTCCTGGTCAACGCGCAGGGCGAGGATGTCGTCGCCGGCATCCGCACGCCGCAGCCGCTCTCCAAGGCGCGCGCGAAGGATGGCGAGACCTCGATGGAGCAGGCGCTGCCCGCGGCCTATGCCGAGCTCCTCAAGGTGCGCGACACGCTCGAGCGCCACTATCACGACATGCAGGACATCGAATTCACCGTGCAGCGCCAGAAGCTCTACATGCTGCAGACGCGCAACGGGAAGCGCACCGCCGCCGCCTCGCTGCGCATCGCCGTCGAAATGGCCGAATCCGGCCTGATCGACACCAACGAGGCAATCAAGCGCGTCAGCCCCGCCTCGCTCGACCAGCTCCTGCACCCCACGCTCGACCCGAAGGCACCGCGGAAAATCCTCTCCCGCGGTCTGCCGGCAAGCCCCGGCGCCGCGTCCGGCATCGCCGTGTTCAACGCCGACGAAGCCGAGATGCGCGCCGCCAAGGGCGAGGCCGTCATCCTCGTCCGCGTCGAGACCAGCCCCGAGGACATCCACGGCATGCACGCTGCCCGCGGCATCGTCACCACGAGAGGCGGCATGACCAGCCACGCCGCCGTCGTCGCCCGCGGCATGGGCCGGCCCTGCGTCAGCGGCGCCGGCGCGATCATGATCGACTATCGCGCGCGGGTGATGCGCGTCGGCGGCGTCGAGGTGAAGGAAGGCGAGACGATCACCGTCGACGGCTCGACCGGCGAGGTGATGTTCGGCGAGGTGCCGACCGTCCAGCCGGAGCTGGTCGGCGATTTCGGGACCTTGATGGCCTGGGCCGACGCCAAGCGCCGGCTCGGCGTGCGCACCAATGCCGAGACTCCGCTCGACTGTCGCACAGCGCGGGATTTCGGCGCGGAGGGGATCGGGCTCTGCCGCACCGAGCATATGTTCTTCGACGCCGAGCGGATCGCCAACGTGCGCCAGATGATCCTGGCGGGGGACGAGGTGGGGAGGCGCGCCGCGCTGGCCAAGTTGCTCCCCGCCCAGCGCGGCGATTTCGAGGAGATTTTCCGGATCATGGCCGGCCTGCCGGTGACGATCCGGCTGCTCGATCCGCCGCTCCACGAATTCCTGCCGCACAGCGAGGAGGAGTTCGCGGAGGTGGCGTCGGCCGCCGGCAGCGACGTCGAGACGTTGCGCCGCCGCGCCGCCGAGCTGCACGAGCTCAACCCGATGCTCGGCCATCGCGGCTGCAGGCTCGGCATCACCTATCCCGAGATTTACGAGATGCAGGCGCGCGCCATCTTCGAGGCCGCGGTCGCGGTGGCGGAAGAGGGCGGTGACGCGCCGATGCCGGAGGTCATGGTGCCGCTGGTGGCGACCCAGGCGGAGCTGCGCATTATCCGGGAGCTGATCGACCGCATTGCGGCTGCCGTGTTCGAGGAAAAGGGCAGGAAGCTCGACTATCTGGTCGGCACGATGATCGAATTGCCGCGCGCGGCGCTGATGGCGGGCAGCATCGCCGAGGAAGCTTCATTCTTCAGCTTCGGCACCAACGATCTGACGCAGACCACGCTCGGGGTCAGCCGCGACGATGCCGGGCGATTCCTGACCACCTATGTCGAAAAGGGCATCTTCGCGCGCGACCCGTTCGTCTCGATCGACGAGCCAGGTGTGGGGCAGCTGATCGCGCTCGCGGCAGAGCGGGGCCGGGCGAAGAGGCCCAAGCTCAAGCTCGGCATTTGCGGCGAGCATGGCGGCGATCCGACCTCGATCGCTTTCTGCGAGGCGACGGGTTTGGATTATGTCAGCGCCTCGCCCTACCGGGTGCCGATTGCCCGGCTGGCCGCGGCGCAGGCGGCGCTGCGGCACCGGCAGGCGAGCGAGGCGACGGGGCTGCCGTAATTGAAAAAACCCCTCCCTTTCAAGGGAGGGGCAGGGGTGGGTGCGCGCGTCCGCGCGCCAAAAGAATCGAGCGCCGCAAGAGCGAAACGGCGCCACCGAGGCGCCGCTCCGCTGACCACCCCTTGCCCCTCCCTTGAAAGAGAGGGGTTGTCTGGGGTTCAGATCGCCGGGTCTTCTTCCGCCTCTCGCCTGCGCGCTTCATCCTTGGCGGCGGCGTTTCGCAGCGAGTCCATCTCGGCGCCGTCCTTGGCGAGGCGGCGATTCTCGACCTCCAGCGCCTCGCGCTTGCGGACCTCGTCATAATAAGCGGCCTTCCACCTGCCGCTGCCGCGCAGGATCGCGCCGATGACGATGCCGAGCAAAAAGACGAGGCCGACGAACAGCCATTGATTGGTCGTAAAGGCGATCACGCAAGCGTCTCCTCCGTTGGATGACGCTTCGGAAAACCGGATGAGGGGGCGGATTGTTCCGCCCCCGTCCCGGAATCCCCAGGATCAGTGATTGATGAAATTGTCCTTGATCGCGCAGGCCGCGGGACCGAGGATGACGATGAACAAAGTCGGCAGGATGAACAGGATAAGCGGCACGGTCATGATCGCCGGCAGCCGCGCGGCCTTCTCCTCCGCCCGCATCATCCGATCGTTGCGGAACTCGGCCGAGAGCACGCGCAGCGCCGAGGCGAGCGGCGTGCCGTATTTCTCGGTCTGGATCATCGTCGTCACCACGCCGCGCACCGAGTCGAGATTGATACGGGTGGCGAGGTTCTCGAACGCCTGGCGGCGGTCGGTCAGGAAGCCAAGCTCGATCGAGCAGAGCGCGAACTCGTCGCCAAGCTCGGGATAGCCCTTGCCGAGCTCGCGCGCGACGCGGTTGAAGGCGGCGTCGACGGTGAGGCCGGCCTCGGCGCAGATCACGAGCAGGTCGAGCGCGTCGGGAAGGCCCTTGCGGATCGCGGTCGTGCGCTTGCCGATCTTGTTCTTCAGCCAGATGTCCGGCGCCTTGTAGGCGAGGATCAGGGTCACGGCGACGAGCCCGTAGCGCTTGAGCGAACCCCATTCGGGAAACCAGTTGAGCAGGTAGACGCCGACGATGATGATCGTGCCGAAGATGACGGGCATCACCAGCCGGCCGAAGATGACGACGAAGGCGAGGTCCTTCGAGCGGATGCCCGCCTGCATCAATTTCTGCTGCGCCTTCACGACCTGCTCGTCCTGAAGCATCTTCAGCGAGCTGAGGAAGGTGCGGACCTTGTCGGCGACCTCGTTGCGGTTGGTGATGTTGCGCCGGCGCTTCGAGGTCGAGGCGATGATGCCGGCCTTCAACTGCTCGCGCCGTTCGTTCAGCGCCTTGACGCGCTTCGCCATCGGGTCGCGCACCGTCGTCGCCGCATAGATGGCGACGAGCACCGCGAACGTCGCCACGGCGGCGAACAGGGTCGCGACGTAGAGGACGTCGACGCCAAGCAGGGTGGGATGCGGGGCCGGTGCCATAAGGTCTGCGATCCTAGATCTCGAAATTGACCATCTTGGCCATGATGAACACGCCGATTCCCATCCACACGACGCCGCCGAGGCCGGCGATGATCAGCCGTTGGTCGGAGAAGAAATGGTTCATGTAATCGGGGCTGATCCACCACACCATCAGGAAGACGATGAAAGGCAGGGAGCCGACGATCCAGGCCGAGGCCTTGGATTCCGACGACATCGCCTTGATCTTCAGCTTCATCTGCGCGCGCTTGCGCAGCACGTCGGCGAGGTTGGCGAGCGTTTCGGCGAGGTTGCCGCCGGTCTCGCGCTGGATCGCCAGCGTGATGACGAAGAATTGGATCTCGGGCGTGCCGAGCCGGTCGGCCGTCTCCTGGAGCGACGCCTCCATCGTCCGGCCGATCTTCATCTTGTCGGTGACCGAGCGGAACTCCTCGGAGATCGGGCCCGGCAATTCGTCGGCGACGACGCCCATCGTCTCGGTGATCGGAAGACCGGAGCGAAGGCCGCGGACCATCAGTTCGAGCGCGTCGGGGAAGCGTGCGTTGAACTTGGCGATGCGCCGCAGGACGAGCTTGCCGACGATATAATGGGGCAGGCCGATGCCCGCGAACAGTCCGACGAAAATGGCGAGCGGGAAAGGCATTCCGCGCAGGATCAGCAAGAGGGAGACGAGGACGATGATGCCCAGGGAGACCGAGAAATATTGGCCGAGCGTCCAGGTCCGGCCGGTCTGCTGGAGCCTTTTGCGGAGCAAAGCGGGCTTCGGCATGAAACGCTGCGCGAAGCTGTCCATCCTGGTTTCGGTGCGGGTCTGCAGGATGCGCTTCAACTGCGCCTGGGCCGCGACCTCGCTCGACTTGCTGTGCCGCTCGCGCACGCTTTCGAGGCGCCGCAGCTGGGCCTTCGAGGTCGAAGGCCCGCTGAACGCGAAATAGCCGAGCGCGAGGGTGCCGATGAGGCCCGCCGCGAAGATCAAGATCGGCAAGATGGACACGTCCGCTCCCGTTCGTTCCGCGCCGCCGGGAGGACGGCGCGCATTTCGGTCAGGCCTTGGTCGGCACCTTGGTCGGCACCTTGTTCAGCAGCCCCTTGATGTTGAGCTTCTTGAGCAGGGAGGCCGAACCGGATTCCGATGCGTCGCCGCCTTCCGCCTGCTCGACCGTCGCCGTCACCAGGGCGACGAGCTGATTGAAGGGCTGGGCGAGCTTGGCGCCGGTCGCGACCTTGGCGAAAGGCTGGCCGAGCTTGGCCGCCTGCGCCGCGATCTTCTGCTCCGACGGGATGACGAGATCGATCTTGCGTTCGATCGAGGCCTCGAAATCCTTGCGGCTGATCTCGTGATTGGCCGCCGGCACGCGATTGGCGACGACCACGATTTTGGCCTGCGGCGCATTGGCCTTGAACCAGGACAGGATGCGGATCGCGTCACGGGTCGCGGCGAGGGTCAATTCGACGACGACCACCGCGACGTGGAGATCCTGGACGAGATGGGGGTGCTGGACCAGCATCGGCCGCGGCAGGTCGAGCACGGTGCTTTCGAACGCGTTGCGCATCTCTTCCTGGAGCTGGTAATAAGCCGAGCCGTCGGTGAGGAAGGCCTGGTTCATCGGCGCCTCGGCCGAGAGCACGCACAGCTTCTCGTTCGCCCGCACCATCGCGCGCTCGATGAACAGGCCGTCGATGCGGCTCGGATTCTCGATCGCGTCGGTGAGGCCGCGGCCGGGCTCGAGATCGAGCGTCAGCGCGGTCGTTCCGAAATGGATGTCGAGGTCGAGCAGCGCCGTCGAGCGATTGCCCCTGTCGCCGAGCAGCCAGGCGAGCGAGGTCGCAAGCGTCGAGGCGCCGACGCCGCCGCGCACGCCGACCACTCCGACCGTGACGTGCGGCCGCTCCGATCCGGATTCGGCGACGCGCGGGCCGGATATGGTGAGCTGGGCATGGGCGAAGGAATCGCGAAGCTGGTCAGGCGTGAACGGCTTCAGCAGATAGTCCTGCAGGCCGGAGGCGAGCAGGTCGCGATAGAGGCGCACGTCGTTGACCTGGCCGGCGGCGATCACCACCGTGCCGGGCTCGCAGACCTCGGCGAGCGCGTTGATGTCGCTCAGCGGATCGGCGGATTCCGAAAGGTCGACGAACAATATGGACGGGCTGGCCGAGACCGACAGGGTCTGCACCGCGTTGCGCAGGCCGCCCTTGTTCACCTTCTCGGGCGCCCAGCCGTGCTCGACCACGACCGGCCGCAGGATCTCGGCCGTCGCTTCGTCGGCGACGAAGGCCGCGAAGGGATCGCGCAGGGCCGCGGCCCGGTTGTTGAGCGGCGCGTTCATCAGTTGGAACTCCTGGTGCTGGCGGTGGTCAGACCGTTGGCGCCGGTCGGCTTTGCATCGCGATAGGTCCGGATCGCCTTGGCGGCGGTGTTCGGATCCCCGGCCGCGCTGCCCGCCTGGCCGAGCACGAGGTCGTTCGGATCGGCGATCATCGCCGCGAGGTTCGCATTGACCGCGCAGCCGTAATTGAGCGAGGTCGCCGACGGGCCCTGATGGCCGTCGGGGAAGGGACAGCCCGGCACATGGGCGAAGCTGCGGCTGACGATCACCCGGATCGCGCCCGGCTCGGCCTGCCCGGGGACGATCGGCGTCGTCTCGCTGAGCAGGAGGCCGTATTCGGCGGCGACCCGGGCGACGTCGGCCCGCGTGGGATCGCTGCCATAGGGCGCTTCGACCGCGACCCGGTCGCCGTAACCGAGGCCGAGCGAGGTGAACCAGGCACGCAGCCGGGCGCGCTCGGAGACCGGAAGGCCCGGGCCGGGATTGGCGAGCTCGAGGACATAGTCGGCGCGCTGAACGACCGGCTGGTTGAAGGAATTGAGGCTCCAATTGTCCTGCGCCGTGTTGGTCTTGTGACGCGCTTCGGCGGCGGAGGCCGAGAAAGCGGCTCCGATCACGATCAGGGCGAAGAGGGTCTTGCGTGCCATGGTGGGAAGATCCTTTCGAGCGGTCACGGCGTCAGAAGCTGAAACCCGGGGCGGCGGAAGCCACTTGCTGCGGCGGTTGCGGCTTGATCGCCGCCTGCTGCTCGGGCTTGCGGAGCGGGGTCGGGGCCGGAGTCACCGGATCGACCGATCCGATCGTGCCGACCGCGGGCGCGGCCTGCTGCGACGGGACGACGCTCGGCTTCGGCCGTTGCTCGCCGGTGCGATGCTCCGCGGTGTTGGTGAACACCCGCTCCAGCGTGCCCGGCGCGCGATAGCCGTCGGTCGGCAGCGCGATGTCGTTCGCATTGGCCGGACGGACGAGATAGGGGGTGACGACGATCACCAGCTCGGTCTCGTTGCGCTGGAAGTTGTTCGACTTGAACAGGGCGCCGATGATCGGAAGGCTGCCCAGGAACGGCGCCTTGTTGGTCGTGTTGGCGCTCGTATTGCTGAGCAGGCCGGCGATCATGAAGCTCTGGCCCGAGCCGAGCTCGACCGTCGTCTCGGTCCGCCGCGTCGTCAGCGCCGGGATCTTGAAGCCGTTGAGGACGATCGCGCCCTGGTCGCTGAGCTGGGACACTTCGGGCCGGACGCGCATCGAGATGCGGCCGCCTTCGAGCACCGTCGGCGTAAAGGCCAGGCTGACGCCATATTGCTTATATTCGATCGACGTGCCGCTGAGGCCGTTGGTCGTCGCGATCGGGAACTCGCCGCCGGCGAGGAAGCTCGCCGTCTCGCCCGACAAAGCGGTCAGGGTCGGTTCCGCGAGCGTGTGGGCGCGGCCGTCATTCTCGGCGAGGTCGAGCGTCGACAAGAGGTCGAGGCCGAGAATATGGCCGGCAAAGCCGAGCGAGGTCGAGCCCGCCGCATTGTTGAACGTATAGGCGGTGCTTCCGGGGGCGGCGCCGGTGGTCGGATCGGGGGTGGTGCCGGTGATCGTCGAGATCGTGCCCGCATTGCCCTGGCCGACGCCGAACAGGAAGCCGCCGCTATGGTCGCGGCTCAACAGGTTGAGGCCGATCGACTTGACCAGCGAGCGGCTGACTTCGGCGACCTTGACCTGCAGCATGACCTGGAGCGGGGTCGCCGTCTTCAGCCGGCTGATCACCTGCACGTCCTTGCCGACGACGCCCTGGACGATCTCGGTCGCCTGCTCGACGTCCGCCGGGCTCGCGACCGCGCCGCTCAGCACGACGATGCCGTTGAAGGTCTGCACCTGGATCTGCGATTCCGGCATCGCCGCGCGGATCACGCTGCCGACGTCGGCCATGTTCGATCCGACATGGACGTTGGCCGAATAGACCGTCCGCCCCTGCTTGTCGGTGGCGAAGACCGTGGTCACGCCGGGGCCCTTGCCGAACACGTAGATCTGGTTCGGCGAGCGGACCTGGACGTCGGCCACCTTGTCGTCCGCGACGAAGAGGTCGCTGATCGGAAGCGGCAGCCGCACCATCTCGCCGGTGCCCACCGACAAAGTGAGGTCGGTCGCGGGGCGCACCGGAGCCGCATAGGGCGCGGCCATCAGCGGAGCCGGCGCGGTCGCCAGGCTCGCCGCGAGCAGAGCCGCCGTGGCGGTGCCGAGCGTCGCGCGGTTGAGGATGGACCTGATCATCTTACTTGGCTCCCATCGGAACAATCGTGATGACATTGCCGCGTGCGACGCGGACGACCGGACCCTTCGGGGCTTCGCTCGGCGCGCCGCCGGAGGGGGCGGAGGCGGGGCCGGCCCCGGGAGCCGGAGCTTTGGTCGGCACGGTCGAGCGCTGGAAGCGCGAGACCTCGGCGCCGACCGTATAGGTGGGCGTGGTGTCGATCGGCTGGCTGGCGACGTCGATCAGCATCTGCTGCGCCGCCTTCGGATCGGTGCCGGCCGGGACCTTCACGTCGCCGGCGGCAATCGCCCTTTGCAAATCGACGTTGTTGTCGGCGATCGAGCGGAGCGACAGCGAGAGCTGTCCGATCTGCTGCGCGACCGCGATTTTCTCGGCGATCTTCGGAGTCGCCTCGAGCGTGACCGTCGAGAAGTTGCGGACCTGCGGCTTGCCGTCGTCGCCCTGGGCGCTCATGCGCTGGTCGGTGGCGAGCACGCGGATGTTGCGGATGATCGTCTCCGAGGCCTTGAGCGGCGGGCCGTCGCCGCCGCCGACTTCCTGCGTGAGCACCATGTCGACGCGGTCGCCCGGGAAGACGAAGCCGGCGACGCCGCTGGTCACGGAGACCGGAACGGTGATGGCGCGCATCCCCGGCCCAAGCGCGGCGGCGAGGAAGCCCCGTTCGCCCGGCTTGACCAGCGAGCCCTGGGTGATCGGCGCGCCGGCGGCGATCTCGTTGCGCACGACGGTGCCGACCAGATCCTGGGGACCGCCGGGCGTCTGGCCCTTGATGTAATAAGCGGGCTGGGTGAGCTTGTCCGGCCATTGCTGGTAGCGGAAGGCCCCGGCATCGATGATCGTGCCGACGGGGAGGGTCCGCGTCGAGACGAGCACCTCAGGTCCGTTCGCCTGCTGCTGCAGCACCGGGGTTGCCCGCGCGGTGGGCGCGCTGGCGCCGCTGAACATGTTCTTCGCCATCACGGCGGTTATCGCCGCGACGACGAGCGCGCCGATCAGCAGCATGAGCTTCTTCACATCCATGACGCCAGTCGCCTCCTAGGCCGCCCTTCGAAAAGCAGCCTCACACATCATCCAAATTGGTTAAGAAACCGTTCGCTAATCAGCCACATGCCTGCGAACGCGATTGCGATTCCGTACGGGATCTCGGGCTGGCCCGCGATCTTGCGGATCTTGTGGGGGATGAGCATCGCGATCGTGAGCAGCCCGCCCGCGACCGACATGATCACCAGAAGCTCGAGCACCGCGCCGGCCGGAAGCCACAGAGCGAGCGCCGCCAGCATCTTGACGTCGCCGCCGCCCATCATCCCGAGCTGGAAGGCCAAAGCGAAGATCGCGAAGATGATCAGCGCGATTCCGACATGGAGCGCGACGCCCGGCCAGAGATGGAGGCCGCTCGCCCACCAGAAAGGGATCGCGCCGAGCGCGAAAGCCGCGTTGAGCCAGTTGGGAATGGTCCGGCTGCGCCAGTCGAACGCCGCCGCCGCGACCAGGCCGCAGGCGAGCAAGACGATAAGAAAGGTGGCGATTCCCCCATTCATGGTTTCCACCCCCTAGACTTAGTTACTTTCTAAACCGTAACCGGCCGCATGACGACGACGCCTTTCAACCGCCGCGCGATTCCCGCGGGCGCGACCCTTTCGGCCTGGCACGCGCCGGACGGCTGGCCCTGCCGGCTGCTCCACTGGCCGCCTGCGGCGGAAGGCGCGGTCCGGGGCAGCCTGCTCTTCGCCAATGGCCGGGGCGATTTCGTCGAGAAATATCTGGAGGCCGACGCCCATTGGCACGGCCGGGGCTGGGACGTCACCGCGTTCGACTGGCGGGGGCAGGGCGGCTCGCGCGGCGACGAGGGCGCCGATCCTCCCGACAGCTTCGATCGCATGGTCGATGATCTCGATGCGCTGATCGCCGACTGGCGCGGCCGCACGCCCGGGCCGCATGTCGCGATCGGCCATTCGATGGGCGGCCACCTGCTCCTGCGCGCGCTGGCGGAGCGCAAGCCCGGGCTCGACGCGGCGGTGCTGGTGGCGCCGATGATTCGCATCAACAGCGGCGCGCTTCCCGATTGGGCGGCGGTCTGGACGGTCCAGACGATGGGCGCGCTCGGCTTCGCCAGGCTGCCCGCCTGGCACGTGCCCAAGACGCCGCCGCGGGTCGGCTCCTTTCGCCAGGAGATATTGACTGCGTCGCGCGCGCGGTTCGAGGACGAGCTCTGGTGGTGGAAGAAGCAGCCGGGCTTCGATCTCGGCGCGCCGACCTGGGGCTGGCTTCGCAACGCCTATGCCTCCTCGGCCCTCCTGACGCCGGAGCGGCTGCGCGACATCGATCTGCCGATGCTGCTGCTCGGCACCGACCTCGACCGGCTCGTCAGCCCGGCCGCGATCCGCGAGGCGGCGGCGGAGATCCCGCGGGCCGAGCTGCTGATGTTCGACGACGCCGCGCATGAAATATTGCGCGAGGCGGGTCCGGTGCGGCGCCGCGCGCTGGCGCGGATCGACGTCTTCCTCGACGCGCACGCGCGGTGAGCGAGAGGGCGGTCATCAAAGCGGACATCGCGATCGTCGGCGCGGGCATGGCCGGTGCGAGCCTCGCCGCCGAGTTGGGTGGCTCGGCCTCGGTGCTGATCCTCGAGGCGGAGGATCGGCCCGGCTATCATGCGACCGGCCGCTCGGCCGCTTTCTGGTCCGAAACCTATGGCGGCCCCCTGGTCCAGCCGCTCACCACCGCCTCCGGGCCCTTTCTGCGCGAGGGCGGCTATTTGAAGGACCGGGGCGGTCTCCATATCGCCGCCGATGCCGAGGGCGCGGCCGCGCTCGACCGGATGGCGCGCCTGTTTGCCGGCGCGGTGCCGCTCGAGCGGCTCGACCGCGCGGCGACGGTGGCGCGCATCCCCGGCCTCCGCCCCGGCTGGGACCATGGCCTGTTCGAGCCGACCTGCACCGATATCGACGTCGCGTCGCTCCACGCCCTCTACCTCGCCGCCGCCCGCCGGCAGGGCGCGCGGCTGGTCGCCGGCGCGCGGCTGATCGCCGCCGAACGGCGCGCGGGCGGCTGGTCGCTGGGCACGACGGCCGGGCCGTTCGAGGCGGCGATTCTCGTCGACGCGGCGGGCGCCTGGGCCGACGAGGTGGCGGCGCTGGCGGGCCTCGCGCGAATCGGAATCCAGCCCTACCGGCGGACGCTCGTCCAGCTCCGGGTCGCGCCGCCGGCATCGCCGGACCTGCCGCTCGTCATCGATGCGCTCGGCTTTTTCTATTTCAAGCCCGAGGCCGGCGGACGATTGTGGCTGAGCCCGCACGACGAAACGGCCTCCGATCCCTGCGACTGCGCGCCGGAGGAGATCGACGTGGCTCTGGCCGTCGGCCGGCTGGAGGAGGTCGTCGACTGGCGGATCGAACGGGTCGAGCGGCGCTGGGCGGGCCTCCGCACCTTCGCGCCCGACCGCCTGCCGGTCTACGGCTTCGCACCCGGCCGGCGCGATTTCTTCTGGTATGCGGGGCAGGGCGGCTTCGGCATCCAGACCGCCCCCGCCGCGGCGAAGCTCGCCGCCGCCTTGCTGCTTGGGACGAAGCCGGACGAGAGCGTCGCCGGCATCGACCCGGCGCCTTACGCCCCGGGCCGCTTCACGAACTGAGAAGCCGCGTCGCAGGCGAGCCGGTCGGCGCGCTCATTCTCGGGGTGGCCGGCATGGCCGCGCACCCATTTCCAGGCGATTTGGTGCGGCGCCGCCGCCTCGATCAGCTCCTGCCACAATTCGGCATTCTTGACCGGCTTGCGGTCGGCGGTCTTCCAGCCGTTGCGCTTCCAGCCGTGGACCCATTTGGTGATGCCGTCGCGGACGTAGATGCTGTCGGTGTGGAGCGCGACCGTGCAGGGGCGCCTCAGCGCCTGCAGCGCCCGGATCGCGGCGAGCAATTCCATCCGGTTGTTGGTGGTGAGCGTCTCGCCGCCGGACAGCTCCTTCTCGCGACCGCCCGAGCGGATGATCGCGCCCCAGCCGCCCGGCCCCGGATTGCCCTTGCAGGCGCCGTCGGTGAAGATCTCGACATGGTTCGGAAAATCGGGGGCCAGGCCCATATTCTCAGGCCGCTTCAAGCCCGCGCGGCAGCTTGAAGACCATCCGTTCGGCGATGCCGTCGCTCTCGCGCTCGCGGACGTCGAAATGGCGCGACAGCAGATCGACCAGCTCGCGAACCAATATTTCGGGCGCCGAGGCGCCGGCGGTGATGCCGAGGGTGCGGACGCCTTTCAGCCAGGCGAGATCGACCTCCGAGGCGCGGCCGATCAGGCGCGCCTTCGTCCCCTCGCGCTCGGCGACCTCGACGAGGCGCAGCGAGTTGGAGCTGTTGGGCGATCCGATCACCAGGATCGCGTCGCTGGCCCGGGCGATCTCCTTCGCCGCCGCCTGCCGGTTCGAGGTGGCGTAGCAGATATCCTCGCCGCGCGGCCCCCTGATGCCGGGGAAGCGCCGCTCCAGCACCCGGAGGATGTCGGCGGTATCGTCGACCGAAAGCGTCGTCTGGGTGAGGTAAGCGAGCGCGGCGCCCTCCGGCGGCGCCACGGTCTCGGCGTCCGCAACCGTCTCGATCAGGATCATCCGGCCCTCGGGCACCTGGCCGAACGTGCCGATCACCTCGGGATGGCCGCGATGGCCGACGAAGAGGATATGGCAGCCGCGCTCGACCAGCCGTTCGGCCTGGCGGTGAACCTTGGAGACGAGCGGGCAGGTGGCGTCCAGATAGTCGAGGCCGCGTTCCTCGGCCCGCGCCGGCACGATCTTCGGCACGCCGTGTGCCGAGAAGACGACCGGCCGCCCGTCCGGAACCTCGTCCAGCTCGGCGACGAAGATCGCGCCCTTGGCCTTGAGGCTGTCGACGACGAAGCGGTTGTGGACGATCTCGTGGCGGACGTAGACCGGGGCGCCGCAGCGCAGCAGCGCCAGCTCGACGATGCGGATCGCCCGGTCCACCCCCGCGCAGAAGCCGCGCGGCGCCGCGATCAGCAGATCGAGAGGGGGCAGGGATGTCGCCATGGCGCGGCTCCTACGATGATCGTCCTGTCGCGTCCACAGGACGCGGCGTTTCGAACCGGCTGGGGCGTCCATAGCGAGGGGGAACGCCGGTTCCTCGCTTGCTTCGGCCTCTGGCGGTTCCTATGATCCGCCTGCTTTCCCTTCATGAGCATGAGGTGCTGTTTTCGTGTCCAGGTTCAAGGTGGCGCTTGCCGCGCTGATTCCAATCGTCGTCGCCGGCTGCAGCACCGAGGGGCGGGTTACCTCGATGGGCGTCATCACCACCCGCTCGGCCTGCCCCGCGGTCGCGATCCCGGCATCGACCGGGGACGTCACCCTGTTCAACCCCGAGAGCAGCCGCGACGAGAATGCGATCGACGTAGTCGCGACGATCACCAACGTCCGCTCGACCTGCGACGAGACCGGCGCCGTCATCGCCACCAGCGTCAGCTTCGACGTGCTTGCCCAGCGGCACGACCCGCACGGCGCGCGCGACGTCGTCCTGCCTTATTTCGCGGCCGACGTGCAGGGCGGCACCAATGTCGTCTCGAAGAGCATCGGCCGGGTCGGCCTCCATTTCGCCGACGGCCAGCTCCGCGCCCAGACCTCCGGAACGGCGGCGAGCCAGGTGCAGCGCGCCGCGGTGACGCTCCCGGAGGACGTCCGCCGCCAGGTGACCCGCGAGCGCAAGCCGGGCGACGCCGACGCGGCGGTCGATCCGATGGCCGATCCGCGCGTGCGCGACGCGGTGCGCGCGGCGACCTTCGAGGTGCTGGTCGGCTTCCAGCTCACCAAGGACCAGCTCGCCTACAACGCGACGCGTTGACCCGGAGCGATTTCTAGTCGGATGGCATCATCCGACGACTCGGAAATCGCGACAAGACGACAAGCAGGAGCGGGCAGGCTGATGCGATCGGATCGCAAGCCGCTCCAGGCGCGTTGACTCCGGCACGGCAAGGCGCCAGAGCGTCGCGGTCGCCGGTCCCGGCCGGTGCGCGCGCGGGAGAGAGTGGAGGCATGCCTCCGCCGCCGAAGGAGCAACCGCCCCGGAATCTCTCAGGCAGAAGGACCGCGCGCGCATAGACACTCTGGAAAGAGCCAGCCTTAGCCTCGGCGACGGTTGGCCACCGAAGGGGTAACCCACCGACGCTCCGGATCCGTCCGGAGCCATGGCGGGGAAAGCTCTCAGGTCCAGCCGACAGAGGGGGACTCAAGGCGGCGGCGGATTCCGGTCCGCCTGCCGTCGCGGCCTCCGGAGACTGGAATGAGCGACGCCCCCGACCGCCTGCTTCCCCTGAACGACTGGCACGTCGCGCGCGGCGCGCGGATGGTCTCCTTCGCCGGCTACAGGATGCCGATTCAATATGAGGGGATCATGGCCGAGCACCGCTGGACGCGGGAATCGGCCGGCCTGTTCGACGTCAGCCATATGGGCCAGCTCATCGTGACCGGCGCCGAGGCCGAGGCGGGCCTCGAAAAATTCCTTCCCGCCGATCTCGCCATCCTGAAGGAAGGGCGGCTTCGTTACTCGCTCCTCCTCGCCGAGGATGGCGGCATCATCGACGATTTGATGGTCACCCGCCGCGGCGACCATTTCTACATCGTCGTCAACGGCGCGACCAAGCATGGCGATATCGCCACCATGACGGACCGGCTGCCGCGCGGCGTCCATCTCGATCATATGAAGGAGCAGGCGTTGCTCGCTTTGCAGGGGCCGAAGGCGGTCGACGTTCTGTCCCGCCTCGTGCCGGGGGTCGAGGCGCTCGGCTTCATGACCGGCGGGGCCTTCCGGCTCGGGGGCGGCACGATCTGGATCAGCCGCTCGGGCTATACGGGCGAGGACGGATTCGAGATTTCGCTGCCGGACGCGCGAGCCGCCGAGATCGCCGACCGGATCGCGTCCCAGCCGGAGGTGAAGCCGATCGGCCTCGGCGCGCGCGATTCGCTGCGGCTGGAGGCGGGCCTGCCGCTCTACGGCCACGACCTCGACCCCGGCACGACCCCGATCGAGGCCGATCTCGGCTTCGCAGTCTCCAAGCGACGCCGCCTCGAAGGCGGCTTTGCCGGCTGGAACCGGATCGAGAGCGAGCTCGATCGCGGGCCGCTCCGCCGCCGCGTCGGCCTCGCCGTCGAGGGCCGCCAGCCGGTCCGCGAGGGTTCGGCGGTGGTCGACGGCGAAGGGCGCGAGGTCGGCAAGGTGACGAGCGGCGGCTTCTCGCCCTGCCTCGAAGCGCCGATCGCCATGGCCTATGTGCCGACCGCCAGCGCCGAGGAGGGGAGCGAGATCGTTCTCGCCCAGCGCGGCAGGTTGTTCCGGGCGAAGGTGGTGAAGATGCCCTTCGTCCCCCATCGCTATCATCGCAAGGGAGGCGCCTGATGACCGTTTATTATACCGAGGAGCATGAGTGGATCGCGGTCGACGGCGGCCAGGGGACGGTCGGGATCACCGATTTCGCCCAGGGCCAGCTCGGCGACGTCGTCTTCGTCGAGCTTCCGGAGACCGGCAAGCAGGTCGCCAAGGGCGGCGACGCGGCCGTCGTCGAATCGGTCAAGGCGGCGTCGGACGTCTATTCGCCGGTGAGCGGCACGGTGACCGAGGGGAACCAGGCGCTCGTCGACGATCCCTCGCTCGCCAACAGCGATCCGGAAGGGCAGGGCTGGTTCTTCCGCCTCACCCTTTCGAACATGGCGGAGCTCGACGGCCTGATGGACGAAGCGACCTACCAGGCCTTTTGCGACGGCCAGTGAGGAAGCGGGTATCGCCTCTCTCCGTCATTCCCGCGAAAGCGGGAATCCAGGCGGCGTCAATATCCTGCATGGGCCTCGCCTGGATCCCCGCTTTCGCGGGGATGACGAAAAGAGAAGGGGATGACGAAGGGGTGGAAGGGATGTCGGAAAAGAGGAACAGTCTGTGACCGTCAATTCCTCCTCCTTATGGTCGCCGACCGATTATGCCGCCAACGCCGCCTTCGTGCCGGCGCTCGGCGGGCCGGCGCTGGCGCTGCTGGCGCCGCAGCCGGGCGAATTGATCCTCGACATCGGCTGCGGCGACGGCGCGCTCACCCAGAAGATCATGGCGTCGGGCGCGCGGGTGATCGGGCTCGATGCCTCGCCCGACATGGTCGAGGCGGCGCGGGCGCGCGGCGTCGACGCCTTCGTCGCCGACGCCCAGGCGCTCGACCTCGAAAGCCAGGCGACCCGCTTCGGCCATTTCGACGCCGCTTTCTCCAATGCCGCCTTGCACTGGATGCTCGATCCCGACGCCGTCGCCTCCGGCGTCCACAAGGTGCTGAAGCCGGGAGGCCGCTTCGTCGGCGAGATGGGCGGCGTCGGCAATATCGCGGCGCTGCGCGGCGCCATCCGCGACGAGCTGAAGGCGCGTTTCTACCCGATCCCCGACGAGGATCCGCAATGGTATCCGAGCGTCGAGGAGTTCGTCCGCCTCTATGCCTGCGCCGGCTTCGTCCAGATCAACGCGCAACTGATCCCGCGGCCGACGCCCTTGCCCGCCGGCGTCGCCGGCTGGGTGAAGACCTTCCGCGCCGGCTGGCTCGACGTCGCCCGGGTCCCGATCGAGTCGCGCGACGAGATCGCCGCCGCGATCGAGCGCCGGCTCCAGCCGCGCCTCCGGCAGGAGGATGGCAGCTGGATCGCCGATTATGTCCGCCTCCGCTTCGCGATGCGGAAGCCGGAAGAATGAGCGCTGGAATCGCACGAAAAGCCTCCCCCTCGATGGGGGAATGTGACGCTGCTGAGGCTCGTCCGGGGGACGAGCCAGCGCCACATGGTGGGGGTGATGTTCGAACCCCACACCGCTCCATGTCGAACCTCACCCCACCCCAACCCCTCCCCATCGAGGGGAGGGGCTCAATCGGATTGCATTCATGAGATATCTACCCCTTGCCGATGCCGACCGGCAGGAGATGCTGCGGGCGATCGGCGCCGACTCGGTTGAAAGTCTGTTCGTCGACGTGCCGGCGGCGGCGCGGCTCGACGGCGCGATCCGGGGCCTGCCCGACCATGAAAGCGAGATGGCGGTCGAACGCCGGCTCTCCGCCATGGCGCGGCGCAACCTCGCCGCCGGCGACGTTCCTTTCTTCCTCGGCTGCGGCGCTTATCGCCACCATATCCCGGCGAGCGTCGACCATCTCATCCAGCGCGGCGAATTCCTGACCAGCTACACGCCCTATCAGCCGGAAATTGCCCAGGGCACGCTCCAGGCCCTGTTCGAATTCCAGACCCAGGTCGCGCGGCTTTACGGCTGCGAGGTCGCCAATGCTTCCATGTATGACGGCTCGACCGCCTGCTGGGAGGCGATCGGCATGGCGCGGCGGATCACCCGGCGGAGCAAGGCGATCCTCTCCTCGGGCCTCCATCCCCATTATGTCTCGGTCGCGAAGACGATGGCCCGTTTCACCGGCGACGAACTGGTGACGGCGTTGCCGGCGCTGGACGCGGGGCCCGACATTGCGGCCCTGCTCGACCGGATCGACGGGGAGACAAGCTGCATCGTCGTCCAATATCCCGACATATTGGGGCGCATCGGCGATCTCTCCGAACTGGCGGAGCGCGCCCATGAAGCGGGCGCCTTGCTGGTCGCGGTGGTGACCGAGCCGGTGGCGCTCGGCCTGATCCGCGCGCCGGGCGAGATGGGCGCGGACATCGTCGTCGGAGAAGGCCAGTCGATCGGCGTCGGCCTCAATTTCGGAGGCCCCTATGTCGGGCTGTTCGCGACGCGCGACAAATATGTGCGGCAGATGCCCGGCCGGCTCGCCGGCGAGACGGTCGATGCGGAAGGCAAGCGCGGCTTCGTCCTAACCTTGTCGACGCGCGAGCAGCATATCCGCCGCGAGAAGGCGACGTCGAACATCTGCACCAACAGCGGCCTTTGCGCGCTCGCGTTCACGATCCACATGACCCTGCTCGGCGAGACCGGGCTGCGCCGGCTGGCGACCGTCAATCACGCCGGCGCCGTCGCCGCGGCCGAGCGGCTGGCCAAGGTGCCCGGCGTCGAATTGGTCAATGGCGGCTTCTTCAACGAATTCACCCTGCGCCTGCCGCGCGAGGCGCGGCCAGTGGTGCGGATGCTGGCGGAGAAAGGCGTGCTCGGCGGAGTCTCGCTCGGCCGCCTCTATCCCGGCGTCGAGAGCCTGGAGCGGGGATTGGTGGTCGCCGTCACCGAGACGACCAGCGAAGAGGATGTCGAGGCGCTGGCCGATGCGCTCGGGGAGGCGCTGGCATGAGCATGAACCGCGAAGGACGCCCGACCCGGCCGGAAGCCGGGCAGGGGAGCGAGACCGCGACCTGGACCGGCAACAGGGCGCTGATGCTCGAGGAGCCGCTCATCTTCGAGATGGACGAGGAGAGCGGGTGCGGCATCGATTTCGACGATTCCCGCTCACCGGCGAAAGCCGGTGCCCAGTCTCGCACGCCGTCTGGACCCCGGCTTTCGCCGGGGAGCAGGCTAGGCGGGTTGGAGCGCACACGTCCGATCGGCCTTCCCGGCCTCTCCGAGCCGCAGGCGGTGCGCCATTATACCCGCCTCAGCCGGCAGAATTATGCGATCGACCTCGGCCTGTTCCCGCTCGGCTCGTGCACGATGAAGCACAATCCGCGGCTCAACGAGAAGATCGCGCGATTGCCCGGCTTCGCCGACATCCACCCGCTCCAGCCGGTCGATACGGTGCAGGGCGCGCTCGAGGTGATCGCGAAATTGGGCGAATGGCTGGTGACGCTGACCGGCATGCACAGCGTCGCGATGAGCCCGAAGGCGGGCGCCCATGGCGAATTGTGCGGTCTTCTCGCCATCCGCTCCGCGCTCGAGGCGCGAGGCGATGCGCGCGCGGTGATCCTCGTTCCCGAAAGCGCGCACGGCACCAACCCCGCCACCGCCGCCTTCGCCGGCTATCGGGTCGAGAACATCCCCGCGAACGAGCGCGGCCGGGTCGACCTCGCCGCGCTGAAGGCGCGGCTCGGGCCCGACGTCGCCGCGGTGATGATCACCAACCCCAATACGTGCGGCCTGTTCGAGCCGGACATGATCGCCATTTCCGAGGCGGTCCACGAAGCGGGCGGCCTCGTTTATTGCGACGGCGCCAATTTCAACGCGATCGTCGGCCGGGTGCGGCCGGGCGACCTCGGCATCGACGCGATGCACATCAACCTCCACAAGACCTTCTCGACGCCCCATGGCGGCGGCGGTCCGGGCTCGGGTCCGGTGGTCTTCTCCAAGGCCTTGACGCCGTTCGCGCCTCTGCCTTTCGTCGAGAAGCAGGGCGACCATTACGTGCTCGTGGAGGAGGAGACCGCCGGCGAGCATCATGCCCAGAGCTTCGGCCGCATGGTCGCCTTCCACGGCCAGATGGGCATGTTCAGCCGCGCGCTTGCCTACATCCTCAGCCATGGCGCCGACGGGCTGCGGCAGGTTTCGGGCGATGCCGTGCTCAACGCCAATTACATCCTGCGCCGCCTGGATAATGTGCTCGACGCGCCGTTCGGCGCCGGCGGCCCCTGCATGCACGAAGCCCTGTTCAGCGACAAAGGCTTTGCCGAGGGGCTGAGCACGCTCGATCTCGCCAAGGCCCTGATCGACGAGGGCTTCCATCCGATGACCATGTATTTCCCGTTGGTCGTCCATGGATCGATGCTGGTCGAGCCGACCGAGACCGAGTCCAAAGCAGCGCTCGACCAGTTCATCGGCGCGATGCGCTCGGTCGCCGAGCGCGCCAAGGCCGGCGACCAGAGCCTCAAGGCCGCGCCCATCCATGCGCCGCGGCGGCGGCTCGACGAAACCCGGGCGGCGCGCAAGCCGGTCCTGGTCTATAGGCCGCCCGAACAGGCCGAGGCCGCGGAATAAAGGGAGAGGATGATGCAGGGAGCCGCAGGCCAGCCCAATCCGCTGATCGGCTATGTCGTCATGGCTTTGGTGCTGACGATCGTGCTGATCGTCCGCGTCCGCAGCGTGAACCAGGTGCGGCCGCTCAAGGTCGAGCGGCTCTGGATCATTCCAATCATCTATCTCGTACTGGCGGTGCTGGCCTTCGCGACGACGCCCCCGAACGGCGCCGGCTGGCTCGCGTCGATCGTCGCTTTGGTGCTCGGCGCGGCTTTGGGATGGCAGCGCGGACGGCTGATGCGGATCGACGTCGATCCGCAATCGCATTCGGTGACGACGGTCCAATCGCCCGCCGCTCTGTTCTTCATCGTCATCCTGATCGCGATCCGGTCGGGCATGCGCTCGATGGCGCAGACCGGCGCGGGCGGCTTCTTCCACATGTCGCCGGCGACGCTCACCGACATCCTCGTCGCCTTCGCGCTCGGCCTGCTCGCGGTGCAGAGGCTGGAAATGTACCTGCGGGCGCGGCGCCTGCTCGCGGAGGCGCGCCGCCACCGGCCGGCATGATCGGCCCGACACCCTTCGTCATCGCACCGGGCGAAGGCGACCCGCGTCGAAGCGCGCCGCACGTCGCGCGCAACGCCGATCCGATCGCGGAGGTGCTGCGCGAAACGCTGCCGGAGCGGGGGCTGGTGCTGGAAGTGGCGAGCGGCACCGGCGAGCATATCCTCCGCTTCGCCCGCGCCTTTCCCGGCCTGCTCTGGCAGCCGAGCGATCCCGATCCCGCCGCCTTGCGCTCGATCGAGGCATGGCGCGCCTCCGCCGGTCTCGACAATCTGCGCGCGCCGACGATGCTCGACGCGCGATCGGACGATTGGCCGGTCGCCGCCGCGGACGCGATCCTCTGCATCAACATGGTCCATATCAGCCCCTGGGCGGCGACTCTGGGCCTGCTCGACGGCGCGGCCCGTCTGCTTGGCCCGGGCGCGCCGCTCATCCTCTACGGCGCCTATCGCCGGGCCGACGTGGCGACCGCGCCGAGCAACGAGGAATTCGACCGGACGCTCCGCGCCCGCAATCCCGAATGGGGCCTGCGCCGGCTCGAGGATGTCGCCGCCGGGGCGGAGGGGCGCGGCTTCACGCTCGAACGCATCGTCGAGATGCTGGCCAACAACCTGATTGTCGTTTTCCGCAAATCTCCCCTCCCGCTTGCGGGAGGGGATCGAGGGGAGGGCATGTTGCCCTGACCGCACCCCTGGCACGTCGCGCCGCAGGTTGCGGCCGAAGTCGAGGGCATCCTCACGATGCCCTCTGCAGGCCGCTCATTGACGGAGGGACGGAGACGTTCGTTGCGCAAGCCGCAGGACGAGCAGGGTCCAGGCCGCGCCGAATGCCCAGCCGCCGATCACGTCGCTCGGCCAGTGGACCGCGAGCACAAGGCGGGTGAGGCCGACGAGCAATGCAAGCACGAGCGCGACGGCGACCGCGACAGGACGCAGTCGCGGCGGCGCCACGATCAGGGCGAGGCCGAGCCATGCGATCATCGAATTGGCGGCATGCGCGCTCGGAAAGGAAAAGGACGCGACCATGTCCAGCCTTCCGGCGGGATCGGGACGCATCCGGCCGATCAGATCCTTTTGCAGCGCGACCAGCAGCCGGCCGGAGAGCAGGAGCGCAAGATAAAGCAGGGCCGGCCGGCGGCCGCATCGCCATGCAATGGCGGCGGATGCGACCAGGGAGAGCGGCAAAAGGACGTAGGCATTGCCGAGGCGCGTGATGAGGCGCGTCCCGGGCGCGAGGGCCGGTGCGCGGAGCAGCCGCAGCAGAACGACATCGACCGGCGAATGCGGGCCGCCGAGCAGCAGCATCGCGAGCCACAAGGCCATGAGCAAAGCGGCGAGGAGGACAAGGCGACGGGCGACAACGGGTTGCACGGCACGCTTTTCGGCGGCCTCGGCGGCATCGTCCAGCCCTTGCTGCGCCGGAACGAAACAGCCCGCCGCCGGGTCGATTCACGAATAAGGCGAAAATGTGTTACGCCCCCGAATCGGGGAGCGGGTCCTTATGGAATCGAATCAGCGTTACTGGGCGCGTCGTGCCGTCGAAGAACATCGCGCGGCCGAACGCGCGGTAACCCCCGAGGCGCGGGCCCGGCGCCGGGCGCTTGCCGAAGCCTTCGAGCAGAAGGCGCAACTGAGCTGCGACGAAATCGTCCGTCCTCTCGTCCTGTCCTGAACGATCAAAGCGATTTCAGCGGAATGTCCGGATCGGCCAGCAGGCGCCGGTCGGGCGCGGCGCGTTCGAGCACCAGCCTTCGCCCCTGCGCATAATCCCTTGTCGCGTTGACGCAGTCGAGCGCGATCACCCGATCCTGCTTCAGATAGACGATCGAGAAGCCGCGCGACGCGGGATCGCCGCGGACGAGCAGATCGTCATGGCCGGCCGACAGGCCGATCGTCTGCAGGCGCAGATCATATTGGTTCGACCAGAACCAGGGCAAAGCTTCGTAGGAAGCGGGCTGGCCGAGGATCGCTCTGGCGGCGACATTGGCCTGGTCGACCGCATTCTGGACGGATTCGATCCGCACCCGCGCGCCGTCCGCGAAGACATTGGCGTGGAGCGCGCAATCGCCGATTGCATGGACGTCGGGCAGCGAGGTGCGGCATTGCGCATCGACCGCGACGCCGTTGCCGCCCGCCGCCCCGGCCGCGAGGAGCGGCCCGACCTCCGGCACGATTCCGATACCCACGACCACCAAATCGGCCTCGACCCGGCGCCCGTCGGCAAGCCGCACGCCGGCGACGCGGCCGTCGCGGCCGAGGATCGCGGCGGCGGCGGAATCGAGGCGGATGTCGACGCCCCGCGCGCGATGCTCCGCCTCGTAGAAGCGCGACAAGGGCGCACCGGCGACGCGGGCGAGGACGCGGCCCTGCGCCTCGACGATGCAGACCTGCTTGCCGAGCTTGCGCAGCACCGCCGCCGCTTCGAGGCCGATAGTGCCGCCGCCGATCACGACCGCCCGCCGCACCGTCGGAAGGTCTCCGATCAGCGCGTCGACGTCCGCGCGGCTGCGGATCGTGTGCACGCCCTCCAGATCGCCGCCCTCGCAGGCCAGCCGCCCCGGCGATCCCCCGGCCGCCCAGACAAGACGGCCGTAATCGAGCGTCTCGCCCTCGGCGGTCGTCACCCTTTTCGCCGCCGGATCCACCGCGACGACCCGCCGCCCCTGCAGCAATGCGACCTCCCGTTCGGCCCAGAAAGCAGCGGGGCGGATGAGCATGCGCTCGAACATTTTCTCGCCGGCGAGATAGTCCTTGGAGAGGGGCGGCCGCTCGTAGGGCAATTCGCGCTCGGCCCCGGCGATCGCGATCGAACCGGCAAAGCCGCTTTGGCGGAGCGCGATCGCCGCCTGCGCGCCGCCATGGCCGCTGCCGACGATCAGGACGTCATGATGGTTGCGCATGCCTGCCGGAGCGGCCTTCGTCTTATTGCCGCAGCACCACTTCCTCGACCTGTCGCTTGCCCGCGGTGCGGCCGAGCTGGACGAAGACGTCGATCGTGCGGCTCACATAATGGTGGACGTCGTCGCGGGTGAGCTGCGTTCCAGCCTGGAGGACGAGCAGCACGATCTGCTCGATCGCGCGCTCGGCGCTGTCGGCATGGACGGTGGTCATCGATCCGGGATGGCCGGTATTGACCGCGCGCAGGAAGGCATAGGCTTCCGGCCCGCGCAGCTCGCCGAGGATGATCCGGTCGGGCCGCATCCGGAGCGAGGCCGCGACGAGGTCGTTGGCGGTGACCTGGGCCTCGCCGAGATCGCTGCGCGCGGCGAGCAGGCCGACCATATTCTCATGGCGGACGGAGAGCTCGGGCGTATCCTCGATCAGGATCAGCCTTTCCTCGGCCGGGATTTCGCGGATGAGGGCGTTGAGGAAGGTGGTCTTGCCGGTCGAGGTGCCGCCGGAGACGAGGATGTTGCGCCGCGCCTTCACCGCCGCGGCGAGCATGCCGGTCACGTCGCCGGCTTCGAGCAGGGCGGCGAGCGCGCGGTCCGTCTCGGAGGCGGCGAAGCCGGTGCGCCGCTTCGTCGCCGCGAAGGCGCCGGAAGCGACATAATCGTCGAGCGACAGATGCGGCGCGACATGCTTGCGGATGGCAAGGGCAAGCGGCCCGCGCGTCGCCGGCGGCGCCACTACCTGGACGCGGGCGCCATCGGGCAGGGTCGCCGAAAGCAGGGGATGCTCGCGGCTGATCCCCTGGTGCGACAGGGCCGCGATCTGCCGCGCCAGCCGCGCCAGCGTCGCCGCGTCGAGCGTCGGGATTTCGTGCCGCTCGATCTGGCCGCCGGTCGTTTCCGCCCAGATCTCGCCGGGGCGGTTCACATAGATATCGGTGACGTCGGGCCGCGCCAGCATCCCGGTCAGCGGCGCCAGATAGGCGCGCAGGTAAATGCCCGGCTCGGCGGTCATCGACGCGGCCGAGGCGGAGCTCATTTGTGCGCCTCGCTGCCGGTGAAGTCGAGATCGTGGGCGACGAAGATGCTGATGCTGGTCCCGGCCGGGACGGTGAGGGTCGGGACGATGCGGTTCTGGGGGAGGAGGGAGGCGAAAGCGGCGCTGCCGGTCGTCGTATTGGGCAGGATGATCACATTGTTGCCGCTGACCGCGCGGGTGCCGAAATTGGCGCCGATGTCGAGCGCCGTCTGCAGGATGGCGCCGGCGAAACGCTCGAGGAAATGGCTGTTATAATGGCCGCTGATGCCGCCGCGGCCGAGCGTATCGGCGGCCGGCGAGTCGATCGCGATCGTGGTGCCGTCGGGGCGGATCATCCGGGTCCAGGTGATCAAGGCCCGTTTCTGGCCGTTGGCGACGTCGGAACGATATTCGCCGATCAGCCGGCTTCCGCGCGGGATCAGGATCCGGGTCCCGTCGAAGCCGCGTATGTCGCGCGAGACGATGGCGCGGGCGAGGCCGGGGCGGGTGGAATCGAACGCCGTCTCCAGCACCGCCGGGATCAACGTGCCCTCGGGAACGGTCGCGCTGCGGTTGGCGAAGACGCCGGCGCGCACCCGCCCGCCCGACGAGACGGTGCCGAGCAGACCGTTGCCGTTGTTCGCCGGGCCGGCCGCCTGCGCTCCGCCAGCCGGCGTCTGCGCCGTCGTCGTGTCGACGACCAGGGTCGGCCCGCCGGCATTGCGCGGCGGCGGTGGCGGCGGCTGCTGCTGCACGATCGGCTGGGGCTGCGGCACGTAGACGATCTGCGGCGGCGGCGGTGGGGCAGGGGGCGGCGGTGGCGGCGGCGGGGGTGGCGGCGTCGCCTCGGCCACCTGTACGGGCGGCGGCGCGGGCGGTGGCGGGATAGTGAGCGGCGGCGGCGCCGCGGTTCCGCCGGCCGCGAAATCGGCGGCACGCTCGCGCACCGAAGGGCCGGTCGGCGCCGTCCGGCGCGCGTTGAGCACGCTGAACAGGATCGCGCCGGCGACGATCGCGCCGATGCCGAAGGCGAGCCCGGACGGGCCGCCGCGCGGCAAGGCGACGACCGGGCGGATTCCGGCCTCGCTCTCCGGCTCGGGCGGAGTCGCGCCGACGCGCGGATCGCCGGATTCAGCGACGGCCATTGTCGGTCCTCCGCGGCTTCATCCGGTCCGCCCGGGCGATCTTGTTGTCCATGCGGAAGACGAGCTTCTCGGCGACGCTGTCGATAACGAAGATGTCGTCGCGCATCATCCCGTTGACCAGCGTCTCCTTGCCGCCCTCGTTCAGCGCGTAGACGGCCGGGATCGAACGGTCGCGCGGCCAGCTGATATAGGTGTGGCGGCCGTCGTCGCTGATCGCGCTCGGCCGCAGCGCCCGGTCGCCGCCGACTTTGTAGCGGCCCTCGCCATTGGCCGAGGGCGCATCCTCGGCCGACGCCGTCGCGCCGTCGGTCGGCGAAGGATAATGGAAGCGGATCGTGTAGGCGATCTCGCCCGGGGAACCCGGCACCAGCTCGAAATTGTAGAAACGGACGTTGGTGACCACGATCATGTTGGTCGGCACCGGCTGCAGCGCCTTCACGAAGAGGAGGTCGCCGCGATGGTTTGCGGTCACCTGCCAGGCATTGGAATCGCCGACCGCGACATTCTCGATCTGCTCGTCCGGCGCGAGCTCGACGGTGAGCGCGTAACCGGGCGAGCCCTGGAGCTGGAACACCGTGTCCGGCTTGTACTCGATCGACTGGATGCGCGGATCGCCGGGGCCCGGCTGCGGCCGGACCTGCGCCGCCAGCGGCGCGGCCGCGGCCGCCAGGGCGGCCGCGCCGAGGCAGAGAAGGAACCTCATAGCGGCGGTTCGGCGGCGCGGCGCGCCTGGGCCCGCTGCGCGGCGGCGCGCGCGGCCGGAGCGAGCGGGGAGGCCGGCGAGGTCGGCGGCGCGAAGGCGCCGGTGCCGGGCGCGACCGTCTCGGGCGCCGCGCCCGGCGTGACGACGGTGACGTTGGTGGTGGTGCCCGGAACGGCGACGACCGGCATCCCCGCGACCGGCGCCTGAGTCGCGGCCGCCGCCGGCGCCGTCTCCGGATCCCTGCGGTAGCGCAGCACCTGGAAGCCGAGCGGGTTGATGAACCGGTCCTCGAGCTTCATCGGCTCGCCCGAATAACGATAGCGGATCACCGCCACCCAGGAACGCGCCGGCTGGGCGATACCGCTCGCGTCGCGGCGGATCGTGTCGAAGCGGACGAGCGCGGCATTGCGGTCGATTGGGGAGACGCTCTTCACCTGCGTCTCGACGATCGTCGTGCGGGGATAGGCGACGAGCGGGCTCGCCGGGTTCGAGACCTGCATCAGGTTGAGATAATCGGAACGCGCGGTCTCGGCCGACCACAAGGCCACTTTCTGGTAGCTGGTCTTGACGGTGTCGACGTCGTAGCCCTCGCGCGCGATCACATATTGGACGAGGAAGCTCTGGGTGAGCGCGGTGTCCGGCGCCACCTTGTCCGGATTGAGCGGCTTCAGCGCCTGGACGTAGCCGGTCGTCTTGTCGACCAGCAACGTATAGGGCACCACCGTCTTCAGCGGCATCAGCAGGATCAGGGTGAGCGCGAGCAGGATCGCGACCGCGGCCGCGCTCCCCGCCACCCACCAGGCGGTGCGGCGCGAGCGGGCGAGCTCGTCCAGCCGGTCGCGATTCCAGGTCGCGGCCTCCCTGTAATAAGCGTCGAGCGCTTCGCGATTCTGGTCGTTCATGTCGTGCGGTCCCGGCGCCGGGCGCTTGCGGAGATCCGCGTGCGCGTGCTTCGGCGAAAGCTTTGCCCGAGCGGCGTCGGCGCGCCGCGGTCAGGCAGGTCGCGCGCGGCCGGCGGCGCCGACTCGCCGCGCTCCGATCGGTAAGGAGAGGTGAAGACGGCGACCGGGCCGCCGGCCGCGGCTTCGCGCCTTTGCGCGCTGCTGATCGCGTCGACGACGGTCGCGGCGCGCGTCCGCCCTTCGGCGGCGGGAACCGGCGCGGCGGGCGCCGATCCGGCGGTTGCGAGGGCCGCGACGGCGACCGGCTCGCTGCGCAGGGCGGAGACCATCCGGGTCGCCGCCGTCCGCCAGCTCGGGGCGAGGCGGAAGCCGAAGGCGACCCGCGCCGAGGCGTAAAGCAGTCCGAAGATCAAAAGGAAGAATATGCTCATGACGAGCAGCAGCTCCGCCGGCACGTTCGGCATCGCCTCGTTGGCGGCGCGGCGGGTGAGGATATCGGCAAGCCAGGGCTCGGCAAGGGCAAGCTCGATGCCGAGTGCCACCGCGATTCCGACCGCCCCGAGCGCGGCGCCGGCCAGCACCCGAATCCAGCCTTCGAACAGGCCGCGCGTCTGCTCGAACAGGAGGAAGGCGATGAAGAAGGGGCCGAGCGCGAGCATCAGCCCGGCGACCAGCCGCACGATCGCCAGCGATCCCACCGCGCCGAGCAGGAAGACCAGCCGCGACCCGCCGAGCGCGAAGGCGTTGAAGCCGGCGAACGGCGGCGGCGGCGTCTGCGCCGCCGGATTGACCTCGTTCTGGTTGGGCGGGCCGACGACGACCGGCGGCTCGCCGGCGCCGAGGATGGCCAGCGCCGCCAGCGCCTGGTCGACCGTGTCGAGCCGCCCGACCATGGAGCCGTCCGTGCCCGGCAGCCCGCTCGGCACGCCGATGTCGGCGGTCAGCTCCGCCGGCCCTTGCAGAGCGACGTCGTAGACCAGGGTGCGGTAGGCCGGCCAGCTCGTCGCCAGCGCGACGACGAAGCCGATCTTGGCGAGCATGAGCACGCCTTCGCGCACGTCGGGCACGTGGCCCATGAGCAAACGGTAGCCGAACAGGGCCACGAACAAGGTGAGAAAGCCGGTGAGGAGCAAAGTGAAGGTCGAGCCCGGCGTCAGGAAGGCGAGATAACCCTGCGCCCCGATCGACTGCGCCTGGCAATCGATGAACGCCATCGCCGCGCGGACGAAGCCGGTATCGGGCGAGACGAGCGGGCAGACGGCCGGCATCAGGCGACTTCCAGCAGGCGCGGGATCCACTCGGCGGGATCGTCGCCGGTTTCGGCGCGGATCTCGTCGAGCAGCCGCACGGTCCGCTCGCGGCCGGAGAGGATGGTGAGCAGATCCTGCTCGCCGGTGAGGTTGAGCCTGGCGACGACGCTGTCCGCGCCATGCTTGATCAGAAAGCAATGGGCGTTGTCGGGCAGCGTCCGCACCAATTCATATTCGTGCGGGGTGAGGCCGAAGCCGTCGATATAATCGGCCGCGCGCGCCTTGGGATTGGCCATGAAGATCTGGGTCGCCGCCTGCTCGATGATCGCGCTTGCGATGCGGCTTTCGAGCGCGTCCTGGGCGCTCTGGGTGGCGAAGCCGACGATGCCGTTCCTTTTGCGGATCGTCTTCTCCCAATCCTTGATCCGGCGCACGAAGACGTCGTCGTCCAATGCCTTCCAGCCTTCGTCGACGACGATGATCGCCGGGCTTCCGTCGAGCCGCTCCTCGACCCGGTGGAAGAGGTACATCATCGCCGGGCTGCGCAGGGCCGGATCGTCGAGGATCTGGGTCATGTCGAAGCCGACCGCCTCGGCCGCGAGGTCGGTCTTGTCGATCTCGTTGTCGAACAGCCAGGCGCGCTCGCCCTCGCCCCACCAGGGCCGCAGGCGCGACCAGAGATCGGATGCGTGCGGACGATGGCCGCCGCGGAACAATTCGACGAGATGGCGCAGGCGGCGATGCTCGGGCGGCTGCTCGAAATTGGCGTCGATCGCGTCCTTGATCTTGGCGACGTCGTCGATGTCGGCGCCGCCGGCGAGCAGGGCCAGCCAGTCGATCAGGAACTGGCGGTTGACCGGATCGTCGGGGAGCTGGAGCGGATTGAGGCCGGAGGGCGTGCCCGGCCGCAGCAAATCGTAGCGTCCGCCGATCGCGCGGATGAACAATTCCGCGCCGCGATCCTTGTCGAAGAAGATGATGCGCGGCCGGTATTTGCGTGCTTGGGCCAAGAGGAAGTTCAGCACCACCGTCTTGCCCGAGCCCGACGGGCCGATCACGGTGAAATTGCCGAGATCGCCCTGGTGGAAGTTGAAATAATAAGGCCCCGCGGCGGTCGTCTCGAGCAGGGTGACGGCCTCGCCCCAATGATTGGCCTGGGCCCGGCCGAGCGGGAAATTGTGGCTGCTGGCAAGGCCCGAGAAATTGGCGGTCGAGATCAGGCCGCGCCGGGCGATATATTTGAAATTGCCCGGGAATTGCGCCCAGAAGGCGGGTTCGAGCGCGATCTCCTCGCGCGCCGAGAGGATGCCGAGATCGGCGAGCGCCGCCTGCACCTCGGCGATGCCGTCGTCGACCACGCCGGGATCGTCGCCGCGCACCGCGATCGTCATATGATGCTCGCCGAAGCCGGCGCGGCCGGCGGCGACGTCGTCCTTGGCGTTGGAAAGGTCGGCGCGAAGGCTCACCGCCTCGTCCTCGGCCGAGCGCATCCGCCGCAGCGCCAGGTTCATCCGCGAGAGCGCCTGCTGGCGCTCGACGAAGCCGAAGCTCTGCGAGACGGTCAATTCGAAGGGTAGGCGCAGCAATTCGTCGAGCATGCCGGGCACGGTCTGGCCCGGATAATCCTTGATCGAGACCAGGCCGAGAAACGCGCGCGGCGTCGCGCCGGCCGGCCCGAGCTCCGCCGTCTCCTGGCCGAAGCTGATCCGGCGATAGGGAAGATAGTCGCCGAGATCCTGGAGCGGCAGCAGGACCGGGCGCATCTCGCCATTATACAAAGCGGAGAGGAATTCGAGCGGCTCCGAGCAGGGGCCCTGCGGCGTCTCGTACACGCCGAGCAGCCGCGGCTCGTAGCTGCCGAGCGCCGCCATCAGTGCATCGCGCGCCTGGTCGAGCGCATGGCGCTCGAAGACCGGCTGGAGGTCCCCGTCGGTCGCCGCCGCGCGGCCGAGCCGCTCGCGGATGCGGTCGATCGTCCCGACCCGGCCCTGGAGCGGGCGGCGGATCAGGGTCAGGAACAGATCGTTGACGTAGAGCCTCTTGCCGGCGAGCCGCTCGCGCCAGGCGGCGTCGAGCTGGCGCGAAAAGGGGTCGGGATGGCCGCCCGACAGGCCGGCCTCGATGCGGCGGCGGATGACATGATGATAGAGGGCGAAGCGCGAGGAGCCGACCGCCTGCAGCATCGCGTCGCGCAGGCGCTTGCGGTAATTGATCTCCTCGGTGTCGGCGGTCTCGAACAGGAGGCCGCGCATGTGGATGACCTGCATGAGCAGGCCGTCGCGCGTCTCCAATATGTGGTCGTCCACATGCCGGGCATAGGGCAGATGCTTGCCGGCCGGCTGCTCGCGCGCTGGGGCTTTGGGGTCGCGGCTCAGGCGCGGTAGGAGTTGCATCCCCACACCCGGTAATTGCGCACCCTCGGCGTGCGCGAGACCTTGGTCATCCACAGGTCGAAGAAGCGCGGCTCGCGCACCGCCAGCAGGACGCCGGCGACATGGACGATCAATGCCGCGAGCAAAGCCCAGGCGGAGCGGAAGATCAGGAAGAGCTCGGTGGAGAGGACGGCGTTGGCGATGAACCATGAATAAGTGACGCCCGCGAACATTTGCGGCCGCGTCAAGGCGACGAACAAGGTGTCACGTTCGAGCCCGTTCATGCGCGTTCATTCCACCCTTACTGCCCGAGCTGCGCCGTCGACTGGATGCCCGCGACGATCGAGGCGGCACCGAACAGGATGAAGCAGCCAAGGATGACGGTCGCGCCGTAGCGCCAGTTGATCCGCCCGGTCAGCATCAGGAAGCCGACCGAGGCGACCGCGATCACCGCGACGACGGTCGCGATCGTGCCGAGCAAAGTGCCCTCGAGCCAGCGCACCGCCGACACGATGACCCCCGAGCCCGCCGGATCGGAAAGGCTGTCCTGCGCCCAGGCCGCCGAGCCCTGCGCCATTGCCACCAAAGCCGCGAATGCCGCGGCCAAACGCCTGCTACCCAAAAAACTCATCTCCGCCCCATGTGCGATTCGCCGCCGCCGATACTGCGCGCCCCGGCCGCGCTTGCCAACATATTATGGAGATGGGGCAATTCCGGATCGGGACCTGATGGAGGCACCTGCGCTCGAATGGTGCATTGCAAGGGGATAGCGGAAGGCCCCTTGAGGTGAGCCTATCTTGCGGCGCAAAACGTAACGCGAAGCGAAGCGGTCGAGTCGCATGTGACCCCATATGGTCGAATCAGGTATTGTGTCCCTGTAATTTCTGGCTGTTGTGGATTTCTTCAACCCGTGGAAACCAAATTAGATCAAAAGGCATGTGACTGCTATGAGATTCCTGTCCTATATTCGTGCAGCAATCTGGTACGTAAAGGCAGGTGATTTGATTGAAAAAAAGAGGTTCGGCGAGAGTATTCTGCTCATTGAGAGAATTCGTAATTCTACAGGGAAGAAGACACATTCTCCCTGCTTCTTTTATATCGATATAAGGGAAGCGCTGGCTGCCTTAGGCGCGGGCGAACTCGATCGAGCGATCGCTAGTATAGGGACCGCAAAAGACAAAATATATAAATTCACCAAGCTCTCTAATGCAGATAAGGAATATCTTTGTTCTTTTTGTGATATATTGCAAGCCGAGGCAATGGGGTCGCCTGGCGTAATAAAGACGATGACAAACGAACAGGAGTCAATGGTCAGTAGTCGCTTCATTGCGGAATATCCGATCAGATATTCCTGATTCTGAATTACGAGAGTTCCGGGGACATGGCGTAATTGAGTTAGGCCCATCCTCCTGCTGATGCGAAGTCGGCGTGTTGCCGCTTCAAGGAGGAGGATGGACCCATGGCTTTTTACGCTGGATTGGACGTTTCCGACAAGAGCACGCACATCTGCGTTGTCGACGATGCCGGTGCGATCTCGTGGCGCGGCGTTTGCGCGACGGACCCGGAGGTGCTGGCGCGGACGCTCGGCCGGCATTGTCCGGATGCGGTGCGGGTGGTGCTCGAGACGGGTGCGCTGTCGCCTTTTCTCTACCATGGCCTGATCGAACGCGGCGTACCGGCGATCTGCATTTGCGCGCGCCATGCGAAGAAGGTGCTCTCCCGGGTCAATAAGAGCGATCCGCACGATGCCGAAGGGCTTGCCCAACTCGCCCGCACCGGCTGGTTCAAGACTGTCCACGTCAAGGAAGGCGCCACCCATCTCGACCGCGCCCACTTGAAGGTCCGCGAGCAGCTGGTCAGGGCGCATGCGGCGATGAAGAACCAGCTGCGCGGCCTGCTGAAGCTGTTCGGCTTGAGGCTCGGCCAGGCGACGACGCCGGCGAAGCGTGCCGAACGGTTGCAGGCGCTCATGGCGATGAAGCCCGAGCTCAAGGCCGTTCTCGCGCCGTTGGTCGCGGCCCTCGCCGCCCTGGAGGAGCAGATCGCGGTCTCGACCCGCACGCTCAAGCACCGCGCCGCGGCCGATCCGGTCTGCGCCCGGCTGATGAGCGTTCCGGGCGTGGGGCCCGTGGGCGCGCTCACCTTCAAGACCAGCATCGAGGATCCGACGCGCTTCCTCAAAGGCGCCGATGTCGGCGCCTTCGCCGGGCTCGTCCCACGACGCTTCCAGTCCGGCGAGCGCGACACCAAGGGAGGCATCTCCAGGGCCGGCGATCCGATGCTGCGCCGCGCCCTTTACGAGGCCGCCAACAGCCTGCTCGCCAGGGTCAAGCGCGACTGCGCCCTCAGACGATGGGGGCTGCAACTCGCCGCCAGCAAAGGACCCAAGCGCGCCCGTGTCGCCGTCGCCCGCAAGCTCGCCGTGCTCCTGCACACGCTTTGGCGGTCCGAGACCAGCTTCCAATGGGCATGATGCCCATGAGCTGACCGGACGCCAACCGGATGATCTCGCTTATTGTGTCGCGGCCACGACCGCGTCGGGGACCTCAGAGACATCCACCCATTGCCGCCTGACCGCGATCGTGAAGGCACGGATCACCAATGCCCCCAAAGGCCGATCCGCGACCTCGTAGACAACCATAGCCGCCGGTCACAAACCCAAAGACACAAAATCAATTAGACAACAATACCTGAGTTCGGGGGACGCAATACCTGATTGACATCTGCTGACCCGGCGGAATGCAATGGGCGGCTACGGCACTTCCACCTCGAACGGCCCCGCCGGCAGCGGTGCCTCGTCGAACAGGTTCACCGTAGGGCTGTCCGCCCAGGCATAGCGTACGCGCTTAACCGGCATGCCATCGCTCGTAAGGACCACCCGGTTCCCCTCCACCCGTCCGCTCGCATAGCGACATGTTCCCTCCGCCTCTCCGCAATATTCGAAGCCTATCGCGCGGTCGCTGCTGTTTGTGTGGAGGGCGGAGGTGACGCCGGCGAAGGTCAATTCGATGCCGCCGTCGGAAAGGCGCCGCGCCGAGGCGATCTGGGGGCCGGAGGGCGGGGCGGGATCGCCATAAGCGAGCGACGCCATCACGCGGGCGAGGCGGCGGCCGACTTCGTGCTTCTCGCCGGGATGGATGTCGAGCGGATCGCCGAGATCGATGATCGTCGCGATCGCCGCATGGCCGTCGCGCGCCGCCGCCAGCCTTTGCGCCTCGCGCACCTCGGCCCATCCGCTCGGCCCCGGTTTCGTCGCCGGATTTCCGTAATTGGCGAGCTGGACGATGGCGAAGGGCAGGGCCGGTGCCCCAAGCTGGTGCCGCCAGTCGGCCATCATCGCGCCGAGCCGCGCCTGATAGCCCGGAATGTCGGTGTCCGATTCCCCCTGATACCAGGCGACGCCCTTCAGCCCGAGGCGGCCCAATGGCGCGATCATCGCATTGTGGATCATGCCGGCGCCGGCAACGTCGTCCCACGGCACGCGCGGCTGGTTGGGCGCGGTGCGCCGCTCGATCGCGTAAGACCAGCCGGTGCCGAGCGGAAGGATGGTCCCGTCGGCGAGAATCAGCTTCATGATCTCCGCCGGCCCCGGCATGCCGCCATTGGCATAGACGTCATGGGCGTTGACGACGATGACGTTTCGGCCCGCCCGCAGTACGCCCGGCGCGATCCGATATTCGCGCGGCGCCGTCGGGTTGCCGCCGCTGCCGACCGGAATGCCGTTCATCCAGGTCATGTCCATGTCGTCGACCGGGCCGATGGCGAGCATTGCCCCCTCCCGGGCCTGGGCCGGGGTCAGGTTCACCTCCTGCCGGAACCACATCATGCCGTCATAAGCGGCGAGCTCGGGCACGCCCCAATGTTCCCAGAAATCGACCTTCGGCACCGGCTTCCAGTCGAGCCCACCGTTCGAAGGCCCGTCGGGCTGCCAGGGCTCGGCGCCGGGCCTGTCGCCGGTCGCGCGGCGCCACCAATCCTCCCAGGCGAGGCCCGCCTGGCGCGCGGCGGCGGCGGAATCTTTCGTGTAGAGGCGAAGCAGGTCGGCCTGGGCGCCGCGCCCGACCGCACGCTGCGCCGCCTCGCCCATCCAGGCGCTGATCTGCGTGCCGCCCCAGCTCGAATGGATAGCGCCGATCGGGATTCCGGTGCGCTTCCTCAGATCCTGGACCATATAATAGCAAGCGGCGGAGAAGGGGCGCACGCTGTCCGGCCCGGCGACGGACCAGGCGGGCGGCTGCGCGAAATCGGCGCGCGGCGCCGGCGCGGTCGCCTTGGCGATGGTGATCAGCCGGAGCTTGTCGTCGGCCGAGGCCTGCGACTGGTTCCAGGCATCCTGCGCATTCTGGACCTGCAGCTCCATGTTCGACTGGCCGGAGCAGAGGAAGACGTCGCCGACGAGGATATCGTTCGCTTGCGCCGTGCCGCTCGGCGCCGAGATTGCGAGCGTGAACGGGCCGCCCGCCGGCAGAGCGGGGAGGGCGATCGCGAACCGTCCGCCGGCGTCGGCGTGGCCGCTGCTTTGGCTGGGGCCGAGCGTCGCCGAAACATTCTCACCCGCCGCCGCAATGCCGGTGACGACGATCGGCCGATCCCGCTGCAGCACGGCATGATCGCCGAACAGGGGGTCGAGCCGAGGCGCGGCTGCCGCTGGTAACGCTAACATCGACAGCGAAAGAACCGGGAGCAGGCACAGGCGCATCGTCGATCCTCGTCCGGTGAAATGGTGAGCCCAGCTGGATTCGAACCAGCGACCTACTGATTAAAAGTCAGTTGCTCTACCGACTGAGCTATGGGCCCCTTGGCGCGGCCCGTTCCCTAGGTTCGGGCGGGGCCGTGGTCAACCGGGCGGCCTCGCCGGAACCGCGCGAGCAAGTGACGGGTCGTAAGGCCGGTAAGCGGATCGCGCCAGTCCGGCGCGATCTCGGCGAGCGGCTCGAGCACGAAGGCGCGGCGGCGGAATTCGGGATGGGGGACGATCAGGCCATCCCCCGCCCAGCTCCCTTCCGACCACAGGATGATGTCGAGATCGAGCACGCGCGGACCCCAATGGCGGCCGGCGCGGCGGCCGAAGCCACGCTCCAGCGCCTTCAATCGGTCGAGGAGCTCGGGCGGGCCGAGCGGCGAGCCCAGGATCGCCGCCGCATTGGCGAAGGCGCGTCCCGCGGGTCCGATGGCGGCGGTGGCGCGGATCGTCGACAGGCATTCGACGCCCAGCATTTTTGCCGCCGCAAAAACGGTCTCGGCCGGCGCGCCGTGGCGGCTGCGGCGGTTCGAGCCGAGGGCGAGGGCATAGCTTGTCACGCTCATCGGCAGGATTACGGCCTCATGCTGTTGAAGTTCGAGTTCCGAACGCCCTCTCCAGGGCCGAGTGAGGGGCTCGGCGTCTGGAGTAATCTCCGGCGCCGTACGCCCCCACCCAACCCTCCCCCGCACGGGGGAGGGCTTGATCGGCGAAGGCCTATAGCGCCTAGACGATCTCGATGCTTCTGTCCCCCGTCCCCGCGCATGAGGCGCCGCGCGACTGCCCGCTCTGCCCCCGCCTCGTCGCTTATCGCGAGGCGCTGAGGGCGGCGCATCCCGGCTGGTGGAACGCGCCGGTGCCGTGCTTCGGCGATGCCGATGCCTGGCTCGCCATTTGCGGTCTCGCGCCCGGCAAGCAGGGGGCGAACCGCACCGGACGGCCCTTCACCGGCGACCATGCCGGGCTGCTGCTCTACGAGACGCTGGCGAAGTTCGGCCTGACCGAGGGCCGCTACGATCCGGACGGCGCGGACGATTTCCGGCTGCGCGGCGTTCTCATCGTCAATCCGGTCAAATGCGTGCCGCCGCGGAACAAGCCGACGCCGCAGGAGATCGCCACCTGCACGCGTCGCTATTTCCAGCCGGCTCTGGCGGCGCTGGGGAGCGTGCGGGCGATGATCGCGCTCGGCCGGATCGGCCACGAAGCCGTCGTCCGCGCGGCCGGCGGGCGGCTCGCTGCTCACCCGTTCGGTCATCTCGCCGAGCACCAGCTGCCGGACGGGCGGCTGCTGATCGATAGCTATCATTGCTCGCGCTACAACCAGAACACCAACCGCCTCACCCGCGCGATGTTCGAGGCCGTGTTCGAACGGGCGGTGGAATGGCGGCCCGTGATTGGCTCTTGATTGCTCCCCGGCGAAAGCCGGGGCCCAGATTGGAGTCAGTCCTGGACCCCGGCTTTCGCCGGGGAACATGGATTTGGGCCGGGCGCTTAGATATCCTCTGCGATCCGCCCATAAAGGTCCGGCCGGCGGTCGCGGAAGAAGCCGAAGGCGGCGCGGTGGCGCCGGGCCGCTTCGAGGTCGAGCGTGGCGGTGAGCGCGCCCGTCTCCTCCGCCCCGAACTCCGCCAAGATGTCGCCGCGCTCGTCGCAGATGAAGCTATGGCCGTAGAAACGCTGGTCGCCCTCGATGCCGATCCGGTTGGCGGCGACGATTGGGACGACGTTGGACACGGCATGGCCGATCATCGCCCGCCGCCACATCCGGCTGGTGTCGAGATCGGGGTCGTGCGGCTCGGTGCCGATCGCGGTCGGGAAGAGCAGGATCTCGGCACCCATCAGCATCAGGCTGCGCGCCGTTTCCGGATACCATTGGTCCCAGCATATGCCCGCGCCGATCGTCCCGTAAGGCGATTTCCACACCTTGAAGCCGGTGTTTCCGGGCCGGAAATAGAATTTCTCGGAATAACCGGGGCCGTCGGGAATATGGCTCTTGCGATAGATTCCGAGCAGCTCGCCCTTCGCCCCGATCATCGCCAGGCTGTTATAATGATGATGCCCGTCGGCCTCGAAGAAGCTGGTCGGAATGAAGATGCCGAGCTCGGCGGCGAGCGTCCGCATCGCCAGCACGGCCGGATGCTCGGCCGCGGGGCGGGCGCGGGCGAAATGGCTCTCTTCCTGCGTGCGGCAGAAATAAGGACCTTCGAAAAGCTCCGGCGGCAGGACCAATTTCGCGCCCTTGCCGGCGGCCTCGCGCACCAGCTCGGCGACGGCGGCGATATTCTCCTCGACGGCGTCGGTGAAAGCGAGCTGCAGCGCGGCGACGATCAGCTTGCTCATTTCGGCACCTGCTGGCTGATGCAGTGGAAGCTGCCGCCGCCGGTCAGCACATGGTCGGCGCGAAGCCCGATTGCGCGGCGGCCGGGAAAGAGGGCGCCGATCGCCGCCACCGCCGCTTCGTCGTTCGGCGCGCCGTAGAGCGGAACGACCACCGCCGCATTGCCGACATAGAAGTTCATGTAGGAAGCGGGAATGAGCTCCCCTTGCCGGACAATGAGGCCGGGCGAGGGCAGGGGAAAGATGTCGAGCCCGAAATCCCGCGCGCGGGCCCAGGCGTCGAGAAAAGCGGCGATATTGGGGTCCTCGTCGCCACTGGGGGTGGGGAGGACGATGCGGCCCTCGCCGACGAAGCGCGCGAGATTGTCGACATGGCCGTCGGTATGGTCGTTCCGCAGGCCCTCGCCGAGCCACAGGATACGGTCGAGACCGAGCGTGTCGCGCAGCAGCGCCTCGACATCCTCGCGCGCGAGCCCGGGATTGCGGTTGGGGTTGAGCAGGCATTGCTCGGTGGTGATGCCGAGGCCGCTGCCGTCGACGTCGAGCGCGCCGCCTTCGAACACCCAATCATGATGCGTCGCCTCGCAATCGGCGGTCTCGGCGAGGCGAAGCCCGATCGTGTCGTCCCCCTCCAGCGCATATTTGCCGCCCCAGCCGTTGAAGCGGAAGACGGACGGCCGCCGCTCGCGCCCGCGGCCGAGCAAGATCGGGCCGGTGTCGCGCAGCCAGATGTCGCCGAACGGCTCGACGATGACCTCGATGCCGGGCCCGGCGAGCGCCCGCGCGGCGCTGGCGGAGGCCGGATCGGCCGCGACCAGCCGCACCTGCTCGCCGGCGCCGTCCGCCCGCACGGCGCGGGCGAAGGCGGCGACTTCCGCGCGCGCCGGCGCGAGATCGTCCTGCCAGAGATCCGCGTGGCTTGGAAAGCCGATCCACACCCAGTCATGCTCCGCCCATTCCGGCGCCTGGCGAAGGCGGGATCGCGCGGCGTCGGCCGTATCGGCGCGGAGTCGGTCCTGGATCACGGCAATCCTCTTCCGGCGCGGGCTCATGCCAGCCCGGATTTGGCGATGCAAGCTTGCGCCGGCGCCCGGTCCTTGGCATTGCCGGTTCCGGGAGCTTGGACGGGGCCAAGCCTTTAGGGAATAACGATGATCAGGAATTTTCTGCTCGGGGCCTCGGCCCTCGCCTTGACGCCTTTTGCCGCCGTCCAGCCCGCCGCCGCACAGAACGCTGCGAAGATCACCGATCCGGCGATCCTGTTCGGCGAGCGCGACGATGTCAGCCAGATCAGCCTGTCGCCGGGCGGCACCAGGATCGCCTTCGTCGCGCCCGGGCCGGGGCCGTCGACCGTCCTTTACGTTTCCGAAGTCGATTCCGACGCCGCGCCGAAGATCGCGCTCAGCGCCGACGGCAAGCCGAGCCGGATCGACGAATGCCATTGGGTCTCGGACAGCCGGCTGTTCTGCGACCTCTATCTGATCGGCCTGTCCTCGGGCGAGCTGCTGGAGGCGAACCGGGTCGTCGCGGTCAATGCCGACGGCACCGATTTGAAGCTGCTGAGCCGCGAGCATCGTCCCGACGACGCTTATGCCGAGCTTCGCGGCGGCGACGTCATCGATTCCCTCCCGGATGAGACCAATGCGGTACTGATGAACCGCCAATATGTGCCGTCGGAGGCGGCGGGCACGCATATGGTCGACAGCCGGGAAGGGCTCGGCGTCGACCGGCTCGACACCCTCTCGCTGTCGACCAGATCGGTCGAGCCGCCGCGCAAGGACGCCTCGCTCTATATCAGCGACGGACATGGGCGCGTGCGGATCATGGGCACGCGCAGGCAGGCCGGCGAAAGCGGCTACGACCGGGCCGGCACCACTTATTATTACCGGGCCAAGGATTCGAACGGCTGGAAGTCGTTCGGCGACGACGGCTTCACGCCGATCGCGGCCGATTCCGACCTCAACGTCGCTTACGGCTTCAAGACCAAGGACGGGCGGCGCGCGCTTTACAGCGTCTCGCTCGACGATGCGAAGACCGAGACGCTTCTCCTCGCCCGCCCAGACGTCGACGTCTCCGGGCTGATCCGGATCGGCCGGCGCGACCGCGTCGTCGGCGGCGCCTACGTCACCGACAAGCGCCAGGCCGTCTATTTCGACAAGGATCTGCAGGCGCTTGCCGCCTCTTTGTCCAAGGCGCTGCCCGGCCTTCCTCTGATCCAGTTCGTCGATTCGAGCGTGGACGAGAGCAAGCTTCTGCTCTGGGCCGGCAGCGACAAGGATCCGGGCCGTTACTATCTGTTCGACCGCAAGGCCCATCAGCTCCATGAGCTGATGCTGGCGCGCGCCGATCTCGAGGGTGTCCGGCTCGCCGACCAGAAGCCGGTCAGCTTCAAGGCGGCCGACGGAACGATCATCCCGGCCTATCTGACCCTGCCGCCCGGCAGCAGCGGCCATGGACTGCCGGCGATCGTGCTGCCGCACGGCGGGCCGGCCGAACGCGACACATGGGGTTTCGACTGGCTGTCGCAATTTTTCGCGGCGCGCGGCTATGCCGTGCTCCAGCCCGAATTCCGCGGCTCCACCGGCTATGGCGACGCCTATTTCGTCCATAACGGCTTCCAGTCGTGGAGGACGGCGATCGGCGACGTCAACGATGCCGGACGCTGGCTGGTCGCCCAGGGCATCGCCGATCCCAACAAGCTCGCCATCTTCGGCTGGTCCTATGGCGGCTATGCGGCGCTCCAGGCGAACGTGCTCGATCCGAAATTGTTCAAGGCCGCGGTCGCGGTGGCGCCGGTCACCGATCTCGCCCAGCTCGCCGAGGAACGCCGCGGCTGGACCGATTATCTGATCACGAAGGACTTTATCGGCAGCGGGCCGGAGGTCCGCGAGGGCTCGCCGGCCGAGAATGCCGACAGGATCCTCGCCCCGGTCCTGCTCTTCCACGGCGATCTCGACATCAATGTCGGCGTTCGCGAATCGAAATTGATGGACGAGAAGATGAAGGCGGCGGGCAAGCAGGTCGATCTCGTCGTCTATCCCGGCCTCGACCACCAGCTCGAGGACAGCAGCGCCCGCGCCGACATGCTCCGCAAGGCCGACGCCTTCCTGAGATCGGCGCTCAAGATCCAATAAAAAGGGGCGGCTCCCGAAGGAGCCGCCCCCTTTTCCTTCAGCGCCTGACGCGGATCAGCGCGAGTAGAATTCGACGACCAAATTCGGCTCCATCCGCACCGGATAGGGCACCTCGTCGAGGCTCGGGACGCGGGTGAAGGTGATCTTGGCATTGCCGTCCGGCGCGACATAATCGGGGATCTCGCGCTCCGCGAGGCCCTGCGCCTCCATCACCAAAGCCATGTCCTGCGCCTTGGAGCCGAGCGTGATCTCATCGCCGACATTCACCCGGCGCGAGGCGATGTTGCACTTGACGCCGTTGACGCGGATATGGCCGTGGCTGACGAGCTGGCGGGCCGCCCAGATGGTCGGCGCGAACTTGGCGCGATAGACGACCATGTCCAGCCGGCGTTCGAGCAGGCCGATCAGATTCTGGCCGGTATCGCCCTTCATCCGCGCGGCTTCGGTATAGGTCCGCTTGAACTGCTTCTCGGTGACGTCGCCATAATAGCCCTTGAGCTTCTGCTTGGCGCGGAGCTGGATGCCGAAATCCGACATCTTGCTCTTGCGGCGCTGGCCGTGCTGGCCGGGGCCGTATTCGCGCTTGTTGACGGGGCTCTTGGGCCGTCCGAAGACGTTCTCGCCCATGCGGCGATCGAGTTTGTACTTGGCGCTGCTGCGCTTGCTCATGGTCGGTCCAATCTGCCTGGGTCTCAACGGTCCCGGAGCCGCACCGCCCGGGACGAAGCCGGACGCGGCCACCGCTTCACCGGGGTGCGGGGCCAATTGCGAAGCGCCGCACATGGCGGCGGAAGCGCATCAAGTCAAGGATTTGAGGACGGCGCGGGCCGCCGGCGCGGCGTTCAGCCGCCTTTCGGGTTGTTCTGCTGGGTCTGGGCCCGATCGATCGTCTCGCGGGCGTCGCGCCTCTGCTGCTCCCATTGCTCGCGGGTCATGCAGATGCGCTGCGATTCGAGGCGCGATCCGGTCGTGTCGATCTCGCGGCAGATGAGGCCGCCATGCTTCTTGTCCTGCTTGTCGCCGGCATTCCCCGCCGCGACGGCGACGCTGGGGATCAGGGCCAGGCAAAGCAACACTGCCTTGTTCATGATATTGCCTTCCAAAAGGATGCGCGAAGAATCGCAGGTCGGGCGGCAAAGTCAAGCTCGGCAGGCAGCGCCCGCGCCGGACTCGGCCTTTGCCATGCCATTGCTTTCGGCCGTCATTCCACCCGACTGAAAACCATATTAAGGGCCGGACGATGACGATGGAAAGAACGAGTCCCGAGGATTGCGCGACGATGGCGCAGGTGCGGCGCGGCGTCGACGCGCTCGACCGGGAAATGGTGCGCCTGCTCGCCGAGCGTTTCCGCTACATGGACGCCGCTGCCCGGATCAAGCCGGAGCGGGAGGCGGTGCGCGACGAAGCGCGCAAGGCCGAGGTGCTGGGCAATGTCGTTGCCAACGCCCGCGGGCAGGGCGCGCCCGAGGCGGCGATCGCCGAGCTGTACGACCGCCTGATCGAAGCCTCGATCGCTTATGAGCTCGACCGTTTCGACGCGCTGAGGACCGGTTAGAGTGGTTTTCAGTCAGGTGGAATGAGCAGGCCGCCATGCCCCCGGCATGGCTGTCGATTGCGGGGCAATCGACACCTGCTCATCCTGACGGCCGAAAAGAACGGTAAAACAAAAGCCTGGAATCGTATCCGATCAGACTTGATCGGGTACGAGTCTAGGCCTCGTCCTTGCCGCCGCTCCGCTTGCGCGGCGGCTCGACGAGCGCGCGGACGATGCCGCGCATCGCCTGCACCTCCCGGTTCGACCAGCCCGCCTTGGTGAGAATATTGCGGATCGTGTTGCGGGTCGCCGGCGTTCGGTCGGGCGGGTGGAAATAGCCTTTCGCGACCAAAGCCGCGTCGAGCTGCCCGACCAGCCCTTCGAGCTGGGCCTGGGTGGCGCGAGGCTCCGCCGCGCCGCTCTCGGTCGGCATCGCCAGATCGACCCGCTTGGACCATTCATAGGCAATGAGGATCACCGCCTGGGCGAGGTTCAGCGACCGGAATTCGGGATTGATCGGCACGGTCACGATCTTGCCGGCGATCGCCACCTCGTCCGTCTCGAGCCCCGAGCGTTCGGCGCCGAACAGGATGGCGCTCGGCTCGGCGAGCATGTGGATCTCGCGGGCGGCCTGTTCGGGCGTCACCACCGGGACGACCAACCCCCGCTTGCGCACCGTCGTCGCATAGATGTGGACGCAATCGGCCACCGCTTCCTGCACCGTCCCGAACACCCGCGCCTGCGCCAGCACGAGATCGGCGCCGGAGGCAGCGGGTCCCGCGCTCGGATTGGGCCACCCGTCGCGCGGGTTCACCAGCCGGAGGTCGGTGAGCCCGAAGTTGAGCATCGCCCGCGCGGCCTTGCCGATATTCTCGCCGAGCTGCGGGCGAACGAGGACGATCGCCGGAAGGGGAGGGGTCACTCGCCGCCGACCTCGCCCACCGTCCCGGCAAATTCCTCGAAGTCCCGGGCCTCGCGGAAATCCTTATAGACGGAGGCGAAGCGGATATAGGCGACCGGGTCGAGCGCCTTCAAACCGTCCATCACCATCAAGCCGATCCGGCTCGAATCGATCTCGCTCTCGCCGCTCGTCTCGACCTGGCGCTGGATCGAGGAAGCGAGCTTGTCGATCCGTTCCGGCGGCACCGGGCGCTTGCGGCAGGCGATGGCGATCGATCGTTCGAGCTTGGCGCGCTCGAACGGCTCGCGGCGGTTGCCGGATTTGACGACGTTGAGATCGCGAAGCTGCACCCGCTCGAACGTCGTGAAGCGGGCGCCGCAATCCTCGCACTGGCGGCGGCGGCGGATCGAGGCGCCGTCCTCGCTCGGACGGCTGTCCTTCACCTGGCTGTTCTCATGGGCGCAGAAAGGGCAGCGCAAGGACCGGCCTCAAAGGTCCGGGTAGATGGGAAAGCGGGCGCAGAGCGCCTCGACGCGCCGCTTGACCGAGGCTTCGATCTGGCCGTCGCCGGCCTCACCGTTCTTGCGCAGGCCCTCGACCACCTCGGCGATCATCCCGCCGATCTCGCGGAACTCGGCCGGGCCGAAGCCGCGGGTCGTGCCCGCGGGCGTGCCGAGCCGGATTCCCGAGGTCACGAACGGCTTTTCCGGATCGAAGGGGATGCCGTTCTTGTTGCAGGTGATCGAAGCGCGATCGAGCGCCTTCTCGGCATGCTTGCCCTTCGCCTCTTTGGGCCGCAGGTCGACGAGCATGAGGTGGTTGTCGGTTCCGCCCGAGACGATGTCGAGCCCTTCGCCCTTCAACGCCTCCGCCAGCGCCCGGGCATTGTCGACGATGTTGCGGGCATAATCCCTGAAGCCCGGCTGCAGCGCCTCGTTGAAGGCCACGGCCTTGGCGGCGATGACGTGCATCAGCGGGCCGCCCTGGAGGCCCGGAAAGACGGCGCTGTTCACCTTCTTCGCGATCTCCGCGTCATTGGTGAGGATGAGGCCGCCGCGCGGCCCGCGCAGCGATTTGTGGGTCGTCGTGGTCACGACATGGGCGTGGGGTACCGGGCTGGGATGGGCACCGCCGGCGACCAGCCCGGCGAAATGGGCCATGTCGACCATCAGATACGCGCCGACCTCGTCGGCGATCCGGCGGAAGGCCTCGAAATCCCAGATGCGCGAATAAGCGGTGCCGCCGGCGATGATCAGCCTGGGCCTGTGCTCGCGCGCGATCGCGGCGATCTCGTCCATGTCGAGCAACTGGTCGTCGCGGCGGACGCCGTAGGAGACCGGGTGGAACCACTTGCCCGACATGTTGACCGGCGATCCGTGGGTCAGATGGCCGCCGGCATTCAAATCCAGCCCCATGAAGGTGTCGCCGGGCTGGAGCAAAGCCAGGAACACCGCCTGGTTCATCTGGCTCCCGCTATTGGGCTGGACGTTGGCGAAGCCGGCCCCGAACAATTGCTTGGCGCGGTCGATCGCCAGCGTCTCGACTATGTCGACATATTCGCAGCCGCCATAATAGCGGCGGCCGGGATAGCCCTCGGCATATTTGTTGGTGAGGACGGAGCCCTGCGCTTCGAGCACCGCCCGCGAGACGATATTCTCCGACGCGATCAGCTCGATCTTCTCCTGCTGGCGATTGAGCTCGAGGCCGATCGCTTCAGCGATGGCCGGGTCCGCCTCGGCCAGCCGGTCGGTGAAGAAGCCGGGCGACCGCACGGCGAAATCGAAGGCGGGGCGGCTCATGCGGGCTCCTTGGCGAAGATGGGATGGGAAAGCTTGTCGACGCGGCCCTGGTGGCGGCCGCCGGCAAAGGGGGTGGCAAGGAACATGGCGAGGCAGTCCTTCGCGGTCTCGATGCCGATCAGCCGCGCGCCCATGGCGATGACGTTGGCGTCGTTATGCTCGCGGGCGAGGCGGGCCGAGAGATTGTCGGAGACGAGCGCGCAGCGGCAGGCGGGGTTGCGGTTGACCGAGATCGAGATGCCGATGCCGGAGCCGCACAAAGCGACTCCTTTCTCGGCCCGCCCATCGGCGATCGCCTCGGCGAGGCGATAGCCGTAATCGGGATAATCGACGCTCTCGGTCGAGTGGGTGCCGAGGTCGAGCACGTCATGGCCCTCGCCGCGCAGATGGTCGGCGAGCTGGGCCTTCATGTCGTAAGCGGCATGATCGGAAACGATGGCGATGCGAGTCATCGCGGGGGCGCTCCAGGAACGGGGATTTGGCCTATCTAGGGCCTGGAGACGCCCGACGCCACAGCCGATTGCGGCGCAGAGGCCGGGATTATGGATGGGAACGCCATCGCGCCGCCGCTGTTCTCTCTCCCCGAGGAAAGGAATGGCGACGGCGATCGCACGGGCCGAGGCTGAAAAGCCGAAAAAACGCAAGAGCGGCGCCTGGCGGCGCTGGGCGCTCGCGCTCATCCTGGTCGCGGCGATCGCCGGCGCGGCGCTGCATTTCGGGCAGCTCAGGCAATTCGCGCAGCTTCTGCGCCAGGCGCGGCCGATCTGGCTGGTCGCCGCCTTCGGGCTGCAGGCGCTCACCTATTTGCTGGTCGCCGGCGGCTGGTACCTGGTGCTGAAGGCGGGCGAGTCGAAATTGTCGCTGAGGCGGCTGTTCGGCCTTGCCGTCGCCAAATTGTTCACCGACCAGGCGGTGCCGGCGGCGGGGATCAGCGGCAATGTGCTGATGGTCGACCGGCTGATCGCCTGCGGCGTGCCGCGCGGCAATGCGGCGGCGGCGATGATCCTCTCCGTGATCGGCTATTATGCCGGCTTCGGGCTGATGGGGATCATCGCTCTGGCCCTGCTCTGGCTGGACCACAAAGCGAGCCTGCTGCTCGCTGGAATCGTCAGCCTGTTCCTCGTCGTCGCCTTCGCCATTCCCTCGCTTGCGCTGTGGATCCGCCACCGCGGACGACGGCCGCTGCCGCGCTGGATGGCCAGGATCGGGCCGCTGCGGCGCACGATGGAAACGGTCGGCGAGACCCCGGCCGAGCTGCTCCGCAACAAGATTTTGCTCGCCGAGGTCGCCGTGCTCAACGCCCTCGTCCTCGTCGCCGACGCGGCGACCCTGTCCTGCTGCCTTCGCGCATTGGGCAATCCGGAGCCCTTCTCGAGCGCCTATGTCGCCTTGATCATCGCCCAGATCGTGGTGACATTGGGTCCGGTGCCGCTCGGCCTCGGCGCCTTCGAGGGCGCGTCGACCGCCATGCTCCGCCTGCTCGGCACGCCGTTCGAAGCCGCGCTTGCCGGAACCCTGCTGCTGCGCGGCTTCACCCTTTGGTTGCCGATGCTGCCCGGCCTCATCCTGACCCGGCGGCTGGCGAAATGGGGGCGGGACGGCGACTGCTGCGATTAGCGGACGATGAAGTAAGCGGCGAGTAGGATGCCGACCGCGATCACGACGATTCGCAAGGTGAAAGGCCGGACGGCGTTCGCCAACCGTCCCCCCGCCGCGCCGCCGAGCAAGGCGCCCGCCGCCATCACCGCCGCCGCCGGCCAGACGACACGCGCCGTCGCGGCGAAGAACAGGGCCGCGGCGACGTTGGTGGCCAGCGCCATCGCCTGCTTGAGGCCGTTGAGGCGGGTGAGATTGTCGTCGATGGCGAGGCCGATCATCGCCAGGAAGACGACGCTGAGCCCCGCGCCGAAATAGCCGCCATAGATTGCCGCGAGGAACACCGGCCCGATCGCCCAGGCGAGCGGGATGCGGGCGGAGCGGCGCGCGAGCAAGGCCCGCACCCGGTCCTGGACGGCGAGCAGCCCGCAGGCGGCGAGGACGAGCGGCGGCACGAGCGATTCGAACGTCTTTTCGCTCGTCCGGGTCAGCAGCAAAGCCCCGGCGAGGCCGCCGGCCGCGGCGACCGGCAACAGGATCGCCATCCGTCGGCCCTGGCCGGCAAGATCGCGCCGCTGGGCGAGCACGCCGCCGACATAGCCGGGGCAGAGCGCGACGGTGTTGGTGACGTTGGCGACGAGCGGCGGCACGCCGGCCGCGATCAAGGCGGGGAAGGTGAAGATGGACCCGCCGCCGGCAAGCGCGTTGAACCCGCCCGCGGCGACCGCGGCCAGGAACAGCGGGAAAAGGTGGAGGAAGGACACCGGCACCGGCTAGCAGCCGGCGGGCTTCGTCTCCAGCCGCTCAGGCGGCGAGCTTCATCTCCAGTCGGTCCCAGATCTCGGTGAGCGCGGCGGCGAGGGCGCGCATCATCGCTTCATTGTGGGTGGGGCCGGGGGTGAAGCGCAGCCGCTCGGTGCCGCGTGGCACGGTCGGGAAATTGATCGGCTGCACATAGACGCCATATTCGGCGAGCAGGATATCGCTGATCCGTTTCGCCTTGACCGGGCAGCCGACCATCAAAGGCACGATATGGGTGGTCGAGGGCATGACCGGTAGCTTCGCCTCGGCGAAGATCGCCTTTAGCGTGGCCGCGCTCGCCTGCTGGCGCTCGCGCTCGGCCGAGGATTGCTTGAGGTGCCGGACGCTCGCCAGCGCGCCGGCGACCAGCACCGGCGACAGCGAGGTGGTGAAGATGAAGCCCGGCGCATAGGAGCGGACGACGTCGACGATGTTCCGGTCGGCCGCGATATAGCCGCCCATCACCCCGAACGCCTTGCCGAGCGTCCCCTCGATGATCGTCAGCCGGTGGGCGATGCCGTCGCGCTCCGAGACGCCGCCGCCGCGCGGCCCGTACATGCCAACGGCATGGACCTCGTCGAGATAGGTGATCGCGCCATATTTGTCGGCGAGATCGCAGACGGCGGCGATCGGCGCGATGTCGCCGTCCATCGAATAGACGCTCTCGAAGGCGATCAGCTTCGGCGCTTCGGGGTCGGTTTCCGCAAGCAATTCCTCGAGATGGGCGAGATCGTTGTGACGGAAGACGCGCTTCTCGCAGCCCGAATTGCGGATTCCGGCGATCATCGAGGCGTGGTTCAATTCGTCCGAGAAGACGATGCAGCCGGGCAGGATTCGCCCGATCGTCGAGAGTGCCGCCTCGTTCGAAATATAGCCGGAGGTGAAGAGGAGCGCCCCTTCCTTGCCGTGGAGGTCGGCGAGCTCGGCCTCGAGCTCGATATGATAATGGGTGTTGCCGCCGATATTGCGGGTGCCGCCGGAGCCGGCGCCGACATTGCTCAGCGCCTCCTCCATCGCCTCGATCACCTTGGGGTGCTGGCCCATCGAGAGATAGTCGTTCGAGCACCAGACGATGATCGGCTTTGGCCCGTTATGGCCGGCAAAACAGCGCGCGTCGGGGAAATTGCCCTTGTTGCGAAGGATGTCGATGAACACGCGATAGCGGCCCTCGGCGTGGAGCCGGTCGATCGCCTGCGCGAAGATACGCTGATAGTCCAACGGAAATTCCCCGGGATATTGCCGCGCCTTTAGCGGATGGAAGGTCCGTTTGGCTAGAGCAAAGGCAAGATTTCCCCGGCTGCTAAAGCGTTTCGATCCGGTCGAGACCGAAGGCGGCCAGCCCGGCGCGATAGGCTTCCAAATCGGTTCCGCGGCCGGTGAACAGGGCTTGGTGGTGCGGGGCCGTCTCGGGCCAGCGCCGGTCGCGGGTCAGCCACGCGGTCCGCCGGGCGATCCCCTCGCTGCCGTCGACGAACGCGACGGGCTTGGAAGAAGCGGCCCTAAGCTCTTCCTCTACAAGCGGAAAATGGGTGCAGGCGAGCACGATGGTGTCGATGCGGCTGCCCTCGGGATGCGCGTGCAAGGCATCGAGGATCGTCCGGTAGGCCTCTGGATCGGCTGCCTTTCCACGCAATTTCGCCTCGGCGAGGTCGACCAGCTCGGCCGAGCCGTGGCGGACGATCGTGCAGTCGGCGGCGAACAAGGCGGCGAGGCGGTCGACATAGGGTTGGCGCACCGTCGCGTCGGTGCCAAGCACGCCGATGACGCGGCTTTTGGAGAGCGCGGCGGCGGGCTTGATCGCCGGCACCGTGCCGACGATCGGCAGGTCGAGCGCCGCCCGCACCGCGTCGAGCGCGATGGTCGAGGCGGTGTTGCAGGCAATGACGATCAGCTCCGGATCGAACCGTTCGGCGAGGCGCCCGAGCAAAGCCGGCACCCGCGCCTCGATCTCGGCCGTTTTGCTCGTGCCATAGGGATAGCCCGCGCTGTCCGCGACATAGACGAGCGGCGCCCCCGGCAGCCGCCCGCGGATCGCCGCCAGCACCGACAGGCCGCCGACGCCGGAGTCGAAGACGAGGAGAGGGCGGGGCTTGGTCATCGAGGCTGATCTAGCGCCCTGGTCGGCAGCCGCAAGGCACGCAAAGACCTCCGCTCAGCATGTTGCGCCCGGCCTTGGTTCCATTAGAGGAATGGAACGTGACCTTCGAAACCCTCATTGGGCCGCTCCTTGCGCTCGTTCTGGGCTATGCGCTGGGGTCGATCCCGTTCGGGTTGATCCTGACCCGGCTTGCCGGCGCCGGCGATCTGCGCGCGATCGGATCGGGGAATATCGGCGCCACCAACGTGCTTCGCACCGGCCGCAAGGACCTCGCGGCGGCGACCGTGCTGCTCGACATCGGGAAGGGGACGGCGGCGGTGGTGCTGGCGCACGCCCTCTTCGACCAGGCGCCGCTCGCCGCGCTCGGCGCTTTTTTCGGCCATCTCTATCCGATCTGGCTGCGCTTCGCCGGCGGCAAGGGCGTTGCGACCCTGTTCGGCCTGCTGCTCGGCTTCACCCTGACCGGCGGCCTCTCCTGGCTCGCACCTCTGGCCTTCGCGATCGTCTGGCTGGGGATGCTCGGGCTCACCCGTTTTTCCTCGGTCGGCGGCCTCTCCGCCGCGGCCGCCGCGCCGATCGCTGCGGGGGCGCTGGGGCGGCTCGATCTCGCCTTGCTGTTCCTCGGCTTCGCCCTGCTCGTCTTCTGGAAGCATCGCCAGAACATCCGCCGCCTCTTCGCGGGCACCGAATCCAGGATCGGCGCCCGCCGTGGGTGAGGCGGCGGCCGAAGAGGAACGGATCGACAGGCTGCGGCTGATCCGGTCGGAGACGATCGGCCCGATCACCTACGTCCAGCTCATCGCCCGGTTCGGCTCGGCCGGCGCCGCGCTCGCCGCCATACCCGAGCTCGCCGCCCGCGGCGGCGGCCGGGTGCCGCGGCTCGCCGGCCGCGATTCGGTGCTGCGCGAGCGGGAACGGGTGGCGAAGCTGGGCGCCCGCTATCTCTTCCTCGGCGACCCGGACTATCCGCTTTTGCTCGCCGAAGTGGAATCGGCGCCGCCGGTGCTGATCGTGAAGGGCGATTCCGGTCCGTCCGCCCGGCCGAGCGTGGCGATGGTCGGCGCCCGCAACGCTTCGGCGGCGGGCTGCCGCTTCGCCCGCGGCCTTGCCCGGACGATCGGCGAGGCCGGCGCGATCGTCGTTTCGGGCCTCGCCCGCGGCATCGACGCCGCCGCCCATGACGGATCGCTCGAGACCGGCACGATTGCCGTCGTCGCCGGCGGCATCGACATTTTCTATCCGCCCGAAAATGAGGCGCGGCAGCGGGCGATCGCCGAGCGCGGCCTGCTGGTCGCCGAGCAGCCGCCGGGGACCGAGCCGCACGCCCGCCATTTCCCCTCCCGCAACCGGATCATCGCCGGCCTCGGCCAGGGGACGATCGTGGTCGAGGCGGCGCCGCGCTCCGGCTCGCTCATCACCGCCCGCCTCGCCGGCGATTATGGCCGCGAGGTGATGGCGGTGCCCGGCTTCCCGCTCGACCCGCGCGCCCAGGGCTGCAACCTCCTGATCCGCGAGGGCGCGACCTTGGTCCAGAATGCGGAGGACGTGCTGGAGGCGATCCGCCCGCTCCGTCCTGCCCTCTTCCGCGAGGGCGCCGGCGATTATGCGCCCGCGCCCCCGGCCGCCGACGTCGCCGAGGATCAGCGCAACGCCCTGGCATCCCTGCTCAGCCCCATTCCGGTGCCGGTGGACGAGCTGATCCGCCAGAGCGGCCTGTCGCCCGCCATCGTCCAGATTATGCTGCTCGAGCTCGAATTGGCGCGCCGGCTGGAGCGCCATGCCGGAGGCCGCGTGAGCCTGGCCGGCTGATCCCGCTCAGGCGGTGTGGCGGCGTTCGTGGATCCAGCGGCTGGCGAGATATTTGACGCCGCGCGTGACCGGCAGCCCGGCATGTTCGGACATCGGGTCGGCCCGGCCGTTGGCCAGGATGTTGCGGAACACGATGCCATTGCCCTTGCGGGCGTTCACCATCAGGCCGGCCTTCACGAACTGGGTCTGGCCGCCCTCATAGCCGGTGTTGAGATAGATGAGGGCGGTCTTGATGCGCTGGTTGGCGAGGCCGGGCACGTAATCGAAATGGCTGCGATATTGCTGGCCCGGTGAATAGCGAAGGATCAGCAAAGGCTCGCCCTGCTCCCAGGCGGTGCCGCTGGCCGCGGCGATCCGGCGGTTGAGGGCGTGGATCGCGGGATCCTCGACCAGCCAGTGCATTGGGGAGCCGTCGGAGGTGCGGATCGGATCGGGGCGGTCGCCGGCCGGATCGGCGACCAAAGACGGCTCGAACGTCGGCTCCGCGACCGCGACCAGATAATCGCATTCGGCCGTGGAGAAGAGGCCGGGAAACAAATGGATGGAGGGCGATTCGCTGACGATCTGCGGTTCGGGCAGGCTCCGCGGATTGCCCTCGGGATCGAGATCCATCTGCCCGATCAAAGCCAGCATCTGCGCGCGCCGTCCATCTTCGCGCGCCTCCACGGCGAGCCGGGCGAGGGCCTTGGGCCAGTCGCGCGGACCGGCGGCGCCGCTGGCGAGCAGGTTGGTGTAGGCGCGGGTCGCGGTCGGATGGCCGAGATCCGCCGCGCGCCGCATCAGATCGAACCCGCGCACCATGTCGGCCGGCACGAGCTGCCCGCGCCAATAGACGTCGCCGAGAATCCAGAGGGCGTCGGAATTGCCCTGCGCGGCGAGCCGGCCGAGCAACTGCACGGCCTCGTCATTCCGTCCCGCCCGGGACAGATCGAAGGCCTGGTCGAGCGTCGGCTGGAGGCTGGACATGCCGGCCCTATGCCATTGCCCGGCGCGTCCCGCCAGCTTCGGCGGATCGAACGCTTGACGCGGCGCGGTCCGTCTCACCATTTTCGCGCGTATGCGTGAGAACCTCTCTTGAAGCTCGTCATCGTCGAATCGCCCGCCAAGGCGAAGACCATCGAACAATATCTGGGCCGCGGTTACCGCGTGCTCGCCTCCTACGGCCATGTCCGCGACCTGCCGGCCAAAGACGGCTCGGTCGATCCGGACGCAGGCTTCGCGATGGAGTGGGAGACCTATCCGGACAAGGCGCGGCAGCTCAAGGCGATCACCGACGAGGCGAAGAAGGCCGATGCCCTGATCCTCGCCACCGACCCCGACCGCGAGGGCGAAGCGATCAGCTGGCACGTCCAGGAAGTGCTGAGGAAGCGCCGCGCGCTCCCCGCCGACGTCGCGCGGGTGACGTTCAACGCGATCACCAAGTCGGCGGTGACCGAGGCGATGAAACGGCCGCGCGGCCTCGACGAGGATCTGATCGACGCCTATCGCGCCCGCCGCGCGCTCGATTATCTGGTCGGCTTCACCCTCTCGCCGGTGCTCTGGCGCAAGCTGCCCGGCGCCAGGTCGGCCGGCCGCGTCCAGTCGGTGGCGCTTCGCCTGGTCGTCGATCGCGAGCGCGAGATCGAAACCTTCCGCCCGCGGGAATATTGGAGCGTCGAGGCCTTGATGGAGGCGGACGGGCAGGAATTCCTCGCCCGTCTCGTCCGCTACCGGGGTCAGAAGGTCGAGCGCCTGTCGATCGGCGACGAAGGCATTGCCCAGGCCGCGAAGGCGGCGGTCGAGGCGGGCCGCTTCACCGTGGCCTCGGTCGAGACCAGGCCGCAGCTTCGCAATCCGCCGCCGCCCTTCACCACCTCGACCCTGCAGCAGGAGGCGGCGCGCAAGCTCGGTTTCTCGGCAAGCCACACGATGCGGCTCGCCCAGACGCTCTACGAGGATGGCGCGATCACCTATATGCGGACCGACGGCGTCCAGATGGCGCCGGAGGCGATTTCCGCCGCGCGCAAGGCGGTGGCCGACCGCTACGATGCCGGTTACGTCCCCGACCGGCCGCGCCATTACGAGACCAAGGCTAAGAATGCGCAGGAAGCGCATGAAGCGATCCGGCCGACCGATTTCGGGCGCCAGCGGGCCGGATCGGGCGACCATGGCCGGCTCTACGAATTGATCTGGAAGCGCGCGCTCGCCAGCCAGATGGCCTCGGCGCGGCTCGAGCGGACCGTCGCCGAGCTCGCCGACGGCACTGGCCAGCATGGGCTGCGGGCGACCGGCCAGGTCATGCTCTTCCCGGGCTTCCTCGCTCTCTACGAGGAGGGAAAAGACGATGAGTCTTCGCGCGGCTCCGGCAAAAATGCCGACGCCGGTGACGATGAGGAAAGCCGCCGGCTGCCGCGGCTGCGCGAGGGCGACGTTCCGGCGAAGAAGAAGGTGGTGGCCGAACAGCATTTCACCCAGCCGCCGCCGCGTTACTCCGAAGCCAGCCTGGTCAAGAAGATGGAGGAGCTCGGCATCGGCCGCCCCTCCACCTACGCCTCGGTGCTGCAGACGCTGAAGGACCGCGATTACGTCCGGCTGGAGACGAACCGCTTCCTCCCCGAGGAGAGCGGGCGGCTGGTCACCGCCTTTCTGGAGCGTTTCTTCGAGCGCTACGTCTCCTACGATTTCACCGCCCATCTCGAGGACGAGCTCGACGACATTTCCGGCGGCCGGATCGACTGGCAGAAGGTGCTCGAAGCCTTCTGGCGCGACTTCAAGCCGAAGACGGTCGAGATCATGGAGCGCAAGCCCTCCGAGATCACCGCCGCGCTCGACGATTTCCTCGCGCCCTGGCTGTTCCCGGACAAAGGCGACGGCACCGACCCGCGGCTCTGCCCGGCCTGCGGAGAAGGGCGGCTGTCGCTGCGGGGCGGGCGGTTCGGCGCCTTCGTCGCCTGCTCCAATTATCCCGAATGCCGCTACACCCGCCGCTTCGGCCAGGGCGACGGCGAGGGCGGCGACGAGGGACCGGAAAGCCTCGGCCGCCATCCCGAGACAAGCGAGGAGATATTCCGCAAGACCGGCCGTTTCGGCGCCTATGTCGAGATGAAGTCTGGCAAGGAGGCGAAGCGTGCCTCGATCCCCAAGGATGCGGGGCCGCTCGACCTCGATCTCGCCGTCCGGCTGCTGTCGCTGCCGCGCGCGATCGGCATGCACCCGGAGACGGGCAAGCCGATCACCGCCGCGATCGGCCGCTACGGCCCCTATCTCGCTCATGACGGCAAATATGCGAAGCTCGGCGCGACCGCCGAAGTGTTCGAGACCGGGATGAACGCCGCGGTGGCGAAGCTGGCCGATGCCGAGCGCGGCGGCGGACGCGCGCGCTCCGGTTCGCGCGAGCCGCTGAAGGTGCTTGGGCCCCATCCGCGCACCGAGGCCGAGATCAGGCTGATGGAGGGCCGGTTCGGCCCTTATGTCACCGACGGCACGACCAATGCGACCCTGCCGAAATCGATCGCGCCGGACGGGCTGACCCTCGAGGAAGCGGCGCAGCTCATCGACGAACGCGCCGCCAGGGGGCCGTCGAAGAAGGGCCGCCGCGCGCCGGCGCGCAAGGCGCCCGACCGAAAGGCCGCGAAGAAGGCGCCGGCGAAGAAGAAAGGCTGATGCGCCGCTGGACGCTCGGCCGCGCGGTCGGGGTCGGCGCGACCTTGGGCCTGCTCGCTTTGGTCCTGTGGCCGTTCCTCGGGCCGGACAGCCTCGTCACCTGGCCGTTCGTCCTCACCGCCTGCCTCGCCGGCCTCAGCGGCGGCTGGATCGTGCTCGCGACCATGTTCGACCTCAGCTTCCACCGCCCGCGCGGCGAGCGGCTGCGGCCGGTCCGCGCCTTCGACCTGGTGCTCGGAAGCGCCTTGTTCCTGCTCGCCTATCTGGAGCTGCGTGACGCGCTCGACTGGATCTCCATCTGACCGCAAGCGGAGCAGGCCGGATCCTTGACGATCCGGATCGTCCGCAGCGCGGGCGCGAGGCCGTCGAAAATGTGGAGCTTGCCGCCCGGGTCCCCCTCGAAGCTGGTGCCGAAGCCGGCAATCGCGCGAATCGCCTCCAGAGCGGCGAAGCTGCCGGCGATTCCGGTCATCGCGCCGAGCACGCCCAATTCGGCGCAATTGTCGCAATCCTCGGCGTCGAAGGCGTCGCCGACGAAGCAGCGATAGCAGGGGCGGCCCTCCTCCCAGCCGCGGAAGGTGCCGATCTGCGCCTGGAAGCGGCCGACCGCGGCCGAGACCAGCGGGATATGGGCCCTCGTGCAGGCATCGGAGACGGCAAGGCGGGTCGCGAAATTGTCGCTGCCGTCCACGACCACGTCGATTCCGCCGAGGAGGGCGGCGGCATTATCCGGCCCGAGCCGCGCCCGGACGCCTTCGAAGACGACGTCCTCGTTGAGGCTCGCGACCCGCTCGCGCACGACCTCGACCTTGGGGCGGCCGATATCGGCGGCGCCGAACAGGATCTGGCGCTGCAGATTGTCGAGCGACACGAGATCGTCGTCGATCACCCGAAGGCGGCCGATCCCGGCGGCGGCGAGATATTGGACGGCCGGCGCCCCGATCCCGCCGGCGCCGACGATCGCGACCGAAGCCGACAGCAGCCGTCGCTGGCCTTCGCCGCCAATCTCCCGGAGGACGATATGCCTTGCGTAGCGGTCGAGCTGCCGCTCGCTGAGCGTCACTGCTCGTTGAAGTTCAGCGAGCTCGCATACCATTTGGGCTCGCCGGCCGCGCTGGCGTGGAAATCGCCCTGGCGGGCCAGCTCGAGTACGATCAGGCCGGCATAGGATTCGAGCGCCGGGCAGCCCATCTCGCCGACGACGACATGGCTGGCGGTGCCGTCCGGATTCACCTGGACGGCATAAGGCACGGTGATGTCGAAGCGGGCCGGCGACTGGCCGCGGATATGGCAGTCGCCGCTGACCAGCATCTGCTCGACCTTCTGGACCATCTCCGGCGTCGGCAAAGCGCGATTCACCTGCTTGAGCGCCGGCAAGGCGCGCCAATCGGCGTGGCCGACATCGACCTTGAGCTCGGACGTCGGCGCGGTGGCCAGCAGCGCCGCGGCAAATATCGAAACCAGCATGATTTCCTCCCCTGGTTCAAGAGCCTTTGCCGGTTTTTCCTCCCGTTCGCCCGTCAAAGCAACAGGGAAATTCGCCGACCGCTAAACCCCGGTCGAGCCGAAGCCGCCGCTGCCGCGCTGCGTTTCATCGAGCCTGTCGACCTCGACGAAGGCGGCGCGCTGGACCGGCGCCGGCACGAGCTGCGCGATGCGCTCGCCGCGGACGATCTCGAACGGCGCGTCGCCGAGATTGGCGAGGATCACCTTGACCTCGCCGCGATAGTCGCTGTCGATCGTGCCGGGCGTGTTGAGGCAGGTGATGCCGTGTTTGAGCGCCAGGCCCGAGCGCGGCCGCACCTGGACCTCATAGCCGTGCGGAATGGCGATCGCGAAGCCGGTGGCGACGGCGTGGCGGGCGCCGGGCGCCAGCACCAGGCTCTCCGCCGCGACCAGATCGAGGCCGGCGGCATGCTCGGTCGCATAAGTGGGGAGGGGGAGGCCCTCGCCGTGCGGCAGGCGCGTCAGCGCGATGTCAATCGAGGGCATCGGCGATTCTCTTCGCGAGCCGCCGCGCGATCTCGGCCTTGGAGGCGCGGCTCCAGCTCTCGACGCCGTCGGCGGTGACGAGATGCACTTCGTTCGCCTCGCCGCCCATCACGTCGCCCGAAACGTCGTTGGCGAGGATCCAGTCGCTGCCTTTGCGCGCGCGCTTGGCCTTGGCCTGTTCGACGACGCTTTCGGTCTCCGCCGCGAACCCGATCAGCAGACGCGGCCGGCGCGGCGAGGCGGCGAGGCGGGCAAGGATGTCCGGATTTTCCGTCCAACGAAGTTCCGGCGGCCCATCGGCTTTCTTGAGCTTCGAGGACGAAGGCTCGACCCGCCAGTCCGCCACCGCCGCGACGAGGATCGCGGCGTCGGCGGGAAGGGCGGCGTCGACGGCGTCGGCCATTTGCTGGGCGGTCTCGACATCCACGCGCCGAATGCCGGGCGGGGTCGGCAGGGAGACGGGGCCGGCGATCAGGGTCACCTCGGCGCCGAGATCGGCCAGCGCCTCGGCGATAGCAAAACCCTGCTTGCCGGAAGAGCGGTTGGCGATGACGCGGACCGGATCGATCGGCTCCTGCGTCGGGCCCGCGGTGATGACGACATGGCGGCCCGCTAAATCCTCCCCGGGACGGGGAGGGGGACCAGCCGCAGGCTGGTGGAGGGGGGGCTGTACCACGCGCGGAACCCCCTCCACCGCGCTACGCGCGGTCTCCCTCCCCGTCCCGGGGAGGAGCTTGGCGATCTCGCCGACAATCGTCTCCGGCTCCGGCAGCCGCCCCGGCCCATATTCGCCGCACGCCATCTCGCCCTCGTCGGGCTCGATCACCGCCACCCCGTCCTCGCGCAGCCGCGCGACATTGCGCTTCGTCGCTTCATGCTGCCACATCCGCACGTTCATCGCCGGCGCGGCGAGCACCTTCTTGTCGGTGGCGAGCAACAGGGTGGTGGCGAGATCGTCGGCGATGCCCGCCGCCATCTTCGCCAGCAGATCGGCCGTCGCCGGACAGACCACGACCAGGTCCGCCTCGCGGCTGAGCTGGATATGACCCATCTCCGCCTCGTCCTCGAGGTCCCAGAGGCTGGTATGGACCGGCTGCTCGGACAAAGCGGCGAGTGTCATCGGCGTGATGAACCGCGCGCCGCCTTCGGTCAGCACGCAGCGCACGCTCGCGCCTTGCTTGCGCAACAGCCGGATCAGCTCGCACGCCTTGTAGGCCGCGATGCCGCCGCCGACGATCAGCAGGATGCTTCTGCCCCGCATGCGCTCAATGTAGGAGCCACATCGCGGCCGCGCCAGCGGCGGCCGAGAAGAGGGCGGTGAGGATGTACCGTCCGTAATGGCGCGGCTGGACGACCATCACGTCGGGCAAAGGCGGGGCCGGCGGGGCGGCGCCGGGCGGCGGGTAATAATGATCGATGCGGCGGATCAGCTCGGGCAGGCGGGCGAGGGTGCGGACGTCGCGGACCAGCCGGTCGGCGACCGCGGCTTCGGGCCCGAGCTCGCTTCGGATCCATTCGCCGAGGAAGGGCTCGGCCGTCTCCCACATGTTGATGTCGGGATCGAGCGAATGGGCGACGCCTTCCTCCATCACCATCGTCTTCTGGAGGAGGAGGAGGTGCGGCTGGGTCGGCATGTCGAAATCGCGGGTGATCGCGAACAGGCTGTCGAGCATCTGCCCGATCGAGATCTCCTTGACCGGAAGGCCGCGGATCGGCTCGCCGGCGGCGCGCAAGGCGGTCGCGAACTCCGCCACATTGTGGTGGCGGGGAACATATTGCGCCTCGAAATGAATCTCGGCGACGCGGTTATAATTGCCGGTGATGAGGCCGTAGAGGATCTCGGCGAGCCACAGGCGCGCCTGCCGGTCGATCCGGCCCATGATCCCGAAGTCGATCGCGGCGAGCCGGCCGTCGGGAAGCGCGAACAGATTGCCCTGGTGGAGATCGGCGTGGAAGAAGCCGTCGATCACCGCCTGGCGCAGGAAGGCGCGGACCAGGATCGCCGCCAGCGCCTTCAGATCGTGGCCGGCCGCGACCAGGGCCTTGTGGTCGGTGAGCTTGATGCCCTCGATCCATTCGAGCGTCATCACCCGCCGCGACGTGCGCGTCCAGTCGATGGCGGGGACGAAGAAGCCGCTCTCGGCGACCAGATTCTCGCGCAGCTCGGAGGCCGAGGCCGCCTCGCGCCTCAAATCCAGCTCGCGCGACGTCCATTGCTTGAAATGGGCGACGACCATGCGCGGCCGGAGGCGCGCCGCCTCGCCGCCCATCGCCTCGACCTGCGCCGCCGCCCATTCATAGGTCTCGATCGCGCGGGCGAAATCCTCCTCGATATGCGGGCGCAGCACCTTGACCGCGACCTGCCTGCCGTCGGTGGTGATTGCGCGGTGGACCTGGGCGATCGAGGCGGCGCCGACCGGCTCCGGATCGATCTCGGAGAAAATCTCGTCGAGTGGCTTTTCCAGCCCGAGCTCGATCGCGGCGCGCACGTCCTCGAACCGGGCCGGCGGCAGCGAATCCTGGAGCAATTGGAGGTCGCGCGCGGCCTCCGGTCCGACGAGGTCCGGCCGAGTGGCGAGCGCCTGACCGAACTTGATCGCGGCCGGGCCGATCTCCTGGAAGGCTTCGGCATAGGTCGGCACCTTCGGCACCCGAGCGCCGAACCGGGCGAGGCGGGCGAGGCGGCGGACCGGGGGCGGCGTGTTGGGGTCGCGCTCGATTCCGCGCAGCGCGCCGTGCCGCGCCAGCACCCGACCCCATTTGAGGAGCCGCCAGATGTGGATGATGGTTTTGGTCATGTTGCAGACCTCTCGGTCCGCAGACCGCACCGGCCCGCTCCCCCACCCGGCCCCCCAATAGCATACCCTGGCATGGGGGGCCGGGTGGGGGAGCGGGCCGGTGCCGCATGATCGGGAGCGCTCGTCAAATCAGACTTTCCAGCCGCTGTGGATGGCGACGAGCCCGCCGAGGATCGGCTCGGTCCTGACCTGGGCGAAGCCGGCCACGCGGATCATCGCGCTGAACCTTTCCATCGGCGGGAAGCGGCGGATCGATTCGACGAGATAGCGATAGCTGTCCTCGTCCTGCGCGACCGCGCGGCCGATCTTCGGTACGACATTCATCGAATAGGTTTCATAGAGCGTGGCGAAGCCCGGCCAATTCGTCGCCGAGAATTCGAGGCAGAAGAAGCGGCCGCCGAGCTTCAGCACGCGATGCGCCTCGGCCAGCGCGCGGTCGATATGGGTGACGTTCCTGATGCCGAAGGCGATCGTGTAAGCGTCGAACCCGTTGTCGGCGAAGTCGAGTTGCTCGGCATTCTGCTCCGACCAGGCGAGGCCTTCGATGCCGCGCTTGCCGGCCCGCTCGCGCCCGACCGCGAGCATCTCGGGATTGATGTCGGCGATTGTCACGCGCGCGCCGCTTTCGGCGAGGCGGAAGGCGATGTCGCCGGTGCCGCCGGCCATGTCGAGGATTTCCTCGCCGCGCCGCGGCCGCACCCGGCGTACGAAATGGCCCTTCCACAGCCGGTGCATTCCGCCCGACATCAGGTCGTTCATCAGATCGTAGCGGCGGGCCACGCCGGAGAAGACGCGGCCGACCCGCTTTGTCTTCTCGTCGGGCGAAACCGCCTCGAAGCCGAAAGAAACCTTGTCCATCGCGCGGCGCTCTAGCAGGGGTTGGCCGAGTTCGCACTTTCGATATTGGCGCAGATTCGGTGATCTTCTTCCATGCCTGAGCTTCCCGAGGTCGAGACGATTGTGCAGGGCCTCGCGCCGGTGCTGGAGGGGCATCGCCTCGTCCGGGTCGAGGCGCGGCGCGCCGACCTGCGCCGCGCTTTCCCGCCCGACCTTCGCCAGAGGCTGACCGGCGCGACCGTCACCGGCCTCGGCCGGCGGGCCAAATACGGGCTGGTCCACACCGACCGCGGCGACACGATGGTCTTCCATCTCGGCATGTCGGGGAGCTGGCGGATCGACCCCGCAATGCCCGGTCCGCACGACCATCTGCTGCTCGAGACCGACGAGGGGCGGATATTGGCGCTGAACGATCCGCGCCGCTTCGGCTCGGTCGATCTGGTGCCGACCGACTCGCTCGCCGCCTGGCCGCCTTTCGCCGCCATGGGGCCCGAGCCGCTCGGCAAGGATTTCACCGCGGATTATCTCATTGCCGCGCTCGACCGCCGCGGCGCGCCGATCAAGGCCTTGCTTCTCGACCAGAGGATCGTCGCCGGCCTCGGCAACATCTATGTCTGCGAGGCGCTGCATCTGGCGAAGATCGCGCCGGGACGCGCGGGCGGCCGCATCTCGCATGAACGCCTCCAACGCCTGGTCGAAGCGATCAAGGCGGTCCTGCTGGCCGCGCTCGAAGCGGGCGGCTCGTCGCTGCGCAATTATGCGCGGCCGTCGGGCGAGCTCGGCTATTTCTCGAAGCAATGGCGCGTCTATGGGAGGGAGGGCGCGCCGTGCCCCGCCTGCGGGACAATGATTCGCCGCCGGACCGACTCGGGCCGCTCGACCTTTTTCTGTCCGCGCTGCCAGCGTTCCTGATGTTGACCTCGGCGCACGGCTTGCGTAGAGCCCGGCGCGAGCGGGTGCGGCGGCAGTGCCGCGCCCTTTTCATTTGAGAATCAAGAGGCATTTCGATGGCGAACACGCCGCAGGCAAAGAAACGCATCCGCCGCAACCAGCGCCGCGCGGACATCAACCGCACCCGCGTCAGCCGCATCCGCACCTTCGTCAAGCAGGTCGAGTCGGCGATCGCGGCCGGCGACAAGAAGCAGGCGCTCGCGGCGCTCGAGAAAGTCCAGCCGGAGCTCGGCCGCGGCGTTTCGTCAGGCGTCCTTCACAAAAATACCGCGGCGCGGAAATTTTCGCGTCTCACGCGCCGGATCGCGGCGCTCGCTTAAGCGCGTCCGCTAAGCCCTTTCAAAGGCTTGAAAGAGGCCTGCCGGCACGCCCGGCGGGCCGCTTTCGTTTCTTGGGAGGAACGGATCGCGAAAGTCCAGGATTTCCCGCGATTCGCGCGCGCCCCCGACTGTGGAAATGGCGGATTTCCGCCGTTTTCTCCGGATATCCCAGAAATACGTTGTCAATGAATTTATTTCAAAAATTTGTAACATTCGGGCCTTGATCGGCGCGCCGCACCGTTCCTAAAAGGACTTTCCGGCTGGGCGAATCTCCTGCCGGACGCACAAAACCAGAGCGATTTTCCGAATCGGCGCTGCCCGGGGGCGTAGCCGTGCTCGGGAGAGATTTGCTCGAAACGGGGCCCGGGGAAAGGGTCCAGAGAGGAGGGGCAGCTTCGTGTCTTTTGAACCGGCGACCCGCGACATCGCGACCCTCGATGCCGAATTGGGAGCCCCCCGGCTCCAGGCGGTCTGGGAGACGATTCGCGCAGGCCTCCGACGCGATTGCGGCGCCCGGACCTTCGACGGCTGGCTGCGGCCGATCGCGCTCGGCAATTTCGATTCGGACGGCGCCACGCTCCGCCTCGAGCTTCCCTCCCAATTCATGGCGGACTGGGTCCAGACCCATTTCGCGGAGCGGCTCGCCCTCGCCTGGCGCGCGGCCTGCCCGGCGGTCCGCCATATCCGGATCGGAGTCGGCCCGGCCGCGCCGAAGACCGCCGCGGTGGTCGAGATTCCCGCCCCGGCGCATCGCGAAGAGCCGGCCCAGGCCAAAGACGGCCTCTACGCCGTCGCGCTGGAGCCGCGCTACCGGTTCGAGAATTTCGTCGTCGGCAAGGCGAACGAGGTCGCCTACAGCGCCGCCCGCACGCTGACCACGGCCGCGAAGGTCGCCTTCAACCCGCTCTTCCTCCATGGCGGGACCGGCCGCGGCAAGACCCATTTGCTCCACGCCATGGGCCACGAATTCCACCGCCTCAATCCGCGGGCCAGGATCATCTACATGTCGGCGGAGCGCTTCACCGTCGAATTCCTCGCCGCCTTGCGCGCCAACGACACGATCCGCTTCAAGCAGCAGCTCCGCTCGGCCGATCTGCTGATGATCGACGACGTCCAGTTCATCGCGGGCAAGGAATCGACCCAGGAAGAATTCTTCCACACGATGAACGAGATCATTTCGGCCGGCCGCCGATTCGTGATCAGCTCCGACCGCGCGCCGCAGGATCTGGACGGGCTCGAGCCGCGCATCCTGTCGCGCCTCTCCTGGGGCTTGGTCGCCGACATCAACGCCCCCGACCTCGAGCTGCGTCTCAACATCATCATCAAGAAGCTTGAAACGCTTCCCGATGTGACCGTGCCGGATGACGTCATCCAGTTCCTCGCCAAGCGCATCAGCTCGAACGTGCGCGAGCTGGAAGGGGCGCTCAATCGGATCGCCGCTTATGCCTCGATGCAGAATCGAGTGATCGACCTCGATTTCGTCGGCGAGGTGCTCGCCTCGACGCTTCGCGCCAACCAGCGCCGCATCTCGATCGACGAGATCCAGAGCCGGGTTTCCGAACATTATCGAATCCGCAAGGCGGAGATGACCTCGGCCCGCCGCGCCCGCGAGGTCGCGCGGCCGCGCCAGGTCGCCATGTATCTTTCCAAGCAATTGACCCCGCGCTCGCTTCCCGAGATCGGCCGGCGCTTCGGCGGCCGCGACCATACGACCGTGATCCACGCGGTCCGCCAGATCGAGAAATTGCGGGCCCAGGATGCCGAGCTCGACGCCGACATCCGCCTGCTGACCCGGCAGCTCGAAAGCTGAAACGCAAAGGCGCGGCGGCGATGGGCGCATTGCTCCTGCCCGCCATGATCGGCGCCTTCGTCGCCGGCATGTTCATCGCCGTCCAGGCGCCGACCAACGCCTTGCTCGCGCGCGGCCTGGGCTCGCCGGTCAATGCCGCCCTGATCTCCTTCCTGGTCGGAAGCATCGCGCTCGCCGCCGTCGCGCTGGCGCTCGGTGTCCGGCCCGGCGCGGGGGCGGTCAGGGCTCTCCCCTGGTATGCGTGGGTCGGCGGCCTCTACGGCGCCGTCTTCGTCGCCGTCGCCGCCTTCGCCGCGCCGCGCATGGGGGTCACCTATTTCCTGATGGTCGCCATTGCCGGTCAGCTGATCATGGCCCTGATCCTCGACCGACTCGGCGCCTTCGGCGTGCCGCGCGTCGACATCAGCGCGATGCGCGTGACCGGCGTTTTGCTCGTCCTTGCGGGCGCCTTCCTAGTGCGGCGCTAGGTGGGTCGCTCGCGGCGGCGGAGCAGCAATTTGACGTCGTCGAGCGCGAAGGCGCCGGTCAGGAAGCAGGCGAGGCCGTAGATCGTCACGCCCGCCCCGACGAGCACCAGCAGCGCCAGCCCCCGCGCGATCAGCGACTGGGTCAGGTACGGATCGACCAAAGGGTGCAGGAACAGGATCAGCGCGCCCATGATCAGCGACGCGAGCGCGAGCCGCGGCAGGCGCCGGCGAAGCTGGCGGTCGGCGGTCAGATGCCCGCGCTGGTGCAGGACGCGGTAAAGCATGATGACGTTGATCGTCGAGGAGATGGCGGTCGCGAGAGGCGGGCCGACCTGGCCCATATGGATCAGCGCCAGCGACGGAATCAGGATCAGGTTGCCGACGATGTTCACCGCGATCGAATAGATTGCGAGCCGCACCGGAGTCCGCGTGTCGGCGCGGGCGTAGAAGCCGGGGGTCAGCACCTTGACCAGCACGTAGGAGGGCAGGCCGATCGAGAATCCGCTCAGCGCCCAGGCGCAGCGCACGGAGTCGGTGGCCTTGAACGCGCCATGCTGGAACAGGCCTCGCACGATCGGCTCCGCACCGAAGATGAAGGCGGCGGTCGCCGGCAGGGTGAGGAAGAGGGCAAGCTCGATCCCGCGATTCTGAGTGTCCATCGCGTCCGCCTCGCGGCCCGTGCCGAGCAGGCGCGAGACCGTCGGCAGCAGCACGGTGCCGAGGCCGATCCCGATCAGGCCGAGCGGCAGCTGGTCCAGCCGGTCGGCGTAATAGATGTAGGAGACCGATCCCTTGTCGAGGAAACCGGCGGCGAGCGCGCTCGAGATGGCGAGGTTGATCTGCGCGGCGCCGGCGCCGGTCGCAGCGGGCAGGATCAGCTTCAGCAGCCGGCGGACGTCGTCGTCGAGCTTGGGTATCCTGAGCCTCATGCTGACGCCGACCTGCCGGCAAGCAATCATCAGCCAGGCAAGCTGAAGAACGCCGCCGACCGTGACCGAAATCGCCTGCATGCGCGCGGTATGATAGGCCGCATCGGGGCCGTGGCCGTGGAAGAACCAGAGCGCCGCGACCATCGAGATGTTGAGCAGGATCGGCGCCGCCGCATTGACCCAGAATTTGTCGAGCGAGTTGAGGATGCCGCCGAGCAGCGAGGCGAGCGAGATCAGCATCAGATAGGGGATGGTGAATCGCGAGAGCAGAACCGCGAATGCGAATTGCTCGTGGGTCGGGTGCTGGGCCTTGAAGCCGAGCGACAACAGCCAGGTGAGCGGCCAGGCGCCGATGAGCATCACGATCGTCGCCAGGAGCAGGATCGGGAACAGCAGAGCCAGCGCCCGCTCGGCGAAGGCGAGACCTGCGTTCAGCTCCCCCGCCTCGCCGACCTTGCGGTTGAACATCGGAATGAAGGCGGCCGAGAAGGCGCCCTCCGCGAACAGGGCACGGAACATGTTCGGCAGCCTGAAGGCGATGAGGAAGGCGTCGGACGCGAAATTCGCGCCGACATAGGTCGCCTGCAGCGTGTCGCGGACGAGGGCGAGGATGCGGCTCGCCAGCGTCATGCCGCCAACCGATCCGAGCGCGCGGGTGAGATTCATGCCGCTATGTCCGCGAGCGGGGGCTTGGCCGTCAAGCTGACCGTTGAAACCCCTCCCCTCGATGGGGAGGGGCGGGGGAGGGTGAGGTTCGACATCGGGCGGCGTGGGTCTCGCAACACACCCCCGTCCGACCTCCCCCATCGAGGGGGAGGGGCGTCGTGGATCCATCTCTGATCCGCTCAGGCGAAGCCGGTCGTCTCGCCCGGCAGCTCGCCGCCTTGGCCGAGCTCGCCCGACGCGGCGCGCTGGAGGTAGAGGCCGTGAAAGTCGATCGGCTCGAGCAGCAAGGGCGGGAAGCCGCCTTCCTGCACCGTCGACGAGATGATCTGGCGCGCGAAGGGGAAGAGGATTCGCGGCGTCTCGGCGAGGAGGAAGGGCTGGACCTGGTCGGGCGGTACGTTGCGCATCGCGACGAGGCCGGCATAGAGCAGGTCGACGGCGAAGGCGGTCTGGCCGTCGGCGGTGGCGCGCACCTCGACCCTGAGGGCGACCTCGTGGACCTCGTCGGCGAGCTGGCCGACGCCGATGTTGAAATCGACCTCGATCTTGGGCTGGGTCTGCCACTGGAAGACGGCGGGCGCGTTCGGATTCTCGAACGACATATCCTTCACATATTGGGAGATGATGCCGGCCTGCGGCTGATTGTCCGCGCCGTTCGTCTGCTGTTCGCCGCCCAAGCCTTCTTCTTCGGCCATTGTCCTACCTTTATCGGGATGGGCCGCACGCGCGGCCGGATGGGGCGGGCGGGTAGCAGGAGCGGCCGGACCGTGCAACATCGGCGGGGACGGAACCTCCGGCCATTTGAATCCTTTCCATCCTGAGCTTATGTTAACCGCATTCGCGTATCGGAGAACGTGGTGACCGTAGAGATCGTCCTGCTTGCCCTGGTGGCCCTTTTCGTGGGCCTGAGGCTCTATGCGGTGCTCGGTCGCAGGACCGGTCATGAGCAGCATCCGATCCTTCGTCCCGCCGAATCGCCCTCCGCCGCCGAGCCTGCCGCGCCCGTCCAGGACGTCGCCCACGAGCGGCCCGAGACGACCGGCCTGGTTTACGAGGAGCCGGCGGCGCCGGGCCTGCGCGCGATCGTCGGCGCCGATCCGAATTTCGACGTCGGCCGCTTCATCGAAGGCGCCCAGGCCGCCTATCGGATGATCCTCGACGCCTTCTGGAAGGGCGACCGCGAGGAATTGCGCCATCTCGTCGGCGGTCATGTCCTCGAGGCGTTCGAGGAGGCGATCGGCGAGCGCGAGGCCCAGGGCCACCGGCTCGAAAACCGGCTGGTCGCGATCGAGCATACTGTGATCGAGGATGCCCGCCTTTCCGGCCGCACCGCCGAGATCGACATCCGCTTCGACGCCGACATCGCGGCCGTTACCCGCGACAAGGACAATCATGTCGTTGCCGGGACGCTCAGCGACGCCATCCCGACCCACGACGTCTGGACCTTCCGCCGCGACCTCAAGAGCCAGGATCCCAATTGGGTGCTGGTCGAGACCGACCAGGCCGCCTGAGGCCGCTCCACAAAGGATTTTCCAGCCGCAGGCCCGCCGCGCTATCCCGTCGATATGGCGGGCGGCGAATCGGCGGGGCAAAGGCGGCATGAAGCCGGTTGGCGCGGCCTTGCCGTTGTCGCGGTCCTGATCCTTCTCGCAAGCTGCGCGCGGCTGATCCCGCCCGCGCCTCAGCCGCCGCCTTCGCCCGCCGATGCGGTCGCGGCGGGGGTCAGCGCCGGGCCGGCGCTGCCGGCGCTCGCTCCCGATTCCGCCCTGCGCGCGCTCCAGGCCTTCAGGCTGAGCTGTCCGGCGCTGATGCGCCGGCAGGATGCGAGCGGCCTCACCCGTCCCGAAGATTGGGCCGCCGCCTGCGCCGCCGCGGACGCGGCCGGCGCCGATGCGGACGCCGCCGGTTTCTTCGATCGCACTTTCGAGCTCGTCCGCGTCGGCGGCGGCGCCGCCTTCGCCACGGGCTATTACGAGCCCCAGATCCTCGGCGCGCGCACCCATGTTCCCGGCTATGACGTGCCGATCTACGGCCCGCCGGCGGACCTCGTCGTCCAGGATGCGGCGATCGCGGCGGCGACGGGGACGCCGCGCCGCGGCCGGATCGAGAATGGGATCGTCGTCCCTTATTATGAGCGGGCGGAGATCGAGGACGGGGCGCTCGCCGGGCGCGGCCTCGAAATCGCCTGGGCGAAGGATTCGGTCGACCTCTTCTTCCTCCAGATCCAGGGCTCCGGGCGGCTGCTATTGCCCGACGGCAGCATCATGCGGATCGGCTATGCGGCGCAGAACGGCCGCGACTATGTCGGCATCGGCAAGTTGATGCGCGACCGCGGCCTGCTCCAGCCGGGCCATCTCAGCATGCAGGACATCGTCGCGTGGCTCCACGCTTATCCCGACCGGGGCAAGGCGCTGATGCGCGAGAATAAGAGCTACGTCTTCTTCCGCGAGCTGAGCGGGCCGCCGCTGGGCGCGCTCGGCGTCGCGGTGACGGCGCGCACCAGCGTCGCCGCCGATCCCAAATTCGTGCCTTTGGGCGCGCCGGTCCTGCTCCAGCTCGACCGGCCGGAGGCGAACGGCCTCTGGGTGGCGCAGGACACGGGCGGCGCGATCAAGGGCCCGAATCGCTTCGATACCTTCTGGGGCGCGGGCGACGAGGCGGCGCGGATCGCCGGCGGCATGTCGGGCCGGGGCAGCGCCTGGATCCTGGTGCCCAAAGGGACCTTGGCGAAGCTCGGTGCGCCGCCTCAGCCCTGAGGAGGAGGCTTTGTGGGCTCGGGTGGTCGCAAGCGTCCGGCCCCTGGCACCCCGCGCGGTGTCGGCCGATGCGGTGGAAGCACCGCCGAAACCTCCGTCCGTACCCGCGCCACGAACCAGGCCGGCCGCCCCGGCGCGATCCCGTCCCGCCGCCCCCGGCGTCACCCTCGATGCGAGCTGGGACCGCCGCCTCGCCCGCGGCCTCGTCCAGCCCGACGCGATCCTCGACCTTCACGGCCACAATCTCGCCACCGCCTGGGATCTCCTCGACCGCAGGCTCGAGCGCGCGATCCGCGAGGATGCCCGCCTGCTCCTGCTGATCACCGGCAAGCCGCCCAAGCCCGAGCGGCCGCCAGAGCCGCCAACGACGCGCGGCGCGATTCGCGCGGCGGTCGGCGACTGGCTCGCCGCCTCGCGCCATGCCGGCCGGATCGCCGCCGTCCGCAACGCCCATCCGCGTCACGGCGGGCTCGGCGCGCTCTATATCGTGCTGCGCAGGCCCAGAGCAGGAACGCCAAGCTTCTGAATTTCCACGCACTGAATACCAAATCGTAACCCCGTTGGTCCTATCCTGCCCGCAACTGGCGCCCTCGGGCGCGGCGTGGGGGCGAAACCGGCGAAATGCGCAAGACCGTCGGCATGATCAGCAACCGACTCCTGTCCCTCTGTGCCGGGGGCGCGGCCTGCGCCCTGACCCTGCTCGGCTTCCTCCTCCTTGGGACCATCGACCAGCAGGTCGTCGCCTCGCTCTTCATCGGCCTGTTCGCGCTTGCCGTCGTGCGGCTCGCCGCCGAACGGCCCAACAGCGCCCAGGCCCAGGCGATGGCGGCGCTCAGCGAAAGATTGCTCGCGGTTGCCCATGGCGATCTCATTTCGCCGGCGCCCGAAATGCTTCGGCGCGAGGTGCCGGCGCTTGCCGCGGCGGTCGACGCCCTGTTCGAGCAGGTGCGCTCGACGCTCGACGATGCCCATGCGCTCGCCATGTACGATCCGGTGACGGCCCTGCCCAACCGCATCCACTTCCGCCGCGAGGCGGAGCGAGTGCTCAAGACCCGCAAGCCGGGCGAGGGCGCCGCTTTGCTGTTCATCGACCTCGACGGCTTCAAGGACGTGAACGACCAGTTCGGCCATGCCCATGGCGACCAGGTCCTGATCATGGTCGCCAATCGCCTGCGCGTGGTCGTCAAGGCGGAGGCGGACAATGCGGCGCCGCCTTTGCTCGCGCGACTGGCCGGCGACGAATTCACCATGTTGCTGCCGGGCGTGCATTCTTGCGCCGAAGCGGAGCGGGTCGCGGACCGGGCGCTCGCCGCCCTCGCCGAGCCCTTCCGCCACGCCGACCAGGTTTCGCGGCTCGGCGGCTCGATCGGAATCGCGCTCAGCCCCGAACATGGCGCCGAGCTGACCGACCTGATGAAGGCGGCGGACCTCGCCATGTACGAGGCGAAAGCGCGCGGCCGCTCGCGCGCCTGCCTGTTCGGCGCCTCGAGCGAGGCGCTCCGCACGCCGCGCCTGGCGCGCGCTTCCTAGCTCAGGGCTCCTAGCTCAGGGCATTTCTCAAGATCCGCGCGTAAATACGTTGCAATGCCCGGATATCGTCGAGCGACGCGGCCTCGTCCAATTTGTGCATCGTCGCGTTGGGCAGGCCGAAATCGACGACCGGGCAGAGCGCGATCAGGAAGCGGCCGTCCGAGGTTCCGCCGGCGGTGGAAAGCTCCGGCTCGATCCCGGTTTCGGCGCGAATCGCGTCGGTGACGATCTCGTAGAGCCGGCCGGGCGGGGTGAGGAAGGCCTCGCCGGAGATCTTCGCGTCGACGATCGCCTCCGGCGCTTCCCGCTCGGCGATTGCACGGACGCGCGCGACCAGCTCCTCGCCGCGCTGGAGATTGTTGAAGCGGATGTTGAGCTGCGCCGTCGCCGCGCCGGGGATGACATTGGTCGCCTGGGTCGGCGTCGCCACCGCGGTGAATTCGAGGTTGGAGGGCTGGAAGGTCTCGCTGCCGTCGTCGAGGTGGAGCGAATCGAGCTCGGCGACGATGCGCGCCAGCTTCGGCACCGGATTGTCGGCGCGGTGCGGGTAGGCGACATGGCCCTGCAGACCGGGGACGATGATCCGCATGTTGACGCTGCCGCGCCGGCCGATCTTGACCACGTCGCCGAGCCGGCTTTCCGAGGTCGGCTCGCCGATCAGGATCATGTCGGGCTTGATATTGCGCTCCGCCATCCAGGCCATCAGGGCGCGGGTGCCGTGGATTGCGGGGCCCTCCTCGTCGCCGGTGACGATCAGGCTGATCCGGCCCCGATGCTCGCGCAGATCCGCGCAGGCGGCGACGAAGGCGGCGATGCCACCCTTCATGTCGACGACGCCGCGCCCGTGGAGCAGGCCGCCGCGCACCTCCGGCCGGAACGGATCGGTCGCCCAGCCCTCGCCCGGCGGCACGACGTCGAGATGGCCGGCAAAGCCGAAATGCGTGCCGCCGTCGCCGCCCCGCGTCGCGAACAGATTCTCGACCGGCCCGTCCGGCGCCGCGCCGGCGACGAAGCGATGCACCTCGAAGCCGAGCGGGTTCAGCGCCGCTTCCAGCACGTCGAACGCGCCCGCGCTCAGCGGCGTGACGCTGGGGCAGGCGATCAGGCGAGAGGCGAGGTCGACGGGATCGATTGATTGAACCATGCCGGTCGCCTAGCAAGCGGCGCCCGGCTTGCACAGGGAGGGAGCAGATGCCGAAGATCGATGTGGACGCGATCGCGCAGACCAACCGCACCGGCTATCCCGCGCCTTTCGACCGGGAAATGCAGGAGCGCCGGTATCGCCGCCTCGCGCCGACGAGCGGCCTCACCGCCTTCGGCGCCAGCCACGTCGTGCTCAAGCCCGGCGCCTGGTCGTCGCAGCGCCACTGGCACCAAGGCGAGGACGAATTCCTGGTGCTGATCGCGGGCGAGGGCGTGCTGGTCGACGATGACGGCGAGCATGTGCTTCGCCCCGGTGACTGCGCCGCTTTCCCGATGAACGACGGCAACGGCCACCATGTCCAGAATAGGAGCGATACGGATTGCGTCTTCATCGTCGTCGGCGCGGGCAAGAGCGAGGGCGGCGACTATCCCGACATCGACATGTGCTTCACGCCGGAAGGGACCTATGTCCACAAGGACGGCACGCCCTACGACGCGCGGCGGGCTTAGCGCTCCAGTCCTCCCTGTCCGCGAAGCGGATGGGGAGGGGGACCGCGTGAAACGCGGTAGAGGGGCGGTTCGAGCAAGCTTGCCCCTTGTATCTGGACAAGTGGTTGCTTGTTCGTTTTCAAGCGATGAGCGCCGGGACGGGTGGCCACCCGTCCCGGCGCGGCGGCGATGTCGCCCGTTGCCCCTCAGGCCTCAACCGTGGTGGAGCCAGGGATCATCGC
>DASXCT010000035.1:0-43188 GCA_036491055.1 Allosphingosinicella sp.
GTTCAGGAAGGGGAATCACAAGTGAAGAACTATGGCGCCAGGCTGCTTCTGGCGACGTCCTCGTTTGCGCTCGCGACCGTAGCGCAGGCGGGCGTCACCACCACTTATACGTATGACGCGCTCGGGCGGCTGGTCGCCGTCTCGACCGCCGGCGACGTCAATAACGGCCTGGGCACGGCGGTGAGTTATGATCCGGCGGGCAACCGAACCAGCTATTGGACCGGCACCAGCCCGGCGCCGCCGCCACCGCCGCCTCCACCGCCGCCAACACCGCCTCCGCCCCCACCGCCGCCGCCTCCACCGCCGGCCAACCAGCCGCCGGTGACGCAGCCGGACACGCTCAATGTCGCGGTCTGCCAAACCGGCACGATCAACGTCATCGCCAACGACACCGACCCCGAGGGCAATTATCCGCTGACCGTCACCGCCGTCTCGACCGCGACCAAGGGCGGGGCGAGCGTCATCAGCAGCACCACGATCGAATATGATGCCGGCCTCCACGCCGGCGCAGAGAGCCTGACCTATACGGTCCAGGACAGCCTCGGCGCCTCGTCCACCGGCACCCTCAACGTCAACATCGCCAGCGGCTCGTGCGGCCTCTGATCCGGGCGCGGCAGACATTTTTCATTCGGAAGGTCACAGGATGATTTCGATTAGGAGCAGGATACAGGCTCTGGCGCTCGCGGCTGCGGCGATGCTTGGATTCACCGATCCGGGCTTTGCGCAAACGAGCATCAGCGTCGCGACACCGGCCGAGAAATACGCCGTCAATCCCGCCGGCGTCGACATGCGCACCGGTGCCTATGTCTACAAGCACACGGATTTGGTGATTGGCGGCACCGACGAGAGCGGCGGCATAGCCCTAACGCGCATCGGAATGGCGCCGTGGCACACCTACCAGCCGTTCGGCAATTTCAGCGACAATTGGGACATCGGGCTGACGGTCAAGCGCGTCGACATCACCCACGGCAATTATCAGAATGGAGCGGGCACCGACTTTCAGGCCAGCGTCCATTTCGGCGGCCGTTCGCAGACGTTCAACTCGCTCTTCACCGACAGCGGCTATACCCTGCTTTCGAACGGCGCTTATGCGCAGCTTACCGTCAGCGGCGACCGCGCGACCGGCACCTACACCTTCACGGCCCAGGACGGCACGATCGCGACCTTCCGGCCGCTCAGCGGCAGCGATTGCCTCGCAACCGGCTCTCCCTCCGGCGGCGTCTGCGCCCTGATTTCGCAGATCGTCGAGGCGGACGGCACCACCTTCACCTTCGATTACGATTATAATGCGAGCCGGACGGGTGCCGACAAGGCGCGGCTTCGCAGCATCGTCAGCTCGCGCGGCTATGGCATGGTTCTCGAAGGCGGCGCCGCCGGCGGCAATTTCTTCACGGAAGCCTGCGTGCTGAACCTGACCCAGACGGTCATGCCGTCCAACCATCTTTGCCCGAGCGGCGCCGCCGCAACCGTCGCCTACGGCTACATCGCGTTCAATGGCACGCGACTCAGCAGCTTCACCGATGCGACGGGCGCGAGCTGGGGCTACACCTATGCCGGCTCGGCGACCAGCTACACGATGGGCTTCGTCAAGCCGGGCCAGTCCACGCCCTGGCTGACCAACAGCCTCGGCCTCGGCGCGGACGAAGACGATGGCGGCTATGAGGTCGTCTCGTCGCAAAGCTTCGCGGACGGGCACAGTTACAGCTATCTCTGGACGCTGACGCCGCTGACCAATGCCGGCCGCGTTCCCTCGCAAACGATTGCCGGCGGCTCCTATACCGATGCCGCGGGCACGACGGCGGTTACCTACGACATGCCCCGCGTGCCGGGAAACCATCAGTGCATATACCACCCTTGCGCTTTTCAGAATTTCGACAATGGAACGATGGCCTTTCAGCTCACCTCGGGCCCGGTCTCCATCACCGATCCCTTGGGCCGCACGACGACGAGCGATTATTGCGATCCGAACGAGGCGTCGCTTCCGCCGCCGGATGGCGGTTGCCTCGTCACCCTCCTTCAATCGTTCACCGATCCTGAGGGGATCGAGACCGATCTCACCTATGACGGCAATCGCAACATCACCCAAGTGGTGCGGCACGCCGTCTCGGGAACCGGTCTTACCGATATCGTGACGTCGGCGACCTATAATGTCACCCATCCGACCTCGGCCGACAAACCGCTCACCGTCACCGACGCGAACGGCCACACGACGACCTTCGCCTACGACCCCGTCCATGGAGGCGTCACTCTGGAAACCGATCCGGCCGTGAACGGCGTTACGCCGCAGAAGCGCTACACTTATGCGCAGCGTTACGCCTGGATCTCGAACGGGGCGGGTGGCTACGTCCATGCGGCGAGCCCGGTCTGGGTGCTCACCCAGATGAGCTTCTGCAAGGTCGGCAATCCCAACTCGACCAACACCGGCTGCGCCACGGTCGGCGACGAGGTGATCACCACCTATGATTATGGCCCCGATGCCGGGCCCAACAACCTGATCCTGCGCGGTACGGTGGTGGATTCGGGCGGGCTCAGCTTGCGCAGCTGCACGACCTACGACGCGCTCGGCAACAAGATCAGCGAGACGAAGCCCCGCGCCGGGCTGGCGAGCTGCCCATGAGACAGAGGCACCGCTCCACCGGAACAGCAGCGCCAGCAGGGAACAGGATCATGGGCTTTCGTAAATCTCTCTTTCTGATCGGTACCGTCCTCGGTGCCGGCCTCGGCGCCGGCCTCGCCACCCAGGCGCAGGCGCAGAGCAGCCCGTCGGCGTTCACCACCGGCTATCGTTATGACGCCGATCGGCGGGTCACGGGCGTTATCGAGCCCGACCCCGACAGCACGGGAACGCTTCATTACATGGCGACCCGCAGCACCTATGATACCGCCGGCCGGCTCACCAAGGTAGAGAAAGGCGAGCTTGCAACCTGGCAGAGCGAGTTAATCGCGCCAGCGAGCTGGACCGGATTCACAATATTACAGGAGGTGGACACCACCTACGACTCGCTCGACCGCCCTATCGTTGTGAGTGAGAAGCAGAATGCCGCGGGCGCGATCAATACGGTCTCTCAGACCAGCTATGACAATGTCGGCCGCGTCGATTGCGTCGCGGTGCGGATGAACCCCGCGACATGGTCGTCGCTGCCGGCCTCCGCCTGCACGCTTCAGACCACGGGGAGCAACGGTCCCGACCGGGCCACCCACAATGTTTATGATGCCGCCGGACAGGTTTTGAAGGTGCAGAAAGCCTATAACGTCACCACGGCCAACGGTTTTCCGGCGACGCTTCAGCAGGATTATGCCACCTATACCTATGGCCTGAACGGCGAGCAGACGAGCGTTACCGATGCCGACGGCAATCTTGCAACCATGGCCTATGACGGGTTCGACCGCGAGGTGAAATGGACATTTCCGTCGCTGACCACGCATGGGTCAACCAATGCCGCCGACTTCGAAGCTTATGGCTATGACGCGAACGGCGATCGCATTAACCGCACGAGCCTCAGGAAGCGGGATGGCACCACCATCACCTACCAATATGATGCATTGAATCATCTGTCTGTTAAGACCGTGCCGGTTTCGGCCACCGGCGTTGTTGGCTACACGGTCTTTCAGGGCTATGACAATCGTGGCCTGCTGCTTTATTCGCGGTTCAGCTCGACCAGTGGTCTCGGCATCACCAACGTCTATGACAATGTCGGACGGCTGACTTCGTTCGCGACCAACATGGACGGGACCAGCCGGACTTTCAGCGCAACCTATGATGCTGATGGCAATCGGCTTACGCTTAGCGGCACCGGCTATTGGGCCGGGTTCGACTATGACGGGCTCGATCGGATGAGCGCCGTCCACGATACAAGCCTGACCACGCCCGCCATCGCAACCATTGCCTACGATCAGATCGGCCGGCGTTTGTCGCTCGGCCAAGGCCCCGGCGCGGCGGACTCGTCGACCACCTATGCCTATGACGGTGCCTCGCGTCTCCAGACGATGACGCACGATCTCGCCGGCACGGTGAACGACCAGGTGCTCGGGTTCGGTTACAATCCCGCTTCGCAGATGGTGCAGCGCACACGCAGCAACAGCGGCTGGGAATATACCGAGCAGGTGCTGGGGACGAAGAGCTACGCGGTTAACGGGCTCAACCAATATACCAGTGCCGCTGGCGCCACGTTCGCTTACGATGCGAACGGCAATCTCAGCTCGGACGGGACCAACACGTACAAATATGATGCCGAGAACCGGCTGGTGTCAGTCACCGGCACCACGAGCGTCACCCTCTCTTACGATCCGATGGGCCGGTTGTGGCAATATACGGGGCCGCTCAGCGGCACGCTGAAATTCCTCTACGATGGCGATCAGCTGGTACAGGAGCTCAGCACCGCCGGCGTTGTGCAGAGCAATTACATTCATGGGACCGAGGAGGACGACCCCCTGGTCTGGTATGAATATGCCGGCGGCACGATTCGCCGCTTCCTCCACGCCGATCACCAGGGCTCGATCGTAGCGGTGGCCGACGATTCCGGCAATGCGCTCGCGATCGATAAATATGACGAGTGGGGCGTGCCCGCCGCAGCCAATCTGGGCCGGTTCCAGTATACCGGACAGGTATGGCTTCCCGACCTCGGGCTTTATTATTATAAGGCCCGCATCTACTCGAGCCGGCTCGGCAGGTTCCTCCAGACAGATCCGATCGGATATAAGGATCAGGTTAATCTATATGCTTACGTCGGGAATGATCCGGTTGACGGACGGGATCCTTCAGGGGAATTCGGCGACGATCACCGAACAAAGGCTGGCGCTATTGGGAGCGGAACACGGGCCGCAGTAGTTGGAATTCAATCTGAGAGAGCCCGTGCACAGTACAATCAAAGAGTTGCCTCGCTTTCTCCAGATGATTCGGCGGGTCGTGCAGCTGCAAAAAAAACAGCACGCATTAATACACCACGAGAAGTGCGGGCGACCATAGAGGCAAGGAGACCGGGATTAGGGCCGCGGCCGGGATCAGTTGGTCGAGCGAATGTCACCAATGCACGCGTTAATGGGGCAGCTCGGACCTTGGGAAGGCTTGGAAAAGGAATCGCCTTGTTAGGAATAACCTACATAATCGTAGACGTCGCTACTTCTGATACTCCAGGAAGGACGTTGGCAGGCGATCTCGGCGCAGTTGGAGGAGGTGCGGCAGGAGGTGCAGGCGGAGCGGCCTTAGGGTCTCTTGGAGGACCAGCGGATGTCGTCACAGTCCCGGTAGCAGCAACCGCGGGCAGTGTAGGCGGAGGCATGGTGGGGCAACGTATCGGGGAAGCAATTTATGATCATATCTTTGGTCACTAAGTTTATTAAAGAAAGGTTGGGATTTGCTAATTCCCAGCGCAGATTCTCTGTTAAGGGAGAGAAGATACATGAATTTACATCGAGAAACGTTCAAATATTGGAATTCAGAAATATAACGGAGATTTTTTGTGAGAAAATTAATAAAATAACCTATGATGAGATATTCTTAATACTTATATCAGAAGATAAAGTTCTTACATGTGGTGAACTGGATGATGGATTCGCCACTGTAGAGAGTGCGTTAATATTTCGATTTCCTTCTTTAAATAACTGGAGAATTAAGGCAGAAAATTCCGGATATGAGAGAACTATTCTTTTAGAAATATGTCAATAATTGCTAAATCGAAGACACAAATCCCGGGACGTAACATCTAATTTACGGATTACGGTGACACGTGCAGTAACCCCTAATTACCGATGAGGCGAAGTTGCAAGGACTTCAACCCTTGCCCTCTGCGCAGCGTTCGCCTGGATCTCAAAGCGGGTCCGGTGGTTAACCAAGGATAGAAAACTTGGTGATTTGTAGGGGCCGCTAGAGAGTCGCGGGGGAATCAAGACAGGTTGGGGTCACGTCACAGAGGTGAGGGATTCAATGCGGGGGCTACTGAATTCAATAAAGCGCTTAAACGGTAGTTTTCGGAATCCGAATTTGGCTTCCTCTGCTCGTGCTTACATGCAGCAGTCGAGGGATTGAGGTAACTGCATATAAATCTATGAGAAGCGCGCTTGGAATGAGGTGATTTCTCGCTCAATCTGGAAAGGTTATCTGCTGTTGACGAAGAATCTTACGAGCATAGTATATTTAACTCTATCAGTGACGGCCAACTGCCGAGTGAATGTTTGAGTGACCTCTTGGGCTCTGAGGGTTCCCGTCTTGGAAGAGCGAATTCCAATCCATCAGGCTTGGAGATTCGCGTGGTGGGGGCGGTGGCCACACCACTTAATGAACTAAGCTGTCCACAGGTGCGTCTTCTAGTTGGTCAGCAGATAGGTCTGCAATGGCTTGTTTGCGGGTTCGATACCCTGTTGCCATATCTCGCCTGCCGCGCCTGGTTCTCCCTGGCATTCCCCATCATGTGACGCAGCGGGGAACCGGCGTGAGCGGACTTTTTGTAGGACGGCGATTATGCGCTGTATCTCGACCTGCTGACAGACGCGCCCGAGCGGGCGGGAGCAGATATCTGGGCCTACTGCCTGATGCCCAATCACGTGCACCTCATCGCAGCCCTTGGCGACGAGGGTGGCCTGCGGCGCTGCTTTCGCTTCCCTTCGAATGAGCCCTAGAATTTCGTCCCCAGCCGGACGCCGACGGTCCGCGGCCGATAGATGACGGCATAGGGCCGCTGGAAGCATTGGCCGCATTCCTGGAAGCGGGTGATCTCGGCGCGCTCGTCGAAGGCATTCTCGACGAACAATTCGGCCGTGAAGCGGTGCCAGTCGAGGCCGATTGCGAAGTCGACCATCGTGTAGGCGGGCAGGCGGCCGGTCAGTGCCGCGGGGTTTTCCGCCGCGCCGGTGCCCGGGGCGAAGATGAGGGTCCTGATGTCGGACGCGGCCGAGCTCTGGTGGGTCAGGACGGCCTGGACATGGCCGTTGGTCCCGCCGCTGGTGACCGGGAATTCGTAGCGGGCGGTGCCGGCGACCTTGAAGCGCGGCGTCACCGGCAGCCGGGTGCCCGCGGGCGCCGAAACATAGTTCGTCTCGCCGCCCGGCCCCGGCTGGGTGCAGGCAAAGGTCGGATCGTCGAAGCCGCACAGATTATGCTTGGTCTTGGCGTCGGTATAAGCGCCGCTCGCGATCAGGCTGAAGCCGTGGACCGGCCGCCAGTCGATATCGAGCTCGGCGCCCTTGATCCGCGCGTCGGGGCCGTTGTGGATCTCGGTAAAGCTGTTCTGGCCGAGGAAGGAGAATTGGAACTTCTTCCAATCCTGGAGGAAGAACGCGCCGTTGAGGACGAGGTGGCCGGGCCAGCTCGTCTTGAAGCCGATTTCGTAATTGAAGAGCTTGTCCTCCTGGTAAGGCGCAAGCGTGCCGCGGCGGTTGATGCCGCCGGGCCGGAAGCCGCTCGACCAGGTCGCGTAGAGCATCTTGTCGGGCGTCACCTTCCAGGTGAGGTTGAGGCGGTGGGTGAGGCCGCTGCCCTTGGTCGATTTCGGGACCAGATGGCCGTCCACGAAGGTGGCGAGGTCGGTGCAGGGGCTGCCCGGCACGGCGGCGGGGAGCAGGGTGCCGCCCGGATTGTCGCGCAGGCTCTGGCCGGTCGTCGTGTAGCAGCCGGCGACTCCGGTCCGCGAGCTTCCGGCCGCGTTGAACGGCGGCCCGTTGGGATCGCGGCCGAAACCGAAGAAGCCGATCAGCGAATTGTCATATTTGTAGCCGCGAAGGCCGCCGGTCAAAGTGAGGTTCGAAAGGATGTCGAAGCTCGCCTCGCCGAACGCGGCATAATCGCGGTCGACGCGGTCCTGCTGGGTCAGCCAGAGCGTGCCCGGGAAGCCGTTGACCGAGAGGTTGGCGGCGAGCCCCGCAACCTCATAATCCTGGTGGATGAGGTGGGTCTGGCGCTGGTAGAACAGCCCGCCGACGAAGCGCAGGCGCGAATCCGCCGGCGAGGTGATCCTCAGCTCCTGGCTGTCCTTGGTGAAATGGTCGCGGCCGACGATCCATTGCGACGGCACGATCTCGTTGCCGGCATTGTCCTTGTAATAGAAATAGCCGGCAAGGCCGCCGGCCGAGGCGTAGAGATTGTCATAGGCCTCGGCATAATCGGTATAGTCGCTCGCCGAGTTGATCTTCCGCTCGAGATAGGCGCCGGCATAGGTCAGGTCCCAATTGCCGATCTTGCCCTGGATGGTGAGCGCCGCCTGCGCGAAACGGTCATGGTCGTATTCGGGGAGGAAATGCTGGACCTGGAGGTCGCCGGTCCGGGGATCGAAGCCGAAGGCGCCGTGGCTCTTCTGGTCCTGGCCCATGATCGTCGCGGTCGCCGTCCAATTGTCGGTGAGGTCGATGCCGAGCGCGGCGCGGCCGCCGGCGACCTCGACGTCGTTATAATTGTTCTTCACGAAGCCGGCATTGTTGATGACGATGCCGCCGGGCTGCGGCAGGAAGCTGCGGGTGCCGGGGACGTTGTCGATATAGCCGGCGTCGCGCTCGTACCAGCCGACGATTCGAAGCGCCGCGCTGCCGCCGATCGGGGCGTTGACATAGCCTTCGACCTTCCCGCCGACGCCGCCATGGTCGACGTCGTTCAGCTCGGTGTCGATGCCGCCGTAAAATGAGCTCTTGTCGGGCTTGTTGGTGATGATGCGGATCGTGCCGGCTTCGGACGAGGCGCCGTAGAGCGTGCCCTGCGGCCCGCGCAGCACCTCGATCCGGGCGATGTCGTAGATATGGACGTCGAGCGTGCCGCCGATCGTCGTGATCGGTTGCTCGTCGAGATAGACGCCGACGCTCGGCAGCGATCCCGAATGGTTGCCGTCGCCGCCCGAAGCGACGCCGCGGATATAGACGTTGGTGACGCCCGGCGCGGTGGTCTGGAAGGAGACGCTCGGCGTCAGCTTGGTATAATCGTTGAAATTGGAGACGTTGGCTTCCTCCAGACGCTGCGTGCCGAGCGCCTGGATGCTGAGCGGCACGTTCTGGAGGTTCTCGGCGCGCTTGGTCGCGGTGACGACGATCTCCTGCTCGTCGCTCTGGGCGGTGTCGGGCGCGGCCGCGGCGGCGGGGCCGGAATTGGGCGGGGCGCCGGGCGGCGAGGCGGCCGGAGAGGGGGGCTGCGGCGATGCTTGCGCGAAGGCCGCGCTGCCGGTCAGCATCGTCGAGGCGAACAGAAGAACCGAGAAAGGACGAAGGCCCGAAACCCGCTGCAGCATGCCGTTTTCCCCCTGACTGCCTGCAAGGCGAGGGTGTGCCCGGGTCGGGCAAAGGTCAATTTCATTTTGACGGCGCAACGAAGACGGCGGCGCGTCTGTTGCCCGATTGTCACGTCCTGCCGTCGCGGTTGCGGCCGGCTATGCTTTGTAACTTGGCGATGTAACGATTTATCTTCATGGCGCGCCGATGCGCCAATGGACCGTCGACGCCTTCGCTTCCCAGCCTTTCGCAGGGGCGCCGACCTGCGTCGTCGAGCCGCTGGACCGATGGCCGGCCGAGGGCTGGATGCGCAGCCTCGCCGCCGAGAACAACCAGTCGCAGACCGCCTTCCTGCTGCGGACCGATGAAGCCGACCGGTTCGGGCTGCGCTGGTTCACGCCCCGGATCGAGCTTCCGCTCTGCGGCGCGGCGACGCTCGCCGCCGCCCATGTCCTCGCCGAGGAGCTGGGGTCGTCGGCGCCGTCGCTGACCTTCGAGACCCTGTCCGGGCCGCTCGGCGTCGCGACAAGCGGCGGCCGCTACGACATGGACCTTCCCGCGCACAGGCCGCGGCGGATCGCCGAGCCCGTGGGCCTGGCCGAAGCGATCGGCGCGATCCCGGTCGAGACCTGGCTCGGTCCCTATCTGGTCGCCTTGCTGGCCGATGAAGATACGGTCCGATCGCTGCGGCCCAATCTGGCGATGCTGGAACCGATCTGCGCCGGCGCGACCGGCGGCCGGGGCGACCTGGCCGTTGCCGCTCTCGCCGATCCCCATTCCGGCTTCGACGTCGTCAGCCGCTTCTTCGCGCCGAGCGCCGGCATCGCCGAGGATCCGGTCACCGGATCGGCGCATTGCATCCTCTGCCCGCTGTTTGCCGAGAAGCTGGATCGTCCCGCCATCCGCTTCCACCAGGCCTATCCCGGCCGCGGCGGCGACATCGACAGCACGCTGGATGGGGACCGGGTGCGGCTGACGGGTAAAGCGGTCACGATGATCGAGAGCCGGATCAGAGGCCCGGAGGCGCGCGCGTCGCAACATTGACCCGGCCGGGCGCGGGGCATATCCCGCACCTTTTCCGAAGGTTGGCGCTCCCGCCCGATGGCCGAGATCGATGCCCTGAAGGCGCTGGCGAACGAGCGCCGCCTGCTGATCCTCAATTGGCTGAAGGATCCTCGCGCCCATTTCCGCGAGCAGGTGGACGGCGACCTGGTCGAGGACGGCGTGTGCGCCTTGCTGATCGCGGAGAAGCTGGAGGTCAGCCAGCCGACGCTCAGCGAGCATATGCGGGTGCTGGTCCAGGCCGGCCTGGTTACGCCCAAGAAGATCAGGCAATGGACCTTCTATCGGCGCGACGAAGCGCGGATCGCGGCGCTGAAGGCCGAGCTCGCACGCGAGCTTTGACTTTCGATCACCCGATGGAGGGCGAAGGATCGTCCCAGCCGTCGAGGACGGGCCCCAGGGCCTCCTTCAGCGGATCGAGCCAGGATTCGTAGGGCCGCCACTGGCCGATCCCGTCGCGGTTGATCGGCCGCCTCACCTGCTCCGAGCTGGCGGTGCGCACCGCGCGCTTCGTCTCGTGGAAGGCGAGGCAGGCGGGATCGAAGGCGAGGCCGAGGGCAGCCAGCAGCCGCCCGATCCCGGCTTCCGGATCGTCGACCAGGCGCTCGTGGATGACGCGGATCACGCGCCCCGGCTGGACGCGGTCGAAATGGGCCGTCAGCCGCACATAATCGGCATAATAACGCCCCATGTCGGCGAGCGCATAGCTGAAGCCCTGGCCGCGCGCATAATGCTGGCGGAAATTGGAGAGGCAGCAATCGAGCGGGTGGCGGCGCGCGTCGACGATCCTGGCATTGGGCAGGATCAGCCGGATCAGGCCGACATGGATCCAGTTGTTCGGCATCTTGTCGATGAAACAGGGCTTGCCCTCGCGGCGCTGGAGCGCGGCGCGGCTCAGATATTCCTCGCCGAGCGCCCGCGCCTCGTCGGCCGATAAAGCGGCGAGCGCGTCCGGATAGCCGCCCTCCCGCTCGGCGAGGCGGTGGACGAGGAGGGGGATGTCGGGAAGCTCGGCCGTGCCTTCGACCAGAGGATGGCTGGCGAGGATCTGCTCGATCAGCGTCGATCCCGAGCGCGGCATGCCGAGGATGAAGATCGGATCGGGGGCGGGGCAGCCCCAGCCCTCGCGCGCCGCGAAGAAACCGGGGGTCAGCAAGGCGATGGTGCGGTCGACCTGCCGCGTCGTGTCGGCGGCTTCATAGGGAATGCCTTCGCGCCGCAGCCTGTTGCCCTCCGCATAATGGCGGAAGGCGTCTTCATGCCGTCCCTGGTCCTCCAGCGCCTTTCCGAGCGCGAAATGGAGATGGTAGAGATCCGCCCGCTCGAGGTCGGGCGCGGCGAGCGCTTCCGCCATCGCCGCGACGTCCTCGCGCCCGAGCTTGACCGTCTTCAAATTGGCGAGGCTCCACCAGGCCTCGCCGAGCGTCGGCGCGAGCGCGATGGCGCGGCGATAGGCGGCGATCCCGTCCTCGCCCCGCCCGACCGTCTTCAGCATATGGCCGTAGCTCATCCACACCTTGGGCTGGCCCGGGAGGCGGGCGAGCACCTGCTCGTAAAGGCCGATCGCTTCCTCATGCGCGCCGAGCCGGCCGAGCGCGGCGGCCTTCAGATTCTGGTTGCCGGGATTGGCCGCGTCCGCGTCGACGAGCGCGTCGAGCTCGGCGATCGCCTCGGCCGGCCGGTTCTGGCGGTAGAGGGCGGTGGCGAGGTTGGCGCGGGCGGCGGCGAAATCGGGCGCCAGATCGAGCGCGCGGCGCAGCAATTTCTCGGCATCGGCATAGCGGCCGATCCGCCCGGCAAGCTCGGCGAGCATCCGGATCGCGGCGACGTCGGTCGGATGGTCGTGGAGATGCGGCTTCAATATCCGCTCGGCGACCGCCAGATCGTTGTCGAGCAGGGCCTGGGCGGCGCGCAGCAAGGCCGGGTTGCGGACGGCGTCGGCGAGCGCCCGGTCGAGGGCGGAGGTGCCCCGCATCATGTCCGGCTATAGAGGAAGGCGGCGAGGTCGCGCGCGTCGGCCGGCGTGACGCCGAGATCGGGCATGGCGGTGCCCGGCGTGACTTTCCGCGGATTCTGGATCCATCGCTCGAGATTGCCGGGCTCGTTCGCGAGCCTGCCGGCGATGGTCGCGCGCGCGCCGATCCCGTCGAGCGGCGGGCCGACGCGGCCATTTGCCGGGGCGACGCCGCTCAGCCGATGGCAGCCGCCGCAGCCGTAGCGGGCGAAGGCGAGCCTGCCGCGCGCCACGTTGCCGCCGGTCATCGCCTCGGCCTTCGCGCGCGAGCGCCCGTCCTCATAGCCGTTGACGGCCAGGATCGAAGCGGCCGCGACAATCGTCAGGCCGATGATGACGACAAGCCAATTCGTCCGCAACCGCATGACCCACCTCGCCAGGCCGTCCGCATAATCGAGGCCGCGGCGATTGGATAGGCGACGCATTGACGCGCGATCGCCGGGCGACCGGGCAGGGGCCGCAGTCCCATGCCGGGACAATGGCGGAAAGCCCGGCCCGGGCGGCTTGATGCGATGGTGAAGACGCCGTTAACCGCGGTGCATGAACCGACTCGCCCCGCTCATCGCCCGCGCCCCCGCCCGCTCCGGCCCGGCCCGGTTCGCCGCGATCGGCGCCGCCGTCGAGACGGTGACCGCGTCCAACGAGGATCTGCGGCTGTTCCTCACCGCCTTCGCCGGCGGCCTGATCTTCTTCGGAACCCTGCTCGCCTGAATATCCTCCCCTGCTTTCGCAGGGGAGGGGGACCGGCCGAAGGCTGGTGGAGGGGCCTCTTGCGCCGTGCCATTTCCCTCCACCGCGCTACGCGCGGTCCCCCTCCCCTCGAATCGAGGGGAGGACTGAAGGTCAAACCGTCGGCGGAAGGCCCGTATGGTCGAGGCAGACGACGTCGTCGCAGGCCTTGTGCAGCTTCCAGGCGAGCCAGGCCGAGATCAGGCACATCAAAGCGGCGAGGGTGAGCTGGTTGGTGGCGGAGACGCCGACGATGGTGAGGCCGATCGCGATCACCGATCCGGCCACCATCGCCAGCGAGTTGACGATATTGTTGGCGGCGACGGTGCGCGCCGCCTCGGCCTTGCGCACCGTGGTCGTGAGGAAGGCGTAGAGCGGCACGACGAACATGCCGCCCGAGATCGAGATTCCGAACAGGGAGACGAGGATCGGGATCGCCCGCGGCTGGGTCAGGAAGGCGCGGACGCCGTAATAATGGCCGGCCGGCTCCGGTTCCCATTTCGCGCAGCAGAGGTGGAAGGCGAGGATGAAGATCCCCATCACCAGCACCGACGGCATCGCATAGCGCGCCGAGACCTCGCCCTTGAGCAATCGGTTGACCGCCACCGATCCGATCGCGATCCCGACCGAGAAGATGGCGATGAACAGGCTCGCGACCGGCTGGGCCGCGGTCAGCACGTTCTTCACCAGAGGCGGGAACTCGATGAACAGCACCGCGCCGATCGTCCAGAAGAAGCTGATCGCGACGATGGCGAGGAACAGCCGCGGAATGTGCAGGGTCGCGTTGACCAGCCGGATCGAGGAGCGGACGACGTTGAGGTCGATGCGGTGGCCGCTTTCGAGCGGCGGCGCCGGCGGCACCCGCCGCCCGGTCGCATAGCCCGCGATCGCGATCGAGAGGACCGCGGCCGCCGACGATTCGACCGGGATCACGCCCGCGAGCAACGTGCCGCCGAGCACGGCGATATAGGTGCCGGCCTCGACCAGGCCGGTGCCGCCGAGCACCTCGTCGCGCTCGAGATGCTGGGGCAGGATCGCATATTTGATCGGGCCGAAGAAGGTCGAGTGGACGCCCATCGCAAGCACGGCGAGCAGCATCATCGGCATTGCCAGCGCGCCGACCCCGATGCCGCGCGCGGCGAGCACCAGGCCGCCGCCGCCGACCAGCATGATGAGGATCTCGCACGCCTTGATGATCCGGATGAGCCGGGCCTTGTCGACGGCATCGGCGAGCTGGCCCGAAAGCGCGGAGAGCAAAACGAAGGGAAGGATGAACAGGCCGGTCGCGATCGCGCTGAACCAGGTCTCGGCGCGCTGGTCGTTGTAGAGCCGGTAGACGACGAACAGGACGACGGCGTTCTTGAACAGATTGTCGTTGAACGCGCTGAGGAATTGGGTGGCGAAGAGCGGGACGAAGCGCCGCTCCCGCATCAGGTGCATCGAATCGTGCACGCGTCAGGCGTCCGCGATCGTCGAGAAGCAAACCATGCGGGGCCGGGTCATAGCGGCTAATCGCTTCAACGCAAACGCTGATCGGCACTCCACAGGACCAATTGGAGACGGTAAGGAGACCCGCAGCCGATGTTGACGCTGCCGAACATCCTCACGCTTTCGCGGATCGTCGCGGTGCCCTTGCTGGTGCTGATGCTGTGGCCGGGCGGCGGCTGGTTCGGGTCCGCGCTCGCCTTCGCCCTCTATTGTTTGATGGGCATCACCGACTATTTCGACGGCTATGTCGCGCGCGCGCGCGGCGCGGTCTCGCGGCTCGGCATCTTCCTCGATCCGATCGCCGACAAGATCATGGTCGCGTCGGTGATCCTGATGCTGGTCTTCGTCCACGTCATTCCCGGCGTGCATGTCGTCGCCGCGCTCGTCATCCTGATCCGCGAGATCGCCGTCTCGGGGCTGCGCGAGTTCCTCGCCGGGCTGCTCGTGTCGGTGCCGGTCAGCCGGCTCGCCAAGTGGAAGACGGCCTTCCAGTTCGTGTCGCTCGGCGCGCTCATCCTCGGCGGCGCGCTGCCGCAATGGGCCTGGATCCACGTCTTCGGCATCGTCGCCCTGTGGGCGGCGGCGATCCTCACTTTGGTCACCGGCTGGGACTATCTGCGCACCGGCCTGCGGCATATGGATTAGAGTGCCGGGCTACACCGATGTTCCCCGGCAGAATGCTTTGCGCACGGATGTTCCCCGGCGAAAGCCGGGGTCCAGTCGGAAGTCAGTCTGGATCCCGGCCTTCGCCGGGAAGCAAGAGATGCTCATTCGGCTGCGCCACTGACGACACCTTTGGAATTTCACTCCGCCTGCGGCACCGGCGGACGCATCTGGGGCGGGGTGAGCGCGTCGTCGATCTCGCGGGCGCGCACCGCGGCGGGGCGGTCGACCAGCCGGGCGAAATAGGTCTCGAAGGCCGCCCTCTTCTCGACCGTGCCGAACTGCATGCCCCAGCCGATCTGCGAGCCGAGATAGACGTCGGCCGCCGTGAATTGCTCGCCGCACAGATAAGGCCCGCCCGAGACCGCCTGCTCGAGCGCGTTCATCACGTCCTCATAGGTGCCGTAGCCGGCCATCCGGCTCTTGTCGGCCGGCGCGAGCAGGCCGAGCGCCTTGCCCATCGCCGCCGATTCGACCGGCCCCGCGCCGAAGAACAGCCAGCGATAATAAGTGCCCCTCGCGCGGTCGCCCGGCGGCGGCGCGAGGCCGGCTTCGGGGAAAGCGTCGGCGAGATAGGCGCAGATCGCCGCGCCCTCGGTCACGACGACGTCGCCATGCCGGATCGCCGGCACCTTGCCCATCGGGTTGATGGCGAGATAGTCGGCGCCCTTGATGCCGCTCTCATAATCGAGAATCACCGTCTCATAGGGCCGGCCGACCTCCTCCAGCATCCAGCGGACGATGCGCCCGCGCGACATCGGGTTGGTGTAGAAAGTCAGCGTGTCGGACATGGCGGCCTCCTCTTGCCCGCGTCATTCTAGACGCAGGCACCGGCGCCCGCCAGCGCGGCGTCAGCCTTTCTTCGCCGGCGCCTTCGCTTCGGGCCCGGCCGCCGCCGCCGGAAGCGGCTTGCAGGCGGGGAGCTTCAGGGCCGCCGCGTCGGCGCAGGGGCGGACCTGGACGTCGCCATTGGGGGCGATGAACACCATCCACTGGTCGGTGTCGGTGCAATGCGCCGTCCACAGGGCCATGTCCTTATAGTCCTGCTGGAAGCCTCCGGCATCGACCTTCTTGCAGCGATTGCCGGCATCGCGGATCGCCCGCCACAGGCCGAGATTGCGGTAGAGCGGCGCCATTGCGGCGAGCTGGTCGGAATAAGTGTTCGCCATCTTGATATGGACGGCGTTCTGCGGGGCCGAATTGTCCCCGCAACCGGCGAGGAGCAGGAGCACGCCCAAAGCCGGTGTCGTTCGTCGCAGCATCTCTCTTCCCCATCAGCGGCCCGCCGAGCCCGCGAACCGTTCATTGCCGACAAACGCAAGACGCTCGATCCCGCTCCGCTTGATCGTCGCGAGCAGGCGGTCGAAATCGTCATAGCGCGCGGCGCCGTCCGCGCGAAGCTCGAGCAGACCGTCGTCGCGCGCGGCGCGGAAGGCGTCGAGCCGGCGATGGAGCTCATCCGCCCCGACCGGAGCACCGTCCCACAAGGTGCGGCCGACGGCGTCGAGGTCGATCCGGTGGACCTTCGGCTCGTGCTTCGGCGCCGGCCCGTTGCGCGGCAGGTCGATCTTCACCGCATGGGTAGCGAGCGGCATGGTGATGATGAACATGATGAGCAGCACCAGCATGACGTCGATCAGCGGCGTCGTGTTGACCGTTGCGATCGGCTGATCGTCGGCGGAAGCGAAAGCAATGCGGCGCGGTCTCATCATGTTTCCTCTCCTTCACGTCTCTGAGAATGTTATAAAACAACATTACATTAACGCATGAACGGCGGCAATGGTCCGGTTATGAAAAGGGGGGGCCTGTCCGCAGCCGATGCGCCTTCAGTCGGTTCGCGCAGAGACGCAGAGACGCAGAGACGCAGAGACGCAGAGACGCAGAGACGCAGAGACGCAGAGAATTGAAGGAGCAGCCCGTTAGGCTGCTCAACCATCGCCAGCGGCATCAAGAAAGCCCGGGCGCATCGACCCGCACGGACTCCCTGCGTCTCTGCGTCTCTGCGCGAACCCAAAGAGGCATCCGCGCTTCACGAACGCCAGCGGCATTACGATTAACATTGCGGGGACACAGTGCTCAATTATCGAAAGGAACCGGCGGTCTCGCCTCCGGTCACTGCTCACCCGGTATAGATGCGCCAGCCGCGTTCGTTTGCAGGCGCTTTGGTGTCCGGGGCGGGGCGCCGGAGGGTGACGCTGCCGGTGCTGCCGAACGGCTTGCCGCCGCGGAGGCGGCCGGTGGTCATGACCGGGATTTCGACCCAGATCCAGCCTTGGGATGCGACCGGCAGGCTCGGGGCGCCGATCTGACTGCGATAGCTTTCATAGAATTTGAAATGGGCGGCGAAGCGGGGTTCGTCGCGGTCGCGGGCGTTGCCGCGCAGCCGCCAGGCGTCGGCATAATGGCCGGCCTCGATCAAAGCATAATAATGGCGGAGCGCGTCGGTGGCGCCGGCGGCGTCGGCCATGTCGCCTGGCGTTGATTTGGTCTCCGGCTGCGGGGCGGTCGGCTGGGTCCGGTTTTCAGCTTGCCGGGTGGCCTGTTTCTGCGGCGGCGGGGCAGGGGCTTCGCGGTGGCAGGCGGCGGCGAGCAGCAGCGTGGGCAAAGCGAGCAGGGTGGCGAGCCGGCGGCGGCGCATTGCGACGCCTTAGCCCGCTTCGCCCGTCGCTCCAATCAGGCGGTGAGGCGGGTCTGGGTTCCGTGGATCAGTTCGGTGGCGCGCTCGAAGCTCATCGGGCGGCCGAACAGATAGCCCTGGATCTGCTGCACGCCGAGGTCGCGCATCCGGGTGAAATCGTCGGCGGTCTCCACCCCTTCCGCGGTCACCGTCATCCGGAAGCTCTTGGCGAGGCTGACGATCGACTGGATGATCGCCACCGTCTCGCGATTGTTCGCCGCCTCGCGCACGAAGCTGCCGTCGATCTTCAATTTGTGGAACACGGCCTTGTTCAAATAGCCGAGCGACGAATAACCGGTGCCGAAATCGTCGAGCGCGATGCCGACGCCGAGCGAGCGCAGCCGCTTCAGCACGTCGACCGAGCATTGGCTGTCGCCGAGGAACACCGATTCGGTCACCTCCAGCTCCAGCCGGTTCGCCTTCAGCCGATATTTGGAGAGCGCCTCGCTGACCGTGTTGGGCAGTGCCGGCATGATCAATTGCTTGGCCGACAGGTTGAGCGCGACGCTGATATAGTCCGGCCAGACCGAGGCGGCGCGGCAGGCCTCGTCGATCACCCAGTCGCCCAGGTCCATGATCAGCCCGGTCTCCTCGGCGAGCGGGATGAAATGGATCGGCGAGACCATGCCGCGGGTCGGATGGTGCCAGCGGATCAAAGCCTCGAAGCCCATCAGGCTCTGGTCGGTCGCGTTGATCAAGGGCTGGTAGTCGAGCCGGAACTGCTTCAATTGGATCGCCTGGCGCAGATCCTGCTCCAGCCGCAGCCGGTCCTCCGCCTCGTTCTGCATGTCGGCCGAGAAATAGCAGCAGATGCCGCGGCCCTGGCCCTTGGCCTGGTACAAAGCGAGGTCGGCCTTCTGGATGAGATCGTCGACGCTCTGCCCGTCGATCGGCCCGAAGGCGCAGCCGATCGAGACTCCGATGCGAATCTCGGCCTTGTCGATATGGTAGGGCTCCGCGACCGCGCCGATGATCCGCTGGGCGAGCTGCTCGACCTTCTTGCGGCTCTGGCCGTCGCGGATGACGATGGCGAACTCGTCGCCGCCCATGCGGCCGACATGGCCGGAATCGGCGACCTCGCGCACCAGCCGCTGCGACACGCTCTTCAGCACCGCGTCGCCCTTGGGGTGGCCGAACGTGTCGTTGACCGGCTTGAAGCCGTCGAGATCGAGGAACATGATCGCGCAGGGCACATTGCTCGACTGGGCGGTCGACAGCGACTCGCCGAGCAACTGGCGCACCCGGCCGCGATTCGGAAGGCCCGAGAGCACGTCCATATTGGCGAGGTTGGTCAGGCGCTCCTGGGTGCGGCGCACCTCGGTGATGTCGGAGCCGACCCCCCGAAAGCCCTGGAACTGGCCGGCCATGTCGATGATCGGATCGCCGGCAAGGCTGATCCAGCGGGTGCCGCGCCGCGTCTTCAGCTCCATCTCCAGATTGGCGAAGGGCTGGCGGGCGAGCAGGGTGCGGCCGAGCTGGCTGTTGCCGCCGAGCGTCGCCGGCAGCGAATGGCCCAGGAGCTGGTTGGCCGAGCGGCCGAGCAAGGAGGTCATGCGCGAGGAGATGTAGACCACGCGATTCTCGGCATCGACCTGCCACAGCCAGCCGACCCCGCGATGCTCATATTCCTTGAGCAGGAGCAGGACCGACTCCGCCTGCGCCTTGGCCGAGGCGATGGTGTTGAGCTGGGCATAGGTCCAGCGGGTGAGCCGGGCCATGCCGAAGATCGAGACCGCGGCGACGCCGGCGATGGTCAACGCCATGATCGGCTCGATGATGCCCGCGCCGAGATAATAAGCGGCGCAGAGCGAGGCGGTGATCGCCGCGATCCAGGCATAAGCCGCGGCGGGAATGGCGGCGAGCGCGATCGCCGCGATGATCATCGCCGCCATCGCCGCGACGATGACGATCTGGGTCTCGTGCGGCTGGTGCTGGAAGGACCAGGTCGGAAGCGACGCCCAGATCGCGGCGAGGCCCAAAGTCTCCATCACCGGGCGGAGAAGCACGCGCCGCCGGGCCGAGCGGCCGCCGGCGGACGAGCCTTCGTCGACGATGGTCTTGTAATTGATCCAGTTGGCGCTGATCACCGCCGCGAGCCAACCCGCGATCAGCAAGGGCGATTGGTGGTGGAGCAGCGACCAGGCGACGAGCAGGGCCGATCCGATCGACGTGATCGCGAAGAAGGGCGCGAACAGGGTGCGCGCCTCGATCTGCTCGTTCTGGAGATGGGCTTCGCGAAGCTGGCGGCTGCCGACGTCGGCGTCGACGCCGGCATCGACGAACTCCACCGGCTCGCCATCCTGCTGGTCGGGATCCTGGGGTACAGGCGCGTGATACATGGGGTTCTGGAATGCTCCGCTCGAGCCTCCCCCTACGCGCAGAGTTTTGATGGATTGTTAAAGCGGCGGGGCGCAATTCGACCCAGGATAGTTAATTCGGCGTTAGACTTGTTTTCGCTCGATCGAAGCGAAGGTCTTTATTATGCGGTTCTTTTCAGCCGTCGCGCGCCATCTGGCTCAAAACCATTTCAGCAATTTTCGTATTTCCAGTTGCGGCGCTTGCCTTCTGCCATCCACGACACCGCCTCGGCGATCCGCTTCGCCCGCGTTTCCGGCCGTTTGGCATCGACGATCCATTCGACATAATCGCGCCGACAGCTCGGCGGGAAGGAATCGAAAATGGCCGCCGCTTGGGGCGAGGCGTCGAGCGCCGCGCGCAGATCGTCGGGCGCCGGCAGATCGGGCCTGGGCGGCTTTTTCGCTTTGGCGGGCGCGGGGCGAGCCTCGATCGACGCCATCGCCTTGGCGACGAGGCCGCGGAGGGCGTCGGGCGGGGGAAGCTGGCCCGTCGAGGTCAGGCGGCCGAACTGGCCCATCGCCTCATGCTCGGCGCCGGTCGCGCCGAGCAATTCGCCCGACCGCCAGAAGCCCAAAGCGGCATGCGCCTTGAACCCCGCCATGCCGGCCAGGATCTTCTTCTTGTACATGAAGGTTGGCATGCCCCATTTGATCGTCTCCTCGATCGCGGGGCAGGCGGCGTGGATCGTCGCGCGCAGATGGTCGAGGATCGGCCGGGCGAAATCGGCCTGGCGTGCGATATAGGCATCGACGCGCGGATCGCGGCTCATCCGGATATTATTGCGCGGCCGCAAGAAGCGCGCAAGCACGCCGCCACGGGCCGTCGAATCGTCCCTTGCGCGGACGTTACGGATACGTGACAAATGCGTCATGACCATCGAGCTCGCGATTCTCGCCTGGGGCTGCGTCCTCGCATTGCTCCACGTCCTCCTCACGGCGCAGGTCCGGACGCGCCAGTACGGCGCCAAATGGAACATGGGCGCCCGCGACGAGGAATTGCCGCCGCCCAGACCGGTCGTCGGCCGGCTCGAACGCGCCCAGGCCAATTTCTACGAGACCTTCCCGCTGTTCGCGGCGGCGGCGATCATCGTCTCGGTGGCGCATCTCGGCACGCGCGGGACGGCCCATGGCGCGATCCTGTGGATCGCGGCGCGGATCGTCTACCTCCCGCTCTACGCATTCGGCATTCGCTATCTGCGCACCTGCGTCTGGACCGCCAGCCTGGTGGGAATCGCATTGGTGATCTGGCCCGCGCTCGCGGCGACGTTCGGATAGGGACTCGGCGCGTTCGGCCCTTTTCGTCTCTCCCTTAGAGGGGAGAGGGATACGGAGCCTTGGCGACGAAGGAGGCAAAGCTGAGTTGGGTGAGGGTGGCAGATTCCGAGGAAATCCGCTCAGGGTGTCACCCTCACCAACTTCGCCTAAGCGGCAGAGCCGCTAAGGCTCAGTATCCTCTTCCCTCAAGCTATCGGATTCAGACATCCGTGGTCGCGCTTCCAGATCAATCACTTAGGCTTATCCGTCATTCCCGCGAAGGCGGGAATCCAGGCGGCCTAAGTGACTGATATCAGCTTCGTTCTGGATTCCCGCTTTCGCGGGAATGACGAACAAAAAGGAAATGTGTGAATGCCGTAGCCCCTCAAGGGAGAGGGGCTCGGTGTGCTGCCCTAATTCTCCCGCAGGATCGGCTTGACGATCGCCATGGTGCCGTCGCCGCAGCGTATGATCACCGCGCCGTAGCGCTTGAGCGCCGGGAACCGGCCGCGCACCTCGACGATCGTCGGCGCCTGCGCCGCTTTCCCGCCGGGGGGATCGGTGCGGACCAAGATCTGCTGGACCGGCGCGTCGAGCTTCTGGACCGGGCCGAGGTCGAGCGACGCCGAAGTGCCGCCCGGCACGATCACCTTGCCGGAAACGAGCAGGATCGGCTTCAGCACCGGCCGGTTGTGATGATCGGGAATCCGCTCGACATGCGCGTCCCAGTCGCTCGAGCCCAAAGCGTGGCAGGTCGAATAGACATGCTCCTCGACCACCGGCAGCATCAGGCAGCCGCCGGCGAGCAGCGGGAGGAACAGGATCGGGGCAAGGCGAAGCGCGCGCATCGCGGCTGATTAGCCGCAGCAGCGGCGCAACGCCATGCGCAAGCGTTTGGCGGACGCCCGACAATCGGCTAATCTTACCTTTGGAGTAGGAGAGTGCGATGTCCGCGTTGAGACTTTGCGTCATGGCCGCGACCCTGTGCCTGTGCGCCTGCCATCCCGGCGGCAGGGACGAGGAGGGCGACAATCAGGCGACGACCAACCAGCCGGTTTCGGCCGAAGGCAAGGCCAAGGCCGGCACGATCTCGGTCAAGGCGCCCGGCGTCGATATCTCGATCAACGTACCCAAGGAGATGACCGGCGACGCCAGGGCCGGCAAGGACAGCAAGGTCCTCTATCCCGGCGCCGCGCTCGGCGGCATAGCGATCGCCGCCGCCGGCAACGATGCCCAGGGCGGCGACACCGACGTCGAGATCCGCTTCCAGACGCCGGATTCGCCGGACAAGGTGGCCGCCTGGTATCGCGACCCGGCGCGCTCGGACGGTTTCCGGCTCACGTCCGAGGCGCATAATGGCGGTAATTATGTCTTCAACGGCGTCGAGCGGCACGACCAGCATCCGTTCAAGGTGAGCTTCGGCCCCGGTTCCGGCGGCACCGAGGGGCGGCTGCACGTCCACCACAACGATTGAGGCGCGGGTGGCGGCGCTCGCCGAGCCCGCGGAGGTGCGCGCCCATCTCGTCGCGGCCGCCAGAGCCGGCACTGCATTGAGCTATTCGGAGCTGCTCGAGCGGCTCGGCTACACCTTCTCGCGGCCGAAGATGCGGGCGCTCTGCGCGATCCTCGGCACGGTCGACGACGAGGCGGCGATGCGGGGCGAGCCGGAGCTGGCGGTGCTGGTGGTTCGGCAGAGCGACGGCATACCGGGACAGGGATGGTTCGTGGCCGGCGGCGCGCGCGCGCACGGCTATGAAGGGCCGTGGGAGGGGCCGGAGGCGAAGCGCTTCATCGCGTCGATCCAGGCGGAAACCTTTGCCTGGTGGCGGTCCCGCAATGGGACGGACAAAAGCGCGGATCGCGATTAACCATATACGCTCACCCATTGTTGCGCGCTCCTGCGGCATAAGGGCGCGATGAAACCGGCGCGCTCGACCTTGCTGCTGCCCGCCTTGCTGCCCGCCTCATTGGGCGCCGCGCTGGCGCTCGCCGGCTGCGGCAAGGGCGGCGACCAGGCCAACAATCTCGCGGCGCTCGACAACCAGCTCGTCGCCAACAACAACGATCCGGCGGTGACGAGCGCGCTCAACGATCCGATCCTCACCGACCGCGACCTCGCCAACCAGTCGAACCGCAATGCGGTCCGCTCGACCGGCGGGCCGCCCCAGGCGCTCTACCCGGCCGATGCCGGCCAGCCCCCGGCGCCGCCCTGCGCCGCCGTGCCGCTCGACTCCAATCCCGCCTGGGCGCAGCGCCTGCCGCCGGAATTTCCGCTCTATCCCGGCGCGAAGCTGACCGAGGCGGCGGGCACCGATGCCGCGCCCTGCCGCCTGCGCGCCGTGATCCTCGCCACCGCCGATCCCTGGGACCGGGTGCTCGGTTTCTACCAGGCCCAGGCGGTCCGCGCCGGCTACGATGTCGGGCGGCAGGCACGGGATGGCGACCGCATCCTCGCCGGCACCCATGGCGACCAGGCCTTCTACCTGATCGCAAGCCCCAAAGGGCAAGGCACCGAGATCTCCCTGATCGTCGACGGCTGAGGCTGGCGCGCGCGCGCCGCCGCGGTTACAGCCGCGCCATGCCCACCTACCTCCTCGTCATGCTCGGCGGCGCCGCCGGCGCCGGTCTGCGCTACGAAGTCGGCCGGCTGACCCTGCGCCATTTCGGCCCCGGCTTTCCCTGGGGGACGCTGACCGTGAACCTGATCGGCGGCCTTGCAATGGGCCTCCTCGTCGGCGCGCTCGCCGGCATCGGCATGATGAGCCGTCCGGCGTGGCTGCTGCTCGGGGTGGGCGTGCTCGGCGGTTTCACCACTTTCTCCTCTTTCTCTTTCGACATGTTCGCGATGATCGAGCGCGGGCAGCCCTGGATCGCCGTCGGCTATGCCTTCGTCTCCGTGCTTGGCGCGTTGCTCCTGTTCGTCGCCGGCTGGGGCTTCGCGCGGCTCTGGACATGAAAGAAGGGCAGGTCCGCCTGTTCACGGTCGCGCCCGACGACGACGGCATCCGCCTCGACCGCTGGTTCAAGCGCCATCTGCCGGAGGCGAGCTTCAACCTCGTCTCGCGCTGGGCGCGGACCGGGCAGCTCCGGGTCGGCGGCAAGCGTGCCGCGCCCGGCGACCGGCTCGAAGCGGGGCAGCAGATCCGCGTGCCCCCGGCCGAGCCCCCCGCCGATCCAAGACCGAGGCCGGAACGGCGGGCGCTCAGCGAAGACGAGGTCGCTTTCGTCAACGAGATCGTGATCCACCGCGATCCCCAGGCGATCGTCGTCGACAAGCCGCCGGGCCTCGCCACCCAGGGCGGCACAAAGACGCACACCCATCTCGACGGCCTGCTCGACGGCCTCGCCGACGAAGCCGGGCAGCGGCCCAAGCTCGTCCACCGGCTCGACAAGGATACGTCGGGAATCCTGCTGCTCGCCCGCACCGCGCGCGCGGCAGCCTTCTTCGGCAAGGCCTTTGCCGGGCGGACGGCGCGCAAGGTCTATTGGGCGATCGTCGTCGGCGTCCCCGATATCAAGGACGGGACGATCGACCTGCCGCTCGCCAAGCAGCCGGGGACGGGCGGCGAGAAGATGCATGTCGACGAGGCGGAAGGGCAGGCGGCCAGGACGCGCTACCGGGTGATCGAGCGGGCGGGCAACCGCGCCGCCTGGGTCGAGCTCCAGCCGCTCACCGGGCGCACCCACCAGCTGCGCGTCCATATGGCGGCGATCGGCCATCCGATCGTCGGCGACGGCAAATATGGTGGGCAGGAAGCGTTCCTGACCGGTGCGATCAGCCGCAAGCTCCACCTTCACGCCCGGCGCCTCAGGATCGACCATCCCGATGGCGGCCGGATCGACGTCACCGCCGAATTGCCGCCCCATTTCGCCGAGACGATTGCCGGGCTCGGCTTCGACGAGGCGGCGGGGGATCTGCCTTTGGATAGGCCGAGCCCGTCCGCGACGCCGGAAGGCAAGCGCCGCGCCGCCACCGCCGCCGCCCGCGACCGCCGCAAGCAGCGCCGCGGCGAGCGGCGCAACCGGGGGCGGTGATGGCGACGCACCTCGTCCTCCCTGGCGCGAAGCGATGGGGAGGGGGACCGAACGTAGTTCGGTGGAGGGGCAAATGCGGCGTTGACCCCTCCATCGCCCTTTGGGCGGTCCCCCTCCCCACGGCCTGCGGCCGCAGGGAGGGCCGATCGTGAACCGCCTCGCCATTTTCGATTGCGACGGGACATTGGTCGACAGCCAGGCGAATATCTGCCTTGCGATGGAGGAATGTTTCCTCCGCGCCGGGCTCGCTGCGCCGCCGCGCGAGCGGACGCGGCTTGTGGTGGGCCTGAGCCTGGTCGAGGCGATGCGGGCGATGCTGCCGGAGGCCGAGGCCGACCTGCATTGCGCGCTTGCCGAGGATTACAAGATCGTCTTCCACGGCCTGCGCGGGCGCGGGCTGGTCGAGGAGCCGCTCTACGAAGGCATCGCGGAGTTGCTCGACGCGCTGGAGGCGGGCGGCTGGCTGCTCGCAATCGCCACCGGCAAGTCCGATCGCGGCCTCGCTTTCTGCCTCGAACGGCACGGCCTCGCCCGCCGCTTCGTTTCGCTGCAGACGGCGGACCGGCACCCGTCCAAGCCCCATCCCTCGATGGTCGCCCAGGCGCTCGCCGAGGCCGGCGCCGCGCCCGCGCTCAGCATGATGATCGGCGACACCAGCTACGACATGGCCATGGCCAGGGCGGCCGGCGTCCGCGCAATCGGCGCCGGCTGGGGCTATCATGACGAGCAAGCGCTTTGCGCCGCCGGGGCGGATTGCGTCGCGCTTCATCCTTCCGACATACCAACGTTGCTGGAGGCTTTCGCATGGCACAACAGGACAATGACGATCTCTGGCGCAACCGCTTCATCATCGTGAACCTGGTGCGGATCGGCGGCGCCGCTCTGGCCCTGCTCGGCTGCGCCATCTGGTACACCAATTTGCTGATTCCGCGGGGCAACATTCTCATCGGCCTGCCGCTGGCGCTGATCGGGCTGGTGGTCAGCTTCCAGGGGCCGATCTGGCTCGCCCGCCGGTGGAAGCGCCGGGACGGGCGGTGAAGCGATTCTATCGCGAGGCTGAAACCGCGCCTGCCGCGGGCGGCATCGCGATCCTGCTCGACGGCCGGCCGGTGAAGACGCCGGCGCGCAATCCGCTCGTCGTTCCGACCGATGAATTGGGCGCGGCGATCGCGGCCGAATGGAACGGACAAGGCGAGGAGATCGACCCGCGCTTCATGCCCCTGACCGGCCTCGCCAACGCCGCGATCGACCGCGTCGCGCCCGATCCGGCCGCCTTCGCGCGCATTCTCGCCGCTTATGGCGAGAACGATCTCCTCTGCTACCGCTCGGAAGGGCCGCATGCGCTGGTCCGGCGGCAGGAGGAGAGCTGGGACCCGCTGCTCGCCTGGGCGCGGCAGCGTTACGATGTCGATTTCGAGACGGCGCGCGGGGTGATCCACCGGCCGCAGCCCCCAAAGACCGTCGACCGCCTCGCTGGTGCCGTCGCCGCGCGCGATCCGTTCGGGCTCGCTTCCCTGTCGCCGCTCGTCACCATTTCGGGCTCGCTCGTCATCGCGCTCGCGCTGGCCGAAGGCGCGATCGGGCCGGACGAGGCCTGGGCCGCGGCGACGCTCGACGAGGCCTGGCAGGCCGAACGATGGGGCGCGGACGTCCTCGCCGCTCAGGCGCTGGCGGCGCGGCGGCGCGACTTCGACGCCGCCTGCCTTTTCCTCACTCTTCTGCAGGCGGCGGCGCCGCATCCGCCGGCGCGGCGGCGACCGGGCGGAAACGCGGCATGAACCAGCGCGCCACGACGAGCCCGGCGACGATCAGCGACACCGATTCGGCGATGAACGTGTAGATCCAATAACCCCAGCCGAAATGGTTGAAGATCGGCGAGCCGAGAAACTCCCAGATCGTGAAGCCCAATGAGAAGAGCACCACCAGCCGCGCCGTGCCGGCGAAGCTGCGCCCGCCGCCGCCGACCGCGGCCAGCCCGAAGGCGATCAGCAGGCCCGAGATCAAGGCGACGATGAAGCCGGGCAGGATCATCGACAAATCGTCGGGCGAGAAGCCGGCCGTGTTGAATTGGACGGTGGCGATCGGACCCCGGGCGTAGAGCACCGCGCCCTGCGCGCTGCGATGGGCGGGGACGATATAGGCGCCGGTGCCGCTCTGGGTCAGGTTCTGCGCCAGCACCGTCTGGATCGCGGCATTCTGCGCATCGCCCGCATTCTTGTAGGGAATGTCGCCGAGCGGCGTCGCCCAGAAGACATAGCCGAGCACGAAGATGATGAGTCCGGCGACGAGCCCGCCGATGAAAGTGCGTGCCATCTGTCCCTCCCTGTTGCGCGCCATTCTAGCTCAAATGCGCCCGGAGCGGAAATCAGCCGATCAATTGCCGCACGAAATCGTGGAGGAAGACGCGCCGCGTCGCCTTCAGCCGCTCGGCCTTGAGGATGTTGTGGACGAGCTCGCGGCATTTCTCCGCGTCGTTGTTGATCAGCACATAATCATATTCGGCCCAATGGCTGATCTCGGCGGTGGCGCGCGCCATGCGCTTGCCGATCACCTCCTCGCTGTCGGTGCCGCGCGCGGTCAGCCGCCGCTCGAGCTCGGCCAGGGAAGGCGGCAGGATGAAGACGCGGACGATGTCGGGATCGACCTGCTTCAATTGCTGGGTGCCCTGCCAGTCGATGTCGAGGAGAACGTCGCGGCCGCCCTCGATCGTCTTCACCACCTCGGCCTTCAATGTGCCGTAGCGGTGGCCGAAGACATGGGCCCATTCGAGGAAGGCGCCGCCGGCGACCATCGCCTCGAACGCCGCCTCGCCGACGAAATGATAATCGCGCCCGTCGACCTCGCCCGGCCGGATCGGCCGCGTCGTCGCCGAGACCGACATGGCGATGCCGTCGTCGCTTTCGAGCAGCATGCGCGCGATCGTCGACTTGCCGGCGCCGCTGGGGCTGGAGAGGACGAAGAGCAGCCCCCGCCGCTGGAACGCGCTGACGATTTCCATGCGCGCTGATGGCTTGCCAGCCGCCCGCCCGTCAAGCACCGTAGCCGCCATCGTGAACGCACCCCCGATTCCGCGCGCTTATTGGATCGCCGTGCTGGCGGTGCTCGCCGCCACCGCTTCGATCGAGCTTGCAATGGGGCGGCCGCCCATCTGCACCTGCGGGACGGTCAGATTGTGGATCGGCGCGGTGCGCAGCGCCGAGAACAGCCAGCAGATCGCCGACTGGTACAGCCTAAGCCACATCATCCACGGCTTCCTCTTCTACTGGATCGGCTGGCTGGTGCTGAAAAGGAACCCGCCCGGCGACCGGCTGCTGGCCGCGATCCTGATCGAAGCGGGGTGGGAATTGCTCGAGAACAGCCCGATCGTCATCACCCGCTACCGCCACGCGACCGCGGCGCTGGGCTATAGCGGCGACTCCATCCTCAACTCGGTCTCGGACATCTGCTTCATGCTGCTCGGCTTCGCGCTGGCGCGGCGGCTGCCGGTATGGGCGACAATCATGCTGGCGATCGCCTTCGAGCTGCTCGCCCTCGCAATGATCCGCGACAATCTGACGCTCAACGTGCTGATGTTGGTCGCTCCGAACGACGCGATCCGGGCCTGGCAGAGTGGGGTCTAGCCGCCACTCTCCTCGATGATGGAATGGCGGCGGCGGTTCCCGCGTGCGCGGCCGCATGATAGGATCGCCTCCGTGGATTTTCCGGAGGGTGGGATGAAGAAGCTGATCCTTGTCGCCGCGGCGTTTGCCGCTCTGCCTTTTGCCGCGCAGGCCAGGCCGGCGCCGGCGCGCTGCGTCGTCGACAGCGCCGGCGAGGCGCCTTATTCCGGGCCCTGCCGCTTCCTCTCCGAAGGCAAGGGCTCGTTCGACCTGGAGCCCGCCGGGCGGCGCGTCTTTTCAGGCGACGTCACCGGCGTCAGCGTCTCGATGACCGGTCCCGGCACCGCCGAGGTGAGCGGTCTCACCCGATCCGGCGTCGAATCGCGCTGGGGCCCGGCGCACCGCTCGCGGCGCGATCCCGCCTGCTGGAAGGGAGAAGACTTCCGGATCTGCGTCTATCGGTAGCTGCCGAGCGTCACCTTGAGCAGCACCGGCGCGGACGCGAAATTGAGCCCGTAATCGGTCTGGTCGCCGTTCCACACCCGCCGCATCGCCCAATGGCCGGCCGCGTCGAACGTGCCTTCCTCGACCCGGACCATCATGCCGGTCTCGCCCGCCGCCGGCTTGTCGAGGGCGAAGCGGAGGCGCGCGTCGGAGCCGGAGACGAGGAACTCGTCCGGCCCGAGCTGGACGACCACCGCGCCGCCGAGCGGCTTGCCCTTCGCCGGATTGGGATCGCTCTTGATCCAGGTCCATTCGCGCTCGCCGAACGACCATAGCTCGAACTGGGCGGTGACCTTCCATCGGCCCATGACCTTGCTCTGGTCGTCGGCGTCCGCCCCCTTGGCGACGCCCCAGCTCGGGTGCGTCGCGGCAAGCTGCGCCCAGATGCCGGCGATCGGCGCGAACAGCGCGTATTTGGAGGCGAAAGCGTCGAGCGTCGCTTCGTCCAGCGCCTTCGCGCCGAGCGGATAATTATAATAGCCGGTCGCATCCATGCCGAACGGCGCATAGCCGATCGTGCCATGGCCGAGCGCTTCCCAGAAAAAGCGGGCATGATCGATCGAGTTGCCGGTCTCCGGGACCAGCAAAGCATTGTCGGGACGATCGTAATAACCGAGCAGGGTGGAAACCTCGTGCTCGTCGCGATTGTAGATGTCGGGCGCGACCAGATCGATGTGCGGCGCCGCGGCGCGCCAGACGTCGATCATGTTCCATTGCGGGCCTCCGCTCGCGCTGGTCGAGGCGGACTTGGCATCGAACGGACTGCCGAGCGCCGTATTGCAGTACATCGGCAGGGCCTTCACCGCCTTGCCTGCCGCCGCGATCTCGTCGGTGTAGCGGGCCATGGACCAACTCGCGAACGCCTGGTCGGCGAAGTCGCCGAACATTTCGGTCCACGTTCCCGGCTTCCTGCCGAGCTTGCGCACCAGCTCCGCCGGCACCGGGCCGCGGAACAACCGTTCCGCCTCGGGCGAATGATCGCGGACGAGGCCGTAGCTGCCGATCTCATTCTCGACCTGGACCATGATCACCTGATTGTCCGGATCGACGTCCCGCAGATGCGCGATCAGGTGGACGAAGGCGTTCTTGTCGGCTTCGAGCGTCGTGCGAAAATGGGGCGAGAGCACGTAATGGGTCTTGCCGTCCGCCGTCTTCATCCGCGGAAAGCGCTTATTATCCAGCTTCACCCATTCGGGCGCATAATTGGGGTTGGTATTCTTCCAGGTGCCGAACCAGAGCAGCACCAGCCGGACATGGTTCTCGCGCGCCTCGTGCAGGAGGGCGTCGACCCAGGAGAAATCGAACCGCCCCTCGACCGGCTCGACCTGCTCCCAGGCGACCGGGATTTCGAGCGTGTTGGCGTGGATGCGGTGGATGACCGGCCACACCTGGGGAAGCATGGCGGGATAGTTGCTCGAATTGTTCGCCTGCCCGCCCAGCATCAGGAAGGGTGCGCCGTCGACGGTGAAGAGGTGGCGGCCGTTCGGCTCGGCCACGATGCGGGGGAGGGGAGTCGCGGCCGCGGCCGGCGTGGCGGCGAGCAGCGCCGTCGCGAACAGGATCATGCTTCCCCCTTTCATATGCTCAGCGCCCGAGCATGCTTTCGGGCCTGACTACCCGGTCGAACGTCTCCTCGTCGACCAGGCCGAGCGCGAGCCCGGCTTCCTTCAGCGTCTGCCCCTTCCGGTGGGCATGCTTGGCGATCTTCGCGGCATTGTCGTAGCCGATCTCGGGCGCCAGCGCGGTCACCAGCATCAGCGACCGGTTCATCAGCTCGGCGATCCTGTTCTCGTCGGGCTCCAGCCCGTCGAGCGCCCGTTCGGTGAAGCTCTCCGCGCCGGTCGAGAGCAGGTCGATCGAGCGCAGCACGTTGGCGACGATCAACGGCTTGAACACGTTGAGCTCGAGATGGCCCTGGAGCCCGCCGATCGTGACCGCGACATGGTTGCCCATCACCTGCGCGCCGACCATGGTCAGCATCTCGCACTGGGTCGGGTTGACCTTGCCGGGCATGATCGAGCTTCCCGGCTCGTTCTCCGGCAGCTTCAATTCGCCGAGGCCGCAACGCGGGCCCGAGCCGAGCAGGCGGACGTCGTTGGCGATCTTGGTCAATGAAACGGCGATCACGTTGAGCATGCCCGACAGCTCGACCAGAGTGTCGTGGCTGGCGAGCGCCTCGAACTTGTTGGGGGCGGTGGTGAACGGCAATTTGGTCAGCCGCGCCACTTCGGCCGCGAACGCCTCGGCGAAGCCCTTGGGCGCGTTGAGGCCGGTGCCGACGGCGGTGCCGCCCTGAGCGAGCGCGAGGAGGCGCGGCATCGTCGCGCGCAGCCGCTCGATCCCGCTCTCGACCTGCGCCGCATAGCCCGAAAATTCCTGGCCGAGCGTCAGCGGCGTCGCGTCCTGGAGATGGGTGCGGCCGATCTTGACGATCCGGTCCCAGGCCGAAGCCTGCGCCGCCAGCCGCCGGTGGAGGGCCTGGAGCGCCGGGACCAGCCGGTTATCGACCGCGCGCGCGGCGGCGATGTGCATCGCGGTCGGGAAGCTGTCGTTCGACGATTGGCCCTTGTTGACATGGTCGTTGGGATGGACCGGGCTCTTGCCGCCGCGCGTGCCGGTCAGGATCTCGTTGGCGCGGCCGGCGATCACCTCGTTCGCGTTCATGTTGGACTGGGTACCCGAGCCGGTCTGCCAGATGACGAGCGGGAACTGATCGTCATGCGCGCCCGAGGCGACCTCTCCCGCCGCCGCCTGGATCGCCTCGGCAAGCTCGGGATCGAGCCCGCCGCCCTTCGCATTGACCCGCGCCGCCGCCTGCTTGACGAAGCCCAAAGCGTGGACGATTTCCGCCGGCATCTGCTCGCGCGGTCCGAACGGGAAATTCTGGATCGAACGCTGGGTCTGGGCGCCCCAATAGGAATCGGCGGGGACGTCGATCGGGCCGAAGCTGTCGGTTTCAGTGCGGCTGTTGGACATGCCGCGCCCATAGCGCGGGGAGGAGGGCGCGTCACGGCCTTCTAGCCCCTCTCCTGAAGGGGTGGGCAGGTCGCCGTGACGCGCGCCGGCGCCGGCGGACAGGGACATCCCCCACCCCCAACCCCTCCCCTGAAGGGGAGGGGCTTTAGTGCCGCGTCACTTCTTCCGGCTGAAATCCACCGAGACGACGTTGGAGCCGTCGTCGGCGGGCACGGCTGCGGGGGCGTCGTTCTCCGCCGGCTCATGCTCCTGCGGGCCGGCTTCGTCGACCTGGGCCTGGAACTGGAGCGCGAAATTGACCGCCGGATCGACGAAACCGGTGATCGCCGAAAAGGGGATGACGAGGCGCGCCGGCGCCTGGTTGAAGCTGAGGCCGACCTCGAACCCGTCCTCGCTCACCTTCAGATCCCAGAAGCGGTTCTGGATGACGATCGTCATCTCGTCGGGAAATCGCTCGGAAAGGTTCTTCGGGATCTCGACGCCGGCGGCGGCGGTCTTGAAGGTGATGTAGAAATGGTGCTCGCCCGGCAGCCGGCCGGTGCTCTCCACCTCGCCCAGGACGCGTCCGACGACGGCGCGCAGCGCCTCCTGGACGATCTCGTCATAGGGAATCAGACTGTCTGGCGTGTCGCTTGGCATCGCCGCCCGTGGTAGCGCGGCGGAAGACGGGGTCAACCCGCTTGCTTTGCCATAATGAGCCTTTGTTTGGAGCGAGAAATGCCGATCGACGCCAGCCTGCCTTATGACGAGACCAACATCTTCGCCCGCATCCTGCGCGGCGAGATTCCCTGCCGGAAAGTCCATGAGGACGCGCACGCGCTCGCCTTTCACGACATCAATCCGCAGGCGCCGGTCCATATCCTCGTCATTCCCAAGGGCGCCTATGTCTCGTGGGACGATTTTTCGGAGCGCGCGAGCGAGGAGGAGATTGCCGGCTTCGTCCGCGCGATCGGCACGATCGCGCGCGACGAGGGGCTGGTCGCGCCCGGCTATCGATTGCTCGCCAATGTCGGCGCGCATGGCGGCCAGGAAGTGCCGCACCTCCATGTCCACCTGTTCGGCGGCCGTCCGCTCGGGCCGATGCTGGCACGCTGACGCATCGCCCGCAAATTCGGTTGCGCGTCCGGCACGAGCCGCTAGGCTGCGCCGCCACAACGACAAGAGCCCGGAATGGGCGGAGTTTCGAAGGGGAGTGATATGATTTTCGGGCGCGTTAAGCCTCTCGACGCCATCCTCGCAACCGCCGAGAAAAAGAGCCTGAAGCGGTCGCTCGGCGCATTCCAGCTCACCATGCTCGGCATCGGCGCCGTCATCGGCACCGGCATCTTCGTGCTGACCGCCACGGCCGCGCAGAAGGCCGGGCCGGGCATGATGCTGTCGTTCGTCGTCGCCGGCATCGTCTGTGCGCTCGCCGCGCTCTGCTATTCCGAGCTGTCGTCGATGGTGCCGGTCGCGGGCTCGGCCTACACCTATTCCTATGCGGTGATGGGCGAGCTCCTCGCCTGGATGGTCGGCTGGGCGCTGATCCTCGAATATGCGCTCGGCGCGAGCGCGGTGGCGGTCGGGTGGTCCGGCCATATCGTCGGCTTCCTCGATTCGATGGGGGTTCATTTGCCCCATGCCCTCACCGTCGGCCCCAAGATCGAATGGGGCATCCTCAAGGGCGGCGAGGTCGGCGGCATCGTCAACCTGCCGGCGGTGCTCATCACCGCCTTTGTCACCACCCTGCTCGTGATCGGCACCAAGGAGAGCGCGACCTTCAACGCCGTGCTCGTCTGCATCAAGGTCGCGGCGCTCACCCTGTTCGTCGTCGTGACGGTGCCGATGATCTTCGGCCACACCCACAACTTCCACCCCTTCGCCCCGCGCGGCTGGGGCAATCCCCTGGACTCCTCGGGCACCGGCGTGCTCGGGGCGGCGGCGTCGATCTTCTTCGCCTATGTCGGCTTCGATGCCGTCTCCACCGCCGCCGAGGAAACCAAGAACCCGCAGCGCAACGTGCCGATCGGCCTCATCGCTTCGCTCCTCATCTGCACGATCTTCTACCTGCTGGTGGCCGGCGGCGTGATCGGCTCGTTCGGTGCCCAGCCGCTGATCGACCCAGCGACGGGAAAATTCTTCGTCGAGGGCTCGCCCGAGCTCTACGGCAGCGCGGCCTGCGGCGCGGCGCACGCCCCGCTCGTCTGCTCCAAGGAAGCGCTCGCCTACGTGCTGCGCGAGGTCTCGTCGCCCTGGACCGGCTGGCTTGTGGGCCTCGCGGCAACGATCGCCTTGCCGTCGGTCGTTCTCCTGATGATGTACGGCCAGACCCGGATCTTCTTCGTGATGGCGCGCGACGGGCTGCTGCCGCAGGGCCTCGCGACGGTGCACCCGCGGTTCAGGACGCCCTGGGTCGTGACGATCGTGACCGGCATCGCCGTCGCGATCTGCGCCGCTTTCCTGCCGGTCGGGACGCTCGCCGATTATTCCAACTCGGGCACCCTGTTCGCCTTCGCGGCCGTGTCGCTGGGCGTGATGATCCTGCGCGTCAAGGACAAGACCCGGGTGCGGCCGTTCCGCACGCCCGCGGTCTGGGTGATCGCGCCGCTTTCGATCCTCGGCTGCGTGGTGCTGTTCGTCAGCCTCAACCGGGCATCGCAGATGGTGTTCCTGGTCTGGGCCGTCGTCGGTCTGGTCGTCTATTTCCTCTACAGCCGCAGCCGCAGCCATGTCGGCCGGGGCATTGTAGACGTGCCGGAGCCGGAAGCCTATGAGGGAACCGAGCCGCCGGTCCCGGGCACGCATTGATGGCGGCGGGCGGCGGACGCAGGTTTCCGCCGCCCCCGTTCGCGCCCGAGCGGCTCGACCATCTCCTCCTGCTCGTCCGCGACATGAAGGCGGCCGAGCATTTCTATTGCGAGGTGATCGGCTGCACGGTCGCGGCGCGCATTCCCCTTCATGGCATGGTCGCGCTCAGGGCCGGCGACTCCGCCCTGGACCTGGTGGATATTTCGGCCGTCGAGGGCGTCTGGGCCCGGCCGGTGCGGGAAGGCGGCCGCAATATCGACCATTTCTGCCTCGCCACCGGACCGTGGGACGAACAGGCGATGCGCGGCCATCTCGCGCGGCACGAGGTGAAAATCGTCGAGGAAAGGCGGGAGCAGGGGCCGGAAGGCGAGAGCCTGTCCTTCTACCTGTGCGATCCTTCCGGCAATGTCGTCGAGCTGCGCCGCCCGCCGCTCAGCCCAGCCGCGCCGCCACCAGGGCCTTGAGGTCCGCCTCCGGCCGCGCGCCGTAATGGGAGATGATCTCGGCGGCGGCGATCGCGCCCATGCGCAGACATTCCTCCAGCCCGCGGCCCTGCGCCAGACCGGTGAGGAAGCCGGCGGCGAACAGGTCGCCGGCGCCGGTCGTGTCGACCACCTTGGCGACCGGCTCGGCGGGGATTTCGACCCGCCGCCCGCCCTCGACCGCCAATGCGCCATGCTCGCTGCAGGTGACGACGAGCAGGGGCACCAAAGCCGCCGCCGCGGCGACGGCATCGTCGAGCGCCTCCTCGCCGGTCAGCGCCCGCACCTCCGCCGCGTTGGCGAAGAGGATGTCGACCCTCTTGTCGTCGAGCAATTTCAGGAAGCCCTCGCGATGGCGGTCGACGCAGAAAGTGTCGGAGAGGGTGAAGGCGACCTTGCGCCCGGCTTCGTGGGCGAGGTCGATCGCCTTCACCATCGCCTGGCGCGGCCGCTCCGGATCCCAGAGATAGCCTTCGAGATAGAGGATGCCGGCATCCTTCACCTGGCCTTCGTCGAGCGCCTCGACCGTCAGATTCTGCGCCGCGCCGAGGAAGGTGTTCATCGTGCGCTGCGCGTCGGGCGTCACCAGCACCAGGCAGCGCGCGGTCGGCGCCTCGGCCTGCGGCCGGCGCGGCGTCGTGAACGCGACCCCGACCGCTCCGATGTCATGGGCATAGACGTCGCCCAATTCGTCGTCGGCGACCTGGCCGATGAAGCCGGCCTTGCCGCCGAGCATCGCGATCCCCGCCGCCGTATTGCCGGCCGAGCCGCCGCTCACCTCGCGGCCCGGGCCCATGCGCCCATAGAGCAGGGTCGCCTCATCCGCGTCGATCAGCCGCATCGAGCCCTTGGCCAGCCCCTCGCGCGCGAGGAAATCGTCGTCGGCGGCGGCGATGACGTCGACGATGGCATTGCCGATGCAGAGGATGTCGAGGCGTGTGTCGGTCACGAAGCAGGTCTTTCGCTGATGGGAGAGCGCCTGCCCTAGCCGTGGCTCCGGCGCCCGGTCAATCGGGACAGAAACGGCGGGATGTTCCATAAGAGGGCCGTTCCGAATCGCGCCGCGCTGGCCTTCCGGGGCCGGTTGGACGATCTGGGGCAAAGGGGGTGCGAATGGGCGTCGGGACCAGGGCGATTGCGATGGGGCTGGTGTTCCTCGCCGCCGGCTGCGTCGCGCCCCAGTCGGAGCGGCCGGCGCCGCCGGTGGTCCGCCGCGCCCAGCCGCCGCCCGCGCCCTCTTACCCGGTCACCGGCCTCGAAACCGTGATCGGCCGCACCGCCCGCACTCTCGAAGGCGAGTTCGGCCGACCCGACCTCGATATCCGCGAGGGGCCGGCGCGCAAGCTCCAATTCTCCGGCCCGGCCTGCGTCCTCGACACCTATCTCTACCCCCCGCGCGGCGGCGGCGAGCCGATCGTCACCTATGTCGACGCCCGCCTCCCCGACGGCCGCGACTTCGACCGCGCAAGCTGCGTCGCCGCGCTGACGAAAGCGCGCTGAGCGAGCATTGCAGTGAGCTCCCCGGCGAAAGCCGGGGTCCAGTTTCAGCCGCCGTCCTGGGCCCCGGCTTTCGCCGGGGAACAAGGATCCCTGTGTCTACTAAGTGCCGAGCCTGCGAAGCGCCCACTCCGCCGCCTCCGCCACCACCGCATCCTCGTCCCGCGTCAGCCGCTCCAGCACCGGCACCAACTCCGACCGCCCGCTATTGCCGGCGGCGATGGCGGCGTTGCGGACCATGCGGTTGCGGCCGATCCGCTTGATCGGCGAGCCGGCGAAGATTGTGCGGAACGCCGCATCGTCGAGCGCGAGCAGGTCGGCGAGGGCCGGCGCGGCGAGCTCTGCGCGGGGCAGGAAGGCCTGGTTGGCGCGCGCGGCGTCGGCGAAGCGGTTCCAGGGGCACACGGCAAGGCAATCGTCGCAGCCGTAGATGCGGTTGCCGATCGCCGCTCGGAATTCCTCCGGGATCGGCCCCTTATGCTCGATGGTGAGGTAGGAGATGCAGCGCCGCGCATCGAGCCGGAACGGCGCCGGAAAGGCGTCGGTCGGGCAGGCGGCGAGGCAGGCGGCGCAGCTCCCGCAATGGGCCGGATGCGGGGCGGGGGAGGGGTCCAGCTCCAATGTGGTGTAGATGGCGCCGAGGAACAGCCAGCTCCCGTCGCGGCGGCTGACCAGATTGGTGTGCTTGCCCTGCCAGCCGAGCCCCGCCGCCTCGGCGAGCGGCTTTTCCATCACCGGCGCGGTGTCGACGAAGACTTTCAGATCGCACGGGGCCTCCTGGACCAGCCAGCGCGCCAGCGCCTTCAGCGCCTTCTTGATCAGATCGTGATAATCGGCGCCCTGGGCATAGACCGAGATCCGCCCGATCTCCGGCCGGTCGGCCAGCGCCAGCGGATCGGCGGCGGGCGCATAGCTCATGCCGAGCGCGATCACCGATCTGACCTCGGGCCACAGGCCCGCGGGGGAGGCGCGGCGCCCGGCCGTCTCCTCCATCCACAGCATGTCGCCATGGGCGCCCGAGGCGAGCCATTCCCTGAGCCGCGCGCCGGCAAGCGGCGCCGCATCGGCGCGCGCGATCCCGAACGCGCAAAAGCCGAGCTCTTCCGCTTTTTCCCGCAGGCGCTCGCGCAAGGAATGCTTGCCTTGGTTCATCGGCCCTCGCTACCACAGGGGCGGGCTTGAAGGGAAAGATCGTGACCGGCTTAGCGATTGAAGCAAAAGGATTGTTCAAGGCCTTCGACGGCAAGACGGCCGTGGACGGCATCGATCTCGCCGTTCCGGAAGGGACCATTTACGGCATATTGGGGCCGAACGGCGCCGGCAAGACGACGATCCTGCGCATGCTGCTCGGCATCATCGATCCCGATTCCGGAAGCCGCTCCCTGCTCGGCTGCGACAACCCGCTCGAGGTCGCCAACCAGATCGGCTACCTTCCCGAGGAGCGCGGCCTCTATCCCTCGATGAAGACGAAGGAGGCGGTCGCCTTCATGGGCGCGCTGCGCGGCCTGCCGCTCGAAATCGGGCGCCAGCGCGCGGAGGGGCTGCTCCGCGACAACGGCCTCGGCGACTATGCCGACAAGCCGATCAAGACGCTCTCCAAGGGCATGGCCCAGACGGTGCAATTGTTCGGCACGATCATCCATCGGCCGAAGCTGATCGTCCTCGACGAGCCTTTTTCGGGCCTCGACGCGATCAACCAGGGCCGGCTCGAGGCGCTGATCCGCGACGAGGCGGCGGGCGGCGCCACCATCATCTTCTCGACCCACGTCATCGCCCATGCCGAGCGCCTTTGCGAGCGGATCGCGATCATCGCCGGCGGCGGCGTCAAATTCGAGGGCGATGTCGACGAGGCGCGCTCGCGCCTGCGCCCGCAGGTCATCCTCAAGACCCGGGCGACGGACGGGCCGTGGCGCTCGGCGCTGCCGCCGCTCGCCCGGCGGGAGGAGGGCCTCTGGGTGTTCGAGCTCCCGAAAGGCGGCATCGAGCCCTTGCTGCGCGCCCTGCTCGACGGCGATGCCGGCATCGAGGAGCTGGCCATCGAGCGGCCGGGCCTCCACGAAGCCTTCATTGCCATCGCCGGCGAGGAAGCCGCGCGCGAGATGCAGGTCTCGATCACGCATCTGGGAGAAGCGGCATGATGAGCACGTTTCGCGCCGCCTGGGTCGTCGGCCGCCGCGATTTCATGGCAACGGTGATGTCGCGCACCTTCCTCTTCTTCCTGATCTTCCCCGTGATCATCATCAGCCTGTCGGCGGGCCTCGGAGCGATGAATGCGAAGCGGTCGCAGCAGGAGAACCGGCCGCGGATCGCCGTGATCGCATCGCCCGCCGATTTCCAGCCGATCGAAGCGGCGCGCGAGCGTCTGAAGCCCGCTTTCGGCGAATACAGCCTTGCCGAATTGACCCGGGTCGATCCGGAAGCGGATGAAGACGCTCAGATACGGTCGCTGCTCGCCGCGACGGACAAGAAGCTTGTGGCCGTCCTCTCGGGCTTGCCGGCCCATCCCCGCGTCACCGGTTCCTTCGAAAGCCACGATTCGATCGCCGGACAGGTCGAAATGATGCTTGGCGACCAAAGCCGGCAGGCCGCGATGACCAAGGCGGGGGTCGAGGCCGGCCCGGTCCCGCTGAAGGTGGTTGCCGTGGGCCAGTCGGCCGGGTCCCTGGCGCGCGACCGCGGCGTCACCGCGCAGATTGCGGTGACGCTGCTTTTCATGGCGACGGTGATGCTGGCCGGCATGCTGCTCTCGAACATGATCGAGGAGAAATCGAACAAGGTCATCGAGGTACTCGCATCGGCCATTCCGGTCGACGCGGTGTTCTTCGGCAAGCTCGCGGCGATGTTGACGGTATCTTTGGTCGGCATCGCCTTGTGGATGTCCGCGGGAGTCGCGGCGGCGAGGATCTGGTCTTCGGGCGGCGCCTCCCTGCCCACGCCCGCCGTCGGCTGGCCCCTCTTCCTCATCATGGGCTTCGTCTATTTCTCGATGAACTATCTGCTGCTCGGGGCGCTCTTCCTTGGGATCGGATCGCAGGCTTCGTCGGTACGTGAGGTGCAGACCATCTCGATGCCGGTCACGATCGGCCAGGTGATCATCTTCTTCTTCGTCAGCCAGATGGCGGAGCATTTCAACGGACCGCTCGGCGTTGCGGCGGCGGTCTTCCCGTTCAGCTCTCCCCTGATGATGATGGCGCGCGGCGCCCAGACGGGCGAACTCTGGCCGCATGCAATCGCCTTGATCTGGCAGCTTCTGTGGGTGTGGCTGATCGTCCGCCTCGGCGCCGCTTTCTTCCGGAGCAACGTCCTGAAATCGGGCGGCGGACCGGCCGCCGCGTTCGGCTTTCGTCGCAAGGCCTAGGACGGATCGACATTCAGATTTCCACTCCCTCTCCCCGGCGGGGAGAGGGCTGGGGTGAGGGGGCTCGGCGTCCGAGAATGATCCCGAACGCCCGACACCCTCACCAACTACGCCTAAGCGGCAAAGCCGCTAAGGCTCCGTATCATGAGCCGCCTGGTCTCGTCCCCCGGACGAGACCTTAGTGGCGGCTCATCCCTCAAAGGAGAGGGAACTCAGGATTGAATGTCGATCCGTCCTAGGCGTCAGTCGCGGTAGACCGCTTCCGCCGCCTCCTTCAGCGCCCGCATCGCCAGCCGCCATGGGCCTCCGGCATGGCTGATCCGGGCGACTCCCAATTCCGCCAGCCGGGCCGCGGGCGGGGCGCCGATCATGTTCATCATGTTGACGGGCAGCGGACTCGCTTGGCAGGCGCGTTCGATCAGAGCCTCGTCGACCAGGCCGGGGAGGAACAGGCCGCTCGCGCCGGCATCGGCATAAGCCTCGGCGCGCGCCAGCGCTTCGTCGACCATCGCGGCATCGTGCGTCTCGCGCGGCGCCTTCAGGAAGATGTCGGTGCGCGCGTTGAGAAAGAACAAGGGCCCGACGGCGGCGCGGATCGCCCGGATGCGGTCGGCCTGGAAGGCGATCGGGTGAAGGCCGTCCCCACCGATTGCCTGGTCCTCGAAATTGCAGCCGATCGCGCCGGTGGCGGCGAGGCGGCCGACATTGCGCCCCGCCGCGTCGGGATCGTCGGCATAGGCGCCTTCGAAGTCGATCGTCACCGGCAGGTCGACCGCGGCGACGATCCGCTCCGCATTGGCGAGCGCCAGGTCGATCGGCAGCGCCTCGCGGTCGTCGAAGCCGAGCGCCGCCGCGACCGAATAGCTCCCCGTCGCGATCGCCCTGGCGCCCGTCTCGGCGATCACCTTCGCGCTGCCTGGGTCCCAGGCGTTGTAGAGGATGAGCGGCTCGCCGGGCTTGTGCAGCGAGGCGAAAAGCTCGGCCTTTTCCGACTGGGTCATCAGCCTCCCCTCCCGCTTGCGGGAGGGGATCGAGGGGAGGGCCTGTCGCCCGATCCACCCCGACATTCCCTCCCCCGGCCCCTCCCGCTTGCGGGAGGGGGGATTCTCAGTGCACGAACCTCGCCACCACGTCGCGATAGCTTCGCGAGACCTTCACCTGGCTGCCGCTCTCCAGCACCAGGAAGCATTCGCCGTTGGTGTGCGGCTTGACCTGGCGGACCTGGTCGAGATTGACGATGCAGGAGCGGTGGACGCGCTGGAACCGGCGCGGGTCGAGGCGCTTTTCCAGATCCTTCATCGTCTCGCGCAGGATGAGCGTGTTGTCGCCGGTATAGATGCACATATAATCGCCGGCCGCGTCGATCTTCTCGATGCTGTCGACGTCGACGCGGAAGATCTGGCCGCGATCCTTGATGTTGATGAGCTTCTCGTAGCGGTTCGAGGTCGGCGGCTCTTCGGAGGCGGCGACCTGCTCGGCCGCTTCCGGCGCCACCTCGGCGAGCACTTCCTTCAATTTGCCGGCTTCCTCCGCGCTCCTCTTCTCCGAAAGGCGCAGGCGCACCCGGTCGAGCGTGTCGGCGAGCCGGTCCTCCTCGACCGGCTTCATCAGATAGTCGACCGCCTGCGCCTCGAAGGCGCGGATCGCATGGTCGGTATAAGCGGTGACGAAGACGAAGAGCGGCGGCTCGATCTCCATCAGCCCCTGGATCACCGAGAAGCCGTCGAAGCCCGGCATCTGGATGTCGAGGAAGGCGAGGTCCGGCTTGTGGGTCTTGATCGCGCGTATGGCCTCGCGGCCGTTCGAGCAGGTGTCGATGATCTCGACATCGTCATGCTTCTCGAGACGGAGCCGCAGGCCCTGAATGGCAAGCGGCTCGTCATCCACGAGAATCGTGCGGATGGTCATTTCGGCTCCTCGGCTACTTCAAGCTGGTAGGGAATTTCGATCGTAACGCTAAAGCCCCCATGCTTGTTCGATTCAGTCTCGAAACGTTGGTCGGCGCCATAGGCTTGCGACAGACGGTCCCGGATGTTCGCCAGACCGACGCCCGTGGACTCCTGGGCCTTCACCCAATGGTCCTCCGAGCCCGGCCCGCTGTCGACGACCTCGATCACGATCCGGTCGCCCTGGCGGCGGGCTGAGATGTCGATGTCGGCGCCTTCTTCCTGCGGGGTCACCGCATATTTGATCGCATTTTCGACCAGAGGCTGGAGGAGCAAGGAGGGCAGGCGCGACTTGGCGGCGGCCGGATCGATCTCGAAGCGGGGGCGCAGCCTTTCCTCGAAGCGCATCTTCTCGATCTCGAGATAGAGCTTCAGCGTCTCCATCTCCTGCGCCAGGGTCACCTGGGCGGACGGCTCGTTGACGAGCGTGTAGCGGAGGAACGAGGCGAGGCGCGACAGCATCGCGTTGGCGCGGTCGGTCTGCTTGAGCAGCACCAGGGTCGAGATCGAGTTCAGCGTGTTGAACAGGAAGTGCGGATTGAGCTGGTAGCGCAGCATGGCGAGCTGCGCGGTGGAC
>DASXCT010000036.1:0-121432 GCA_036491055.1 Allosphingosinicella sp.
TGAGCATCGGCAGCTTCTGCATCTGCGAAAGCAGCTTGGGCGCCCACTCGTTGAGCTCGGTCGCCTTCGGATCCTGCAGCGTGTACTGGTAGAGCGTGCGCGCCAGGCGGCCGCCGACGCTCACATCCTGCGCGGGCTGCAGGAACAGCCGGATGCCGCCCACGGATTGCATCTTCGCGTCGAGCCGCGCGATCACCGTCATCACGTCGTCCTTGCGCTTCCCCCAGGGCTTGAGCGTGATGTACATGCGCCCGTTATTCGCGGTCTGCCCGCCCAGGCCGGCGCCCACGGAAGACGACACCGCCTGCACCGCCGGATCGGCTTGCACGAGCTTCGCGACCTGCTGCTGCAGCCTGGACATCGCGTCGAAGGAGATGTCCTGCGCCGCATCGGTGATGCCGACGATGATGCCGGTATCCTGCGTCGGAAAGAACCCCTTCGGGATCACCACGTAGAGCCCGATGCTCAGCGCCACGGTGGCGATGAAGACGAGCAGGGTGACGAAGCGGAAGCGGATCGCGAGGTCGAGCGTGCGCTCGTAGAAGCGCAGCATCGCCTCGAACCCGTGCTCGACCAGCATGTAGAGCCTGCCATGCTGCTTCGTCTCGGCGCTCAGGAAGCGCGAGGCCATCATCGGCGTGAGCGTGAGCGACACGAAGGCCGAGATGACGATCGTGATGGAAACGCAGATCGCGAACTCGCGGAACAGCCGCCCGACGATGCCGCTCATCAGCAGGAGCGGGATGAACACCGCGATCAGGCTGACGGTGAGCGAGATGATGGTGAAGCCGATCTCGGCCGCGCCCTTCAGCGCCGCTTCGAAGGGCGGCATCCCCTCCTCGATATGGCGCTGGATATTCTCGATCATCACGATCGCGTCGTCGACGACGAAGCCGGTCGCGATGGTGAGCGCCATCAGCGAGAGATTGTCGAGGCTGAAGCCGAGCAGATACATGATCCCGAACGTGCCGACGAGGCTGATCGGCACCGCAAGGGCGGCGACCAGGGTCGCCCGGCTCGAATGGAGGAAGAAGAAGATCACCAGCACGACCAGGATCACCGCGAGGACGAGCTCGAGCTCGACGTCGTGGACCGAGGCGCGGATGCCGGTGGTGCGGTCGGCGAGCACCGTCGCGTGCAGTCCGGCGGGCAGGCTCTTCAGCAAATCGGGGAGCTGGGCCTTGATCGCGTCGGTGGTGGCGATGACGTTGGCGCCGGGCTGGCGCTGGACGTTGAGGATGATCGCGGGCGTCGAATCGGCGAGCGCGCCGAGCGCATCGTTCTCCGCGGCTTCGACGACGGTGGCGACGTCGGACAGCCGCACCGGCGCGCCGTTCTGATAGGCGACGATCAGGTTCTTGTAATCGTCGACCGTCTCCAACTGGTCGTTGGCGTTGATCTGATAGGAGCGGTTGGGCCCGTCGAAGCTGCCCTTGGCGCTGTTGGCATTGGCGTTGGTGATGGCGGTGCGGATCTGGGCGAGCGAGAGGCCGTAGCTGGCGAGCGCCTGGGTGTTGGCGCGGATCCGCATCGCCGGCTTCTGACCGCCGGCGAGGCCGACCAGGCCGACGCCCGAAATCTGGCTGATCTTCTGGGCGAGCCGCGTGTCGGCGATCGACTGGACCTGGGTCAGCGGCATCGTGTCCGAGGTGATGGCGATGGTCAGGATCGGCGCGTCGGCGGGGTTGATCTTGGCGTAGACCGGCGGCGCCGGCAGATCGGCCGGGAGCAGGGCGTTGGCGGCGTTGATCGCGGCCTGGACCTCCTGCTCGGCGACGTCGAGGCCCTCGGTCAGGGTGAATTGGAGGGTGATGACCGAGGCGCCGGACGAGCTGGTCGACTGCATCCGCGCCAGGCCCGGCATCTGGCCGAACTGGCGCTCGAGCGGCGCCGTCACCGTCTGGCTCATCACCTCCGGGCTGCCGCCGGGATAGAGGGTGGTGACCTGGATGGTCGGATAATCGACCTCGGGCAAAGCCGAGAGGGAGAGCATCCGGAAGCCGACGAAGCCGGCAAGCACGATCGCGATCATGAAGAGCGCGGTCGCGACCGGCCGCAGGATGAAGATGCGGGACGGGCCCATGCTCAGCCGGTCTGGCCGCCCTGGCCGCCGCCCGCGCCTCCCCCGCTTTGGCCCCCGCTCTGGCTATTGCCCTGGCCGCGCCCGTGGCCGCCCCAATGTTGGCCGCCCTGGCCCTGGACGCCGTTCTGGCCGGGCTGTCCCTGTCCTGCCTGGTTGCCCTGGCCGTTTTGGCCCTGCGCATTCTGGCCCTGCGCATTTTGGCCCTGCGCATTCTGGCCCTGGCCGCCGCCCTGGCCGCCTTGGCGATTGCCGTGGCGTCCGCCGCGGCCGCCGCCCATCGGCGGCTGGTCGCCCGGAAGCATCACTTTCGCGCCCTCGGTCAGGCGGTCGCCGCCGTCGGTGATCACCGTGTCGCCGACGGCGAGCCCGCCCATCACCTGGATGAGGTTGGGCGTCGCGACGCCGGTCGTCACCTTGCGTTCGGTGACGGTGCGGTCGGGCTTGAGCAGCCAGACGAAGCTGCCGTCCGGCCCGGAGCGGATCGCCGCCGGCGGCACCGACACCGCATTGTGGACGGTGGCGACGGTCAGCCGCACGTTGACGAACTCGCTCGGGTAGAGCTGGAAGGAGGCGTTCGAGAAGCGCGCCTTGCCCTTGACCGTGCCGGTGGTCGGATCGACCCGGTTGTCCAGGGTCGAAAAGAGGCCGTGGTCGAGCGTCTGCGTCCGCGTGCTGTCGAGCGCGAGGACGGGGATCGCGCTGCCATGGGCGAGGCCCTGCTCGATCTGCCCGACCTGCTGCTGCGGGATGGCGAACTCGATGTCGATCGGCTGCAGGGTGGTCACCACGGCGATGCCGTTCGAATCGCCGGCGCCGATATAATTGCCGACGTCGACGACCTTGAGGCCGATGCGGCCGGCGACCGGCGCGACGATCCGCGTGTAGCCGAGATTGATCTGCGCCATCTGGACGACGCCGCGGTCGGCGGTCACCGTCCCTTCGAGCTGGCCGACCAAGGCGGCCTGGGTGTCGCGGTCCTGCCGCGCCACCGAATCGAGCTTCAGCAATTCATTGTAGCGGCCGAGCAGGAGCCGGGCGTTCTTGAGCTGGGCCTGGTCGCGGGCGAGGGCGCCCTGCGCCTGCATCAGGGTGGCGCGGAAGGGCCGCGGATCGATGATGGCGAGCGGCTGGCCGCGCCGGACGAGCTGGCCCTCGCGATAGAGCAATTGGGTGATCGTGCCCGCGACCTGCGGCCGCACCGTCACCGTCGCCGCCGGCGTGACGGTGCCGAGCGCCTCGAGCTGCACCGGCAGGTCGGCGAAGGCGGCCTTGGCGGTGCCGACCGTGGTCGGTTGCGCGAAGCCGCCGCCGCCGCGTCCGCCGCGCCCGCGTCCGCCCCGGCCCGCGCCGCCGCCGCCGCGTCCGCCCGTCCTCGCGCCCTGGCCCTGGCTCGGGCTGCTGGAGCGCGTCAGATAGATTGCGAAGGCGATCAGCAGCAGCAGGCCGATCAGGCCGGCGATCCAGCTGATCGCGCGGCCGCGCCCGGAAAGGCGGCGCGGTTCCTCGTAAAGGACGGTTCGTTCCACGGTCGGATTGGCGACCGAGGTCGCCGTCGCGGGCGGCAGGCGGTCGGGATCGTGTGGGGGGAGATCGTCCTCACTCATGCTGATTCCCCGAAGGTTCGAGCGCGGCGTCTATGGCCGAGCGTGCCGGTAGAGGCAATGCGCCTGAGCGCTGGGTGAACGCATCTTCATTTTCGTGCCGAAACATTGACGATAGGATTGGTTCCGGATGCGGCGGAGCGGAGGGCGCGAGGAGCGATGAAGCAAGCGGGCAAAACCGTTCTTGGGGCCGATCTCGGCGCCGGGCTCGCCGTCGCCGCCTTGATGCTGCCCGAAGCCGTGGCTTATGCCGGCATTGCCGGCCTGCCGCCGGCGCGCGGCCTCGTCTCCGCGGTCGCCGGCTGCCTCGTCTATGCCGCGCTCGGCCGCAGCCGCTTCGCCATCGTCTCGCCGACCTCGTCGGCCGCCGCCATCCTCGCCGCCGCGCTCGCCGTGCTCGCGCCGGCGCCCGGCGACGCGGGCAGCCTCGCGACCCTCGCCGTCCTGCTCGTTGGGATCATCTTCCTCGGCGCCTCTTTGCTCCAACTCGGCGCGCTGGCGAGCTTCGTCTCGCGGCCGGTCGTGCGCGGCTTCGCCTTCGGCCTCGCGATCACGATCAGCGTGCGCCAGCTTCCCGCCTTGCTCGGCATCCCGGCCGGCGGCGCCGGCCTGTGGACTTTGGTCGCCCAGCTTGCCGCGCACGTTTCGGCGATGAACGGCGCGGCGGCGCTGACCGGCGTCGCGGCCTTGGCCGCCCTGCTCGCGCTGAAGCGCTTTCCGGCCGTGCCGGGCGCGTTGCTCGTCCTCCTCGCCGGCATTGCCGCCTCCTTCTTCCTCGGCCTGTCCGGCCGCGGCGTCGCGACGGTCGGGCGCCTCTCGGTCCACCTTGCCGCGCCTGCCTTGCCGGCGCTGGATTGGGGGACCTTCGCCCGCCTCGTCCAGCTCGCCGTTCCCCTCGTCCTGATCCTCTTCTCCGAAAGCTGGGGGACGATCCGGACGCTCGCCCTGCGCCACGGCGACGACGTCCGGCCCGGGCGCGAGCTCGCCGCGCTCGGCGCCGCCAACCTCGTTGTCGGGCTGCTCCAGGGCCTGCCGGTCGGGGCGGGCTTCTCGGCCGGCTCGGCGAACGAGGCGGCGGGCGCGCAAAGCCGCCGGGCGGCGGCGGCCGCTTCGCTCGCCATGGCCGCGGCGGTCGTCGTCGCCATGCCCTGGATCGCTTTGCTGCCGCAGCCGGTGCTCGCGGCGGTGGTGATCGCGGCGCTTGCGGAAGCGCTGAAGCCGGCGCCCCTGATCCGGCTGTGGCGGCTCGGGCGCGACCAATATGTCGCGACCGCGGCGGCGATCGGCGTGCTCGCGCTCGGCATCGTCAACGGCATGCTGCTCGCCATCCTGCTGTCGGTCGCGGCAATGGTCCGGCGGATGGCGGCGCAGGACGTGGTCCGGCTCGGCCGGCTGCCGGGGACGCACGATTTCGTCGACCTCGCCCGCCATTCGGACGCGGAGGCTTCGCCCGACGTCGCGATCTGGCGGCCGGCCGAGCCTTTGTTCTTCGCCAATGCCGAGGCGATCTTCGGGCTGGTGAGCCGCGAGACGCCGTCCGGTGCCGGAACGTTGATCGTCAGCCTCGAGGAAAGCTCCAATCTCGACAGCACCGCGCTCGAAGCCCTGATCGAGTTCGACCAGCGAATGTGCCGGCGCGGCCGCAACATCCTGCTGGCGCGGGTCCGCGACCCTGTCCGTGACTTGCTCCGCGCCGCCGGCGCGGCCGACCTCGCCGGGCGCTGCTATTACAGCGTCGCCGACGCCGCCGACGCGGCGGCAGGGAGCCGGCCGCAAGGCTGATTGCCGGTCTTTACGGCGCTTTTACGGACGCGCCTCCGGCTTCACATGGAAAAATAACGCCCGCAGCGCCCACATCGCCATGGCAAGCGCAAAGGGAGATTTGCCGTGGCCGGGACGGGCTTGAGATGCTGACGCGGCTCGCCGGAACCGGCCTGCTCGCAATCTGCGCCCTGGCGATCGTGCGGCTGCACGCGCTGGTGACCGGCCCGCCGCGCCATCCGCCGAGCGCCGCGGAAATGGTCCTCGCGTTGGCCGTCATACTCACCGGGCTGGCGGGGTCGCTTGGGACCGTCATCGGCCACGCTTTCTTCGAACCGCATCCCTGGCCGCCGCGCGCGCGGCCGGACGGGACCGACGGTTGAAAGGGGATATTTTTCATGGACGACCTGATCTGGCTGGCCGCGATCGCGGGGCTCTCCGCGCTCGGCTTCCTCTATATCCGTCTCGCGGAGAAAGCGTGATGAGCCCCTCTTTGTGGCTGGGCGGCCTCACCGCTTTGTTCCTTCTCCTCTATCTGGTCGCGGCTCTGGTGCGGCCCGAGCGCTTCTGAAGGGGCCCGGGCATGAACCTGCAAGGCTGGACCCTCATCCTCGTCTTCACCGCGCTGGTGATCGCGATCGCGAAGCCGATGGGAATGTGGCTGCTCCGGATCATGGAGGGCGGCCGTACCTGGCTCCATCCCATGCTCGAACCGGTCGAGCGCGGCTTCTACCGCGTCGCCGGCGTCGACCCTGAACGGGACCAGAGCTGGAAGGACTATGCCATCGCGATGCTGACGTTCAGCGTCGCCGGCTTCTTCCTCACCTACGCGCTGCAGAGGCTCCAATATCATCTTCCGGGCAATCCCCAGGGCTTTGCCGGCCCGGCGCCGCACGTCGCGTTCAACACCGCGGTCAGCTTCGTCACCAACACCGACTGGCAGAGCTATGCGGGCGAATCGACCCTGTCGAACCTCACCCAAATGGGGGCGCTCGCCGTTCAGAATTTCCTGTCCGCGGCGACCGGCATCGCGCTCGCCTTCGCGCTGATCCGCGGCTTTGCCCGGTGCGAGGCCTCCCGGAACGGGATCGGGCTGATCGGCAATTTCTGGGCCGATATCACCCGCATCATTCTTTACGTCCTGCTCCCCTGCTCGATCGTTTTCGCCCTGCTGCTGGTCGCGAGCGGCGTGCCGCAGACCCTGGCGGGCTCCGCCGCCACGACGACGCTCGAAGGCGCGAAGCAGATCATCGCCCTGGGGCCGGTCGCGAGCCAGGAAGCGATCAAGATGCTCGGCACCAACGGCGGCGGCTTCTTCAACGCCAACAGCGCGCACCCGTTCGAGAATCCGACCGCCTGGACCGATTTCCTCGAAATGCTCTCGATCTTCGCGATCGGCGCCGGCCTCACCTGGACGTTCGGCAAGGCGGTCGGCAACACGAAGCAGGGCTGGGCGATCTTCGCCGCGATGCTGATCCTGTTCCTCGCCGGAACGACGATCGCTTACTGGCAGGAAGCGGCGGGCAATCCGAACCTCCATGCGCTTGGGCTGACCGGCGGCAATATGGAGGGCAAGGAGGTCCGCTTCGGAATCGCCGCCTCGTCGCTCTTCGCCACCGTCACCACCGACGCGAGCTGCGGCGCGGTCAACGCGATGCACGACAGCTTCACCGCGCTCGGCGGCATGGTGCCGATGATCGACATCCAGCTCGGCGAGATAATCTTCGGCGGCGTCGGCTCGGGCCTGTACGGCTTCCTGCTCTTCGCGATCATCGCCATCTTCATCGCCGGCCTGATGGTCGGCCGCAGCCCGGAATATGTCGGCAAGAAGATCGAGGCGCGCGAGGTCAAGCTGGCGGTGCTCGGCATCGCCGTGCTGCCGCTCGTCATCCTCGGCTTCAGCGCGATCGCGAGCGTGACCAAGGCGGGGCTGGCGGGGCCGCTCAACCATGGCGCCCATGGTTTCTCCGAGATCCTCTACGCTTTCTCGAGCGCGGTCGGGAATAACGGCTCGGCCTTCGCCGGTCTCAATGCCGCGACGCCTTTCTATGACGGGATGCTCGGCGCGGCGATGTTCTTCGGGCGCTTCTTCATGATCGTCCCGATGCTCGCCATCGCCGGCTCGCTGGCCGCCAAGCGCCACACGCCGGAAGGCGCCGGCTCGTTCCCGACTACAAGCGCGCTCTGGGTCGGGTTGCTGATCGGCGTGATCCTGATCGAGGGCGGCCTCACCTTCATGCCGAGCCTCGTCCTCGGCCCGGGCGCCGACCAGCTCGCCATGATCCACTTCCGTCTCGAATGAGGCCCCTGCCATGACCCGTCACGAACAGTCCCGAATCTCCGTCTTCAGCCGGGACCTGATGGGGCCCGCGATCGGCCAGGCCTTCGTCAAGCTCGACCCGCGGCTTCTTCGGCACAACCCAGTCATGTTCACGACCGAGACGGTCGCGCTTCTGCTCACGATCCTGCTCGTCGCCGGTCAGACGTTCGGCGGCCTCGCCTTCCAGATCCAGCTCGTCCTCTGGCTGTGGCTGACCGTGATCTTCGGCAATTTCGCCGAGGCCTTGGCCGAAGGGCGCGGCAAGGCGCAGGCGGCGGCTTTGCGCGCGGCCAAGGCGGAGCTCTGGGCGAAGAAATGGCTCGGCGCCGGCGAGGCCTTCCAGACCGTGCAGGCCGAAACGCTCCGCGCCGGCGACATCGTCCTGGTCGAGACCGGCGACCTCGTCCCGGCCGACGGCGAAGTGGTCCAGGGCGTCGCCTCGGTCAACGAAGCCGCGATCACCGGCGAATCCGCCCCGGTCATCCGCGAGGCGGGCGGCGACCGCTCGGCGGTGACCGCGGGGACGCGAGTCATTTCCGACAGCATCCGCGTGAGGGTGACGCAGGAACCGGGCCTCGGCTTCCTCGACCGGATGATCGCGCTCGTCGAAGGCGCCGAGCGCCAGAAGACCCCGAACGAGATCGCGCTCACCATCCTGCTCGTCGGCCTCACTATCATCTTCCTGATCGCGGTCGCGACCATCCCGGGCTTCGCCGCTTATGCCCATGGCGACGTGCCCGTGCCGTTGCTCGCCGCCCTGCTCATCACCCTCATTCCGACGACGATCGCGGCCCTGCTCTCGGCGATCGGCATTGCCGGCATGGACCGGCTGGTCCGCTTCAACGTCCTCGCCAAGTCCGGCCGCGCCGTCGAGGCGGCGGGCGACGTCGACGTTTTGCTGCTCGACAAGACCGGAACGGTGACGATCGGCGACCGCCACGCGACCGAGTTCCGCCCGCTCGCCGGAATCACCGAGGCCGAGCTGGCCGAGGCGGCCCATATTGCCAGCCTCGCCGACGAGACTCCGGAAGGCCGCTCGATTGTCGCGCTCGCCCGCGAGACCTATGGCGTGAAGGAGGCCGTGCTCCCGGCCGACGCCGAGATCATCCCTTTCTCGGCCCAGACCCGGCTTTCCGGCGTCCGTACCGCCCGGCTGTTCCTCCGCAAGGGCGCGGTCGACGCGGTGCTGCGGACCGTGCCCGAGCAGGCGGACTCCTCCGCCGCGACCGAGCTGCAGCGGATCGCCAACGAGATCGCCCGCACCGGCGGCACGCCGCTCGCCGTCGTCGCCGACCGGCGGCTGCTCGGCGTGCTCCATCTCAAGGACATCCTCAAGGCCGGGATGCGCGAGCGGTTCGCCGAGCTCCGCAAGATGGGCATCCGCACGATCATGATCACCGGCGACAATCCTTTGACCGCGGCCTCGATCGCCGCCGAGGCGGGGGTCGACGATTTCCTCGCCGAGGCGACTCCCGAGGACAAGCTCGCCCTCATCCGCCGCGAGCAGCAAGGCGGAAGGCTGGTCGCGATGTGCGGCGACGGCACCAACGACGCGCCCGCGCTTGCCCAGGCCGATGTCGGCATCGCCATGAACACCGGCACCCAGGCGGCGCGCGAGGCCGGCAACATGGTCGACCTCGACAGCGATCCGACCAAGATGATCGAGGTGGTCGGGCTCGGCAAGCAATTGCTGATGACCCGCGGCAGCCTCACCACTTTCTCGATCGCCAACGACGTCGCCAAATATTTCGCGATCATCCCGGCGATCTTCGTCGCCCTTTATCCGGGCCTCGCCATCCTCAACGTCATGCATCTGGCGACGCCGCGGAGCGCAATCCTGTCGGCGATCGTCTTCAACGCGCTCGTCATCCCCGCCTTGGTCCCGCTCGCGCTGAGGGGCGTGCGCTATCGGCCGGTCGGCGCCGGCGCGCTGCTCCGCCGCAACCTCGCCATCTATGGCCTTGGCGGGCTGATCATGCCGTTCATCGGGATCAAGGCGATCGACCTCGCGGTCGGCGGTCTCGGCCTCGTCTGAAGGAGCGAAGAATGACCCGGATCCGCCTCGCCGTCGCACTCCTTATCCTGTTCACCCTGCTCCTCGGCCTCGCTTACCCGCTGGCGATCACCGGCATCGCCCAGCTCGCGATGCCGCGCCAGGCCAATGGCAGCCTGATCGTCGATCATGGCAGGGTGATCGGGTCGGAGCTGATCGGGCAGGATTTCAGCCGCCCGGGCTATTTCCACGGCCGGCCCTCGGCCGCCGGCAACGGCTACGACCCGACCGCTTCCTCGGGCTCCAACCTCGGCCCGGCGAGCAAGGCGCTGATCGACCGGACCAGGGCCGCGGTCGCCGCCGCGCGCGCGGACGGCGCAACCGGGCCGCTGCCGCCGGACATGGCCACCGCGTCCGGCTCCGGCCTCGATCCGCATATCTCGCCGGACAATGCCTACCTGCAAGTCGCCCGCGTCGCTCGGGCGCGGGGGCTCGATCCAGCCGTGCTTCGCGCCCTGGTCGCCCGCAACGTCGAGACGCCGTTCCCGGCCTTCCTCGGCGATCCCGTGGTGAACGTGCTGGCGCTCAATCGACAATTGGACCGGATCGGCGCAAAAGCCGCGCGGTGAGTCCGACAAGCGACGACGATCGTCCCTCTCCGGACGCCTTGCTGCGCGAAGCCGCGAAGGAGGGGCGGGGGCGCCTCAAGGTCTTCCTCGGCGCCGCGCCGGGGGTGGGCAAGACCTTCGAGATGCTGCTCGACGGCCGCGAGCGGCTGAAGGCGGGCACGGACGTCGCGATCGGAATCGTCGAGACCCACGGCCGCGCCGAGACCGAGGCCCTGCTCGACGGCTATGAGATCGTGCCGCGCCGCGAGATCGACCATCAGGGGCGCAAGCTCGCCGAGCTGGACGTCGACGCGATCCTCGAACGGCGGCCGCGGCTCGTCCTCGTCGACGAGCTTGCCCACAGCAACGCGCCGGGCAGCCGCCACCCCAAGCGCTATCAGGATGTCGAGGAGCTGCTCGCCGCCGGCATCCATGTCTATTCGACGATCAACATCCAGCATCTGGAAAGCCTGAACGACGTCGTCGCCTCGTTCACCAAGGTGCAGGTGCGCGAGACGGTGCCCGACCGGGTGCTCGACAATGCCGAGATGGAAGTGGTCGACATCCCGCCCGACGAGCTGATCGAGCGGCTGAAGGAGGGCAAGGTCTACGTCCCGCACGAGGCGACGCGGGCGCTCGGCCATTTCTTTTCCAAGTCGAACCTCTCGGCGCTTCGCGAGCTGGCGCTGCGGCGGGCGGCGCAGGCGGTCGACGCGCAGATGCTCGATTACGTCCGCGCCCATGCCCTTGCCGGCCCGTGGGCGGCGGGCGAGAGGGTGGTCGTCGCGGTCGGCGAGCTTCCGGGCTCGGAAGGGCTGGTGCGCGCGGCGAAGCGCCTCTCCGATGCCCTCCGCGCGCCCTGGACCGCGGTGTTCATCGAGACGCCGCGCGCCGCCGCCTTCGGCGATGCCGAACGGCAGCAGGTCGCCGCCGTGCTCCAGCTCGCCGCCCAGCTCGGCGCCCATGTCGCTTCGGTGCCGGCGACCAACGTCATCGAGGGGCTGAAAAATTATACGATCGAGGCGCGGGCGACCCAGCTCGTCGTCGGCAAGTCCACCCGGTCGCGCTGGTTCGAATTGCGCCACGGCTCGGTCGTCGACGCCCTGGTGCGCGAGACTCCGGGGATCGCCGTCCACGTCCTGCCGCTCGCCGAGCGGCCGGAGCGGCCGCGCCTCAGGGGCGGGACCGGAACGACGGCGGGAAGCTGGGGAAGCCCGATCGGCTATGTCCTTTCGACCCTGATGGTGGCGGCGGTGACCGGCCTCGGGGTGAGCCTCTATGCGCTCGGCAGCCTCGCCAACCTCGCCCTGCTCTATCTGATCCCGGTGATGGCGGCGGCGACCCTCTATGGGCTGAGGACCGGGATCTTCGCCGGCCTGCTCTCCTCGCTCGCCTACAATTTCTTCTTCCTGCCGCCGCTCCACACCTTCACGATCAACGATCCGTCGAACATCGTCACCGCCTTGATGCTGCTCGGCGTCGCCGCGGTGACCAGCCAGCTCGCCGCGCGGGTGCGGCTGCAGGCAGACCTCGCCCAGCGCAGCGCCGGCCAGAATGCGGCGCTCGCCGGCTTCGCCCGCCAGCTCACCGGCCTGATCGACGCCGAGGCGCTCGGGCGGACCCTGTGCGGCGAGGCGGCGCGGCTGCTCGAGGTCGACACCATCTTCCTGCTGCCGGGCAAGACGGCGCTCGAGCTCGCGGCGGCGGTCCCGCCGGAAAGCCGGCTCGACATCATCGACCGGACCGCGGCCGATTGGGCTTACGATCACGGCCAGCCGGCGGGGCGGGGCTCGGAGACCCTGACCGCCTCGGACTGGCTGTTCCAGCCCCTGATGGTCGGGGAGAGGGCGCTCGCCGTGTTCGGAATTGCCCGCGAGCTCGACGATCCGGTCCGCTCCGACCAGCTTCCTTTGCTGCTGAGCCTGATCGACCAGGCGGCGCTGGCGCTCGAGCGGATCTCGCTCGAAACCGAAATGGCCAAGGTCTCGCAATTGAAGGAGCGCGACCGGCTGCGCGCGGCCCTGCTGTCGTCGGTCAGCCACGACCTCCGGACCCCGCTCACCACCATCCTGGGCTCGATCGCCGAGTTGCGCCGCTCGAAAGGGACCGACAAGGCGCTCGTCGCCGCGATCGAGCGCGAGGCGCAGAGGCTCAATCGCTTCGTCGCCAATCTGCTCGACATGGCCCGGGTCGAGGCCGGGGCGCTGAAGCTGGCGCTCGAGCCGGTCGATCTCACCGAGGCGGTGACGGCGGCGGTTCACGACCTCAAGCAGGCGCTTGCCGGCCATCCGCTCCGGCTCGACGTGCCGCCGGACCTGCCGCTCGTCCGGCTCGATCCGCAGCTCTTCCACCATTGCCTGATCAACCTGCTCGACAATGCCGGCAAATATGCCGTGGCGGCAACGCCGATCCTGGTCGAGGCGCGGCGCCGTCCGGACGGGCTCACTTTGTCGGTGATCGACGAGGGCGCGGGGCTGCCGCCTGGGGAGGAGATGCGGGTGTTCGAGACCTTCGCCCGCCTCGAAGGCTCCGACCGGAGCGGCGGGACCGGGCTCGGCCTCGCCATCGTCAAGGGCTTTGCCGAGGCGATGGGGGCGAAAGTCTCCGCCTCCGGCCGCGCCGAGCCGACCGGCGCCTGCTTCTCGCTCCATTTCCCCGAGGATCTGCTCGTGCGCGGGAGCGAGGCGGCATGAGCCCGCCCGCGTCCGGCATCCTGCCGAAAATCCTCATCGTCGACGACGAGGCGCCGATCCGCCGCCTGATCCGCACCGCGATCGAGCGGGGCGGCTATCGCGTCGTCGAGGCCGCCAATGCGCGCGAAGCGCTGAACGCGATCGACATCGACCGGCCGGAAGTGGTCCTGCTCGACCTCGGCCTTCCCGACCGCGACGGGATCGAGATCATCCCGCAGCTCAAGAAAGCGGGGACGGCGGTGCTCATCGTCTCCGCCCGCGACGCGACCGAGGCCAAGGTCGCCGCGCTCGATCTCGGCGCCGACGATTATGTCACCAAGCCGTTCGACACCGAGGAGGTGCTGGCCCGGATCCGGGTCGTGCTTCGCCACCGCCTCTCCGCTTTGGCCGATGCGCCCCTGGTGGTCGTCGGCGCGGTCGCGATCGACCTCGACGCCCGCCTGGTCCGCAAGGACGGCGAGGAGGTCCATCTGACCCCGCGCGAATATGGCTTCGTCGCCGAGCTTGCCCGCCATCCGGGCCGGGTGCTGACCCACGCCCAATTGCTCCGCGCCATCTGGGGCCCGGGCCATGAAGGCGATGTCGAATATCTCCGCGTCGCCGCCCGCGCCGTCCGCCAGAAGCTGGAGGCGGACCCGTCGGCGCCGGTGCTGATCCGCAACGAGCCGGGCGTGGGCTATCGGCTGATGGGCGGATAGAAGCTAAGCCTCGGCTCGGTTTCGGCCCTGTCCGGACAGGCGAGCCGCCAGCGACGCGGCCAAAGCGGCAATGGCGATCGCCGAGATGAGGCAGGCGAAGGCGAGATCGGCGACTTGCGGGCTCGCCGCCTGGACGAGGATGCCGACGCCGATCACCGGCAGGGCATTGCCGCAAAAGACGCAGACGAAATAGAGCGAGGCGATCTCGGCGCGCCGCTCGGGCGGGGCGAGGTCGCTGGTGACGGCGAGCCCGCCGCGATAGCCGAGCGCGCCGGCGACGCCGCAGGCGGCGGTGCCGACGAGCAGGATCGGGACCGAGGCCGTGCGCTCGCCAAGGACGAGCAAGGCGAGGCCGATCGGCGTCGCGACGAGCCCGGCCCGCATGACCGCGCGCGCGGAAAGGCGCCTCGTGGCGACGATCAGGATCGCGGCCACCACGAACAATTCGGCGACGATCGCGCCCGCCGCCGCGCGGTTGGCGATGTGGAGGTCGTCGCGGATCGTGGTCGGGCCGAGCGCGGCATAGAAGCCGACCACCGCCATCGCGCAGAAGCCGGTCGCCGCCGGCGCGAGGAAAGCGAGCCGCGCGCCCCGCGGCACGCCGAGACGCGGGACGAGGCTCACCGGCGCGCGCTCGGCGTGCGTTTCGGGCGGGATCGCCGCCAGCGCCCCCACGCCCGCCAGGAGGAGGAGATAGGCAATGAAAGGCAGGCGCAGGGGCGCGGGCGCATATTGGACGAGCGGACCCGCCAGCAAAGGCCCTAGCGCGAGGCCGATGAAGTTGAACGAGGTCATCAGGCTCGCCGCGCCCGCCCGCCGGCCGGGCGGCGTGAACTCGGTGATCCAGGCGGTCGCGGCGCCGGCCCCGATCCCGACCGCGAGGCCGTTGACGATCCGGCCGGCGAACAGGGTCGCGAGGTTTTGCGCGACGAGGAACAGGGCCGCGCTCGCGGCGGCGAGCGCCAGCCCCGCGAACAGGACCGGCTTGCGCCCGATCTGGTCGGACAGCCGGCCGAAGAACAGCAACGCCGCGAGATTGCCGACGACATAGACGGCGTAGAGCAGGACGAGCACCAGAGCCGAGAAGCCGTAGTCCGATCGATAGAGATCGTAGAGCGGCGTCAGCAGGGTGCTGCCCATGAACAGGGCCGCGACGACGCCGCCGCCCGTCAGCCGGCCGAGCCGGCTTTGGGACGCGCTTGCGGGCGGCGCATGTCCGCGCTGCCATTTACCGGCGATCTGCGACATGCAGGAGGAAACCGCCCGATTCGCGCGACGGTTCCGCGCGTGGGGACGCCGCCGATTTCGTCAATGCCGATCCGCGGCGGCGGCCGGCCTATGAACCGCTGGAATCGCCCGGTCGTCGCGCGTCGCCGCCGAGGGCATCCTGCTCGAGGAAAAGCGTCCCGAGCATAACGGCACAGCCCAGGACGATCAGCAGGGCAAGACTCACTTCATGCTCCCTTGTCCCCGCCCGCCGCCCGTCTAGCCCCCTCATGTGACAATGGAAAGGCATGGCGGCGAGCCGTGTCGCCGATGGGTCCGGACCCTAGATCTCCACCTGGCTGCCGATCGCCACGACCCGGTTGGCCGGAAGCTTGAAGAACTCCATCGCGCTCTCCGCGTTGCGGACCATCCAGGCGAAGAGATGCTCGCGCCAGATCGCCATGCCCGGCCGCCGGGACGGAATCAGGGTCTGGCGGCCGAGGAAGAAGCTGGTCTCCTGCATCTTCAGCGCCGCGCCGCACTGCGTCGCCTGGGCGAGGGCGGCAGGGACGTCCACCTCCTCCATGAACCCGTAATGGAGCACCATCCGGTAGAAGCCGGCGCCGAGCGGCGCCGCCTCGACGCGCTTTTCCGGATCGGCATAAGGCACGTCTTCGATCTTCACATTGAGGATGACGACGCGCTCGTGCAGCACCTTGTTGTGCTTGATATTGTGGAGAAGGGCGGTTGGCACGCCGTCCGCATTGGCGGAGAGGAAGACGGCGGTGCCGGGGACGCGGGTGATCGACCGGCTCGGCTCGCGGACGAGGATGTCGATCGGCACGCCGCCCTCCGCCAGCCGGCGGCGCAGCACCTTGCGGCCGGTCGCCCAGGTGGTGAGCAGGGTGAAGACGATGCCGGCGACCAGCAGCGGGAACCAGCCGCCGTCGGGGATCTTCGTGAGGTTCGAAGCGAAATAGAGGCCGTCGACGATCAGGAACAGGCCGGTCACCGCGCCGGCGAGCAGCCGGTTCCAGCGCCAGACGCTGAACAGCAACACGGCGAGCATGCAGGTGGTGATGAACATCGTGCCGGTGACGGCGATGCCGTAGGCCGAGGCGAGCCGGCCCGATTCCTTGAAGCCGAGCACCAGGATCACGACCAGGATCAGCAAGGTCCAGTTGACGAAGGGCACGAAGATCTGCCCCGCCGCCTTCTCGCTGGTGTGGAGGATCTTGAGCCGCGGCAGGAGGCCCAATTGCATCGCCTGCTGGCTGACCGAGAAGGCGCCGGAGATCACCGCCTGGCTGGCGATGATCGTCGCCGCGGTCGCGAGGATGACGAGCGGCAGGCGCGACCATTCGGGCGCCATCAGGAAGAAGGGGTTCTGGACCGCGCTCGGGTGGCCGAGCAAAAGTGCGCCCTGGCCGAAATAGTTGAGCAGCAGGCACGGGAAGACGAGATAGAGCCAGGCGACCGAGATCGGACGCTGGCCGAAATGGCCCATGTCCGCATAGAGCGCCTCGGCCCCCGTCACCGACAGCACCACCGATCCCAAAGCGAGGAAGGCAAGACTCGGCTTGATCGTGAAGAAATGCACCGCCCAAACTGGGTTGATCGCCCCGAAGATGCGTGGCGCGGCGACGACGTTGGCCATGCCGAGCAGGGCGATGACCGCGAAATAGAGCAGCATCACCGGCCCGAAGATACCGCCCACCCGCGCCGTGCCGTGCGCCTGGATCAGGAACAGGCCGACGAGGATGGCGATCGCCACGGGAAGCACGAGCGATTGGAAGCTCGGCTGGACGATCTCCAGACCTTCCACCGCGGAAAGGACGGAGATTGCGGGGGTGATGATCGCGTCCCCGTAGAAGAGGGCGGTCGCAAGCACGCCGAGGAGGACGATCCCCGTCGTCCATTTCTTGCCGGGCATGTTGCGCGCGATGAGGGCGAGCAAAGCGAGCGAGCCGCCTTCGCCCTTATTGTCCGCGCGCATGATGATCAGGACATATTTGATCGTGACGACCAAAGTCAGCGTCCAGAAGACGAGCGAGAGCACGCCGAAAATGTGGGCGTGATCGACCTTCAGCGGATGCGCGCCGACGAAGCTCTGCTGCAGCGAGTAAAGCGGCGAGGTGCCGATGTCGCCGAACACCACGCCGATCGCGCCAAGCGCCAATTTGGGGAGCGGCTCGGCGGGGCCGCGATGCGCCTTCGCATCCTCGCGCATGGCGGGCAGGGAAGCGGCGGCGGTGGACAATATCTATCTCCGGCGGCGCATCGAAACGGCCGGTCCTGTGCGGCAGGCGGCCGTAAAAAGGCGAGAGGTCCCGTTCGCCGCGGCATAAAGATTCCATAAAAATCGGGCGGCGGCCAAAAACCGGACGCCGGGAATCGCGCGCCGTTCAGCCCATCCGCGCCGGCGCTCCCGACATCCGCCGCGACAGGCGTTGCGCCTCGGCCCGGCAATCGTAGCGAAGGTCGGGGTCGGAGCAGAAATCGGGCCACCGGCCGCTGCGCGCCCAATAATCGACGAGGCCGAGCCGGGCCGCGAAGCCCATGAAGCGCGGGTCGCGCCACATTATGTGCATGTGCGACCGGAACAGGACCCAGGTGCCCTGGCGCCAGAACGGGTCGTCCTGGCTCGCGTCCATCGTCGCGAAGGTCTCGTCGACCCGCCCGAACGTCGCCAGGGTCTGGATGTAGAAGCTGAGATACGGCCGGGCGCCGGGCCGGCGCGGCCGCGCCGCGCCCAGAGCGGCCTCGATCCTGGCGGGGGTCGGGTCGATCCGGGCGAGCAGGAAGGCCTTCTCGGTCGGCGGCGAAGGGCTGAGCTCGATCGTCGGCGATTGCTGGCCTTCGAGCATGCGAAGCGCATTGGCGGCGTCGCCGTAGCGCAGGTCGAACCGGTAGCGGACGTCCTTCATCATCGCCGAGCCGGGCCACAGCCGCTCCGCCGCCTCGAGCTCGGCCCGCGCCTCCTCGCTCCGCCCGGAATAAGCGAGCGCGGAGATCAGGGCCTCGCGGTTCCAGGGCGAGAGCGGATCGAGCGCCACCGCGTTGCGGGCGCTGTTGATCGCGTCGGCGACCCGGCCGACGCGCATCAGATCCTCGACCTCGGCCTGATAGAGGATCGCGGCGGGGGATCGCGCGATGCCGCGATCGAGGATCGCGAGCCGTTGCGCCCAATGGCGCGGATCGACGTCGATCAGGGCCTCGGCATAATAGATTTCCTCCACCGCCGGATCGAGCGCCCGGGCGGCCTGGAGGTCGGCGAGCGCGGCCGCGCGGAAGGCGCGCCGCTCGGGCGTGTCGGTATGATCCATGCTTTCGTCGAGCGAGCCGAGCTCGGCCTCGCGCGCCGCGAGCATGGCGCGGGCGCGGGCGAAGCCGGGCGCGCGCGCCACCACCTGGCGGAGCAAATCGACATCGGCGACGCTCGGCAGATCGTGACGATGGTCGCAGAAGCTGAGGAACAGGCGCAGGGTCGCCGAATCGAGTCCCGCGGCGCCGTGGAGGGTACAGAAGAGGACGTCGCCGACCTTGACCGCGACCTGCTGGTGGAGATCGGCCGCGTCGCTCGCCGCGCGCTCGAAATCGATCGACCACAGTAATTCGCCGCTGGCGCGGCCGGACAGAGTGAGCTGGGCGTGGAGCCGGTCGCCGCGCCGCTCGCCGCCGACCGCGATCACATAATCGGCCATGGCCGGCGACTTGACGATGGCGACGTCGGAGGCGCGGGCGGCGGCGAGCCGCGACAGGTCCGAGGCGACGCCCATGGCGAGCATCCCGGCCTCACGGCCGTGCGCCTCGTTGACCAGGGCGACGGAGGGGATCGCGGCGGGACGCACCCAGCGGTCCCAGGCGAGCAGGCTGCCGCCGACCAGGCCGACGAGCAGGGCCGCCGCGGCGGCGAGCGGGGTGGGGGAAAGCCAGCGGCGGCGGCGGCGCGAATGCGGCTTGGGATCCTCCTGGCCGGCGCGCATCAGCCGGTAGCCGATCCGGGTCAGGGTCTCGATCCGGAAGCAGTCCCCGCCAATCCCCTCGGCGACGCGGCGCAGGCGCGAGAGGACGCGGTTGATCGCATCGTCGCCGACGATCCGCCCGTCCCAGCAGGCGAAGACCAATTCGTCGCGGGAGAGGGTGGCGCCGTCGGCGCGGAGCAAAGCCACCAGCACCTGCATCACCCGCGGCTCGACGAACTCCTCGCGCCCGTCCTCATGGACGATCCGGCGCAGCGACGGCTCGATCGTCAGCGGCCCGAGCCGCCGGCTCGGCTCGCCGGCAAGGCTGATCCGCTGCCGCCGGGCCTGATCGGGATCCTCTCGATCGTCGCTTGCCATGACCTTCCGCCTCCGCCGCCTTCCTAGACTGTCGGCGCGGCCGCGCCAAAGCGCCGAAAGCAATCATCGGCAAGATATCGGTACATCATCACCTCCTCCTCCTCATCCTCCGGCGGAGTCGGTGGCACTTTCCCTCGATCCGGCGCCCCCCGCCGCCGGCACGAAAGGAAATTGCCATGAAGCGCCTCGCTCTCCTCCTCCTGGGCCTCGTCTCGGTCTCGGCGCTGGCGCAGCCGCCGGCCGCGACCGTCCGCTCGTCCGATCTCGACCTCGCCACGCCGCGCGGCATCGCAAGGCTCGACGCCCGCATCGACCGCGCCATCGCCCGGCTCTGCGGCGCGGCCGATCCGGCCGATCTCGACGGGCAGGCGGCGGTCGCAAGCTGCCGCGCCGCGACGATGAAATCGGTCGCGGACCGTCGCGCCGTCCTGCTCGCCCGCGCGGGCGGGCCGGGCGCGATCGCTTTGGGTTCGGATCTTCAGGGACGCTGAACGGCGCGCCGTCCCGTGCCGTCCAGACACTGCGGCGCCCCCCACAAGGGGCGCCGCTTTTTTCGTTCAGGCTTTTTGCTGGAACCAGTTGCGCGGCTGGCTACCGTCGGGCCCGGACGGCGCGGCCGTTCCACCGCCGGAGAGGCGGGCGCAGACCTGCTGGAAACTGCCTTCGACGGTCACATGGATGTCGCCGAAATAGATGTCGGTATAGGGGCCGGGCGTCGCGGCGACATAAGTGATGCGGTCGACATTGACCGCCAAGTCGCCGCGCTGGCCGCCCCTTTTCATCATCACGAGCTTCAAGACGGGGTCCTCCGCGGGCGCCGATTATAACAGAACCGGTTAACCCCTCGTTTCCGCCGTCGCACGCCTGGCGAAAGACCCGTTATGGGGCGATCCGCCGCTTGCGCGATGTTCTCTTTTTGTTTCATTCTCGGCGCGGCCATGACCGAGTCGTGAGGCGGAAGATGGAGTATCGCGTAATATCGTTCGGAGTGGCGAGGGGTCCGTGGCGGCGGGATCGCCGGCAGGCCCATCGCGATGCGATCGAGCTGGACATGGGCGGCTATGACGAATGGGGCCGCTTCTTCATCACGATCCCGGCCGAGATCGAGGTCCGGAGGAGGCCGGCCGCCGCGGCCTAGGGCGAAGCGACGTTCATGGAGCCTTAGCGGCTTTGCCGCTCAGGCGTAGTTGGTGAGGGTCGGGCGTTCGGGATAATTATCGCACGCCGAGCCCCCTCGCCCCAGCCCTCTTCCCGCCGGGGAGAGGGAGTTGGCGCGCGAAATCCGAAATATCGTTCCGTCCTGGGCTCGATACTCAGCGGCGCGAAGCGTCCGGATCGGTTTGCGCCGCATGGAGCCGGTCTCCGGCCGGCGCCCAGGAAAGATGCTCGAGGCCGGTGACGAAGGCGGTCAGCGACGCCACCCACAGCATGATCCCGAAGGCGCCGAAGGCGATGGCCTGGTCGCGGACGCCGCTCTGGCCGGGCCCGCCGCCATTCCCGTCTTCCTCCGAGTCGCGCTTCGGGCTCGAGGCGCGGGAGGCCGCCCAGCAGATCGCGCCGACGAGGGCGCAGAGCAGGCCGGCGACATAATTCCAGCGGGAGCCGCCGAGCAGGCCGGCACGGCCGCCGTTGACGGCGACGAGCAAGGCGAGGCCGTTGACGAGGACCAGACCGGCGAGGATCCACCGCAGGAGCGCGATCGCGGCCGCATCCGCATTTTTCGGTTTTTCGGCCATTTTCCCCTTTCGCGCGAAGTGGGCGCGGTTGCTCTCCGGCCGGCCTCTACCGGTTCGGCGCGCCCCTGCCAAATCGGATCGTCGCATGCCCGCTTCGATCGCGCCGGAAAGCGCCGTTCCGGTGAGATTCCGTTAAGGATCGGCGGCTTAGGACGGCTTTGCGGGGGAGCGTCCAGCGATGCGGGGCTCCAAAAGTGAATGGCGTCAATCCACGGATCGTTCTCGTCATCGACGACGAGGTGTTCGCCCGTCTCTTCGCCGTGCAGATCTTCCTCGACCAGGGCTTCATCGTGCTCGAAGCGGCCGATGCCGAGGAGGGCCTCGAAATGCTCGAGGCCAATGACGATGTCGGCCTGCTCTTCACCGACATTTCGATGCCGGGCGCGATGGACGGGCTGGAGTTGATCGACCAGGTGCACCGCGAGCGGCCCGAAATCGTCTTCGTCGCGACGTCGGGCCGGGTCGTGCCGCCCGGCGGCCTGCCGGACCGGGCGCGCTTCCTTCCCAAGCCCTACACGGCCCATGCCCTGATGACCACGATCCGCGAGCTGGCAGGGACCGTTGCCGGGCCCGATTGAGGATCGTTCCCAGCATCAAGGGGGCGTGGGAAGCGCCGCCCGCGCGCTGCAGCGCCAGGCCGCGTCGATCTTCTCGTCCTCGACATTGTCGAGGCCGCCGACGGTGACTCCGACCGGCCAGGCACTGTCCGGCGCGTCGGCTTTGGGGTCGACCGTCTCGTGCCGGCCCAGGCTGATCGTGATTCCGGGGGCGCGGAAGAAGGCGGCGGAGCGTCCCATCGGCCCGGCCACGTCGAGCAGGACCGGCCGGCTGTCGATCCTGGCGAGGGCGCGCCTGCGGCCGGCGACCAGGAGCGGCCGCCCGTTCTGGGACAAGGTGCAGAGGGTTTCGCCGGTCACCCGGGCGAGGTCGGGCTTCCTGAGGAAGCCGAGCCGCTTCGGCGGAGTGGGCGCCGCCTTATGCTCCACGCGCACCGCCTCGATCGCATTGGCGAGCTGATCCGGGGGCAGGGCCGCCCGGTCGGCGGCCGAGCGGTCGCAGGCCGCCGCCACGAGGGGGAGGAGCAACAGCAGGAGCGGCGCGGGCCGGAGCCGCTTATGGGAACCTTGTCCTGCCTCTCTCGCCATGGGTCGTCTCCGGTTCACCCGCCGCGAACGCGGTGGCGGAGCGGTGGGTTCCTGTCCGCCGCCTGGGCGCGCGGCGTGAAACGGCTGGCGCTCGTGCTTCTCCTCGAACCTCGATCCTGCCGGTCGAACAAGCGCGCGGCCCGCGTCCGGGACCGTATTCCTACGGTAGTGACGGCGCCCCTGATCTGGATCAAGGGGCGGCGCAACCGCGCGCCGCGGGGTGCGCGGCCAGGGGCCGAAGCTTATCTCCCCCACGAGGATCGCTTCGGTCCCGCTCGAGGGGGCGGCCGACCGGCCGCTCCCCTCGCTCGTCTCCCCATTAGCAATTCGGCAACATGCGCCGGATAGGACCGGTCCCGGGGAGGCCGAAGACGGCGATGAGCTGGTTGTCCTACAAGCTTTCCACGGCGCTCGCGAAGGGGCGGAAGTCGCGCCGCCTGACGCGCGAGCAGATCCTCGTCGATCTGCTCAACAAAAGGGCCGCGGCGCGTCGCGCCGGCCTGCGCGACCTCGAACGCACGCTGCGCGAGCAGATACGCTGGGCGCTGCCGCTGGGGCGGACGGACGAAGCGGACGGGACGGCCGACCGGTCCGATCCGTAAAGGGTGCGGCGCGTCCGGCCCGAATCCCGCCGCCGGCCGATTCGACCGCTTTCCGGATAAAGTCTCCGATTATCGCTTGTAATCCGGGAAAAATTTTCCGACGATGGCGCCGCCGATTCCGGCACCCAAGGGGGGTATCCAAGATGAACAGACGTTTCGCCCTTGCGGCGACGCTTGCCGCCATGTCTTCGCCTGCATTCGCCCAGGCGGCCGATCCCGCCGCGGCTCCGCCCGCCGCCGCACCGGCCGCCGCACCGGCCGCCGCACCGGCCGCCGCACCGACCGACGCGCCGGCCGCTCCTGCCGCGGCGCCCGTCGCCGTGGCTCCAGCAACGGTTCTGCCGGCCAATACCGAAGTGATCGTCCGTCTGAACGAGCCGCTGACCAGCGACGACAAGGATTTTGGCGACAATTTCTCGCTGACCGTCTCGCAGGATGTGAAGGCCGACGGCGGCCTGGTGGTCATTCCGCATGGCACCCGCGCCGTCGGCCAGGTGGTCTTCCGCAAGGGCAAAGGCAGCTTCGGCAAGTCGGGCAAGCTCGAGCTTGCGTTCCGCTATATCGACCTCGACGGCCGCCGCATCCCGCTCGACGGCCATTACCGTCAGGAAGGTTCGGGCAATGGCGCGGCCGCCGTCGGTGCGTTCGTCGCCGCCGGCATCGTCGGCGGCCTCATCGTCCACGGCCACAGCGCGCGCATTCCCGAAGGGCATGAGTTCACCGCGCACACCGTCGACGCCATTCCGCTCGCGTCGCCGGCGAGCGACGGCGGCCCGGCTCTGATCGCGGCGAGCTACACGCCCAGCCCGGTCGACATGCATGTCATGACCGAAAGGGAGCGCAAGGCCGCCGAAAAGGCGGCGGGCGATGCCGCCCGGAAGGCGCATCAGGCGAGCGGCGCCAGATCGAACTGACGCGTCGGTTTTGCCACGCCGCGCGGGCAGGGCGGGCCCCGGCCGGTTTGCCGGCCGGGGCTTTTCGTTTGCGCGAAGACCGCCCCCCCGTCGAAACCGGTGAACGGAAAAATGCCAGGACCGTTAGCCTATTCTTAGCGCTGCGCGGGATTTGGACGGGGCGGCGGCCGTCGTCCGGATCCCCCACGAGCGGGCGGCGGCCGTCACAGGCGCGGCGCGGCCGGTCCTGGCCTGTTGCTCGCAATTACGATTTGTTAGCAGATCGGCGCTTCAATGCGGGCGGCGGCCGTCGCATGTCTCCCCCACGAGCGGCGGCGGTCGCTTCCTCTGGAGCGTTGCGCGAACCGGCGCTCTTCGCGAAGCCCGGCGATCCTGCGGCCGCAAAAGCGGCTTTGCCCGCGCCGAGCTTCTCGCTACGTCCGACCGACGAGGCGTCTTCGGGGAGCGAAGGCGATGCTTCGCTGAAAGGCCAGGATGCTCGACGCTGCCCGCAAACGCTATCTGGATCTTGTCGCGTCGGTCTACATCTACAACGAGCATCGCGGCTATAGCAGCCTCGACCGGGTGCTGGAGGCGCTCCGGGCGAAATATCCGGAGCATCACGGCTTCATCGCCCAGGTCGAGAAGCACCGATCCGACGAGCGCAAGCATTATCTGATGTTCAAGCGCTGGTTCCAGAATCGCGGCGAGATGCCGTTCGCCGTCGACCGCGCCTGCGGCCAGATCGACCGGATGATCCGCCTCACCTTCGGATGCCATATCGACGATCTCGACACGAGGGACGTGATCGCGAGCGACGACCTCTTCGCCAAGCTCTGCCGAGTCATCATGCTGACCGAGATACGGGGCATGCGGCAGGTCGACATCCTCCTCGCCCACCCGTTGATCAGGGCGGACAAGGCGCTGATCAAGATCTTCCACGTCGTCGAGCGCGACGAGCCGTCGCACTGGATGCCCTACGAGGCGTGGCTGAAACAGCATGACGGGCGCCTCCCCTTCCGGTCGGAGCGGATCGCCGATATCTGCGTCCACAAGAGCCTCGTCCTTGCCAAGCTTCCGTCGCTCTACCTGAACCCGCGGCTGCGGCGCCGGACCGACTGGCCGGACGATTGCGACCCGCCCGCCGTCCATTGAGGCTGCCGCCGCCCGACGGCTCGCGCGATCCGCGCACCGAGGATCCGACCAACCTCTATTTCGTCCACCTCGCCGGCCGCGCGCTGCTGCCGTTGGCGCTGAAGCTGCGCGTGCCGGCGAACGCCGTCTCGGTCGCCGGTTTCGTCCTCGGCGCGCTCGCCGCTTTGGCCTATTTCCGCTACGAGCGGTTCGCGATCTTCGGCTTTCTTCTTTCCGTCCTGTGGCTGATCGCCGACGGCCTCGACGGCATGATCGCCCGCGCGACGCGGACGGCGAGCGCGCTCGGCCGCTTCCTCGACGGGCTGTGCGATCACAGCGTCTTCGTCCTCCTCTATGTGGCGCTCGCGAGCGCGCTCGGCACCGGGGAAGCCTGGGCGCTCGCGCTCATTGCCGGGGCGGTCCACGCGATCCAGTCCACCCTCTACGAAGGCGAACGGATGCGCTTCCACCGCCGCGTCCTCGGCGATCCGGGCGCCCCTTTTATCCGGTCCGCCAACCCGCTCGTGCGGCTCCACGATTCGGTTGCGGGGAGCCTCGACCGGCTCGCCGCGCCCTTCGACCGCCGCCTCGCCGCCGCCGCCGATCCGGCGGCGCTCGGCGCGCGTTACGGCGCCGCCGCCGCACCCGCGCTCCGGCTGATGGCCTTGCTGTCGAACAATATGCGGGTGCTCCTGATCGGGATCGCCTGTCTCGCCGGCAATCCACGCCTGTTCTGGTGGGTCGAGCTGGGGCCGCTCACCCTGGTTGCCGCGGCCGGTATCCTCTGGCACCGGCGCATCGAGCATCGGCTCGAGCGGGAGGCCCGCCTCAGCCGAGATTGCGGTGGCGGGTGAGGCGCGCGCGCAGATCCTCCATGCCGATGCCGTGGACCGCCGCGGTCCGCTCCGGCGCCAGCATCACCCGCGACAAATGGCCGAGGATCTGGCTGGCGAGGTCGATATTCTGAAGCGCATGGGCGTGGCGGTGGAGGATGCCATGATCGGCGACCAATTCGTCGCCGAGCGCCTCGATCAGCCGCTGAACGAAGGCGAGCTCCTCACCGAGACGGGCATCGAGCTGGACCACCCAACGGTCCTCCGCCGCGGGCGCGGCCGCGCCGGCCTGGTCCCGCCCCCGACCCGCGCGCGCCGCGGCCTGGATCAAATCGACCCTGCCCTGGCCGGGCGGCGGCGCGACCGGCTTGCCGGTCCGCCAGGTCTCGACGGCGACGGGTTCGTTGAAATGGACGCCGCGCCGGACGCCGGCCGACCAGGCGATGATTCCGTCGATCTCGGTGTCGCCGCGGCTGAGGTGGATCGGCGTGCCCGCGCCCGGCAGGCCATCGCCCTCGATCAGCGCTCCGGTTTCGGAGACGTTGCGGATCCGGATGGAGAGGATGTCCACGCCGCAGCGGGCGGTCGCGGCCAGCATGAGGAAGGTGCGCGTCGCCACCCGACGGTTGTCGTCGGCTTCGGAGGCCTGGAAGTCGACAGCCGTTGGGGCAGACATACTGGTTCCGATCGCGCGCGCCGCATCCCCGGAAGAACCGGCGTCCCTATAGAACCCATTCCGGGTAAAAATTGCGTTAGTCGGACGGCGATTCCGGTGCGAAACCCGCTCTGGAGCCCCGCGCCGTCGGCGATGGGCGGGGTTCAGGTCTCGCCGAACAGCTCGCGCTGGGTTTTCTCCAGCTCCTCGGCATAGCGCCGGCGGACGTGGCGCTCGGTGACGATGCCGAGCAGCCGCCGGTCCGGCCCGACCACCGCCAGCTCGTCCGCCTCATGCTCGTCGAAGGCGCGCATGACGGCGGCGATGTTCATCTCGGGCGTCAGCGTCGCGTCGCGCAGGATCGCGGCGCTGCCGATCACCGCCTCGGGATCGAGCGTGTCGCGCCAGGCCTCGGTGGTCGGAACGATGCCGACATAACGGGCGGGGACGTCGATCACGACGACGCGGCTGGTCGAGCCGAGCGGAAAGGCGCCGCGGAAATCGGCGATGGTCCGGGTCGAGCTGATGGTCGGCGGCTTTTCGCGCATCATCCGGCCGGCGGTCAGGGCCTCGACCCAGCCGATGTCGCGGGCGCTTCGCAACGTCTCGCCGCGCAGGTGCAGCCGCCAGGTCGAGAAGGAATAGCCGAACCGCTCGCGCACCACCGCGCTCGAGCAGAGCGTCGCGGTGAGCACGGTCGCGGCGAGGGCGAAGTCGTGCGTCGCCTCGAGGACGAGCAGGGACATGGTCATCGGCCCGCCGACCACCGCGACCGCGAGCGCGGCCATTCCGACCAGGGCCGCGTCGGTTTCGGGAACGGGGGGAATCCAGGGAAGCTGCGCCAGCATCAAAGCGAAGGCGCGGCCGAGCAAAGAGCCGAGGAAGAGCGAGGCGAAGAACAGGCCGCCGCGAAAGCCGAAGCCGAGCGAGACCGCGGAGGCGAGGATCTTCAATGCGAAGATCGAGAGGAGGAGCCCGATCGTCGCCTCGCCGGCAAGGTCGAGATGGAGCGCGCCATGGCCGGCCGAGAGCGCCTGCGGCGAGACGAAGGCGATCGGCATCAGCAAGGCGCCGCCGACGACGGGGCGGAGATGGTCGGGAAGCCGCGAGGCGCGGACGATCGCTTCCAGCACCGTCACCAGCCGCATCACCGCGATCCCGGCGAGCCCGCAGAGCAGGCCGAAGCCGGCATAGATGAAATAATGGACGGTATGGATGTCCTCGCTGCTCGACGCGGCGATCAGATAGGGGATGGCGCCGAGCGTCCGCGCGGTGACGACCGCGGCGAGCGCGGCGGCCGCGACCGGCGCGATCGCGGCCGGCGTGTAGGCGCCGATGACGATCTCGAAGGCGTAGAAGGCGCCGGTCAGCGGCGCGCCGAAGGCGGCGCCGATCGCCGCGCCCGCGCCGGCCCCGACCAGGATCCGAAGGTCGGCCCGGCGCAGATGGAGCCATTCGCCGGCCACGGAGGCGATTCCGCCGCCGATCTGGGCGTAGGCGGCTTCGAGCCCGACCGACGCGCCGCTGCCGTTCGAAAGCAGGGTCTCGGTCGAGACCGCGGCACTGTCGCCGAACGGGATGCGGCCGCCATGGAGGGCATTGGCCTCGACCACGTCGACCTGGGTGCGGCGGCCGCGCCGGATCCACATCCCGAACAGTCCGAGCACCGCGCCGCCGGCCGGGAGCGCAAGCAGCCGCCAGAGCGGGATTCGGGGCATGGCGCTCAGATGCGTGCTTCCCGAAAAGCCGAACAGGCTCTGCTGCAGCCAATGGGCGGCACCGGAGAGCAGGCTCGCGAACAGGCCGGCGGCGATCCCGACCGCGACCGCGAGCAGGATGAACCAGGTTTCGCTGGTGCGGAAGCGACGGCGAATCGCCGTCATCAGCGGCAGCTCGGCATGGCGTCGTCTCTGCATCGTCCCCCGCTGTAGCGGGCGCGGGAGATGCACCGAAAGACTGTTTTTACCTTTCGCCCCTAAAGCGGGCTTGCCGACACGGGGGAGCAGAAGTGGGACAAGACGAGGCGGACGAGCCGCTCAACATCCAGCCCCCGGGCACCAGATTCACGTTCGCACTCGATATGTTCGAACGGCTGATCGTCATCGTGCTGACGATCCTCTTCCTCAGCCGGCTCATCCCCCATGTCAGCGAGGGCCCCTACAACCTCCTGATCATGGTCTCCGAAGGCATGACCGCTTTGTGCATGGTCATCCGCCGGCCGGGACCGATGGCGACCACGGCTTATGCCTGGATCATCGCCATGGTCGGGACCTGGTCGCCTCTGCTGGTCGTGCCGGGGGGCCTTCAATTGCTTCCCGAATATGTCGCGACCGCCTTGATGGTTGGCGGCCTGATGTGCAGCATCTCGGCCAAGATCTTCCTTCGCCGCAGCTTCGGAATCGTCGCCGCCAATCGCGGCGTCCAGCGCGACGGCCCCTATCGGGCGCTGCGCCACCCCATCTATTTCGGCTATCTGCTGACCCAGGCGGGCTATCTCTCGATCTGCTATTCGGGCTGGAACGTGCTCATCTACACCGCCTGCTGGCTGGCGATGGTGCTGCGCATCCGCGCCGAGGAAGCCGTGCTCGCCGAGGACGAAGCCTATCGCGAATACCGCCAGCGCGTCCGCTACCGGCTGCTTCCGGCCATCTGGTAAAGGCCGGACGTCATCCCAGCCCTTCGACGCCGCCTGCGGCCTCGCTCAGGATGAACTTCGGCTAGCCGAAGGCTGGGACCCCAGCGTGGTTATACATAGCCGTCTGTGCAGTGCACTGAATCGGTGCCTTCACCCACTGGGGCCCCAGCCTCCGCTGGGGCGACGGGCTGCTTCAGAGGTCGTTGACGACGCCCTTGACCTTGCCTTTCATCTCCTGGCCGACGCCCTTGAGCTTCTGGGCGGCGCCCTCGTCGCGCGTGTCGGGATCGTCGCTCTGCTGCTTCATGTCGCCGATGGCCTGGTTGGCATTGCCTTTGAGGCGGTCCTTGATCTCACCCATTTCCAGTCTCCTCGCCGCGTCATGCGGCTCGGCGATTCAACTTTGGGAGACGGCGCCGGTTCCCAATCAGATTAGAGCGGCAGCGGCTCGCGCTCGGGCTTGATGTCGGGGCCTTTGTGCTTGCGCTTGCCGCTATGGCGCTCGGGCAGAGCCGGGAGCTCCTCGCGGGTCAGCCTTCCGTCATGATTGGCGTCGAGCATGGCGAAGCGCTTGGCCGCGGCATCGGCGAACTCGGCCCTGGAGACGCCGCGGTTGAGGTCGGTGTCGGCGCTGATCACCGGCTCCGGGATGTTGAGGAACGAAAAGCGGCCGGCGCCTTCCAGCCCCTCTTCGAAATTTCCGGTCTGGGCGCCTTCGCCATTTTGTCCGCTTTGTCCGCCGCCACCGCCGCGGCCGCGCCCGCCGCCGCCCCAGCCGCCGCCTCCACCGCCGCCGCCGCCGCGACCGGCGCGCGCGCGCTCGCCCATCTGGGTCCCGACCTGGACTTCGGGCGCGATCTCGGTCTCGTAGCGGGCGAGCTCGGTCGGATCGATCTCGCCGTCATGATCGCTGTCCAGCGTCTCGAAGAAGCGCGCCGCGTCCGCCTGCATCTCGTCCATGGTGATCGCGCCGTCATGGTTGCGGTCGGCCTGGGCGAACCAGGTGCCGACATTGTCGGCATTGACGTCGTCGGAGCGGAACGGCTCGCCCATCGGGCTCAGGAAGACGCCGCCGCGCGGGCGGTGGAAGCCGCCCCAGCGCCCCTCATGCGGCCCGGCGCCCGGCGCCGCGGGCGCCGCCGGAGGCTCGGGCGTCTGGGCGAAAGCCATATTCGAGGCGAGCAAAAGGGCAAGAGGCAGGAGCGGACGCATCGTCATTCCTCGTGGACGGAGGGCCGGATCGGCAGGAGGGGGCAAGCGCGGCCCCCGCGCAAGTGAATTTTCTGGCACAGAAAAAGCGGCGCTCCGGGCGGCGGCCGCCGGGCATGGACTTGCCGCCGCGCCTCGCGCATGCTCGGTTCCGGCCGACGGAGACCCGCATGAACGACGCGACGCCGCCCGAGCTGGAGGGCCAGCCGCCGGAAGAGGCCCAGACGCATCTCAACCAATTGCGGCTGCTCGTCGCCGCGATGACGCTCGCCGGCCTGTGGATCGCGCGCGATTTCCTGCTCGAACTGGCCTGGGCGGTGACGCTCGCCGTGGCGCTCTGGCCGCTTTACGCGCGGGCGACCGGCGGCCGCCCGGCGCGCGGGCTGCGGACCTTCATCCCGCTCGGCTTCACGCTCGCGATCGGCCTGGTGCTGATGCTGCCGCTCGTAATCGTCGCGCTCGAGGCGGCGCGCGACAGCCAGGCGGCGGTTTTATGGGTGACCGAGGCGCAGAAATCGGGCGTCGCCCAGCCGCCTTGGCTCTCGCATCTGCCGTTCGGCGCGCGGCTTTCCTTCTGGTGGCAGGCGCATCTCGCCACGCCGCAGGGGGCGTCGCGGCTGCTCGGCTCGGTCAACGCCAATTCGGTGGCGAGCTGGACCGGCGCGATCGCCGCGCAGGTGGCGAGCCGGTCCTGGTTCTTCGCCGTCACCCTGCTCGCTCTGTTCCTGATCCTGCGCGACGGGCAGAGGCTCGAAGCCAATGCGGTGGGGGCGGCGCGGCGCTTCTACGGGTCGTTCGGCGAGCGTTTCGTCACCCGCGTCGGCGAGGCGGTGCGGGCGGCGGTCAACGGCACCGTCGTCGTCGCGATCGGCGAGGGCGCCCTGATCGGAATCGGCTATGCGGTGACCGACGTGCCGCGGCCGATCCTGTTCACCATCGCGACGATGATCTTCGCGATGCTGCCGTTCGGCGCTTGGGCCGCCTTCGGCGTCGCCGGCCTGGTACTGCTCGTCCAGGGCCATGTCGCGGCGGCGATCGGCCTGTTCGTGTTCGGCGCCGCAGTGATGCTGATCGGCGACAATGTCGTCCAGCCGGCGGTCGTCGGCAATTCGATCGAGCTTCCCTTCCTCTGGATCTTCGTCGCCAGCTTCGGCGGGCTCGCGACCTTCGGCCTGGTCGGCCTGTTCGTCGGCCCCGCTTTGATGGCGGCCCTGTTCTTGGTCTGGAAGGAATGGCTCGGCCTCGACCCGCCGGAGAAAAGGCGCCGCCGCTTCCGAAGAAAACGTCGTCCTCGCGAAGGCGAGGACCCCAGCGGGTGAAGAGTGCGGGCGCTCATCCCACGCGCCGAATGATGGGCGGTGAAAATGCCGCGGCTAACCACGCTGGGGTCCCGGCCTTCGGCTAGCCGAAGTTCATCCTGAGCGATGCCGCAGGCGGCATCGAAGGGCCGGGACGCGGTCAGAAGCGATAGCCGAGCTCCGCCGTCAGCGTCCGCTGCGGGAAGGGGTGGAACAGATAATATTTGTCGTTGCCCAGATTCTCGACGCCGATCGCCGCATTCCAGTGGCGGCCGATACGGAAATCGGCGCGCGCGTCGATCACGAAATAGGAATCGAAGCCCTGGAATGTGTGCGTCACCGGGTCCGAATTGTCGATCGTGCCATAGGACCGGCTGGCGGCGCGGGCGGCGAGGGTGAACGAGGTCCGCTCGCTCTCGTGCCAGGTCGCGACCAGGGTAAAGCGGCGTCGCGGCACCTGGGGCAGATCCTTGCCCTCGGCGGCGGGGAAGGCCGGGTCGCGGACCGTCCTGGGATCGGCGAGGGTGAGGCTTCCGGACAGGGTCAGGCCATGGACGAGCAGGTCGCTCCGCTCGAAGGCCAGCTCCGCGCCTTTCACATGCGTGCGCGGGATGTTCTGGACGAAGGCGAACAGGCTGGTCGAGCCCGGCACGAGCGGCGCCGTCTGCGAAATCAGCGCGTCCTCGATCGCCTCGTTGAACAGGGAAAGGCGGATAGGACCCTTGTCGTCCGACCATGAGGCGGCCAGCTCCTCCGAGCGCGCCCGCTCCGGGCGGAGATGCGGATCGGGGATGGTGAGGGTGGGGCCGGTCGTCACCGCCTGGTAAAGCTCGGAGACGGTCGGGAAGCGGAAGGCCTGGCCGCCCGACAAGGTCAGCGTCCAATGCGCGTCGGGCCGCCAGCGCAGGCTCGCCTTGGGCGAGAGGCCCTGCTTCGCGAGCGCCGGCTGGTTCACCGAAAGCGCCGGCGCGGACGAGAAGTTGAAGCCCTGAAAAGCGCGCCACCATTCATAGCGGGCGCCGAGGATGAGCTGGAGCGACGGCGCGAGCCGGACGACATCCTGCGCCCAGATCGCCGCCGTCCGCATGCGGCCGCGCGAGACCTGGGTCGGCGCGCCTTCGGGGCCGCTGCGCCAGTCGGCGGCGGCGAAGCGGTCGCTTTCCAGGCGGAACAGGTCGAGATGACCGCCGGCGCTCAGGCCCTTCAGCCGCGCGTCGATATCGAGCGTCCGCCAGCCGGTGCCGCCCATGTCGACGATCGATCCGGGGCCTCCCGCTTCCGCGCCGGGCAGGGCGCCGGAGGGAATGCGCTGCCGATCCTTTGCATAATCGTAGATCGATCCGATCGCCCGCCATTGCAGGCCGCCGCTCTTCCCGCCCTCGACCGTGAGCGCCTGCATCCAGTGGCGCTCGTCGAGACGATAGACATTGTTCGAGAAGGCGCTTGCCGGAACGTTGACCGGATGGCCGTCGAGGTTGAGCGCGCCGGCATAGAGCGGAACGCCGCCCGCCGCGCCGAGATAGGTTTGGGCGGTCGCGTCGGTGTCGTTGAGGAACAGCCCGCCGACCCAGATGAAACGAAGCGTCGGCGAGGCGTCGAAGGCGAGCTTCAGCTTGAGATCGTCCTGACGCTGGCGCTCGATCCCGGCGGCGCCGAGCACGAAGATCGGCGCCCCGGCCCGGTTCAGGTCGGGATAGGCGCCGGTGGCGGGAATTCCCGCATTGCTCGTTCCCGCCGGCCGCGTCGCGGTGGCGAAGGCGAGCGGCTGGCCGAGGCTGTCGAGCCGGTTGACCGAGGCGAAGATCGCGAAACGGCCGAACCGGTCGCCAGCGGTCGCCGAGAGCTCGGTGGCCGGAAACACGCCATGCGTCCCATATTGGTCGAAGCTCTGGACGCCGGTCGCGACGCGGAGCGATCCCTCGGCCTTTTCCGGAAGCCGCGTCGTGATGTCGACGACCGCACCGATCGAATTGCCCGGATAGGCCGCGGCGAAGGGGCCGTAGAGCACGTCCACCCGCGCGATTTCTTCGGGCGCCACCATGTCCCAGCGCGGCGAGGCGAAGCTGTTGTTGTTGCCGATCAGGGCCGAGAGCAGCACGCCGTCGGCATAGATCAGGCTGCGCGCGCTCGATCCGACGCCCGACGTGCGGGTGGCGAGCGGCGCCTGGGTGTCGCCGACATGACGCTTGCGCACCAGCAGGCTCGGCAGATAGCGCACTGCGTCTTCCGCATTTAGCAGGGTCGTCGTCTCGGCGAGACGGCCGGCATCGACGCTCTCGCTGGTCGCGGGAGTCGGCTCGGAGCGCTGGCCGGTGATGACGATCACCGGCGCCGCCGCATCTTCGGCGAGCGTCGGCGCGGGCAGAAAGACGCATGCGCAGCAAAGAAGGCGCGCCGCCAGCGGCGCGCGCGAACTGGAAGTCATGGAAAAGCCTTGGCCTGAAGAGTGGTTTTCAGTCGGGTGAGCCACCCGACGGCCGAAAAGAACGGCACGATGAAGACCTGGTGCGGCGTTGCCGCGTCCTGGGCTCAGGCGAAGGCGGGCGGTCCGGTCGCGGGCGGCGGCGGGGCGGCAAGCGCGGGCGGCGCTGCGGCGGCGGCAAAAACCTGCGCGGCCGGCCCGATGGGCGGCGGGGGCGCGGCCATCACGATCGGCGGCGATGGCGGCAGGGCCGGCGCGGCGAGCGCGGCGAAGGGGCAGGGCGCCTCGCGATGGCCGGCGGGGTGGTGATGATGCGCCGGCGATCCGGGGCGCATCGCCATGCTATGGTGGCCCGGCGGCGCCGGCTCGAAGCCGGAGCAGAGGACGAGCGCCGGCGCGCCGGCGGCGTCCGTGCCGATCATATAGCCCGCCGGCACCAGCAGGCGCAGCATCAGGGCGAAGAGGAAGAGTCCCGCCAGCACCGGCCGTGCCGTGCCCATGCGCAATGCGTGCCGCATATTCAGCCCCTACACGCCCATCGCTTCGCGCCACAAGCGGAAGCGGTGCCCCTTATGGCGGATCGACATCCAGATTTGCTCGTGAGACCCCCTGCCCGTCGATGGGGAAGAATCGGGGTGGGGGTGGGGTCTCCGCCTGCACCGAGCTTTACGTCCAACGCCACCCCCTCCCGGCCTCCCCCATCGAGGGGGACGAGTGAGCGTGCGGCCTCGGGTTGAACGTCGATACGTCCCACCGGTGGAGGAAGAAAAGCTAATGCGAGAAGAGGCTGAGCGGGATCGCCTCGCCCATCGCCCGATAGCCCGTTTCCGACGGGTGGAGGCCGTCGCCGGAATCGAATTTGGGCGAAAGCCGGTCGGGATGGGCCGGATCGCGCATCAGCGCGTCGAAATCGACGACGGCGTCGAAATGGCCGGGGGTTCGGATCCATCGATTGATCGCCTGCCGGTCCGCCTCGGTTGCCGCGTCGGGATGGTAGTAGCCCGAGCTTCCGAACGGCATGATCGTGCCGCCGATCAGCCTGATGCCGTGCGCCCGCGCCCGCGCCGCCATCTGCGCGAAGGCGGCGAGGATATGCCGGACGAGCGCCTGGTGCGCGGCCGGGCTCTGCGGCGCGTCGCGGGTGAAGGTGCCGAGATCGTTGACCCCCTCCAGCAATATCGCCCAGCGCACACCCGGCGGCCCAAGCACGTCGCGGCCGAAGCGGGCGAGCGCATTGGGTCCGAGCCCGTCGAGCAGCAGCCGGTTGCCGCCGATCCCGAAATTGAGGACCGAAATCCCCCGTGTCGCCGGCGCGGCCAGCAGCCGCTCGGCGAGTATGTCCGGCCAGCGCGAGTCGCGGTCGGTGCCGACGCCATGGCCGTCGGTGATCGAATCGCCGAACGCGACGACCGAAGCCGTGCCGGGCGCTTCCACTTCCACCGATGCGAGCTGATACCAATGCTCGACCCCCTTCGCGCGTTGGACGGCCGGTGCTTCGCTCTGGTTCCCTGGCGCGACCCAGGTGGTGGCGCGCGAGCCGGGATGGCCGGTCTGGCGCGCCGGCGCGTGCGGGAAATGGAGGCTGATCGCCAAAGTCGCGAGCGGAGGCGCGTCGAGCGCGACCGGATCGGACAGAAATTCGGCGCCGGCCGGGATCGTCACCTCCGCGGAACCAGCGAAGGTCAGCGGCCGCATCGAGCCGGCCACCAATGCGTTGCCGGCCGGATCGGCGGCGCGGGCGATGGTCGCCGCGTCGATCACGAGCGGCTGGGTCCCGAACAGATTGGAGAAGCGGACGCGGAGCCGCGTACCGCCGAGGCTGAGGCGGACATGCTCGCGCAGGGTCGTGTCGGTGAGATCGGCCTCGGCGAGGCTGTTCTGCGGTTCCGGCACCTGCTGCGCGCTCGCCCAGCTCTCGACCCAATGGCCGGCGGGCGCGGCGCCGCTCGCGCCCGAGCCGATCAGGACGAGGGCGGCGAGGGCAAAGCGCGCGCGCCTCATTGCGGCTGAACCACCTGCACCAGCCCCTGCGCCGCCTGGCCCGAGGGCAGCCGGCCGGACGCGGTCAGCCGGCCCGCCGCCTGGTCCCAATGCAGCACGGCTTTGGCGCCGCCGCTTTTGCGATAGGCGTTGGTGGTGCCGTCATCGTCGTAAAGGGTGAAGCTGGCGTCGCGGCCGGGATAGACGCGGATCGCCTCGAGCTTTTGCGGGGTCGCCGTGCTCGGCACTTGGACGCCGAGCGGAAGGATCGAGCCGGCGCGCACGAACAAGGGGATTTGATCGATCGGCGCCGCCGCAGCGATCGTCTGCCCGCCCGGATAGCGGCGGTTGGTCCAATAATCGTACCAGTCCGCCCCGGCTGGGAGATAGACCGGACGCCCGGTCGCGCCCGGCTCGGTCACCGGCGCGACCAGGAAATCGGGGCCGAGCATATATTCGTCGCCCAGATCCGCGACCCTGGGATCGTCCGGGAAATCCATGAACAAGGCGCGCATGAACGGCGCGCCGGTCTCGTAAGTGTGCCGCCCCAGCGCATAGAGATAGGGGATGAGCGCGTAGCGCAGGCGCAGGAATTTGGCGAGGATCGGCTCGGCCGCCGCGCCATATTGCCAGATCGCCGTCGCCGGCCTTTGGCCGTGGATGCGCAGGGTCGGGGTGAAGCTGTTATACTCGAACCAGCGGACGAACAATTCGGGATAGTCCGGATAATCGGGCGCCATCGCGGCGGCGCCGGCCGGATCGACGAGCAAAGGATGCTGCGCCTTGGGCCCGTGCGGCCATTGCCAGCCGCCGGTGTCGCTGCCCCAATAAGCAAGGCCGCTTGCGGTGAAATCGAGCCCGGTCGGGACCTGGCGGCGCAGCGCCTCCCAGGTCGCCTGCACGTCCGACGACCAGAAGATCGCGCCGGTCCGCTGCGACCCGAGATAGGCGGCGCGGGCGAGGATCAGGTTGCGGAAATCGGGCCGGTCGCGCGCCGAGCCTTCCGCCACCCCCTCGACATGCACGAGCGGGAAGAGGTTGTGATAGCGGTCGCCCGATCCGATCGAATAGAAGGAGCCGTCCGGCACCAGGTCGGGCTCGGTCTCGTCGAGCCAGAAGAAATCGAAGCCCTGGCTGGCGATATTGTCGCGGATCCTGCCCCAATACCAGGCGCGCGCGTCGGGATTGGTGCTGTCGATCAGGGCACCGGCCCGGTCGGAGCGGATCGCGAGGCCGTCGACGACCTTGCCGTCCTTGTCGTGGAGGAACCAGCCCTTGGCGGCGAGCATGTCGTAGTAGCGCGATTCCCGCTCGAAGCGCGGCCAGACGCTGACGATGGAGCGCATGCCCCATGAGTGGAGCTGGTCGTTCATGCCCTTGGGATCGGGAAAGGCGGTCCGGTCGATGTCGAGCTGGCCCATCCGCGTCCAGTAGAACCAGTCGAGCACCATGATATCGAGCGGATAGTTGCGCTGCCGATAGCCCTCGGCAATGCCCATCAATTCCTGCCGGCTCTCGTAGCGGGCCTTGCTCTGGATGAGGCCGAAGGCGGCCTTGGGCGGCAGCGGCGTCTCCCCGGTCAGCCTTTTATAGCCGGCATAGAGATCGTCGGCGCTCGCGCCCGATATGATGAAGAAGGAGACGCGCTCGCCGACATTGGACTGGAAATGGGTTTGATCGTTCATGCCGGGCGAGACCGTCGTCGCCGACGGATTGTCCCAGACGATCGCATAGTGCTTGTCGGTGACGAGGATTGGGACGCAGACCGTCTCGCCCGCCGGCGCGTCGTAATTGTGGCGGCAGTCGATGGTGCGGCCGCGCAGGTCGAGAATGCCCTCCTGGTTCTGGCCGAGCCCGTAATAATGGGTGTCGGGCGTGTCGGCGAAGGTCGCGCCAACGCGGAACGTCTTTTCGCCGTTGACGACGTGCGGGGCCATCTCCCACCCGTCCATCCGGGTCAGCTCGCGCCCGTCGGCGGTGCGCAGGACCAGGGAGACCGGCGGCAGCGACGGCGCGAAATAGCGCTCCATCTGGCTCGGCGGCCTGGGCCAGGGCTGGGCGGCGATCGTCAGCGACAAGGAAGGCGAGGCGAAGACGTCGCCCGAGGCGTCGGTGCGGTGGGTCCAGCCGGCGGGGTCGGGCGACGCACCGATGCCGTAACCGGGCGGCGCGTCGGCGAGCGCCGGGTCGAGCGCGAGGGTGACGCGGACGATATTGGGCGCATAGGCTTCGACCGCGACGATGCTGCCATGGCGGTCGACCGTGCCGAGCGGTTGCGCACCGGCCGGCGCGGCCGCGAGCAATCCGAAACCGAAGAGAAGAACCAGATTCGCCGCGCGTTTCGCTTTGCCCATTCCTCTCCCCCCGGCCGTCCTGCGTGCACCGCGATTCGGCGCGACGCGGCCTTGTCCGTAGACTCGCGGCGGCGCCCGCGAAAGCGGGATCCCATTATCGGGGGAGGGAGAACCGAAAGGGGCGCCCGCTCGTGGGGGGACCGGGCGCCCCTGACCGGTCATGTGCGTGATTGGGAACGCACATTGCCGGGCAACACGCATCGTTCGGGAAAGTTGCGCAGCCGTGATGAAAAACGGGAACCGTGTCTTTACGGCAACAGTCGGGCCAGGGGAGCCGACAGCCGCCAGCGCAAGCCGTCGGGGCGATAGTCGGTCTCGGCGGTGCCGCGGAAGCGGCCGCCGATCAGCTTGGCGATCATCCGCGACCCGAAGCCCTGGCGGGTTGGCGGCGTGCAAAGCGGCCCATCATGCTCCGCCCATTCGAGCTCCAGCCGGTCGCGCCCGTCGGCGACGATCGACCAGCTTATCGCGACCCTGCCGTCCGCGGCCGAGAGCGCGCCATATTTGATCGAATTGCTCTCCAGCTCGTGGAAGACGAGGGTCAGCGCCATCACCGCGTCGGCGTTGAAGACGAGGTGCGGCCCCTCCGCCGCGATGCGGCCGCCGGCATGGACGAGGCCGCGCCCGATCACGTCGCGGAGGGAGGCCGCGGTCCAGCCGGTGTTGAGCAGCATGTCGACGGCGACGCCCATCGCGGCGAGCCGCCCGTCCAGCGCCTTGCGCGCCTCGTCGATCGAGCGGCCGGAGCGCAGGGTCTGGTTGGCGACCGCCTGGACGATGCCGAGCAGATTCTTCATCCGGTGGCGCAGCTCGAGCAGGCGGATCGAATCGAGATCGTCGTCAGGCGTGCCGTCTTCGGCGGCCGCCGCCGCCATCAGCTTGCCCCGTCGGCGGCGTCGGCGATCTTCTGCGGGCGGATTTCGGGCAGCACCTCGCGAAAGTGCCGATCGACGCTCTCATAGCATTCGCACGACCTTTTCTCGACCGCCGGCCGGTCGAGGATCTGGATGGTGCCGCGGCGATAGCGGATCAGGCCCTGCTCCTGCAGGCTCCGGGCGACCGCGCTGACCGTGGTGCGCTGCACCCCGAGCATCTCGGCGAGATATTCCTGGGTGAGCGGGATCTGGTTGCCGCCCGCCCGGTCCTGCGCGGTCAGCAGCCAGCGGCAGCAGCGCGCCTCGAGCGGGTGGAAGGCATTGCAGGCGACCGACTGCATGACCTGGGCGAGCAGGGCGTCGGCATAACGCGAGAACAGGTCGCGGACGTGCTGCGAGCGCGCCTTGGCCGCCTCCAGCGCCTTGAGGTCGACGCGCAGCGCGAAACCCGGCACCTGGACGACCGCGCGCGCATAAGCCGGGGCCTTGCCGCCGCTGACGATGCCGCCGACCGCGCCCTCCTTGCCGATGGTGGCGACCTCGACGGTGCGTCCGTCGGCGACTCCGATCACCATCGCGACGACGGTGCCGGCGCAGGGAAAATGGGTGGCGGGTACTTCCATGCCCGGCTCGAACAGCACGTCGCCCGCGCGAAGCTCGACGACGGTCGCCGACGGCTCGATCAGCGCCCGGTCGGCGAGGGTGAAGGTCGAAAGCAGGCGGTTGTTCGAAAAGGGCATCAGACGAATCCGCGCCCGCAAGCCAACGCCACAGAGAACATCCCGATCATCGTTCCGCCACTCCAGCGTCCTCAAGACGCTCCCCGGAACGACGGGTTTTAGCAGAGCGGGGAGGGGCTTGTCTGTCTGCGACTCGACATTAGCGCGGATAGCGCGACAAGGCGCTCGCGGCATCTGGCGGCGCGGTCTAAAGAGGGCCCGATGTCGCCGCATCGTCACGATCATGGGCACGATCATCACGGGCATGGCCACGGCCATGGTCACGTTCATGCGCCCGCCGATTTCGGCCGCGCCTTCCTGATCGGGGCCGTGCTCAACACCGCCTTCGTCGGCGTCGAGGCGGTTGCGGGCCTGCTCGCCGGATCGATGGCCCTGCTTGCCGATGCGGGCCACAATCTGTCGGACGTGCTCGGCCTGATCATCGCCTGGGGCGCGGCGGCGCTGGCGCGGCGGGCGCCGACCGAGCGCTTCACTTACGGGCTGCGCAAATCCTCGGTCCTCGCGGCGTTGCTCAACGCCGTCTTCCTGCTCGTCGCGGTCGGCGCCATCGCCCTGGAATCGGTCCATCGCTTCAGCCATCCCGAATCCGTGTCGGGCGCGACCATGATGATCGTCGCCGCGGCCGGCATCGCGGTCAACGCGGCAACCGCCTTGATGTTCGCGAGCGGCCGCAAGAACGATCTCAACATCAGAAGCGTCTTCGTCCACATGGCGGCGGACGCGGCGGTCTCGGCGACGGTGGTGATCGCCGGGCTGGTCATGCTGGAGACGGGCTGGCTGTGGCTCGATCCCGCGATCAGCCTCGCCATCTCGGTCGTCATCCTCATCGGCACCTGGGCCTTGCTGCGCGACGCGGTGTCGATGTCGCTCGATGCGGTGCCGCCCGGCATCGATCCGGCCGACGTCCAGGCGGCGCTGGCGGGCCTGGAGGGCGTGAGCCGGGTTCACGATCTCCACATCTGGCCGATGAGCACGACCGAAATTGCGCTCACCTGCCACCTCGTCATCCCCGCCGGAGCGCCGGGCGACGCCTTCCTCCACGACGCGTCCGACATGCTCCACCGCCGCTTCCGCATCGCCCATGCGACGATCCAGGTCGAGACGGCCGACGAGGAAGAATGCCGCCTCGCCTCGCCGGCCGTGGTCTAGCCCCGGATCGACATTCGATCCTGAATTCCCTCTCCCTTGAGGGAGAGGATACGGAGCCTTAGCGGCTTTGCCGCTTAGGCGGAGTTGGTGAGGGTGTCGGGCGTTCGGGATGATTCTCATACGCCGAGCCCCCTCACCCCAACCCTCTCCCCGCTGGGGAGAGGGGGTTTTGCGCGCGAAAATCCGAATGTCGATCCGACCTAAAGCCTCAATCCGAACCTCGGGCCGATCCAGAGGGTCAGCGAATAAAGGCAGATGGTGAGGACGCAGCCGGCGGGCAGGGCCAGCCGGAACGGCCAGTCGTGGCGCAGCATCCAGGGGATAAGCAGGAACATCGGCAGCGAGGGGAGGACGAACCAGAAGGTCGCCTGCGCGTGAGCGGCCATCCGCACCGGGTCCCTGGTGTCGCGCCACAGCCAGATCATGCCGAGCACCGAGATCAGCGGCAGCGAGGCGATCAGCCCGCCCCAGCCCGGCCAGCGCCGCGCCACCTCCGAGACGACGGCGGCGATGATCCCGGACAGAGCGGCCTTGATCGCGAAATAGAGCATCGCTCTTTCGTGCCGCAGCGGCGGGTGGAAGGAAAGACGCGACTTCACGGCCGCCGCCGGCTCGCCGCGAAACCGCAGGCGGCGAGGACGACTAGAATCATGCCGAGCGCCGGCCCCAGGATCATGTGCGGATTGTTCGAAAGAACCGACCAGATCAGGACTGTCCCGAAACTCCGGGCGAGCCTCAACAGATCGAGAAACGTTATGAAATAGACGCCGAGGATCAGCAGACCGAGGAGCAACGCCGTCCAGCTCAGGATCCTCAGCATCGCTTCAGCTAACGCGGCGCGGCGACGCGCGTAACCCGCATTGAGACAGCCGCCGCCGCGGCCTATGGCGCCCTCGATGCGACGGAGCGATGCGGCGCGAAGGCGGCGCGCTCGTTGGAGCCGGCAGCGAGGAGAATGAACATGGTGGAGAAAAGGCGGCTCGGGCGCGACGGCCCCGAAGTTTCGGCGATCGGGCTCGGCTGCATGGGCATGTCCGAATTCTATGGCGCGGCGGACGATGCGGAATCGATCGCGACCATCCATCACGCGCTCGACCGCGGCATCGACTTCCTCGACACGGCCGACATGTACGGCGTCGGCCGCAACGAGGAACTGGTCGGCCGTGCCATAGCCGGGCGGCGGGACGACGTCTTCCTCGCCACCAAGTTCGGCAATGTCCGCGGCGAGGACGGCAGCTTCAAGGGCGTGTGCGGCCGGCCCGATTATGTCCGCTCCGCCTGCCATGCGAGCCTCAGGCGCCTCAACGTCGAGACGATCGACCTCTATTACCAGCATCGCGTCGATGCCGAGGTGCCGATCGAGGAGACGGTCGGCGCGATGGCCGAGCTGGTCCATGAGGGGAAGGTGCGCTTCCTCGGCCTGAGCGAGGCGGCGCCGGCGACGATCCGCCGCGCCCATGCGGCCCATCCGATCGCCGCGCTCCAGACCGAATATTCCTTGTGGAGCCGCGATCCGGAGGACGAGATATTGCCCACGGTGCGCGAACTCGGCATCGGCTATGTCGCCTACAGCCCGCTCGGCCGCGGCTTCCTCACCGGCCAGATCACCCGGCCCGAGGATTTCCCGGAAGACGATTTCCGCCGCTTCCACCCGCGCTTCACCGGGGAGAATTTCGAGAAGAACATCGCGCTCGTCCATGCGATCGAGGCGATGGCGCGGGCCAAGGGCGTTACCGCCGCCCAGCTGGCTCTGGCCTGGGTGCTGGCGCAGGGCGACGACATCGTCCCCATCCCCGGCACCAAGCATGTGAACTATCTCGACCAGAATATCGCCGCGCTCGACATCGCGCTCAGCGACGCGGAACTGGCGCGGCTCGACGAGATCCTCCCGCCCGGCGCCGCCTCGGGCCCGCGCTACCACGAACGGGGCATGGCGACGGTCAACCGCTAGGCGGACGAAAAAGGGCCCATCAGACCAGAATGATGGACCCTCCCCCTGGGGGTAACGGCCACGGCAGCTTCGTGGGGGAAGTGAGCCACGCCCGCTGCGGGCGACGATAGAATATCATCCTAACCGAGTCATTAACGATCTAAGCCAAAGGGATCGTTCCCTTTTCTAGCGCAGCCAGCGATCCATGAGCGGAAAGGCGGCGCGGCCCTCTTCCTTCGGCTTCCAGCCGCCGGTCATTCCGAACCAGACCAACATCGGCACGCCGACGTCGCGGCCCGCGGAGAAATTCTCGATCAGGCTTTGGCCGCCGGCGCGATAATCGTCGTGGAAGAGCGTTTCGGGTGCCAGGCCGATCGCCGACGCCGCCGCCCAGGACCAGGCGATGGCGGCCATTTCCTCGCCGGGATCGTCGGCGACGGCGGCAAGGCCCGGCCGCCGATCCGGCTCGGTGACGGCGACATGGCCTGCCTCGTGGAGCAGATCCCCCGGCCATTTCAGCCGATCCGGATCCACCACCAGCCCGCCGTCGCGCACCGTCAGGCCGGGAAGGAAGCTTTCCGGCAGCGATTCGACCGCGATCGGAATCCCGATCTCGCGAAGGAAGGCCGCGATGCGCGCGGTCTCGGGCCGGTCGAAGGGACGAGGCATGAGGCAAATGGTCGCCGGAAGCGGTGGGATCGTCAATATTCAACCAATGGGTTGACTCTTGGGTCGCGATGGAGATATTGAACCATATGGTTGAAGAATGCTCGGACCCGCTCGATATGGTTTTCCACGCGCTCGCCGACCCGACGCGCCGCCGGATGCTGCACGCGCTCGCGGGCGGGGAACAGACGGTGGGCCGGCTCGCCGAGCCCTTCGCCATGTCGCTCGCCGCCGCCTCCAAGCATATCAAGGCGCTCGAGCGGGCGCGGCTGGTCCGGCGCGAGGTGCGCGGGCGCACCCATATCTGCCGGCTGGAGCCGGCGCCGCTCGCCTCGGCGCATGAATGGCTCGGCTTTTACGAGCGCTTCTGGACCGGCCGGCTCGAAATCCTCGAACGGCTGCTGCGCGCCGAACAGACCCCCGAAATCCACGATGGAGACCGAGCATGACCCAGTCCGCCCCCGCGCCCTTCGGCGAGCTGATGGAGCCGACCACTCTCAGGATCCGGCGGCTGCTTCCGGGGCCGATCGAACGGGTCTGGGCCTATTTGACCGACGGCGATCTGCGCGCGCAATGGCTCGCCGCCGGCGCGATGGAGCCGGCGGTCGGCGCGCCGTTCGAACTGGTGTGGCGGAACGACGATCTGACCGACCCGCCCGGCGAGCGGCCCGAGGGCTTTGGCGCCGAGCATCGGATGAAGAGCCGCATTCTCGAGATCGAGCCGCCGCGCCGGCTCACCTTCGCCTGGGAGGGAAGCGGCGACGTCACCTTCGAACTGGAGCCGCAGGGCGAGGAGGTGCTGCTGACCCTGGTCCACCGGCGCCTGCCCAATCGCGGCGCCTTGCTCGGCGTTTCGTCCGGCTGGCACGCGCATCTCGACCTGCTCGCCGCCCGCGCCCGCGGCGAGGAGCCGGCCCCCTTCTGGGACGAGGTGCGCCGGCTGCGGTCCGAATATGAAAACCGGCTTCCCGCCTGAACTCCTGAAGGACGAAACGAGATGGCGACGCACCGGATCGCGACGCGCGAGCAATGGCTGGAGGAGCGGCTCGCGCTGCTCGAGGCGGAGAAGGATCTCACCCGCCGGAGCGACGCCCTCGCGCGGCAGCGCCAGGCGCTTCCCTGGGTGCGGGTCGACAAGGACTATCGGTTCGCGACGGAGGTGGGGAGCGCCTCGCTCGGCGACCTGTTCCGCGGCCGTTCGCAGCTCCTCGTCTATCATTTCATGTTCGGGCCCGATTATGCCGCCGGCTGCCCGTCCTGCTCGATGATCGCCGACGGCTTCAACGGTTTCCCGGACCATCTCGCCAACCATGACGTGATGCTGTGGGCGGTGTCGCGCGCGCCGCTGGCCAAGCTGCAGGCGTACAAAGAGCGGCTCGGCTGGACCTTCCCCTGGGCCTCCTCGTTCGGGAGCGACTTCAACTTCGACTATAGCGTCGGCTTCAGCGAGGCACAGCAGGACCAAGGCTATACCTATAATTTCGAGGAGAAGCCGCCGCTCCCGCGCGATGTTTCGGGGGGCGCCCATGCCGCGATGTGCGGCGTCGACGGCCGCAACTATCTGCGCGAGCTGCCGGGGATGAGCGCGTTCGCGGTGGACGGCGACGCGATCTATCACAGCTATTCGACCTATGCGCGCGGACTCGATGCGCTCTGGGGATTGTATCCATGGCTCGACCGCGCCCCACTCGGCCGCAACGAGAACGGCCCTTGGTGGAAACGCCGCGACGAATATTGAGGCGGCCTGACGGGAAGGTTCCGGTGCAAGATCTCGCCGAGGTCCCTGCCGAAAGGCCGGGATGACGCGATTGGTCGGGGCGCCTTCGGTGCTTTGCGAATCGCAATCGGGGCTTCGCGCCGCCCATTCCACTCCACATTCGCTTGACTCGGCGCTCCGTTCCATCCTATAATTTCTGTCATGACAGAAATAACAGTAGATCAGAGCCTCCCGCGCGCCGTCGAGCGCTTCATCCTCCATTGGGGGGACATGGGCGGGCAATGGGGGGTCAACCGCTCGGTCGCGCAGATTCACGCCTTGCTCTATCTGTCGGAGCGGCCGCTGACCGCCGAGGACATTGCCGAGACGCTGGGCATGGCCCGCTCCAACGTCTCGAACAGTTTGAAGGAGCTGATCGGCTGGAAACTGATCCGCCGCGTCCCGGTCTTCGGCGACCGGCGCGACCATTATGAGGCGGAGACCGATCTCTGGGAGATGGTCACCCGCATCGCCCAGGGCCGCAAGGAGCGCGAGGTCGACCCCGCCGCCGCCGCCCTGCGCGCCTGCCTCGCCGAGGCGGAGGGCGACCGCCGGGTGAGCCCGGTCGCGAAGAACAGGCTGGCCGAGATGGAGTCGTTCGTCTCGACCCTGAGCGGCTGGTACGACCAGATGCTCTCCGTGCCAGCGCCCAAATTGATGGCGCTGGTCCGCATGGGATCGAAGGTCGCGAGCCTGGTCGGCTGGGGGCGGGGAGGCAAGACGCGCGAGCTGGCGTAAAATTTTTTGCGCAGGTATTTCTCTCCTGACGGAAATACCAGAATGAAGGAGGCAAGGGTGAAGAGGGCCGAAGCGAACATCCTTCCCTTTCCGTCGCGTCCGCATGCCGCGCCACCCGCCGACGTCGCCGACCTCCGCTTCCGTACTTTGATCGGCGAGTCGGATTGGGCCCGTCTCCCCGCCGCCGTGCAGGCGCGGTTCGGCCGCCATATCGGCGCCGGCCGCTCGATCCTCTATGCCGGGGAGATCGTCGAATGCCGGATGAGCCGCTGCGGCCGGCTGCTGGCGCAGGCACTGCGGCCGATCGGCGCGCCCTTGCCGCTGTCGCGCGACGCCTTCGTTCCGGCGTCGGTCAGCGTCACCGAGGATGCGGCGTCGGGCAGCCAGTTCTGGACCCGGATCTACGGGCGCGCGGCCCCTTCGATTTCGCTCGGGACAGGCTTTCCCCAGGTGATCCGCAGCGCCAAGAGCTTCCGCGGTCCCACGGGACTCGAAGAATATCTCGGCTGCGGCATCGGCATCGCCCTTCGCGTCGCGGTCGAGGACGGCGCGCTCCATTTTCTCAGCGACCATATTTTCGTCCGGATCGGGCGGCTGCGGCTGCGGCTTCCCGCCTTGCTGTCGCCCGGCCGGATGCGGGTCAGCCATGTCGATTGCGGTCATGGCTGGTTCGCCTTCGTGCTTCGGCTCGACCATCCGTGGCTCGGCGCGCTCGTCCGCCAGACCGCCTTGTTCCGCGAGCACGTCGCGGCGGAGGAGGCGCTTTGAGCCGGATCCTCGTCATCGGCGGCTATGGCGGCTTCGGCGCGCGCCTCTGCCGGCGGCTGGCGGCGGCGGGGCACGAGCTGCTGGTCGCCGGGCGCAGCCTCGACAAGGCCGCCGCCTTCGCCGCGACCCTGAACCGCGCCCAGCCGCTGGCGCTCGACCGCGCCGCGATCGCCGCCGGGCTGAAGGCGCTGGAGGCGGATCTGGTCGTCGACGCGGCGGGTCCGTTCCAGGGCAGCTCTTATGCCGTGCCCGAGGCCTGCATCGCCGCCCGGATTTCCTATCTCGATCTCGCCGATGCGCGCGATTTCGTGTGCGGGATCGGGGCGCTGGACGGGGTGGCGCGCACGGCGCGGGTCGCGATCGTCGCCGGCGCGTCCAGCCTTCCCGCTTTGTCGGGCGCGGCCGCCCGCCGGCTGGCCGAGGGGCTCGAGCGGGTCGAGACGGTCGACATCGCGCTCAGCACGGCCGGCCGGCGGAGCGGCGGCGAAGCGGTGGTGCGCGCGGTGCTTTCCTACGTGGGGCGGCCGGTGCGGCTGTGGCGGAGCGGACGCCGGACCGCGGCCGCGGGCTGGCAGGAGATGGAGCGGACAAGCTTCCGCTTCCGCGGCGGCGCCGGCCTCGGCAATCGCCTGGTCGCGATCGCCGACGTTCCCGATCTCGACCTGCTGCCGGCGATGCTTCCGGGGCGTCCGAGCGCGACCTTCCGCGCCGGGACCGATTCGGCGCTGCAGATGGTGGGCCTGTGGCTGGCGAGCTGGCCGGTGCGCTGGGGCTGGCTCAAATCGCTTTCAGGCGCCGCGCCGTTGCTGCTGCGCCTCTATCGCCTCACCGCCGGCCGCGGCGGGCGCTCGGCGATGAAGGTCGCGCTGCGCGGCCGGGCGGGCGGCCGGCCGGTCGAGCGGCGCTGGACCCTGGTCGCCGAGCGAGGGGAGGGGCTGGATATCCCGGTCCTGGCGGCCGCCTTGCTCGCCGAGGATATGCTTGCCGGCCGCCTCGCCGCCGGCGCGCGTTCGGCGGCGGAATTGCTGACCCTGGACCGGTTCGAGCCGGCTTTCGCGGGCCTCGCCTTGCGCCACGAGATCGAGGAGCGCCCGCTGCCGCCGCCGCTTTACGCGCGGCTGCTCGGCGCGGACTTCGACCTTCTGCCGCCGGCGGTGCGCACGCTGCACGATCTCAACGGCGAAGGTGGCGCGGCCGGGGAAGGGACGGTCGTGCGCGGCCGCGGCCTGCTCGGCCGTACGATCGCACGCCTCATGCGCTTCCCGCCCGCGGGGACATGGCCGCTCCACGTCGCCTTTCGCGAGCGGAACGGCGCCGAGACCTGGACGCGCGATTTCGGCGGCCATCGTTTCGCGAGCGCGCTGAGCGCGGTCCGCGGCGGCTTGGTCGAGGAACGGTTCGGCCCCCTGCGCTTCGCCTTCGCCTTGCCGGCGGGCCCGGACGGGCTGGAGATGCGCCTGTGCCGCTGGAGCGCTTTTCGCCTGCCGATGCCCCGCTTCCTTGCGCCGCTTATCTCGGCGCGCGAATGGCAGGACAAGGAGGGCCGCTTCCGCTTCGACGTCACCGTCGCGCTGCCGCTGGTCGGAGAAATGGCCCGCTACTCCGGCTGGCTGGTCCCAAGCGGGGTCGAAGGCTCAAGGGATAAATCATAATGGATGACGAGCCTTCCGGCGGACGCGCCCTGGGCGGTGCCGGCCATGAAAAAAGGCGGCCCGTCGCCGGACCGCCCTAGCCCGTCATCCCGGCGGAGGCCGGGATCCCAGCGAGATTTAGACACCAGCGCCTTTGCAGCGCATTGCGCGAACTTCGCGGCCAACCTCCCTGGGACCCCGGCCTCCGCCGGGGTGACGGGAGTGGCCGGGGTGATGGGGATAGCCGAGCCGCCCTTACCGCTTCGAGAACTGGAAGCTGCGGCGGGCCTTGGCGCGACCGTATTTCTTGCGCTCGACCACGCGCGCGTCGCGGGTGAGGAAGCCGGCCTGCTTGACCGTGGTGCGAAGCGCCGGCTCGTAGCGGGTCAGCGCCTGGGCGATGCCGTGCTTGACCGCGCCGGCCTGGCCCGAAAGGCCGCCGCCGGTGACGGTGCAGATCACGTCATACTGGCCGCGCCGCTCGACGACGTCGAACGGCTGGTTGATGACCAGCCGCAGCGTCGGACGCGCGAAATAGACGCTCTGGTCGCGGCCGTTGACGATGATCGAGCCGCTGCCCGGCTTCAGCCAGACGCGGGCGACGGCGTCCTTGCGGCGGCCGGTCGCATAAGCGCGGCCCTGCTTGTCGAGCTGCTGCTCGCGCAAGGGCGCGGACGGCGCCGCCGGCTCGGCCGGAGCGGCCGGGGCGGGCGCCTCTTCGCTCTCGGGCGCGGCGGCGGCGGCGGCCGGTGCCGGCTGGGCGGCGCCGGTCAGCTCGGCGAGATCGGAAAGGGACTGGCGATTGTCCGACATCAGGCACCCACCTTGTTCTTGCGGTTCATGCCCGCGACATCGAGGAGCTCGGGATTCTGGCCGCCGTGCGGATGCTCGGTGCCAGCGTAGAGGTGAAGGGCGCGCATCTGGTCGCGGCCGAGCGGCCCGCGCGGGATCATGCGCTCGACCGCTTTCTCGAGCACGCGCTCGGGGAACTTGCCCTCGAGCAACTTGCCGGCGGTGACGCTCTTGATGCCGCCGGCATAGCCGGTGTGGCGGTAATAGATCTTGTCCTGCAGCTTCTTGCCGGTGAAGCGGACCTTGTCGGCGTTGATGATGACGACATGATCGCCGCAATCGACATGGGGCGTGAAGCTCGGCTTATGCTTGCCGCGCAGGATGTTGGCGACGATCGAGGCGAGCCGCCCGACCACCAGCCCGTCGGCATCGATCAGATGCCATTTCTTCTCCACCTCGGCGGGCTTGACCGATTTGGTGGTCTTCATCAGCGCCTTCATGGCGTGGACCCTTTTCGTAAAAACGAACGCGCCGCCTCAGGGGGCGGCGTCGACGGCGGGCAAATGGCAAAGGAGGGCGCGGAAGTCAAGGAAAAGCGGGCTTTTCGTGGAAGGTAACATGTTACCTTGAGCCGTTCGTCTCGTCCTCAACCCATTGTGCATAGGCCGGCAGCGCCATCTCGATCGGCCAGACCATTGCCGCCGGAACCTCGTAGCTATGGAGCTCGGCGAGGCGGGCGATCAGCGCGTCGGCGGCTTCGGCAGTCGTCTTGAACAGGGCCGCGACCTCCTGCGCATCCTCGACCTTGCCCTGCCACCGATAGATGGACCGGCAGGGACCGAGGATGTTGGCGCAGGCGGCGAGCCGTTCCTCGACCAGGATGCGGGCGATCGATGCGGCTTCGTCGGCGCTTCCGAAGACGGCGTAGACGGTGACGATCCGGCTCACGCGCTCCGTTCTCCCAAAGCATGCGACGTCGCCAGGATTGTCGCCAGCAGCAGCACCGCCATGCCCTGATGCGACGCGGCGAGGGAGATTTTGACGCCGCTCAGCAGGGTCGAGATGCCGAGCGAGATCTGGAGGATGACGGCGGCCAGTACGGCGATCGCGTAGCGCCGCCGGCCGCGGCGCCAGGCGGTGGCGGCGAGCAGGACCACCATCGCGGCGACGCAGAAAGCGAGCCAGCGGTGGATGAACTGGACGACGATCGGATTGTCGACGAGGTTGAGGATCCACGGATGCATCATCAACGTGTCGGCGGGGAACCATTCGTCGCCCATTTTCGGCCATGTATTGTAGGCGTAGCCGGCATCGAGGCCGGCGACATAGGCGCCGTACATGAGCTGCAGGGCGAGCAGGCACAAAGTCCAGATCCCCGCCGTCGGCATAAGCGACGGCCGCGCCTCGGGATTGCCGGCGAGCGCGCGCAGGTCGAGCGCCACCCACAGGCTCGCCGAGAAGATGGTGAGCGCGGTCAGGAGGTGGATGGCGAGGCGGATATGGCTGACCTCCGGCCGGTCGACCAGGCCCGAGGCGACCATCCACCAGCCGATTCCCCCCTGCAGGCAGCCGAGCCCGAAGATGGCGACCAGCTTCCAGCCATAGGTCTTCGGGATCGCCCTTTTCCAGGCGAACCAGATCAGCGGCAAGGCGAAGAGCAGGCCGATCACCCGCCCGAGCAGCCGGTGGACATATTCCCAGAAGAAGATGGTCTTGAAGTCGGCGAGGCTCATGCCGCTATTGACCAGCTCATATTGCGGGCTGTGCCGGTAGGCGGCGAACTCCGCCTGCCAGGCGGAATCGCCGAGCGGCGGCAGCACGCCGGAGATCGGCTCCCATTTGACGATCGAGAGGCCCGATTCGGTCAGGCGGGTGATGCCGCCGACCACGACCATCGCCAGCACCAGGGCAGCGACGAGCAGGAGCCAGTTCGAGATGGCGAGCGGACGGGGGCGCGAAGGCGCGGGAACAGCGGCGGTGGTGGCCATGAGCCGCCTATGCCGCCCCGCGCCGAGCTTCTCAATGCACGTTTTCTTCATGTGTGATGTTGTATCTTCACGCGACGTGGGTTATGGGAAGGTCATGGGTGAGAGCATGTTGATGGACGCGGCCCGACGCGGGCTGTTCGACCGGCTGGCGATCGGCCTGTCGGGGCTTTGCCTCGTCCATTGCGTCGCAAGCGCGATCTTCGTCGCCTTGCTCGCCACCGCGGGCGGGTTCCTGCTCAACCCGATGATCCACGAGGTCGGCCTGACCCTCGCCATCGGCATCGGCATGGTCGCGCTCGGGCGCGGCATCGTCGATCACGGCTTCATGATGCCGGCGTCGATCGGCGGCCTCGGCCTCGGCGTGATGGCGGGCTCGCTCACTTTGCCCGAGGGCGGCTCCGGCACCGTCTATACGATCCTCGGCGTCTGCATCCTCGCGCTCGGCCACGATCTCAACCGCCGCGCGACCCTCTGAGGGGCGCCGATATCCGGGCCTGATATCCGCGCCGAATACCGCGGGCGCGGGAGGCGCTCCTTGTCGCCGCACCCGCAAGTGATTAAGTCTCCTTGCATGGCCTCGCACCAGCATGACGACCGGCATCATCACGAGCATGGCGATTCCGCCTCGCTCGCCGGCGCCGCCCGCACGACCGTCGAGGCGTCGGGCGAGCAATGGACGGCGATGCGCGCCGCGGTGTTCGACGCGCTGGCGAGCTTCGACCGGCCGGCCTCGGCCTACGACATTGCCGATAAGGTCTCCAAGGACCAGGGGCGCCGCGTCGCCGCCAACAGCGTCTACCGGATCCTCGATCTGTTCGTGAACGCCAACGTCGCGCGCCGGGTCGAAAGCGCCAACGCCTATATCGCCAACGCCCATCCCGCCTGCCTCCACGACTGCATCTTCCTGATCTGCGACCAATGCGGGCAGACCAAGCATATCGACGACGACGCGCTCGCCCGCGGCGTCCGTGCCGCCGCCAAGCAGGCCGGCTTCGCCCCCGACCGGCCGGTCATCGAAGTCCGCGGCACCTGCGAGGATTGCCGGAAGAATTAGAGCGGATCGACATTCAGATTTCCACCCCCTCTCCCCGGTGGGGAGAGGGTTGGGGTGAGGGGGCTCGGCGTCCGAGACTTAACGCCGAACGCCCGACACCCTCACCAACTGCGCCTAAGCGGCAAAGCCGCTAAGGCTTCGTATCCTCTCCCTCAACGGAGAGGGATTCGGGATTGAATGTCGATCCGCCTTGGGGTGTGTCCGCTCTGTATTGAGCGAATAAGGAATCGTTCGGCAAAACCCGTTTCGGTGCCGCCACTTTCCATCTAGCCCGCCGGCCCGTCCCCACTCATAATCCCGCCATGACCCGCTTGCTGCCGGCCCGATGAGCGAGCCCGAATCCCTCGCCACGGTGGAAGGGGTGGACCAGCATGTCCGCCGCCATTCCTATGACCGCCTGCTCATGCTGTCGGACGGCATCTTCGCGATCGCGACCACGCTTGCCGCGCTCGACGTGCGCATTCCGAACCGTGCGTCGGGCCTTGGCGCCTTGCTCGTCGGCAGCCAGCGCAGCCTGATTGCCTATGGCCTGAGCTTCATGATCACCGGCATTTTCTGGCTCAACCACCGCAACCTCTTTGCCCGTCTGCGCCGGGTCGACACCCCGCTGACGGTGATGACGCTGGCGATGCTCGGCCTCATCGCCCTGATCCCGGCGACGATCCGCACCCTCTATCTCGACGAAGGCGGCCATGCCGGCATCCGGCTCTACGGCCTCACCATGTGCATCTGCGGAATCATCAGCACAATCATGTGGTGCTACGCGTCCTTCCGGCCCGGGCTGATGCACGCTTCGATCGATCGCCGCGAGCGCTGGACGCGAATCCTCGCCACGGCCGGCCTGCCGATCTGCTGCCTGCCGGTCGTGCTCACCGATAATTTCGTCGTCGTGATGCTGCCCCTGCTCGTCGTGATGATCCTGCTTCGCCGGGTGATGCTGCCGAGATTGATGCCGCGGACGGCGGGCTGATCGCAAATGACCCCGCAGCTCGCCGCGATCCTGCTCTGGCTGCTCTTCCTCCTGAGCTGGCACGGCGCGATGCTGTGGACCGCCCGCGTCGTCAGCCGCGAGAAGATGCGGGTCCAGTTCCTCTATTTCGGCGGCTTCGTCGTCGGCTTCGCCCTGCTGTTCATGCGGCCGGAATGGTTCGGGCCGCCGGGGGTGCATCGTCCGGGCGCCTGGCTGCGGCCGCTCCGGGACGAGCCGATCGCGCTCGCCTGGGCGCTGGTCGCCGCCCAGCTCGCCGGCTTCGCCTTCGCCTGGTGGGCGCGCGCCCATCTCGGCCGGCTCTGGTCCGGCGGGATGACGATCCGCGAGGATCATGTGGTGGTCGATACCGGGCCCTATAGGCTGGTGCGCCACCCCATCTATACCGGCTTCATCGCCGCGATTCTCGGCTTCGCGTTCATGAAGGCGAGCCCGGCGGCGCTGGCCGGCGGGGCGACCCTGATCCTGGTCATGGCGGCCAAGGCGAAAGCGGAGGAGCAATTCCTCCGCCGCGAGCTCGGCGCCGATGCCTATGATTTCTATGCCCGGCGGACGCCGATGCTGGCGCCTTTCGCCTCTCGCTAAGGGGTGGAAATCCGGCCCTTTTCGTGCCAGACGGGCCGGTAAAGGGGGAAATCGTGGGATCGTCCATTTCACTCATCCTGGCCGCGGCCGCGCAGGCGGCCGCGGCGCCCGTCGCCGCGCCGGCGCCGGCGGGTCATGCCGCCTGGGCGATCGATTACGGCGTGCAGCGCTGCTCGCTGATCCGCACGGTCGAGGGGGCGGATCCGCTCACCTTCGCGGTCCGGCTCATTCCCGGTCATCCATGGCCGGACCTGCTCCTCGCCAGGGCCGATTGGCATGGCAGCAAGATCCCCAACGCGGAGAAGGTCGAATTGGTGCTGGCGCCGGCGGGATCGACGTTCGAGGCGGAGCCGATCACGGTGCCGCTCGACAAGAGTCCCGCCGGCCGCATCATCCAGATGTCCGGCCGGTCCGGCTTCCTCGATGCGCTGGCGGCGGCGACCCGGCTCGACGTCCGCGTTCGCGGTCAGGTCGCCCTCTCGATCCCGCTCCCGGGCGCCGGCAAGGCGGTCGCCGCGTTGCACGATTGCGACGACGCTCTGGTGACGGCCTGGGGCATCGATCTCAAGGCGCAGGCGGCGCTTGCCGAGCCGCCGCGGCCGATCGATTTCCGCAACTGGATGGACGACGCGGATTATCCCACCGCCGCCGTCGCCCGCAAGGCGACGGGCACGGTCGTGGCGCGCATGGCCGTCGATGCGAGCGGGCAGGTCACGGACTGCGTCATCGTCGCGGGCAGCGGCGACCCGGATCTGGACGGCGCGGCCTGCCACGCGCTGAAGCGCCATGCGCGCTTCGACCCGGCCGTCGGTACCGACGGCCGGCCCGTCGCCGCCATGACGCTGCAGACGATAAATTTCGTCATGCACGGTGCGCCGGTGCCGCATTGAGGCGGGGTCTGCACCCCCTCTGCACGGCAACAACATTCGACAAAATCGACGCTTTTCGCTAGCTCCGGCGGTGTTGAAGGACCATATCGACCCGCGATGACCGACTGCCCCACAACGCCTTTGCTCGACCAGATCCATATTCCCGCCGACCTTCGCGAGCTCCGGCCGGAGCAGCTCCGCCAGCTCGCCGACGAGCTGCGCGAAGAGACGATCTCGGCCGTCTCGGTGACCGGCGGCCATCTCGGCGCCGGGCTCGGCGTCGTCGAGCTGAGCGTCGCGCTCCATTATGTCTTCGACACGCCCCGGGATCGGCTGGTCTGGGACGTCGGCCACCAGGCCTATCCGCACAAGATCTTGACCGGCCGGCGCGACCGCATCCGCACCCTGCGCCAAAGCGGGGGCCTCTCCGGCTTCACCCGGCGGAGCGAGAGCGAGTACGATCCGTTCGGCGCCGCCCACAGCTCGACCTCGATCTCGGCCGCGCTCGGTTTCGCCGTCGCGAACAAGCTGTCGGGCGCGCCGGGCAAGGCGATCGCGGTGATCGGCGACGGCGCCATGTCGGCGGGCATGGCCTATGAGGCGATGAACAATGCCGAGGCGGCCGGCAACCGGCTGATCGTCATCCTGAACGACAACGACATGTCGATCGCGCCCCCGGTCGGCGGGCTGTCCCACTATCTCGCGCGCCTCGTCTCCTCGCCCAAATATCTGACGCTGCGCCACCTCGCCCAGCGTTTCGCGCGCAAGCTGCCGGACCGGCTCCACGCGCTCGCCCGCAAGATGGAGGAGTTCGGCCGCGGCCTCGCCACCGGCGGCACCCTCTTCGAGGAGCTGGGCTTCTATTATGTCGGCCCGGTCGACGGCCACAATGTCGAGCGGCTGGTCCAGATCCTGGAGAATGTCCGCGACGCCAGCGCGGGACCGATGCTGGTCCATGTCGTCACCAAGAAGGGCAAGGGCTATGCCCCGGCCGAGGCGGCGGCGGACAAATATCATGGCGTCCAGAAGTTCGACATCGTCTCCGGCGTCCAGGCGAAGGGAGAGCCGGGGCCGCCAAGCTATACCGCCGTCTTCGCCAAGGCCCTGGTCGCCGAAGGGGAAAGGGACGAGAAGATCGTCGCGATCACCGCAGCGATGCCGGCGGGCACCGGCCTCGACAAGTTCGGCGCGCGCTTCCCGGAACGGATGTTCGACGTCGGCATCGCCGAGCAGCATGCGGTGACCTTCGCGGCCGGCCTCGCCGCCCAGGGCATGCGGCCCTTCTGCGCCATTTACTCGACCTTCCTGCAGCGCGCCTACGACCAGGTCGTTCACGACGTCGCCATTCAGAACCTCCCCGTCCGCTTCGCCATGGACCGGGCCGGGCTGGTCGGCGCCGACGGGGCGACCCATGCCGGCAGCTTCGACCTTGCCTATCTCGGCACCCTCCCCAATTTCGTGGTGATGGCTGCCGCCGACGAGGCGGAATTGGTCCATATGATCCACACCATGGCGCTCCACGACGCGGGGCCGATCGCGGTCCGCTATCCGCGCGGCAACGGCATTGGCGTCCCGCTTCCCGAGGCGCCGCGGCGGCTCGAGATCGGCAAGGGGCGGATCGTCAAGGAAGGCAAGAAGGTCGCGATCCTCTCGCTCGGCACCCGGCTCGAGGAAGCGCTGAAGGCGGCCGAGGCGCTGGAGGGCAGGGGGCTTTCGACGACGGTCGCGGACCTCCGCTTCGCCAAGCCGCTCGACGAGGAATTGATCCGCCGTCTCCTCGCGACGCACGAGGTCGCGGTGACGGTCGAGGAAGCCTCGATCGGCGGCCTCGGCGCCCATGTCCTGACGCTGGCGAGCGATCTCGGCCTGATCGATGCCGGCCTCAAGCTGCGCACCATGCGCCTCCCCGACCGCTTCCAGGACCAGGACCGACCCGAGCGCCAATATGCGGAAGCCGGCCTCGACGCCGCCGCCATCGTCGACACCGTGCTGAAGGCGCTCCGCCACAACAGCGCGGGCGTGGTCGAAGGGGCCCGCGCCTGAATCCCGCGCGGGCGGTGGCGGTTCTGGCCGCGGCTTTGCTCGCCGCCGCCTGCGCGCACGACAATCCGATGGCGGGCGAGAACGCCTGCCAGCAACGCATGGTGGACATTCCCTCGGCGAAGGACGTCGCCCCGCAGGCCCATTGGGGTCAGGGGCTGGCCGGCTCGTTCGAGACGATGAGCCGGCGCTACGCCGCCATGGACAAAAGCGGCTGCACGGACGACCAGCATGCCCGCGTCCACATCCTGGTCCAGGTGACGCATGAGATTGCGACGCTTGCGGCGCGCCTGCCCAAAGGCGGTCCGGACAGTGCGACCAGTTTGGCCGACCGGACATCCATTCTGCAGTTCGCGGACGAGATGCAGGGTTTCGAGAATCGCCGGCTGGCCATGCAGCGGGATCTGGACCGGATGCGCGCGGTCCGCCTGCGCTAGCGATTTCCAGTCGGGTGGCATCATCCGACGACTCGGAAATCGCGTCAAAACAACGATCTGGAGCGGTCGATCGGATGCAATCCGATCGCAAGCCGCTCCAAAAAGCAAGGAAGCCGCCGGAAGGGGGTCCGGCGGCTTCAGCTCTGGCGGCTCATCGGGCCGATTCTCAGGAGAGAATCATCGCCACGACGAGCAGCTGCGCGGTCAGGGCAACGAGCCCCACCGTCGCCGTCTCGACGATACGCATGGTCATTCCTTCTATGTGTCCGGGAGCCGTTCCGCCCCCAGGGCGTGCATTTAGGGTAGTGGGAGCTATTCTCAACTGCAAAGATAGACAATTAAAGATGCAGAATCTGCAACTGTTGAGGGGGTGCTGGCCTGTGCTACAGCGGGTCCATGCCCAAAAGCCGCGCCGACCAGCTCCTCGTCGACCGCGGACTCGTCGAGAGCCGGGCGAAGGCGCAGGCCCTGATCCTCGCCGGCCTGGTCTTTTCGGGCGAGCGCAGGATCGACAAAGCCGGGCAGGCGCTCGCGCCCGACGCGCCGCTCGAGGTCCGGGGGCGGGAGCATCCCTGGGTGTCGCGGGGTGGGATCAAGCTCGCCCACGCGCTCGATCATTTCGGCTGGGACGTTGCCGGCGCGGTGGCGCTCGATGTCGGCGCTTCGACCGGCGGCTTCACCGACGTCCTGCTCCAGCGCGGCGCCGCCAGGGTGTTCGCGATCGACGTCGGCACCAACCAGCTCGCCTGGAAATTGCGCCGGGATCCGCGCGTGATCGTCCATGAAAAGACCAATGCCCGCCACCTCACGCCCGATATCGTCACCGAGCCGATCGACATCGTCACCTGCGACGCGAGCTTCATCGCGCTCGCCAAGGTGCTCGACAAGGCGCTCGATTTCGCGCGTCCCGGCGGCCGTCTCGTCGCGTTGGTCAAGCCGCAATTCGAGGCGGAACGGAGCGAAATCGGCAAAGGCGGCGTGGTGCGCGATCCCGCCGTCCACGAGCGCGTCTCAGCCGCCGCTTCGGCCTGGGTGACGGCGCGCGGCTGGAGCGTCGAGGGCGTGGTTCCGAGCCCGATCACCGGGCCCGAAGGCAATGTCGAGTTCCTGCTCGCCGCGCGAAAGGCTTGATCCGGCCCCCGGCCCCCACTAGCCGCAACCGGAATGACCGAGATCGCCTCCCGCGCGCAGCTGCGCATGTCCTATCTGCGCTGGGCTTTGGTGACGGTGCCTTTGATCCTGCTGCTCGGCACCCTCTCCGGGGTCGCCGCCGGATCGGCCATGGGCAATCCCTGGTTCGCGGCCCTGCGCAAGCCGGCCTTCATGCCGCCGGGCTGGGCGTTTCCGGTGGCGTGGACGATCCTCTACATCATGCTCGGCCTGGCGCTCGCGCTCATCCTCCACGCCAGGGGCGCGCGCGGACGGCCGCTCGCGATCGGGCTGTTCGTCGTGCAGCTGGTCCTCAATTATGGCTGGTCGCCGCTTTTCTTCGGCGCGCACAAGGTGAGCCTCGCTTTCGCGGCGATCCTGGCGATGCTCGCGATCGCCGCCGCCGCCGCCTTCCTGTTCTTCCGCATCCGCCGCGCGGCCGGGCTGCTGATGCTTCCCTATCTCGCCTGGCTGCTCTTCGCCGGCGCGCTCAACCATGGGATCGAGCGGCTCAATCCCGACGCGGAGCTTGCGCCGCCGGGATCGGGCACCGATATTCCGATCTGAACCCTTTCAGCTTTCAGTTTCGAGGAGGACGATCATGCAGTCCGAAAACCGCCTGTTCGACGATTTCGTCAAGGTGATGAACGGCGCCGCCGGCACGCTCGCCGGCATGGGCCGGGAGGCCGAAGGCGCCTTTCGCGAGCGGATGCGCGACTGGGTCGGCGGCCTCGACATGGTCAGCCGCGACGAGTTCGAGGCGGTGAAGGCGATCGCCGTCGCCGCGCGCGAGGAAAATCACGCCCTCAAGACGCGCCTCGATGCGCTGGAAAATGCTTCGGCAGGCTCGAAACCGGTCGCCGGGCCGGGCAAGGGCAAGAAATCCACAACTTCCGCGCCGCCGGGCGTGTAATCCACAACATAATCCATGTGCTTTCGGCCGCTCCCCTTGCGCTTTAGGGGAGCAATAGGCAGATTCGCACCGGGGACAAGCGGCGCCGGGAACGCGACAATGAACGTCGACGAATATGAGCTGGAGCGCGAGACGAGCGCTCCGATCGACATGCTCGAACATTATTTCAGTGCCCATAATTGGGCCTATGAGAGGGGCGGGGACGAGGAGATCGTCGCCAACTTCCAGGGAAGCTGGGCGCAGTACGAGCTCCGCGCCGTCTGGCGCGACGAGGACCAGGTCCTTCAGTTCCTCGCGCTCCCCGACATCCGCGTCGCCGCCGACAAGAGGGCGCAGGTCTACGAGACGATCGGCCTGGTCAACGAGCAGCTCTGGCTCGGCCATTTCGAATTGTGGAGCAATAGCGGCCTCGTCCTCTTCCGCCACGCCGCCTTGCTCGAGGGCGAGGAGAGCGGGCTGCTCTCGCTCCAGCAGGCCGAGACCCTGGTCGAAACCGCGATCGAGGAATGCGAGCGTTTCTACCCCGTCTTCCAATTCGTCCTCTGGGCCGGCAAAACCCCCCAGGAAGCAATCGCCGCCGCGTTGATCGAGACCCAGGGCGAGGCTTGAACCTCATTCGTCGGAAGCCCGGGGGAAGCAACCAGTGCAACCTTCTTCGCAGACGTCGTTGCTGGATTGCCGCGTCGCTGCGCTCCTCGCAATGACGGGTAAGAGGAGCGAATGAAGCAGCCCGCGGTTTACATCATGGCGAACCAGCGGAACGGCACGCTCTACACCGGCGTCACGTCGGACCTCGTTCAGCGCATATGGCAGCACAAGAACGGCAGCGTCGGCTTCACCGCTCGCTACGGTTGCAAGATGCTGGTGTGGTACGAGATTCACGACGACATGGCCGCCGCCATTGCCCGCGAGAAGCAGATCAAAGCCGGTTCTCGTCGGAAGAAGTTGACGCTGATCGAATCAATGAACCCCGATTGGCTGGACCTGTTCGACAGCATCGTCTGACGCCGCGCCTCCCTCCCCGTCATTGCGAGGAGCGAAGCGACGCGGCAATCCAGTCCAGCCTACTCGCCTCGCTCAGCACTGGATTGCTTCCCCCGGCTGCCGCGGGGTCGCAATGGCGGAGAGTTGCGTATCGACGCGACCGGCATCATGACGCGCCGATGACCAACTCCTCCATCCTCCCCGGCCCCCTCTTCCTGATCGGCTGCGGCAACATGGCCGGGGCCATGCTGAAGGGCTGGCTCGACGCCGGCGCCGACCCGGCGGAAATCACCGTGATAAGACCGAGCGGAAAGCCGGCGGGGGCGGGGGTGCGGGTGCTCACCGCCTTGCCGGAGGACGAGGTGCCGGCGATCGTCCTCATCGGCGTCAAGCCGCAGAAGCTGGACGAGGTCGCGCCGGCGCTGTCGCCGGTGCTCGCGCCGGAGACGATCCTCGTCTCGATCCTCGCCGGGGTCGAGGTCGCGGCCCTGCGCCGGCGTTTCGCCGCGCCGCGAACGATCGTGCGCGCCATGCCGAACACGCCGGTCGCTTTGCGCAAAGGCGTGGTCGGCCTCTACGGCGAAGGCGATGACGAGCACGGGGCCGGGGCGCGCCGGACGATCGAGCGGCTGATGGCCGCGCTCGGCCATGCCGAATGGTTCGACGACGAGGCGCTCTTCGCCCTTGCCGGCCACCTCACCGCCGCCGCGCCCGCCTTCCTCTTCCGCTTCCTCGACGCGCTCGCCGAGGCCGGCGCTTCGCTCGGCTTGCCCGAGGACCAGGCGCGCCGCCTCGCCATCTTCATGGCAGAAGGCGCCTCGGCGCTCGCCGCCGCGTCCGATGTGGCTCCGACCGAGCTTGCCCGCCGCGTCGCCAGCCCCGGCGGCACCACCGAGGCGGGGCTCAGGATCCTCGATGCCGAGGAGGGCCTGAAGCCGCTTCTCCTGCGCACCCTCGACGCCTCCCGCCGCCGCGGCATCGAGATGGCCGAGGCAGCGCGCCAGGTGGGGGCGCCGAAACAAGCCTAGATTGACCCGCCCCCCGCGCCCGGCCTATCGCCCCTCGCATCCCGGGAGACGAGAGCGAAGGCATGACCGACCAGCGCAGCTATGACGATCGCGACGGCTTCATCTGGCTGGACGGCAAGCTGGTGCCGTGGCGTGATGCGAACGTCCATGTCCTTACCCACGCCCTCCACTACGCCTCCTCGGTGTTCGAGGGGCAGCGCGCTTATGGCGGGGAGGTGTTCCGCCTCACCGATCACAGCCAAAGGCTGAAGCGCTCGGGCGCATTGCTCGGCTTCGAGATCCCGTTCAGCGTCGAGGAGATCGACCAGGCCTGCCGCGACGTGCTCGAGGCCAACCACCTCCAGGACGCCTATATGCGCCCGCTCGCCTGGCGCGGCTCGGAGCAGATGGGCGTCTCGGCGCAGAAGTCGAAGATCCACCTCGCCATCGCCTGCTGGTATTGGGGCGCCTATTTCGGCGAGGAGGCGCTGATGAAGGGCCTCCGCCTCGACATCTCGCCCTGGCGCCGCCCCGCGCCCTACACGGCGCCGACCGAATCCAAGGCCTCGGGCCTCTACATGATCTGCACCCTCGCCCGGCACCAGGCCCAGGCCAAGGGCTATGACGACGCGCTGATGTTCGACTGGCGCGGCCAGGTGGCGGAAGGGACGGGGGCCAACGTCTTCTTCGTCCGCGATGGAACGCTCTACACGCCGACGCCCGATTGCTTCCTGAACGGCATCACCCGCCAGACGGTGATCGAGTTGGCGACGAAGCGCGGTATCGAGGTTCAGGAACGGACGATCTGGCCGGAGGAATTGGAAAGCTTCGAGCAGATGTTCCTGACCGGCAGCGCCGCCGAAGTGACTCCGGTCGCCGAGGCCGGCCCCTGGCGCTTCGAGGTCGGCGAGATGACCCGGATGCTGCGCAAGGACTATATCGACCTGGTCAACCGGCGGGTTTCGAACAGCTAGGCTCGCTCATCGCCCCCTGTTCGTCATTGCGAGCCCGACGACGTCGGGAGAAGCAATCCAGCCGGGAGGTCGAGATCGAGGCCGCTGGATTGCCGCGTCGCTCCACTCCTCGCAATGACGGGAACGGAATGGCCGATCCGGCCTTCCCCCCGCGGCCGGGGCCGCTATAAGGCGCCGGCCCGCGGCAATGGGGCGTCGCCAAGTGGTAAGGCACCGGTTTTTGGTACCGGCATTCGCAGGTTCGAATCCTGCCGCCCCAGCCAGCCGGAGCGGGCGTTTCGGCCCGCGCCCACGGTTTTGGCCGGATTGCGCGCCGGAATGGACGGACAAGGCGCTGGACTCGCCGTTCGATCCTGTCATCCTTCCGTCAGCGTGAACCGCCGCAAGGCGGCCTTCGCGCCGATCGTTTCGAAATCGCCTGCTTGAGGGGGGAGTCGCGATGGAGGAATTTACCGGAAATGGAACGCCGCTCTCGACGGGCGGCTTCGGTGCCGCGCTCGACGTGCTCGGCGCGCCGCACGAAGCGCTGTGGGCGGTGCTGTCGGTGGAGACGTCGGGCTGCGGCTATCTCGACGACCGCCGGCCCAAGATCCTGTTCGAGCGCCATTATTTCCACCGGCTGACCCATGGCAAGTTCGATCGCGACCATCCCGACATCAGCGCGCCGACCCCGGGCGGCTATGGCGACGGCGGGGCGCATCAATATGATCGGCTCGCGGCGGCGATCGCCCTCGACCGGGACGCGGCGCTGCAGAGCGCGTCCTGGGGCATCGGCCAGATCATGGGCGCGAACTTCGACGCCGCCGGCTTCGGCTCGGCCGAGGAGATGGTGACCGCCTTCGTGACCGGGGAGGATGCGCAGCTTGCCGGCATGGCCCGGTTCATGGCGCATTCGGGGATGAAGACGGCGCTGTCCGCGGGCAAATGGGCGACGCTCGCCCGTCAGTATAACGGCAAGGACTATGCCAAGCACCGCTATGACGAGAAGCTCGGCACCTATTTTACGCGCTTCAAGACGCACGGCTGCCCCGACATCGACGTCCGCGCCGCCCAGGCCTATCTGACCTACAAGGGCGACGATCCGGGCGGGATCGACGGCATATTGGGCCAGCAGACGACCGACGCGCTCAAGGCCTTCCAGGCGGCGAACGGCCTCCCCGCCGACGGCAAGCCGACCGACGCGACGCTCGCCAAGCTTGCGGGGGTTTGAGGGGGCCGGCTTTCCGTTGCCGTGAGGGAGCCAGGATGTCTTATTTCTCCTGGAGCCTTTGGAAATGAATCCTGCGCAGGCGGTAATTGAGGGCGTCGAATCCGTTTACGCGGCCCCGGGCGCTGCGCGTGAAATGGAGGAGCGCGAGATCGCTGTCGAATGCGTCTCGAAACCGCGGCGTCGTAAGGATCTCGTCGGCAAATCCCTCCCGATGCAGCACGAGGACATTCCTATCGATCGATAATCTCCAGGTCCGATCGATGTCCGCGCTGTAATAGGCGCCCGCGAGATTGCGCAAAGCAGCCGGGTCATTGGCTGGTTTCGGAACGCGGAGGAACCAGTTCGGATGGCCGGCAGCCGATGACCGGGCCTCCATTCGCGATCCATCGTCCGAGAAATCATATGTGACCCCGTCACGATAAAAGTGGTTGCTGCCCCGCCTCTCCAGCGGACCGACCTCGGCGTCGGACGGTTCGACGATCGACAGATTTCCCCCAAGCACCGCGAACGTCAGGGCGTCCCCGGTGTCCTCATCCCAAAAAATTCCCGCGTCGCGTCCGATCTCGCCTGGTACCGCAGTAACCGGTTTGGAGTCCGGACGCGGCAGCGGCGCGATCGTCGTCCGGGCTGTCGCGAATTCCTTTTCGAGCACGATGTGCGCGACGCCGAGCGCGAGGCTGGTCGCATCGCCGTCATCGCGCTGATTGCACAGCACCGCAACGCTGAGCCGCTGATCGGGGAAACGAATGAGTTCGGACTGATAGCCGGGCAGGTCTCCTGCATGCTCGATCATCCTGAGGCCGCGATGAATCTGGACCTTCAATCCCACGGCATAGACGTTGGCGCTGCCGTCGTTCAGAGGCCTGCGCGCAAGCATGAGACCCAGCCCCTCCTGCCCCCCGACCGTCGGCTCGAAGAAATTGCGATCCCAGCGCGCGAGGTCCTCGATCGTCGTGAACACGCCGCTGTCTCCCAAGACCTCGTCGTCGTCGGGCGCGAGATGAAGCCCGTCGGACAGCTTCCGGTAGCCCGCGGCCTGGCCGTGAATTACCTCGCTCGCATCCGTTCTGAATTCGGTATGCGTCATCCCGAGCGGATCGAAGATCCGGCTCTTTGCGAATTTCGCAAGCGTCTCGCCAGAGACCCGCTCCACGATCTCGCCGAGAAGAAAATAGTTCGTATCGCTGTACGAATATTCGTCTCCAGGGACGAAATTGAGGTCCCGCTGTCGCCGAACGAGGGACCAGGCCATGGATCGGCTCATAAGGTCGAACGGCAGATGGATGCCTGAGAACTGGAGGAGCTGGTCGAGATCTTTCAGGCCGCTCGTGTGGTGCAAAAGGTCGCTGATCGTGATCACATGCTGATACGATGGAAGCTCCGGAAGATACTTTCGAATGTCGTCGGTGAGCGCTAACTTCCCATCCTCCACGAGCAGAACGATGGCCATGCCGGTAAATTGCTTCGACATCGAGGCTATGGAAAAAATCGACTCCGTCTTCAACGGCACGCCCACTTCGAGGTTCGCCATTCCGTAGGCGCGACTGTAGGTCAAATGGCCGGCATTCAGGATTCCAAGGACGCAGCCCGGGCTTTGATCATTGTATCGGCTGAAGAGCGCGTCGACCCGATTCGTGAAATCCGGTTGCGACGATGCCGGAGCCGGCTGACTCAAGGCGACGGAAAGAATTATTTTCGCCCACCTCATGCCCGCTCCTGCATTGTCCGCTCCCGGCCGGCAATCCAGGCCGACACAGAGAGTTCGCCGGGTATCGCATCCACCATAGGTTGGAAAGGCGGTTGCCGTTAAGCTGAGGCGATCGCGAAGAGTTCGCCTCGGGCGACGCCATTCGCTTCGCGCGACCGCGGAGCCCGCCCGGACGGTCGATGCCCGAGCCAATCCTTATCCCAGCTTGCTAATTCCGGCTGCATCGGCATGCCGCCGGGGCGCCGGATCAAGTCTGATCGGGTACGATTCTAGATCTTTGTTTTACCGTTCTTTTCGGCCGTCAGGACGAGCAGGTGCCGATTGCGCCGCAATCGACAGCCATGCCGGGGGCATGGCGGCCTGCTCATTCCACCTGACTGGAAACCACTCTAGCCCGCCCGCGCAAGCAATACGCTCGATCATCGTCGCCGAAATATGTGAAGCGCGGCAACGAGCCGGTTCGGCGCGGGCGGCGCTGCGGGCCTGGACCAGGCGGCGCGCATTGTTCGGCGCGTCGCGGCGCCGTCGAGGGTTGCCGGGCGGCTTTCAGCTCGGTGGGAAAGGCCGCGGTTTGAACGGCGCGCCATCCAGACGCCATGCGGCGTCGGGAGCGAAATGCCCCGTCTCGAGGAAATGGCCGGCGACGCGCGCCGCCTCGGCCGCCGGCGTGAGGAAGCGGCCGGGCACAGTGACCGGCGTTCCGCCGATATGGAGGACCATCTCTTCGCCCGTCCGGTCGGGGCTCCCGGCGAGATGGATCCGCCGGCCGTCGTCCAATTGTCCGTAAAGGAAGAAGCTGTGCGGCTCGGCGGGGGTCAGGAACAGCCATCTCGTCCCGTCTTCATCGCTGACCGAGAGCGCCGACTGCCCCGTCGGCCCCTGCCAGAAATCCGGCCCGCCCGCGGCGAGCGCGGCGACGATCGCGGCTGGGTCGATGTCGGTCCGGCTGCGGCCCCAGGAATCGTGGAACTGGATCATCGCGCCCGCCCTTTGACGATCATCGGAGAATCCGACTGGTTGCGGTAATAGATGCGCAACTCGCGGATGCCGAGATATTCGGCGAGGCGGCTGAGGTTCGCGCTGCAATCCCAGCAGGTCGGGCGATCGACGAACAATTCGACCACTTCCGGCATGCCGCCGCTGCCAAGCTTTTGCCGGGCTTCCAGCAAGGAAGCGGCTTCGGCATGCGTCTGGAAAACGAGCTCCGAATTGGCATGCTCCACCAGGCTGATGCCCGCCGCGCGCAGCAGCGGGAGCAGGATGTCCCGCTCCTGCGGCGTGAAATGTTGAAGGGCGCTGGAAAGGTTGATGTTGGTCCCGTAAAATTCCTGGTCGCCGGCCCGGCAGATCGAAACGGTCCCGCTGCTGCCGACATTCTGAGCATAGCCGGGCAAGCCTTTTTGCTGCCGATAGTCGTCGATCTTGCCCTGAAACGCATTTTGCCTGGGCTCGTCCAATATGGGCGTGACGGGCACGGGCTGGTCGGTTTTGCCGTTGCGCGCGTGGAAGAGCGAAAGGTCCGCGAGCGGTATCTCGTGCAGCGTCCCCGGCGTCACATTGCTGTCGAAGCTGATGCGGGCGATTCCGTTCGACACGCCGATGATCGTGCCCCGCCCATAGTCGACATGGTCGATGCGCGTTCCCGGAACGATATTGTCGTCCGGATGATAAGGGACGAGCCCCTCGAAATTCGACATCGGCCAGTTGACGAGCGGAGGCCGCGAGAGATCGACCTGGCCCTTGCTCAACAGGCGCACCGCTTCGACGGCGGGACCCAAAGCGTCCCGGTAGGTGGCGAAGCTGGTCCTCAGCCGCTCCACATCCGACCTCAGCCCGGTAATTCCGGGGTCCTTGCTGTGCGTGACCGAGCTCCACACGAACGCCTCGAAGGCTGAACCGTCGCCGATCGCCAGGCCCTTCTTGGCGAAGAGGCGGGCATAATGGTCGAAGACGGGCACGTTCTTCTTCGTCGTGGCATTGCTCAGGAGGAGATGGAGGGCGACCGGCGATGCATGGACCAGCGCCTGCTTGACCGGGCTCAGCGCGTTGATCGCCGCGGCGTGAGCCGCGACGTTCAGCGGGTGCTCGAAGGCGATACGAATCCTTTCGGTGGTCCGCCCCTTCAGCTCGGCCACCTGCCGCAGCATCTCGTTCAACCGCTCGCCCGAATAGCCCTTCTGCCGGAGATCGGTGGCGATCGCGCTCAGCATCTCCATCGATTCGTGGGGAGGCGAGACGATCAGCCGCGCAAGCAGGTGCTCGTCGACGGCGGCGACACGAACGATGAGGGAGGCGATCTCGAACGCCGCCGGGTCCTTGCCGAGGGCGTTGACGAATGCCGCCTCGATCCGCGCATGCTCCGGATGGACATGCGGCGCGGCCTCCTCGTCGGCCATATGCACATGGCCGCCGCCGAGCGCGCCTTCGTCGGAGGCCGGGACGGGAGCCTTCGGCTTCGGCGTCAGCGCCGATTTCATCACCGGCTGGGGCTCGGGCACCGCCTCGGCCGTGGCGCCCTTGCCGGCCACCCGCGGGAAGCCGTGCGCCTCGTTGAAGAGGTCGGCGATATGCTGGCTGTGCATCGCCCATTGATCGGTGAGGATGCCGCGGTCGTTGCCGGTGCTGGCGACCCCGCCCAGGTCCATCAGCGTGAGATGCGGGTCGGCCGCCGCGGCGCGCACCTCGGCGGGAAGGGTGGGGTCGTCCTTGATGCTCTGGAGGAACGCCTCGAACCGGTCGCCGCGACCGTCCCGGACGAGCGCCATCGGCAGGTCGAACCGGGGATCGAGCACCCGGTTGAGATGCTCGTAGCCGGGGAAGAGCCGTCCCTTGCCCTGCGAGGCCCGGATGAATTCCAGCCAGCGGTCGCCGAGCGGCGTTCCCGAGCGCACGTCGATGACGTTGCGGAGCTCGCTCTGCCGGACGATCAGGGGCAGCACCTGACCCTTGTCGTCCGACCCGGCGTAACGGAGCGCGCTTTCGAAATCCTGGCTCCCGTAAAGGCCGCGGCCCGCATCCTCGTCGCTCCCGCTCCCGATCTTGGAAAGGTCGATTCCGGCTTTCTCATAATCGCCCATCCGCTCGCTGGGGACGCCCCGGAACAGCATCAGCACGTCGTCGCCCGGCTTGAGCTCGCCGGTGCGGACCAGCTCGGCGCGGGTCGCCTCGAGCGTCGCGCTGGCGACGGCGGCGCGCATTGCGGGCGTGAATTCGTCGTCATGGACATTGAGCAGGTTGGTCAGCTTCGCCAGGGAATCGGCGTTGCCGACCAGGCCCATGGCGCGGACCATCTCGTGAATCTCGGACATCCGGCCCGCGCGCGCCGGAGCGTCGAGCCCGGCCGCTTCGGCGACGCGCTGGGCGAGGGAGCGGGCGGCGCCCCGTTCCTCGACGCTGACCGGAGCGCCCCGGCGGACGCCGACATCCTCGGGGGCGCTGTAGCGGCCGGGCGCGGCGCGCTGATCGACGGTGATCCGCTCGCCGGTGATCTCATAGACCTTGTCCGAATATTCCTGGATGCTCTTGAACGGGCCGAGATGCTCCTCGCTGTTGTCCGCGGGGTTGCGGAAGGTGACGCGCAGCTCCACTTCGCCCTGGCTGTGGGTGACCGAGAAGCGCGTCTCGCGGACCTCGCCGTTGTGATGCACGTCGATGATCGACTCGAGGAAGACGTGGCCGCCCTTGCCGGGCCGCCCCGCCTGGATCGTCGCCTCGTGCATGAGCGCGCTGAAGTCGCCCGGCCGTCCGCTCGGCAGATGATGCACGATCAACTGGCCCGAGGTGACGTCGTAGACCTCGGGATGCGCGTGCCGCAGGGTCACCCAGCTGCCTCCCGGCGGCTTGACCGAGTCCGGCCCCCCCTGGACGACCACATAATGGCCGTTCTCCGGATTGTAGGCGAGCAGGACCTCGAGGTGCGGCGTATATTCCTGCAGCATCCGGTAATTGTGCAACGCCGCCGCGAGGCTGGTGGGATCGGTGGCGCGGATTTCGCTCCCTTCGGGAAGCGGATGCGCCAGCCCCTTCAGCCGCTCCTGCGACAGGTCGGCCATGGCGAAGACCGGAGAGATTTTTTGCTCGGCGACGCCGGGCTTCGCATTCGCGTGGGCCTCGTCGACCTGCTCCTCGAGGGTCGGGATCCTGATATTGGGGTTGGTCTTCTCCTCGTCCGGAGCGGGCCGCCTTAGGCCTGGCGGAGGCTCCGACTCGCCATCCTTGCGGTTGGAGCGGAAGACGATAGGCTCTTCCTCCCTGGCGCCCGGCCGCGCGGGCGGCTCCGCGCCGATCCGGTTGGAGCGGAAGACGATTTGCTCGTCCCCGCCCGGCGCGCGCAAAGGCGACGGCCCCGGCGCCTCAACCAGCTCCGGCCTGGCAAGGACCGACCGCGGCGGCTCCCCCGCCTCTCGCGGGCGCGCCGCGATCGTTCCGCCCGCCTCCGGCCGCGCGGGCGGCTCGGGCCTCGGCGGGGCGGCGGCTTCTTCGGTCGGGATATGCGAGGCGGCGGCGAGCTCGGTCGCCATCTCGACCCCCGGATCGGCGTCGCCATGGCTGCCCGCCGGATGGCCGAGGGCATGCTGCTGCTGGACCCATTCATGCTCGGCGGCGCGGCGCGGGCTGATCGCGCGCATGCCGCGGTCGGCGGCGCCCTCGCCGGCGCCCTGGATGAAATTCTGGAGGCCGGCCTGGCCCATCTCGCTCAGCATCTCGCCATAGGAGATGTCCATGCCGCGGACGTTCTTGTCGTACATCAGCTCGCCGCCGCGCGACGCCATGCCGCTCGCGCCCGAGCTGAAGGCGCGCGTGCCGACCTCGCTCGCCCAATGCTTCGCGACCGCTTCCTCGCCGGCGCGGATCGCCTCGGCTTCGGACTTGCCGGCGGCGAGCGCCGCCTTCATCGCCGTCTGCGACACCGACGAGCCGAGCCGCTTGGAGAGGAACTCGAAGCCCTTGGCGCCCGCCCGTCCGCCGAGCGCGCCGAGGCCGCCGCCGAGCGCGCCGCGGCCCATCGAATGGAAGATATTGCCCCAATAATCGCCCTCGCGACGCGCCGCCGGATCGAAGGCCGCGGTCGCGCCGCCGGAAAGCGCGCTGGTGCCGGCGCCGATCGCGACTTCCTCGGCGAGGCTGAGCGAGCGCATCACGGTCGCTTCGGCGGCCGTCTTGCCGGCGGCCAGGGCGACGGTCTCGCCGAGCGCCTGCTCGCTCATCCGCATCGTGCCGGCCAGCGCCTTCAGCGCCGGGGCGCCGCCGCGCAGGGCCGCGCCGGCGGCGGCGCCGATCCCCGCGGTCGCCGCCTGCACCACCGTGCTGACCAGGTCGGTGACCATTTCGTCGCGGCTGTAGCGGCCGCCCTTGATCGCCATCTTCATGCCCATGCCGGCGACGCCCGCGGCGGCGGTGACCAGCACCGGGATCCAGATCGACGCCGCCGCGCCGCCGGTCAGAGCGGTGGTGACCACGGCGGCGATGACGACCAAAGCGGTGGCGACGAAGTTCGCGATCTTGTCGACCGATGCGACATAATTGTCGGCGGTGATCCGCGAGAGGGCGATGGCGCGCTCGAACGCGCTCGCATCGCCCTTCTTGGGCGGAACGAAATCGCCATTCTCGTCGAAATTGCCCCATTTGACCTTCAGCCCGGTCTGGGGGTCGTGGGCGACGATGCGGCCGGCGGAATCCACGTCGGCCTCGGACACGCCCATCAGCTTGCGCAGGCTGGCGGCATTGCCCGTGAGCTTGTCGAAATCGTCATGGGCGAGCAATTTGCCGAGCCAGCCGGCCTGGTCGATCTGCTGGTCCATGACCCGAAGCGCGACCTCGCCGCGCTCCTTGGGGTTTTGCGGGACGCCCATGAAGGCGATCTCGATCTCGTTGGCGGCGTCGCCGCTGAAGGTGGCGCCGTTCCAATTGTGCCAGTTCCAATGGTGGCCGTTGATCCCGAGCTGCGCCTCCAGGCTCTTCTCTCCGGGATGCGCCGCCGCATAATCGTCGCTGAGCTTCTTGATCTCCTTCGCGTCCATCCGCTGGAGCTGCTTGATCGCGATCTCTTTCTTCTCGCTGCCGATCGCGAGCTCCATCGTCGCCAGCGCGTCGCCATGCGGGCTGGAGAGGATGCCGAGCGCGTCCTTCTTCGCTTTCGTATCGTCGCCGAACTGCTTGGCGGCCTTCTCCTTCAGCGACTCGCGGATCTCGTCGGGGGTGAGCTTGCTTTCCTTGCAGACCCCGTCCTTGGCGGAGTCGCGGTCGAGCTGGTCCTGGGCGTAGATTTTGAGGACCTCGTCCTGGTCCGCCTTGGCCTTGGCCTCGCCGGCGGCGCGCGCCTTCTCGTCATAATGACCGCCTTCGACGGCGTCGGCCGAGCCGAAATGGAGCGCCTTGTCGAGGCCGTCGCGGGTCGGCTTGCCGCCCTGGCGGTTGAACTCGATGCCGAGCCGGGCGGCGCGGGTCTCGTTCGAATCCGGCCCGGTCTTGACGATCCGCTCGATCCATAATTTGTGGCGGTCGCCGACCGTGTCGACCGTGTCCCAATCCATGTCGCCGCCCTCGGGATCGGACACGTGATGATGGTGGGTGATCGTCTCCGTCGCCTGCTTGATCATCCCGGTCTGGGCGGCGGCGAGCTGGTCGGCGTGCGAGGGTTCCTTGCCGTCCTTGGTCGGCGCGGCGACGGCGCCGGTGACCTTGCCGTAGGCGATCTGGGTCGCCTCCCATTGCGCCTTGTCGTTGGCCTCGCGCTTCTTGCCGCTGCCGATCCCGAACATGTCGTCATTGCCGGCCAGCCGCGAGCTTCCCGCGGAGCGGCTGGCGTCGCCGATCGCCTCGCCGGCCTTGTCCCAGCCCGCCTCGCCTTCGGTGTCGCGCGCGGACTTGATCCCTTCCTGGAGCTTGATGCCGTTATAATTGGCCGCCGCCTGCGCCGCCGGCAGCCATTTGCCGTCGGCGTCGAGCCCGATCAGCGCCTCGAACTTCTTGCGGTCGGCGCCGCTCAGGTCGGCGGCCATCTTCTTGAGGTCGTCGCCATGCTTGTCCCGGAGCGAGTCGAGCTCGGGCGGCGACAGGTTGAGCAAAGCCTGCTCGGAACGGTCGTTCTGGTCCGACCAGTTGAACGCCGCCTCGAGGTCGGCGAAGGCGGCGTCGCCCTTGTGACCGTCGAGCGCGGCGATCGCCGCCCTGATATTGGCCTTGATCGTGCCGGGCATCGCCCAGCCGTCCCAGAGACGCGTGCGGATGCGCTCGTCGAGGCCATCGCCGCCGGCGAGCGGCGGATATTGGCGATAGGCTGTGCCCTGGATCGTGGTGGTCCCGCGCAGCTCGGAAACGACGAGGTCGCCGTTCGGGAAGAAGGATCCGAGCTCCGTGTCGATCTTGCTGGAATGGCCCTCCATCACGTGGGTGACCTTCTCGTTGGCCGTGCCCTGGAATTCCTTGATCGGCGGGTCCGCGAGCACGTCGGCGGCGATCTTGCCGGCAAGCTCGATCATCTTCTCGACGCTCATGGCGTCGTCGCCGCCGCTGGGCTTCTCGTCCTTCTTCCCGGCCGCCGGCTTGGCCTCGTCGTTGCAGCCCGCGCAATTGGCGGGGGGCGCCGCGGCCTTGCCCTTGCCGGCGGCCGGGGCGCCGCCGCCGCCCGCCGGGATGCGGACCCTCGGCGGCGGCGTCGCGAGCGACGATTTGACGTGGACCGCCTTCGCCCCGCCCCCGCCCCCGCCCTTGGCCGCCGGCGCGGCGGCCGGCGGCCCGTCCGCCTTGCCGTCGCCCTTGCCGTCGGCGCCGCCTTTGCCGTCCTTCTTGCCGGTGGGCGCGGCCTTGCCGGTGATCATCGCCTCGACCTCGGCCCCCGCCGAGTCGACCGCTTCCGACAGCTCCTTGCCGGCCTTCTCGTAACCGTCGTCGACCGGGTCGAGATAATGGGCGCATTGGGTGGTGATCGACCCGGGGAGCGACTTCAGATTGGCGAGGCCCTTCTCGCTCTCCTGCCGGAAGGATTGCAGGCTGTTCGCGACCATCTCGCCGCCGGCTTTGGCGGTATCGGCGACGCTTCGGGCGATGCCGAGGTCGAACCCGATTGCCTGGCTGTCGAGGCCGCCGATCGTCAGGACGAAGGCGGCGCGCGCCGCCGCCGGCTGGCGCGCCGCCGAGGCGGCGATCGAGCCGCGCAGCCGTTCCGAGGCGCTCGCCGCCGCCCGGCCGAAATCCTGCTCCGGCCGCTGCTTTTCCTCGGCGAGCCGGTCGACGACCCGCTGCAGGGCCTCGGGCTGGGCGATCGACATGGCGGTGAGGGTGCGGACCTGCATCCGCGCCGCGCCTTCGAGCCGCACCGATTCGCCGGCCGCTTCCGCCTTGGCCGATTCGGTGGCGCGGACGCGGGCGGCATCGTGCTGCTTGACCAAAGCGTCGTCGGTGCCCGCCGCCGAACGCTCGATCATGTCTTCGAGCTGGGTCTCGGTATTCTCGATCGATTCGATGGCGCCGTCGCGCGCCGACAGGATCGCGTTCGGACCCGCTTCGTGCACGTTCGCCGCCTTCGCCCGGATGCCGGCAAAGGCCATGGTGAAGCGGCAGGGCAGGCAATGGTCCATCTTCTCGAGCGGCTTCTGGACGTCGGTGATCATCTTCTGGAAGCGCTCGACCTCCTCGGCCGCACGCTCGGGCAGCTTGGCGTCGATCGCCTCGTTGACCGGCGCGACCCAGGGGCCGGACTCCTTCATGTGGGCGGGCGATTGGTCGCCCGAGAGCGATTTGAGCTTGGCGGTCGCGTCCTGCGAATTCTTCGCCAGGTCGCCGACCGCCTTGCTGGAGCGCGATTCGATGGTGGCGCGCTTCGTCTCCGGCCCCGACATGGCGTCGAGATAATGATGGTAGAGCGCGTCGAGCCGGCCGAGCGACCGGGCCGCCGCGCCCTGGACCTTGGTGCGCAGCGCCGAGGCGCCGTCGTGAAGGTCGGCAAGCGCGGTCTCGCGGCCCATGGCGAGGTCGGCGCGCTGCCGGTCGAGGTCGGAATCGAGCTGGGCGAGATTCTCCTCGAGCGCGTCGGCATGGCGGTCGGCGATCCGGCGCATGTTGGATTCGGCCTCGTCGGCGAGGCGGCGCGCGCCTTCGTCGAGCTGCCGGTAGAGCTGGAAGCTGGCCTCGGCGGCGTCGGAATAGAGGGCGCGATAGTCGCGCTCGACCGGGCCCGGCGCCTCGCTCGGCTGCTTGGGCTGGCGAACGCCGCCGAACGGCAAGGAGCGCGGCGCCGAGAAGGAGGAGGAATCGACCTCGATATGGAGCGGCGCCCGCTCCAGATCGGGCGGGCCGGTCACCGGCTCCTTGCGGTCGTGGACGAAGATCAATTCGACCATCTTGTCGCCGCCGGGCCCCGCTTTGCCGCCGCCCGCTTTGCCCTTGCCCTTGCCGGGGGGAGCCTTGCCCTTGGGCTTGCCGCCCTTCGCCGCGTCGCCCTTTTTCCCGCCGGGCGCCGCCTTGCCGTCATGCTCGTCGGCCTTCTTGCCCTTGGCCTTGGCCTGGTCCTTGGCATTCTTGTCATGGGCCTTGCTGTCCTGCGCCGGCTTCGGGGGCGCCGGCGGAGCGGGCGCCGGGCCGGGAGGCACGGACGTGCTCGCCGGCTGGCGCGCGCGCGGCCGGGCATCGCGCGGCGGCGCGGCCTGGTCCTTCATTGCCGTGGACCCGGCCCAGGGCCGGTCGAGCGCGTCCGCGCCAAAGCCGCCGCCGCCAAAGCCGTCGGGAGCGTAGAAGGAGGACATCGCGTCCATCCGCCCGCCGAGATAGAGCGGCATGGCCGAGGAGAAGGAAGGCGAGTCCCGCGGGCGCAAGGCGAGCATCGCCGGATCGGGACCGCCGAAATCGGCGCTCATCGGGGCGAGCGGCCGCCTTTGGAGCGCTTTCACCCCTGCCATTGGCCGAGCGGCGGCGGCGAGCGGCCGAGCTTGGCATATTCGTCGGCGACCGCCTCGGCGACATGGGCGAGGCGGATCGCGCGCGCCTCGCCTTGCGCCCGCACCGCCGCGGCGAGGACGATGTTACGGATGTGGCCGCCGGCAAGATCGACATGGAGGGCAAGCGCGTCGAGCTCGCGCGGCGACAGCGCGTGGGCGGTGCCGAGATGGCCGGTCCACAAAGCCCGCCGCGCCGCCGCGTCGGGCAAAGGGAAGGCGAGGATGAAATCGAGCCGGCGGGCGAAGGCGGGATCGAAGCGGTCGCGGCTGTTCGAGGCGAGGATGGCGACCCCGTCGAAATCCTCGATCCGCTGCAGCAGGTAATTGGTCTGGGCGTTGGCGAAGCGGTCGTGCGAATCCGACACTTCGGTGCGCGCGCCGAACAGCGAATCGGCCTCGTCGAAGAACAGGACGACGTCGGCATGCTGGGCGGCGTCGAGCACGGTCGAGACGTTCTTCTCGGTCTCGCCGATCCATTTGCTGGTCATCGCGGCCAGGTCGACCCGGTAGAGCGGAAGCCCGGCCTGGCGGGCGATGGCGTCGGCGGCGAGCGTCTTCCCAGTCCCGGATTCGCCGGTGAACAAAGCCCGCACGCCCGGCCGGTAGCGGGCGCGGACCGCCGGCCCGAGATCGTTCGCAAGCGCGTTGCGAAGCCGGATGCGGTCGACGAACAGGTCGAGCTGGCGCGCGAGCGGGGCCGGCAGGACGAGGTCGTCGCGCGAGGCGGCGCTGCGCGAGCGGCGGGCGAGCATGTCGAGCCGGCTGGCGCCGCTTTCGACCGCCGCGACGAGGCGCGGCCAATCGCCCTCTTCGCCGTCGCCGCCGTCGCTGTCGCCGGCGGCGGGGAGGCGGGCGGCGATCTCGGCGATGCGCCCCGCGCCTTGCCGATAGGTCCGCGCCGCCCGCGCCGCGCCGGATTCGGAGAGACCGGCCGCGCGCCACAAAGCGGCCCGTTCCTCCTCGCTCGGTAGCGGCAGCGACCATTCGAGCACGGGGAAGGGCGCCTCGACCAGGCCTTCATTGCCGGCGACGACCAGCATTGGCCCGTCCCAGGGCGCGGCCGGGCCGAGGCGGAGCGCGTCGCCGGGGCCGAGCGCGGCGCGGACGAGCGGCAGCATGGCGGCGGCCGCCAGCCAGCAGGCATGGTCGCCGGCGCGCGCGTCGCCGATGTCGGCGCAGCCGAGACCGAGCGCCTCGGCGATCGATACGGCCGCGGTCTCGGCTTCGGTCGCGGAGGGGGAGCGAAGCACGAAGGCGACCGGGCCGGCGGCGGCGGCGAGGCGCTGCGCATAAGCGCGCGCGGCCGCGCCGAAGCTGTCGGGGAGCGCGACATAATTGGCGCCGACGATCCCGACCTTGTCGGGGGTCAGGATCCGGCCGCTGAGCGCGGCGACGATCGGCGCCGGGATCGACACCGATCGTTCGGTGAGCGGCTGCGGCTCCTCGCCCAGGACGAGCAGCCCGGCGCGCGCCGCCGCGCCGCTGGCGATCGCCACCGTGTCGAGCCCGGTCTCGGCGAAGAGGGTGGCGAGCAGGCCGGCGAGCGGACGCGCGCCGCCGACCGGCGCCTGGGCGGCGGCGACCAGCCGTGCCGCCTGCGGGTCGGTCTCCGCGGCGAGGCAGAGGGCGGCGGCGAGGATCTCGCCGGCCGAAAGGCCGAAGCGGCCGGCAAGCGCGGCCAGCCTCTCCTCCCCCGGCCGGTCGGCGAGCCGGCGCTCGACCTCGGCCGACAGCGGCGGCAGCGGCGCCTGGGCGCAGAGCGCGCGAAGCGCGGCGAGGGCGAGGCCGCACAGGCTCTCGGCCGGGACGGCGAACGGCGCGTTCATCGGCCGCCCTGCTCGTCGGAATAGAGATAGCGGATTGAGAAACCGAGCCAGTCGACCCAGCCCGGATCGACGTCGAGCGCGCGGCGCCGCAGCCGGAGGTCGATCGCCGCCAGCGGGAAGCGGACGACGAGCCGCTCCTCGGCCCAGGAGATCCGGCCGGGCTTGGCGATCAGGCGGGCGAGATTGATCCGGCCGCTCCGGCGGAAGGCGCGGCCGAGGGCGCGGCGCCAGGCCTCCGCCCAGACCGGGGCGGGCGGCGGCTCGGCGAGCGCCAACGGCGCGAGCGCGGGATCGTCGAACGCGACGCGATGATGGGCGGCGAGGGCAGAGATCAACGTCCGTCCGGGATCGGTGCCGATCAGATCGGGACGGTCCAGCAGCCATTCCCGCCAGCCGAGCCGGATCAAAGCCGGCAGGACCAGCCACAGGCCGGCATTGGCGCTGAACAGCGCCTCAATGGGCGCGTCGCGTTGGTCTTCGGCGCGCTCTTCCTCAGCCTTCCGCGGAGCATCGGCTGCCGTGGCATCCGTGGATTCAAGCGGCGGATCGGCCGGCGGCCCGCGCAAAATCTCCTCGCGGGCGCCGGGTGGCTGAATCGGCGCCCGTACCTCTTCCCGCGCCTGTTGCGGAACCGCGATGGTAATGGATGAAGGGTCGGACGCTTCGGCCCGCATCTCCCCCGCCACGAAATCGGCATAGGCCAGGACGAATGTCCCAAGCCGGGCGCGGGCGAGGCGAAGGTCGGGGCTCGCCCGCAGCAACAGGGTTTCGAGGAGCCGGCGCGCGGCCGGCGTGCGCGGTCCGAGCCGGCGCGCCAGCGCCTCGACCGCATCGCGCAGAGGATACGGCAGGCGGGCCCGCAGCTTTGCTACATGGGCGGCCGCCGCGGCGGCGGGGCGGGTCTCGGCGGAAGCGGCATCGGCATGCGCGGATGCGGGCGCCGTGGGCGGCATTGACGGCCGGCCGGCGAATTGGGGCGCGGGTCCGGACCCGGCGAGCGCTTCGATGAGGAGATCCGCCCGGCCCGCCTCGACGATCTGGAGCGCGAGCGCCGGGAGGGCGGCGCCGTCGTCTTTGGCGAGCGCCGCCGCGACCAGCCGCCGGACGAAAGAAGCGAGCGGCAATTCCTCCCATTCGGGCACCGCCAGCCGCCAGAACCAGCCATTGGGGTGGCGGCCGGCGAGCAGCAGAGCGAGCAGGAGCCCCCGCGCCTCCTCGCGATTGGCGAACCAGACGCATTCGCTGTCCCCGGCGCCGTCGGCGGCGCCGTGGCGCGCCCGCGCGGTCGCCGCCTGCCACGCTTTGGCAATGGCGGCGTTGCGGGCGAAGGCATGGCGCTGGGCCGCGGCGGCGGGCAGAAGCAGGCGGCGGAGCAGGACCAGCCGCTCGCTGTCGGGCAAGGCCGTGCGGCAGCCGTCCTCGACGAAGAAGGCGGCGAGCGGCGCCCGCTCCGGCGGCCCCCCGATCCGCAGCCTCCGGACCGCGACATCGGCCATGTTCAGCCGAGGCCGCTGACGACGTGGAACTGCATCTCGCTCGACAGGGTGGTGATTCCGGCGAGGCTCGCGGTGATCGTCGCCGAGGCGTGGCCGTCGACGATGTCGTCGATCACCGCCTGCGAGACGATCCGGTCGCTCGCGTCGCGCACCACCGCCTGCATCCCCTTGCGGACCCGGCTGATGTCGAGCGCGAGCATGAAGCGGCCGCGGATCGTCGCCGGCGCGGGCGCGACGAGCTGGGCGGGGATGAGCTTGTCGACCGGCGAATCGGCCGCCATCAGCAGGGCGATGCGGACGAGCTCGTTGATCGCGTCCACCGCCTGCTGCTGGGCGGAATCGATCCGCGAGAACAGCCAGTCGACGAACTCCTGGAGCGTCCGCCTTTGCGTCAGGGTGAGGTCGCCCCAGCCGGGCAGGCCGGCAAGGTTGCGCAAGGGCGCCGGCTGGTCGAACTCGGACAGCATGTCGGCCCAGCCGAGCCGGACCACCGGCGCGACCTCGGCGAAGGATGCGTGGAGGCAGGCGGCGATTTGGCCGATCCCGGTAATCTCGTTCTGGGCGAGCTGGGTCAGGTTCGGCTGGCGGGCGCGGCCGGAAATGAGGTCGCCGAGGCTCGACGTCTCGCTGATCTGGACCTGCGCCTGGGCGAGCGAGAGGCTCGAGACGCCGGCGCGGCTCAATTGCGCGACGGCGGCGCGGCGGTTCGCGATCTGCTGATATTGGACCGCCATCGCCGATTGGACGCCGCGCAGCAGCTTGGGCGCGGCGGCGATGGCGAGGGTGCGCGGCTGCAGCACCCCGCGCGTCGCGGCGGCGAAGATCTGCTCGATCGTCGCGCGGGCGGCGTCGAGCCGCTCGATCTGGACCACCGCGGCATCGACCGCCGGGAACCATTTGGCGGGCGCCTCGCGCAGCAGGTCGACATAATCGAGGATCTCGTCGGGCACGTCGGGATGCTCGCGCCCGCAGGCGACCACCGGATCGACCGCGAGGGCGGAGGCGATCTCCATCGCCGGGCCGGGAATGCGGAGCTCGGCCGCGCGCACCCGCCGCCAGACGAGGCCCTGGACCTGGGTCGCGAGGATCGCGGAGCGGCGGGCATTGACCGCGGCGACCCGGGCATCCTCGTCGGCGCGAAGCTGGAGCGCGGTCGCGAAATCGTGGCGGGCTTCCTCGAGCGCGACCCCCACTTGGCGCAGCCAGGCGGAGGCCTGGTCGGCCTGCTGCTCGATCGCGCTACGCAGGTCGCGAAGGGCCTGGGCGAGCTGGTCGAACAGGGCGACCCGGCCCTCGACCAGCCGCATCAGGGCGACGCTGTTGTCGATCGCCTGGACGGCATTGGTGAAATAGTCGGATTCATGCTTGTCCTGCCCGTCCGGTATCTGGTCGGAATCGACGTAGATCTGCGCGGAGACGGGCCTGGCGCGGTCGGCGAGCAGCTCCGCCAGCGTCGGGATATAGTCCGGGTCGGTGGGCTGCGCGCCGCGCTTCTGGAAGCCGGGAACGACGATGTCGTCGAGCGGCACGCCGGCCGGGCTGCCAGTGTCGGCGTTCGACAGCCCCGCCAGCGTGTCGAGGATCGCCGCCTTGCTGGCGATGGCGTAGCTCAATGCCTGGACCGAGGCGGGCGGGGCGAGGCGCTCGGCGACGCTCACCGTCCGCTCGACCAGGCCGGCAATCGGAAGCTGGGCCTGGACGTCGCGGCTCTGGATCGGCTGGACCAGGAGATGGGCGGCGGCGATCGACAGGGTCGCGGGCTGGGTCGGCCGCAGCGTCATCGTCGAGAGCACCGGAAGGATCGAGACCGGCGTCGACCGGACCGCGGAGGCGACGGTCTTCGCCGGGGCCGCGGCGGTGATCGTCCGCGACGCCTCCAGGGTCATTGCGGGGGAGCGGGTCGCGACCGGCTGCCGCGCGGCCGCGAGGCTGGTCACGTTGAGCGTCATGAACTTCGGCGAGAAGACCAGGCCCGGCGCGCCCGGGCGGGGCGGCGGCGGCGGTGGCGGCGGCGCCGCCGCCTTGGGCGGCGAGGGGACATTGGCGGTCTGGGCTTCGGCCAGATAGTCGGCAATGTCCTTGGCGGTGGCGCGCGCGCTCTCGTCGCGGGAGGCGAGGTCGGCGAGCGAGGGCGAAGTGACGAGGCGCGAGGCCGCGTCGGCGCCGAGCATGATCTGGCGGACCCGGTAGATGTCGGCGCGGGCGCGGACGAAGCCGAGATCGATGGCGTCGTTGGTCGCCTTCAGCCGCGAATCGACCCGATCGAGGAAAGCCGAGATGCCGCCTTCGTCGACCTGGGCGAGCTCGCCGGCGAGGAAGCCCTGGGTCCACTGCGCGCGGAAGGCGTCGAGCGCGGCGGCGCGGCGGACGCCATTGTCCTCGACCGTTCCGAAATCGGGGATGTCGGCATTTTCGCGGCCCGCGACCATTGCCCAGGGCCAGCCGGGATTGGTCTGGCCGCTGACGCCGAGCGCCGCGCCGGCGGGCGCATCGTCGCCGACATAGGTATAGACCATGCCGGTCGCGTCGCGCTTGCCGAACGATCCCCATTCGACCTGGCCGCCGCGCTGGGTGAACTCGACCGCGTTGACCGCGAAGCCGTCGAGGCCGCCGCCGTTCGCCGTCCAGACGCGATTGGCGGGGATTTCCAGCCGCTGCCAGGTGCCGGCGCCGGGAAGGTCGCCGATGCGGCGCGCGCCGGTATCGCCGGCGAGCGGGGTGACGTCGGGCGCGCCCCAATAGACGCCGCCCCAGCTTCCCGCGGCGGCATTGGCGGCGTCGGTGCCCTGGCCGACGCGGAGCGCGAGGCCGGTCATCTGCTGGGCGGAATGGATGTTGACCCAGAACCAGAGAGTGTCGGAGGCAAGGATCGGAAGGGTGGCGTGGGCGCCGGTCATCGCGTGGATGCGGGCCGCGCTCGCTTCGTCGAAGCGGCGGGTGCGGGTGACGTCGACCGGGGTCTGGACGCCCGGAGGCGGGCTGTCCTCGGCGAGCGGCAGGTCGCTGTCGGGCCAGCCGATCGCGATTCCCGAGACGCTTTCCATCAGCCGGTCGTAGCGCCGCCGTCCGCCCTCGCGCTGGACGAGCCAGGCGGTGCGGTCGTCGCGGGCGGCGGCGATCGCCTGGACGAAGGCCGGATCCTCGATCTCGGTCTGGAGCAGCCCGGGCTCGTAGGAGGAATCGGGGACCGGGACGAGCAGCTCGACCGCGTCGGGCGTGCCGCGGTCGAAGGTCGCGAGCGAGGCGGCCTCGCGCACCGCGAGATCGACGTTGGAGTGCGGAATCGGCATCGCCGAGACCGCCCAGCTTCCCGGGAAGAAATGCTGGCGGTGGAGATTGGGGTCGTACATCGCGCTCGGCAGCAGGCCGACCGGGGGCAGGCGGTAGAAAGCGGCGCGGAGCGAGGCTTCGTCGAGCGCCGGCAGGTCGACCAATTGGCCGACGAGCTGGTCGATCCGGGCCTGCCAGAGGCGCGGGTCGCCGTCCCTCGGCATGGCCTGGCCGATGTCGCGATGGGTGCCGCCGATGCGGGCGACGGCGCCGCGGTCGACGAAGCGCAGGGTCCAATCGTCGTTGAAGGCGACGATGGCCAGGGCGAGGCCCCATTCCTCCCATGGATGCGCCTCGCCGGGGAGGAGCAATTTCTCATTGTCGAAGACGCGATAGGCGAGCCGGTTGCGCAGGGCCGGATCGTCGGGCGGCAGCGTGTAATCGGGCCCGCCGTCGATCGCGCTCATCTCGGCCGGCCAGAGATACAAAGCGAGCCGAGAGCCGTCGATCCGCTGAAGATCGGCATAAGGGTCGTCGCGCGGGTCCGGCCCGCACGGATCGGGCGCGCGGCCGGAGATGGTGGCGCTGACCGGCTGGGCGAGCAGCACAGCGACTCGGACGAAATCCGCCGAGGCCTTGTTGGCGACGATCTCGGTCAGGGCCGGGCCGAGGCTGCGGGGGAGGGCCGGGCGCAGGCGCGCCGCCATGTCGCCGTCGGGCGCATCGCCTTCGCCGCTGCCGATGTCGGGCGCGGCCGGGGGTGGCGGAGGCGCGCCGCCGGCAAGCGCATTGGCCTGGTCGACGCGGAGGACGACCGGGAGCTGGCCGAAGGCAAGCCGGCGGCCGGCCGGCATGGTGATGTCCTCGCCCGAGCGGACGATGCCGAGGCCGCCGCCGAGCTGGAAGAAGGCGGCGTCCGGGCCGGCGCCGAGCGCGCCCGGATCGAGGAACAATTCGAGCCCGTCGACCACCCCCGGATCGAGGCCGAGGCCGCGCAGGCGCTGGAGGCCGGAGCGGACGTCCTGCTCGGCGGTCAGCGCCTTGTCGGAGACCGAGCGGCCGGTGAACGGGTTGATGCGCCGCCGCCAGAAATCCGGCACGTCGGGCTGCATCGGCGGGTCGATCGCGAGCACATGCTCGTCGGCGAGCGATCGCCGGATCTGCTGGGTGACCTCCATGCCCTTCTCCCGCGCCTCAGTTCATCTTCGCGAGCACGGCGTCGACCGCGCTCGCATCCTGCTTGGTGACCGCATCCTTGAGCAGGCCGGCGAAATCGGCCGCCTCCTCGCCGGGAATGGCGCGGAAGGCGGTGTCGAGGGCGAGCGCCTTGCCGCTGCCGCCAAGCCAGACCGCGCCCTTGACGTCCGGCCAGCCCGCGCCGAGCGCCTGCTGGGCGCGGGCGAGGCCTTCGCCGAGCGCGGGGTCGCTATAATCCTGGGCGATGTCGAGCACTTCGGCGGCGCTGAGGTTGAGTGTCGTGTCGTCGCGCGCGGCGGTCGAGGTGCCGAGCGTCGTCGCCAGCGCGATCCGGGTCAGGCCGTCGCGTGCCACGGCGAGGTTGATCGGCGTGGCGATGGGGAGCTTGACGGTTGCCGGTGCGGGTGCCGGTGCCGCGGGTGCGGGTGTCGCCGGCGCGGGTGCCGCGGGTGCCGGCGCAGGGGCGGGCGCGACCGGCGGGAGGGAGACCGGTGGGAGCGGGATCTTGATCGGCGGGAGGCGCACGACCGGGGCGGCGGCCCGCTCGAGATCGGTGAGCACCGACGCGGTGAGGATGTCCGAATCCGCGACTTGCGGGGAGCCGAGCAGGGCCAAGGCGCGGGCGACGGCGAGCGGGGTCGCCTGGGCGTCGACCGCGGCCATGCGCGCGGTGAGGCCCAATCGGGCGAGATTGGCGTCGACGATCGCGCCGGTGACGACGTCGTCGCCGGCCGCGGGGACGGCCGCGCCGACCGAATAGGTGCCGTAGGCGATCGCGCGGCGGCGGCTGAACCAGACCAAAGGCGGGTTGCCGTTCGCGGTCGGAAGCGCCGCCACCGCCTCCTGGAAGGCGGCCTGCCACGCATTGATGCGAAGCGCGTCGGCGTCGGCCTGCTGCTGCGCGGCGGCGTCCTGCGAGGCGGCGTCGCTCGCGCTGATGCCGCGGCCGGCGATGCGGGCGAGAAGGTCGGTGGCGGCGCTCGCGCCGGACGCGCCGGCATCGGCCGGGACCGCGATCGTGTCGCCGGGCAGGGAGGCGGCGAAGCGCTGGTAGCGGGCGCGGCTCACCGGCACCAGGATCAGGACTCCCGTTCCCTGCAGCGCCTGCGCGCCGGAATCGAGGTCGATCGGCGGCAGCGCCAGCGATTCCTCGACGACGGCACCGATCTCGTCGGAGGGCACGAAGGCAAGGTCGACGTCGACCGTCGGCGGGAAATAGATGTGGTGGAAGCCGAACTGGTCGGGCTGGATCGCGGCGGCGGGCATTTGCGCCGCCGGCGGCAGCAGGCCGAAATAGCGGGAGGCGGGGAAGACCGGCGCCTGGCCGCGCGTCTGCATGTCGGAAAGGATGTCGCCGAGATGGGCGCGGTGCTGGGCGATATGGGCCTCGGCGAGGCTGCGCGGGCGCGCCGCGAAGCCGGCGTCGACGACGGCGCTGCCGGCGCTCTGGCGGCGGACCATGTCGGCGTCGATCCAGCGCACCGCGCCGCGCTCGAGCGCGACCATGGCGAGCGGAAGCGCGTCCTGGGGGATGCCGGCGCCGCCGCCCGCCGACTGGAAGATGGTTCGCGCCGCCTGGCGCCGCGCGTCGCCGAGATCGGCGGTGCCCTGGCGCTCGGGGAAGGGGATGAGGGTGACCGCGGTCGCCTCGACGATGTCCCCGTCCTGGAAGCTGCGCTGGCCGGTCAGGGTGCGGGGGTAAGCGGCGATCGGGTTGGCGGTGAACTCGACCGCGCGCAGAGCGAGGATGAACAGGCCGGTGCGCCGGCCGACCGGTACCCGCGGCTCCTCGCTGAGGCCGAGAGCCGCGTCGAGCTGCCGGGTCGAGGGCAGGTCCATCAACGGCACGTCGCGGACCGCGCTCAGCATGACGAGATCGCCCTGGGGCGTCAGGCCGAGCCCGGGCTGGATGCGGATCGTCTGGCCGGTGGTGAGCGGCATGGTCCTCACCTGGAGCCCCTCGATGATCCCGGTGCCCGAGGCGCGGGCCATGTCGGCCTGGCGCTGGCGGACATAATCCTGGTCGCGGGTGAGGTCGGCGCCGGTCAGGAAGCGGCCGTCGAAATAACGCGGCCGCCGCCTGAGGCCGTCGAGGACCAGGGGCCCGGTCGAGAGCGTGTCCTCGATGCTGCTGCGCGGCACGACGTCGCCGGAAAGGCCGGTGGCGCGCGCGATCTCGGCATCGTCCATCACTTCGATGGCGACCCGGGCGGTGGGGCTGGTGAGATCGTTCATGGCCATTTCCTCTAGGGTTCGACGAGCTTGGCGGCGGCGGGCGCGCCGCCGAGCCATTTGCCGGGAAGGAAGATGAAGGGACGAAGGCTGTTGTCGACGCTGGTGGGCCGGGTGAGGTCGAGTACCGCCCGCGTGCCGGCCGGGGCCTTGGGATCGAGCGTCACCGGGATCGCGATGCGGGCGAGGTAGATCGCGGTGAGGTCGTTGCCTTCGACCTGCTCCTGGAGCGCGACCGGGCCGTCGTCGGCGCCGCCGGCGAGGCCGGTATCGAACGAGCCCAGGACGGCGGCGAGCATGTCCGCCGGCTTGGCGCCCGCCGCCGGCCAGAAATTCTTCGGCGCCGGCGGTGCGCCGGGCCCTTCGGCGCGGAGGATGAGGTCGAGCTGGGGCTGCTCGGCCAAGCGGGCGGGAACCAGCGCGTCGAGCGCGTCGAACGGGCCGCTCGCGAAGCTCGGCGTGTTGCCGCGCCCGCAATCGGCCGCCGAAAGGAAGATGTCGGCGACGAGGTTCACGTCGGTCGGCTTCGGGCCGCGATGGACGGCGGCGTCGAGCGCGCCCGTATCCTGCGCCGCGAACCAGCGGGCGAGGCGGATGCAATAAGGCTCGGCGATCTCGATCAGCCGCCCGAGCCGGTCGAGCGCGACCCCCGGATCGACATGGAGCTCGAGGTCGGCATCCTTGGCGTCGGGCGCGTGGACGGCGAGGCCGGCGACGGTGCCGAAGCCGACGAGGTGGCGCAGCGCCATGGCGAGGCGGCCGCGATGATAGGTCTGCTCGTCGAGGAAATCGTCGGCCTGGAGCAATACGCCGGTCGCGTAATTGACCCGCTCGGGCGCGAGGCCGGCGGCGGCGAGGGGATCGGGAACGGTCGAGGGAGGAGCGCTGGCCATAGGATTATCCATTCGGGCGGACGGGCAGGATGGGCGGAGTGGGCTCGAGGATCTTCGGATCGAGGATCTTCGGATCGAGGATCTTTGGATCGAGCGGCTTGAGCGGCGGCTTGAGCGGCGGGCCTGGCGGGGCCGGCGGCGGCGGCGCGGGCGGCCGCGGCGGCACCGGCGGAGGTGGCGCAGGCGGCGGTGGCGCCGGCGGTTTGGGCGGTGGCGGCGGTGGCGGCGCGGGCGGTGGCGGCGCGGGCGGCGGTGGCGCAGGCGGAGGTGGCGCAGGCGGAGGTGGCGCCGGCGGTTTGGGCGGCGGCGGTGACGGAGGCGGTGGCGCCGGCGGAGGCGGCGCAGGCGGAGGCGGAGGCGGTGCGGGAGGCGGCGGTGCAGGCGGCGGCGGCGGCGCCGGCGGAGGTGGCGCCGGCGGTTTGGGCGGTGGCGGAGGCGGCGGCGGCGCGGGTGGAGGCGGCGCAGGCGGCGGTGCTGGAGGCGGCGGCGCGGGTGGAGGCGGCGCGGGCGGTGGAGGCGCCGGCGGTTTGGGCGGCGGCGGTGACGGAGGCGGTGGCGCCGGCGGGGGCGGCGCAGGTGGAAGCGGTGCGGGAGGCGGCGGTGCAGGTGGAGGCGGCGCAGGCGGCGCGGGCGGTGGCGGTGCGGGAGGCGGGGGCGCCGGCGGTTTGGGCGGAGGCGGCGGTGCTGGTGGCGGCGGCGCGGGTGGAGGCGGTGGCGGGGCCGGCGGCTTTGGCGGCGCGGGCGGGGGTGGCGGCGGCGCGGGCGGCGCGGCGATGGTGACGGTAAGCAATGCCGGCGCGCTCGCATTGCCGGAATCGTCGGCGACGACGAGCTGGAAGCGATATTGGCCCGGGCTCAACGCATTCTCGACCAGCAGGACGGGGTCCTTGCTGGAAACGGCTTGTCCGGGGGTCAGGACCGCCATCGTCACGGCCCTCCGAGGAGGGTGAAACGATATTCGGCCACCTTGCCCGGCGGAACGTCCTTCGATCCCTGGCCGGAAAGGCGGAAAGGCTGGCCGAACGGGATCGTCGCGGGGATCGGGCTGCCGCCGGCGTCGACCGTTTCGAGGACGGCCGTCGGCTTGTCGACGTCGACGATCAGGACGGAGAGGAAGGCCGGCTCGGACATATTGCCTTGATCGTCGACCACGACCAGGCGGATGGTGCGCTTGCCGAGCGGCAGCGGATCGGCCGCGTCAAAGTCGACGGTGACGGTCGGGTCGGTCAGGACCACCGGCACGTTGACCTTGAACTCAGCCATCCCCTCTTCCTCCTACTCGAAGGTCCAGATGTAGCGCTCGATCCGCCGGCCCTGGGCGGCGGTCGAGCGCATCGCGGTGATCGTGAAGCCGGTGCCGCTCCACACTTCGGGCGGCCCTTCGGCGCTCGCGGTCGGCGGCGTCTCGGCCGGCCCGTCGGCGCGCGGGTCGAGCCCGCCCGAACCCATCACCAGATCGCCGCGGCCGACGATCGTCCGGTCGAGCCGCACCGGCCGGGGCGGGGCGGCAAGGCCGAGCCACGAATCGACGCCGACCAGGGCCGAGGCGCCGACGATGAGCGGGTCCTTCGCCTGAAGGACGTGCGGCTCGACATGGGCCGGCACCGCCTCGTCGACCACGTCCTGGAGCCGCTGCATCTCGGATGCGTCGTCGACGCCGCGGACGAGGATGAGCACGCTGTGGGCGAGCCTGGCGTAGAAACGGGTCACCGCGGCGTCGTCGGCGGTGCCGCGGTCGATTCCGGGCGGGAACAGGGCGAGCAATTCGTCGCGCGCCTCGTCGCCGAGGATCAATGTATCGCCGACGAAGCTGTTGCCCGAGGCGGAGAGGCCGAGGGTGAGCGGGTCGTTCTCGTCGGACAGGTCGGCGCCGAGGATGGTCGCGAAGGTGCGGCGGAGGCGGAAGCCCTCGACGATGACGATGTCGCCTTTTGTCACCGCGCCGCCGGCGAGCAAAGCGAGCGCCCCCGACGTGTCGCTGCCGAGCGCGAGCGCGCGCAGCGACACGTCGCCGAGCCGGGCGAGGGCCGGGGTGCCGGGCTGGGGCGGCGCATGGCCGGGCTCGGGCGTGCCGCCGGTGACGAACAGCCCGCCGGTGGCGAGCTCGAGCGAAGCGGCGAGGCCGCCGAGCGTGCCGTTGAGCGCGGCCGTATAAGGCGCGGCGAGCAAAGCCTGGCGGAGGCGCGCCGGCGTGTCGCCCGATTGCGGCGCGACCCCGATCCACTGGCCGATCCAGGGCAAAGCCGGGTCGGGGGCGGCGGCGGGGTCGGTCAGCGTCCAGCTGTTGGCGACCCGGCCCTCGGTCTCGGTCATCGCGCCCTCGAACAGGCAGAGGAAGCGCTCCATGAAATCGTGCGGGGTCGCGGCGCCGGCGGCGATTGCGTCGCTGCCGCCGAGCGGCTCGTGATAGAAACCGGCGAGATAGCGGTCGCGATAGGAGAAGCGGTTCGCATAAGCGCGGATCGCGGCGAGCTCGGGCGAGCTCTGGCTGTCGCTGGCGAGGCTGACGGAGAGCCAGAGATAGCGGCCGGCGAGGCGGCGCACCTTGATCCCGCCTTGCTGGAGGAGGAGGGTGAACAGGCCGGCCGTGCCGCGCCTTGGGTCGCAATCGAGGATCGGCGGCGCGAAGGCGATCTCCGACGGGGAATCGCACCAGGCGGCCTGGGGGACCGAGTCCGGCGTCGCGGCGGCGCCGATCCGGTGGGGCGCCCAGTCGGGCGCGCCGGTCGCGCCGGGGGCGGCCGGCACGTCCTTGGCGTCGGTCGCGAAGGCGGCGATCTCGATAGTGCCGTGCGGCGGCACCGCGGCCTCGACATAGAGGCGGTGCCAGACGCAGCCCGGCATCGCCGAATCGATCGGGCCGACCAGCACCGAGCCCGCCGGTGCATAGCGCGCGCCGGATAGGGCGCGGAGCGGCTGGACCGCGGTCGGCGCCGCGTCGCTGCCGGCGAGATATTGCGGCTGGGGCGCCGGGCTGTTGCAGAATTTGCCGGGCCGGGCGCCGATCAAGGGATGGATCTGGCCGTCGGGGAGGAGATGGACGTCGGGCTGGGGCGCGAGGTCCATCGGATAGACGAAGGCCTGCCGGGCCAGCTTCTTGCCGTCGGTCGCGAGCACCGCCGCCTGCTCCTCGCCGATCCAGGCGACCGAGACCGGGAAGCGCAGCCCGGCGAGGCGGAAGCGGAGGACGAAGCCGCTCTCCTCGAAGGTGAACAGGGCGGCATCGTCCCCGGCCGCCCAGGCGAGCAAGGCGAGGCGGCCGCCCGGCGAGGCGGCGAGCGCGACCGCATTGAACGTCGCCGGCAGCCGCGCACCGCGCGCGAAGATGAGCCGCGGCGGGTCGCGATTGGGATCGACCAAGGCGAAATCCGCCGGATCGGGATCGGTCAAACCCTGGAAGCGGAGCGGCCGGCCGGCGAGGCGGACGAGGCGGCCGCCGGCCTTGTCGAACGCCCAGGCGCCCCCGGCGGCACGCGGCGCGACCAGATCGGCATGGAAGCCGGCGCGCCGGGCCTGGGCGTCGGGCCAGCGGCCGCGCAGATCCTGCATCACCACCGCGCCGTCGCGGGCGAAGACGAGGATCGAATCGCTGCCGAGCGCGAAGTCGGTGGGCAAGGCGGTGCCCGGCGGATCGGCGGCCGGCAGCGGCAATTGGACCGCGCCCGGAAGGAAGCCCGAGGCCTTGAGCTCGGTGTCGGCGGCATCCCACCAGGCGAACCCGCTTTGGCCGTCGGCGACCGGCGACGGGATCGCGGCGAGCGACCCGGCGAAGCTCGCATCCTCGGTCACGCCCGGCGCGGCGAGCTGGCGGGCGAGGAGGACGTGGCCGGCCGCATCCTTGAACTGGAGGTTGGCCGCGACATTGGGCGCGACGCTCCCCGGCGACAGGCCGAAGGCATCGCGGCCGGTCATCTGCCAGAAGGGAAGGCCGTTGACGTCCATCAGCAGAGCTCCGGCACCACCGGAATGGCGAGGCCGCCGCCATCGTCGGCGCCCGCCGGCGGCAGGCTCGACGCGGCGTCGGCGCCGACCCCGACCGCCAGCATGGCAAGCTCGGGAAGCTGCCAGGGCTGGATCGTGATCGTCCGGCGGCCGTTGGTCTCCGGCACCGGAATCCAGCCGCCGGTGCCGCTCGGCCGCCGCGTGAACAATTGCACCGGCGCCACCGTGCGGACGCCGGGGACGCGCGCCACCGCGGTCTCGATCAGCCGGTCGTCGATCGCCCGGCCGAGCGGCCAGCCGAGGCCGTCCGGCCCGCCCGGGGGGAGCGGCCAGAGGTGGAGCCGGATCGCGTCGGAGACGGCATCGAGCACCGCGTCGCGCTGGCTCGAATCGCTGAGCTCGACCGCCGCCGACACCCCGATCGGCACATAATCGGGGGCGATCACGTAAAGCTCGGTGGCGAGCGGCCGCCTCTGGTCGAGCCAGGCATAGACGCTTTCGAGCATCGGCCGGTCGGCGCGCGGCGCCGGCTTGAGCGTGCCGGCGCGGTCGGGGATCACCATCACCGAGACCACGCCCGGAATGTCGAAGCGGCGCTGCTGCGGCTTGAACCGCGCCAGCACCTCGACCCGGCCGATGGCGAGGCCCGGGGTGCGCAGCGCCAGCTCCTGGACGTCGGAGGCGGTGACGGCGCGCTCGCCGTTGCGGATCGCGGCGGGGATTCGCGCCTCGGCATCCTCGATCCGCTCGGCATCGACGCCGCCCGAGGTGGCGAGCGGCTGCAGGACCTTCAGCTTCGGCGCGCCCGAGGGCGCGGTGATGGCGCGGATCGAGCCCACCGGCAGATTGCCGTCCGATCCGCCGCCGGCGCGCATATAGCCGATTTGGATGGCGCGGCCGAGCGCCGGCACCGCGCCGCGGACGCCGTCGCCGAAGGCGATCGTCCCGGCCTCGCTGTCGAGGCTGTAGACGGCGTCGCCGCGCGCCGCGGCGCCGACGTCGGGCACCTGCCGCCAGGTGCGCAGCCCTTCCTCCTCCTCGACGTCGACGACGAGGGTGGCGGGATCGACCGAGGTCGTCCCGAGCGACAATAGCTGGCCCGAGGCGCCGGTGCCGCGGCCGATCTGCTGGCGGCCGAGCGTCTTCCTCTGCTCGATCGAGACCGCGTTGACGCCCGCCCAGGCGAGCTTGAACGAGCGCAGGCTCGCTTGCGGCAACGGCCGCAGCCGCAGCCAGGCGACCAGCCGCGCCGCGACCAAAGGATCGTCGATCCGCGGCGGGCGGTCGCCGACCCCGGCATTGGGGTCCTGGAGCGCGTCGTTGGTCGGCACCCCGAAATCGTCGCTGCCGGGGAGGAGCAGGCGGACGATGCCGCCGCGCGCGAGCCCGCCGGTGCCGTCGGAAAGCAATTCCAGCGGCAGATATTCGTCGCCGGTGCCGCGGCCGGTGCAGATCTCCCAGACGTTGGCGATCGGCGCGCGCGCGGTCACCGCCTCGAGCGGCGCCGGCGCGTCGAAGGCAGGGACGAGACCGACCGAGAGCGCGACCCGCCGGTTGGACGGCCCGCCGCCGAGGGTCGCGGCGACCGCGGCGACGGTCGCCGTGTCGGGCGTCGGCGCGAGCAGAGCGAGCCAGAGATTGTGGTCGATCGAATCGGCGACGAAATCGCGCCCCGCCGGCTCGGCGGCGCCGTTGGCGAAGACCGGCGTCGTCACATAGCCGCTGCTCGACGAGACTCCGTAAAGCTGCTGGAGGTCGTGGAGGAGGCTGCGGAGCTGGGCCGCCTCGTCGCTGGTGGGGGTGCGCTTGATATAGGCGCGGCTCTCGACCGGCTCGACGACGAGCTCGGTCTCGGTCTCGAACCACATTGGCTTGGCGATGACCGAGCGAGCCGGAATGGTGACCGGATCGGTCGCGGCCGGATTGTCGATCGATACCTGGATCAGCCCGCGCGCCGGGGTCGCCGGCCGCATCTGCTGGCCGAGCAGCCGCAGGAAGGCGAGGCGCTGGCGCTCGGGGATCAGATTGGCGCGATAGAGGATGGTGTCGCCCAGCCAGGCGAACAATTCGATCAGGGTGCGGCCCGGATCGCCTTCGCGCGGATCGGTCCATTCGGGCGTATGGGCCGGGATGCGGCGGAGAAGATCGGCGACGAGATCGTCGAACGAGCGGTCATCCAGGGCTGGCGGACGGATCGGCATCAATTTCCTCCCACCGGCACGCGCGCGGTCAGCGCGGTGGCGACGCCGCTTGCGCGAATTCGATAAGCGACGGTGACGAGCAGCTCGCGCAGGTCCGCGCCGGGCTGCACCTCGATACGGTCGAGCAGGATGCGCGGCTCGTAGAGCCCGATATGCTGGGCCAAAGCCTCCTGCGTGCGCGCCCGGACCTCGGTCGTGTTGGGCTGGTGGACGAGCGTTTCGAGACCGGCGCCGAACAAGGGCCGCATGAGCTGCTCGCCCGGGCTGGTGCGGAGCACCGCCTCGATCCGCTGCCGGACCGAGCTCTCGAGGTCGGGGAAGCGCAGCCGCCCGTCCTCGTCCGGCACCGGCAGCAACGGCCAGCAGAGCGGCGGGCGGATTTCGGGGCCGCGCGAGGAGGAGAGGACCGGCCCGCTCATCCGCCCGACTTCTTCATCGGAATCGGGATGCAGATCTTCAAGAGGATCATCCAGCGGAAGATCAGGTCGAACAGGCTGAGGAAGATGTTGAGGACGATGAAGGCGCAGAGCGTGATGATCGGGATCGAGAAGCTGCACAGCCAGCCGAGCTGGAGCCCGCTCGTATCGCCCTCGCCGGTCACCAGCTTCTTGGGATCGCCCTTGAGCAGATTGGCGAGCTGGGCCGGCATCTCGAAGGCGACGCTCGGCCGCACCTTGCCGATCTGGGACAAATCGGGGAGCGGGATCTTGATCGGCGGCGCGTCGCCGTCCCACCAGGGCAGGATCCCGAACGGCTCGCTCGCCGGCTCGGACCAGACCAGCTTGTCGGGGCAATCGTCATGGCCGCGGACGCGGATGAAGGCGCGCACATGATAGCTGTCGTCGCGGACGTCGAACTTGCCCGGGGAGGTCGACAGCAAGGCATGCTGGTCGCTCAGGCAGGCGAGGGCGGCGGCGAAGATCCGTTCGCCGGTCGCATTGTCGATGCGCGGCCAGGACAAAGGCATCAGCATTCCGGTCCGGTTCGGCTGCGCCTCGAGCAGGATCGGCGAGGCGTCGGCGGCGAAGCGCGCGGCGTTGGTCGAGCCGCCGCCGGGAAGCGGAAGCACGATCTGGCGGAGGAGCGCCATCAGCCCCTTCGCCGCCGGCTTCTGCCCGAGCCCGCCAAGCTCGACCACCACCTGCTGGACGAACAAGGCGACCGCATAAAGGCGCTGCTGGTCGGCATCGTCGCTATATTGCTGGGCGAGCGCGTTGACGGTCGGATCGAGCGGCGTCCCCGGATAAGGGAGCGAGGCCGGCGGGCGGGCCTTCAGATATTCGGAGAGATGGCTGCGCAGGTCGTTTTTGTCGTCGTCGGCCAGCTTGCTATAATCGAGCGTGTCGGGCGCGCCGTCGCTGCGCTCGCTGCTCACCACGGGAATGGTCGCGAACAATATGGTGCGGCCGCAGGCGGCGCAGACGTCCGGCGGCGCGACGAAGAGCGGGATGACGTCCTCGGCGGGCGGCTGGGGAGGGGCGTGCAGGGCGAGCAGGGAGCGCATGGCGGCGTTCGCGCCATTGTGCGCGCCGCGCCTGGTCGGATCGGGGTCGACGCCTTCGGTGATGCCCTGCCAGCCGGCGACCTTGCTTCCGGCCTTCATCCAGCCCTGCGGTCCCGCCGTCCGCAGCCGGCGCAGGACCAGCCCCTGCGAGGCGATCCTGGCCGGATCGAGCCGCGGGCTTCCCGGCATCCGGCACGCGGCCTCGAACAAGGCGATCTGGAACTGGCGGTGGGTGGGAAGGCCGAGCTGGAGCTCGTCCGAGGAATCGACCCGCCGCCGCCGCATCGCCTGCAGCCTGGTCTTCCAGTCGGAAGCCTGCAGCGTCTCGAACAGGTCCGCGATGAAATTCTGGGCGACGCTGGTGGCGATGATCGTGCGCCCGTCGCCGCCGCCGAGCGGGCGAAGGACGGCTTCGTGCGGTGCCTCGGGCGGCATCAGGGCCGCGAGCCGGCGGCGCTCGGCGGGGTGGAGCGGCGCGCTCACCAGACGTTCCCGGCGCCGGGCGTGTAGCTCGGCGAGACGACGCTGTTGGTGATCAGGCTGTCGCACTGGACGACGCCGCTGAAGCTCGACATCGCCGCGCTGACGCTGACGTTGCTCGCGGTGACCGAGACCTCGGAGGCCTGGACCTCGCACTTGCTCCCGGTCTGGATCGAGACTCCGGACGTTCCCATCGTCAATGTGTTGCCGGCGACCACGAGCTTGATCTGGCCGCCCGAATCGTCGGTCAGGGTCGCGGTGGCGCCGTTGGGGGTCGAGATCTCGACCGTCTCCTGGCCGCTGGTCTGCTCGACGATGGCGATGCGGGTGCCGTTCTTGCCGGTCAGGGTCCAGCGGTCGACATGGTCGCCGCCGAGCGTCTCGGGCAAAGCGGTGGCGCCATTCCACAGCGCGCCGACGACGATCGGATTGGCGGTGTCGCCGGCCGGGAAGGCGACGACCACCTCCTGGTCGACGTCGGGGATGAGGAAGGCGCCGAAATTGTCGCCGGCATAAGGCACCGCGACCCGCGCCCAGATCAGGGCGTCGCCGTCGGGATCGGGACCGAGCAACTGGACCTGGACGCGGCCTTTCGAATCCGGGTCCTGGATCGATTTGACCCGCGCGAGGTGGATGCCCTCGAGCCAGCGCGCCGCCGCGGGGAAGAAGCCGGTCTCCCCTTCGATCATTGCGGGTCCCCCATATAAGCGGACTGGGCGTCGAAATCGGTCAGATAGCCGCTCTTGCGGTCCCAGCGGTGGACGGCGCGGGTGACGCTATACTGGTTGGCGAACTGGGCGGTGACCGAGGACAATTCGATCCAGGTCCCGATCCTGATCTGGCCGTTGCCGACCGCGGTGCCGGTCACGCTGACGAAGGCGCGGGCGCGGCGATCGGCCTCGTACTGGGCGCGATTTTCGGCGTCGGCGTCGCTCATCGGCCCCATCCGGCCGAGCTGCATCACGACTTCGGCGAACTTGTCGGCGAGCACGTCCTTGCCGGTCTTGCCGGTGCCGGGGCCGAAGCCGCCCGAATCCTTGGTCGCGTCGACCGCGCTGCCCTGCTTGGCGTCCCAGGTGGCGAGGCGGACCTTGCTGACCTGGTCGGCGATGTCGGCGGTCATCCGCGCCCATTTGAGCGTGTCGCCGGGGGCGAGCGGAACCAGCGCGCGCTGGTCCTTGCCGGTGCGGCCGACCTGGAGCTTGTCGCCGACCATTTGCATGTCGGCGTCGGACGTGTCGAGGATGCGGCGGAGGAAACAAAGGTCGGTCTCGTCGACCTGCATCCAGTCGCGGGTGCCGGTGTCGAGCCCGTCGCGGATCTGCGGGGTGAGGCCGTAATCGGAAGCGAACTGGTTGACGACGTCGCCGAGGCTCTTGGCCTCGAACAGGCGGGAGCGGCGCTTGCGGCGGGCGGGGAAAAGCCGGTCCTCGGCGAGGATGGTGAAGAGCGGCGGTCCCGCCTCGCGGATTTCGGCCTCGATCGCCGTGACCTGGCCGTCGAATATCTCCTTGGCGCTGTCCTCGGCCGCGCCGGCGAACACCCGCACGCCGGCGCCGAGCTTCAGCGGCGAGTTGGAGCCGCTCGACGCGAAGATCGCGCCGCCGTCGGAGCCGGTGGTCGCGTCGGTCAGCACCAGCTCCAGCGTCGAGAGGCCGCCGAGCGATTCCATCATCCGCATCCGCTCGAGATTGCTCGCGACCGTGGGATAATTCTGCCCGTCGATCTCGATCGTCGGCGCGGTGGCGAGCAGCCGGGAGGTGTCGTCGAGCGGCATCAGTCGGCGAACAATCGGGCGCTGCGCTGGCGGGCGCGGCGGATCTGGAAGGCGAGCTTGTCGAGATCGGGCTCGGCCGACGCGCCGCCGCCGCCGGCGGCCGGCGCGCCGGCATCCTGCGCCGATGCCGGGGGCTCGGTGATCATTTCATCGATGACGACCGCCATTATGCCTCCTCCCTCACAAGATCGTCACGCTGTCGGACCAGCTCGCCGCCACCTGGCCGTTGCCGGAGACGAGCATTCCGGTCTCGTCGAACCGGGCGCCGATGCCGACCGCCGGGCGCGGCGGCGGCAGCAGCCGGTCCGGATTGAAGCTGCCCGACGGCAGGGTGGTCTTCGACGGCCCGAGCCCGGCGAAGGCGCCCTCGCTCGCCGCCATGCCGGCGCTGGCGCGGCTGCTGCTGATCGAGACCGTCATGCTGGCGCCGCCGGCGCCGACGACGGTGGTCGAGCCGATCGCCGTCGCCGAGACGGAGACGCCCGCCGAAGCCGAGGCGGAGAAGCCGATTCCGGCCGACGCCGAGGCCGACGCGCCGAAGCTCGCGCCGGCGGATGCGCCAAAACCGGCGCCGGCCGATGCGCCGAAGCCGATTCCGGCGGAGGCGCCGATGCCCGCGCTCGCCGACGCGCCGAATCCGATTCCGGCCGAGGCGCTGAACCCCGCGCCGGCCGAGATGCCGAAGCCGGCGCCGCCCGACATGCCCACGCCGACGCTCGCCGACAGGCCGGCGGCGGCGCTCGCCCCGGCGCTGGCGCCAAGCGAGAAGCCGGCCGAGGCGCTCGCGCTGAACCCGGCCGAGATTCCGCCGCTGACCTGGAAGCCGGCGGCGGCGGAGAGATTGATGCTCGCCGACGCGCCGATATCGGCGCCCATCGGCGCGCGCATGTTCTCGAGCCCGTTCATCGCGGCGAGGAAGCGGCCGGCGAACGGATCGCCGCCGGCGCTCGCCGCGTCGGTCGCGCCGGCGCCCGAGGAGGAGATGCTGACCGGGGTCGCGAACACCGCCGGCGGCAGCGCATTGTCGTTATAGCGGCCGGCCGGATTGGCGAAGGTCGGCGGGGTGCCGCCCTGCCCCTTCATGCTGAGCTGGAGGGTCGCGCGGAGCGGAACCCCGTCCGACGACCAGTAATCGAGCGTCTCGGTCAGCGATTCGATGACTCCGACATAGCTCATCGAGCCCCAGCAGAAGCGGACCTTGGGCAGGCTGTAATTGGCCTGGTTCTGGGCGCTGGCGCCGCTGCCGCCGGAGCCGCCGCTGCCGCTGCCGGAGGATCCCGAGCTGCCGCTGCCCTGCTGGGCCGCGGTGCCGGTGGCGATGGTGAAATCCTGGAGCGGCTGGGTCTTCTGGCGGACGTCGGTGCCGTCGTCGGTCGAGTCGAAGGTCAATTCGACGTCGAGCTTGGCGGTGGTCGCCTTGGCATGCTGGTCGGGCGGATCCTCGCCGAACTGGTTGGTGAGGGTCAGGCGGAGCGAGGCCGGGTTGAACTGCACCCAGATCGGCGCCTCGGGAGGCCCCACGGCGATGTCCTTCTGGAAGTAAGCGGTGCCGGGCGAGCCGCTCGGGGGCGCGGGATCGGTCATGCGCCCACTCCCGCCATTTCGAGCCCCTCATGGACGAGGTGGATCTCCTCGACCGCGACCTCGCCGCCCTTGGCGTTGAGGTCGCCGATCCGGAACTTGACCGGCATCGCATTGACCAGCCGCCAGCCGAGCGCCGCCGACCGGCTCCCGCCCGCCGCGACCGGGCGGATCAAGGCGATGGTGACGTGGCAGCGATTGGCCGGCGACGGCACCCCGTCGACGAAGCCGTCGGCGCCGGCGAACATCGACCACCAAGTCCAGAGCGGCTGCGCCTGGACGATGCCGCGCTTCAATATCACGGTGCCGAAGGTGACCGGGCCGGCGCGGACCGGCGTTCCGTAATTGCGGCCGCCGGTCTTGATCACCTTATGCTCCATCGTCGCCTCGATCCCGGAAATGTCCGAGAAGCCGCCGAGGAAGCCCGGCTGGCTGCTCCCGAAGGCGGCGAACGAACCGCCCGGGACCGGCTGGAAGGAGACGTGGAAGTTGAAGCTTCCGAACGGGAAGTTCGGATCCTGGTCGTCCGGGATCGGGATCGGGGTCCGGTTCGGGGCCGAGGTCGAGGGGGGCGCGCTCGCCATCAGGCGGCGTCCTGGATGAGCGCCGACGAAGGCGGCTCGAGCAGCAGCAGGGTCACCTCGATCCGCTCGATCGGGTAAGCGGCGGTGAAGGCGATGGTGCAGATGACGCGGCCATTGTCGATGTCGGCCTGGTTCATCGTGCTTTCGTCGCAGCGCACCGAATAAGCGGCGTCGCGGGTGACGCCGTCGAGCGCGCCGCGTTCCCACAGCCGCTCGAGCAGCCCCTCGACCGCGGCGCGGATCCGGCTCCACAGCAATGGCCCCGACGGCTCGAACACCAGATCCTCGCCGAGGTGGCGCGCCGCGCGCAGGATGATCCCCGTCAGCCGGGAGACGCCGCCGGCGCGCAACCGGGCGTCGTCGGCCATGGTCGAGTCGCTGACCAGCTCGATCCGGCCGCGCTGCGGCGCGATCAGGCAGAGCCGGTCGCCGAGCCAGTCGGCGCCTTGCGGCAGGCCGCGATAGATGTCGCTGCCGGCAAGCTCGGGCTGGACCCGGCGGATGCCGCGCGGCGCCTGGCCGGCGGCGCTGCGGAAGGCGCCGGCGCTGAGCGAGCGCGCCGCGATCAGCCCGGCGAGCAGGCCCTCCGGGCTCTGCAGCCCCTCGGGCATGTCGACCGACGCATCGGTCGCGATCCAGGGATAAGCGAGCTGGAGGCGGGGGTGGCCGATCGAGGCGGCATCGAGCAAGGCGATTCCCGGCCCCGGGATTCCGGGCTCGCCGAGGATGGCGAGCGGCCAATTCTCCTCGCTCTTGTCGAAGCCGCCATCGTCGAGCGGCAAAGGCAAAGCCGAGACGAGCATGACGTCGCGGCGATGGGCGGGGCCGCGCGGCAGGCTCAGCAGGTCGAGCGTCGACGCGAGGACGGCGGCCCAGATTTTGTAGCCGGGCCGGTCGAGCCGCGGCGCCAGATAATCGGGCCGGTCCTCGCGCGGCTCCGGCACGGCGTCGGGGTCCGGCTGGGCGCAGGGGAGGAATTGCTCGGGCGGCCCCGGAACGTCCGCGACCGGAGGCACCGGGCGCGGGGCGCCGGCGGCGATCTCGGCGAGGTCGGGGAGGAGCAACATCGCCGCATCCTCGATCGCGTAGATCGCGGCGGCGCCCGACCAGGTGGCGGGATCGCCCGGGTCGGCCGGAATGCCGAGGCCGGCGAGGCCGGCGAGGATCGGCACCCGGTCGGCCGCGTCGGCGGGCGGCTTGGCCGGCGACCAGGCGAGCAGGGCCCGTTTCGCGGCAATGGTCGCGTCGGGAGTCGCGCCGACGAGGGGCAGGGGATCGCCGGTGCGGACGACATAGGCCTTGGCGCCGCCGGCCTCGAAGAAGCTCTTGACGGCAAGGCCGAGCGGGCAGGGCAGGAGGTCGGCCGATCCCGGCGCGGCCGGCCTTTCGTCCCAGGCATAGAGGGCGTCGAACTCCGCCCAGCTCGTCACCGGCACCGGCAGGTCGAGCAAAGAGAAGAGCTGGGCGTCGGTCGTCCGGAACAGGCCGCCCGCCCGCCAGCCGCCCGCCGCCAGCGCGTCGGCGACCGGCTGCGGCAGCGCCGCCGCCGTCCGCCCGACGCAGCCGACGAACATCGCGACGTCGGCGCGCGTGCTGAGGCCGGTGCTTGCCGGCTGCCGCGTCGTGAAGGTGACGCCCGGGACGAACATCATTTCCGCCTTTGGCCTAGACGAACTCGAAGCCTTCGGAGGCGATGACCAGCTCCTCGATCGCGACGTCGGAGCCGCCCTTGGCCGCGAGCGTCGGGCCGGTCCATTTCATCGGCCGCGCATTCTTGAGCTGCCATTTCAGCACCGGATTGCGCTGCTCGTCCTGCAGGGTGATGAACACCGAGCGGGTGAAGGTCGGGTCGGTCCGGGTCGTGTTGACCCAGTCCCAGAAATTGGTCTGGCCCATGAGCCCGCGCTTCAGCGTGACGTCGCCCGATTTGTGCAGGCCGGGAATCTTGCGGACGTGGTTCTCCTTGTCGTTGCCCTGGCGATATTCCATCAGGGTGATCTCGGTGCCGATCCCCGAAACGTCGGAGAAGCCGCCGAGCGCGCTGGTCGCTGGGTCGTTGCCGTCGAACTCGACGATGAAATTATAGGCGCCGTACGGCGTGTCGCGTGGCATGGTCCTTCACTCCTACGAAGTGGCGTCGGCGGTCTTCTGGCCGATGCGGAAGATGACGAATTCGGCGGGCTTGATCGCGGCGACGCCGACCAGGCAGATCAGACGTCCGTTATCGAGATCGGCCTGGGTCATGGTCGAACGGTCGCAGCGGACGAAGAAGGCCTCCTGCGGCTTGCCGCCGAGCAGGGCGCCGCTGACCCATTCATTGTAGAGGAAGTCGGTGACGCTGGTGGTGACGTTCGCCCACAGGGCTTCGCCGTTCGGCTCGAACACGGCCCATTGGGTGCCGCGGTCGATCGAATCCTCGAGGTAGAGGAAGTAGCGGCGGATGTTGACGTACATCCATTCCGGGTCGGAGCTGATCGTCCGCGCCCCCCAGACGCGGATGCCGCGGTCGGGAAGCGCGCGGATGCAGTTGATGCCGAGCGGGTTCAGCACCTCCTGCTCGCCGAAGCGGACGTCGCGCTGGAGCGCGAGCGCGCCGGTCACGGTCTCGTTGGCGGGGGCCTTCCACACGCCCCGGTTGATGTCGGAGCGGGCGTAGATGCCGCAGACCGCGCCCGAGGGCGGCACGTCGACGGTGCTCGGCTGGGTCGGATCGAGCGAGGCCGACGGATTGGCGATGGTGATCCAGGGATAATAAAGGGCGGCATATTCGCTGTCGATCTTGCCCTTCAGCGCCTGGACGCCGGCGAGCTCGAGATTGGGCGGCGTGTCGAGCACGGCGATGCGGTAGGCGCGGCGCGCCTCGGCATGGCCGATCAGCGACTGGTTGACCGCGGCCGGCAGCGGATCGGCGAAGCTCGACGATCCCGGCGCGGCGACGATCGAGATGTCCTCGAGCGCGAGCAGCGAGTCGAGCGCCGTCTGATAGTCGGCGCTGCTCGGGCCGGCGGTGCCGTCGCTGCCGCCGGTGAGCTTGATCGTGCGGACATTGTTGACCGCGCCGTTCATCAGGGCGCCGACGACGTCCGAAGCGGCGGCGGCGGCGCCGATGTCGAACGAGACCGGGTTGACGAGCGCGTCGCCGGCGAGCGGCGGCGAGGCGCCGAGCACCGAGGCGATGAAGCGGGGATGGCGCGGATGGACGCCGAGCCCGCCCGCTTCATAGACCGAACCGGTCGAATCGGAGACCAGGATCGTGTAGGTGAGGATCGACGCCGCGGTGTCGTCGGCGGCGATCGTGTCGACCCCGACCACCGAAATGTCGGTCCCGACCAGGATCGCGGTTCCCGCCGGCTGGCGCAGAGCGAGGTTCTTGGTGGTCGGAAGCGAGATCTGGGTGATCGTGACGGTGTAGGCGGTGCCGTTCGCCGACCGGGCGGAGAGCGTCACCTTCTTGGTCGCGGCGGGGGTGCCGGCATTGAGCACGATCGGCGTCGGCGCCGCGGCGCCGGTGCCGAGGATGCGCGCGACATAGAGCCGGGCGCCGCCATTGCTGAAAAAGGCCTGGGCGGCGAGCGCGACGTAATTGGGCGGGCTGGCGGTGCCGATGGTGAGATCGTCGATCCCGCCATAATAACGCTCATAGTCGCCGAAGCTGGTGAGCAAAGGCGGGGTCGGATCGCTCGGCAGCCGGCTCACCGGGCCGCGCGCCGTCATTCCGACGAAGGCGCAGGTGCTGGTGCCGACGCCCTCGATCGACTTGGCACGGAAGCTCGTCTCTTCGACGAACACCGCTGGGGCGAGATATTCAGGCATAGACGGTCTCCCAAATTCGCTTTGCGTTCCGGATCGTTCTTGGCCGGATCATGCGGGGCTCCATGTGACGGCGAGCGATCGCCGCGCCCCGGCGGCGATCGAAATTGCGGTGCCGGCGGCGAACGCGGCGTCGGCGACGGCGGCGAAGGCATCGGGGTCGGCATGGCCGGTCGTCCGCGCGGCCGCGTCGGCGACGGCGCCGGATATGTCGGCGGGGGCGTGGAAGAGCGCGGTCGCGAGGTCGACGGTGACGACGACATGGGCCGCCGTGTCGGGCTGGACGCCGCCGCCGTCGCGGGCGAAGGCGATCGGGAGGCCGGTGAAGATCAGGCAGGCCTCGCCGCGCGCGTCGGTGAGCCCGCGCGCCAGATAGCCGCCGGCGTCGCTGCGGCCGCGGACCAGGGCATTCTCGACCACCCGTCCGTCGTCCGACCGGGTCACCGCGACCCGGAGGGCGCAGCCGCCGGGCGGCGACAATGCGGTCGGCCCGGGCAGCAATTCGGTGGTCGCCGCGGCGAAGACCGAGCCCGCCTGGTCGGCATGGGCGGGGTCGGGATCGCGCGGCAGCTTCAGGGTGAAGCCGCGCGGCGCCAGCGATTGCGAGGCCGGATTGACGTCGAGCCGGAGCGCGACCGCGCCGACGGCCGGAGTCGCCGGCGTGGGCTCGAAAATGCCGGAATAGGCTTCGAGGCCGGCGGCTTCGAGCAGGCCGTAGCGGCCGGCGCCCTTGGCGACCAGGCGGACGCCGGCGCCTTCGATGCCGAGCGGGACCGCGACCGGGATGCCCGATATGTCGACGAAGCTGAGCAAGGCGAGCGCGCGCCGGTCGAGCAGATCGGGGGCGAGCATCGCCATCACAAGGCCGGCTCCGCGACCGGATCGCCATGGGCGAACTGGAAGCGGCTGGCGACGACCGGCGGCCCGTCGGGAATGTCGCCGTAGCCGATGCGGACGACCCGTGCCTTGAACAGGGCGCTGAGCCGCAGCCTCTGCTTCATCGCGTCCCAGATCCGGAAGATGCGCTCGGGATCGGCATCTTCGGGGATGATCTGGATGGTCTCGTCGCGCGACCAGATGTCGGTGCCCTGGAGCTGGCCGTAGGAGAGGGTCGGATAGCGGTTGAGCTCGAGCATCGCCCAGCTCAGCAAGGCCTGCTCCTCCTCGGTGATCGAGGACCAGCTCACCATCATGTAGGAGAGGTCGAGCGAGATGCCCATGCCGCGCGACGGGTCCTCCATCGGCCGGCGCCCGACCGGATATTCGGACCGGATCATATGATAGCAGCTCAATGTCAGGCCGGAGGTCGGCGGGGAGGTGCCGGCCAGCGCGTTGATCGAGACGTGCTTGATGTCCTGCGACGGTGGGACCGGCGTCAGCCGCCCTTCCGCGGCGAGCAGTTCGCGCCGCGAGCGGAGCAAGGCGGCGATCGATTCGCCGACCTGGTTGACGGCGCCGAGCTCAGCCATGGCCGTCCACTTCCATCTCGCCGGGAAGGCCGCCGCCGGCAATCGCCCCGAACGTCTCCTGATAGAGGTCGATGGCGCCGCTGATCCGGCTCTGCATGCCGAGCAGATAATCGGGGCTGGTGACGAAGCGGCCCTGGACGCGCGGCGCCGCCTCGTCGGGCGAGACCTGGCCGAGGTCGATCTTGACCTCGCACAAGCTGAGGTCGAGGCGCATATGGTTGATGAAGGCGCGGGGCGCTTCCGGGCATCGCCCGGCGGCCGGGTCCGCTTTCTCCCCCATCCCCGTCTCCCGCGGCGCATCGCGCGCCGGTTATCGCGTTGCAAGGCCCGTGCCAGACCGGCGGCGGACGGCGATTCAAGGACTTGGCGGGATCGGCTTCGGCTTTTTCCGTCACAGTTGTGACAGAGGCTGTGACACCCGTCTCGCGGCGGCGTTACACTTTGGGACCTGGGGCGGATCGATATTCAGCTTTCCCGCCAGAACGCCCCTCTCCTCGATGGGAGAGGGATACGGAGCCTTGGCGACGAAGGAGCTAAAGCGGAGTTGGGAGAGGGTGACAGCGTCGGAGAATGGTCTCGGACGGTGTCACCCTCACCAACTTCGCCTAAGCGGCCGAGCCGCTAAGGCTCCGTATCATGAGCCGCCTGGTCTCGTCCCCCGGACGAGACCTTAGCGGCGGCTCATCCCCTCCAAGGGAGAGGAGAAAAGGGGCGATGGTCGAACCTCGATCCCCCCTAATCGACCGCGGCGACGCGTTGCTCGGCGAGGCCGGCGCGTTCGAGCCGGCGGTAGAGCGTCATTCGCGAGCAGTTGAGCGCCTTCGCCGCCCCCGCTTTCTTCCCGCCCGCGCGCGCGATGGCGCCGAGCAGGACCCGGCGCTCGCGCTCGATCTCCTCGCCGGGCGCCGGGGAGGCCTCGGCGGCGGGACCGAGCACCGGCGGCAGATCGAGCGGATCGAGCAGGCCCGGCCGCTCGGCGGTGACCAGGGCATATTCGAGCGCGTTGCGCATCTCGCGGACATTGCCCGGCCAGTCGTGGCGGCCGAGCACGTCGAGGAAGGCATGGGTGACGATCGGCGGCGGCAGCCGCAATTCGTCGCAGAGCCGCTCGACCAGGCAGCGGGCGATCGGGGCGATGTCCTCGCGCCGGTCGCGGAGCGGCGGGATGACCAATTCGATCACGGCGAGGCGGTAGAAGAGGTCGGCGCGGAAGGCGCCGCGCGCGACTTGGGCGGCGAGGTCGAGATTGGTCGCGGCGATGATCCGGACGTCGGTGCGCTGCGGCCGCGCCGCGCCGATCGGGAAGACCTCGCCGGATTCGATCGCGCGCAGCAATTTCGATTGCGCCGCGGCGCTCAGCTCGCCGACCTCGTCGAGGAACAATGTGCCGCCGTCGGCGAGCCGGAACTTGCCGGGATAGGAGCGCAAGGCGTTGGAGAAGGAGCCCTTCTCATAGCCGAACAATTCGCCTTCGATCAGGGTCTCGGGGATCGCCGCGCAATTGATCGCGACCAGAGGCCGGGCGGCGCGCGTGCTCGCGCGGTGCAGCATCAAGGCGACCAGCTCCTTGCCGGTCCCGGTCTCGCCGCGAATGAGGGTGGTCGAGTGCGAGCGGGCGAGCCGGCGGACCAGGGCCTTGATCCCGTTCACCGCGCGGCTGGTGCCGACGAAGCCGCAATCGTCGCCGCACGAGGCGCCCTGGCGCGCGAGATGGCGGCGCAGCCGCTCGGCGGCCGCATCGGCATCGCCGTTCAGGCGCAGGAAGTCGTCGGCCCCGGCCCTGATCTCGGCGAGCGCCGCTTCCTCGCCATCCTCGCTTCCGCAGGCGAGCAGGGTCGCGGCCGGGAAGGCCTTGCGGATCCGGCCGATCGCGCCCGGCTTCTGACCGGCGCCGACCAGGACGGCCGCGGCGCCGTCGCCCGACGCCTCGCCGGCGCCGAAGCACGGCGCGCCGACTCGCGCGGCAAGCGCGCGGGCCCTTCTTTCTGCCTCGTGGCTGAGACCCCATAAGGCGATCCAGCCCGGATGATCGAACCCCATCCCCCTGATCCTGCAACGACATCAGCAACTTACGCAAATGACGGCGCCGTGGCGACGATACTTCCCGAAAAGAAGATCGTCGCCGACGAAGAGAATCTTCCTGTGTTTGGCAGAGCCCCCCGGGCACAAATGCTATGCGAAACGCAGGACGTGTCAATGGCCGATCACGTCCATTTCGAAGTGAAGACGCCATTATCCACGGAGACTATTGTTAAGTCTTTGGAAGCCCGGCTGTCTTTCATTCGTCATGCGATGACGTAAATGAAGAGTGATGAGACCGACTTTGCGGATTCCGTCGTCAACCGGGACCGGGGCCAGGATCGATAATCGAGTCGCGCCGTCCCCGTTCGGCCCATTTCGCGGCATCGACGCCGACCAGGAGCAGCCACAGGGTCATGCCGCCTTCGCCGAACAGGCCGGGGAGGAGCAGCCAGCTGTCGATGCTTGCGATGAAGCCGGCGCCGAGAAAGATGCCGAAGCAATGGACGAGGTTGCAGACCGCTTCGATCGCCAGCAGCATTCCGAGGATGCGGGGGAGGAAGGTAGATCGGAGGACGAGGCGCCCGAGCAGCCCGACCTGCACCGCGAAGAAAGCGAGGCTGATAGCGTAGCCGAGGCCGTGCAGCCGGACGAAGGCCATGGCGAGCACATCCGCCTGCTGCAGCCCCATATTCCCGTTGGCGGTGCCGAGGCCGAGCAGGATCAAAGGCGCATAGGCACAGACGAGGTCGGCGGCGAGGACGGCGCTGCCGGCGAGGCCGAAGCCGGCTGCGAGCAGCGACAGGGTGCGGCCGGCCGGCCGCATCAGCCGGTATAGGAGCAGGCTCACCGCCAGATAGGCCGCGGCGATATGGGCGGCGGTCGCGGCGGCATCGCCGCGGACGATCAGGCGCGAACGGACGAACAATTCGGCGAAGAGGCCGGCAAGGATCGCGACCAGCCACAAGGCGCCCGCGATCCGGGCCTCCAGCTTCGGCGATTCCGCTTTCGCGATCGCGGCCGGAGTCTCCATTGGAAGCCCTCCCCGGACTGTGCCTCCGTCTTATGTCAATAATACACGTCGGCGGCAAGCGAAACCGGCGGAATTGCGGGCCGCCGATCCCGACGGCCCGAGCCGATTTCAGGCGGCGGCCGCTCCGCCGCCGGCGGGCGCGGGCGGGGCGACGCCGACGGCATTCTGGCCCGCCGGCGTTCCCACGGCGGGTTCGGCCTTCGACATGAAGCCTTCGATGAAATCGGCGCCGGCATAGCCGGCCGCGGCCAGGCCCATGATCTGCTCCGGAGAGATGGCCGCGCCCGGTGCGATCGTGGTCGCCGCCGCGATGGTCCCGGCGATCGCGCCGATGATGAAGGAGATGAGGATCCGGCTGCCGACGACCAGGTCGGCCATGCTCGTCTGGGTTCCGGCGCTGGTCTGCGCGCTGGCGGCGTCGCCGACCTTCTTCAGGCCGATGATCAGCCGAACCCCCTGGCCGAGCGCGCCGACAATGGCGCCCAGGCCGATCAGTTGAAGCCATTCGACGACCGGTGCGGATATCATCTTGCCCCTCCTTTTGCTGCCGAGAACAGATCGACATTCGATCCTGAATTCCCTCTCCCTTGAGGGATGAGCCGCCACTGAGGTCTCGTCTGGGGGACGAGACCAGGCGGCTCATGATACGAAGCCTTAGCGGCTTTGCCGCTTAGGCGCAGTTGGTGAGGGTGTCGGGCGCCCGGGATAATATTCAGACGCCGAGCCCCCTCACCGATCCGGTCCGGACCGATATTGCCAAAGGCGCTTTGGTGCCCATCGGCCTAGCTCACCGTCACCGCGACCGGAGTCGAGGCAATGCCGTTGGCGACCACGACCAGGCTGGAGGCGCCGATCTCCGCGCCCGCGGGCACGTCGAAATGGGTGGTGACCGGCAAGGTCCCCGTCGCCACGCCCATCATGCTGTGATCGTGGGTGCGGGCGTAGAAGACGTGGCCGGTCGCAACGTTGGTGAGCCGGACGAGGGGATAATTGGTCGCCGCGGTCAGCTCATCGCCAAAGGCCTGGGCCTCGCTCAGCCCGTTGAGCTGGGTTCCGGTCAGGTCGTAGCTGTGGCCGCGGACGAGGGCGGTCGGCACCGTCGCGATCGTCGGCGCCCAGGCGGTCTGCGGGCCTCCGGTCGGTTCGTAGAGCCGCACCTGGACGCTCTCGGTCGGGGTCAGCACCAGCACCTCGCCGCTCGGCAGCGGCAGGAGGAAGACCGGCGCGCCGCCGGCGGGCCCGACGACCGTCCTTCGGAAGGAGCTGCCGTCATATTCGTAGAGCGAGCCGCTATTGCCGGCGACGAGGACGTTGCCGTTGGGAAGCAGCACCGCCGGGCAATCGCCGGCATTGTCGACGGCCGGGAAATCGGGGCCGGCGGTCCAGCTTCCGGCCTGGTTCGGAGTCGCGCCGGGCCGGTAGACCGCATTATGCGCGGTCTGGCCGGCATCGGCCGAGCCGGTGGCGAAGACCGATCCGTCGGGGCGCAGGATCGCCGGGCCGATCTCGCCCGGCGGGAAATAGATGCCGGCCGGACCGGGGCCGTAGGTGACTCCGCCCACCGTCTCGACCGGCGCCGGTCCGAAGGTCAGCCCGCCCGGAGATTCGGAGCCCGAGGTGAGCGGCACCGGCGTCGGCCCGTCCTGGATCCAGGCGTTGGAGGCAGGAACGAAATGCTCGGACAAAGGCGTCGTCGTCATGTCGACGGTCAGCACGATCCCGCCGGGGAGCTGGGTGAAGCCTTCCTCGGCGAAGCGGTCGTTCTTGCCGGTCGCCGGAATCGCCGTCCAGGCGAGCGTCGCCGGATCGAGCGACCACATCAGCTCGTCGAGCTTGCTCCCGAAGATGAAGCGGCCGTCGGGAAGCACGGTCGCGGAGACGTCGCCGATATAGGCCTGGCCGGGCGGCGCCGGGATCATCGTCCAGCGATTGGCGACGGGATCGTACACCGCCGACATGTTGGTCAAGGCGTGCGGGCCGAAGGGCAGGCGGTAATCGTCCTGATTATATTCGCCGCCGACGAACAGCACGCGGCCGTCGGCGAGCACCGCCTCGGCCGAGGCATAAGGCTCGTAGCCGGCCGGGGACGAGGCGAGGCGCGACCAGGTGCCGCCGGCATAGTCGCCATTGGCGTCGGGGGTCAGCCGGTAGAAATCGCCGGCCGATTCGCCGGGCGCGCCGGTCGGGTTGGCCTGGACCATGACCGTGCCGTCGGTCAGCAGCATGGCGAAGTACATCGGCACCGGCGGCTGGTTGGCGAGATTGCGGAACAAGGGCGAGGGCGGCGGCGGCGGAACCGGCGCCGGGGTTGGCGTGGGCGTCGGGGTGCCGGAGCTTCCGGAGGCGCCACCGCTGCCGCCGCAGGCGCACAGCGCAAGCGTCGCACAGAGCAGAAGGGCGGTCGAACAATGCCGAAACGAGGCCATGAGCAAGCGCCCCTCTGGTCAGCCGGGGGCAAGAGATCATATCCCGCGCGCCCTTGCAAGCGGATGCACAAGCCGTTTCGGTTCAATCGCCCTCGCGCACCGTTCTTGGGGCGCGCCGGCGGGACTCCCGGCCTCCCTGTCAGCGTCCTTTCGGAGCGGGTGCCGCAGTGGGGGCGGGTGGCGCGGCCGGCGCGGGTGCGGCAGCCTGAGCAGGGGCGGGGGCGGCCAGAGGTTGCGGCGCCGCCTGGACCGCGGCCGGCGCCTTGGGCGGGAGCAGGGCATGGCCTTCATTCTCGTCGATGCCGCGGCTTTCGTGGATGACCATTCCGCATCCGTCGACGTTGCAGGAGACCATCGATCCGTTCCGGGTGTTGAGCCGCACCACCTGGTCGCCCATCGCCACCATTTGGTAATGGGGCGGGCCGGGCCGCCAGTAGATGGCGAGCGCGACCAGGGCACCGGCCAAGGCGATGGCGATCGCGATCAGCCGGATCGAACGCTCGACGAGATCCGCCTGGGTCTCGGCGGCCATGTCCCGGTCCGTGTCGATCATGTTCAGCCCTCCCGTGCCGGGGAGTATTACTCTCATAATACAGCGCGATCAATGGGACAGGGGCGCCGGCTCGTCGCCAAGCGCCGGCACCAGCAGCGCGGTGAACAATTTGTCGGTGAGGTCGCCGGCATGGGGCACGCGATAATTGGTGGTCGTCACCACGATCACGGCGTCCTGGCCGGGAAGCACATAGACCTTGTTGCCGCCGGTTCCGTACATGCCCCAGCTCTTCACCGGCCTGCCCGCGACCTGGAAAGTCTGCAGCCACCAGAAATAGCCGTAATCCGTGTCGGGCCGCGCATTGGCATGGGGCGAGACCGAGCGGCGGATCCAGTCGGCCGAGATCAATTGCCGGCCCTCCCAGCGTCCGCCGTTCAAAGTCGCGCCGTCGAAATCGCCGGGCTGCGCCTGGACCGCCATGGCCGCGCGCGCGCTCAAGCCGCCGCGCCGCTCAGCAGGTCTTGGGCGACGATCCGCAGGGATTGAGCTGCTGCGACTGGCCCTGCTCGACGATCGCGCGCGCGTTGCGTCTTTGCTCTTCCCATTGGTCGCGGGTCATGCAGATCCGCTTGCCGCCGAGCCGCGATCCGATCTCCTCGACCTCGCGGCAGATCGTTTTGGAGCCCTTGTCCGTGCTGCTCGCGGCGGGCGCGGTCCCGCCATTTCCCGATGCGAGCGCAAGGCTCGGCACGATCAGCAGGCCGAGCGCGAAATGCCTGACCATGATGTCCCTCCCGTCATGAGCGGCGCGGGGCGGCGCCGCCTGGATCAGGAAGCATAGCACAGAGCGGCCTTCAATCATCCGGCGATGAAGCGAACGGCATCGCGCACGTCGTGGACGGCGCGGGATTGACCCGGGCCGCGCGCCGTGGAACATGCGCGCCGGGATGAATCCGCCGGCAAGAGCGGAGGGAAAATGCTGCCCCGATTTCCTGATTCCAGGTCCAACCGATCCTGCCTTGCGCCCGGCCGCCGGCCCTTGCGCTTCCTTCTGCTCGCGACGTTGAGCCTCGATGCCGCCGCGGCCGTCGCCCAGTCCGGGCAACCGGCCCCGGCGGGGCAATCGACGCCGCCGCCGGCGAAGAAGGACCAGCAGGATCAGATCACCGTCACCGGCGTCCGCGAGACCTATTCGGCCAATATCGACCGCCGCACTTACCTGATCGGCCGCGACGTCCAGGGCGCGACCGGGTCGATCGCCGACGTGCTTCGCAACATCCCGTCGGTCGATGTCGATCTGAACGGCAATGTCAGCCTGCGCGGGCAGGACAACGTCACCATCCTCGTCGACGGCAAGCCGACCAGCCTGTTCCGCGGCCCCGGCGGCGGCCAGACCCTCCTGCAGGTGCCGGCGAGCCAATATGAACGGGTCGAGGTCATGACCAACCCTTCCGCCGCTTTCTCGGCCGAGGGCACGGGCGGGATCATCAATCTGATCAGCCGCCGCAACCGGCCGGCCGCCTTCGCCGGATCGATGCGGGCCTATGGCGGCACGTCGGGCCGGCGCGGCATTTCGGGCAGCCTCTCGAACAAGGCCGGCAAGCTGACCCTCACCGCCGATGCCAGCCTGCGGCGGGACCCGCAATATTCGACCGACATCGTCCGCTTCGAGGAGTTCGACGCTGCCGGCCAGCCGGTGCAGAACAGCCGCGAAGTGTCGAAGGGCGTCGGCAACCTCCATCTCTGGACCGCGCGGGCGGGCGCCGATTTCGACGCCGACGCCCAGACAAGAATCAGCGCCGAGCTTCACCACACCAGCTTCGATTATCATTCGAACATGGTCGCGACCCTGCTCGGCACCGATCCGGGCGGCACGCTGTCGCGCGAGTTCGGGCGCGACGGCTTCCTCCTCTCCAACCGCTCGGACACCGAGGGCTCGCTCAGCTATCGCCGCGATTTCGCCAAAGGCCACGATCTTAGCGCAAGCCTCACCTACGAGGCGACGCTCGAGGACCATCTCGACATTTTCGCCAATTCGAACACGCTCCCGCCCGAACCGGTGCAGTTCGACAATGTCGTCCAGCGCAACGTCCTTCACCGGCTCGAGGCCAAGCTGGATTATGAGAGGCCGATGCCGGCCAAGGGCCAGCTCCAGGCCGGCTACGATCTCCAGGTCGATAGCGACCGCTACGACGACCGCGGCGGCTTCGGGCCGGACGCGGCGAGCGCCGCCATCCCGCAGCCGGCGTTCAGCGAGCTCTTCCATTACGACCGGATCGTCGCCGCTCTCTACCTCATCTACCAACGGCCGTTCGGCGCCCTCAAGACCCAGTTCGGGCTCCGCGCCGAGGCGGCGAACCTGGACCTCGACAGCGCCGGCTCGGGCTTCTTCCGCAAGGAGAGCGACCTCCATCTCTTCCCGTCGGCCCATGCCGAATATGCGCTGGGCGACAAGGATTTGCTTCGCGCCAGCGTCTCGACCCGGATCCAGCGCCCCGAGGCGGCGGATCTCGATCCCTTCCGCCATTTCGGCGATCCCTTCCATTTCGACGCCGGCAATCCGAACCTGAAGCCGCAGGAGACCGAGTCGTTCGAATTCGGCTTCGAGCATCGCAAGGGCGCGAGCCTCGACCTCGCCACCCTTTATTACCGGCACAGCAGCAAGGGCGTGACCGATCTCGCCACCGATCTCGGCGGCGGCGTGCTGCTGACGACGCGCGAGAATCTGGTCGGCAGCGACAGCTTTGGCGCGGAGCTCGTCGTCAACGGACGGATCACCAAGAAGCTCAGCTATCGGCTCAGCGGCAATGTCTATCGGTACCGGATCGACGCGTCCAATCTCGGCTTCGGCATAAGCTCGTCCTGGATCGAGAGCGGCAAGGCCGGCCTCGACTGGCAGCCGGACAAGAAGGATCTGTTCCAGGCCAATCTGTCGCTGCTCGGCAAGAGGCTGCTGCCGCAGGGCAGCATCGACCCGATGCTGCTGGTCAATCTCGGCGTTCGCCACAAATTGACCAACCGGCTCTGGGCCTTCGTGACGGCGCAGGACGCGCTCCACACCTATCAGCAGCACGGCGTGGTGCGGACGCTGGATCTGCTCGAGCGTACCGACGACAGCGCCCGAACGAATGCCGCCTTCCTCGGCATCACCTGGAGCTTCGGCGGCAAATCCTCGCGCGACCCGAATTTCGATTATTCGGGCTGATCCTTTTGCCCGGGCCGCTTTCCAGTCCACCTTCGCCCTATGCGCGCCGAGGAGCCGAATGAGGGGCGGAGATCCTTGATCCGCATGGCTGCCATGATGCTGGCGATCGCCTGCGCGGCCGCGCGTGTCGAAGCCGCGCCGGCGGCGCATTGGGTCGCGACCTGGGCGGCGGCGCCGCAGCAGCCCCCGGCCGCCGGCGTCCGGCATTTCCAGGCGCAGACCTTGCGGCTCATCGTCCGAACGACGCTCGGCGGGCGCGTGCTGCGCGTCCGGATCGGCAATCTCTACGGCAAGGAACCGCTTCGCATCGGAACCGCCCGGGTCGCGCTGCGGACCGCGGCGGCGGACGTGGATCCGGCGACCGACCGGCCGCTGTTTTTCCATGGCCGAAGCTCCGTCCTGATCCCGTCGCATGGCAGCGCGCTCAGCGATCCGGTCCGGCTCGAACTGCCGCCCGAAGCCGATCTTGCTGTCAGCCTCTTTTTGCCGGGGGCGGCGGCGGCGGAGACGGCGCATATCCTTGCCCAGCAGACGAGCTACCGGTCGTCGGCCGGCGATTGGAGCGCGGCCGCCCATTTTCCGGTCGAGGGGAAGCTGCACGACTGGCCGTTCCTGAGCGCGGTCGAGATACGCGCGCCGCTCGCCGCCGCTTCGGTGATCGCCTTCGGCGATTCCCTGGTCGACGGCGACGGCGCGACCGCGGACCGCAACCGGCGCTGGCCCAATTTGCTCGCGCACCGGTTGGCGGCGGCGGGCAAGCCATTGGCGGTGATCAACGAAGGGATCATCGCCAACCGCCTGCTGCGCGGCGTCGCGCCGGAGATGCGCGCCGAATATGGCGGCATTCCGGGCGATGCGGGCCTGGAGCGCTTCCGGCGCGACGTGCTTGCGCAGCCCGGCGCGCGCTGCGTCATCGTCCGCATCGGCACCAACGATCTCGGCTTTCCGGGCGCCTTCACGCCGGCTGGCGAAAGCGTTTCGGCCCAGGATCTGATCGCCGGCTACCAGCGCCTGATCGCGCTCGCCCGGCGGAACGGCCATTTTATTTTTGGGACCACCATGCCGCCGTTCGAAGGGGCGACGCTGACGCCGGGCCTCTATTCGGCCGCGAAGGAGACGGTGCGGGGGCAGGTGAACGACTGGATCCGCCACAGCCGCGCCTTCGACGGCATCGTCGACTTCGACCGCGTGCTTCGCGACCCCGAGCATCCGAGCCGGCTCCAGCCCCGCTACGACAGCGGCGACCATCTCCATCCGAACGATAACGGCTATGGCGCGCTCGCGGAGGCGGTACCGATCGCCATGCTCTGGCCCCGCTGCGCCGCGCCCAATCAGAGAGGGAGGACAAGATGAGTCCAGTGAAAAGCCGCATTGTCGCCTGCGCCGCTTCCGTGGCGGTCGCCGCCGCGGGGATGGTGCTGCTGCGGGTCGGCCCGGCCGCGGCGCAGACCAATGCCGGACCCGAGGCCTTCGTCGCGCAGATGCAGGCGATCGAGCGCCGGCGGGTCGAGGCTTTGGTCAATGGGGAGCCGGCGATCGTCGAGCGCCTCACCGCCGACGATTATCATCTGATCAGCCCCTATGGCACGATCGACGACAAGGCGGCGGAGGTGCGCTCCGCCGGCAGGGGCTTCTACCTGGCGCTGGCGCCCGGGCCGATCGCCGTCCGCCGCGCCGGGCCCGACGCCGCGATCCTGCGCTACCGGCTTGCCGCCGCGGTCCGCCTGCACGGCGGCCGCTACGAGGCGAATTACTGGCACACCGATTATTATGAGCGCCGCCACGGCCAATGGCAGGTGGTCTGGTCGCAATCGACCGAGATCAAGCCGCCGGCCCCGCGGGCTGCGTCTCCGTCCGAAGCGCCGAAATCCTGAGGGGCGCTTCGAACCACACGGGCCCCAGAAACGATAATGGCGGCTGGCATTGCTGCCAGCCGCCACTTTCCTGAGTTCCAGATGATCTTCCACGAGGGAAAATCATTCTTCGCTCGGCGGATCGGAGTCTCCCGGATCTTGCGATCCGTTCCTTCCCGATCGGGTTACCTGCCTTCGCATTGCTGCTGGAGCAGGCCCCCTGTCGAGACATTGCCGGACATTGCTGCTCGGCGACATCTCTTCCGCGACGCCTGGGCCGGGGCCCGATTGTCGCCGGACGGTCCGGAAAGTGGGTTCGGCATCGGCTTGCGCCTTTGCCTCGCGCTTCTTCCTCGCTCGCCCCGCTACCGCTTTACACGATTTCCGATCTTGCGATCTTCGTCGCTCCGGCCGTAACGGCGATCCTGAGCTCCTGTCGTTTCCAACCGGCCGCTCCGACCGCGAAATGGGAAGCTCTCACCCCCGACCGAGTCGCACAAGCGGAATCTTGGCCCCACCCGATGAATCGTGGGGATCGCGCTGTGGATGGACTGTGGATAAGTGGCGGCCTGCCCCGCAGGCCGTCATTGCGAGGAGCGAAACGACGCGGCAATCCAGTCCGGCGTCTCCAACCCGCACCGCGACGCGGCAATCCAGCCCGTTGCCTCAAACGCCGCTCTGGATTGCTTCTCCCGGCTTCGCCGGGCTCGCAATGACGGCCGCGGGCGCCTCAGCCCGGCTCGTGGCGCACCGGATAAGCGGTGGTGAACTTGACCCGCTCCATGGCGAAGCGGGAGGTGACGTTCTTGAGCGGCACCGATGCGATGAGCTGGCGGTAGAAACGGTCGTAATCGGCCATCGACGTGACCGCGATGCGCAGCAGATAGTCGACGTCGCCGGCCATCCGATAGACTTCCATCACCTCCGGCATGTCGAGCACGGCCTCGGCGAAGCGGGCGAGCCAGGCGTCCGAATGATCGCCCGTCTCGATCTCGACGAAGACGGAGAGGCCGAAGCCGATCCGCTCCGGATCGGCCAGGGCCACCCGGCGGGCGATCACCCCGCTCTCCTCGAGCCGCTGGATGCGCCGCCAGCAGGGCGTCTGCGAGAGGTTCACCCGATTCGCCACCTCGGCCACGGGGAGCGAGCAATCCTCCTGGAGGATCGAGAGGATCTTGAGGTCGGTGGCATCCATCCAAGGTCTCCCGCCAAATTGGAATAATCTTCTACAAATTCGACGCTGCGGCGCAACAGGCTTGTTATTGTCGCGTGCGCATTGATCGCCCTTCTACAGAGGAATATCTCTGCGGAGGCAAGCCGAGCCTCCTTCGCCGGTTCCCGGCCGCGGGCGGTCTTTGGCTTCAAAGGGAATAATTTTCTAAGCAAGGGGTAAGGGTCGAATGGACGGAAGCGCCGTTCTCCGCGTCGGGCCGCTGTCCCGGGCAAGCGAGGCCGGCGCCTTGCTCGCGCGGCTGCAGCTTCTCGCCGTGGCGGGCGCGAGCGTGGCGAAGCGGCTGGCTGCCTTGGCCGAGATCGTGCCGGGGCGACTCGTCTTCACCACCAGCTTCGGGATCGAGGACCAGCTCATCGCCCATCATATCCTGAGCGAAGGGCTACCGATCGAGGTGGCGACGCTCGACACCGGCCGGCTTTTCCCCGCGACCTACAAGCTGTGGCAGGAGACGGAGGAGCGCTACGGAATCCGCATCCAATCCTGGCATCCCGATGCGGCGGCGCTGGGGGCGATGGTCCGCGACGCCGGCGTCAACGGATTTTATTATTCGAAGGATGCGCGGCTCGCCTGCTGCGCGGTACGCAAGGTCGCGCCGCTCGGCCGGGCGCTTGCCGGCGCCTCCGCCTGGGTGACGGGGCTTCGCGCCGACCAGTCGGACGAGCGTGCGGACGTGGCGCTCGCCGGCTGGGACGAGGCGCGCGGGCTGATCAAGCTCGCGCCGCTGTTCGACTGGCCCCGCGCCCGCGTCGCCGCCGCCTGCGCGGAATTGGGCGTGCCCATGAACCCGCTGCACGCCGACGGCTTCCTCTCGATCGGCTGCGAACCCTGCACCCGCGCCGTCGCCCCCGGCGAGCCGGAGCGGGCCGGCCGCTGGTGGTGGGAACGCGACGAAGCGCGCGAATGCGGCCTGCATTTGGGGCCCGACGGCCGCTTGGTGCGGGCGAAGGCGGTCGCGTGATGGCACTCGACACTAATATTCCCCCTCCCTCTCAGGGAGGGGAGTGGCCCGATGGGCCGTTCCCCGAACGGCCCTTAGTGCGGGCCACTGGTGGGTCGCAGCCGAAGGGCCTCGATGGCCCTGAGGGTGCACCTACTCCTGCGGCAGGGGCCGCTGCGCGGCCTACCCACCAGCGGGCCGCTGGACCGTTCCCCGAACGGTCCTTAGCGCGGCCCGCTCCCCTCCCTTCCAGGGAGGGGAGTGAGGAGGGGAGGGTGCTTCAATCTACCCATGCGCGAATCGCGCCGCTGCCGAGCCTGCCGCTCTTCCACAAACTGTCGGGGCGGAAAGTCGTCGTCGTCGGCACCTCGGAGGGCGCCGAATGGAAGGCGGAGCTTATCGCCGCCGCCGGGGCGGACGTCGTTCGGCTGCAGCACTGGACCCCGGCGGGTCTGGGAGGCGCCGCGCTTGCCGTGGCCGACCTGCCGGATGAGACGGAGGCAATTCGCTTCGCAGCGGCCGCCCGGGCCGCGGGCGTACCCGTCAACCTGATCGACCAGCCCGCTTTTTGCGACGTCCAGTTCGGAACCATCGTCAACCGCAACCCGATCCTGCTCGCCATCTCGACCGACGGCGCCGCGCCGATGCTCGGCCAGTCGATCCGGGCGCGGATCGAGAGCGTGCTGCCGCCCGGCCTCTCCGCCTGGGCGCGGGCGGCCAAGACCTGGCGGCCGCGGCTCAAGGAACGCCTCGCCGGCTTCGCCGATCGCCGCGCCTTCTGGCAGCGCTTCACCGAGGCCGCCTGGACCCATGCCGGCCGCGCGCCCGACGAAACGGATTTCGCAACACTGCTCGAAGGCACGGCGCAGCCGGCCGCCGGCAGCGTCACTTTGGTCGGCGCGGGCCCCGGCGATCCGGAATTGCTGACTTTGAAGGCGGTGCGGGCGCTGCAGGCGGCGACGATCATCCTCTACGACGATCTCGTCGGGCCGGAGGTGCTGGAGCTGGCGCGGCGCGAGGCGAAAAGGATCGCCGTCGGCAAGAAGGGCCACGGCCCGTCGTGCAAACAGAGCGACATCAACGCGCGCCTCGTCGCGCTCGCCCGCGCGGGCGAGACGGTCGTGCGCCTGAAGGGTGGCGATCCGCTGATCTTCGGCCGCGCGGCGGAGGAGATCGCGGCCTGCCGCGCCGCCGGTGTGAAGGTCTCGGTCGTGCCGGGGATCAGCGCCGCCCAGGGCGCCGCCGCGTCGCTCGGCCTGTCGCTGACCGAGCGCAAGCGCGCGCGGCGGGTCCAGTTCGTCACCGGCCATGGCGCCGATGGACGGCTGCCGGGCGATATCGACTGGGGCGCCGTCGCCGACCGCAAGGCGACGACCATCCTCTACATGCCGCGCGGGACGCTGGGCGAATTCGTCCGCCGCGCGCGCGCCAAGGGCCTCGATCCCGCGACGCCGGCGGTCGCCATCGCCTCCGCGACCTTGCCCGAGGAAGCGCGCGCCGCCGGCACGATCGCCGACATCGCCGAACGCGCCGCCGACCTGCCCGCCGGAGCGCCGGTCGCCATCCTGATCGGCTGGGTTGCCCGCGAATTCGCCGCCGCTGCGGCGCCGGCCATCCTTTGCTTCCCGAAAGCCCTTGCCTCGTGAACGCCCCCGCACGCTTCGCCCGCGACCGCCTCACCCATCTCGATGAGCTCGAGGCGGAGAGCGTCGAGATCATGCGCGAGGTCGTCGCCGAGACCGAACGGCCGGTCATGCTCTATTCGATCGGCAAGGATTCGGCGGTGATGCTGCACCTGGCGCGCAAGGCCTTCTTCCCCGCGCCGCCGCCTTTTCCTTTGCTCCACGTCGACACGACCTGGAAGTTCCGCGACATGTACGCCCTTCGCGACCGGGTCGCGGCGGAAAGCGGCATGGAGCTGATCGTCCATCGCAACCCGGAGGCGGAAAGGCTCGGCATCAACCCGTTCGACCATGGAGCGCTCCACACCGATATGTGGAAGACGGAAGGGCTGAAGCAGGCGCTCGACCTCCATGGTTTCGACGCGGCCTTCGGCGGCGCGCGGCGCGACGAGGAGAAGAGCCGGGCCAAGGAGCGCATCTTCTCCTTCCGCTCGGCCAGCCATCGCTGGGACCCGAAGAACCAGCGGCCGGAGCTGTGGAGCCTCTACAATGCGAAAAAGGGGCCGAAGGAGACGATCCGGATCTTCCCGCTCTCCAACTGGACCGAGCTCGACATCTGGCAATATATCTATGCCGAGGACATCCCGATCGTGCCGCTCTACCTCGCGGCGCCGCGGCCGACGGTCGACCGCGACGGCCTGCTCCTCATGGTCGACGACGATCGCTTTCCGCTCCGCGACGGCGAAATGCCGGTGGAGCGCTCGATCCGCTTCCGCACCCTCGGCTGCTATCCTTTGACCGGCGCGATCGAGAGCGAGGCGGCAACGCTCGCCGAGATCATCCAGGAGATGCTGGCCGCCACCACCTCCGAACGCCAGGGCCGCGCCATCGACCGCGATGGCGGCGCCGCCAGCATGGAGCGCAAGAAGCAGGAGGGGTATTTTTGACATGAGCGCGCGCGATCATGTCATCCCGGCGGAGGCCGGGATCCCAGCGGGTAGAAGGCGTCGGCGTCCTTCGCCCGCCCCCCTTTCCGTCATTCCCGCGAAAGCGGGAATCCAGTCTGACTCTGTTTCGGGCACCGCCTTCGTCTGGATTCCCGCTTTCGCGGGAATGACGGGTGTGGGCCGCCTTACCGTCACCCCAGCGAAGGCTGGGGTCCCAGGTCGCTACGGGCGCCGACGTTCTCCACCCGCTGGGACCCCGGCCTTCGGCTCCGCCGAAGTTTATCCTGAGCGCCGCCACAGGCGGCGTCGAAGGGCCGGGGTGACGGTGAGATAGTGGCGACGGCCCTCAAGAGCCTGAACGCCGCCGACGCCGCGCGGATCGAGATCGAGGCGTTCCTCGAAGCGAACCAGCGCAAGTCGCTGCTGCGCTTCATCACCTGCGGCTCGGTGGACGACGGCAAGTCGACGCTCATCGGCCGCCTCCTGTGGGAGTCGCAGCTGCTGTTCGAGGACCAGCTCGCCGCGCTCGAGGTCGACTCCAAGCGCGTCGGCACGCAGGGCGACGACCTCGACTACGCGCTCCTGCTCGACGGCCTCGCCGCCGAGCGCGAGCAGGGCATCACCATCGACGTCGCGTACCGCTTCTTCTCCACCGACACGCGCAAGTACATCGTCGCCGACACGCCCGGCCACGAGCAGTACACGCGCAACATGGTCACGGGCGCCTCCACCGCCGACTGCGCGCTGATCCTCGTCGACGCGCGCAAGGGCGTGCTCACGCAGACGCGCCGCCACAGCTATCTCGTGTGGCTGCTCGGCATCCGCCACGTCACGGTCGCGGTGAACAAGATGGACCTCGTCGACTTCTCCGAGGAGCGCTTCGCGGAGATCGCGGCCGAGTACGGCGAGTTCGCGGCGCAGCTCGGCCTCGAGGACGTGACGCTCATCCCGATGTCGGCGCTGCGCGGGGACAACATCGTCGACGCGTCCGACGCGATGCCGTGGTACGGCGGGCCGACGCTGATGGAGTACCTGGAAGCGGTCGAGGTCGACCAGGAGCGCATGCAGGACGCGCCCTTCCGGCTCCCGGTGCAGTGGGTGAACCGGCCGAGCTCCGACTTCCGCGGGTTCACGGGCACGATCGCCGGCGGCTCGGTGTCGGCCGGCGACCGCGTCGTCGTCCTCCCGCGCGGGCAGGAGACGACGGTCTCGAGCATCGTCACCTTCGACGGCGACCTCGACCGGGCGGTCGCGGGCCAGGCGATCACGCTCACGCTCGCCGACGAGATCGACGTCAGCCGCGGCGACGTCATCGCACCGGCCGAGGCTCCGGCGCAGGTCGGCGACCAGTTCGAGGCGACGGTCGTGTGGATGGCGGACGAGCCGCTCCTGCGCGGGCGCACGTACCTCATGCGCGTGGGGACGAAGACGGTCGCCGCGACGGTGGCGCCGCTCAAGTACAAGCTCGACGTCGACACGCTCGACCGCATCGCCGCTAACCACCTGGAGCTGAACGCGATCGGCGTCGTCAACCTCGAGCTGAGCGAGCCGATCGCCTTCGACCCGTACGTCGAGAACCGCGACACCGGCGGCTTCATCCTCATCGACCGCATCACGAACGCCACCGTCGGCGCCGGGCTCTTGCAGTTCGCGCTGCGCCGCTCGCACAACGTTCCGTGGCAGTCGGTCGAGGTGGATCGCACGGCACGCGCGCAGGCGAAGGGGCAGCAGCCCTTCGTCGTCTGGCTCACCGGCCTGCCGGGGGCGGGCAAGTCGTCGATCGCGAACGCGGTCGAGCGCCGTCTGCACGCGCTCGGCCGGCACACGTTCATGCTCGACGGCGACAACCTGCGCCACGGCCTCTCCAAGGACCTCGGCTTCAGCGACGCCGACCGTGCGGAGAACAACCGCCGCGCCGCAGAGGTGACGAAGATGCTCACCGACGCGGGCCTGATCGTCGTCGCGGCGTTCGTCTCGCCGTTCCGCGCCGACCGCGCGACGACGCGCGCGCTCTTCGGCGAGGACGAGTTCCTCGAGGTGTTCGCGGACGTGCCGCTCGAGGTCGCCGCGGAGCGCGACACGAAGGGCCTGTACGCGAAGGCGCGCGAGGGCGGGATCCAGAACCTCACCGGCGCCGGCGGGACGTACGAGCCGCCGGAGAGCCCCGAGGTGCACCTCGACATGGCGTCGCTCGGGATCGAGGAGGCGGCCGACCGCATCGTCGCGGCCCTCGAGGAGCGCGAGCTGCTGTGACCTGGCAGTTCGTCCTCGCCGGCCTCGCGGTGGGCGTGCTCGTCGGCATGACGGGCATGG